>CAVOSY010000001.1:0-60778 GCA_963698965.1 uncultured Actinomycetota bacterium
GCAATGTCGTTGCCGTATGCGTTCTATTGATGCTGTTGTCCGCTTGCGGAACGAAGCTCCCTGATCTATCTCGGCCGACACCATCTGGCGACCCGCAGACGCTTGAAGCGGCCACGGCGGCTGCTCAGGAGATCGCTGACCGCCAAACCTCGGGCGACTTCGCCGGTGTCTGGCAATTGATGAGCAAGCGAGTTCGCGACAACATGAGTGAGACGGACTTCGTGGCCTTCAGCCAGATCTGTAAACCGACCGGGTTCCCAATCAAGGTGACCGGCGTCCGCATAGAGGGCAGCGATAGGGCCATCGTCCGCATGGGATTAGAGGGCATCCGGTTCGGAAGGGAATCCCGCACGATGGTCTACGAGGACGGTAAGTGGGTGCTGGCGCCCAGCGATGACTTCGCCCGTGAAATTGGGAAGCCGGTTAACCAAATGGTTGCGATGGAACTTGCGGCTGGACGTTGTAGTAGGGCCGGGTGATCGACGACCAATACCCTGACACCATCGCCGACTCCGAGGACCAGCGGCCTGCCAAGCCAACCCCCGTACCCCGCTGGTACCCCCAACAGAGGCCGTACCGTAACCGTACCTACCCCGTACCGTAGCCGTGCGCTAGCCGTACCAAAACAGCAGGTGCAGTGGGCATCTGGGTTAGCTAGAAAGCCGCTAACCGGGCGTTTAGATTGTTGCGCACCGCGGGCCACTCGATGTCGAGGATCGAATACACCACGGTGTCGCGGCGCGAACCGTCGGGAAGCACCTGATGGCTGCGTAGCACACCGTCGAGTTTCGCACCCAACCGCTCGATCGCCGCGCGGCTGGCGAAATTGAAGAAGTGGGTGCGGAATTCGACTGCGACACAGCCCAACTCCTCGAACGCGTGGCCAAGCATCAGCAACTTGGTCTCGGAGTTGACGCCGCTACGCCGGGCCGCCGCGACGTACCACGTGTTGCCGATCTCCAGTCGCCGGTTGACCGCGTCGACGTTCAGATAACTCGACGACCCGATGAAAGTGCCGTCGAGGCTGCGCACCACGAAGGTGAGCCCCTCATCGGGCTTCTGTGCCGCCAGTCGCATCTCGACCCACTTCTCCGGTGCCTCGGCCTTCGGCGCATGGGTGAACCACAGGCGGCCAAGCTCGCCGTCGGCGGCCGCCTCGGCGATCTCCGGAAGATGCTCGCGCGCAAGCGGTTCCAGAGTCACCCAGCGCTCGCCGGTCAACGAGACCGGTTCGACGAAACCGCTCATGAAACCCTGCTGACCGCCGACCAGGCCGAAACCATCGCCCATACCGACAACACCACCGCGAGGACCGCGGCCGCGCCACCGAGGTACAGCCCGTAGCCCGCGGACACCGGCGAGTACACGTACAGCCGGTAGTACCACGTCGTCAGCACCACCAGCAGTATCGAAATGGCGAGCGCCGATGATGACGCCAGCCGGCCGAACAGGCCGCGCGCGGCCATCGCGCCAGCGACGATCAATGTCGACGCCAGCAGGGTGATCAGCTGTCCGACACCGAAGCCGGGCGGCGGCACCGGCATGTTGCCGACGATCCCGCCGATCGCGCTCGCGCGCCCGCCGCCGTCCGCCCTGCTGGTCAGCCACGGCAGCCAGACGCTGACCGCCAGCACCGCCGCACACAGTGCGACCAGCCAACCGGGGCGCAGGCGGACCATGCGGTCAGACTATCCGGTGCGTCCCGTCGTCCACGTCAACGCGTAATCGGCCACGTCGGTCCAGCCGTCCAGCGCCGCCGTCAGATGCGGCCGGCCCTCGAACAGTTTGAAGTCGGTCGGGGCCGGCGACCGCCGGTAGCGGGTGAAGTTCTCGTAAACCACCGAGGACGGCGTGATGTGGTCGCGGCCTCCGGCGATCAGTAGCAAGGGCGCCCGGTCGGGCTTGGCATAGTCCACCACCGTCGCCGCCTTCGACTTGGGAGTGAAGTTGGCCAGTGCGGACTGGAACAGCGGCCGCCCAGGCCCGGGGATCGCAAGCTTCGTGCGCCAGGCGTCCGATTCGTCCCGGGACACGGTGTTGGCGAACGCATAGTGGAACTCGCCGGGCTTCAGTGGCACCGCGCGGCGCCGGTTCGCGGGGTTGCGAACCACCGGAAACGTGGCCCGCAGCACCGAGAGCGGCAGCCGATAGACCCCGCGCGGTGCGGCGGGGTGAATCGCGACGCCTGCCCGGCCCAGCCCGCGGCTGAGCAGCATCTGGGTGATCAGGCCACCGAAGGAGTGGCCCATCAGGATCGGCGGTGCGGGCAACCCCCGCACGAAGTCGGCATAGTGATCCACCACCTCACCGATCCCGATATCGGCAGGTGCCTTGGTGTGGTCGAGTTCCTCGTCGAGTTCTGATACGCCCGGCCACGCCGGAGCATGTACGGCGTGGCCCGCCGCACCGTAGCGGTCGATCCAGCCGCGCCAACTGTGCGGTGACATCCACAATCCGTGGATCAGGACAATAGGTGCCGTGTCGGTAGCCATCGTCTCTATTGTGGAGTCCCGGAACCGATTAAGGGGGCAATTGTGACGAGCGACCTTCCAGAGTGGGCGCATCGGCTCGACCTGTCGCCTCATCCAGAGGGCGGCTGGTTCAGGGAGACCTGGCGCAGCGAGTTGACGGTACCCCAGTCCGGGCTGCCACCCGACTACACCGGGCCGCGCAGTGCAGGCACCGCAATCCTGTTCCTGCTCATGCCCGGTCAGCAGTCGGCGTGGCACACGGTGCGCAGCGCCGAACTGTGGCTGTATCACTTCGGCGGTCCGCTGCTACTGCAGATCGGAGCCGAACAGGACAGCGCCACAACGCATTTACTCGGCGCCGATATCCTCGCAGGCGAACAGCCGCAGATCGTCGTGCCGCCGGGACACTGGCAGCGCGCCCGCCCCCGCGACGACGTGCCCTGTTTGGTCAGCTGTGTGGTGATACCTGGTTTCGACTACGCCGATTTCGCGCTGGCCGCGCCTACCGACTGAGCAGCTGCACCGCGGCGGACACCAGCGCGGCATTGTCCGGCGCGGTCGAACCGTCCGGCAGCCGCAGCGTGTCCTCCATGCCGATGCGGGTCTGCACACCGCGTGCCCCTGCGTGTTCCAGCAGCGGCCAACAGCTTTCGTCGAACCCATGCAGCAGCACCGGCGCCGGTGACCCCGCCTCCAGCACCTGGCCGAGCAGGTCGTCGGCGGTCGCGATATCCCCATCGGCCTGCAGTTCGATCATCACCCGCATGCAATGCGCAGCGATCTCCGAGGCCGCCCAGGACTCTGCCGCCTCGGTGTGGAAAATGCCGACCTCGACGCCAAGCCCCTTGCTCAACAGCAGCCGCGCCAGCTCCTCCGAACCCGGCTCGTGCCAGTTCACCGACGCGAAGTCGGGCAGCACGGTCCAGCCGTCAACCGCGCGCAACCGCGCGTCCACGTCGGGCAGCGCCCAGTACCCGGTCGTCACCCCTAGCGGCAGGCCCGGTGCCGCGTGTCGCACCGCTGAGACCGCGCCGTCCACGTGCTCGGGAAGCAGCGAATCGACGCCGTCGGCATTCTTGGCGTGCATATGCACCGCCTTGGCGCCCGCGCCGTGGGCCGCCAGCGCCGCGGCGGCCAGCTGATCGGGCGTCACCGGCAGGTTCGGATGCTGGTCCGGCGTCCTGGCACCGTTGATGCACGCCTTTACGTAGATCTTGGGACTGGTGGGCATCTGACCATCTTCGTCCTTTGCGGCGGGCTTTTCCGCAGTAGCGTTCTGCAAATGAGCGGGCACATCATCGTGTGTGGTGACGATGCGCTCGGAATGCGGATCGTCGAGGAGCTGAAAAACGCCGGCGCGCGAGTCGTGACGTTGCAAACCCCTGACGGTCTGACCGGGGCCGGTATCGCCGATGCGCAGGCGGTCATCTGTGCCGACGACGACGATGCGCTCAATCTCGAAATCGCCTTGCTGGCACGGCAAGCCAACCCCGATGTGCGGGTGGTCGCCCGGCTCGCCAACGGGGTGTTGCGTGAGGCCATGGCGCAGGACAACGGGCCGGGCGCGATCCTCGATGTCGCAGATATGGCCGCGTCGTCGGTGGTGGAGGCGTGCCTGTCCCGGACCACACACACGATTTCGGTGGCCGGGATCGACTTCGTCGTTTCGGGCGCGGACGCGCCGAGGGCCGCGAGGTTGCGCGACATTTTCGGCGATCTGGCACCGGTTGCGGTGATACACGACGAGGGCTCGGAAAGGCGCGGTGAGGTGGTCGCGTGCCCGGGCCGCGACTACCACGTCAACGCCGGTGATTGGACCTCGATGATCGGCACCGCCGACGAGCTGGCCGACCAGGGCATCGCGATTCCCCGGCCGCTGTCGCACTCTCGCGCGCGCCGACCGCTGCTGCGGCGGGTGATCGATGCGGTGCGGTTGATCCGCGACGACATCAACCCGATGTTCTACCGGGCACTGGCCGTGTCGTTGTCGCTGCTCATCGGGTCGACGGTGTTGCTGCGGTTCGCCTACCGGCACCCGCCGGGGATGAGCTGGATCGATGCGCTCTATTTCAGCACCGAGACCATCGCCACCGTCGGCTACGGCGACTTCAGCTTCATGCACCAGCCGTTGTGGCTGCGGATCTGGGGCATCGGGTTGATGTTCGCAGGCGTGACCACCACCGCGATCCTGGTGGCGTTCATCGCCGACGTGCTGCTGTCGCGCCGCATGGCGCAGTCCGCGGGCCGCAGGAAGGTGCGGCATCTGCGGCACCACGTCATCGTGGTCGGCCTCGGCTCCTTTGGCATCCGAGTGGTGAGCGATCTGATAGCGGCGGGCTACGACGTGGCCGTCATCGAGCGCGACGATGCCAACCGCTATCTGTCCACCGCCGCCCGCCTCGACGTGCCCGTGATCTTCGGCGATGCCACGCTGCGCCAAACACTGGAGTCCGCACGCATCGACGATGCGCGCGCGGTCGCGGTCCTGACGCAGGACGACATGGTCAACATCGAAACCGGCATCGTGCTGAAGGAGATGCTCGGGCCGCGCACCCTGCCCGAGATCAACCGGCCCGACGTACCGATCGTGCTGCGGGTCTACGACCGCACCCTCGGCGCGGCGGTCGCTCAGCGCTTCGGCTTCGAAAACGTGCTTTCCACAGTGGATCTCGCAACCCCGTGGTTCATCGGCGCGGCACTCGGGTTGCAGGTGCTCGGCACGTTCTCGGTCGGCCAGCGCTCATTCATGGTCGGCGGCATGTACGTCAAGTTGGGCAGCGAGCTCGACGGCATGCGGATGTTTGACCTCTCGACCCAGACGCGGGTCATCGCGATCACGAGGCCAGGCGCCGCGGTTCGGCTGCATCCCCGGCGCGACGCCAGGCTGAGCGCGGGCGACACCGCCTACCTCGTCGGACCGTACCGCGAACTGCTGGACACCCTGCGCAAGGGTCAGGGTGTCCAGCAGCCCGATGTCAGTACTGGTCCAGCGACGACAGGTTGAAGCCCGCACCGGTCGGATCCGCCACCGCGGCCAGCCGGCCGTACGGCGTGTCCTCGGCGTCGCGGATCACGCTGCCACCGTTGTCCTTGACCAACTGCACGGTCTTGTCGACGTCTTCGGCACCGAGGAAGAAAAACCAGTTCGACGGCACACCCTCGCCGAGGTCGCGTGTTCCGTCCATCACGCCGAGAAGGGCGTTACCGTCGAAAATCGCTGTGCTGTAGCGAAATTCGTCAGTGTCGGAGACGGTCTCGGTCTGCCAGCCGAACACCTCGCGGTAGAAATCGAGTGCTTTGCCATAGTCGCGGGTGATGAGCTGGTGATAGACCGGCGCACCGGCCTCGTTGACCACGGTGAAGCCCTGGTGTCCGATCGGCTGCCACAGTCCGATGAAGGCGCCGGTGGGATCGGTCAGCAGGCCCATCCAGCCCTTGTCCTTGATCTCCATCGGTTCGACGCAACTGGTCGCGCCCGCTTTGGTGGCTTCGGCAATCGTCCCCTTGATGTCGGCGGTGTGCAGGTACGTCGTCCACCCGTCCGGGCTGTTCCACTTCGGGTCGTTGTACATCAGCCCGGCCACCGGCTGGCCGTCCTTGGACGCGTTGACGTAGCCGCCGTATTCGGGACCGGCGGATTCGAAGGTCCAGCCGAACACGGCGCCGTAGAAGTTTGTGGCCCGGTCGACATCCGACGTCGCCAGGTCGATCCAGCAGGGGGCACCCTGGGGTGCGCCTTCACGGATGGGCACAATGGTCTCCTTCTCGAGGTAGCGGGGTCGCTCACGGATATCGACCGCCGCCGCCTCACGAACTCATCGCCTTCCCTGGCGAGCAGACGGAGAATCGTGTTACCGAAGGCTGATTTACACGTTTTTGCGTCTGCTCGCGCTCAGGAAGTGATCCCCAGCACGCGCAGTGCGTTGTCCTTGTAGATCAGCGGCGCCACCGCCGGATCGATGTCGAGGCCCTCGAAGTCGCGCCGCCAGCGGTCCATCTTGATGTACGGGTAGTCGGTGCCGAACAGCACCTTCGTCCGCAGCTGACGGCCGGCGGCGTGCACCAGCTGCGGCGGGAAATACTTCGGCGACCAGCCGCTGAGGTCGATGTAGGCGTTGGCCTTGTGGGAGGCGATGGCGATCTGGGCGTCCACCCACGGCACGGCGGGATGGGCCATCACGATCGTGAGCTCCGGGAAGTCGGCGGCCACGTCGTCGAGCAGCATCGGGTCGGAGTAGCGCAGCTTGATGCGATGGCCGCCCGGCAGCCCGGCGCCAAGGCCCGTCTGCCCGGTGTGGAACAACGCGGGCACGCCGGCCTCGGCGATGGCCTCGTATATCGGGTAGAAGCGACGGTCGTTCGGCTCGAAGGCCTGCATGCTGGGGTGGAACTTGAAACCTTTCACGCCGTAGTCGCGGACCAACTCGTGCACGCGGTGCACCGCGCGTCGCTCGTGCCACGGGTCGACGCTGCCGAAGGGGATCAACACGTCGTTGTTGCGGATCGCCCCTGCGACGAGGTCCTCGATCGAGTTCGGCTCGTGCCGAGCTCCCGTCCGCGCGTCGATGGTGAACACCACCGCTGCCGTGTTGTGCTGCCGGTACTCGTCGGCAAGGGCATCCACACTCGACAGCGCGCCCGGCCCCCTTTTGAAGTACTTTCCGACGGCGTCGACCAGTTCGTCGTCGTAGGCCTTGTGGCCGTGGCCGTCGACCTCCACGTGGGTGTGGATGTCGATGGCCGCGATGCGATCGAAATCGATTCCGTATTCGTACTTTTCGCCGGGCATTGACGCAGTGTATTGGGATTTCGGCGCGCTAACGCTCGCTCAGCGTCCGTCAGCGCGCCGAAATCGCTACTCCGGCGCGTAACCCAATGCCGACTTCGTCTCCAGGTATTCATCGAACGCGAACTGACCCCACTCCCGCCCGTTGCCGCTGCGCTTGTAGCCGCCGAACGGCGCGTTCATATCGAAGCCGTGGTTGATCGCGACAGATCCGGCGCGGATCCTCCTGGCGATCGCACGAGCCTGGTTCAGATCGGCGCCCGAAACGTAGCCCGCCAGGCCGTATTCGGTGTCGTTGGCGATCTCCAGCGCCTGGTCGAGGTCGTCGTAGCCGAGGATGCACAGCACCGGCCCGAAGATCTCCTCGCGCGCGATCGTCATGTCGTTCTTGACGTCGGCGAACACCGTGGGTTTGACGTAGTAGCCGGTGTCCAGTCCGACCGGCCGGCCCGGGCCGCCAACTACGACCGTGGCGCCCTCGTCGATGCCCTTCTGGATCAAGCCCTGGACCTTGTCGAACTGCGCCTTCGAAGCCACCGGCCCGATCGCGGACTTGTTGTCGGGATCGCCGACCTTCACCTGCTCGGCGACGGCCAGCGCGACGGCGACGGCTTCGTCCTTGCGCGAGTTCGGCACCAGCATGCGCGACGGGGCGTTACAACTCTGCCCGCTGTTCATCATCATCACCGAGACGCCTGCGGTCACGCTCTTGGCGAAGTCCTCGTCGTCCAGCACGATGTTCGGGCTCTTTCCGCCCAGCTCCTGGCTTACCCGTTTCACCGTCGAGGCGGCACTGCGGGCCACCTCGACACCGGCCCGAGTGGATCCGGTGAAGGACACCATGTCGACGTCGGGATGGCTTGACAATGCGACGCCGACGCCTGGGCCGTCGCCGTAGACAAGGTTGTACACACCCGCAGGAACGCCTGCGGCGTCGACGATTTCGGTGAAGATCTGTGCGGAGTACGGTGCCACCTCGGATGGCTTGAGCACCATCGTGCAGCCCGTCGCCAGCGCCGGATACACCTTGACCGCGATCTGGTTGATCGGCCAGTTCCATGGCGTGATCAGCCCGCACACGCCGATCGGTTCCTTCACCACCAGCGTGCTGCCATGCTGTTCCTCGAACTCGTAGTTCTTCAGCACATCGATGGCCGTCGCCAGATGCCCGATGCCGAGATTGACCTGCGGGCCCGCCGCCAGTGAGGGTGGCGCACCCATCTCCTCGGTCACCGCGTCGGCAAGATCGGCTGTGCGCTTTCGGTATTCCGCCAGCATCGCCTGCAGCACGTCGAGGCGCTCCTCCCGACTGGTTTGCGACCAGCTGGCGAAGGCGTTACGCGCCGCCTTGACCGCCTTGTCTACATCGGCCGCCGTGCCGAGTGCGATCTTGCCGGAGACCTGCTCGGTTGTCGGGTTGTCGACGTCCAACCACTTCGGCTCGACCGGGTCGACCCACTGGCCGTCGATGTAGAACTTCAGATATTCGCGCATAGCGCCAACCTTTCCTTACTGAGTGCCCTCGGCGTACCAAGTTCTGAATTCGTCGTACTTCGGCATTTCTTCCGAGTTGGCCTTCGGGTCGATGCAGACGTGGACGACAGCGGTCTTGCCACTGGCGTACGCCCGCTCGATGGCCGGGCCGATCTCGTCTTCCTTTTCGACATACTCGCCGTGGCAGCCGAAGCCCTCAGCGATCTTGTCGAACCGCACGTCCTTGCTCCAGTGCACACCGGGCTGCGGCGACGGCTGTTCGAACGTGCGCTTGTAGACCCCGACCTCGAGGCCCCACTGGTGGTCGACGCCCACCACACAGACCAGCGGCAGGTTCTGCCGCGCAGCGGTTTCGAGTTCGGCGATGTGGAACAGGAAGGCGGAGTCACTGGTGAGCAACATGACCGGGCGCTTGCCGCCGTCGGCGACCGACGCCCCGACCGCATAGGGCAGCCCGGTGCCGAGGTGGCCGAAGTTCTGGTTCCAGATCACGTCGCGCGGCTTGGCCTGAGAGTAGGTCCACTGGAAGATGACCGTGGCCCCGCCGTCACGCACCAGGATGCCATCCTTCGGGAACGCCTTGGTGGCTTCGACGACGAAGCGAGCGGGGTGAACCGGAGTTCTGCCGGTCGGGGCGTTCTCGGCGAGTTGCGTAAGCTCCTCGGCGTCCTTCTTGATCAGCGCGTCCAGATTGGGCGACGGTTGGCGCGGAGTGTCCCTCAGCGCCTCAACCAGTTGTGGGACGACGCCGCGCAGGTCACCCACCAGCGGCACGTCCACCGGACGGTTGACGCCGATCGCCATCGGGTCCTGCTCGACGTAGATCCACTTGCGAATGTCGTTGCGCTCGGCCCAGTGCCGGGTCTTGCCGTAGTGCACCGGCTCGCCGAGCTCGGTGCCCAGCGCGACGCACAGGTCGGAGTTGACGACCGCTTCGACGGCCGACGGCGAGAAGCCGTACGCGAACGTGCGGTCCTCCAACCCGGGGATGAACGACGTGCCGCCGGAGGTTTGGATGACGGGGCAGGCCATCAGGTCGGCGAGCTCCTTGACCGCGGGCTGGGTGCGCGAGGTGTGAACACCGTGGCCCACCAACAGAATCGGGCTCTCGGCCTCCCGGATCAGCCTCGCGGCCTCGGCGACCTCGGGTGCACCTGCACCCTGGTTCACCAGCCGGTACCGGCTCGGCGGCAACGGGTCGGCAACGTCGAGCTCGTGTAGCAGCACGTGCGCCGGGTACTCGATGTAGGACGGGCCGGGGGTGCCGGACATCGCCCGCCGGATCGCCTCGTGGACGATCTCGTCGGTTTGGTCGGCGTACTCGATCGATGCGCTGTACTTGACCGATGGGGCGAAAAGTGGTTCCTGCCGGACGAACTGGATACGCCCGCGGCGGACTCGGCGTTCGGTGATGCGTGCCCGCTGCCCGCCGAGGAAGATCACCGGCGAGTTCTCCACCTTGGCGCACATGATCGCTCCGGCCATGTTGGCCATGCCCGGCCCGAGCGTGCCGATGCACAGGCCCGGCCCTCCGGTCATGCGCGAGACGGCCTCTGCCATGAAACCGGCACTCAACTCGTGGTGCGGTGCGACGACCGACCAACCGCGCGCGTCGGCTTCGGCGAACATGTGCACAAAGTTCGGGTCAGGTATCCCGAACAGCGTGTTGACACCCTCGGCCTCGAAAAGGTCGAGAATGCGCTTGTATACGGGTACACCCATTGGTCGAAACTCCTTTTATAGGTAGCGTTTAGCTAGTTCTCTACGGTGAGCCGCCGGTGAGCCGAACAGCGAACGATTGAGTGCGGCGCGCTTGAGGTAGACGTGGATGCCGCTTTCCCATGTGTATCCGATGCCGCCGTGTAGTTGCATGGCCTTGCCGACGACGTCGACCGCGACACCACACACATATGATTTGGCCATCGCGGCCGCCACCCCGGCGTCTGCCCGGTCCTCGGCGACGGCCTGCACCGCCGCATCGACAAGCTGCCGCGACACAGCGATGCTGACCAGCATGTCGGCGCACGCATGCTTGACGGCCTGAAAGGAGCCGATGGGACGGTCGAACTGCCTGCGCACCTTCGCGTAGCCCACTGTTGCGGAAAGCATTGCCTCACATAGCCCTAGGCTGTCGCAGGCGATGGCGACCGCTGCGCGGTCTTTCAACCGGCGAACCGCTTCGTCGGGGTCGCCGTCGAATCGGAGCACCTCCGCGGCGTCGACGTCGTCTGCCGTCACCGTGGCCAGCCGGCGTGTGTCATCGAGGACGGGTTGCGGCGTGACGACCGCGGCGGGCTCGGCGACACCGCCGTCGGCGATCACCAGGATCCGGTCGGCACCCTCGGCGTCGGGCACGAACCCAGGCTCGAGCGCAACGGCTACTCTCACAGCGCCGGACGTCGCATCGGACAGTAGCTTGTCACGAGTCTCGCTGGGCTGCAGCGCTTTCAGAGTCCCGATGGCCAGCACCGCACTGCCCAGGTAGTGGTTGGCGCTTGCGGCGCGGCCCATCTCCTGGCAGATGACCGCAACCTCGGCGAACGTGGCACCCGCGCCGCCGAACTGCTCAGGCACCTCCAGCCCCACCCATCCCGCGTCGACGAGCGACGACCAGTCGACGGCCCGGTCCTTGGCGAGCAGATCGCCCGCGACCGATCGCAACTCGTTGTGGAACTCCGCGAACTCGTGTGCCATCACACCGCGCTCGGTTCCCGGGGCAGTCCCAGCGCCCGCTCGCCGATGATCGTGCGTTGGACTTCGCTCGAACCACCGGGAATCGTCCACTCCCACGAGCCGATGAAGTCGAGCATCCACGAGCCGGATTCCCAGCCGCTGGACATCGGTTTGGCCAGTCGGGTATGCGCGGGCAGGCCGCCGATTTCGGCGCCGAAATCGGTCAGCCGCTGCAGAAGCTCGCTGTAGTAGAGCTTGACGATCGACGCGTCGGCGGGACCTGCGGTTCCAGTCTCGTTATCCTCGACCACTTTTCTGCACAGTCCGCGCAACCCGGTGATCTCGGTTTCGAACTGCGCGAGCCGGTCGGCGACGATCGGGTCGTCGACCGGAGACGCCTCAACCAACCAGCGGAAGCCCGCATTGCCGAGGCGCTCGGCGAGTTCCAGCATGGTCAGGCCGCGCTCGGCACCCAAGGTGGCCTGCGCCACTTGCCATCCGGCATTCTCGACGCCGACGAGGTTCGCGGCGGGAATCTCAACGTCGTTGAGGAAGATCTCGCAGAAGTGTGCGTCGCCGATGGCATTACGGATGGGTCGCACCTCGACGCCCGGCGTGGTCATGTCGAGAAGGAAGTAGGAAATGCCTTTGCGTTTGGGCGCTTCCGGGTCGGTCCGGGCGAGCAGCAGGCACCAGTCCGCATGCTTACCGCCGCTGGCCCACAACTTCTGGCCGTTGACGACGTAGGAGTCACCGTCACGCCGGGCCGACGTCCGCAGGCTGGCCAGGTCGGATCCGGCCTCCGGTTCGGAGAAGCCCTGGACCCAGATCTCGCCGTCCAGGATGGCAGGCAGGTGCCGTCGGCGCTGCTCGTCGGTGCCCGCAGCGAGCAGGGTCGCGGCGGCGTGATGGATTCCGACGAACGCCAGCACCAGCCTCGGTGCGTCGTGCGCGGCCAGTTCCTGGTACAGCACGATCTGTTCGGAAACCGTTAGTCCGCCGCCCCATTCGCGCGGCCAGTGCGGCACCGCGTATCCGGCGCTGTGCAGTTCGGCGAACCAGGACTTCTGAAAGCGGACGAACTCCTCATCGCCGACGCCGGTCTGCGTCTGCCGCCAATCCCGCGGGATGTGCTGTTCGCACCAGCCGCGAACCTGTTGGCGAAACTGAGCTTCTCCGGTCACGAGAACAGACCCGTCAGCCCGGTTCGCCCGACTCGGTGGCTCAGTTCGTCACGCGTCGCCGACAGCCCCAGCGGCAGCCGACGCAGCGGCTGGCTGTAGCGCGACAGCCACGACAGCGTGGTCTCATCGCAGAACCCGACCGCGCCATGCAGCTGGTGGCAGACACGGAAGACGATCTCCGCTGCCTCAATCGCCGACATCCGCAGCGCGAGCGCGTCGTCCAGCGCCTCGGGCCGGTCGGTGCCGATGCTCCACAATGCGTACTTGGCGAGAATCTCCACACCGGTGCGTTCGACCTCGGCGTCCGTCAGCTGGAACTGGACGCCTTGGAACGCCGACAGCGGCTGGCCGAACTGCTTGCGCAGGCTCACATGTGAGATGGTCAGCTCCATCGCGCGGTCGAGCATGCCGAGCAGCGTCCAGCACGGCAGCACAAGTCCGAGCGCGATGTCGCTCGCTCCGTTGTGGTCGACGGCCGACAGCTCGAGCTCGGCCACGAACCCGGGACCGGCAGCGCCGTGGCTCACGACCCTGTTGCGCGTGCCGCCCAAAGAGACTGTGGCCCATGCTGAGTCCAGCCCTGCCACCGCACCGGACGGCCGGTTGTCAGCCACGACGATGAGACCGTCGACGTCCAGGTCGGTCGGTTTGGCCAGTCGCTCGGCGACCGGGTACGGCAGCGCCCAGTACCCGGCGCTGCGGCACAGTGCCGCAGCGGCCTCGAGCCCATCGGCATCCGTGCGGGAGTCGAGTTCCCACGCACCGAGCTCGCTCAACACCGGACCGGCGAGCGATTCGCGCAAATCCGGTTTGGCTTCGGCCTGCTGCACCAGCTGATCGCCGCCGGCTGCTTCGAAGGCCCGAAGTGCCTCTCTGCCATATTCTTTGGCATCGTCACTGAGATCCAGAATCATTTCGCGCCTGCCAACAAGGTTCGCGACAGCAGGATGCGCTGCATCTCGATGCTGCCTGACGACACGGTCGAGGCCTGCGAATACCGCCAGTGGTCCTCGACCTCGCCGAGGAACCACTTCGCGCGCGGGTCGTCGTGGGACACCTCAGCAGCGATATCCATCAGCACTTCCGCACTGTCCTGGTCGAGTTTGGTGACCGCGATCCGGTACGCGGCCGCGTCGCCGGGTTGGATGCGCCCGCTGCTTTGCAACTCGACGACGCGGTACGCCAGCAGTCGCGCCCGGCGACAGTGCGTGAGCATGCGCACCCACCGTGCCCGCAACTCCGCGGGCAGGTCGTCCCATCTGTCGCCGAGCACCGCCGGCACGGCAGACAGCAACCGCTCGCAGCGTGCGTAGCGGGCGATGCCGACTCGCTCGAAGGACATCACATCCTGAACGATCGACCAGCCCGCATCGATGGTGCCGAGCACATCGGCCTCTGAGACCCGCAGGTCGTCGAAGAAGACCTCGTTGAGGTGGTGTGGGCCCATCATGCAGCGGATCGGTCTCACCTGGATCGCCGGATCATCCATCGGCACGAGGAAAATTGTCAGGCCCTGTTGCTTTTTCTCGCCTTTGGAGGTCCGCGCGAGCAGGAAGCACCACTGCGCCATGGTGGCGTAAGACGTCCAGATCTTCTGGCCGCTGACCAACCAGCTGTCACCATCACGCCGTGCCGCCGTGCGTAGCGACGCGAGATCGGAGCCCGCTTCCGGCTCGGAAAAGCCCTGGCACCAGATGACTTCGCCGCGGGCGATGGGCGGCAGGTGTTTGCGCTGCTGCTCTTCGGTGCCGTGACGCATGATGATGGGTCCGACCCAGTTCACTCCCATGTACTGGGCGCCGCGGGGCTCGTGGTGCGCCCACATCTCTTCGCGGACCACGGTCTGCTCCCACACCGACGCGCCGCCGCCGCCGAATTTCTCCGGCCACGCCAGGCACAGCAGGTTGCGGTCCGCGAGGGTCCGGCAAAACTGCTGAGCAGTCTCGAGGTCCGCCGGGTTGTCGGTGAACGCGCCCAAATAGTGCTCAGGTACATGGGCTTTCACTAGTTCGCGTAATTCGCCGCGAAGGTCAGCCGCCTTCTGGCCCATCTCGAAGTCCACGTGTGCACCTATCCCGATTCCACCGCAGGTTCGATGTCGCGCGAGTCAAGTCCGAGCTCGCCGAGCACTTGTTCGGTGTCCGCCCCTAACAGCGGAGCTGGACCGGCGACCTTACCCGGGGTACGCGAAAACCACGTCGGCACACCGGGAAAGCGGACAGGACCGTGCGGTGTGTCCACCGTTTCGAACAGCCCGACTGCGTTCAGGTGAGGGTGCTCGAACAGAGAGTCGGGGGTGTTGAGAGGCGCGGCGGGGATCTGGAGTTCGCGGAACAGCGCCAGCCACTCCTTGGTGGTGCGTTCCTTTATCGTTTCGGCCAGCAGGCCGTAGACGGTGTCGATGTGCCGGGCACGCTGTTCGAGCGTGGCGTAGATGTCGGTCGCCCACGGAGGCCGCACCGCGTCGACGAACGCGTTCCAGTGCTTGTCGTTGTAGATGAGCGCAGCGATGTAGCCGTCGCTCGTGCGGTACGGCTTGCGGTTCGGCGCGACCGTCCGCGGATAGACGGCGGGGCCGAGCGGGGGATCGAACATCGCCCCATTAGCATGCTCGACCAGCATGAACGACGCCATGGTTTCGAACATGCTGACCTCGACCTCTTGGCCCTCCCCGGTGCGTTCCCGGTGGAAGAGGGCCATCGTCGTGGCGTAGAGCGCCGTCAGCCCGGCGACCTTGTCGGCCATGATCGTGCCGACGTAGTTGGCCTCACCGGTCAGCTGTTCCTGCACGGCAGGGATCCCGCACTCGGCCTGGATGGTGTCGTCGTAGGCGGGCAGGTCCCGCTCCGGCCCGCGCCGACCGTAGCCGTAGCAGTTGGTGTAGACGATGCGGGGGTTGAGTGCGGCGACTTGCTCGTAGCCGAAGCCGAGTTTGGCGATCGCCTTGGCCCGCATGGAATGGATGAAGACGTCCGCCTCAAGGACGAGCGCCTGAAGGGCGGTCCTGCCTGCCTCGGAGCGTAGGTCCAGCACGACGCTGCGCTTACCGCGGTTCACGTTCACGAAGACGCCGCTCATTCCCGGGGCCGGCCCCACCGAAATGAAGCGGGTGTTGTCCCCCTCGGGCGGCTCGATCTTGATCACGTCGGCGCCCATGTCGGCCATGATCTGCGTGCAGTACGGCCCCATCACCATCGCGGTGAGGTCGACCACCGACACGCCCGCCAGCGGACCACTAGGCATGGACCGCCCCCTGCTTGGCCATCGCGAAGCTGTAGCGGATGTGGTCGCCATGGCCGTCGGGCACTACGGGAAAGACGACCGGTGTCGACGCGTCGCGAATGGCGGCGATGTGTTCGCCCACCTCCGCGATCGACCACGACGGCCGATATACGCCGGGAGTCTCGCAGACGACGGCCCTGGCCACTCGACCGGCGAGCGCCACGAGCATCTCCCCAGTAACAGAACAGGATTCGTGCGAAAGCCAGCCGACCACGGGTGCCACCAAGTCCGGTCCCATCGGCGGATAGCCGGAGGTGTCGATGCCCTCGGCCATTCGCGTGACCGCCGCGGGAACGATCACGTTGCTCTTGACGCCGTGCGCGGCGCCCTCGATTGCCGCGACGTTGGACAGGCCGATCACGCCTGCCTTGGCCACCGCGTAGTTCGCAACCTCATGGTTGCCGTAGAGTCCGCCGATCGACGAGGTGAGCACGATGCGGCCATAGCCCGCCTCGCACATCCGCGGGAACGCCGGCCGCACAACGTGGAAAGCGCCGCGCAGATGTATGTCGACGACCGCCTCGAAGTCGTCGTAAGACACGTCCTTCAACGACGCGCGACGGACGTTTCCGGCGTTGTGGACGAGGATGTCGATGCGGCCGTATCGCTCCAGGGCGGTGTCGATGATCGCCCTGCCGCCTTCGGGGGCCGCCACCGATTCGGTGCTGGCGACGGCTTCGCCACCCTTTGTGGTGATCTCGCGAACCACGTCCTCGGCGGGCGCTGCGTCGGTGCCATCCCCTGCGATGCTGCCGCCGGGATCATTCACGACGACCTTCGCGCCCTGCGCCGCCAGCAGCAGGGCGTACGAGCGGCCCAGTCCCCTGCCGCCTCCGGTGACGACCGCGACTCGGCCGTCGAATCTCAAGTCCGCCATCTATTTTCCGAGGACCAGGCCGTCCAGATCACCCTTCTCACGCCACTCCTTCAGCAGGTCGTCGAACGCGTAGAAGCCAGGCGAGTAAGGCTCGCCGAGGAACGACCGGATGCCTTGACCGCCGCCACCACCCTCGTTGTTGTAATAGCCCGGCGTGCAGGACACTTCGAACGCGGAGTTGTCCATCGAGAGTTCTCGGATCGTGTTCACCCAATTGTCTTGGGCTGCCACGCTCGGCTCGACAGTCGTCGCCTTGCGCTTCACCGCCTCCGAGATGATGTAGGCGATGTGCTCGGCCTGCTGCTCGAACATCGCCGTGGTGTTGGCCGAGACCCCGCCCTGGATGAAGCCCGTATGGAACTGGTTGGGGAAACCGTGGCTGGTGATCCCGTGCAGCGTCTTGAATTTCTCACGCCAGTGGTCGAACAGCGACACGCCGTCACGGCCTTCGATGGCATCCATCGCGTAGCGACGGCTGATCTCCGTGGAGATCTCGAAACCACTCGCGAAGATGACGCAATCGACTTCGTACTCAACGCCGTTGGCGACGATCCCCTTCTCCGTGAGCCTTTCCACCCCCTTGGACTCTGACACGTCGACCAGCGTGACGTTCGGTCGGTTGAAGGTGGCCAGGTACTCGTCGCTCGAGCAAGGCCGCTTGCAGAGGAACCGATAATACGGTTTGAGCGCCTCCGCAGTGTCCGGATCCTCGACGATGTCGCCGATGCGGCGGCGCAGCCGCTCCATGATCTTGTAGTCTTCCTCTTCCCGGATCGCCATGATCTGCTCGATGCTCAGCGACGCGGGATCGTCGCTCGCCGCGATCCGCGCGGTCATATTGCGGCCCAGTTCGGTCCAGAAGTCGCAGACCTGGTCTGCGGCATCGAAAACCACACCCTCGAAAGGTGACCACCGATGGAAGTTGCGCTTCCGCTCCGCCTGCCAGCCGGGCTGCAGCCTGCTCACCCATTGCGGGTCCGTTGGCTCGTTCTCGCGCTCGTCTACCGAGGAGGGCGTGCGCTGAAACACATAGAGGTGCTGGGCATCCCGTCCCAGGTGGGGAACGAGCTGCACACCCGTCGCGCCGGTGCCGACCAGTGCGACGCGCTTGTCGCCGAGCTTGTCGAGTCCGCCGTTGGCGTCTCCGCCGCTGTACTCGTAGTCCCAGCGCGCTGAGTGGAAAACGTGTCCCCCAGCACTCAAGTAGTCTTTGATCCCAGGGATACCTGGCAGCTTCGGCCGGTTGTAGGAGCCCTGTGTCATGACCACGAACCGGGCACGGATGTCGTCGCCCCGGTTGGTAGTCAACCGCCACCGTTTGATTGTTTCGTCCCAGCAGACCGTGCGTACCTGGGTGGACAGGATCGCGCCGTCGTACAGCCCGAAATGCTTTGCGATACGGCGGCAATGCTCGTAGATCTCGGCACCGTCGGCGAACTTCTTCGACGGCATGAAGTTGAGCTCTTCCAGCATCGGGATGTAGCAGTACGCGTCGTTGTCACATTGGATTCCCGGGAAGCGGTTCCAGTACCAGACACCGCCGAAGTCCCCGCCCATCTCGATGACGTGAACGTCGTCGACGCCCGCCTTCTTGAGGTAAGCGCCCGCCAGCAGCCCGGCGATGCCACCGCCGAGAACCGCCACCTCGATGTCCTCGGCGATCGGCGTGCGCGGGATCACCGGTGTGTGCGGATCGACTTCCGAGAACTCCGCGAAATCGTCCTTGAGTTCCAGATACTGCGTCGATCCGTCTGCGCGCAGCCGTTTGTCGCGTTCGTGCAGGTACTTCTCTCGCAGCGCGTCGATGTCGATGTCGTCAGGCGTCGGGGTCGGTCCGCATGTATCGAACAACGTCATTGGTCAGGGTTCTCCTAAAGCTCGCGCGGTTCGCCGGCGCCCATGTACTTGGACAGTTGGTAGTGAAGGTTGACCGTGCTGCGTTCGCGGTACGGATTGGGCTTGGTCCCTGGGAAGCCTGCTGACTTCATGCCCTGCTGTACCGCGGCCATGTTCGAGAAGTCCTGCGGCAGAACCGACAGCCAGTTGGGGCTCTCCTTGGGTGTGTACTGCCACTCGGTCTGCGGCTCTTGCCCTTTCGGGAAGAGCTCGTAAGTGGCGACCTCGAAGATGCACTTGTTCGGGTCGTAGCTAGGATGTGGGCGCGCACCGTAGCACAGCGCACTGGTCAGGCCCTGGCCGATCTGGAAGTTCGGGAAGATCTGCCACGCGGTGCCGCTTTGCCCGAGGATGTCGGCCGGGATCGTCGGCCAGATCACCCCTCGCACTTCGTCGTCGCGACGCGCCGAGGCCAGCCAGTGTTCGAGCACCTTGTCGGCAGGCGTACCTTCCGGCAGTTCGTCGACGAGCCGCTTGGCCGCGTTCACCAGTGTCTGCGTGGTGGTGGCATTGGTCTCTTCCATTGTGTAGACCTGCATTTCGGCAGTGGAGATGCGCGGATCGCCGGTGCCGAGCCGGATCTTCGACTTCGTCTCGTCCAAACCCTTCGGCGCGTCGTAGCCGATGTTGCTGTGCTTGCCCTGCGCCTTGGCCCAACCCTTGAATTCGCCGAACTTGTTGAACTCAGGATGTGTGGTGAACACGTGGTAGGTCTCGTTGAAGGCCTCCATCGCGACCTTCCAGTTGCAGTCGAAGTACAGCCACTTGCGCCACTTATAGCGCATGTTCTCCAGCCCGAACGGGTCGAGTATCTTCGCGGCGGGAAACAGGTAGTCCGCCAACGGTTCACAGTCCGGATCCATGTTGATGAACAACCAACCGCCCCAGGTGTCGACCTGAACCGAAGCGAGATGGGTGTTCTGCGGGGTCAGCTGGCCCTTCCAGTCGTCCTGCTCGCGGATGTGCGTGCACGCGCCGTCGAGTCCGTATGTCCAGCCGTGGAATCCGCAGACGAAAGACTTGCGTGCTCTGCCACAGGCATTCTTGGCACCGTCGGGGGTGTCGATCAGCCGACGTCCGCGATGCATGCACACGTTGTGATGTGCCTTGAACTCGTTTGGACCCGTGCGCACGACGAGGATCGAGTCGTCGAGGATGTCGTAGGTGAGGTAGTTGCCGACCTCGGGGATCTCCTCGACCCGGCCGACCTGTTGCCACACCTTGCGCCACAGCTTGTCGCGTTCGGCGCGGGCATAGTCCTCCGAGATGTAGGCCTCCACCCCGATGGTCACGGGTTGCGAAAGCTCTTCGGCCGCCTTCACTTCCATGTCGGTCATCGCACCCTCCTAGAACCGCCTGATGGCGTTGCGGAAGTTGTCGTCCCTGAGGAACAGAGAGGTGTTGTCGGCGCCGAGGTGAGTCCACTTGAGGTTCAGCCCACCGTCGACGAGCAGGGTCTGTCCGGTGATGTAGCTCGACAGATCCGACAACAGGAACAGGATGGCGCCGGCTTGCTCCTCGGGCCGCCCTCTACGTCCCATCGCGATCGCCTGACGATCGCGGTCGGGGTCGTCGCCGGTATACGTGCGCGACGCGGCCGTTTCGGTCACTCCCGGCGCGACGGCGTTGACCCGGATGTTTTCCAGCGCCAGCTCGACTGCCATGGTCCGGGTCATCGCCGCGATCGCAGCCTTGGCCGTTCCGTAGGCGATGTGGAACGGGGCGGTGTTCATGCCGCTGATCGACGAGATCGACACGATCGACCCTGGGTTGCCCTGCTCGCGAATCTCGCGGGCCACCGCCTGGCTCATGAAGAACGCCGTCTCCAGGTTCCTGGTGAACAAATCGCGCCAGTCGTCACGCGTCACCCGGGTGGAGGGCATCCACGTCGACGGTTCCGCACCGCCCGCCACGTTGACGAGCCCGTACAGCTTGCCGTCGGTCCGCCGGACCTGATCGATGACGGTGGCGATGCCGTCATCGGTGGACGCGTCGGCGGCTACCGCAACGACGGACAGGCCCCGCTGCGCGAGCGGAGTGACGTGCTCGTCCAGGTTCTCCTTCGACCGACTCACCCCGACTACGGTGGCGCCGGCCTCGGCGGCCAATCGCGTCACCGTGGTTCCGATGCCACCCCCGCCGGCGCCCGACACGACGACGATGCGGCCGTCCAGCCTCAAGAGATCGTCCATGGCCGCTTATTTGTCCGGACAACATACGGTGCTCTGCATATTGAAGAACACTATTCCGCAGCGGGAATGCCGCCGTCAAGGCCGGATCAGGTCGCTATTGCGGCTATTGTCTGGACCAAATGCGCTTGATAGCGTGCGAGGTCATGACCTCGGACGTGCTGCAGGCCCGCTACTCCGCCGGTAACCCGGCCACCGTCGCCGACGGCTGGCGAATCGAGCGGCTTACCGCGCCCAGTCGGCTGTTCGGTGCCAACGGTCTGCGCACCGGACCCGACGGGCGCATCTATGTCGCGCAGGTGACCGGCAGCCAGATCAGCGCACTGGATCTGGAGACCGGACTGCTTGACACCGTGAGCGCGAAGGGTGGCGACATCATCGCGCCCGACGATGTCGCGTTCGATCCGAGCGGCAATATGTACGCGACCGAGGTGATGGACGGACGGGTCAGCGTGCGCGACACCCGTGGCGGGACCCGCGTGCTGCGCGACGACCTTCCGTGCGCCAACGGGATCACCGTGCACCGCGGTCGGCTGTTCATCAACGAGTGCCGCGACGGCGGTCGGCTCATGGAGCTCGACGGCAGCGGATCCATCGTGCGAATCCTGGCCGAGAACCTGCCGTCGCCCAATGCGATGGAGGTCGGCCCCGACGGGATGCTCTATTTCCCTGTCATGACCGCGAACGAGATCTGGCGAGTAGATCCCGACTCAAAGGTGCACAGTGAGCCGCAGCGGGTCGCCTGCGACCTCGGGGTGCCCGACGCGGTGAAGTTCGACGCCGAGGGCTTCATCGTCTCGACGCAGGTGGCCAGCGGGCAGGTGCTGCGCGTCGATCCGCGCAGCGGATCCCAGACCGTGCTGGCGCAGCTGACCCCGGGCTTGGACAACCTGACATTCGCAGCCGGCCGCTTGTTCGTCTCGAACTTCACCGGAGAGATCACCGAGATCCTGGCAGGCGGTGACACGAGCACCGTGGTGCCGGGAGGGCTGAACTGGCCGCTGGATCTGGCCGTGGGTGATGACGGGAATCTCTATGTCGCCGACGGCACCTATTTCTACGTGGTGCGCGCCGACGGGTCGCTGGAGACAGTCGGCATGCTGTTCTCACCCGGCTATCCCGGGTTCGTGCGCGGACTGGCCGCGACCGGTCCCGGCGAGTTCGTGGTCACGACGTCTGGCGGCCAGCTGGCCAGGTACCGGCCGGGCGCGAACGAAACCGATTACCTCGCAACCGACTTCGATCAGTTGTATGGCGTGGCGACGGGGCCGGGCGACACTGTCGTATTCGCCGAACTCGGCACCGGTCGCGTGCTTGCCCTTCGATCGGGCAGCGTCGAGACCCTGGCGTCCTCGTTGTGTGATCCGGTCGGCGTGGCGTTCGACCCCGATGGCAATCCGTTGGTCGCGGAGTCCGGTGCGGGACGAGTGGTGCGGCTGTCGGGGTCGTCCGCAGAGACCGTGGCGGACGGATTGCGGCGGCCGCAAGGCATCCTCGTCGTCGACGGTCAGCTCTATGTCGTCGATGCCGGCGCCAAGGAAGTGATCGCGTTCGACCTCAACAGCAAGGAGCGTCATACGATCGCGTCCGGCCTTCCCGTAGGAGCTCCGCCCGGCGTGGAACCCAAACCACTGAAGGGAATGCCACCGTTCTCCGGGCCGCAGGGGCCCTTCGCGGGCATCGCCGCGGGCCGCGATGGCACTCTTTACGTTTCGGCGGACGGTGACGGCAGCGTGCTTGCGCTGCGACGGGTCGGCACGTGACGGTCACGCCGGCCGACCACCGCTACCTTCAGGTCGCACGCACCCTTCGCAAGGAGATCGTCGACGGCGTCTACCCCGTGGGCTCACAGTTGCCGACCGAACACGAGCTGTGCGAGCGATTCGCGGTGAGCCGCTACACGATCCGCGAGGCCCTGCGCCGGCTTCGCGAGGACAACCTGGTCGCGTCGCGGCCCAGGGCAGGCACCCTCGTCATCCCGCGCTCGGCGACGAATTCCTATGCGCAGGACGTGATGTCGATCAACGACCTGCTCGCGTTCGCAACCGGCGCACCGTTCACGATCGAGTCGAACGCGATGGTGACTGTCGACGACGACCTCGCCGCGCGGACCGGTCTCGACGTCGGATCGCAGTGGCTCGCGGTGCGCGGCTACCGGCAGGCCGACGAGAGCCAGGCGCCGGTGTGCAAGACCGAGTACTACATCAACCGCGCCTTCGCCGCGGTGGGCAGGCTGTTGCAAAGGCACTCAGGCCCGATCTTCCCGCTGATCGAAGACCTCTTCGGGGTGAGCGTCGTCGAGGTGCATCAAGAAATCTCTGCGATCGCGACGTCTCGTGAGCTGGCAGCGTTGCTAGGAGTCGAAACGGGCAGTGCCGCACTCGAAATGCAACGGACCTATACGACGTCGGACGGTGAGGTCGCCCAGGTGACCGTCAATACGCATCCCTCGGCGCGGTATCGCCATTCCATGACCATGCGCAGGATCAAGGGTTAGGTTCGGGTCCGTGAGGGTCGACGACGATCGCACAGCCGAGACGTATCGCCGCGGGCTGTGGGTTCGCTCCACCCTCGCCGATTCATTGCGCGATGCCGCGCGCCGCACACCTGACCGAACGGTTCTGGTCGACGGCGACATCCGACTCGACTGCCGAACGTTACATGAGCGGGCGAGCACGCTGGCGCACAGTCTCATGGCGCGGATGCCGCCGGGCAGCGTGGTGTCCTTCATGCTGCCGAACTGGCATGAGGCGGCGGTCATCTACCTTGCGGCGACGCTTGCCGGGATGGTCGTGAATCCCGTTCTGCCTTCGCTGCGGGACCGCGAACTGCAGTTCATCCTGTCCGACGCCGACAGCCGCGCGATCTTCATCCCGGCCGACTTCGCCAAGCACAACTACGTCGCGATGCTGGATCGCGTCACCTCAGCGATGGCCTCACCGCCCGAGGTAGTGGTGTTGCGAGGCGACGCGGGACGCCACACGCCGTATCCGTCGCTGTTCACCGGAACCGGCGCGACGGGCCTGCCGGTGCTGAACCCCGACGGCGTCCGCATGATCCTCTACACGTCGGGCACCACAGGCCGACCGAAGGGCGTTCTGCACACGCACAATTCGATCCATGCACTGATCTTGCAGATCGGCATGCACTGGAGGGTCGACGAGGGCGATGTGTTCCTGGTCCCGTCCCCGATCGCCCACATCGGCGGTTCCATCTATGCCTTCGAGTGCCCGCTGCTGTTGGGCACCACGGCTGTTCTGATGGAACGTTGGGATCCGGACATGGCGGTAGCGCTGATGACCTGCGAGCGCTGCACGCATATGGCCGGAGCCACTCCGTTTCTCGTTGGCTTGCTGGCCGCCGCCGAGAAGGCCGGGACGCGGCTGTCGGATCTCAAGGTGTTCATCTGCGGCGGCGCGTCCGTCCCGCCGTCGCTGATCCGCAGGGCCGCAGGCTATTTCGAGCGCGCAGCGGTCAGCCGTGTTTACGGATCGACGGAAGTCCCGGTGACGACCGTCGGGGCACTGGGCGACGTCGAGCACGCGGCGGAGTCGGACGGCCAGGCAGGAATCGCCGCCATCAAGTTGACCGACGGCGAGATCCGTGCCCGCGGCCCGCAGATGCTGGTCGGCTACCTTCACCCCGAGGACGAGACCGCGGCATTCGACGACGACGGATTCTTCCGCACAGGCGATCTCGGCCGCTGGGAAGACGACGAGTTCCTGGTGGTCACCGGCAGGGCGAAGGACATCATCATCCGCAACGGGGAGAACATCTCGCCGAAGGAGATCGAGGACATCCTCGTCGGGCACGCAGGCATCGCGGAGATCGCCGTCGTGGGCGTTCCCGACGAGCGGACAGGAGAGCGTGCCTGCGCCGTCATCGTGGCCTCCGCACAGCCGTCACCCGACCTGGCCGGGCTGCGTGACCTGCTGATGCGCGAAGGAGTTGCCAAGTTCAAAGTGCCTGAGCAGGTGGAGATCTGGGAAGCCCTACCGAAGAACGACGCCGGCAAGGTGCTGAAGCATCAGATCCGGGCGATGCTGACGAAGGTGGATGTGTGATGCAGGTAGCGATCGTGACGGGTGCGAGCAGTGGTATCGGCTTCGGGTGCGCAACCAAACTCGCGGACATGGGCATGGCGGTCGTCGGTACGGGACGCGACGCGGGCAGGCTGGCCGACTTGGAGAAGACCATCGACGACGATCGCGTCGCGACCATCGCCGTCGATCTGACCGCCGACGACGCGCCCCAACGGATCGTCGACCTGGCGGTCGAACGCTGGGGACACATCGACTTCCTGATCAACAACGCAGGTGTCGGAAGCCCGAAGCCGCTGCACGAGACCGACGACGAAAGCCTGGACTATTTCCTGGGTTTGATGTTGCGGGCACCGTTCCGGTTGGCGCGTGACGTGATCCCACACATGCAGCTGGGCTCGGCGATCATCAACGTGACGTCGACGTTCGCCGTCGTCGGTGGCCTTCGAGGCGGTGCGTATTCGGCGGCCAAGGGTGGGTTGACGGCGTTGACCACGCACATCGCCTGCCAGTACGGCCCGCAAGGCATCCGCTGCAACGCCGTGGCGCCGGGCGTCACGCTGACCCCGATGGTGGCTACGCGCCTTGAGGATGAGCGGTTCCGCAAGATCAACATCGAGATGACACCATATCCGCGGCTGGGCAAGATCGACGACATCGCGAGCACGGTGGCGTTTCTGTGTTCGGAGGGCGGCAGTTACATCAACGGCCAGACGATCGTGGTCGATGGTGGGTGGAGTTCGACGAAGTATCTTTCGGACTTCGCGCTGACGTCGGAATGGGTCCAGCGTTGAACCTGTTCGCGCTGCTCGACCAGGCCGCTGCCCGCTTCGGTGACCGAGGCGCGCTGTATCTCGGTGAACGCCAACGCTGTACGTGGGCCGAGCTGCGGGATCGGGTGTTGCGGCTGGCCACCTCGATCGGCGGGCTGGGTCCGGCCGGCGCACGCATCGCGGTCGCGAGTGAGAACTGCCCGGAGATCGTCGAGCTGATGTTCGCGATCTGGGCCGCGGAGCGGGTGTTCGTGCCGATCAACTACAAGCTGCATCCTCGCGAGATGGAGCAGATCCTCGATGACGCCGGCGTGACGCAGGTGTTCGCGTCGGCGAAGATCGCCGAGGGGCTCACGCCGTTGACCACGGTGCCGATCGAGGTGATCGGGGCCGACGGGTACGAAAGCCGCTTCGCCGCAATGCCGTCAGCGCCTCCAGAGAACACCGACCCGGCGACGTTGGCGTGGCTGTTCTACACCAGCGGAACCACGGGCCGGTCGAAGGGCGCGATGCTGTCGCATCGAAACCTGATAGCGATGACCGTCGCCCATCTCGCAGACTTCGATTCGCCCGACGAGAACTGCAGCCTCATCCACGGCGCACCGATGTCGCATGGTTCCGGCCTATACGTCGCCCCTTACGTGCTGCGGGGGGCACGGCAGGTGGTGCCTGCATCGGGTGCGTTCGAACCGGACGAGTTGCTCGATCTAAGTGAATTCCACCCGGGCTGCAGCGCTTTTCTCGCGCCGACCATGGTGCAGCGCCTGGTACAGACTGGGCGGGCACGCCCGCGAAACCTGAAAACGGTGGTGTACGGCGGCGGCCCGATGTACGTCGACAGCCTGAAGAAGGCGATGGCCGCGTTCGGCCCGATTTTCGTCCAGCTCTACGGCCAAGGTGAAGCGCCCATGACGATCACCGGCCTCCGTCGAGCCGACCACCTCGACGCGGACGACGCGATCTTGGGGTCAGTGGGCTATGCGCGATCCGGCGTCGATGTCGCGGTGCTCGCTACGGACGGTTCGCCTGCCGGGGTCGATCAGATCGGCGAAATCGTCTGCCGCGGCGACGTTGTGATGGCCGGCTACTGGAAGAACCCCGACGCGACGGCGTCGACGCTGCGGGACGGTTGGCTGCACACCGGAGACATGGGGTCCTTCGATGCGTGTGGGTTCCTGACCCTGCGCGACCGCTCGAAGGACGTGGTCATCAGCGGTGGAAGCAACATCTACCCCCGTGAGGTGGAAGAGGTGCTGATCGGGCACCCCGGCGTTTCGGAGGCGTGCGTCGTCGGCGCGCCGGATCAGGAGTGGGGCGAGGTCGTCGTCGCGTTCATCGTGGGCTCGGCGTCGGCGGACGAACTGGACGCGTATCTGCTGGAGCGCATCGCGCGCTTCAAGCGACCGAAGCGCTACGAGTTCATCGACGAGATTCCGAAGAACAGCTACGGCAAGGTGCTCAAGCGGGAGCTCCGGGAGCGGCTCGGCTAGTGCCCTGGGCCGGCCTTCCTAAGTGCCCGGGTCCGAGCGACGTTGTCGCTACCCGGCGACATTGTCGCCCAGAGGTGGGCACTACACGCCCTTCAATTCGAGCACCTCGCGTCTGCTCACGAGGCACAGTCCGTAGCATCGCGGTATGACAGTGCTCGACTCCCCCATCCCCCGTTTCCACCTGGCGATGCCCGTTGACGACCTCGCCGCGGCCCGCGAGTTCTACGGGCAGGTGCTCGGCCTCGAACAGGGCCGCAGCGCCGAAACGTGGATCGACTGGAACCTGCAGGGCCATCAGGTCGTCACACACCTGGCGCCCGAACGCCCGCAAGCTATTCACAATCCGGTCGACGGGCACGACGTTCCCGTGCCCCACTTCGGCCTGATCCTGGCGGTTGCGGAGTTCCACAAGCTCGCCGAGCGGTTGCGGGCGGCGGAGGTCGACTTCGTCATCGAACCGTACGTGCGCTTCGAGGGCGAGACGGGGGAGCAATGGACGATGTTCCTCCTCGATCCTTCCGGAAACGCCTTGGAGTTCAAAGCGTTTGCCGATGACTCACAGGTGTTCGCGGCCTGATGCGCGTCGTCATCGCCGGCGGGCACGGCAAGATCGCCCTGAACCTCGAACAACTTCTCACTCGGCGCGGCGACTCGGTCGCCGGCTTCATCCGCAATCCGGACCATGCCGCAGATCTCCAAGCGGGCGGCGCCCAGCCATTGGTCGTCGACCTGGAGAACGCGTCGGTCGATGATGTCGCGTCACATCTCGAGGGTGCCGATGCCGTCGTCTTCGCCGCCGGGGCGGGCCCCGGCAGCGGGGCGGCACGCAAAGAGACCGTCGACCGCGATGCCGCCATTCTGTTAGCGGACGCGGCCGAAGCGGCGAAAATCAGTCGCTACGTGATGATCTCGTCGATGGGTGCGGACGCCGACGCCCCGGATGACGCCGGTGATCCGGTTTTCGTGGCCTACCTACGGGCGAAAGGCGCCGCGGACGACAACGTCCGAGCACGGAAAGCACTCGAATCCACCATCGTCCGGCCGGGTCATCTCACCGATGATCCGGGGACCGGCCGCGTGCTGATCGCGGACAGCACCGGACGTGGGAATATTCCGCGCGAGGACGTCGCCGCGGTCTTGCTCGCGGTTCTCGACACGCCCGGAACCGCCGGTCAGACGTTCGAGGTGATCTCCGGCGACACCCCGATCGCCGACGCCGTCACCACATCAACCCGCGAATGACCGCCGACTGCGGAATATCCTCCACGGCGATCAATCCTTTGGGCGCGCGGCAGACCCAGTCGATCGCGTTGACCACTCGGGCGGCGGTGGAGACACATCCCGCCTCCGTGACATCCAGGGCCGGGTCGGAGACGTGCGTGTTGAGCTCGACGCGCGGCTCCCCTTCCACCACGACGCGGTGCACGCCAACCTTGTTGTCCGGCGGGTACTCCCAGTCCGGCGCCGAGGCCGCGGTGAGCCGGGTGATGTGTTCCATGGTGATCACCGCAACCCCGTCACGCACCCCCTCAACCGCGAACCGCACCGCCGCCATCTGCCCGGGTTCCACCGTCGTCATCTTGCATTCGATTCGCGTCTCGGCGTACCACGGCTCGATACGCTGACGGACCTCGTCGAGTTCCACGCCGAGCTGGTCGGCGAGATTGCGGACCGGGCCGCCCCACATCGTGGTCAGGACGCCCGGCAGGAAGAGCATCGGCGTCTCGTCGTCGGCAGTCATACCGAAACCCATTGATCTGCCCGTGAACTCGTAGTCGTCGTAGTTGGCATAGTCGAAGATCTCCTGGACGGTGATCGACCTGGCGCGAGTGACGAGGCTCAGCGCACTGTGCACCTCGGTGTCACCCGAGTAGCCGGGGTCGATCCCGTTAACGTACAGCGATGCGTCGCCTGCCTCGCAGGCCTGTTCGAGCGGCAACCGCAGCCAGTCGTCGGCCTGGCGAGGCGTCACCAGCCACACCATTGACGTAGCCGCGACATTGACGCCCGCGGCAAGGAACTTGGCCATCTGCTCGATGGCCTCCATCGGCCGGGTCTCACCCTGGGCGGTGTAGACGACGCAATCGGGCTTCAGTGCAATCAGCGCATCGATGTCGTCGGTCGCGACGACGCCGGTGGGCTCGTCGAGTCCGCAGAGTTCGGCCGCGTCCCGCCCGATCTTGTTCGGGCTGGCGGCGTGCACACCGACCAGCTGTAGGTCGGGCCTGCCGATGATGGCCCGCAGCGAGTGCCGCCCGACGTTGCCGGAGGAGAACTGGACCACTCTTCGCATGCCGTCCGCCCATCGTCTGCGGGATGTCTGCTCATCTAACGGGCCAAATTGACTCAAGTCAATGGAGCGCCCCCGGGCTGCCCCTCCCAACGATATTGTTGAGCCATGGCAGTGGTGGACAAGCCCTCAGCTCGCGAGACCAAACGCTTGCAGACGCGGGAACGGCTGATGGGAGCGGCGATTGCCGAGTTCAAGCGATCCGGCCTCGCGGCGGCCGACGTCGGCGCGATCGTGACTGCCGCAGGGGTCGCACACGGCACGTTCTTCTTCCATTTCCCCACCAAGGAGCACGTGCTCCTGGAACTCGAGCGGCGCGAAGAGGAGCGGATCGCCAAACAGCTTAGCCGCTATGTGGATTCGGAGCGCGACCTAGCCTCCCTGCTTCAAGAAGCAGTGCGGTTGGTCGTCGGGCTGGAGCGCCGGCTCGGCGCCGCACTGTTCAAAGACTTTCTGGCACTGCACTTCTCCCAAACCCGCCCTACCGACGAGAGCAAGGAACATCCAGTCATCGTGACGGTGGCGCGAGAGATAGAGCATGCGCAACAGAGTGGTCAGGTGGATCTCGATGTGAACCCGATGAACAGCGCGGTGTTCTTTCTGCTCGGCCTGTATGCGCTGTTGACCACCACCCATGACTGGCCGGCACAGGGCGCGATGCTCGAGGACTACGTGACCAGGACCATGCGCAGCATTGAGGCTCATTAACTGATTGACTATAGTCAGTCAGCATGAATCTGCCGACCGTGCGCGCCACCGGCATCGAAGCCGGTCTCGACGACCACATGGAGAAGTCGCGGCTGGCACAGCGCCAGGCCGACAAGTGGCTGATCTCGGGCAGCATCCTGATCGGCACCGCAGCGCTCGGCATTTTCGGTCTGCCGCTGTTCCTGCGGGGCGTGTGGTTGCTCCGCAAGGCTCAACGCGACGGCTTGTCCGTTCGCCCCATGCTTGTCACGCTGCTCGGGTATCTGGTGATCATCGACGCCGCCATCAACACGGTCGGCTGGGCGCTCGACATGGTGGCCAATCACACCCTGTTGGCCCGCGTGCTTCTTACCGGCTGGGGCAACATGTTTGACGCCGGCTACTTCTGGCATTTCAACGAGCTGTGGATCGGCGGCGCGGCCGGACCGGGTGAAAAAGGCTGGGAGATCGGGCTCATCTTCACCGTGTTCACCATGCGCATCGCGGCGGCGATCGGGTTCTTGCAGATGAAGCGGTGGGGCCACCAGTGGATGATCATCACTTGCTGGATGGGCGTGGTGGTCTGGTGCGGCTACGTGTTCAACATGACCATGTACGCCGACGTCCGATTCGCCGGTGTGGTGCTTCCGGTGATCGGTTGGTGGCTATACGACATCTTCTACATCACCCCGTTCCTCGCCATCCCGTATCTGCACTCGGTCAACCGTGAGATCTTCTCTGACTGACTTAACTCATTGACTTCAGTCAGTATCTGGGTTACAAATGGCAGACCATGACGCCACAGGTCAAGCCGTCGGCGCGGGAAACTCGACGGCTCCAGACGCGGCAGCGCCTTCTCGACGCGGCGGTCGCCGAGTTCAAGCGCGTGGGTATGGCAGGCGCCGATGTGAACGCGATCGTGGCTGCCGCGGGCGTTGCGCACGGAACCTTCTTCTTCCACTTCCCGAGCAAGGAGCACGTCCTCCTCGAACTGGAGAGGCACGAGGAGGCTCATCTCGCAGAAGAGTTCGCCAGGTTCCTCGACAGCACGCACCACCTGACAGATGCGTTGACCGAGGTCGTGCACCTGGTGACGGGCCTGGAGCAGCAGCTCGGCCCGCTGCTCTTCAAAGAATTACTTGCGCTGCACTTCTCACCGTCGCGCCCCACCAAGGACGACTGGACGGACCATCCTGTGATCGTGTTGCTGGTTCGCGAGATCGAGCGTGCCCGCGGCGACGGTGCGGTACATCCGGAGGTGGATGCGTTCTACAGCGCGACGTTCTTCTTGCTCGGCATCTACGGAGTGCTCACGACAACCGACCGTGTCGAGGTCCGCGACGCGATGCTGCTCAAGCTCGTCGCATCGGCCGTCCGGGGTCTGGAAATCCACTAGTCGGTCAACGAAAGGTCAGTTCATGGGTTATCTCTGGGAGATTCTTCGCTACGTCGCCGCGTGGGGCGGCACCATCCTGATCATTGCGTTCTGGTACTGGATGTTCTCCAACATCGGAACGTTCTGATTCGCAATGGCCGAGCTCTCGGATGCCAACGCGATGGCGCTCGAACGCAGTTGCGCTGTTGCGGCGGTCGCACTGAGTGACCAGCGACGCGACGGAGTGCGGCTGGTCACCGGTGACAGGCGAACCTTCGGATTGAACGCGACGTTGAAATACGTCCACGTGCCCTACCCGACGGTGCTGGGCGACTGGACGCGGCGGACCGTGACATGCGGTGTTGCACTTCAGTGTTCGCCGTCGAAGGAACGCGTGACCGCGTACCGGCTGAATGAGCTGTCGACACGGGAACTCCGTGCGCTCACGCTCGTCGAGGCCGGCGTCGCGCTCGGCTGGATCGCGTCACGGTGGCCGGGGCTACTCACCGAGATCCAGCGGGTGCTACCCGATCTCGAAATCGTCGCCGATGACACAGACGCCGAGGAGATGCTCAACCGTGCGATGGCGATGGCAGGCAACGACGATGCACTGAATGTGCATCCACTCCTCGGCAGCCTGCCGCTGGCCTACACGCTGCCGCGCGGGTTGACCGACAAGTTGCGACGCACATTCGGCAGGATGCCTTGGACCACAACGCAGAAGCGGCTGCCGCGACCGTACTCGGTACCCGTCGGCGGTGACGGTGGCGTGCGCAACTCGAATCTGCCGCCCCCGAGCCGGACCGAGGACAACGACCTCGACATCACCCCGGATCATCGGCCCGGCATCCCATATCCCGAATGGAATGCGTGGACGAAGCGGTTCATGCCCGACCACGTCGCGGTGCTCGAACGCACCCACACCAGCCCTACCCGTCAACCGGATTCGATATCCACCGACCTACGGAAATGGTTCGAAGAGCACACGCATCGGGCGATGACGAGCCGACTCGAAGACGGTTCAGACATCGACGTCGAGCAATACGTCAGCCATTACATCGACGTGGCGACAGGCGAGGCTGCCGAACCGCGCATCTTCCGCGAACTACTGCCGGGCAGGCGTGACGTCACCACCGCGCTGTTACTCGACGGCAGTTCGTCGCTGGGTGTCCACGGCGGGCGGATCTTCCAGCTGGAGCTGGCCTGCGCCGACGCGCTTTCCCGCGCGATGAAACTCGCCCGCGAGCGGCACGGGGTCTTCGTGTTCACGGGCAATACCCGACACCGAGTTGAGGTGCGGTGCCTGAAAGACTTCGAGGACCCGCGGTTCGTGCCGCCCAGTCGCCTCGGCCTGGAAACCGGCGGCTACACCAGACTCGGTGCGCCCCTGCGCCACCTGACGAGCCGGCTCTTGGCGCAGCCGTCCGAGCGACGCCTGCTGATCGTGATCGGCGATGGCCTGATCTCCGACGAGGGCTACGAGGGCCGTTACGCCTGGGCCGACGCCGCGCACGCGGTCGAGGAAGCCAATGACGCCGGCGTCTCCGTGTACTACGTCGGCGTCGGACCGACCCGCGTCGATCCGCTTCCTGAGGTCTTCGGACCCCGCCGGTCCCAACGCATCCGGCGAGTGGAGGAGCTCCCGCGAGTGTTGGCGCATGTCCATCGCGAGCTCGTCGCCGCGTAACGAATAGACCTGTGAGGGAAGCGATGACCACCGATACCTACTTCGCGAACGGCAATGAAATAAAGCTGTTCGAGCAGGCGTATCGCCGGCGCATCCCCGTGATGCTGACCGGCCCGACGGGGTGCGGCAAGACGCGGTTGGTCGAGCACATGGGTCTGCTACTGGGGCGACCAGTGGTGACGATCAGTTGCCACGACGATCTGACCAGTTCCGACCTCGTCGGCCGGTTCATGGTGACGGGTGGCGATGTCGTGTGGACGGACGGGCCCCTCACCAGAGCGGTCAAGGCGGGCGCCATCTGCTATCTGGACGAGGTCGTAGAGGCCCGGCACGACTCGTTGGCGATCCTGCATTCGCTGACGGATCATCGCCGCGCCCTGTACCTGGACCGGGCGGGCGAGGTCGTCCGGGCGCCGGAGACGTTCATGCTCGTGTGTTCGTACAACCCCGCGTACCGCAGCTCACTCAAGGAGCTCAAACCGTCATTCCGGCAGCGGTTTGTCACGCTCCCGATGAAGTATCTGCCGCCCGACCGCGAGGCCGAGGTGGTCGTCGCCGAGACGGCCGTCCCGTTGCCGACCGCGCAGCGCCTCGTGCAATGCGCGGTCGCGATCCGCACCGCTGACGACGCATTCCACTTCGAACCGCCGTCGACCAGGGTGCTGGTCACGGCTGCACAACTGATCGCTTCCGGCGCAACCGAATTGGAGGCGGCCGAGGCCTGCATACTCGCGCCGTTGAGCGCTGATGGAGCGATTACCGACGGACTACGTGAGGTCGCAGCCGCCTGTCTGGCTGCCGCCGATATCTAGGAAGGAGCTTTTGGCATGGATCAAAAGGAACGCAAGCGCAAGAGGGCGCTCATCATTCTGCAGATCGCCATCTACGGATATCTGCTCACGATGTTCCTCATCCAGCTCTACATGTCCTTCGCCCGCGGCTGGTGGGACCTATGAGCTCGACATGGCTCACCCACACACACGGTTCGGTGAGCCTCGAGGATCACGATGAGGCATCGCGGCAGGCGCAGCGCCGTGCCGACAAGTGGATGATCGTCGGCGCCGCCCTGATGGGGATGTGGGCTCCCGGTCTCATCGGGTTTCCCATCTTCATGCGTGGAGTCTGGCTGCAACGCCAAGCCCTGCGCGCCGGTCTGTCGGTCCGGCCGATGATCGTCACACTGATCGGCTATCTGGTGCTGATCGACGGCTGCCTCAACAGCCTCGGCTGGGCCCTGGACCTCGTCGCGAACCACACCTTGATCAACCGGGTGCTGATGGTCGGGTGGGGCAACATGTTCGACGCCGGCTATTTCTGGCACTACAACGAACTGTGGGTCGGCGGTGCGGCCGGGCCCGGTGAAAAGGCTTGGGTCGCAGGCTTGATTCTGACCGTCTTCTCGATGCGCTGCGCAGCGGCGATCGGGTTTTTGCAGATGAAGCGCTGGGGGCACCAGTGGATGATCATCACCTGCTGGATGGGCGTGGTGATCTGGTGCGGCTACGTCTTCAACATGACCATGTACGCCGACGTCCGGTTCGCCGGGGTCGTGTTCCCCGTCATCGGCTGGTGGCTCTACGACATCTTCTACATCACCCCGTTCCTCGCCATCCCGTATCTACACACCGTGAACCGCGAAATCTTCTCCGACTGAACAGGTTTAAGGAGCACCGCTGTGACCACACCTGAAATCACAGAAGAACAGAAGACCGAGGAACTCCCGCCGGGTACCACTCCGTACTACGCGCGGATGCACAAGTGGATCAAGCGTGCCGTGCTCGTATGTCTGATCGCGCTCGTCATCGAAGGCGCCTTCACACTGCCCTTCATGGCGGTCTACTACGGCTATCCGACCTTGAGCCTCACGCAGATCTGCAGTGAGCTGCTGAAGATCCGATACTCCGACGACACGTTGGAGTGCAAATACCCCTACCCGCCGTTGGGGCCACCCGAGGGCGCCGAGGGCAAGGACACCGCCCAGGACGAGTGGGGCATCCAGCCGGTGCCGAAGTACCACCGGCTCGGATTCCGTGAGCTGGTGCGCATCCACGACGAACGTGAGGCGCGTCAGGCCGCGCAGCAAGGCGCTCCATGACGAAGTCTCTTGAGGAACACGCAGCGAACTGGGATCTTCGCCATGAAGACTTCAGAGACAACGATTTTCTGTACGACGTCTACGCGGTAATGCGGCGGAACGCGCCCTTCGCACATACCGACACACCGTTTCTCAGTGCCACGCCCGGGGGCGCATGGGTGGCGACTCGATACGAGGAGTGCTACAAGATCCTGCAGGACTGGGAGCACTTCTCCAGTAACCCAACGCCCGAAGGGGCCGAGCAGCTCGCAGGCGACCTAGTCATCACACTCGACCCGCCGCGACAACAAAAATTCCGCAAGGTCCTCAACCCGTACTTCTCACCCGCTCGAATGAAGGCGTTGCAACCGCAGATCCGTGCCGAGACCGATGAACTGATCGACACCTTCATCGAACAGGGGTCCGGCGACCTCGCGCAGGTCGCATGGCGACAACCCGGCATCGTCTTCTTCAAGTACGTCCTGGGAATGCCGATCGACGATGTTCCGCTGTGTATCGACTTAACCGACACCGCGCTGAACGGCGATGCCGAAGAAGCCCGGATGGCCGCCTGGGGTGGGCTGTTTGCGCACCTGCACGACTCGGTGTCGGCGCGCACCACCCAACCATCACGCGACGACATGATCCACGTCCTGCTCAACGCGGAGATTGACGGCGAGAAGCTGCCATTTCAAGACGTCGTCGCCAATGCGATGCTGTTGGTTCAGGCCGGTCTCGAGACGACGGCGAGCGCGATGTCGTTCGCTTTCCATTATCTCGGAACACATCCCGCGGAACGCGATCGGCTCATTCGCGAACCCGACATTCTGCCCAAGGCCATTGACGAATTCATCCGCTTCGCGGGCTCGATCACGGCATCCCGCGAACTGTCGCCAAGGACGTTGAGCTCAGCGGGCATAGTTTTTGTCCCGGTCAGTCGGTGATCGTCAACTACGCGTCGGCGAACCGAGACCCACAGGAGTTTCCCGACCCTGACCGCTGCGTGCTGGATCGCAAAGCGAATCGCCATCTTGGATTCGGAGCAGGCGTCCACCGCTGCCTCGGATCCTCGGCAAGGTCCGCTTTCTCTACTTCAGCCCGCGTGAGTACATCGTGATCTTCGGATCTCCGACTGGCACACAAGGCTTTTCGGGCCGCTACAAGCACGTCGAGATCCACAAGTTCCTAATGGCCGGCCAGATTGACTCCTATGACCTGGAATCCGACTACATGCTGCCGATGACGTTGCGGCCGGGCGAGCACACGTACCTTGACAGGGGACATGCCAGGGGGCTGACAATTCACCCCGGCTCATGGCACATCGAGTACGGCCGCGGGGCGGTCGTGACCACGCTGCCGTTCGCGATGGTCGATACGCTATTCGTGTCGCTGGAACTGGAGTCGGTTCGCCGCTCCACCGTCGAATTCGCCAAGCTCGTCAGAAAGCAATTTCGCCGCTGAACGACGGCGAGCAGACACAAAATGCGCCCGACACGCCGTGGAAAGGGGAACTTTGTGTCTGCTCGACAAAACTAAGCCGGGGCGAACACCGTTTTGAACTTGTTCAGCGACTCACGGATATCGCCCTTGAGCGCGCCGGCGACCACCAAGCCGATCGGGCCGAACAGTGCAGGTCCGCCGAGATGTACATCGAATGTGACCGTCGACCCCGCCGGGTCCTGTTGAGACGGTTTGACCTTGCCGATCAGCTTGACCTTCACGCCGCCCTTGCCGTCACCGTTGAGCGTCATCGCTTCCGGCGGCTTGAAGTGGACGATGGTCCACTTGATCCGATTCGGCATGCCCTTGACCTCGACGATGGACTCGACAACCGTGCCTTTCTCCAGGGTCTCGGGGAGCTTCGATCGCCACACCCGGTGAATGGACAGCCAGTCCTTGTACCGGGACAGGTCAGAGGCGCACTCCCACGCCTTCTCCGGCGGCAGAGGAACGTCGACGGAGACGGAAAGTTTGGCCATGCCCTAACTACTGGGGCTCTGCGGAGGTGTCTTGTCGACGGCGTTCTTCGCGGCGTCCTGCACCTTGTCAACGGTGGAGGAGTACTTGCCCTGCGTCTTCTGGTCGACAATGTCGCCGGTCTTGTCGATCGCGCTGTCGACCGCACCCTTGTTCTTCGAGGCCAGGTCTTTCAGTTTGTCCAGAAATCCCATGGCCAATACCCTACTCCGGCCCGATCCTGTGCTCCTCTCGTCCGCTGCTCCTCCAAAGCCTTCGGCGCTCACCGAGAATCCGGCCCTGGACCCACCAGATCAGCTCGATCGCGGCGGCCCCCACCAGCCCGATACCCAGCGCCATCGATGTGATCACCAGGTTGGACGAGTCGAGCATGAAGGCCTTCTGCGCCAGCGGAATGGAGAAAATGACCACGTAGGCGAGGCCGGACAGCGCGACCAGCGCGACCCGCCACCACTCATAGGGCCGTGCCACCACGGCCAGTACCCACACCGCGGTCACCAACAACGTGATCAACGCCGCCGTCGACGCCTGCGTCTGCTGAGTCGCCGAGGCCTCCCGGCCCTGGTAAGCCGCCAGGTACGAGGCGAACGTCGCGGCGCCGACAACGAGCCCCGACGGCAGCGCCGACGTCATCACCCGCCGCACGAAACCGCGGTGCGCCCGCTCGCGGTTCGGCGCCAGCGAGAGGATGAACGCCGGGATGCCGATGGTGAACCAGGCCGCGATCGTCACATGGATCGGCTGGAACGGGAACAGCAGCGGATCGGAGCCAAAGATCTTGGACGCCAGGCCCGCCAAGCCGACCAGGATCGCGAGCAACACCGAGTACACGGTCTTGGTGAGGAACAGGTTGGACACTCGCTCGATGTTGCCGATCACCCGGCGACCCTCGCCGACGACGTACGGCAGCGTCGCGAACTTGTTGTCCAGCAACACAATCTGGGCGACTGCGCGCGACGCGGAGCTGCCCGACCCCATCGCGACGCCGATGTCGGCGTCCTTGAGCGCCAGCACATCGTTGACGCCGTCACCGGTCATCGCGACCGTATGACCGCGGGACTGCAGCGCGTGCACCATCGCGCGCTTCTGGTCCGGCCGCACCCGGCCGAACGTCGTGTACTCCTCGAGAGTGTCGGCCAACTGCTCGGGTTGGTCGGGCAGCTGGCGGGCGTCCATCGTCTCGCCGTGCAGGCCAAGGGAGCCCGCCACCGCGCCCACAGACACCGCATTGTCGCCAGAGATGACCTTGATCGAAACCTTCTGGGAAGCAAAGTAATCCAGGGTGTCACGGGCGTCAGGGCGGACGCGCTGCTCGAGCACCACCAGTGCCACCGGGGTGACTGCGCCTGGGGCGTCGGGATGGTCGACGGGCAGGTCGCTGGAGCCGAGCAGCAGCACGCGCAGGCCCAGCGACCCGATCCGCTCGGCTTCCGCGGCAGCCGGGGACGCCGGCTCGAGCAGCACATCGGGTGCCCCGATCACCCAGTTGCCGTGCTCACCGTAGGACGCGCCACTCCACTTCGTGGCCGACTTGAACGGTGCCGTCGCGGTGGCGGTCCACCCCGGCGGCATCTTGTAGGCCTCCGCGATGGCCTGCATGCTGGCATTCGGCCGCGCGTCGTCGGAGGCGAGCTGGGCCAGGACGTCGCCGACGCTCCCTTCGGAGAGCGGCTCGACATCCGATACCCGCATACCGTTTTCGGTCAACGTGCCCGTCTTGTCGGCGCACACCATGTCGACGCGGGCCAGGCCTTCGATCGCCGGTAGCTCATTGACCAGGCACTGCCTGCGGCCAAGCCGCACCACTCCGACGGCGAACGCGATCGATGTCATCAGCACCAAACCCTCGGGCACCATCGGAACCAAGGCGCCCACCATCCGCAGCACCGCTTCACGCCATCCCACATCGGTGGTGAACAGCTGGGTGTAGATGACCAGCAGGCCGGCCGGAATCAGTAGATAGGTGATGAACTGCAGGATCTTGTTGATGCCGCTGCGCAGTTCGGAATCCACCAGCGTGAACTTGCTGGCTTCCGCGGCCAGCTTGGCGGCGTAGGCCTCGCGACCGACCTTGGTGGCCCGGTACGCACCACTGCCTGCGACGACGAAGCTGCCCGACATCACCTTGTCGCCAGCATCTTTCGCGATCGAGTCGGCCTCACCCGTCAGCAGTGATTCGTCGACTTCGAGGTTGGTTTCCTCGACGATCTCGCCGTCCACCACGATCTGATCGCCTGGCCCGAGCTCGATGATGTCGTCGAGCACCACCTCGCTTGGCATCAGCGCTTTGGTGCCGGATTGCCTGCGCACCAACGGCTTCGTCTGCCCGACGATGGCCAGCTTGTCCAGCGTCTGCTTGGCGCGCAGCTCTTGGATGATGCCGATGGCGCTGTTGGCGATGATCAGCAGGCCGAAGGCGCCGTTGATCACAGAACCGGTGGACAGCACGATGATCAGCAGCACACCGAGAATGGCGTTGATGCGTGTGAAGACGTTGCCCCGGACGATGTCCGAGACGCTGCGTGCCGCGCGGGTCGGCACATCGTTGGTCTTGCCGTCGGCAACCCGCTGAGCGACCTCGGCGTCGCTCAGGCCGGTGACCGCAACGCCCGGGATCGCGGTCATTTGGTGAACGTCCCCTTCTTGAGGGTGTCGTAGTACTCGAGCGTGAGTTTGTTGCCTTCGAACGTCGCCTTGGAAATCGTTCCCGGCGGGGAGTTTTCGGAGACCCACGAATATGTGAAGACGTTTCCGTCCCAATGCTCCAGAGGCACGTCGAGTTTGGCACCGAGGGCGAGTTGCAACTTGCCGTCCTTCTCGGTGATCCGCGCCGGGCCCCAGTAGTCGTTGTGGTACGTGCCGACGTACGACGCCAGCGGCGCGGCGGGCGCGGGATTGGCAGGCGGCTTCTGTCCGACGAGCGACCCGGTCGGCTGCTCCATCTGGTTGAAGACGTCGCCATAGAGCTTGTACCAGTCCTCGCGCACCTCGCCGAACTGCACGAGGTCGGCGAATTCTGCCGTCAGCGCTTCGGGCACACCCGACGGCGTGGCGTTGGTGAGCGCGACTATCGCCACATCAGCCGAAGGGAGGATGACGAAGTTCGTGCCCGCGCCGAGTTCGAACGCCCCGGAATGGCTGAGCTCCATGCGCGCCGCCGATGTCGACCCGACGTTGAATCCGTAGCCGTAGAAGCCGGACCGCATCGCGGGCTCGGACGCGGGGCTCGACACGATCTGCGGCGTCACGGCAGGTAGCAGCGCCTTCGAGTCGACGACCTGCTTCCCCTCGTGGCTGCCGTTGGCCAGCACCATGGTCAGCCAGCGGGTCATGTCGTTCACCGTCGAGCTCGCCCCGCCCGCAGGGGCTTCGGGATCGGCGTCGCGAACGTAGAGCGGTTCGTAACGCCCGTCGACGTGGATGTGGCCGACCGCGCGGTCCTGCCGGGCTTCGTAGTCGGCGAACCGATAGCTTGTCGACGCCATCCCCAGCGGACGGAGCAGCACCTCGTCGGCCAGATCCTCCCAGGATTTGCCGGCGCTCACCGCGACGGCCTCGGCACCGGCGGTCAGTCCAAAGTTGGTGTATGCGTATGAGATTCGGAATGGATCGAGCGGCAACTGCCGGAGCTGTTCCAGCACGTGGCGCCGGTCGTAGCCAAGGTCCTCGAGCATGTCGCCAGCGTGATCGGGCAGTCCCGAGCGATGCGAGAACATGTCCCCCACGCTGACCATCGGCGTGACGGCCGGATCGGACAGTGCGAACCACGGCAGCTTGGACACGATCGGCGTATCCCATCCGATCGCGTTCTGCCCCACCTGGTTGGCGACGACGGTGGCGCTCAGCGGCTTGGACAGCGATGCCAGCTGGAAGACGGTATCCGGGTCGATCATTTCGCCGCTGCGCACATCCTTGACCCCGAAGCCCTTGGCGTACACGGTCTTCCCGCCGTGCACCACACCGACCGCCATACCGGGGATGCCGGACTTCTTCATCAAGTCGTTGACGATCCCGTCGAGCTTGGCCACCGCGTCGTCCACGGCGTTGTCAGGCAGCGGCATCGCGGGCATCAACGGTGGCGGCACGTCTGACCGCGTCTGTGCCGTCGGCGGCGGTGCCGGTTCAGCCGGTTTCGCGGCGCAGCCCCCCACCAGCGTGAGGAGCACTACGGCAGCGGCGGTCCTGGCCAGTGCCCTCATGACCTGAACGGTAGCCCAGCGAAGGGGGTCTACAGCGCCCACCATGCGTCGGGCGGGGACGTGTCGGGGCCGACGCGCTGCCCCGGTTTGGGCACGACGACACGGACGCCGGCCGGATCGGCGGCCCGCAGCAGCCGCTCGACGGGCTCGGCCCATGGATGCGGCGCCAGCCGGAACGTCGCCCAGTGAATCGGCACCAGCATTCCGGAGTCGGCCTCGGCGACGTCGAGATGGGCGCGGACGGCCTCTTCGGGGTTCATGTGGATGTCGGGCCACGCTGGGTGATACGCGCCGATCGGGAGCAGTGTCAGGTCGAAAGGCCCATGATCCATACCGATTTCGGCGAAGCTCTTGGTGTAGCCGGTGTCGCCGCCGAAGAACGCGCGGTGCCGCGGTCCGGCGATCACCCATGACGCCCACAACGTGGTATCGCGGGTCAACAGCCGCCCCGAGAAGTGCCTGGCGGGCGTGCACACCAGCGTCAACTCGCCGATCTTGTGGCTCTCGTTCCAGTCGAGTTCGACGATGCGACCCTCGGGGATCCCCCACTTGCGCAGGTGCGCGCCCACTCCGAGCGGCACGACGAACGGGGCCCGCTGGGTCCGCGCCAGACCCAGGATCGTCTCGATGTCGAGGTGGTCGTAATGGTCGTGGCTGATCACCACCGCATCCACCGCGGCGAGCGCCTCCAGCGGCGCGGGTATCTCGTGCATCCGCTCGGGGCCAACGGTCTCTGACGGCGAGCAGCGGCGACTCCAGATCGGATCGGCGAGCACTCGGTAGCCGTCGACCTCGATCAGCGCCGAGGAGTGGCCGAACCAGCACACCGAAAGCGGCGTCGCGGCCGGTTCGGCGGCAGGCTCGATGACCGGTATCGGTCCGCTCGGCCGGGACTTGCCGCGTGAGCCGATCAAGTCCCAGATGATCTGCCGCCGCTCCTCGCGGTCGAGGCTGATACCCGACGCCGGATCGACGTTGACGAATGCACCGTCGCGAAAGTTCGGCGAGCGCCGGGCCACCACCTCGATCTCGGCGGGCGAGGCCCCCAGCGCGGCGGGCGCGCCGCGCAGGGCGCGCAACACCCAGCTTCCGGCCAACAGAGACGCTGTACCGAACCCGAAGCGCAGTGCCGCGCGAACCACCATCAGGCGCCCTGGAACCGTGGCGGCCGCTTCTCGATGCGCGCCACCTGGGCCTCGATGACGTCCTGAGAAGCCCACGCCTTATCGAACAAGTCCCGGTGCTCGGGCCACGGGTCCTCATAGGCGCCATCGTCGTTGAGCACCCGCTTGGCGTGCTGTAAGGCGAGCGGCGCGAAGCCTGCGATCTCTGCGGCCCACGCCTGCGCGTCGGCCAGCGTCCCGATCCGGTTGGCCAACCCGGTCTGCAGCGCGACGTCGGCGGTGAGCCTTTCCGCGGCCAAGAGCATGCCCCTGGCCCGGCCCGCGCCGACCAACGACGTCAGCCGTCGAATGCTCCAGTTATCCAGCGCCAGGCCATATTTCGCTACGGGAAACTGGAAATAGGCCTCCGGCGCGACGACCCGCAGATCGCAGATCATCGACAGGATGACGCCAGCTCCGATCGCGGGTCCGTTGATCGCGCCGATGACGGGGACCGGTGTTTTGTCGATGGCGAAGTTGAGGGCCTTCGCCTTATCCGGCAGCTCGTCGGCCACTCCCGCGGCGTCGGACAGGTCGGCACCTGAGCTGAACACGTGGCCCTGGCCGGTCAGCACGATGGCCCGCACGTCTTCGGCCGCGGCTTTCTCGACCGCTTCCCGCAGGCTGTCGACGAGCTGGCCGTTCAGCGCGTTGCGGCGCTCGGCGCGCTGCATTTCCAGGGTCATCACGTGGCCGTCAAGGGTCACATCAATCATGCGCCCAAGCCTATTAGGGTCTTCCTGTGAGCCGAATCGGTGCCCTTGACCTGCGCGATGCCGTGCTGGACAACGGCTCATTCCGCAGCTGGGACACCCCGCCGCTGGAGGTCGACGCCAACGAGGCGTACCGGCGCGAGCTCGCCGCCGCCTCGGCCGCGACCGGTTTGGACGAATCCGTGGTCACCGGCGAGGGCACGGTCTTCGGCCGGCGCATTGCGCTGGTGGCCTGCGAGTTCGACTTCCTGGCAGGCTCGATCGGGGTGGCGGCCGCCGAGCGGATCACCTCGGCCGTGCAGCGGGCCACCGCCGAGCGACTGCCGCTGCTGGCCTCGCCGAGTTCGGGCGGCACCCGCATGCAGGAGGGCACCGTCGCGTTCCTGCAGATGGTCAAGATCGCGGCGGCCGTCGAGCTGCACAAGCAGGCACACCTGCCTTATCTCGTGTACCTGCGTCATCCGACGACGGGCGGGGTGTTCGCGTCGTGGGGCTCACTCGGTCACGTCACCGCGGCCGAACCCGGCGCGCTGGTCGGATTCCTCGGCCCGCGGGTATACGAGCACCTCTACGGCGAGCCGTTCCCGTCGGGCATCCAGACCGCGGAGAACCTGCACCGACACGGGGTCATCGACGGCGTGGTCCCACTCGGAGCGCTGCGCTCGATGCTGGACCGCACACTCAAGGTGGTCACCGATCTGCCCGAGGCGCCGCCACCCCTCCCCGCGGCCGTGCCGATTCCCGACGTGCCCGCGTGGGAGTCGGTGGAGGCGTCGCGGCGCCCGGACCGCCCAGGCGTCGGATACCTGTTGCGACACGGCACGACTGAGCGCGTGCTGCTGTCGGGCACCGAACGCGGCGAGGCGGCCACGATGATGCTCGCGCTGGCCAGGTTCGGCGGTCAGCCCGCGGTCGTGCTCGGCCAGCAGCGCGTCGTCGGAGGGCTGATCGGTCCGGCGGCGCTGCGCGAGGCCCGCCGAGGCATGGCATTGGCGGCGGGTTTGCAGTTGCCGCTGGTGCTGGTCATCGACACCGCAGGGCCTGCGTTGTCGGCCGAGGCCGAACAGGGTGGGCTGGCCGGTGAGATCGCCCGCTGCCTGGCCGAACTCGTCACGCTGGACACTCCGACCGTCTCGGTGCTGCTCGGGCAGGGCAGCGGAGGGCCCGCGCTGGCGATGGTCCCAGCGGATCGGGTGCTGGCCGCGCTGCACGGCTGGCTGGCCCCGTTGCCTCCGGAGGGGGCCAGCGCGATCGTCTTCCGCGACGTCGTTCACGCGCCGGAACTGGCTGCGGCGCAAGGTATTCGGTCGGCCGACCTGTTGCGTCACGGCATCGTCGATGCGATCGTGCCCGAGCGTCCTGACGCCGCCGACGAACCACTGGAGTTCACGAAACGGCTGTCTGCGACGATCGCCAATGAGCTGCACGGGTTGAGTGCGGTGCCCGACGACGAGAGGCTGGCCGCCAGGCTCGCGCGATACCGCCGGATCGGATTGTGAGTACGACGCTGCTGTTCGTGCATAGCCCGGTCGTCGGCCCGTCGACGTGGACGTATACCGCGGAGGCGTTGCGGGAGAAGGGTTTTGGTTGCGTCGTCCCGGATCTGACCGCCGTGGCGACGATGGATCAGCCGTACTACCCGAAGTACGCCACGGCAGCAGCGGCTTCGGTCGATGACGAGACCGGCCAGGTCGTTGTGATCGGGCACAGCGCCGCGGGTGCACTGTTACCTGCGATCGCCGAGGCCGTCGGCAAGCGGGCACGAGGCGCGGTGTTCGTCGACGCGATGCTGCCGCAGCCGGGTCGCAGCTGGTTCGACACCGCCCCGCCGGGGCTGGAGGCGCAACTGCGCGGGCTCGCCGATGAGGACCTGCTGCCCCCGTGGCACGAATGGTTCCCGCCGGGCGCGCTGGCGGCACTGGTGCCCGACCCCGTGCGCCGGCGACGTCTCGTCGCCGAGACTCCACGATTACCCCTGGCCTACTTCGACGAGCCCGCGCCGCAGGCACGCTTCGCCGAATCGGTGGCCTGTGCATTTCTGCGGCTCGGCGCACCCTTCGATCGCGCCGCAGACAAGGCGCACCGGCTCGGCTGGTGGGTGACCCGCAGGGACTGGGATCACCTGCGCATGCTCAGCGCCCCGGATGCGGTCGCCGACCTTATCGCGCAGGCGATTTCCGCGACCCAATCCGAGTGATGGCATTCTGGGCTTGTGGCACCAGTCTTTGAGTTCGCGGGCCACTTCTGGTGGCTGGTCTTCCCGTTCATGGGTGCGATCGGCGGTGCCGTGCGGGCGGTCGCCGTGGCCAACGAGCGACGGGCCCAGCGCCGACTCGAGCGGTACCGCATCAAGCAGCAGACCAAGGTCGCGCTTGCCGAGGCGTCGGGGCGGGCGCGCAGTAACGAGGCCGGCCACAAGCGGGAGATGACCAAGGTGCTCGAGCGCCACGATCGCACCGACGCGCGCTGGCTCGACTACGAGATCGACGTCGCCAAGTTGTTGGACTTCCCTCTGATGACCGACATGCGGGAGCCGCTGACCATCGCCTTCCACAAGGCGAAGAGCCACGCGGACTGGCTACGGCCGGAGTCCGTCGACGACATCCTCGGTGACCGCAACGCCCAGCTCGAATACCGCGACGCGGTTGGCGAATACGTTGCCGCGTTCGACGTCGCGGAGTCGGAGGCGATTCGGCGGCGGCGCAGCGACTTCTCCGCCGAAGCCCAGGAGCGACTGGCCCGTGCCCAGCATCTGCTGCGGCTGGCGTCTGACGGCGGGGCGACGCCGCAGGAGCGCCAGAGCGCCTATGCGCGGGCGCAGAAGGAACTCGACGGGCTCATCGTGCTGCCTGCGACGACGCGGGCCAGCATCGAGCGCAAGATCGCGGGCGAGATCGAGGCTTAGGGGTGCGCGGCTCCTGTCCAGGATGTGTGGACCTTTGAAAACTTGATATCGCATGCGATATCAAGTTCTGACATAATCCCGATCTGGTCAACTGACGTTACCCAGCGCCTTCGGGGTTTATTCGCCCCGCGCGCACCGTCAGCGCAAACCTCGTAAAATCGTTTCCCTAAGCAAACAATTATCTATAGCGAACTGCTCGCTCTGCGGCTGGGTTAGCTAGCCCGCTATCGACTCTCCCGAGAAAGGCAGATCGGTCGCCTTATCAGGCCGGTCGGAGTCCACCTCACCGCCAAATCATCGCGGGCCGTCCAGATAGCGCTGGACCGTCGGCCCCAGCCAGGCCACGACCTCGTCGTGTGACATCGCGACGACCGGCGGCAGCCGCAGCACGTAGCGACACAGGGCCAGCCCAAGTACCTGCGTGGCGACCAACCCCGCGCGGCGCGGCGCATCGGTTGGGTTGATTTTCGCGATCACCGGCCGCAGCTGAGAACTGAAGATCTTCCGCATTCGTTGCGCCGCTTCGTCATTCGTCGTGCTGGACCGCAACAAAACGACTAGCGCCTCATCGCGCTCCCATCGGTCGAGAAAGTGCGCCACCAAGCGCGCTCCGAGCTTGTCACGATCGCCGTCTGACAGATCGGGGATCTGTAGATCGAAGTCGGCCGCCGCTGCGAACAACAGATCCTTGTTGCCGAAGTAGCGCATCACCATCGACGGATCGATGTTCGCATCGGCCGCGATGGCCCGGATCGTGGCGCGTTCGTACCCCGATTCGGCGAACCGCTGTTTGGCCGCGGCCAGGATCACCGCCTTGGTCTCCGCTGATGATCTCCGCATGCCAACAAGTGTAGGCCAACAACTGTTGACTTAGCGTCGAAACGCGCGCATAGTAATGCCAACAAGCGTTGGCATAGCGCAGAAGGAGACGAAATGTACGACACCGATGTCCTCGTAATCGGCGCGGGACCGAGCGGCCTCACGCTGGCTGCGTCGCTGGTCAAGCAGGGTGTGGCGACGACCGTGGTGGACCGGCAGGCAGCTGGCGCCAACACGTCGCGCGCGGCCGTTGTCAATGCGCGCACGCTCGAGGTGCTCGACGACCTCGACGTCGCGCGCCGGCTCGTGAAGGAGGGGATACACGCGCCGCGCTTCACGATCCGCGACGGGCGGCGCACCCTGATCCCGGTCGACTTCTCGGTGCTGCCGACCGACTACCCGTACTCGTTGATGGTTCCGCAGGCGACCACTGAGCGGCTGCTCCTCGAGCGGCTGACCGAACTCGGCGGCACCGTCCTCAGGCCGAAGACGCTGGCGTCGCTAATCCAGGACGCCGACGGTGTGACTGCCACCTTCGACGACGGCGAGCTGATCAGGGCGCGCTACGTCGTGGGCGCCGACGGCATGCACAGCATCGTGCGCGAGCAGGCGGGCATCGGCTTCGAAGGCGGTGCCTATCAGGAGTCGTTCACGCTCGCCGACGTCCGGTTGCGCGGCGAGGCGCCGCCCGACGAGGTCATCCTGTTCTGGGCGAAGGCCGGCTTGACGGTCGTGGCACCGCTTCCTGGCGACATCTACCGCATTGTGGCTCCGGTAGCCGATGCACCCGAGGAACCGTCTGCGGCGTTCGTCCAGCAGCTTCTCGACGAACGCGGGCTCGGTGCCGGGCGGATGGTCGTCACCGACGTCGTCTGGGGGTCGCGCTTCCGCATCCACCACCGGGTGGCTGACACGTATCGCGCCGGGCGGCTGCTGCTGGCCGGCGACGCCGCCCATGTGCACAGCCCGGCGGGCGGACAGGGCATGAACCTGGGCATCCAGGACGGTGTCGCGCTGGCCGGCGCGCTGGCCGCGGTGCTCGCAGGCGCCTCCGACAGTGTGCTCGACGAATACAACGCCACGCGGCGGCCGATCGCGCATCAGGTCGTCGAAATGACCGACCGCCTAACGCGATTGGCGACACTGCCGCGGGCAGCACGGCCGATCCGCAATACAGCCATCGGCTTGATCGGGCGGGTTCCGTCGGTTCAGCGCGCGCTTGCGATGCGGCTCAGCGGGCTGGTGTACCGGTGATCAGTTCCGCGTTGCGGCGGGTGCGGTAGTAGAGAACCGCCATCGCGACGGTCACCTCGACCGCCGCGATCGCTGTCGCCGCGCCCATCAGCGTCGACTGCTGGCCCATCGGCCCCGCGTGTATGCCGTGGTGATGGGCGGGCATCGGCAGATGCACCGCGATCATCGCGATGTTCATCAGCCCGACCACGCACCACGCCCGCAGCGACCCACGCAGCCACAGGTCGCGGGCGCAATACACACACGCGACGATCATCGCGGCCAGCAGAACCCCTGCCACGACGTTCGACGCGTGGCCCAGCATCGCGGCGTGCAGCCCCGCCGAACTCAGCGCGAGCGCCGCGCACGCCCGTCGCCCCAAGGTGGCGGGCGTGGCGGTGGACATCTCACTCCTCATACACGTACAGACACATCGAACGGACGAAACTCATCCAACCCGGTCGATATCGGTCAATCTTCGCAGCAATGGGCCCGCGGGGCAGCAGGAACGTTCAACGCGGGATTGCGGTCGAAGAACCCCTGCGGCTTCAGCTTGAACCCCGCGTAGTCGACGGGCATCACGGGCCAGTCCTCCGGACGCGGGAAGTGCGTGAGCCCGAAGGTATGCCACACGACGATGTCCTCGCCGTCGATGTTGCGGTCGCCCGCGGTGAACGCAGGCAACCCTGAACCGCCCGGGTGCTGGTTGACGAACTGACCCGCGGAGTACCGTTCCGCCGGATCGTATTTCGTCACCCACAGGTGCTTGGTCGCGAACGCGGCGCGGCCGGCGATCGAGCTGGACGGGTCGGCAAGGAGCACGGGCTGGCCTTCGGGATACAGCGCGTAGCCGACGTCCTGCCCGAGGCGGTTCTGCTTGGTCGGATTGGTGATGTGCCACACCCGCGCCTTCAGGTTGTCGGCCACCCGCTTCGCCTCGGACTCGCGGGTGAGCTTCGTCTTCTGCGCGCGGAACGCATTGCCCCATGGGTTGTCCGGGCCCATCGGCACCGGCACCGCGTCGACCTCCTCGACGACGTTGACGTTGCCATCGACAGCCATGTCCAACCGGGCCGAGAACAGGTGCTGGTGGAATGGCGCGCCGAGCCCCGGCGCCATCTCGGTGGCGAAGCCGTCGGGGCCGCGATACGCCGACGTGAACACGATGCCGGTGGCCTTCGCCTCGAGCTGGATCGTGCCATCGAGGTACAGGTACCAGTAGAACCCGTAGTCGTAGTTGCCGATGGTCAGGAAGAAGGAGATCACAAGCCGCCGGGAGCGACGGGTCTCGGCCATGCCGTTGAACATGTCGGTGTGCTTCCACAGCACGCCGAAGTCCTCCTCGTGCAGGCAGATCGCGTTCTTCAGTACCTTCGGCTCACCGTGCTCATCGGCGATGGTCACGTCGAAATACTTGATCTCACCGAGGCAGTCGCAACCCAGCTCCAGCGAGTTGGTGTAGCGGCCGAACAGATACTCGCCCTGATCGAAGTAGTTCTGCCAGTACCGCACCGGTGACGGGTCGGCGTACGGCACCACCATCTCGGCGATCGACGCGCGGTAGACCACCGGCCGCCCGTCGATCGAAATCTGATGCAGGGTGAGGCCTTCGCGGATGTCGAAGCCGAACCTGAATGTCCAATCCGCCCAGGTGATCTGGTTGTCGTCGACCGAGAAGCTCGGGCCTTCGGGTTGGGTGATCTCGATGGGCTTCAGGTCAGTGCGCGCGGGCACGGCGTGCGGTTCGGCGTTCCACTCCCCTCGTTCGGCGGGCACACGAAGGTCGAGCTCGTCGATCACCTTGGTCACGCAGCGGTCCGTGAGATCGACGTAGGCCACCACCCCGTCGATGGGATGCGCCCACGGCAGGTCGGCCTCGTCGTACTGATAGAAGGCGAGCACCCGCACCACGCGACGACCGACCTCGTCCTCGTGACCGAAGACGCCTGCCGACAGCGGAACGGCGCGCACATCGGTCGGATTGAGGTTGCGCTTCTTCATCGCATCCAGCCATTCGGAACTCTCGAGCAGGAACGCCTCGATGTCCTCGAACTCCTGGTCGAGAATCGGGACGTGGCCTTCGGTCCCGGCATCGATCGACTGCTGTGCCACGACGCGGTCGTCGGTGATCGACACCACCAGGTCGCTGCCGAGACCGGTCGCCCTGTCCAGCAACAGGACTCGGGCCCGGCGCTCGATCGGGTCACCGGGCGAGAAGGCCAGCACCGTTTTCTTGTGCGGCTCGTCCAGCGCGACGTACACGAACCGGACGCTCTCGCCGAGCAGGCCGTGCGCGTCGACGATGCGGCGCACCGCCCGGATCTCATCGGCGGTCAGCGGGGCCAACGGGTGATCCGGTGCCGCGGACGGGGTTTGGTCGACGCTTTCAATGGTTGCGGTGCTCATCAGATGCGCTCCTTGTCGATCGAAGGGGTGAGGGATGAATTGGTGCGGCCTGCGCGTGGGCGCAGCGCCGCGAGCACGGCGCCACCCGCGAACGTGCCGACCAGCAGCACGCCGAGCACGGCGGCCGTGGTGGTCGAGCCGCCGACGAGCAGCGGCAGATTGACGGCGGTCATCACGAGCAGGACCGCGAGGCCCACCAAACCGAGGCCGGGCGCGACGAGCGTGTGCCAGGTCCTGGTGTCGACCTTGCTGCGGCGGAAGTACACGACGACCGCAACCGACGTGAGCGTCATCAACGCGATGATGCCGACCGAGGAGATCCCGACGAACCACGCGAACACCTGAGTGACGGGGTCGAGACCGGCCAACGCCGACGCGACGACGAGTACGAGTGCCGAGACGGTCTGCACCGCCGAGGCGACGTGCGGCGAGGCGTGCCTGGTGTGGCTGCGGCCGCACTTCGCTGGCAACGCAGCGGTGTTGCCGAGCGAAAAGACATAGCGCGCAAGCACGTTGTGGAATGACAACAACGCGGCGAAGAGGCTCGTGATGAGCAGCACCTGCACCAGGTCACCTGCCACCGAACCGACGTAACGGACGGCGGTCTCGGTCAGCATGCCCTCAGGGTTGTCGGCGGCCATCGCGACCGCGCCCTGATCGCCCCACGCGCTGACCATCGCCCAGCTCGACAGCGCGTAGAAGCCACCGATGAGCAGAAGGGCGAGATACGTCGCACGCGGGATGGTCCGCGCCGGGTCGCGCGCCTCATCTCGGAACACGGCAGTGGCCTCGAAACCGATGAAACCGGCCAGTGCGAAGATCAGTGCGATACCCGGCGCACCCGTGAAGAACTTGCCGGGATCGAAAGCGGCGGTGGACATTCCGCCGTCCCCGCCGTGGCCGATCACCGAGAGGTTGATCACCACCACGATGCCGACCTCGCAGATCAGCAGAACGCCGAGCACCTTGCCGGACAGTTCGATATGCCGGTAGCCCAGCGTGCCGACCACGGCCATCATCGCCAGCGCGTAGACGTACCACGGCACTGAAGGGCCGCCGTGCGATGTGACGAGCTCACCGATGGCCGCGCCGACGTAGCCGTAGACCCCGCCCTGCACCGCGGTATAGGAGAGCAGCGCGAGGAAGGCGGCGCCGAGCCCCATATGCCTGCCCAGCCCGTGGCCGACGTAGGTGTAGAAGGCGCCTGCGCCCGGCACGTGCCTGGCCATCGCGGTGAAGCCGACCGCGAACAGGATCAGGATCGCGGTGCACACCAGGTACGACGCCGGGTAGGCGGCGCCGTTGCCCGCGGCAATCCCGATGGGGAAGGTCCCCGCGACGACGGTGAGTGGGGCGGCGGCTGCCACCACCATGAAGACGATCGCGGCCGGGCCGAGGCGGCCGGCCAATCGGTGGGGTTCGCGGTCGCGGACCGCAGGTCCTGACGCGAGGGCATCGGTTGTCATGGCAATCAGGCTTTCGTCTCGGAATGGTTATCGGGTTGCGGCGTCGTGAAGCTTGGGATGAGTGAAATGAGAATGGCTCGGCGGCGAATTCTCATTTGACGGCGATTCCGGTCAGAGGGCCATATTGACGGCCTTCGTTTGGGTGTATTCGGCGATCGCTCCCTCGCCGAGTTCACGGCCCCAGCCGGATTGTTTGTAGCCGCCGAACGGAAGAGCGGTGTCGAAAGCGTTATGGCAATTGACCCACACCGTGCCTGCCTTGATCTGCGCGGCGACCTCGTGCGCCGTCGACACGTCGCGGGTCCACACGCTGGCGGCCAGCCCGTAGGGAGTGTCGTTGGCTTGCCCAATAACCGAGGCCTGCACCCCGTGCTCGCGGTTGAACGGGATGGCGACCGCGACCGGGCCGAAGATCTCCTCGCGGTAGACGCTGAAGTCGGGGCGCACGTCGACCAGCAGGCTGGGCTCGACGTAGAACCCGGTGTCGCCGTGGCGGCCGCCGCCTGCCAGGGCGCGGGCACCGTCGTCGATGCCTGCGTCGAGGTATCCGGTGACCTTCGTCAACTGTTCGCGGGAGACCAGCGGACCGATGTCGTTGGTCGGGTCCAGCCCCGGGCCGATCTTCTGGGCGCGCGCGAGTTCGGCCACGCCCTGGGTGAACTCGTCGAAGATGCGGTCCTCGACGAGCAGTCGGGTGCCCGCGGTGCAGGTCTGACCGTGGTTGAACAGGAAGCCACTGGCCGCGCCGGGGATCGCGGCGTCGAGGTCGGCGTCGGCGAAGACGACCTGCGGGCTCTTGCCGCCGAGTTCCAGCGAGACCTTCTTGAGGTTGCCCGACGCGGCGTTGACGATCTTCCTGCCGACATCCGTCGACCCCGTGAACGCGACCTTGTCGACGGCGGGATGCGCCGAAAGCGCCGCGCCGATGTCGCCGAATCCGGTGAGCACGTTGACGACTCCGTCCGGCACGCCGGCGTCGGCGATGACCTCGGCGAGCAACAGCGCGGTGAGCGGTGTCTGCTCGGCGGGCTTGAGGATCACGGTATTGCCGCACGCGAGCGCGGGCGCCACCTTGAATGCCGCCATCACCAGCGGGAAGTTCCACGGGATGATCTGCGCGCACACCCCCACCGGCTCGCGAAGCGTGAAGGCGTGGAACCGGCCACCAGGCGCCCACGGCACCGACACCGGGATGGTGCGGCCCTCGATCTTGGTGGCCCAACCGGCGTAGTACAGGAAGATCTCCGCCGCCCACGTGACGTCGACGGCGCGTGCGACCACCACCGACTTGCCGTTGTCGAGCGTCTCCAGCTGAGCGAACTGGTCGGCGCGGGCGAGGATGCCCTCCCCGATGCGCCACAGCATGCGCTGCCGCTCCGCCGGGGTGAGCGACCGCCACGGGCCTTTATCGAATGCCCGCCGCGCCGCCAGGACCGCGCGTTCGACATCTTCGACGCCGCTGCGCGGCACCGTGGTGAGCACCGCTTCGGTGGCGGGATCGACGGTCTCGAACCGGCGCCCGGAGAGCGCGTCGACCCACTGCCCGTCGACGTACATCTGCCTCGGGCGCGACACGAAGTCGACGGTTCTCGGGTCCAGATCGGTGCTCACCAGAGTTGTCATGTGGGCCGAAATTACGCCCCGATGTGGTGCGCGTCACCACTAATTTCGAATGGGTATTTCAGCGCGACTCATTCTCATTTGAAATGGCGGTTCCGTTCCCATTCCGAACGCAGCGGAAAACGCAGTTGAACGCTGACCGGGGATGCCGAGCCGCAGATTTCGCCGACACTCGGTCCGCCGATTCTCATTTGAAGATTTCGAAGATTTACACACGGATCCCGGCGACTCGGCCGCCCTCGGATGGACGATGGACTACCTTCCGACGGATGGGCGCGAGTCGGGCCATGCGGAGCACTTCGCCCGTGTCGGGCTTGCGTCGGGCGCAGCTGTCTTTCGCCCAGGTACTCGGACAGTCGGTGTCCGCGGTGGCGCCGTCGGCGGTGATGGTGACCCTGCCGGCGCTCGTCATCCCTGCGGCCGGACGCTGGCCGCTCGTGGTGTTCGTGGTGACGGCGCTGCTGATGGCGGCGGTCGGCTATTGCATCGGCCAGTTCTCCACACGCATGGTCGCGGTGAGCGGGCTGTACAGCTACACCGTCAAAGGGCTCGGCCCCGTTCCCGGCATCGTCGCCGGCTGGTCGGCGGTGATCGGGTACGCGGCCGCCGCGATGGCCAGCACGCTGGGCGCCGCAAGCTACCTGGCCGCGCTGCTGGGCCGGCTTGGCGTCCCTGACGGCAGACCGACCATCGCGTGCCTTGCGGTGCTCGTCGGTGCCGCGGCGCTGTTGCTGATGATCCGCGGCATCCGGCTCTCCGCACGCATCTCACTGACGATCGAGGTGTTCGCGATCGCCGTGGCCGCCGCGGTCCTCGTCATCGCCTTCACCGGCTCCGTCGTGGCCGGTGGCCAACCGAGAACCGCCGACGCGGAGTCACACTCGGCGCTCGGATTCGCCCTGCTGCTGGCCATCACGTCGTACGTCGGATTCGAGAGCGCGGGCACGGTGGCCCGTGAGGCCCGCAATCCGTTCGTCAGCGTCACGCGGGCGATCCGATGGACGCCGTTGGCGTTGGGAGTGCTCTATACGTTCGCCGCGGCCATGCAGGCGCGCGGGACCGTAAGCACGGGAATCGGTTCCACGCCGATCGTGCTGACGCTTCCGGACTCGGCCGGAACAGCCTCGACGGCTCTGTCCATCGTGATGGAACTCGGCATCCTCGCCTCGTGGTTCGCGTGTGTCATCGGTTCGACGACCGCCCTGTCGCGGACACTGTTTGCGATGGGCCGCGAAGGCGTGGTGAGCGAACGGGTCGGCCGTGCACACCGCGTATACCGAACCCCGCACATTGCGCTGTGCTCGGCGATGCCGTTCATCGTCGCGGTGCCCGTCGCGTATCTGTTCGTCGCCGGATCGAGTCGCGAGGTGCTCATCGGCCTGCTGGCTGTGTCGGCGCACGGCTATGTCGGTGCATACCTGCTGGTCTGTCTGGCCACGCCGGCGTTTCTGCGCCGCATCGGCGAATTGTCGCGTACGCCTTTGATCGTCGGGCTGGCAACGGCCGCCTTGATGGTGGCGATCATCGTCTGGGCCGCGCTCACCGTCGACGCCCCTGTGTGGATCGCGACGGCGATCTACGCCGTGCTGATCGCCACCGGACTGGCGGTCTTCGCGATACGAAAACGGACCATTCCGGACCTGGCTCATCGTGTCGGCGTGTTCGACGAGACGGTCACCGGTGACGTCTTCGCCGATTACAACCCGTGGGAGGTCCGGCGATGAGCCCCGTGGACGGATCGCTGTCGGGCCGTCAGCCCAAGGCCGTGCAGAGTGCCCTGCAAGTGCTCGAGCAGGTAGCGCGGGCAGGCGTCGGGGTGACGGCGAAGGAGATCGCCGAACACCTGTCGATGCCGTCGGCCACCACCTACCGACTGCTCAATCTGCTCGTCGCCGACGGCTATGTTGTTCGGCTTCCCGACCTTTCGGGCTTCTCGCTGGGACCGCGGATAGGCGTGCTGATCGACGCGGCCGTTGCACCGACCGTCTGCACCGCGGCGCGCGAGGTGCTCGCCGAGCTACGGTTGTCGGTCCGATTCGGGGTCCACCTGTTCTACTTCACCAACACGGCCGTCCGGATCGCCGACGCCGACAGTGAGTATCCGCCTCCCGCGGACGAATCCGTGCTGAACCGGCACCTGCACGCATGCGGTGTCGGCAAGCTGCTGCTTGCCGAGAAACGAGACTTCGACAGCCTGCTGGTGAATCCGCTTGCGGCGCTGACCGATCGCACCGTGACGTCGCGGGCCGCGTTAGCCGAGGAACTCGAGGCCGTGCGGGATCAGGGTGTGGCCACCCAGACCGCCGAGTTGCGCGAGGGCTCGGCCTGCGTGGCGGTGCCGGTGCGATCGTCGTCCGGAGCGCTCGTCGCGGCGCTGGCGATGTCCGGGCGCGACGACCAGGCCGACCTGCTGCTGCGACAGGTGCCGGGCCTACAGGAGTATGCGACGCGGCTCAGCCCGCTACTGGCCTAGGGTATGTGTGCTCGAGATTGCAGCCAGGGCTGTGGATTGCGAGGGATCACGACCCTGGATGCAATCTTGAGCCAAGCGCGTCGGCCAGGTTGTCCAGCGTCGCCCGAATCCTTCGTGGTGGCGCGGACATCAGAGGCCGAGAATCTTGACCGTCTCCTCGCGCATCTCAATCTTGCGGACCTTGCCGGTGACCGTCATCGGGAACTCGGCGACGATGTGGACGTAGCGCGGGATCTTGTAGTGCGCCAGCCTTCCGGTCGCGAACGCCTTCACCGCGGAGGCATCCACCGCGGGCCTGCCCGGCTTCATCCGGATCCACGCGCAGATCTCCTCGCCGTACCTCGCGTCGGGCACGCCGATCACCTGCGCATCCTCGATGTCCGGGTGCGTGTAGAGGAACTCCTCGATCTCGCGCGGATAGACGTTCTCACCGCCGCGGATCACCATGTCCTTGATGCGGCCGACGACGTTGCAGTACCCGTCCTCTCTCATGACCGCGAGATCGCCGGTGTGCATCCAGCCGTCGGAATCGATTGCCTCCGTGGTCTTCTCCTCGTCATCCCAATACCCGAGCATCACCGAATAGCCCCGCGTGCAGAACTCGCCGGGCTGACCGCGCTCCACTTCGTCGCCGGTCTCGGGATCGACGATCTTGATCTCGACGTGCGGATGGGCCCGGCCGATCGACGAGGTCCGGCGTTCCAGATCGTCGTCGATGAGGGTCTGACAACTCACCGGCGAGGTCTCCGTCATGCCGTAGGCGATGGCGACCTCGGTCATGTTCATGTCGTTGACGCAGTGCTTCATCACCTCGATCGGACACACCGCGCCCGCCATGATTCCGGTGCGCAGCGACGACAGGTCGCGCTCGGCGAATTCGGGGTGGTTCTGCATGGCGATGAACATCGTCGGCACGCCGTAGAGTCCGGTGCAGCGTTCCTGTTCGACGGCCTTCAGCGTCAGCCCGGGATCGAAGCCGGGCGCCGGTATCACCATCGTGGTGCCGTGGCTCGTGCAGCCCAGGTTGCCCATCACCATGCCGAAGCAGTGATAGAAGGGCACCGGAATGCACAGCCGATCATCCGGCCCGAGCCTGATCAACTCGGTGGTGAAGTATCCGTTGTTCAGGATGTTGCGGTGCGACAGCGTCGCACCCTTCGGGAAACCCGTTGTCCCCGAGGTGTACTGGATGTTGATCGGGTCGGTGTTGGACAACTCGGCCAGCCGCTGCGCTAGTTGGTCGGCGGTGACGTCGTCAGCCCTGGCGCGCAACGCGTCCCAGTCAGGGGTGCCGATGAACACCACGTCGGTCAGTGTCGGCGCCTCTGGCCGCACCTGCTCCACCATCGCGACATAGTCAGAGGTCTTGAACGACGTCGCGGCGATCAACATTCGCGCCCCGGACTGATTGAGCACATAGCCGAGTTCATGCGTGCGGTAGGCCGGATTGATGTTGACCAGGATGGCGCCGATCTTCGCCATCGCGTACTGGGTCACCGTCCACTGGGCGCAGTTGGGCGCCCACATCCCGACCCGGTCACCTTTCTCGATGCCCATCGCCATCAAACCCCGCGCGACGACGTCGATCTCGGCATTGAGTTCGGCGTAGGTGAAGCGAAGTCCCTGGAAGACGTCCACCAATGCGTCGACATCCGGATAGGTGCCTGCGATGTGCTCGAAGTTCACGCCGATCGTCTGCTCGAGGATCGGGGTCTCCGTCGGCCCCGCATCGTAGGACTTCATCGGCCCACCAGATCCTCGTAGCGGTGCTCCGTCTCGATCGGCGCGCCGTCGGCGTGCGCGGCCTCCTCGCGGCGGCGAAGTTCGACCCGCCGGATCTTGCCCGAGATGGTCTTCGGCAGTTCGTAGAACTCGACCCGGCGCACCTTCAGGTACGGCGCCAGGTGGTCGCGCGCGTATTCCATGATCTGCCTGGCGGTTTCGGCGTTCGGCTCCCAGCCCTCGGCCAGCGAGACATACGCCTTGGGCACACAGAGCCGGGTTTCGTCGGGCTGCGGCACAACGGCAGCCTCCACCACTGCGGGATGCTCGATCAACACGCTCTCCAGTTCGAAGGGTGACACCTTGTAGTCCGACGATTTGAAGACGTCATCGGTTCGACCGATGTATGTGATGTAGCCGTCCTCGTCCCGGCTCGCGACGTCGCCGGTGTGGTAGTAGCCGCCCGCCATCACGGTGGCGTTGCGCTGTGGATCGCCCAGGTAGCCGGTCATCAGGTTGACCGGATCGCGTTGCAGATCAAGGCAGATCTCGCCCTCGTCGGCCAGCTCACCCGTGACGGGGTCGACAAGCACGACGGGAACGCCTGGCATCGGGCGTCCCATCGAGCCCGGCTTCACCGGCTGCCCCGGGGTGTTGCCGACCTGCAGCGTGGTTTCGGTCTGGCCGAACCCGTCACGGATCGTCAGCCCCCACGCCCGTTCGACCTGGGCGATGACGTCCGGATTGAGTGGCTCACCGGCGCCGAGGATCTCGCGCAGCCCTTCGGGTTTCGGGCCGAGTTCGGACTGAATCAGCATGCGCCACACCGTGGGTGGCGCGCAGAACGTGTTGACGCCCGCGCGGCGAAGCTGGTTCAGCAGCGCGGCAACGTCGAACCGGCTGTAGTTGTAGACGAAGATCGTCGCCTCGGCGATCCACGGGGCGAAGAAACAACTCCAGGCGTGCTTGGCCCACCCCGGCGAGCTGATCGCCAGGTGCACATCGCCGGGGCGCAACCCGATCCACGCCATCGTCGACAGGTGCCCGACGGAATAGCTGACCTGCGAGTGCTCCACCAGCTTCGGCTTGCTCGTCGTGCCCGACGTGAAGTAGATCAGCATCGACTCGTCGACTGTGGTCGCCGCGGCGAACGGCGCGGCGGTCTCCACGTCGTAGGCGTCGGCGTAGCGGTGCCAGCCCTCGACGGGGGCGCCGACGGCGATGCGGGTGTAGTCGCCTGCGACGTCGTCGAACTTGGACGTGTCGCCGGCGTTGGCGATGACGAACCGGGCGCCGCCGCGGGTGATCCGGTCGGCAAGGTCGTCCGGTCCCAGCGCGCCGGTCGTCGGCATGACCACGGCTCCGAGCTTGGCGACTGCGAGCATCGCCTCCCACAGCTCGACCTGGTTGCCGAGCATGAGGATGACCCGGTCGCCCTTGCCGACGCCCAGCGTGGCCAGCCAGGTCGCGACGCGGTCCGAGCGCTCGGCCATCTCCGCGAAGCTGATCTTCTGTTCGTCGCCGCCATCCTCGACGATCCACAACGCGGTGCGGTCGTTGCCGCGGGCGATCACGTCAAACCAGTCAGTGGCCCAGTTGAAAGTCCCGGTGAGCTGCGGCCATGCGAATGCCGCGACGGCCTTGTCATAGTCGCCGATTAGGTCAACTAGCTGATCGCGTGCGGCGCGATACAGATCGGTGTTGGTCGTCATGGCGGATAGGATCTACGTCACACTCGGCCCAACGCTACCCCCGAAAGAGGGTGTTCAGATTGCGATCCGGCTCGTCGCTGCTGCGCCCGCGTGACGCGGATGCGCTGCGTGCCGAGCTGAGGCGGGTCGCCGACGAGTCGGGAATGCCGCTCACGTTCGGTGGCGAGGTGCACGAAGACACCCTGCTGCTGACGGAGTTCTTCGGTGCCCGCACCGGCGGCATGCGGGGTCTCGCGGTGATGCCGAGCGCGGGCCTCGGCGGCGCCACCATCGTGGCGCGGCGACCGATGTCCGTCGCCGACTACCGCAGGGCCTCCTCGATCACGCACGACTACGACGGGCCCGTGCTGCAGGAGGGCATCAAGTCGATTCTCGCCGTCCCAGTCGTGGTGGAAGGCAGTGCGAGGGCCGTGCTCTACGGCGCCTACCGCGCCGCGGCGCCGATCGGGGACCGCACGGCGGACCTGATGATCGCGTCTGCCCGTCGGCTCAGCCGCGAATTGAGCATCCGCGACGAGGTCGACCGGCGGCTGCGGCTGCGCGACGCGCATCTGGCGGGCGGGGCGGCCACCGAGGAAGTCCGTGAAGTGCATGCGCAGTTGCGCCGGCTGGCCGCGGACCCGTCGGCGCCGCCGGCGTTGCGGGCCCAGCTGCGTGTCCTTGCCGAACGGCTGGGGCGTGGCAGACCAAGCGGCTCCGTCGCGGCATTGTCTGTGCGTGAGCTCGACGTGCTCGCCCAGGTCGCACTCGGCTGCACGAATGCCGAAGCGGCGAAACGGCTTTCGCTGAAGCCGGAGACCGTGAAGAGCTACCTGCGCAGCGCCACCGCCAAGCTCGGCGCACATACCCGCCATGAGGCGGTGGCCAAGGCGCGCCGGGCCCGGCTGCTGCCGTAGGGCAATTCGAGTAGTGCGCTACGCGTGAATGCCGCGCGGCCGTCGAACACCATCAGTGCCATGACCACGACACCCGATGACCAGGATTGGCTGCGCCTGGCCGAGGAAGCTTTCACCAGCGACCAGGAGGACGAGGCCATGCAGGAGAAATCGGAGCAGCAGGCGCAATGGCGGTACCGGCGGCCCCTTGCCTAGGCTCAGGACGC
>CAVOSY010000002.1:0-237609 GCA_963698965.1 uncultured Actinomycetota bacterium
GCCAACCGCATCAACATCGCTCAAGCGATTGTCGACGGATTCGGCGATCCGGCAGCCCAGCAGCGGACCGCGTTCTACCGCAGCCTGCTCGGTGAGATCGACGATCCCGGCGCGCCGTGGTCAGCGCATCGACCGGCAGATCCTTGCCTTCGATCCCGCGCGCGCGCATCGCTCGTTGAACTCAATGGCAGCTTGTCGACCGCGAGGGCAGTGGCGCCCATCCTGTCGTGCCCGGCCTGAACTCCACGATCGAGGGTTCAGCCGCAGACACCCAGACGGCCCGCGAATTCGTCTCGGCGACGCGCGGCGACGTCGCGACCATCACCTACCTGGGCGGCCCCTTCCCTCGCGGCAATCCCGTGACCGGGCTCGTCGGCGCCGCAAACCCGCGATACGCGCTCGACATGGCGCCGCGGCTGGTCGCCTTCAGCGAGGACGTCGACCGCACCGTCGACGCGACCGGACGCCCCATCGCCGTCACCTATATAGGCCACTCGTACGGCGGGTCGATCCTGGGCACCGCCGAAGCATTGGGCCTGACAGCGGACCGTACGCTGTATGTCGCCGCGGCGGGTGCAGGCGTCGGAGTGGAGGATCCCAGCGACTGGCACAACCGCAACCCGGACGTGCTGCGATTTTCCATGACCGCTCCGGGCGACTTGATCGAAGCGGTACAGGGCATCCCCGGTGGGCCGCATGGCGCCGATCCGGACGAGATGCCGGGTGTAATCCGTTTAGCCACAGGGCATTACGACGATGGTCGATTGATGGCAGGACCGCAGGCACACATCGACGTGCTCAACTGGCCGTCGGACGCGTGGCGCAACATTCTCGCCGTCATCATCGGGGATTCCGAAACCTCTGCACCGATCCGGCTGACCATATGGCCAGAATGGGCCAATGTGGTCGCGCAGCTCGCCTGTCGATGGGTTCCGGTTGGCCTTCGACCGGTTCGGGACCAGGGGCGCGCCGGCGGTCGTGCTGCTGCACGGCTGGCCCGGGAACCGGCATGACTATCGCCGGGTCGTTCCGAGCCTCGGCGTGGTCGCCGACATCGTCGTTCCAGATCTTCGCGGCTTCGGCGGGTCAGACAAGCACGAGGTGGCGGTCCGTCACTTCTACAGCGCCACCGCGCAAGCCGGCAGTGTCGTCGGACTGATCAAGGAATTGGGTCTGTCGGATGTCGTCATTGCCGGCTACGACGTCGGCAGCCGCGTCGCGCAGAGTGTGGCGCGGATGCATCCCGAACTGGTGCGGGGTCTTGTGCTCTCTCCCCCGCTGCCCGGCGCTGGGGAGCGGGTGCTCACCGCGCAGGCGCAGGGTGAGTTCTGGTATCAGGCGTTCCACCAGCTGCCGGTCGCCGCTGAGCTGATCGACGGAAACCCCGACGCCGTCCGAGAATACTTGCGGCACTTCTGGACTCACTGGTCCGGGCCGAATTTTTTACTCTCCGAGGACGATCTGGACCGACTGGTGTCGGACTACGCGCTGCCAGGCGCCTTCACCGCATCGATCGCGTGGTATCGCGCCGGCGCAGGCACGGTCGCCCAGTCGCTCGTCGAGCTGCCGCCCGACGGGGCCATCAAGATCCACGTGCCCACCGATGTGCTATGGCCGCAGCATGATCCGCTGTTCCCGCGCGAGTGGGCCGATCGACTCGAGCACTATTTCACCGATGTGCGGCTTCATTTCGCGGACGGCGCCGGGCATTTCACCCCGCTGGAGTGCCCCGAACAGTTCGCGGAGCTCATCCTGGTTCAACAGCCGACGTAGTTCACCGACACGTTCACAGCGAGCCCACCGGTCGACGTCTCCTTGTATTTGGCGCTCATATCGCGGCCAGTGGCGCGCATCGTGGCGATCACCTCGTCGAGGCTGACGCGATGCTCGCCGTCGCCGCGCAGCGCCATGCGCGCCGCGTTGATGGCCTTGCCCGCGGATATCGCATTGCGTTCGATGCACGGAATCTGGACGAGCCCGGCGATCGGGTCGCAGGTCAGCCCCAGGCTGTGCTCCATCGCGATCTCGGCCGCATTTTCGACCTGTTGCGGTGTGCCGCCCAGGATTTCAGCCAGTCCGGCGGCCGCCATCGATGACGCGGAGCCGACCTCACCCTGGCAGCCGACCTCGGCGCCGGAGATGGATGCGCGCTCCTTGTAGAGCGATCCGATCGCCCCGGCGGTGAGCAGAAAGCGCACCGCAACATCGTCCGCATCCGATGCGCCCGCGGCTGTGTAGTGCACCGCATAGTGCAACACCGCGGGGATGATCCCGGCCGCGCCGTTGGTCGGAGCCGTCACGATGCGCCCACCCGACGCGTTCTCCTCGTTGACGGCGAGCGCCACCAAGTTCACCCAATCCTCGGCGAAGCGCGGATCACGGTGGGGGTCTTCCTCGCTGAGGCGTTGATGCCACTGCCCCGCACGCCGGCGCACCTGTAGCGCGCCGGGAAGCAGCCCGGTGCGGCCGATGCCGCGCTGCTCGCATTCGACCATGACGTCACGCAGATGAAGCAGCTTCGCTCGTACCTCCTCGACACTGTGCGTGCGGCACTCGTGCGCGAGCATCACCTCGCTGATCGACCTACGAGTGCCCGAGGCGAGCGCGAGCAGTTCTGCCGCCGAGGAGAACGACGTGTCGTCCCCGTCTGCGCTGACCTGATCGGTCGCCGCCTCACCCTCGGTGACGACGAATCCGCCCCCGATGGAGAAGTAGGTCTCCCGATGCAGCGTGCGGTCGTCGGCGCCGTATGCGGTGAGCGTCATCCCGTTGGGGTGAAAGTCCAGCACCGTCCGCGTGTACATCGCGACGTCGTCTTCGGACAGCGCAATCGGAACTCGCCCGCCCAGCATGATCTTGCCGGTGTTGCGCAGCCGTTCGCGCCCGGCTTCCATCTCTTCCGACTCGATCGTTTCCGGCCGATACCCTTCGAGGCCGAGTAGCACAGCAGGCAGCGTGCCGTGGCCCCGGCCGGTCGCCGCCAGCGAGCCGTACAGCTCGACCCGCACATCCGACACGCGGGCGAGCACGCCCGCCCTGTCGAGTTCGTCAACGAAGTTCGCGGCCGCCCGCATGGGGCCGACGGTGTGCGAACTGGACGGACCGATGCCGACCTTGAAGAGCTCGAACACACTGATGGTCATGAATTCCCTCCCTGGCTACAGCTCTGGGTACAGCGGATACCGCTCGGCGAGCTCACCGACCGCGCGCTTCAGCTTCGCGGTGTCGGCGTCCGGCGCGGCGATCAGGCACTGCGCGATCAGATCGGCCACCGCGGCGAAGTCCTCGTCCTGGAAGCCGCGCGCCGCAAGGGCCGGGGTGCCGATGCGCAGACCGGACGTCACCATCGGGGGGCGCGGATCGAAGGGCACCGCGTTGCGGTTCACGGTGATGCCGATCGCCGCCAACCGGTCTTCGCCCTGCTGACCGTCGATATCGGCGTTGCGCAGGTCCACAAGCACCAGGTGCACGTCGGTGCCCCCGGTCAGAACGGTTATCCCCGCGTCACGGACGTCCGGCTGGCACAGCCGTTCGGCCAGAATCTTTGCGCCGTCGGTGCAGCGCCGTTGACGCTCAACGAAGTCCGGTCGCGCTGCCATCTTGAAGGCCACCGCCTTGCCGGCGATGACATGCTCCAGCGGTCCGCCCTGCTGTCCCGGGAAGACCGCAGAGTTGAGCTTCTTGGCGATGTCCGCCTCGTTTGTCAGGATGACTCCCCCGCGCGGCCCGCCGAGGGTCTTGTGCGTGGTGGACGTGACGACGTGGCCATGCGGCACCGGTGAGGGGTGGAGCCCGGCGGCGACGAGTCCCGCGAAGTGGGCCATGTCCACCATGAGGTACGCACCCACTTCATCGGCGATCTCGCGGAACCGGGCGAAGTCCAGCTGGCGCGGGTAGGCCGACCACCCAGCGATGATCAGCTGGGGGCGATGTTCGCGGGCCGCTTCGGCCACCTGGTCCATGTCGATCAAGTAGTCAGCGGGGGAGACTCCGTACGCGGCAACCTGATACAGCTTGCCCGAGAAGTTCAGTCGCATGCCGTGCGTGAGATGGCCACCACAGTCGAGCGAGAGGCCGAGGATGGTGTCGCCGGGCTTGATCAGTGCATGCATGACCGCCGCGTTGGCCTGCGCGCCGGAGTGCGGCTGCACGTTGGCGAATTTCGCGTCGAACAGCGCCTTGACACGGTCGATCGCCAGTTGCTCGATGACGTCGACGTGCTCACAGCCGCCGTAGTAGCGGCGGCCCGGGTAGCCCTCCGCATATTTATTGGTCAGAACGGAACCCTGAGCCTGCATGACCGCGACCGGCGCGTGGTTTTCCGACGCGATCATCTCGAGGCCGCTGCGCTGGCGTTCGAGCTCCTTACCGATCAACTCGGCGATCTCGGGATCGAAATCGCTGAGACGTTCGTCCAGCACACTCATGCAGATGCTCCGTTCGATGGGGGTCTGGGTACTGAATACCAGATTGTCGATAACTGATATATCAGAGTGTGATCGGCATCATAGCTGGCTGTCGCTTCGAGGGTCAAGGGTCGGCCCGGGCGTCGCGCGACCTGGGAATTTGATTTCACAGTTGCCCTTGACAGTGACGTGGGGCACAGTCCAATCTGTTGCATGTAGAGGGTTCTATTGCGTGATACGCAACGTTTACATAACGGCGAGGGGCCTAACCGGTGGCAGAACAGCTGAATCTGTACATCGCGGGTGAATGGCGCCCGTCGCTCGACGGAGCGCGCCGCGAGATCCGATGTCCCGCGGACAGCCAGTTGGTTGCGACAGCGGCGGAGGCGTCCAGCGAGGACACTCTGGCTGCGATCGCCGCGGCGCGCGAAGCCTTCGACGCGGGCCCATGGCCGCATACCCCCGAACGCGAACGAGCGGACGTGCTGCGCCGCACCGCGGACCTGATCGACCGCGACCGCAAGGACTTCGTCCGCGCGGAGGCGTTGGACACCGGCAAGCGCCTCGTCGAGGCCGAGTATGACATGGACGATGTCGTTGCGTGCCTTCGGTATTACGCCGGCGTCGGCGGTACCGAGGCCGGACGAGTGGTGGACACCGGCAGGCCCGATGCGATCAGCCGCCTCGTGTATGAGCCGATCGGCGTCTGCGGACTGATCACCCCGTGGAATTACCCCCTGCTGCAAGCGAGTTGGAAAGTGGCACCTGCCTTGTTGGCAGGTAATACCTTCGTGCTGAAGCCGAGTGAGCTGACGCCCTCCACCGCCGCGCTCTTGATGCGCGCGCTGGAAGAAGCCGGTCTGCCCGCCGGCGTCGCCAATCTGGTTCTCGGCGCAGGACCCACAGCCGGTGCCCCACTGTCGGAGCATCCGGACGTCGACATGGTCTCGTTCACCGGCGGTGTCCCGTCGGGCACCCGCGTGATGGCCGCTGCCGCACCGACAGTCAAGCGGGTCGCACTCGAACTCGGCGGCAAGAACCCCAATGTGGTCTTCGCCGACGCCGACTTCGAGACCGCGGTGGACTTCGCGCTCACCGCCGTGTTCTTGCACTCCGGGCAGGTGTGTTCGGCAGGCGCCCGGCTCATCGTCGAGCAGTCCTTGCACGATCGGTTCGTCGACGAGGTTGTCGCACGCGCCGAGCGGATCAGGCTCGGCGGACCATTCGACCCGGACGCCGAGACCGGCCCGCTGATCTCGGCCGCCCACCGGGACAAGGTAGAGGCCTACGTGGCAGCGGGTTTGGCAGAGGGCGCCGTGCTGCGGTGCGGCGGGCGCCGGCCGGAGGACGCGCATCTGCGCGACGGCTTCTTCTATCCCCCCACGGTTCTGGATGGCTGCCACTCGGGAATGTCTGTGACACAAGAGGAGTCGTTCGGTCCGGTGCTGACCGTAGAGACGTTCACCGACGAAGACGACGCGGTGCGGCTGGCCAATGACACCGTCTACGGGCTGGCAGGCGCGGTGTGGACCCAAGACGCAGGCAAGGCCCAGCGCGTCGCAAACCGGCTGCGGCACGGAACCATCTGGATCAACGACTACCACCCCTACGTGCCGCAGGCGGAATGGGGCGGCATGAAGCGCTCCGGCAACGGTCGCGAACTCGGCCGCGTCGGACTCGACGAATACCGCGAAATCAAGCACATTTGGCAGAACACCAATCCACGGCCCGAGCGGTGGTTCCGGGGATAACCCCGCAGGCCCGCCGCACCCCGATTGACCGACAGCCCAATTAGTTAGGAGATTCCGGTGGCCATTCACACAGAGAGTGCACCCACGGCGGTGGTCGCGCCCCCCAGTCCTGGCCGCGGCGACGCCGAACTCAGTGTCGAAGGACTGTGGAAGGTCTTCGGCACCAAAGCTTCCGACGTCGCGTGCGACGACAGCATGGAGAGGCTCAGCGTCCAGGACATCAAGAAGAAGACGGGGTGCGCAGTCGCCGTGCGCGACGTCAGCTTCGACGTCGGCTGCGGTGAGGTGTTCGTGGTGATGGGTCTATCCGGTTCCGGAAAGTCCACGCTAGTGCGATGTCTGACGCGGCTGATCGAGCCGACCAGGGGCCAGGTGATCTTCCAGGGCACCGACATCACCGCCGCCGACGAGAAGGAGCTGCGGGATCTGCGCCGCCGCAAGGTCTCGATGGTGTTCCAGCATTTCGGCCTGCTGCCCCACCGGCGGGTGCTCGACAACGTCTCATACGGCCTCGAGGTCCGTGGCACCGACAAGAAGGACAGGATGAAGCGCGCCGGCGAGGTCACCGAGCTGGTCGGGCTTGCGGGGTACGAAAACTCCTACCCGGATCAGCTGTCCGGTGGCATGAAGCAGCGGGTCGGGCTGGCGCGCGCGCTGGCCAGCGATCCGGACATGCTGCTGTTCGACGAGCCGTTCTCGGCGCTGGATCCGCTGATCCGGCGCGATATGCAGAACGAGGTGATCCGGCTGCACCACGAGATGGGCAAGACGATGGTGTTCATCACCCACGACCTGTCCGAGGCGCTCAAGCTCGGCGACCGGATCCTGATCATGCGCGACGGAGCGATGGTCCAGGTCGGTACCGGTGACGAGCTCGTCGGCGCCCCGGCCGACGACTATGTCCGCGAATTCGTCAGCGACGTACCACGTTCGCGGGTGCTGACGCTGAAGTGGATCATGCGCGAGCAGCGGGCAAGCGATCCGCTCGATGGCCCCGAGATGGCGCCCACCACCGTCATCCGCGATGCCGTCGACCCGGTGCTCGCCGCGGACAAGCCGATCAAGGTGGTCTCGGACGGCAAGTTACTGGGCATCGTGGGCCGCAGTGAGATCCTCGCGGTGATCGGCAAGGTCGACGAGGGCGGCAGGACCGACGAGGGCGGCGCCTGATGGCCACCATCGCGGTAGGGGCCCCTCCCGCGCAGCAGGCACCGGAGGCACAGCCGCGCACGTCATGGTTCGCCGAACGTGGGCCGGCACAGTTCATAGCGGCCATCGCCGCGGTACTGGGTGGCTGGATCGTGCTGTTTTTCTTCCTGCGCGGCCGCAACACCCTAGCCCTGGCCCCGGCCGACACGAAACCGCTGCACGTGTGGCTGTCCGATCTGCAAACCCGCGTCGGCGAGGGCCGAAACACCAACCCGCTCTTCACTTACTTCTTCAATCCGATCCGGTCGGTGATCGACGCTTTCGGCACCGCGATCGCCGACCTGATCGCGCACCCGGTTGACGGGCGACCCGTCCCCTACATCGGCTGGCTCGGTGTCGTGGTGCTGTTCACCTTCCTGGCCTGGATGCTCGGCAACTGGAAGGTCGGGCTGCTCACCCTGTGTGGCTTGTTGTTCATGGGCCTGCAGGGCCTGTGGCAGGAGAGCATGGAGACGCTGGGGCTGACCATCGCGGCGGTCGCGATAGCGCTGCTCATCGGAATCCCGTTGGGCATCTGGGCCGGGATATCGGACGGGTTCAATCGCTTCATCACCCCGGTGCTGGATTTCATGCAGATCCTGCCGTCGTTCGTCTACCTCGCTCCGCTGACGCTGGCGTTCCTGATCGGCCCGGCCGCGGCGATCATCGCGACCGTGATCTACGCGGCTCCCCCGGTCATCCGGCTCACCGCCCATGGCATTCGGTCGGTCCCCTCAGAGTCTCGGGAAGCGGTCGAGTCACTCGGCGCGACCCGATCCCAGGAGTTGTTCGGGGCGCTGCTGCCAATGGCCAAGCGCACCATCGTGCTCGGCATCAACCAGACCATCATGGCCGCGCTGGCGATGGTGACCATCGCCGCGCTGATCGCCGCACCGGGTCTCGGCCAGGTGGTGGTCCAGGCGTTGTCGACCCAGGACGTCGGCACCGCCTTCAACGCCGGCTTGGCGATCGTGATCATGGCCATCATCCTGGACAGGACCACCACAGCGGCCAGCGAGCGGGTTGAGATCCAACGGCGAAAGTCGGCCGAGCCCAACAGGTTTCGGCGGCCAGGAATCGTGATCGGCGCCGTCGTGACGGCGATCGCGATCTGGTTGTCCTACACGTACCAGCTGGTGGCGCTCTTCCCGTCGTCACTGCAGCTCGGATCGGTGCACATCGGGCTCGATGTCGGCACGCCCATCATCAACGCCGCGAACGCGGTAACCAACTGGGCGCAGACCAGCTTCTCCGGAGTCACCAACGGCATCAAGGACGTGGTCACCGCGTGGGCACTCGACCCGTTGCAGACGCTGCTGGACAGCTCACCGTGGTGGCTCACGTTCGCAGCGCTCACCGCGATCGCCGCGATCATCGGCGGCCGATGGGCCGCGCTCGTCACGGCGGTGTGCCTCCTCTTGATCGCTCATGGGCTCTGGCTGTGGCAGGACACCATGGACACCCTGGCCGCGGTGCTGGTGGCCACGGTGATCGTGGTTGTGCTCGGGGTCGTGGTCGGCGTTTGGATGGGCCGCAGCCCCACCGCGGACAAGATCGTGCGACCGTTCCTTGACGCCGCGCAGACCATGCCGTCGTTCGTGTACTTGGTGCCGTTCCTGGCGTTGTTTTCGGCGTCACGGTTTACCGGCATCGTCGCGGCGATCGTGTACGCCGCTCCGGTGTCGATCAAGATCATGGCCGACGGGATCCGCGGTGTCTCGCCCGAGACGGTCGAGGCGGCCCGCTCGGTGGGGTCGAACACCTGGCAGGTGATCACCAAGGTGCAGCTGCCGATGGCCGTTCGGTCCCTGACGCTGGCCACCAACCAGGGCCTTATATATGTGCTCTCCATGGTGGTGGTCGCCGGTCTGGTCGGCGGCGGCGCGCTGGGTTACCTCGTGGTGGCCGGGTTCGCGCAGACCAGCCTGTTCGGCAAGGGCCTGGCGGCGGGTCTGGCGATCGTGCTGCTCGGCACGATTCTCGACCGAACGACTGCGGCCGCATCGCGACGGATAGGACGGGTAGGCGAATGAAACGTACAGCCATGGTCGCGGTTGCCGCGGCGCTCGTGCTGCTGATCTCGGGGTGCAACGCCACCAAGGTGTCAGACCTGCAAGCCCGCGGTCAGTTGAAACCCGGCAGCAAACCGTGTGGCACCTTCAACCTGGCCATCAACTCGTGGGTCGGGTACGAGGCCAACGCGGCGGTGATCACGTATCTCGCGGAGAACGTGCTCGGGTGTGTGGTCAAACAGAAGCACATCGCCGAGCAGGTCTCCTGGCAGGGCATGTCCACCGGGCAGGTGGACGCGATCCTGGAGAACTGGGGTCACGACGACCTGCGAAAGCAGTACATCGACAACATGGGCGTCGCGCAGACCGCCGGCTCCACTGGGATCAAAGGGGTCATCGGCTGGTACGTGCCGCCGTGGATGGTCGAGCAGTACCCGGACATCACCGATTGGCGCAATCTCAACAAGTACGCCCATTTGTTCAAGACCTCCGAATCCGGCGACAAGGGACAGCTGCTCGACGGGGACCCGGCCTACGTGACCAACGACGCCGCGCTGGTGGCCAACCTGAACCTGGACTACAAGGTGGTGCAGGGCGGCAGCGAGACGGCGCTGATCTCCAGCATCCGTCAGGCGCAGCGACAACGGACCCCGCTGCTCGCGTACTTCTACTCGCCGCAATGGCTGTTGAGTGAGGTGCCGATGGCCAAGGTGGATCTGCCGCCCTACACAGATGGATGCGACGCCGATCCGGCCAAGATCGCCTGCGACTATCCGGCCTACGACCTGGACAAGATCGTCGCGACCAAGTTCGCCGAGTCCGGAAGCCCGGCTTACACGCTGGTGAAGAACTTCCAGTGGACCGAGGAGGACCAGAACTCGGTGGCCCGTTCGATCGCAGTGGACGGGATGAGTGACGACGAGGCCGCCAAGAAATTCATCGATGCGCACCCGCAGCTTGTCGCCAAGTGGCTGGCCGGCACGGGCGCGGAAAACGCGGCGTAGTCAACCTGGCGAAAAGACGTGCGTGCGACGTCAAACTCGCGCGCCGAAGCACTTGACAAGGCTGGGCGAATTCCATCAGGCTGTTGCATATTACGAATCGAGTTTCACAATCCGCTACAAAACACCCACACGAGGAGGTCACGGTCGTGCTTGAAATCTGTCCACTTACGGCCCTCCCCCGCGGTGAGGCGCGGCGGGTCGAAGCGGACCCACCGATCGCCGTCTTCCACACCGATGACGGCGAGGTGTTCGCGGTCGACGACACCTGCACGCATCAGGACGCATCACTGGCCGACGGCTGGCTCGAGGGCTGCGAGATCGAATGCCCGCTGCACGCCTCACGTTTCAACCTGCGCACGGGTCAGGTCGACGCGCCGCCGGCCAAGCTTCCGGTCCGTACGCACGAAGTGGTGATCGTCGACGGCGTGATCAACGTCGTCCTCGACGACGCACCGCCAAACCTTCCGCCCGGTGTCGCCACCCGCGCGGCCGGCGAGGCGGCCCAGTGAAAAGCGTTGCGGTGATTGGGGCCTCGCTGGCGGGACTGTCGGCGGCGCGCGCGTTGCGCACGCAGGGATTCGACGGCGAGGTGACGATTGTCGGCGACGAGGCGCGCAGGCCGTACGACCGGCCACCGCTGTCTAAGGAGTTCCTGACCGGCGTTGTCGGTGAGGACACCCTAGCCCTCGAGACCGACGACGAGGACCTTGACGCTCGGTGGCTGCTGGGGGTGCGCGCGACCCGACTCGACGCGGCCGCCGGCGCTGTCCATCTCGACGACGGGTCCGCGGTCTACGCGGGCGGCATCGTCATCGCCACCGGCGCTCGGGCCCGGTCGTGGCCGGGCTCGGACGGCCTTGCCGGGGTGCACGTGCTGCGCACCGTCGACGACGCGTTGGCCCTGCGCGACGAACTGCGCCCCGGCGCCCGTCTGGTGGTGATCGGTGCCGGCTTCATCGGTGGCGAAGTCGCCTCCACCGCAAAGAAGTTGGGCCTGGACGTCACGGTGATCGAGGCCGCGCTCGCGCCGCTGGCGGGCCCGCTCGGCGTCCAACTCGGCGCTGCGGTCGCGCAGCTGCATGCCGAGCACGGCACCCGGCTGCTGTGCGGCGCGCCGGTTGCGGGGCTCACCGGCAGCGAGCGGGTCACCGGTGTGGAACTGGCCGACGGGCGTCACGTGCCCGCCGACGTCGTCCTTGTCGGTATCGGCGCGATTCCCAACACCGAGTGGCTGCGTGACAGCCCACTCGAGTTGGCCAACGGCGTCGTGTGCGACGCAGGCGGTGCGACCGCAGTCCCGAACGTGGTGGCGGTCGGAGACTGTGCGGCCTGGCATGAGCCGAGTGTCGGCTGGCCACATCGCGTCGAACATTGGACGGGCGCGCTCGAGCGGCCCGCGACCGCCGTCGCCACACTGCTTGCCGGGCGGCACGACGGCACGCCCGCCAAACCCCCGTACTTCTGGTCCGATCAGTACGACCGCCGCATCCAGTTCGCTGGCATCGCCGACCCGGGCGATGAGATCACGTTCGAGGTGGGCAGCCTGCGAGACGCCAGCTTCCTGGCCGTGTATCGGCGCGAGGGGCAACCGGTCGCCGTGCTCGGCGTCGACCAACCGAAGCTGTTCACCCGCTTGCGTCGCCAACTGGCCTTCGTCCCCGTCCCCGCCTGACTTCGTTTCCAGCAGAGGAGATCTCGATGACCACCGTCGGACTGCCGCAGAGCCTCATCTCCACGCTGCCCGGCAGCTATTACACCGACCCCACCATCTTCGCGATGGAACAGGCGGACATCTTCGAGTCGATGTGGTTCTGCGCCGTGCGCTCGGCAGACCTCGATAAGCCAGGCGCATTCAAGACCGTTCAAATCGGACGGGAAAGCGTGCTGCTCACCCGATCCCGCGGCGGCGAGGTCCGGGCGTTCTTCAACGTCTGCAGGCATCGCGGCGCGCAGCTTTGCACCGAGGAGAGCGGTGAGGCCAAGCGCGCGTTCCAATGCCCTTACCACGCCTGGACTTACGACTTCGACGGCAAGCTGATCGCGGCGCCGAACCTCACCAAGATGCCCGACATCGACCGCGTCGCCTACGGGTTGCACCGCATCGCGGTCCAGGAGTGGCTGGGCTACGTCTGGGTGTGCCTGGCCGACAACCCGCCGTCGTTCGACGACACAGTGCGCAAGGACGTCGGCGACCGACTCGGCGACGTGGCGTTGATCGACCACTACGACGCCGCCAACCTCAGCGTCGGCCACCGGATCCGCTATGACGTCAAGGCCAACTGGAAGCTCATCATCGAGAACTTCATGGAGTGCTACCACTGCGCCACCATTCATCCGGAGCTGACCGAGGTGTTGCCCGAGTTCGCAGACGGGCTGGCGGTCCAATACCACGTGGGCCACGGCGCCGAATTCGCGCAGGACGTACAGGGATTCACCGTCGACGGCTCGCAAGGGCTGGACCAGATCCCCGGCGTAACCGCAGAGCAGGACCGGCGCTACTACGCGATCACGATCAAGCCGCAGGTGTTCGTCAACCTGGTGCCCGACCACGTGATCGTGCACCGGATGTTCCCGATGGCCGCGGACCACACCATTGTCGAATGCGACTGGCTGTACCTGCCCCATGTGATCGAGTCCGGCAAGGACGTCAGCCGCTCGGTCGCATTGTTCCACCGGGTCAACCAGCAGGACTTCGCCGCGTGCGAGCGGTGCCAGCCGACGATGAGCTCACGCACCTACCGCGACGGCGGGGTGCTGGTGCCCAGCGAGCACCACATCGGCGAGTTCCACAACTGGCTGCAGGCCAAGCTGACGAAATGATCGCCGCAGTGCTGTTAGTCGAGGTGGCCCATCCGGTGACTGATCGCCGCCGCGGCAGCGACGACATCGGGGACCGCTTCACGCACGCGGTCTTCGGTGAACCGGTAGACCGGACCCGAAACACTAAGCGCCGCAATGACCCTGCCGGCGTGGTCATGCACCGGCGCGGCGACGGCGTTGAGCCCTTCCTCGAGTTCCTCGATGGACGACGCATATCCGTCCCGAGCGACCGCCGCGACCTGTGCCTCGAGTTCCCGCTGCGAGGTGATCGTGTGGGCCGTGAGGCGGGCGAGTCCCGAGGAAGCCAACACCTCGCGCCGCTCGTCGGGCGTCATGTAGGCGAGCAGGACCTTTCCGCTGGAGGTGGCATGCAACGGTGTCAGCTCACCCACCCAGTTGTGCGCGGCGACCGCACTCGGCCCGCGCGCCTGATCGATGTTGACGACGAAGTGCGACCGCCGAACCGCGATGTTGACGGTTTCGCCGAGCTGAGTGGCGAGTCGTTCACAGATCGACCGAGCCTGATGTGTGACGTCCAGTTGGCCGGGCACCGCACTGGCCAGCCGCAGGATGCCGAAACCGAGACGGTATTTTCCACGATCTTGGGTCTGCTCAACGAGTTCGCGTTCTTCCAGCGCGGCCAGCAACCGGAACGCCGTCGACTTGTGCACGCCGATGTCGGCGGCAACTTCGCTGACACCGGCTTCACCGCGTTGGGCCAGGATCTCCAGCACGCTGACGGCGCGGTCGACCGACTGCACACCACCGGCGCTTTCACCACGCGCGTTGCTCATAACGCAACTATACGAGACACAGTTGCACATAGAGAAACTTAATGCGTATCACGCTTCGCAGCGATAGCCTTTTTCAATCCGCAGGAGGAAACAATGATGGCCGATAAAGACTCAGGGCGGTACGACTTCGTAATCGTCGGCGGCGGATCGGCGGGGTGCGCGATCGCCAACCGGCTGTCTGCCGACCCGGCCAATAGGGTCCTGGTACTCGAAGCGGGTCGCAACGATTCGTTGTGGGATGTGTTTGTGCACATGCCCGCGGCGCTGCCCTTCCCGATCGGAAGTCGTTTCTACGATTGGAAATACGAGTCCGAACCCGAGCCGCACATGCACGGCCGACGCATCTACCACGCCCGCGGCAAGGTGCTCGGCGGCTCGAGCAGCATCAACGGGATGATCTTCCAGCGCGGCAATCCGATGGATTACGAACGCTGGGGCGCCGACCCCGGCATGGGCGACTGGGACTTCGCGCACTGCCTGCCGTACTTCAACCGCATGGAGAACTGCCTGGCCGCTGCGCCGGACGATCCCTACCGCGGGCACAGCGGCCCCCTTGCCCTGGAGCGGGGGCCCGCCACGAACCCGTTGTTCGAGGCGTTCTTCACCGCAGGCGAACAGGCCGGTTACCCGCGCACCGATGACGTGAACGGTTACCGACAAGAAGGTTTCGCGAAGTTCGACCGCAACATCCGCAACGGACGCCGACTGTCGGCGGCCCGCGCCTACCTGCATCCGGTGATGAACCGAAAGAACCTCGATGTCGTCACCAGGGCGTTCGTCGAGCGGGTGGTGTTCGAGGGCAAGCGCGCGGTCGGCGTCGACTATCGGCACGGGTTCGGCGGAGCCAAGCGTGTCAACGCCGGCCAGGTCATCCTGTGTGGCGGCGCCATCAACAGCCCCCAGCTGATGCAGCTCTCCGGCGTAGGCAACGCCGCCGATCTGCAGGCGCTCGGCATCGACGTCGTGCACGACCTGCCGGGTGTCGGCGAGAACCTGCAGGACCACCTCGAGGTGTACATCCAGTACGCGTGCAAGCAGCCGGTGACCATGCAGAAGTACCTCAAGTGGCGGTACCGGCCCTGGATCGGCGCGAACTGGTTGTTCCTGCGCCGCGGCCCCGGTGCCACAAACCATTTCGAGGGCGGGGGCTTCGTCCGCAGCAACGACGACGTCGCGTATCCGAACCTGATGTTCCACTTCCTGCCGATCGCCGTGCGCTACGACGGCTCGCAACCCGAGGGCGGAGATGGATATCAGGTGCATGTGGGCCCGATGTACTCCGACGCTCGCGGCACTCTGAAGATCGTCAGCCGCGACCCGAAGGTGCATCCGGCGCTGCGGTTCAACTATCTGTCCACCGAGCAGGACCGCCGAGAATGGATCGAATCCATTCGGGTGGCGCGCAACATCCTCAACCAGCCCGCGATGGCGCCGTTCAACGGCGGCGAGATCTCGCCGGGGCCGAGCGTTGACACCGACGAGGAGATCCTCGAATGGGTCGCGCGCGACGCCGAAACCGCGCTGCACCCGTCGTGCACCGCCAAGATGGGCATCGACGCGATGTCGGTGACCGACCCGCAGACGATGGGTGTGCACGGCGTCGAAGGCCTGGCGGTCGTCGATGCGTCCGTGATGCCGTACGTGACGAACGGCAACATCTACGCCCCGGTGATGATGGTCGCGGAAAAGGCGGCCGACCTGATTCTCGGGAACGAGCCGCTGGCTCCCGCGACGGTGCCCTTCTACCGGCACCAGCCGAAGAGCCAGCAGCCCAGCGGCTCAGAACCAGTCGGCCGCAGCTGATTTGGCAGCGACCTGATTGAGCGTCCGTGCGAACCCTACCGACACGAATATGCCAGTTGACCGCGTCGGACTATGCGGATCTTGTCGGCATTGCGTCACCTGCATCCGCTAAGGGGAGATCATGAGCACTCCGCGTGTAGTCATCGTCGGCGCCGGCATCGTGGGCGCAAATCTGGCCGATGAACTCACCGCCCGCGGCTGGGACCGGGTTACCGTGCTGGATCAGGGCCCGCTGCCGCTGACCGGGGGTTCGACATCTCACGCACCGGGTCTCGTCTTCCAAACCAACGCGTCGAAAACGATGACGGACTTCGCCCGATACACGGTCGAGAAGTTCGCAGGCATGGATCTTGACGGCCAATGGTGCTTCAACCAGGTCGGCGGTCTGGAAGTTGCGACGACGCCGGAGCGCCTCGCCGAATTGCATCGCCGGCAGGGCTGGGCTACATCGTGGGGCATCGAGGGCACCGTGCTCGAACCCGAGGAATGCGTGCGGATTCATCCACTCGTCGACGAGTCGAAAGTCCTTGGCGGACTGTATGTGCCGACCGATGGACTCGCCAAGGCGACGCGCGTGGTCGTTGCGCTGGTACGCCGCGCCCAAGCACGCGGCGCAGTGTTCCGCGAATCCATCAAGGTGATCGGCATTGAGCAAAGCGGCGGGCGCGTCACTGGCGTCGCGACATCGGACGAAACGATCGCCGCCGACATCGTGGTGTCGTGCGCGGGGTTCTGGGGGCCCGAGATCGGTGCGATGGTCGGCATGGACATCCCGCTGTTGCCCCTCGCGCACCAGTACGCCAAAACAGACCAGATTCCCCAACTCGTCGGCCGCAACACCGAAGCCACCGAGGCCGGCCTGCCAATACTGCGCCACCAAGACCAGGACCTTTATTTCCGCGAACTCGTCGATTGTCTCGGCATCGGCTCCTATGCCCACCGCCCGATGCCGGTAGACCTACACGACCTCGTCGACTCGGCTGACATTTCCGCGTCGGGCATGCCGTCGATGCTGCCCTTCACCGACGAGGATTTCGCCCAACCTTGGGAGCAATGCAAACTGCTACTCCCCTGCCTGGAGAGAGCCAAGGTCGACAGCGGATTCAACGGGATCTTCTCGTTCACCCCGGACGGTGGCCCCCTGATCGGCGAGTCTTCAGACGTCGCAGGGTTCTGGATCGCCGAGGCCGTGTGGGTCACCCACTCGGCCGGTGTCGCACGTGCCGCCGCGCAGCTGCTGGTCGACGGACGCAGCGACACCGACTTGCACGACTGCGATGTGCACCGCTTCGAAGAGATTCAGCTCGCACCGGACTACGTCAGCGAGACGTCCCAGCAGAACTTCATCGAGGTCTACGACATCCTGCATCCGCTCCAGCCCCGACTGTCGCCGCGTGATTTGCGGGTCAGTCCCTTTCACGTAAGGCAGAAGGAGCTTGGCGCGGTGTTCCTGGAGAGCGGCGGTTGGGAGCGTCCGCATTGGTACGAGGCCAATGCGGGTCTGGTTCAACAACTTCCGCCGGAGTGGGCACCACCTGCTCGCGACGCGTGGGCCGCACAGTTTCACTCGCCGATCGCGGCGGCCGAGGCGTGGCGCACCCGGACATCGGTTGCGATGTACGATATGACGCCGCTCAAGCGGCTCGAGATCATCGGGCCCGGCGCCCTGCCGCTGCTGCAGCGCCTGACCACCGGCATGATGGACAAGTCCGTCGGTTCGGTGACGTACACGCTTCTCCTCGACGAAGCGGGCGGCGTCCGCAGCGACCTCACCGTCGCCCGCCTTGCCGACGACCGTTTCCAGGTTGGCGCGAACGGCAACATCGATCTTGACTACTTCCGTCGACAGGCGTCTGCGGGCGACAGTGTGCAGGTCCGCGATATCACCGGGGCGACCTGCTGCATCGGCCTGTGGGGTCCGCGTGCACGCGACGTGGTCCTGGCCCTCAGCCGCGACGACTTCTCGAACGAGAACTTCAAATACTTCCGCACGAAACCCGTACGGATCGCTGGTGTTCCGGTCACGGCCATGCGGCTGTCGTATGTCGGCGAACTGGGATGGGAGCTTTACACGAGCGCCGAGTACGGGCTGCGCCTCTGGGATGTGCTGTGGGCAGAAGGCCAGAAGCACGATGTGATCGCCGCGGGGCGGGCAGCCTTCAACAGCCTGCGCATCGAGAAGGGCTATCGCTCGTGGGGGACGGACATGACGACCGAACACAACCCCTATGAGGCCGGCCTTGGCTTCGCCGTGTCCGCCAAGAAGACGGGCTTCGTCGGGCACGAGGCGCTACAAGGCATTTCACCTTCCACGATCGAGCGGCGCCTCGCGACTGTGGTCATCGATGACGGCGTGTCAGTGGTGATGGGAAACGAGCCCGTCCTCCTCGGCGACAAGCCAGTCGGCTATGTCACCAGCGCGGCTTTCGGCCACACCGTTGGTGCGCCGGTGGCCTACGCCTGGCTGCCGGCCTCCGCAACCGAAGGCACCAGGATCGAGATCCAGTACTTCGACCGGCGTGTCGCGGCCACCGTGGCAGCCGAACCGCTCGTCGACCCCGAGATGAAGCGGATCAGAGCCTAGCGCCACCGTCCAGCTCGAAAGTTCCGTTGGTGACCACACGCTCGATGCGCAAGCTCACAGCACGACCACCGAACGGAGCACCTCGCCGCGGTGCATGGTCGCGAACGCGTCCTCGACCTGGTCGAGCTTGATGCGCTCGCTGACGAACTTGTCCAGCGGCAGCCGACCCTGCTGGTAAAGGTCGACCAGCGCCGGGAAATCCCGCTCGGGCAGGCAATCGCCGTACCACGACGACTTCAAAGATCCACCGCGGGAAAAGAAATCGATCAGCGGCATTTCCAACGTCATGTCGGGCGTCGGCACGCCGACCAGCACGACGGTGCCTGCAAGGTCGCGCGCATGAAACGCCTGCTTCCACGTCTCCGGGCGGCCGACCGCGTCGACGACGACGTCGGCACCGAAGCCGTCAGTCAGTTCCTGCACCGCCTTCACCGCATCCACCTTCGACGCGTCGATCGTGTGAGTGGCACCCAATTCGGTTGCCATCTGCAGCTTTTTGGGGTCGCGGTCGATGGCGATGATCGGTGACGCGCCAGCCAGCCGGGCCCCGGCGATCGCGGCATTGCCGACGCCCCCGCAGCCGATCACCGCGACAGAATCACCACGTGAGACATTGCCGGTGTTCACGACCGCGCCGAGACCGGCCATCACACCGCAGCCGAGCAGACCGACGACCGCGGGGTCGGCGTTCGGGTCGACCTTCGTGCATTGTCCCTCGTGCACAAGGGTTTTGTCGGCGAATGCGCCGATGCCGAGCGCGGGTGTGAGCTCCGTACCGTCGGTCAGCGTCATCGGCCGGCTGGCGTTGAAGGTGTCGAAGCAATACCACGGCCGTCCGCGCCGACACGCCCGGCAGCGGCCGCAGACCGCCCGCCAGTTCAGCACGACGAAGTCGCCGACCTCGACGTGGGTGACCGCGTTCCCGGCCGACTCGACCACACCAGCGGCCTCATGACCGAGCAGGAACGGGAATTCGTCGTTGATCCCGCCGTCCCGGTAGGTCAGATCGGTGTGGCACACGCCGCACGCCTGGATGCGCACAACCACGTCGTGAGGGCCTGGGTCGGGGATGACGATGTCGACCAACTCGACAGGAGCGCCCTTGCTGCGGGCGATGACACCCTGAACCTGCTGTGGCATGCGAAGACCTCTCTGGATTGTGGATAGGGGGTGGAGCGAGTGTTGTGGGAACTGCGTGACTAGGGCGTCAGAGCGCCAGACACAGCCGGTATGCGTCGAACACCGCTGCGTGAATGTTGCGGCTGGCCACCGCATCACCGATGCGGAACAACTGATAGCGGCCGTCCGGATTGCGCTGCACCTGCTGCTCGCGCAGGTCGAGTAGCGCCTGCTGATCGACTTCACCGAGATTCGTTGACCCCGGCACCAGCGAGAAGTACAGCTCGTCCGACGGCAGCGTGCCGTGCTCGACGACGACCTGATCGACGATGCGTTGCCGAGTGACGTGTGCGTACTCGTTGTACAGGTCGACCTCCAGCCGCCCGTCCTTGCGGCGTACCGCGGTCAGCCGCTCGTTGAGCGTAATGCGCACGTCGTGCTCGGCGAACACCTTGAAGTAGCCGGGGTAGTTCACCCCGCCGACGTCAGGGGCCAATATCCGCTCCGGCGTGACGAATTCGATGTTCGCGCCCGCGCGGGCCAGTACCTCTGCGGCGTCCAGGCCAGGGTGCTGACCGTTGTCGTCGTAGAGCAGTAAGTCACCCTTCGGCCGGAACGAGCCACTCAGCACGTCCCAGCCGTCGGAAACGAGTTGGGCTCCTTCGCTGAGGAATTCGGTGTTCGGCACGCCACCGGTGGCGATCATGACAAGGTCGGGTTCCTCGGCGAGCACTTCGTCGGCCTCGGCATAGGTGTTGTACCGGATGTCGACGTCGAGGTGTTTGCACTCGGCCAGTCGCCAGTCGATGATCCCGATCAAGTCGCGCCGTCGCGGCGACGAGGACGCGAGCCGGATCTGGCCGCCTGCGGCATCGCTGGCTTCCAGCACGACCACACGATGTCCGCGGAGACCGAGGACCCGCGCCGCCTCCAGGCCGGCCGGCCCGGCGCCGACGACAACGGCCTTACGCGGCGTCCCAATGGCCGCGGGTACGTGGTGGGGCAGCCGGTCTTCACGACCCGTCGCAGGGTTGTGAATGCACTTGGCGTCGCGTGCCTGGTAGATCTCGTCAAGGCAGAGGCTGGCGCCCACGCACGGCCGGATCCGGTCCTCTTCTCCCGCTTGGATTTTCGCGACGATATGCGGGTCGGCGATGTGCGCACGGGTCATCCCGACCAAGTCGAGCAGGCCGTCTCTGATGGCGTGCCGGGCGGTGGCCACATCGTTGATCCGGGAGGCGTGCATCACTGGCACACCCACCTGGCGTTTGATTTCGCCTGCGAACTCCAGATGCGGCGCAACCGGTGTGCCCATCGGCGGGATGACCCGGGACAACGCCTCGTCGCTCCCCATGTATCCCCGGATGATGCTGATGAAGTCGATGCCCTCGGCGACGACCCGATGCGCGATCGCGAGCGCCTCCTCGCGGCCGAGCCCCCCCGGCATCTCCTCGTCGAAGGACATCCGGATGCCGACGGCGAAGTCGGGACCTGCCGCCTCACGGACCGCCCGAATCACCCGAAGCGGGAAGCGCATCCGGTCCTCGAGGCTGCCACCGAACTCGTCGTCGCGGTGATTGGTCAGCGGAGACCAGAACGCGTCGAGCAGGTGGGTGTAGGCCTCGATTTCGACCCCGTCCAGGCCGGCCTCCCGGCATCGGGCCGTGGCGTCGGCGTACGCCCGCACGATGCGATCCATGTCCCATTCCTCGGCCACTTTCGGGAAGGCTCGGTGCGCCGGTTCGCGTAGCGCGGAGGGATAGACCACCGGCAGCCAGTCACCGTCGTAGTTGCTCGTCCTTCGGCCAAGGTGGGTGATCTGGCACATCACTGCCGTGCCGTGCTCGTGCACACCGTAGGCCAGTTCCCTCAGCCACGGCACGATCTCGTCCTTGTATACATGGAGATTGCCGAAAGCGGCGGGGCTGTCTGGTGCGACGACCGCGGACCCACCCATCATCGTCAGGCCGATGCCGCCCTTCGCCTTCTCCTCGTGGTAGAGGCGATACCGGTCCTTGGGCATCCCGTCTTCGGTGTACGACGGCTCGTGCGAGGTACTGACCACGCGGTTACGCAGCGTGAGGTTCTTCAACTCGAACGGCTGCAACAACGGGTCGATGAGCTGGCGATTCATGGGCACTGCCTCTATCACATCAAGTCGTGGAAATCGGACAAATTTGCGAGCACATCAGAGCGTCGGTTGCTCCGGTAAGTACTCCTCGGCGGCGTCGAGCAGCCAATCGGCGAGGTACCGGGCGAACGACGAGCGAACCAGGATTCGGTGGTCGGCACCGCTGCCGTCGACGGCCAACAGAATCACGCCCGTCTGCCCGAGCGTGGTCTGCGCAGCCGCTCCCCCGCCGAACACGCTGGGGTGCAGATCGAGCGCGCAGCCCTTGCCAAGGACGTCGCGGCTACGCGAGCCGGTCAGCCTTAGCGTGGTGCGCTGGCCCGACACGTCGACCGCCGCGCCACCATACGACGAAACGACATCGCGCAGTCGCGCTTCCAGCTCGGGCCCGGTCAGCGAGCTTCCGGTAACCAGCCACTCGTCGGGGCCCAGCCAGATCACCACTGTGTCACCGCTTTTGGCGTAGGTACTGGGCGTGGTCGGCAGCTCGACGCCGAGCAGACTCGCCACGGCGGCTGCACCGGGACCGGATGGGTCGACGCGGAGTTCGACCATCGTGATGAACGGTTCCTCGACGATCGTCACCGCATCGGGCAGTTGTGCGAACCGTTTGGCCCACGGCTGCAGCGGGCTGATGCGTTCCAAGGTGTCAGCCATCGCGGCGCGCTCCTTCCGGGTCGACCAGCACCGAGCCGGTCACCTCGACGGGGATCAGCGTCCCCTCTACGGGCACATGCAGGGTCTCGCCGATGCGCGACTGACCTGACCTGACCAGCGCGAGCGCGAACGTGCGGCCCAGCTCGGCGCTGCGATAGCTCGAGGTGACATGCCCGAGCATCGGAACCGGTGGCGGCGGTAGCGCGTCGTCGGTGCAGAACTCGACGATCTGCGAACCCTCCGGCAGCCGGGTGACACGGTCAACGGGCAACAGCCCAACGAGCTGTTTGCGCAACGGATTCTGGTTCTCAACGCGGCTGAACGAGCGCTTGCCGATGAAGTCGGGCTTCTTCTTCGACACCGCCCACGCCATCCCGAGATCTTGCGGGGTCACGGTGCCGTCGGTGTCCTGCCCGATGATCGGATAGCCCTTCTCGGCGCGCAGCACGTGCATCGTCTCGGTGCCGTACGGGGTGATGCCGTATCGGTCGCCCGCGGCCATCAGCCGATCCCACACCGCAGGTGCGTGCCACCAATTGACGTTGACCTCGTACGCGAGTTCACCGGAGAAGCTGACCCGCGCCAACCGCACAGGCACCCCGTCGAGCGTGGTCTCACGCCACGTCATGAACGGGAAGGCCTCGTTGGTGACGTCCACCTCACCGAACACGGCACCGATCACATCCCGGGACCGCGGCCCGACCACGGGGAACGTCGCCAAGTGATCGGTCACCGAGGCAAGCGACACCTGCAGCTGCGGCCATTCGGTCTGCAGCCACTCCTCCATCCAGTCAAGGATTTTCGCCGCCCCGCCGGTGGTGGTGTACACCAGGAACCGGTCCTCGGCGAGCCGCATCACCGTGCCGTCGTCGATCACCATTCCGTCGACACCGCACATCACGCCGTAGCGGACAGCGCCGACCTTCAGGCTGCTCATCAGGTTGGTGTAAATGCGGTCCAACAGCTCGGCGGCATCGCGGCCCTGCACGTCGATCTTGCCGAGTGTCGAGCCGTCGAGAATGCCGACACCGCCTCGCACAGCGGCACATTCGCGCAACACCGCATCATCCATGCTTTCCAGGGCGGACTCGCCCCCCAGGGGGTAGTAGCGCGGACGCTTCCACTGTCCGACGTCCTCGAACACCGCGCCTTTGGCGACATGCCAGTCATGCAGCGCCGTGGTGCGCTCCGGATCGAACAACGCGCCACGGTCACGGCCCGCCAGCGCCGCGAACGCGACGGGTGTGTAGGGCGGACGAAATGTGGTGGTGCCCATCTTCTCGATGGGCACGCCGAGCAATTCGGCGGTGATGCCGGAGGCGATCACCCCGGACGTCTTGCCCTGATCGTGCGCCGTGCCGATGGTCGTGTAGCGCTTGATGTGTTCCACCGACCGCATCCCCGCGCCGACCGCGCGTGCCACGTCGGCGACCGTGGCGTCGCGCTGGACGTCGACGAACTGATCCTGCTCGCGACCACCCGGCACCCGCCACAACACCAGGCCCGGACTGGCTTCGACGACGGCAACCTCGGGCAGCGAAATCGATTCCGCCGGCGACACACCCAGCTCGGCCAGCGCCGCTTCGCCGGCGTCCCGGCCTTCGCGCAAGCAGCCTGCCAGGTCCATGACACCGTTGGCCGCACCCGCTACGCTCGCGCCCGCGAGGTGCTCACCAGGCACGAAGCCGCCGAGCGTCGAGTCGTAGCGCAGCACGCCACGCGCCTGACTGAACAGGTGCGCGGCCGGGTTCCAGCCGCCACTGACAAGCAGCGTGTCACACGGAACAGCCTCGCCGGCACCGACATTCGCTCCGTCGAAGTCGGCGACCAAGGCATCGGTGATGCGGTCGTCGCCGCGAGTGCCCGCGACCACGGCGCCGGTGCGCACCGGCATGTCGCGCCGGTCGCACTCGCGCCTCAGCGCCTCGGACAACCGCTGGCGCGCGTCCACCACCATCTCGATCTGCATACCGGAGTCGGCAAGGTCGAACGCCGCAGCATAGGCGCTGTCGTTGGTGGTGAACACCACCGCCGTGCGTCCGACCATCACCCCGTAGCGGTGCAGGAACGTTCTCGCGCTGTGCGCCAGCATGATTCCCGGCCGGTCGTTGTCGGCGAACACAATCGGGCGTTCATGCGCGCCGGTCGCGATAAGCACGTGCCGGGCGCGGATGCGCCATACCCGCTGCCGGGACAGCCGCGTGGGCGCGGCGTTGCCGAGGTGGTCGGTGCGCCGCTCAAGGGCAAGCACGAATCCGTCGTCGTAGTGACCGAACGCGGTGGTGCGCTGCAGATGCCGGACCTCGGCGTAGGTCGCCAGCTCGGCGACCGCGGCTTGCACCCACTCGCTGGCGGCGGCGCCGCCGATACTGTCGGTGCCGCCGAGTAGCGATCCGCCTGCTTCGGACTGCTCGTCGACCAACACCACCCGGGCGCCGGCGCGCGCGGCGGTCAGTGCCGCCGTCAGCCCGGCGGGGCCGGCGCCGACGACGAGCACATCGGTGTGCACATGCATCGCGTCGTAGCGGGCGGAGTCGGCGATGTCGGCCAGCCGGCCCTGCCCGGGAATGCCCCTCGCGGCGAGCCCGTCGTGCAGTTCGACCGTCGAGGCGAGCAGCATGGGCTCCGGGAATGGCGCCTCGATCTGTACGAGGCCGCCGGTGTCCTCGGCCCATGCCGCCGAAATCCCGCGCGGACGACCGAGTTTGATGCTCGCGGCGATCTTGTGCACGCCGTGCGACAGCAGCGCCGACGCCAACGTGTCACCGGGGTGTGCCGTGTAGATACGCCCGTCGAACGTGAATTCGTATTGGGTGCCACGGTCGATGCGCCCACCCGCCGGGGTGCGGAACGGCGCGGTCATGAGATCACCGGCTTCGGTTCACCCACGCGGTAGACGCCGTGGAATCGGTAGGTCGCGGTGTCGCGTACGGCGTTGAACCAGCGACGGCATCCCGCGCTGTGGCACCACCGTTCGGCGAACTCACCCTTCGGGTTGGCCCGGAAGAACACGTAGTGCGCCCACTGCTCGTCGGTCAGCGCGGCGGGGTCCTCAGGGTAGGCGACGTGCGCCTGTCCCCCGTAATGGAATTCCGTCTCCTCCCGCGGGCCACACCACGGGCATTCGATCAGTTGCATCGTTGCTTCAACTTTCCGTGTTGGGCGATTTCAGTGCGCGACCGCGGCGGCGCCGTGTTCGTCGACCAGCGCACCGGTGACGAAGCGCTCGAGGCTGAACGGAGCCACATAAGGGTGCGGCTCGTCGCGGGCGATGGTGTCGGCCAGACACCAGCCGATGCCAGGCGTGGCCTTGAATCCGCCTGTGCCCCAACCGCAATTGAGGTAGAGGTTGCGGTACGGAGTGCGGCCGATGATGGGAGATGCGTCGGGTGTGACATCCACGATTCCGCCCCAGGTCCGCAGCAGATGTGCCCGCGCGAAGATCGGGAAGAGTTCGACGGCCGCGGCCATCTGGCGCTCGATGATGTGAAAGGCCCCGCGCTGGCCGTAGCCGTTGTACGAGTCGATGCCTGCGCCCATCACGAGTTCGCCCTTGTGCGCCTGCGATACGTAGACGTGCACGGCGTTGGACATCACGATCGTCGGGTGCACGGGCTCGAGCAGTTCGGACACCAGCGCCTGCAGCGGATGGCTTTGCAGCGGGACCCGGAATCCCAGCATGTCGGTGAGCACCGAGGTATGCCCGGCAGCGCACATCGCGACCTGTCCTGCCGCGATGTCGCCGAGCGTGGTGCGCACACCGGTGACCCGATCGCCGTCGGTGACGAACCCGGTGACCTCGCAACCCTGCAGCAGATCCACTCCGGCCGCATCGGCGCGGCGCGCGAAACCCCAAGCGACATAGTCGTGTTTGGCGATTCCCGCGCGCGGCTGATAGGTCGCCCCGAGCACCGGGTAGCGCAGATCGGACGAGATGTTGACGATCGGGCAGAGCTTCTTCACCTCGTCGGGCTCGAGCCACTCGGCGTCGACGCCGTTGAGCACGTTGGCCTCCACACGACGCACGCTGTCGCGCACGTCCTGCAGGCTGTGCGCGAGATTCAGCACGCCGCGCTGGCTGAACAGGATCGGGTAGCCGAGGTCATCCTCGAGGCCTTCCCAAAGCTTCAGGGAGTGCTCGTAGATCGCCGAACTTTCATCCCACAGGTAGTTCGACCGGATCAGGGTCGTGTTGCGGGCCATGTTGCCGCCCGCGAGCCAGCCCTTCTCCAGCACAGCCACGTTGGTGATGCCGTGGTTTTTCACCAGGTAGTGGGCGGTTGCCAAGCCGTGCCCGCCGCCGCCGATGATGACGACGTCGTAGGCCCGCTTGGGCTCCGGATTGCGCCAGAGGAAGTCGGGATGATCGGGCAGGTGCGCGCCCGGTGGCTGTGGACTCACGCGGCTCTCCATCGAACAGTCGTTGCCTAACTGATATATCAGTTGTGGGCCACAGTATGGTACGTTGATACGCGCGGTCAAGGGTCAATGTCGGACGGGAGACGAACCATGAGCGTGGAACTGGCCGAGACCGGCGAGGGTGCCACCCCGTCCAACGCCGATCTTGCGTATCAGCTCATTCGCGAACGCCTTGTCATGCTCGACATCCGGCCCAGCGAACCGATCAACGACGAGGGCCTGGCTCGCCAGCTGGGCTTCGGTCGCACCCCGGTGCGCGAGGCACTCAAGCGGCTCGAGCGGGACCGACTGGTCATCGCGTATCCCCGCCGCGGCACCTTCGCCACCACCGTCGACATCACCGATCTCGCCCACATCCAGGAGATCCGCAGGCAGCTGGAGCCGGTCGTCGCCGCGCGCGCCGCAAGCAGTGCGACGCTACAAACCCGGATGAAGCTGTCGGAACTCGCCGACGAGATCGCCAAGCTGGACCCCAGCGATGACCCGCGTACGCTCCTGCGGCTCGACGTGCGCGTGCACACCGCGATCTACAAGGCGTCCGGCAACCCGTACCTGGAGGACGTGCTTGTCTGCCAGGACGCGCACGCCACCCGCATCTGGTGCCTGTTCCTCGACCGGTTGTCGAACGTGGCCGAGCACGTCACCGAACACGTCGCCCTGTTGCGGGCGATCATCGACGGGGATGCCGACCTCGCGGCCAAGCTGGCCTCCGAACACGTCGCCGGATTTGAACAGGCGGTCCGCGCCGTCCTCTAGGACTCGCCGCGAGAACCGTTGGCGCGCAGGCCGTCGAGCACGAAACCGAGGTCGCGACGCCACACCGCGTCGTCGCCGTTGGCCATCGCGATGACTTTCGACATCGCCCCGATCATGGTGACGAGGTCGCCTGCGCCGAAGTCCGGCCGGAGCGCGCCTGCTGCCCTAGCCCGGTTCACCACCGACTCCAACACTCCCCCGGTGCGTCCGCATTCGCCGACGACATCCACCGGGCCGACCGGTGTGCGCGCGATCGCGTCGTTCATCGATCGATTGCGCGCCTGGATGCCGAACAGCCCGTCCATGAAGCCGGCGAAGCCACGCCACGGGTCGGGGTCCGCGAGCGCGGCCTTGGCGAGCCGGTCCACCTCGGCCACCCAGTCGGGCAGCACCGCGTCGAGTAGCGCCCCGCGGTTCGGGAAATGGTTGTACAGCGTGCCGATGCTGACGCCCGCGCGGCGGGCGATCTCCTCGAGCGGCACGTCGACGCCGCGCTCGTCGAACAGCTCGGCCGCGGCCGTCATCAATTGTTGACGGTTCCGCAGCGCATCTGCCCGCAATATGACCTCAACTTCAGCTCCCGTGATCGTCGTGGTCGGCGTTGGCCCTGGGCTGGGCTTGTCCGTCGCACACCGCTTCGGCAAGGAAGGCTTCGCGGTCGCGCTGGTCTCCCGCGACGCCGACCGCCATGCCGCCTACCTCCGAGCGCTCGATGCCGCAGGCGTCGACGCGGCCGCGTTCACGGCCGATGCCGCCGACCCCACGCAACTACGCGTCGCGGTCGACGCCGCTCGCAAGCATTTCGGCCGAATCGACGTCGGCTACTACGGGCCAGCCAGCGCAGGTGACGTCGTTCTGGGTGACATCACGACGCTGGATGCCGCAGGCGCGCAGGCGGCGCTGCGCGGGGTGGTGCCCGCCGTCGACTTCGCATCGCTGTTGCTTCCCGAGCTGACTGCGCGCGGATCTGGCGGGCTGATCTTCCCCGGCGGGTTGAGCAGTGTGGTGCCGATGCCCCCGCTCGGGGGTATGGCGCTGTGGGCCGCGGCGGTACGCAACTACGCGGTCACGTTGCATGCCGCGCTCGCTCCGCTCGGGATCTACGCGGGCACAATCACGATCGGCGGGCTGATCGAACGTGGAGACATCCACCAAGCGATGCTCGAAAACCCTGACATGCTGGGTGTTTCGCTGCCGACCCTGAACCCGGATGAGCTCGCCGAAACCATGTGGCGCCTGTATTCCGAACGGACCGAGGCGGAAGCGGTCGTCAGCGCGGTCTGACTGCGCGCGGCGTCGTCGACCGCACCGGCAGCCCGAATCGCGCGGGCACGCCGTCGCTGAACGTCACGTGATCCGGCGGGCGCGTGCCGAGCTCGCCCAGCCCGACGGATGCGAACAGACCGTGCTCGGAGAACTCGATCAGCTCGGCCCGACGCAGGGACCAGACCGGGTGCTCGTTGGGCAGATACCAGGTGCGACCCACGCGAACGATGTGCACACCCCAGCGAGCGGTCAGGTAATGCTCGAGCGGTTCGCACGTCATCGGATCACCCACCTGCACCTCGACGAAACTCGACGCGCTCACTCCCCGCCAGCGCAGCGTCGAGTTGTACGCACGACGATCGCCGTTCTCCCGGTAGCTCATTCGGGCCCACCGATAGGGCACGCCGAAGATCCACCTGCCCGCTGCGACCATGCCGAGCCGGCTGGTGTCGAGGCTGAGGAAGACCACGCCGCGACGGCCCGTGCCGTCCACCGAATACAGCCGGACGTTGGTCTCTGGAAATGTGCCGAACAGTGACATCTGAAATGGCACGACGCCAACGTAACTGCGGCCCTCGAAGGTGTCCGGCTCGGTGCCGGGTGGATACAGGTGGACGATGCTCGCCGGCTCCACAGCCCAGTGCAGGAAGGACAGGTTCAGCCAGCTCTGCCGCAAGACTCGCGGCCAAGGCAGAATCGGCGCTTCGGGCGTCACCAATTCGGCCATGGCCAGGATCTAGTCGCCGTCCGGCTTCTTGGCGTCCGAATCCTCTTCAGGGAGAACCGCTTCCAGTGCCGAGCCGGTGATCCGCCGGAACGCGCGGCGCGGCCGGTTCGCGTCCAGAATGGCGACCTCCAGCGTCGACGGCCCCAGTGGGCGCGGCTCCGAGCCGCCGCCGTTGGCGCCGGCCTTCAGCGCGGCGACCGCGACCTTGACGGCGTCGGACAAGCCGAGATTCTCCGAATAGGACTCGTTGAGCTTTGTGGCGATCGGGTCGGTGGTGCCGCCCATCACCACGAAGTGCGGTTCGTCGGCGATCGACCCGTCGTACGTAATGCGGTACAGCTCGGGCGGTTTGGTCTCCCCGTAGTGGGCGACCTCGGCCACGCACAGCTCGACCTCGTAGGGCTTGGCCTGCTCGGTGAAGATGGTGCCGAGCGTCTGCGCGTACACGTTGGCCAGCTGCCTGCCCGTCACATCGCGACGGTCATAGGCGTAGCCGCGAGTGTCGGCGAACTGGATGCCGCCGCGGCGCAGGTTGTCGAACTCGTTGAACCGGCCCACGGCGGCGAACCCGACGCGGTCGTAGAGCTCGCTGACCTTCTGCAGGGACCGCGACGGGTTCTCCGCCACGAAAAGCACACCGCCGGAGTACGCCAACGCCACCACGCTGCGACCGCGGGCGATGCCTTTGCGCGCGAGCTCAGAACGCTCGCGCATCGCCTGCTCGGGCGAGATGAAATATGGAAAGCTCACGAATCTCCCCGCGCATCGTGCGACTGAGCAGCACTGTGGGGACCGAAAGTATCTTGACGAGAGCGGCTTTCGATGACCTCGCGGGACAGTGCCGCGATGCGCTCCTCCGCCACATCCTCGGCACCCTCGGCGGCGAGAATCACCGCGGTCGGATAGATGCCGCGTACCAGGTCGGGACCGCCCGTCGCGGAGTCGTCATCGGCCGCGTCGTACAGCGCTTCCACGGCCACCTTCAATGCCGAGTCCGCGTCGACCACGCGCGAGTAAAGCTTCTTAATCGAGGATTTGGCGAAGATCGAGCCGGAGCCCACCGACTGATAGCCCTCTTCCTCGATGTTCCAGCCGCCTGCGGCGTCAAACGACACGATGCGACCCGCGGCCTGCGGGTCTGGGTCGTCGAGGTCGTAGGCCGCCAGCAGCGGCAGTGCGATGAAACCCTGCAGCGCCGCGCCGAGATTGCCGCGCACCATCGTCGCAAGCCGGTTCACCTTGCCGCGGAACGTCAGTGGCACGCCTTCGGTCTTCTCGTAGTGCTCGAGTTCGACGGCATAGAGCCGGGCGAACTCGACCGCGATCGCCGCCGTGCCTGCGATCCCCGTCGCCGTGTAGTCGTCGGTGATGTATACCTTCTGCACGTCGCGACCCGCGATCATGTTGCCCTGCGTGGAGCGGCGATCCCCGGCGATCACGACGCCGCCGGGGAACTTCAGCGCGACGATCGTGGTGCCGTGCGGCAGCGCCCCGGAGGGCACCGCATCGACGGGACCCAACCTGTTAACGGGTAGAAGTTCGGGCGCCTGTCGGCGCAGCAGATCTGAAAAGGACGACAAGTCCACAGGGACGGAAGGTACTCCAGGTACGGCTAGGGGTGACGGAAAGGCCAGCTGTTCGCGGTGCGGCCAGGTCACTGTCCACCCTTCTGGACGTACGCGCGCACGAAGTCCTCGGCGTTCTCCTCGAGAACGTCGTCGATCTCGTCCAGCAGGTCGTCGGTCTCCTCGGCCAGCTTCTCGCGACGCTCTTGCCCGGCGGCCGTGCTGCCGGTGAGGTCGTCGTCCTCTCCGCCACCACCGCCACGCTTGGTCTGCTCCTGAGCCATCGCTGCCTCCTGCGTATGTCATCGGCGGGCTCACAGCCGCCCGCCGGTAACTCCACACTACCGGTCAACGGCCGATTTGCCTGGCATAGCGCGTCACCGGGGGGTGGGCGGCAATACTTACGTGGTGAGCTGTTCTACCAGTTCGGCGGCGGTGTCAACCGAGTCCAAGAGGGCCCCGACGTGCGCCTTGCTGCCGCGCAATGGCTCCAGCGTTGGAATCCTGACGAGCGAATCGCCGCCGAGATCGAAGATCACCGAGTCCCAGCTTGCCGCGGCGATGTCGGCGCCGAACCTGCGCAGGCACTCACCGCGGAAATATGCCCGGGTGTCGGTCGGCGGGTTGTCCACGGCGTCCAACACCTGTTGCTCGGTGACAAGGCGCTTCATCGAACCGCGCGCCACCAGTCGGTTGTACAGGCCCTTGTCCAGCCGTACATCGGAGTACTGCAGATCCACGAGGTGCAGCCGCGGCGCCGACCAGCTGAGGTTCTCCCGGTTGCGGAAGCCCTCCAGCAGCCGCAGCTTGGCGGGCCAGTCAAGGATCTCGGCGCACTCCATCGGATCACGCTCAAGCAGATCGAGCACTCCTGCCCACGTCTGGACGATGTCGGCGGCGCGCGGATCGGGGTCGCGACTGTCCACCAGCTTGGCGACTCGATCCAGGTAAATCCGTTGCAGCGCAAGGCCTGTCAGCTCACGACCGTCGGCGAGCGCGACCGTGGCGCGCAACGAAGGGTCACGGCTGAGCACATGCACCGCATGCACCGGCCGGGCCAGCGCCAAGTCGGTGAGGTCCATGCCCTCTTCGATCAGGTCGAGCACCAGCGACGTCGCACCGAGTTTGAGATAGGTCGACGTCTCCGCCAGATTCGCGTCGCCGATGATGACATGCAGCCGCCGGTATTTGTCGGCGTCGGCGTGTGGCTCGTCGCGGGTGTTGATGATGCCACGCTTGAGCGTGGTCTCCAGGCCGACCTCGACCTCAATGTAGTCGGCGCGCTGCGACAGCTGGAAACCCGGCTCGTCGCCACCCGGCCCGATGCCGACCCGGCCCGAACCGGTGATCACCTGACGCGACACCAGATGCGGCGTCAGGCCCGCAATCACCGCCGAGAACGGCGTCTGGCGCGACATCAGATAGTTCTCGTGCGAGCCGTACGACGCGCCCTTGCCGTCCACGTTGTTCTTGTAGAGCTGCAGCTTGGCGGCGCCGGGCACGCTCGCGACATGCCTGGCAGCGGCCTCCATCACCCGCTCGCCTGCCTTGTCCCAGATCACCGCGTCCAGCGGATCCGTGCACTCAGGGGCGGAATACTCGGGGTGGGCGTGGTCGACGTAGAGCCGCGCACCGTTGGTGAGGATCATGTTGGCCGCACCGACCTCGTCGGCGTCCACCACCGGCGGCGGGCCTGCCGACCGGCTGAGGTCGAACCCGCGGGCATCGCGCAGGGGCGACTCCACCTCGTAATCCCAGCGGGTGCGCTTGGCCCGCTGAATACCGGCAGCGGCCGCGTACGCCAGCACTGCCTGCGTCGACGTCAGGATCGGATTCGCGGTCGGATCGGACGGCGACGAGATACCGTACTCGACCTCGGTCCCGATAATCCTTTGCATGTGACCAAGCGTAGGGGACGCCGAGCAGTAGCCTGCGACCGTGCCATCCGAGCATGAGCAACGCGACCCGCTGGCGCCCCGGTTCGTCGCCGCACCGGCCGCGCCGATTGCCACCTTCCTGCCTGCTGCTGTGGCGCGCGACGGTCCAGCCGACATCGGCACCGAACAGGCGGGTCATGCATGATTGACGTGACGCAGCGACACGCCGCCGACCGTTGGTTCCTGACGCGTGGTCTACCTGCGGTGCTGCGGCCGGGCGCCCTGCTACGACGACTATTGCCGCGGTCGGCGCCCGCGTTGGCCGGCTTGGCGGTCTTCATGGCCAACTCCGCGCTCACGGTGGCTCTCACCGGCAAACACACGATCGACATTGACGGCCAGCCGACTCGAACGGAATGGTTCGTACTGGCGCTGCTCATCCTCGTGCTGCCCATTGCGGTGTTGGTCGGCTGGTCGGTATCGCGCATTTCTACGATTGTCGGCCGCACTGCCGCGGCGACGGTGGCGCTGACAGTCGCGATCGTCGGCGGCGTCCTCGGCGGCCCGAGCCCACGGGTTCTGGTGGACCTCGTCGTAGAGGCCATCCTCATCGTCGCCATCCTGGCGCTGACCGCGTGTGGTGCCGGTTCGATCCTCGGCTGGGCAGCTCACATGACGACGTCGAACCTCGCCGCAGTGGGATCGATGTTGACCCGAGCGCTGCCACTGCTGTTGCTGACGATTCTGGTCTTTTTCAACTCCCCGGTGTGGCTCATGGCGGCCACGATCTCGCGTCCGCGCTTGTGGCTGGCGCTGCTGTTCCTCACGCTCATCGCGGCGGTGTTCGTGGTATCCGTCACCCGCGACCGGGTCAGGCCCATGCTGGTTGCCGACCATCCGGCCGACCACCAGACAGATCGACTGGCCGGCACCCCGTTTGAGGCGATGCCCGAACCACCGACCGCCTATCCGTTGAGCCGCGCCGAGCGGCTCAACGTCATGTTCGTCGTCGCCGCGTCTCAGCTCAGCCAGATCCTGATCATCGCGGCGATGACGTCGCTGCTCTTCATGATCCTCGGTCTCATCCTGCTGTCGCCCGAGTTGCTCGCGGCGTGGACACGCAACGGCCGCAGCGACGGCACGATGCTGGGCATGACGATCCCGGTTCCGGATTCGCTGATCCAGATCACGTACTTTCTCGGCGCGCTGACATTCATGTACATCAGCGCGCGCACCCTGAGCGACGCGGACTATCGGACGCGGTTCTTCGACCCACTCATCGAGGACGTTCGGCTCACCTTGACCGCGCGCAACCGGTACCGCGCCGCCGTATCGGCATCCTGAACCGTAACCCGCCCTCCGAGAAGACCTGTCTCGTCGGTGAACCACCCTGTCCCGGAACGTCGTTCGGTGTCCACGTGCCAGGGCGTCGATCCGCTTTACCGGAAGCGGTTCTTCACGCCCCGGTATTTGTGTGCATTCAGCGCACGCTCGCTGCGCTCGAGCGCTACCTTGCGGGCATGGCCGACGACGACGTCATGATGATCGAGGACGTATTCGGAAAGCGCTACGGCGAGGTGCTCCTCGTGCGGATCGCCGACTCCGGACCCGAAGCGACCGTCTACAACACCTTCCCGCTCAACGACTGCCCCGCAGAGCTGTGGGACAGGCTCGATGCGCAGGCGATCGCCGCCGAGAACGGCGCCGCGGCTGCACTACTCAACGGCCCTCGCTACTGGCTGATGAGCAGCATCGGAAAACAGGGTCGAGAAACTCAGGAGCACAAGAGCTTCGGCGGGATCGAGATGATCCGTCAGGCGACGGTAAAACTCGCATCGATGAATCCGGCCCCCTACAACGTCAATCGGGTAGATCGCAGGGCGATCTTCGACTTCGACGCCGGCCGCGAGATCTACGAACTCATCGACCCTGAGGGCAGGCGTTGGGTCATGCAGACCTGGAGCCAGACTGTTGATCGCATGCTCACGCTCGCGAATCTGCCCACTCTCGGGAGCCGACTTTCGCTACCCGCGGAATGGCGTTACGAGCCGAGGACGCCGTCGATTCCGCTGCGTGTTGATACGACGGCTAGGGAGGCGTGCGTGACCCAGGACGATCTGGCCAATAGCTACTCGCTCCAGATCTGAACTCGCGAGCGTCCGCGCCTCGTTACAGGTACTGACCCAGGTTCGACTCGGTGTCGATGGCCCGCGACGCGCTCGACGACTTGCCGGTGACCAGCGTGCGGATGTACACGATCCGCTCGCCCTTCTTACCCGAAATCCGGGCCCAGTCATCGGGATTGGTCGTGTTGGGCAGGTCCTCGTTCTCGGCGAACTCGTCGACGATCGAGTCGAGCAGATGCTGGATGCGCAGACCGGGCTGACCGGTCTCCAACACCGACTTGATCGCGTTCTTCTTCGCCCTGTCGACGACGTTCTGGATCATCGCGCCGGAGTTGAAGTCCTTGAAGTACATGACTTCCTTGTCTCCGTTGGCGTAGGTGACCTCGAGGAACCTGTTGTCGTCGATCTCGGCGTACATCCGGTCGACGACCTTTTCGATCATCGCCTTCAGGCAGGCCGGCTTGTCACCGCCGAACTCGGCCAGGTCGTCGACATGCACGGGCAGGTCGTCGATCAGGTACTTCGAGTAGATGTCCTGTGCCGCTTCGGCATCCGGACGCTCGATCTTGATCTTGACGTCCAGTCGGCCGGGCCGCAGGATCGCCGGATCGATCATGTCCTCACGATTCGAGGCGCCAATCACGATGACGTTCTCCAGGCCCTCGACGCCGTCGATCTCCGAGAGCAACTGCGGCACGACCGTGGTCTCCACGTCCGAGCTCACCCCGGTGCCGCGGGTGCGGAAGATCGAGTCCATCTCGTCGAAGAACACGATCACCGGGGTGCCTTCGGACGCCTTCTCGCGGGCGCGCTGGAAGATCAGCCGGATGTGACGCTCGGTCTCGCCGACGAACTTGTTCAGCAGTTCGGGACCCTTGATGTTGAGGAAGTAGGACTTCGCCTCGCGGGCGTCGTCGCCACGGACCTCCGCCATCTTCTTGGCCAGCGAGTTGGCCACGGCCTTGGCGATCAGCGTCTTGCCGCAGCCGGGCGGGCCGTAGAGCAGCACGCCCTTGGGCGGGCGCAGCGAGTACTCGCGGTACAGCTCCTTGTGCAGGAACGGCAATTCAACGGCGTCGCGGATCTGCTCGATCTGCCTGCCCAGGCCGCCGATGTCGTTGTAGCTGACGTCGGGCACCTCTTCGAGGACCAGGTCCTCGACCTCGGCCTTGGGGATGCGCTCGAACGCGTATCCGGCCTTGGTGTCCACCAGCAGCGAGTCGCCGGGGCGGAGCCTGCGCGGCCGGTCGTCGTTGTCGTCGTCAATCGGTTCGAGGTCGGGCAGGAACTCCGCGGCCACCAACGGCTCGGCCAGCCAGACGATGCGCTCCTCGTCGGCGTGGCCGACCACGAGCGCGCGATGGCCGTCGGCGAGGATCTCGCGCAGCGTGCTGATCTCACCGACCGCTTCGAAGTTGCCCGCCTCGACGACCGTCAACGCCTCGTTCAGGCGCACGGTCTGGCCCTGCTTCAGCGTTTTGGTGTCGATGTTCGGCGAGCACGTCAGCCGCATCTTGCGACCGGACGTGAAGACGTCGACGGTGTCGTCCTCCTGCACGGACAGCAGCACGCCGTAACCACTCGGCGGCTGTCCCAACCGGTCGACCTCCTCGCGGAGCGCCAGCAACTGCTGACGGGCCTCCTTGAGGGTTTCCATCAGCTTGGCGTTACGGGCCGCAAGCGAGTCGATCCGTGCCTCGAGCTGGTGCACATCGCGGGCGCTGCGCAGACCGCTCTGTGGACCTACCGCGTTCTCCAGCTGCTCGCGCAGAAGCGCGGCTTCTCGACGCAGCTCTTCCAACTCCGCCGCATCGTCGCTGGACATCGGTGTGCCAAACGCTTCAGAACGCTCTGACTCATTCATGTTGCGCCCCTTCCCGCACCGGATGTTGGTGCAGTAACAACTTCAACGCTACCGGCGATTCAGCCATTGTGTGCGGTGTAGGAATTCGACACACCAGCAACACTGTTAACCTCTCTCGTGAGTTGGGCCGATCGAAAGGACCATCGTGACCCTGAAAACCCTCGTTACCGGCGTAGCAGCGGCTGCTCTGGTGGGCGGTGCGGCAGCAGGTGTGACTTTCATTGCATCCCCAGCCGTGTCGCCGGCTCCGGCCGTGCAACCGGTCGTGTGGGACGTTCCGATGCCGCAAGCGCCGGCGCCGGATCTACAGGCTCCACTCCTGCAGACTCTGCAGGCCCTCGCTTCGGGCGGCTCATTCGCCGGCAAGGCACCGTACATTCAGGGCGGCATCGGCAGGATCGAGAGCATCGCCGCCGACCGGGCCTACACCAAGGCGGCGCAGGAGGGGAAGTTCCCGCTGACCTTCAATATCACCAACATCGACTCGGATGGCGCCACGGCTAGCGCTGACGTCACCGCGACGTCCGCGCTGGGCACATCCGCCACCCAGAGCGTCCAGTTCGTGACGGGCCCGAGCCCCAGCGGCTGGCAGATCGCCAAGGCCTCCGCTCTGGATCTGCTCTCCGCGGCCGGCTGATCCACCGAGTGCATCGCACCTGTGCCGTAGTCCTGGGCGCCGTCACGATAGTGGCGGCGCTCGGGCTTAGCGGCTGCAGTGACGACACGAGGTCCGCACCTAGCCCCACCCCCGTTCCGGTCAGTCAACCCCCGACGGTTCCACCATCGCCGACGGAAACCGGCGCGCCGTTGCCGCCGCCAACCGCATTGACGGACTTGATGAGCCGGCTGGCCGACCCCAACATCCCCGGCACTGACAAAGTCGGGCTCGTCCAACACGGCACACCTGCCGACGCGGCGGCATTGGACCGATTCGGTAAGGCGCTGCAGGACAGCGGGTACGCGCCGTTGACCTTCGATGCGACCGATCTCACCTGGGCGGCTGACCAACCGGGCAACGTCATCGCCAACGTGACCATGATGCCCGGCGGACCACAGGCCACCGGCAAAGACTTGAAGTTCCCGATGGAGTTCAGCCCGCAGCAGGACTCGTGGCAGCTGACCCGGCAGACGGCGGACTTGCTGCTTGAGATGGGTCAGCAGCCGACACCCACGCCAACCCCCTGAGCTCCGGCGTGTGGATCGGCTGGCTGGAATTCGACCTGCTGCTCGGTGACGTGCGTTCGTTGAAGCAGAAGCGCTCCGTCATCCGCCCGGTGATCGCCGAGTTGCAGCGCAGATTCGCGGTGTCTGCGGCCGAAACGGGAGCCCAGGATCTGCATCGCCGCGCCAACGTCGGCATTGCTCTGGTGTCAGCCGATCGCGGGCACGTCGTTGACGTGCTCGATGCCGCCGAACGCTTGGTGGCGTCGCGGCCCGAGATGGAATTGCTGTCGGCCCGCCGTGGGCTGCGGCGGAGCGGCGACGACTAGACACGTCAGCCGAGCTGACAAATCAAACGCTGCCGCCCAGCTGACGCTTGCGGCGGAGCGGCATCGGCGCGACGGCCCCTGGCGCCAATTTGCGCACGCTGACCAGAAACGCCGTGTGGCCGCGCATGGTGTGTTGTGGCCGCACCGCAAGCCCGACGACATGCCAGCCGCGCTGCATGCTCTCCCAGGCGCGCGGCTCGGTCCAGCACTGCTGCTCGCGCAGCGCCTCCACCGTCCGCGACAGCTGCGTCACGGTGGCGACGTAGACCATCAGCACCCCGCCGGCGACAAGGGCCTTGGCCACCGTGTCGAGGACCTCCCACGGCGCCAGCATGTCGAGCACGACGCGGTCCACCTCGGGCCCGGCATAGTCGGCGAGGTCGGCGATCACCAGGTCCCAGTTGCCCGGGCGCGCGCCGAAGAACGTCTCGACGTTGCGGGCGGCATGCTCGGCGTGGTCGTCGCGTACCTCGTAGGACGTCACCCGCCCCTCGGGCCCGACCGCGCGCAGCAGCGAGCACGTCAGCGCACCGGAACCGGCACCGGCCTCCAACACCCGCGCACCAGGGAAGATGTCGCCCTCGTGCACGATCTGGGCCGCGTCCTTGGGGTAGACGACCTGGGCGCCGCGCGGCATCGACATCACGTAATCGACGAGCAGCGGCCGCAACACGAGGAACTGGTCGCCGCCGGTGGACTTCACCACACTGCCCTCCGGCAGGCCGATGACGGTGTCGAGCGCGATCACACCGCGGTGGGTGTGGAATTCGCCGCCTGGCGCCAACACCATCGTGTAATGCCGGCCCTTCGCATCGGTGAGCTGCACACGATCACCGACTTCGAACGGACCTGCCGGTGATGTCGCTGGCATAGCTGATCAGCCTGCCAGCAGACGCGCCGAGACAGGTGCCCGGGGTTGTCGGAACGTGGTCATACGCTGGCTTTCATGAGTGACGAGACGGCTCCGCCCGTCCGTCGTCCTGCGTTGTCTCCTTCGCGAGCCAGCGACTTCAAGCAGTGCCCGTTGCTGTACCGGTTCCGTGCGATCGACCGGCTGCCGGAGCCATCGTCCACGGCGCAGGTCCGCGGGTCGGTCGTGCACGCCGCCCTCGAGCAGTTGTACGGGCTGCCCGCCGACCAGCGCGGCCGCGAGACCGCGATGACGCTCGTCGACCCGGCCTGGGACCGGGTGGTCGCCGCCCAGCCGGAGCTGGCGGCCGAGATGGAGCCCGAGCTGCGTGCCGAGCTGCTCGACCAGGCGCGTGCGCTGTTGTCGGGTTACTACCGGCTCGAGGACCCGACTCGGTTCGACCCGCAGAGCTGCGAGCAACGGGTCGAAGTCGAGCTGTCGGACGGCACCCTGCTGCGCGGCTTCGTCGACCGCATCGACGTCGCACCGACTGGCGAGCTGAGGGTTGTCGATTACAAAACCGGCAAGGCGCCGCCGGAGGCGCGGGCGCTGGCCGAGTTCAAGGCGATGTTCCAGATGAAGTTCTATGCGGTCGCACTGTTGCGCTCGCGCGGTGTGCTGCCCGCGAGGTTGCGGCTGCTGTACCTGTCCGACGGTCAGGTGCTCGACTACACCCCCGATCTCGACGAGCTTCTGCGGTTCGAGAAGACGTTGATGGCGATCTGGCGCGCCATCCAATCCGCAGGCGCCACAGGCGATTTCCGGCCACACCCGTCCCGGCTGTGCGACTGGTGCGCCCACCACGCGCACTGCCCAGTGTTCGGTGGCACACCTCCGCCGTACCCCGGCTGGCCGCAGGTTCCCGACGAGGGCTCTGCCTCAGAAGATGACACGGTGTTACACGCTGCGGAGCCTGCTGCGTGATCGATTGTCTCTACCGGCGGCTCGGTGCCGACGGTGAGTTCCAAGCGTTCGAGTCCACTGACGGTACTCGGAGCAACTGGGATCCCGAAATCCAGCACGGCTCACCGCCTCTCGCGCTGATGACCAAGCTGATCGAGGAGCTGGCGGCCGGTTCCGGATTGCGCGTCGGGCGGCTGACGTTGGACATCCTCGGCGCCATTCCCGTCACGCCGGTTCGGGTACGGGCGTGGGTGGCACGTCCCGGTGCCCGTATCTCGATCATGGCCGCGGAGATGCTCGCGCCCAGGCCGGACGGGTCCGAACGCGCAGTCGCACGGGTAACCGCGTGGCTGCTCGCGACCAGCGATACCGCCGACGCCGTGACGAACCGCTATCCCCCACTCGTCGAAGGCAATTCGCTCGCCGTGCCACACAGCTGGGAGGGCGCCCCGGGATACCTCGAGACGGTCAGCTGGCGCAGGCAGAAGACCGCAGAGGGCGAATCGTCGGAGGTCTGGCTGAGCCCGCTGGTGCCTCTCGTCGATTCGGAGCCCACGACGGAACTACAGCGGCTCGCGATGGTCGTCGATTCCGCCAACGGCGCGGGCGCAGCGTTGGACCCGGAGAAGTTCGTCTTCATGAACACCGACACCGTCGTGCACCTGCACCGGTTGCCCGCAGGCAATGATTTCGGGCTTCGCGCACGCGGGTCGATCGGCCCGGACGGCATCGGCGTGACGACCGCGGACATCTTTGACCGGCAAGGTTTTATCGGCACCGTGGCCCAGACGTTGCTGGTGCAGCGCCAGCCCTAAACGGTCGTGAGATATATGTGCTTGCGTCTATATAGACGAAGTGCAATACTCGGGTCATGGATGTCTTCGAAGCGGTCGCCGAGCCGAGCCGGCGCGCGCTCCTGGACGCGCTCATCGACGGTGAGCGCACCGCGGGCGAGCTCGTCGCCACCCTGCCGGGCCTGACCCAGCCGACCGTGTCACGTCACCTGCGGGTGCTGCGCGAAGTCGGCCTCGTCGAAGTACGGCCCGACGCGCAGCGCAGGATCTACGCACTGCGCGCGGACGGACTCGTCGCCATCGACGAGTGGATCGACCGTTACCGCCGCTACTGGGCCGATCACCTCGACGCCCTCGAGCGGCACCTGGAACGCAAGCACAAGGAGTCACGATGAGCGAGCGCGATGGACAGCTGACGGTGGACGGCGACCGCGCCGTGTTGAATTTCGAGCGTCGCTTGCCCTTTCCGGTCGAGGTGGTGTGGTCTGCCATCACCGACCCGCAGGAAAGGGCGCAGTGGTTCGGCGAAACGACGATCGAGGCCCGTGAGGGCGGCACCATCGACATGGTCGCGACGGGCCCACTGCTTCCGCCCGAGCGTAAGCGGATGACCGGCCGCATCCTGGTCTGGGATCCGCCGCATGTGCTCGAACACGAATGGAAACAGCCGATCGTCGAGGACGGTGTGGTGCGCTACGAGCTCACCGCCGACGGCGACGGCACACTGCTCCGGTTCACTCACCGCGGTCTCGGCGTCCGCAACGCGTCCGGATTCCTCGGTGGCACGCACGCGTTCCTGGACCGGCTGGAGGCCTACCTCACCGGCGACGAGCTGCCAAACTGGGCGGCACGTCGTCTCGAAGTCAATCAACGAGCACAACATCTGGAGGCGAACTGACATGTCGCACAATGGCTCTGATATCGCCGCGCCCGCTATGGCCATCGCCTACCACTCGGGCTTCGGGCATACCGCGGTGCTCGCCGAAGCCGTGGCCGCAGGTGCTCGCGAAGCGGGCGCCCACGTCAGGGTGATCGCCGTCGACAAGATGACCGATGAGGATTGGGACGTCCTGGACGCCGCGGACGGTATCGTGTTCGGCAGTGCGACGTACATGGGCAACGTGTCGGCCGGCTTTCAGGCGTTCGCCGAACAGACCGGCAGGCGTTGTCTGAACGGCAGCTGGCGGGACAAGGTGGCTGCGGGGTTCACCAACTCCGGCGCCAAGAGTGGTGACAAGGTGAACACCCTGGTGTCGCTGACGATATTCGCGGCACAGCACCACATGCATTGGGTCAGCTTGGGTTTGGGCGCCGGCTGGAACAGTGCCACCGGCAGCGAGAACGATCTCAACCGCCTCGGCTTCTGGCTGGGCGCGGGCGCCCAGACCGACGTCGACGCCAACCCGGACCAGGTACACCCCTCCGATGTGCAGACGTGCCACCACCTCGGCAGGCGGGTTACCCTGGTGACCCGGCAACTCAACGTCGGCCGATCCGCTACTCCAGCGGCTTCATCTCCTGCAGCATCGTCGGCACCAACTCGCTGACGGTCGGGTGGATGTGCATGGTGCGGGAAATCGCGGTGTAGGGCTTCTTGGCGGACATGATGTCGAGGATCGAGTGAATGACCTCATCGCCGCCGACACCGAGAATGGCGGCGCCGAGGATCAGTTCGGTTTCGGCGTCGACAACCACCTTCATGAAGCCCTGGGTCTCCCCTTTCTCCACGGCTCGCCCTACGCGTGTCATGGGTCGCTTGCCCACCAAGGCTTTTCGGCCGGATTTGCGAACCTCGTCCACGGTCATGCCGGCGCGGCCGAGTGGCGGGTCGATGTAGAGCGCGTAGGTGGTGACGCGGTCGCTGACCCGCCGCGGATCGTCGTCGAGCAGGTTGGCGGCGACGATCTCGAAGTCGTTGTACGACGTGTGCGTGAATGCACCGCGACCGTTGCAGTCGCCCATCGCCCAGATGTGTTCGACGTTGGTCCGTAGCTGATCGTCGACGACGATGAAGCCGTGGTCATCGGTCTCAACGCCCGCGTTGTCCAGCCCGAGGTCGTCGGTGTTGGGTCGGCGTCCGACGGCCATGAGCAGGTGCGTGCCGGTGATCGGCGCGGCACCGTCGGTCGGCATCACCTGAAAGCCGCTGTCGTGCTTGGTGAATCGGATCGCGTTGGCATTGACCACGACGTCGATGCCTTCTGCCTCGAGAATCTCCTTGATGGTGGCAGAGACGTCCTCGTCTTCCCGTGACGTCAGCCGCGGACCCTCCTCGATCACGGTGACCCGGGCGCCGAACCGCCGGTACATCTGCGCAAACTCCAGGGCGATGTAGCTGCCACCGATGATCACCAGATGCTCTGGGACGGTGTCGAGTTCGAGAATGCCGACATTCGTCATGTACTCGATGTCGGCGAGTCCCGGCATGTCCGGCGCCACCGCGCGCCCACCGACGTTGAGGAAGATGCTGTCGGCTTCCAACACGCCGTCCGTCGACGGTCATCGTGTGCGGACCCTCGAAGCGGGCGTGACCGCGGATGAACGTGCAGTCGCTTCATGCCCTCGAGCCACGACTCGACGCCGCGCGGTCGTCGAGCATGATGCTTGTCCTTGCGCGCCTTCACGTGCGCCATGTCGACGGCGATTTCACCCGTGGCCACACCGTATTCGGCGCCACGGCGCGCGAGGTGTGCGGCGTGCGCGCTGGCCACGAGTGTCTTGGTCGGGATGCAACCTGTGTTGACGCAGGTACCGCCGACGAGTTTGCGTTCGATCACCGCGACGGTCTGTCCGGCTTCTGTCAGCCTGCCTGCCAGCGATGGCCCTGCCTGACCGGCACCGACGATGATCGCGTCGAATTTCTCTGCCATGAAGGACGGCTCAGACGAGCGGAGCGAAGCTGACGAGGAATGCGACCAGGAACCCGCCGCCGACGGCGACGATGTCTTCGCCGATGGCGACCGGCCGGTCCTTACCACCGTTGGCGGCTACCAGGCGGCTGCGAGCTTCGGCGCCACCGAGCGTGCCGAGCACCGCGCCGATCATGCCGGCGCCCAGCCCGATGAAGGTGTGATGCGAGGCGCTGCCGATGACCGCTCCGGCGAAGGCACCCATCAGCAGCCGGGTGATGAACTGCGGCGGTGTCTTGCGGCTCGGCGTCTTGGGCAGTTGGTCGGTGACGAGCTCGACCAGCAGGAAGATGGTCAGCACAGTCACGGTGATCGGATGGGCCACCCACTCCGACCACTTTCCGTCGACGTCGATCCAGCCCAGGAACGCACCCCAGGCGACCACCGCCGGAGCCGTCAGCGCGCGCAGACCGGCGATCACACCAATCGCCAGAGCGAGCAAGATAACGACGACCTGCGTCATGGCAACCTCCCGACCGGTGGAAACGACACCCGGACGCTAACACGCGCCGCGTGGATGCTCCGGCTGAATCAGAAGCGGCAGAACCGGATGTCAGACGCCAGGATCGCCTTGGCGCCGATCGCCGCGAGTTCGTCCATGATCGCATTCACATCCCGGCGTGGCACCAGTGCCCGCACCGCGACCCACGCCGGATCGGCAAGCGGGGCGATCGTTGGCGATTCGAGGCCGGGAGTGACCGCGGTGGCATCGTCGAGTACGCTGCGGGGGCAGTCATAGTCCAGCATCAGGTATTGCTGTCCGAACACCACGCCCTGCACCCGGCCGGCCAGCTGGTCACGGAGGGCGGCGTTTTCGTCGCTCGGGTTCTCACGCTCGATGAGGACGGCCTCCGAATCGCACAGCGGTTCACCGAAGGCCACCAAATCATGCAGGCCGAGCGTGCGACCCGAACCCACCACGTCGGCGATCGCGTCGGCAACGCCGAGCTGCACCGAAATCTCCACCGCGCCGTCGAGCCGGATCACGGTGGCCTCAATCCCGCGCGCCGCCAAGTCCTTTCGCACCAGATGGGGAAACGCAGTGGCAATCCGCTTGCCCGCGAGGTCCTCGACGCGCCACCGCCGACCGGCCGGCGCCGCGTAGCGGAACGTCGACGAGCCGAAGCCCAGGGCGAGTCGTTCGCGCACGGGCGCGTCGGACTCCTGGGCGAGATCACGGCCCGTGATACCCAAATCCAGCTGTCCCGACCCGACATAGACGGCAATGTCCTTGGGCCGCAGGAAGAAGAACTCGACGTTGTTGACGGGATCGATGACGGTCAGATCCTTCGGGTCGCTGCGGCGCCGGTAACCGGCCTCCGACAGGATGTCGGCGGCCGGTTCGGATAGGGTGCCCTTGTTGGGTACGGCGACCCGCAACGTGCCGTTCATAGCTTGGCGTACACGTCGTCGAGGGTCAGGCCGCGCGAGATCATCAGCACCTGCGTCCAGTACAGAAGCTGGCTGATCTCGTCTGCCAGGGCGTCGTCGCTCTCGTGTTCGGCGGCCAGCCACACCTCGCCGGCCTCTTCGAGGATCTTCTTGCCCAGCCCGTGCACGCCGCCGTCGAGTGCGGCGACGGTGCCGCTGCCAGCAGGCCGGGTGCGCGCCTTGTCAGTCAATTCGGCGAACAGGGCGTCGAAGGTCTTCACGGGACGCGATTGTTCCACGCCCCGGCGAGCAAAGTCACGGCGGTTTCGCGGCGGGCGCGCGGCAGCTCAGTGCCCGGCGGGATGCGCCTCGTGGTGATACGCCTCGCGATGCATGTCCTCCAGGTGCATGCCCTTGGTCTCCTGGACCCATCGCCACACGAAGAATCCCGAGAGCACCGCGCACACCGCGTAGAACCCGTAGGCGAGACCGAGCGTCTCGCGCAGCGCAGGGAACGACACAGTGATCGCCCAGTTCGCCGCCCACTGGCCCGCGGCGGCCAGGCCCAGCGCGGCCGCCCGGATGCGGTTGGGGAACATCTCGCCCAGCAGCACCCACACCACCGGCCCCCATGACATGCCGAACGCCACCACGAACAGGTTGGCCGCGATCAGTGCGACGGGACCGGCAACGTCGCCGAGAACCGGCTTACCGTCGACCACTGGCGCCGTTCCGAAAATCACCGCCATGGTGCCCAACGTGACCGCCATGCCCGTGGATCCGACCAACAGAAGCGGCTTGCGCCCGACTTTGTCGATCAGCGCGATCGCGATCAACGTCGTCAGGATGTTGGTGATCGACGTGATCACCGTGATGACAAACGACGACTTCTCGGTGAATCCGACGGCCTCCCAAAGCACATTGCTGTAGTAGAAGATCACATTGATGCCGACGAACTGCTGGAAGATCGACAAACCCAAGCCGACCCAGACAATGCCGTAGAGCCCACCGGTCGGCTTGCGCAGATCCCGCCACGACGGCGGCTTTTCCGCCTTCAACGATTCCTGGATGCGCGTGATCGTGATTTCCAGGTTCTTTTCGCCGAGCAGCATGCTCAGTACGCGGCGAGCTTCCGGAATGCGGTATTGGGCAACGAGATAGCGCGGCGACTCGGGGATGGTGAAGGCGAGGCCGCCGTACACAACGGCGGGCACAGCCATCACGAGGAACATCCACCGCCAGGCCTCCAGACCCAGCCACAGCTCCTCGCGCGATCCGCCGGCGAGTTGCGCCAGCCCATAGTCGATCGCCAGCGACAGGAAGATGCCCGACACGATCGCCAGCTGCTGCAGCGAGCCCAGCCGCCCGCGAATGCGTGGCGGCGACGTCTCGGCGATATACGCCGGCGCGATGACAGACGCGACGCCAACGCCGATGCCGCCGATTATCCGGAAGACCACGATCAGCCACACACTGTTTGCCAGGCCGGCGCCGATCGCACTGATGAAGAACAACAGCGCGGCGATCTTCATCACGTGGAGCCGGCCAATCCGGTCGGCGAGCCGTCCTGCGGTCAGCGCCCCGAACACGCAGCCGAGCAGTGCCGAGGCGACGGCGAAGCCTAACGTGGCGTTGTCGACCTGGAAGTGGTCCTGAATGGCCGACACCGCGCCGTTGATCACCGCGCTGTCATAACCGAACAGCAAGCCGCCGAGGGCCGCTACAGACGCGATCCGGATTACCCGGCCGGCGTGCTCGGTTTCTTCGTAATCCAGTCCGGACGATGAGTCCCCTACCGGTCCGTGGGTCATGTGACGCCCTTCCGCAGCATTGCGTGATGGAAGTCACATTCAATCACTTACGCCCTCGTCAGGCGGTGCGTTCCCGAAACTCAGAACTGAGTTCGGCGAAAACCCGCCCCAGGTCCGATACGGTCACCTCGGCCAGCGACGAGATGTGCCGTCTCCGCGGCCCGCGAGGGACCGCTACATCGTTGGGTACCACCAATACCGGGCATCCAGCGCCCTCCGCGGCGGCCGTGCCGGTGACGGAGTCCTCGATGGCCAAGGCACTCGATCCGGCTGCAGCCCCAGCAACGCGGCCGCCCGCAGATAGGCATCGGGCGCAGGTTTGCCGCGCGGCACCTCGTCGCCGCAGACTGTCGCCGAAAAGTACTGGTGACCAATGCTGTTCAGCGCCCTGTCGGCGAGTGCACGCTGGGTGTTGGTGACCAGCGCCAGCGGAGTCCCTTCGGCGGTAAGCGCTTCCAACAACTCCCGCGCCCCGTCGCACCACGGCAAGCCGGCGTCGAACAAGTCCCCTGTGTAGTCATGCAGCCAGCGGATGGATTCTTCCATTGCGACCGGATCCAGTTCGAGGCCCAGGTCGGTGTAGACAGTGTGAATGGTGTTCTCCGCGGAGCCGCCCACCAGCGATGCGCGCACTTCCGGTGTCAACCGGCCGCCCAGCTCTTTGTAGAGCGCAGCCAGTGAGATGTCCCAGAGCTTTTCGGAGTCGACGAGCGTGCCGTCCATGTCGAACAGCACCGCTTGCATGACAACAATTCTGTCACGGGTGCCACGTACGGCGAAAATCGTGACGATTCTCGTGACCGGCGCCACACGAAATATCGGCCGCAGCATTACACGGGGCACTGCTGGTCACGCCCGGCCGAGGGCCTGTTGAAGGGCAGGGTCGCGGAACTCACCGGCAGTCCGGCCGCGACGATGGCCCAGTGGGCCGCATAGAACGCCGAACTGTTCAGCTGACTCAGGTGTTGAAGTACTTGGCCTCGGGATGGTGCAGCACGAACGCGTCCGTGGACTGCTCCGGGTGGAGTTGAAGCTCCTCGGACAGGGTTACCCCGATCCGATCGGGCTGCAGTAGCTCCACCATCTTCTTGCGGTCCTCGAGGTTCGGGCATGCCCCGTAACCGAACGAGAACCGAGCACCGCGGTACCCGAGCTTGAAGTAGTCCTCGACAGAGTCGGGATCTTCGGCGGACATCACGTGGTCGGGGAACTTCAGCTCCTCGCGCACGCGCTTGTGCCAGTACTCGGCGAGCGCCTCCGTCAGCTGCACGCCGATGCCGTGCACCTCGAGGTAGTCGCGGTACGAGTTGGACGCGAACAGCTCGTTGGCGAAGTCGGCGATCGGCTGCCCCATGGTGACCAATTGGAATGGCAGCACGTCCACCTGGTCGCGCTCGCTGGCCAGGTCTCTGGACCGGATGAAGTCCGCGATGCACAGGAACCGATCGCGCTGCTGGCGCGGGAACGTGAACCGGAACCGTTCGGGCGCATCGGGTTTCGGTTCGGCGAGCACGATGACGTCGTCGCCCTCCGACACCGCGGGGAAGTAGCCGTACACCACCGCCGCGTGCGCGAGGATTCCGTCGGTGGACAGCCGGTCCAGCCAGTACCGCAGCCGCGGGCGCCCTTCGGTCTCGACCAGATCCTCGTACGACGGGCCCTCACCACCGCGCACGCCGCGCAGGCCCCACTGACCCAGGAACAGCGCGCGCTCGTCAAGCATGCTCGTGTAGTCGGCCACCGCGACACCCTTGACGACGCGGGTGCCCCAGAACGGCGGAACGGGCACCTCGACGTCGGCTGCGACGCCGGAGCGCGCGGGCACCTCGACCGGGGTCTCCTTGGCCTTGCGTTCGGCCGCAATGCGTTTCGACCGCTCGTGGCGGGCCTTGCGCTCAGCTTCCTTCTCGCGTGCGGCCACGGCCTCGGGGCTGTCGACGTCGGGCGCCTCGCCGCGCTTGGCGCTCATGATGACGTCCATCAACTTGAGTCCCTCGAAAGCGTCACGCGCGTAATGCACTTCGCCTTCGTACACCTCGGCCAGATCGTTCTCCACGTAGCCGCGGGTCAACGCGGCACCGCCCAGGAGCACCGGGAACTTCTCAGCGACCCCGCGGGAGTTCATCTCCTGCAGGTTCTCCTTCATCACCACCGTCGACTTCACCAGCAGACCGGACATCCCCACCACGTCGGCGCGCTTGTCCTCGGCTACTTCGAGGATCGTGGCGATCGGCTGCTTGATGCCGATGTTGACGACCTCGTAGCCATTGTTGGTCAGGATGATGTCGACGAGGTTCTTGCCGATGTCGTGTACGTCGCCCTTGACGGTAGCCAGCACGATGCGGCCCTTGCCGGAATCGTCTTCGGCCTTCTCCATGTGCGGTTCCAGGTACGCCACAGCGGCTTTCATCACCTCGGCGGACTGCAGCACGAATGGCAGCTGCATCTGCCCGGAGCCGAACAGCTCGCCGACCGTCTTCATACCCGCCAGCAGGTTCTCGTTGATGATGGCCAGCGGCGGTTTCTGGGTCATCGCCTCGTCGAGGTCGGCCTCCAGTCCGTTGCGTTCGCCGTCGACGATGCGCTGGGCAAGACGTTCCAGCAGAGGCAGTTTCGCCAGTTCTGCGGCACGGGACTCCTTCGACGATGCCGCCGATACGCCCTCGAACATCTGCATGAGTTCCTGCAGAGGGTCGTATCCCTCGCGGCGCCGGTCGTAGACGAGGTCCAGCGCAACCTCGCGCTGCTTCTCATCGATCCGGTTCATCGGCAGGATCTTGCTGGCGTGCACGATCGCCGACGTCAGGCCGGCCTCCTGACACTCGTGCAGGAAAACCGAGTTGAGCACCTGGCGCGCAGCGGGATTGAGCCCGAACGAGATGTTCGAAAGCCCCAGTGTGGTCTGCACGTCGGGGTGCTTCTGCTTGAGCAGCCGGATGGCCTCGATGGTTTCGATGCCGTCCTTGCGCGACTCCTCCTGGCCGGTGCAGATGGTGAAGGTCAGGGTGTCGATCAGGATCGAGGACTCGTCGACGCCCCAGTTGCCGGTGATGTCGGCGATCAGGCGCTCGGCAATCTCGACCTTCTTCTCGGCGGTGCGGGCCTGACCCTCCTCGTCGATGGTCAGCGCGACCACGGCGGCGCCGTGCTCCCTGACCAGTTCCATGGTCTTGGTGAAGCGCGACTCCGGTCCATCGCCGTCCTCGTAGTTCACCGAGTTGATGGCGCACCGGCCACCGAGGTGTTCCAAACCCGCTCGCAGTACTGGGGTTTCGGTGGAGTCCAGCATGATCGGCAGCGTCGACGCGGTCGCCAGCCTGCTGGCCAGCGCGGTCATGTCGGCGACGCCGTCGCGGCCGACGTAGTCGACGCACAGATCCAGCAGATGGGCACCGTCGCGGGTCTGTTCCTTGGCGATATCGAGGCACTTCTGGTAGTCCTCGGCGATCATCGCCTCGCGAAACGCCTTGGAGCCGTTGGCGTTCGTCCGCTCGCCGATCATCAGCACCGAGGCGTCCTGGGCGAACGGCACCGACGAGTACAGCGATGCCACCCCGGGCTCGTAGTTGATGTGACGCTCGGCTCGCTGCACCCCGGAGATGGCCTCGGCGACCTTGCGGATGTGTTCGGGGGTGGTGCCGCAGCAACCGCCGACCAACGACAGTCCGTAATCGGTGACGAAGCCCGACAGCGCCTCGGCCAATTCATCGGGCTGCAGCGGGTATTCGGCGCCGTGGGCCCCCAGCACCGGCAGACCCGCGTTGGGCATCACCGACACAGGCGTGCGCGCGTGCTGGGACAGGTAGCGCAGGTGCTCGCTCATCTCGGCGGGCCCGGTGGCGCAGTTCAGCCCGATGATGTCCACGCCGAGCGGCTCGACCGCCGTCAGCGCCGCGCCGATCTCGCTGCCCAGCAGCATGGTGCCGGTGGTTTCCACCGTGACGTGGGCGATCATCGGGATGTGACGGCCGAGCTGGGCCATCGCCCGTCGCGAGCCAAGCACCGCGGCCTTCAGCTGCAGCAGGTCCTGGCAGGTCTCGACGAGGATCGCGTCGGCGCCGCCCTCCAACATGCCAAGGGCGGCCTCGGCATACGCGTCACGGATCAGCGCGTACTCGGTATGGCCCAGCGTCGGCAGCTTGGTGCCGGGACCCATCGAGCCGAGCACATACCGCCTGCGATCCGGCGTGCTCATCTCATCGGCGACCCGCCGCGCGATCGCGGTGCCTCGCTGCGAGAGATCACGGATCCGGTCGGCGATGTCGTAGTCGCCGAGATTGGACAGATTGCAGCCGAACGTGTTCGTCTCGACCGCGTCCGCACCTGCCTCGAAGTAGGCACGGTGGATGGTCTCGATCACATCCGGCCGGGTGTCGTTGAGGATCTCGTTGCAGCCCTCGAGGTTGTTGAAGTCGTCGAGGGTGAGATCGGCCGCCTGAAGCTGAGTGCCCATGGCGCCGTCGCCCACCATGACCCGCTTCGACAAGGTGTCGAGCAAATCGGTGTCGTAGGCGCGATCGTTCACATCAGTCACATCGACAGGGTAGTCGCTATATCCAAATGCCTCGCGTGCCGATGGCGCTCCCAGCCGCCACACAAGGCTTACGCTGGCGTAGTGACCCCGTCGGATGCGAGCGGCTACAAACCGCCCGACCTGCCCAAACTCAACGACACGGTTGTCGTCGCCGCTTTCGAAGGCTGGAACGACGCCGGCGACGCGGCCAGTGACGCGCTGGAGCACCTGGATGCGATCTGGGAGGCCGAGCCGATCGTGGAGATCGACGACGAGGCCTACTTCGACTATCAGGTCAACCGGCCGGTGATCAGGCAGGTGGACGGTGTCACCCGCGAGTTGGTGTGGCCGTCGATGCGGATCTCGCACTGCCGCCCGCCCGGCTCCGACCGGGACATCGTCCTCATGCACGGCGTGGAGCCGAACATGCGCTGGCGCACGTTCTGCGCCGAACTGCTGGCAATCGCCGACAAGCTAAACGTGCACACCGTCGTCATCCTCGGCGCACTGCTGGCCGACACGCCGCACACCCGGCCCGTGCCTGTCTCGGGAGCGGCCTACTCCCCTGACTCGGCTAAGACGTTCGGCCTGGAGGAAACGCGCTACGAAGGCCCGACCGGCATCGCCGGGGTGTTCCAGGATGCCTGCGTGCAGGCGGGTATTCCGGCGGTGACGTTCTGGGCGGCCGTTCCGCACTACGTGTCGCAGCCACCGAACCCCAAGGCGACGGTCGCGCTGTTGCGCCGGGTCGAGGATGTGCTCGATATAGAGGTACCGCTGGCAGACCTGCCCACTCAGGCCGAGGAGTGGGAGCAGGCAGTGAGCGAGATGACGGCCGAGGACGAGGAGATCGCCGAATACGTCCAGTCGCTCGAGGAGCGCGGCGACGCCGAGGTCGACATGAACGAGGCGCTCGGCAAGATCGACGGCGATGCGCTGGCGGCGGAGTTCGAGCGCTACCTGCGCCGCCGCGGCCCGGGCTTCAGGAACTAGGTCTTCACCGGCTGCGGCGCCTTCCAGACGCCGTTCAGCGCGTCGGGTTTCGGCCAGTACAGCCGCAGCACCAGTGCGAACGGACCCTTGGGCGCGGGCAGCCAGTTGGACTCCTTGTCCATCCCCGGCGACTCGTTCTGGATGCGGAACGTGTAGCCGCCGTCGGGATCGGGCACCAGGCTGGGCAGCATCGGCGAGTTGATCAGATACCGGTTCATCGGGTTCGCCACCAGCAGGCTCTGCGGCAGCTCGTACATGGTGAGCGACCAGAAAGCGTTGACCGGCGGCAACTGCTCCTTCGCGAAGTGGAAGGTGTAGTTGTTCGCACCGGTCAGCGGCGCACCCGCCGAGTCGTTGGAGAAGTTCGGATAGATCGCCTCCGCGGCCGTGTTCCCGTAGATGCCGAGCACCGCACCGGCCATCCGGTACAGGTAGTTGCCCTTGAGATCGTCGGCCGTCCCGAAGAACTGCGCCGACCCGACTTGGCCGGTGTCGACCTTGTCCTTCTTCAAGGCGTTGAACTCGGTCCAGGCGTCGGCCATCCCACCCTCGATTGCCGTCCGCATCTCGGGGCTCAGTTTGTCCGCGTCGAAGTTGCCGTCGGGACCGATGCCGATGGTCGCGAACCGGGCGCGCAGGTCTTTCTCGGAGGGCAGCGTCGGCGCGAACCGCAGTGCGAAGTTGAGGATCTCGAAGAATTGCGGCGACGTCTTTTCCTGATCGGGCGGCAGCGGAGGCACGAAATCGATGGCTGGGGCAGGCGTCGGAGGTGGTTGGTTGAGGTATACCGACAGCGGCTGAACCTGATAACCGGCCTGGATCTTCTTGACGCTGTCGATGTCGGACGGACCGAAGAGCTGGGTGCGATACAGCACGAAGGCCAGGTCGGTGTCGGAGCGGATGACGTCGTTGATGCCCTCTGGCTTGTCGCCCTTCCAATTGGGCCCGACCAGAAGGTATTTCCCGCCGCCATTGCCTGTGGTGCGGCTGCCCACGTAGGCAAAGTTGTAGGTGTAGCCGTCGACGAACTGCAGTGAGTAGTAGCGGTCTTGCTCGATGGGCGGCACCGTCAGCACGAGCGGCTCGGCTCTCAAGTCGGCACCCACCGCGGAGTACGGAGTATCCGAATTCGGAGTTTGGATCGCCTTGTCCTCGGGCGTGTACACCCTTGCGGTGTTGTGGATCTCGTTCCAACCGCCCTTGTACTCGGGATCGTTCTTGTTGACGAAGTACGCGTATTGGACCCGATAGTTGTCGACGATCGGAAATCCGTAGATATACGCCTCTTTCGCGATCGCGCGGGCCGCCTCAGGCGTGACGGCGGCCGCGGTGGGCGGCGGTGATGACGTCGTCGTCTCCTCCGATCGTTGTTTGGCACCGCACCCGGCGACGAGCGCCAGTATTGCCACGACAGCTCCGATGCGGCGGATCCCGTTCACAGAACTCATGGCGGTCAACGTACCCCGCCCGACGCGGCGGCGGGCGAGGTCCGGCGTCAGTCGCCCACCAATGGGGAGAGCGCGGTGAGCAATGCTCCTGGATCCCCCTCCGCGCCGGTGTCCGACCAGCTGTCCTCGAACTCGGCGACTTCGACACCCACGACGGTGTTCTCCGCTAAACGTCTTGCTACACCGCCCAATTCATCGAGGCTCAGCCCGTTCGGGACGCGATAATCAGTGGGCACCAGACCAGGCTCGAGGACATCGCAGTCAAGGTGGAAATAGACCGGCCGGTCCCCCACCGCCGCGTCGAGGTCGTCCAGCATGTTCGGGCCAACCGGAACGTGCCGCACCACGCCCTCGTCGATGAGACGGCGTTCGAAGGAATCCAGATCGCGGGCTCCGCCCAATATCACGTTGGCCGGCGCCACGCCAGCACCGAGACCGGAGTCCCACCACCCCATCGGGCCCGACAGCGCGAGGCCGCCGATGTAGCCGGTAGTGCTCGACTCGGGCGTATTGATGTCGCCGTGAGCGTCGAACCACACCACGAGCGCATCCGGGTGAAACCTGGCCACCACGGGCAAGGTTGCGAGCGCGACGGCGCAACGGGTCAGCGCTGTCACCGGCGTCTGCCCGGCGGTGTAGACGGTGTCGTACCGGTGTGCCATCGCCTCGAGTGTCGGCGTGGCCGCGGTGAGCTCGGCCTGCCAATCGGTACTCAACGGCGGCTGTGGTGCGCCGATCGTGGCCGCAGTCAGTCCCAGCCGACGTTGCCATTCCGCTCCGACCGCCGCGGCGCCGCCGAAACCGCGAGCGTTGTGATCGCCTGCGCGGCCCTGGAAGACCGTGAGGGCGAGCGTCATCGCTACAGTTTGACGCCGAGCAGCGCGTCGACGGCGGTCGCCACCGTCGGGCCCGCTTCGGTGTCGTGGCCGCCGTACTCCAGCGCGTCAGTCGCCCAACCATCCAGTGCGGCAAGCACTTTCGGGGTATCGAGGTCGTCAGCCAGATACTGGCGGACCCGGGCGACGACGTCGGTCGCGTCCGGTGCCGCGGGCAGGGTCGTGGCGGCCCGCCACCGCTGAAGCCGGGCGTTGGCGTCTTCGAGCACCTGATCGCTCCAGTACCGGTCGGCACGATAGTGCCCAGCGAGCAGACCGAGCCGGATGGCCGCCGGTTCGACGCCCTCGGCCCGCAGCCGCGATACCAGCACGAGGTTGCCGCGGCTCTTGCTCATCTTGTGCCCGTCCCAGCCGATCATCCCTGCGTGCACGTAGTGCCGCGCGAATCGCCGCTCCCCCGTTACAGATTCGGCGTGTGCGGCGGAGAACTCATGGTGCGGGAAGATCAGGTCACTGCCGCCGCCCTGGATGTCCAGACCGGTGCCGATACGGCTCAGCGCGATCGCCGTACATTCGACGTGCCAGCCGGGCCTGCCGGGGCCGAACGGCGACGGCCAGCTGGGCTCACCTGCCCGCTCCGCCCGCCACATCAGCGCGTCGAGTTCATCGCTCTTGCCCGCGCGGTCGGGGTCGCCGCCGCGCTCGGTGAAAAGCCGCAGCATGGTGTCGCGGTCGTAGCCCGACTCGTAGCCGAACTGCTGCGTCGCGTCGGCATGGAAGTACACGTCGGGGTACTCCGGGTCGTCGACGACATAGGCAGCGCCGGACGCCAGCATCTTCTCCACCAGCTCGACGACCTCGCCGATGGCTTCGGTGGCCGCCACATAGTCGTGCGGCGGCAGCACCCGCAGGGCGGCCATGTCTTCCCGGAACAGATCGGTCTGCCGGTCGGCGAGCTCTCGCCAGTCGACGCCGTCGCGCTGGGCCCGCTCGAACAGCGGGTCGTCGACGTCGGTGACGTTCTGCACGTAGTGCACCTTGTGCCCGGAATCCAGCCAGACCCGATGTACCAGGTCGAACGCCAGATAAGTCGCGGCGTGGCCGAGGTGGGTGGCGTCATACGGGGTGATGCCGCACACGTACATGGTGGCCGTCTCACCTGAGGTGACCGGGCGGACCTGGCGGTCGGCGCTGTCGTAGAGCCGCAGTTGCGGCCCGTGTCCCGGCAGTGCCGGGACGTCCGGAGCCGGCCACGATTGCATAGCGTCGACTTTAAGGTGTTCGCTCAGAGCGGCCTCCCGATGGTGCGTGCTTCGTTTGTGAGCTACAACGCCGACGGTCGATCCATTCCCGATCAGCGGTCCCGATATGTCGACCAGATCCCGTCGAGCAGGACATCGGCCAGTTCGGCGCGACACATCAGCAGGTCGGGCAGATACGGGTCGCGCCGGTTGTAGATCAGCGGTGAGCCGTCCAGCCGCGATGCGTGCAGCCCCGCGGCCTGCACCACGCCGGCCGGGGCCGCCGAGTCCCACTCCCACTGACCGCCTGCGTGGACGTAGGCATCGACGTCGCCGCGGACCACGGCCATCGCCTTGGCTCCCGCCGACCCGATGCGCACCAGCTGGATGTCCATCCGGTCCCGCAGCCGCCACAGCACCGCGGGCGGCCTGCTGGCGCTGGCGGTGATGCGGATGGGGCCCTCGCGGCGCGGCGCCGGGGCGGTGACGGTGTCGGTGCGGTACACCTCGCCGCGCGCAGGCAGCGCGACCGCGGCGTCGGTGATCCCGCCTTGGGCCCCGCCGCTGCGCTGCCACAGCGCGATATGCACCGCCCAGTCGGTTCGCCCCGGCCAGGAGAACTCTCGGGTGCCGTCCACCGGGTCGACGATCCAGACCCGGTCGGCGTGCACACGCGATACGTCGTCGACGGCCTCCTCAGACAACACCGCGTCGTCCGGCCGGTCCCTTTGCAGCCGATCGAGAATCAGGACGTTGGCCCGCTTGTCGCCCGCGTCGCCGAGGTCGTACGGGTCGTCGAAGCCGATTTCCTCGCGGACGGCGAGCAGAAGTCTTCCGGCGTCGGCGGCCACGTCTGCGGCCAGCTCGGCATCGGTCAGGCTCACCGGCTCAGTAGATCACGCGCCATGCGCAGCCAACGCTTGGTCCAGCCAGGCCCGCAACGCCGCCACGGGCGCGGCGCCGGACTGACGCGCCACCACCTCGCCACGGTCGACGATCATCAGCGTCGGCACTGCCTGAATGGAGAACCGCTGCGCTGTCACCGGCGCCTTGTCCACGTCGACCTTGACCAGCTTCAGTTCGCCGGCACGTTCCCCGGCCAGCTGTTCCAGTGCCGGGCTCACCATCCGGCAGGGACCGCACCAAGTCGCCCAAAGGTCGACGAGAACCGGTACCGACGACTTCTCGACGATTTCTCCGTAGTCGCCGTCTGCCGCTTCCGCGATCCACGGCAACCAGTGCTGACATTGCGCGCAGCGGGGCTTTCCGGCGGCCGCCGCCGGCACGCGGTTGCGCTTGCCGCACTTCACACACGCCACGATGTTGTTGGTCATCGCACGTTTCCTCAGAACGCAGGCCACGGGATCGGACGCCGTCGGTCGGGTGTCGGCATCACCGGATTATTCAGCAGCGCAACGGTTCTGGCGTGTAACGCGTCGATCTCGCGACCGGTGATGTGCGCGTGCAACTGCTCACCGAGCTCGCCAAGCAGCTGATCACGCAGCCCGGCCACCGCCTCCAGGGTCTCGTCGTCGACTGGTTTTCCGGACCACCCCCACAGCACGGTGCGCAGTTTGTCCTCGACGTGCAGGCTCACACCGTGGTCGACGCCGTACACCTGCCCGTCCACACCCGACAGGATGTGGCCGCCCTTGCGGTCGGCGTTGTTGATCAGCACGTCGAAAACGGCCATGCGGCGTAGCCGAATGTCGTCGGCGTGCACCAGGGTGACCTCGTCGCCTGCATAGTCGTAGGCCTGCAACACCGGCAGGTAGCCAGGCGGAATGTGCCCGGCGGGCAGCAGGTCGACAAGATCCGGCCCGGACGCAGGCTCGTCGCCGACCTCGTCACCGGGCTGGTCCACCCACAGCTGCAGCATGCCGCGGCCGGCGGGCCCGTCGCGAATGATGGTGTAGGGCACGATGTTCCAGCCGAGCGCAACGGAAACGAGGTAGGCACCCAGTTCCCGGCCTGCCAGTGTGCCGTGCGGGAAGTCCCACAGCGGGGCCTCGCCTGCGATCGGCTTGTACACGCAATGTGCTTGCAGCTCATCGAGATGCGCCTCGCAGAGGAAGGTGGCGTTGCTCGCTGAGCGGATTCGTCCGATGACGGTCAACTCGCCGCGTAGGCACACCTCATCGAGATTGTCGGGGCCTGGCCCCCCGCTACGAGTCGGCGTCATCGTCGGACCCGGCAAGGGCGCCGCGCCGGTAGCCGTTGGTGCGCACGCAGATGTGGCCTTCCGGGTCGAGCGGCTCATCGCATAACGGGCACGGCGGGCGGCCGGCCGAAATGACGCGGTTGGAGCGCGTCGCGAACTGGCGCGCCGACTCGGGCGTCAGGAAGACCCGCACCGCGTCGGGCCCCTCCTCGGCGTCGTCGAGCACGACCGACGCATCGAATTCGGTGTCAGAAACGGCGAGCAGTTCGACGACGACGGTTTGCGCTTCCGAATCCCAGCCCAGCCCCATGGTCCCGACCCGGAATTCGGCGTCGACCGGCGTGATCAACGGGCTCAGGTCCTCGATGTCGCCGGTATCGGGCGGGATGGGGGTGCCGAAACGGCGGTTGATCTCCAGCAGCAGCGCCGCAATCCGCTCGGCGAGTACCGCAACCTGCTGCTTCTCGAGTACCACCGAAATCACGCGCTTGTCGTGCACGGCTTGCAGATAGAAGGTCCTGTTTCCCGGCTGCCCTACGGTCCCGGCCACGAAGCGGTCGGGTGTGCGGAAGACGTGAATTGCGCGGGCCATGGCATCCTCCAAAATACCGGCATCGGCGTGTCGGCCGTAATTCCACGCCCGGCGCTCAATCCGTTGAGCCGCCGACCACCGCGTCTTCTGGCGGCACCTCACCGTCCTTGTTGTCGGCTTCCCCGTCGACCTTCGGCGGCTTGGCCAGGAGTCCGGCGGTGAGCGCAGCACCAGTGTGGTTGACGTGGATGACGAACGGACGCAATGCGGTGTAACGGATCACACTCATCGACGCGGGGTCGGCGGTGATGCGCTGGAAGCTGTCCAAATGCGTGCCCAGCGCGTCGGCCACCACAGCCTTGATCACGTCGCCGTGGGTACATGCCACCCACAACGCGTCGCCCTCGTGCAGCTCGGCAAGCCGGCGATCATGTTCACGCACCGCCGCCACCGCGCGCGACTGCACGTACGCCAGCCCTTCGCCACAGGGGAAGACGGCCGCGCTGGGCTGCTGTTGCACCACCGCCCACAGCGGCTCTTTGACCAGGTCACCGATCTTGCGACCGGTCCAGCTGCCGTAGTCGACCTCGGAGATGCGCTCGTCGATCAGCGGATCCAGCCCGAGCGCGGCGGCCAGCGGTTCGACCGTGCGCCGACAGCGCAGCAGCGGTGAGCGCACGATCGCACGGATCGGCAGCCCCGCAAGCCGCTCGACCACCGCCTGCGCCTGCTCGCGGCCCTTGTCGTCGAGGTCGATGCCGTCCGTGCGGCCTGCCAGCGTGTGCGCGGTGTTTGAGGTCGACCTGCCGTGCCGCAGCAGGATGACCGTCATGTCGCGGAGACTACCCCGGTGCCCAACAAGATCAGCACGACGGCGCCGAGCAGCACGCGATAGCCGACGAACCAGTACATGCTGTGCCGCACCAGGAAGCGCAGGAACCAGGCCACTGCGAAAAAGCCGATCACGAATGCGATCACCGTCGCCACGAACAGCTGCGGGCCGCTGGCGCTCATCCCCTCGCCCACCGGATGGAACGCGTCGGGCAGCGAGAACAACCCTGAGGCGAACACGGCGGGGATCGCGAGCAGGAAACCGAACCGGGCGGCCAGTTCGCGGTCGAGTCCGAGGAATAGGCCCGCGCTGATCGTCGCGCCCGACCGCGATACGCCAGGCACCAGCGCCAGGCACTGCGCGAGCCCGACGATGATGCTGTCCTTCCACGTCAGCTGCTCGACGTGCCGTGTCTGCTTGCCGTAGTACTCGGCGGCGGCGATGACAGCGGAGAAGACGATCAACGCGCTCGCGATCAGCCACAGATTGCGTGCGCCAGTACGGATTTCGTCCTTGAACAGCAGACCGAACACGCCGATCGGGATGGTGCCGATGATTACGTACCAGCCCATCCAGTAGTCGAGGCTGCGGTGCGCGGCAACGAACAGGCCGTTGAACCACGCCTTGAGGATGCGGCCGATGTCGCGTGCGAAGTACAGCAACACCGCCAGTTCCGTCCCCAGCTGAGTGACCGCGGTGAACGATGCGCCCGCGTCGTCGGCGAAGAAGACGCGCGACACGATCGCAAGGTGACCCGACGACGAGACGGGCAGGAATTCCGTCAACCCTTGCACCACCGACAGGACGACAACTTGCAGCCATGACATCGCAGGCGCCTCAATCACGCCGACGACCGTACCGTGAGGCTGATGTTAACGCGCTGTGCGTGTCACCGGCTGCGCGGCGGCCACCGCGTCGCGGACGGCCGCGGCCACGCTGCGCTCGTCGGTGAGATCGATGTCGGTGAGCTTGCGACTGGCAACGGCCACTACGTCCTCGGCCTGCGGAACCGGCCCGGTCACGCGCGGCCGGTACACCTCGACGACGAGCATCTGCTTTTCGATGTGGAACGAGAAACTCCGGCCATCACCAACCTGGCCAAATCCGCTGGCGTGCACACCAGTGGTGATGTCCTCGATAGCAAACTCTTGGTTGCCCAAATCCCTGTCTGCGGCGAGGGTCATGACCGAACCATACCGCCGTCGATGCCACGGAGCGTGGCGAGACGTGGCCATTTGTGGACGGCGGGCTTGCCTACACTTGCTTTTCGATCGAAATCCCATTCGCACGATCCGAGAGCTACCCCTTGCCGCGCCGCCTAAACGACTCAATTCAGCTAATTCGCGTCGGTGCTGTTGCGCTGGCAACGGTCGCACTGGCCGGTTGCTCGGCGAACAATGCCGACAGCCCACCGCCGACAATCGTGCCGGCGCAGGCCGCGCAGTCTCCTCCGGTCACCGGCGCACCCGCCGGGGTGGTGCGGCCGTTGCCCGGACGCGCCCAGGCGGCGGTGTTCGACCCGGCAACGGCGACGCTGGCGGTGCTCAGCCCGGGTATCGGGGGCCAATCGACGGTCAGCGTGGTGCCGTCTTCGGGTGAGACGCGACCGGTGCCGCTGGCGGCCCCGGCGACCGCGATCACCGGAGACAACGACGGCCGGGTGTATGCGTCGACGCGCGGCGGCTACTTCCGTATCGACCTCCGCGCAGGCACGGCCAACCGGGTGGACATCGAAGGTCAACCGGGCACCGATTTCACCGCGATCGCCCGGCGCGCCGACGGCAAGCTGGTGCTCGGCAGCGCCGACGGCGCCGTCTACACGTTGAGCTCCGACTCGACGGTCGGCGCGTCGCTGAAGATCTTTGCCCGCGTCGATGCCCTTGTCACACAAGGAAATACCGCTGTCGTACTGGACCGCGGCCAGACGTCGGTGACAACCATCTCGGCCAGCGGAAACGACGCGGATCATGCGCTGCGGGCCGGCGAGGGCGCGACCACGATGGCGGTCGATTCGGCAGGCCGGGTACTGGTCGCCGACACTCGTGGCGACGAACTTCTGGTGTTCGGCACCGACCCGCTGATCTTGCGCCAGCGGTATCCGGTGCGTGACGCCCCATACGGGCTGGCCGGCTCGTCGAAGCTGGCCTGGGTGTCGCAGACGGCGATTAACACGGTCGTTGGCTACGATTTGGCTACCGGCATCCCTGTGGAAAAGGTGCGTTATCGAACCGTGCAGCAGCCCAACTCCCTGGCCTTCGACGAAGCATCTGGCACCCTGTATGTGGTGTCTGGCTCGGGAGCGGGTGTGCAAGTGATCGAAGGCGCTGGCCGATGACGGCGATGCACCGCGGACGCATGCCAGAAGGCTGGGAACGGGTCGTCTCCGAGGACCTTTCAGACGAATACGAGTGGATACCGCTGCGACTGCCGCCGGACTTGACGCGGATCAGCGCCTCCACCCGACTGTCCATTGAGGCCGAGTACCGCGGATGGGAGCTCACCCGGGTCCGGCTGTACACCGACGGCAGCAGGCGCGTGCTGTTGCGCCGCAAAAAGACCGCCGCCGACAGGTTGGGCATTCCGGACCAACCATCCTTGTGATGTACCGCGCGCTGCGGTGGGCGCTGTTCCTGGTCGCCCCCGAACGCATTCACACCTGGGTTTTTGCGTTTTTGCGTGCCGTCACGGCGGTACTACCGGTGCGTCGTGTGCTGGCTCGGTGGCTGGCGCCGCACGATCCCGTGCTGGCCAGCACGGTGCTCGGCGTGCGGTTCGCCGGTCCGCTGGGTCTGGCGGCCGGCTTCGACAAGGACGGTAGGGGGCTGAACACGTGGGGCGCGCTCGGCTTCGGCTATGCGGAGGTCGGCACGGTCACCGCACTGGCGCAGCCAGGCAATCCGCCACCGCGGATGTTCCGGCTGCCCGACGACCGCGCGCTGCTCAACCGGATGGGTTTCAACAACCACGGCGCGGGCGAGTTGGCAGTGCGCCTGGCCCGTGGCACACCAGATGTGCCGATCGGTGTCAACATCGGCAAGACCAAAGTCACACCGCCGGAGGGCGCGGTCGAGGACTACGCCGAAAGCGCAAGGCTCGTCGGGCCACTGGCAGCGTTCCTGGTGGTCAACGTCAGCTCACCGAACACACCGGGACTGCGCGATCTGCAGGCCGTCGAGTCGCTGCGGCCCATCCTCGCCGCCGTGAAAGCGGAGACGTCGACACCGGTGTTGGTCAAGATCGCCCCGGACCTGTCCGACGACGATGTCGACGAGATCGCTGACCTCGCAGTCGAATTGGGCTTGGCAGGCATCGTCGCGACGAACACCACGGTGTCGCGCGCCGGGCTCGCGACGCCCGGCGCCGAGGACCTGGGCGCCGGTGGCGTTTCCGGTCCGCCCGTCGCGCAGCGCTCCGCGGAAGTGTTGCGCCGGCTGTACAAGCGGGTCGGCGACCGAGTGGTGCTGATCAGCGTCGGCGGCATCGAGACCGCCGATGACGCGTGGGACCGCATTACCTCGGGCGCGTCCCTGCTGCAGGGCTACACCGGCTTCATCTACGGCGGTGGCTTGTGGGCCAAGCACATTCACGACGGCATCGCGCGTCGTCTGCACGATGCAGGCTTCGCGTCGGTGGCGGACGCCGTCGGTTCAGCCATCGAGCGCGAGCAGACGTAAAAGTCCCGATTCGCTCGGCGTGTCGGGGACTTTTACGTTCCCCTACCTGCGGTGTGGACCCAGCTCGCGGAGCTCGCTACTTCTGCTCATAAGTGCCGTAAATCACGGCGCGGGCGATCGCATTCATGAACAGATTGAAGCCGAGGTAGGCCGGGCTGGCGTCCCCGTCGAGTTCGAGCTTCTCGACCTTGACGGCATGCACCGCAATGAAATACCGGTGGAAACCGTGCCCAGGTGGCGGGGCGGCGCCGATGAAGCGCTTGAGGCCGGCGTCGTTGGCCAAAGTGACCGCATCGCCTGGTAACCCGCTGCCGTCGCCGACACCGGCGGGCAGGTCGGTGACGGTCGCCGGCAGGTTGGCGACGGCCCAGTGCCAGAAGCCCGATGCCGTCGGCGCGTCCGGGTCGTACACGGTGACGGCGAAACTACGGGTCTGCTCCGGGAAACCCGGACCAGGACAACTGCGGGGAGACGTCGGAGCCACCCGCGCCCATGATGCCGCTGACCTGGTCGTTGGCCAGCGGTTGGCCGTCGGTGACCGACTCGGACGTCAACGTGAACGACGGGAGTTTCGGGAGGAACTCGTAAGGGTTGTAATCAAAAGCCATGGTATGCCATTCCTTTCAATGTTGGTCAGCAGTGCCGAAGGAAATGCTCGAGAACCTGGGTGCCGAACTTCAATGCATCGACGGGTACCCGCTCGTCGACGCCGTGGAACAGGGCGGTGAAGTCCAGATCCGCCGGGAGTTGCAGCGGCGCGAAACCGAAGCAGCGAATCCCCAAGCGCATGAACGCTTTTGCGTCGGTTCCGCCGGAAAAAATGTACGGCACAATGCGGGCTTCCGGATCCACGGACAGGATCGCGGCGTCCATGGCGTCCACGAGGTCGCCATCGAACGTGGTTTCGTAGGACGGCAGTTCGGTGATCCATTCCCGCGTGACGTCGGGGCCGAGCAGTTCGTCGACCTCACGCTCGAAGGCAGCCTGGCGGCCGGGCAGGATGCGGCAGTCGACCACCGACTCCGCGGTGGCGGGTATGACGTTGGCCTTGTAGCCGGCCTTGAGCATGGTCGGGTTGGCGGTGTCGCGCAGGGTGGCGCCGACGACGCGCGCGATCGGGCCGAGCTTGGCGATGGTCCCGGCCAGGTCGGGCGAATCCACGTCGAACTCGTAGCCCGTCTCCTCGGTGATCGCCTGCAGGAACTGCCCGACGGCATCGGTCATCACCAGCGGGAACTCGTGGCGGCCGAGTTTTGCGATCGCCTCGGCGACCGCGGTGACGGCGTTGTGGTCGTGGATCATCGAGCCGTGGCCCGCGAAGCTGCGGGCGGTCAGCTTCATCCACATCATCGACTTCTCGGCGGTTTCGACCAGGTAGAGACGGCGTTCACCGCCGTCGTTGCGCGGCACGGTCAGCGAGAACCCACCGACCTCGCCGACCGCCTCGGTGACGCCGTCGAACAGGTCGGGCCGATTGTCGACCAGCCACTGGCACCCGTATTTCCCGCCGGCCTCCTCGTCGGACACGAACGCGAACACCAGATCCCGCGGCGGCACGATCCCGGCGCGTTTGAAGTGCCTGGCGATCGCGATGAGCATGCCGCACATGTCCTTCATGTCGACCGCGCCGCGGCCCCAGACGTAGCCGTCCTCGATCGCGCCGGAGAAGGGATGCACGCTCCAATCCGACGCCTCGGCGGGCACCACGTCGAGGTGCCCGTGCAGCAGCAGGGCGCCGCGGCCGGGGTTGGCGCCCTCGAGCCTCGCGAACAGGTTGCCCCGCCCCGGTGCGCCGGCTTCGACGTACTGGGTCGTGTAACCGACCTCTTGCAGCTTTTCGGCCACCCAGCGGGCACATATCGGCCTCGCCTTGGGTGGTTTCGGGTTCACCGGTGTTGGACGTGTCGAAGCGGATGAGCGCGCTCGACGAGGTCAACCACCTCGGCTTCGGCGTTGGAGGGAGGCGTCACAGTCACCATTCGTACCATTGAGGGCGCAGTTGGGTTTGGGTCCGGGCAGTCCCATCCGATAGCCTTAGCTGCCCACAAACTGGTCCGAGTGGCGGAATGGCAGACGCGCTAGCTTGAGGTGCTAGTGCCCTATTAATGGGCGTGGGGGTTCAAGTCCCCCCTCGGACACTTAGCAGGTAGACGCATCGATGCACCTAGACCGCGGTTTTCCTGCGCGGGCGGCGACGGTCGGCAGGTGCTTTGGACACGCTTTGGACACTGCCCGCGATCTTCGCGTCGAGATTGACGGCCACCGCATCAAGGTCGCTGTCGAAGAGATCCGCATAGATCCGCAACGTGACGCTGGGATCCTTGTGGCCGAGCATCCGCGATACCGCAAGGACATTCGCACCGGCGCTGACAGCCAGACTCGCGCAGGTGTGCCGCAGATCGTGCGGCGTGATCGTCTGCACCTGCGCGCGCTCGACCGCCCGATTGAACCATCCCGTTGAGTCATAGCTCGGACGCTTCAGATACGCGCCGCCCCGCGCTGGAAACAGCAGATCGCTCGCCGAGCGCCCATCGCACCGTGCCGCCAGCCGAGACAGCACCGACGCCGCGGCAGGCACCGTCCGATTCTCCTTGCCCTTCGTCTGCCCCACCTCGAAGTCCTGTCCGACCAGGACAGCGTTGCGGTGCACCGAGATACGACGTTTCAGGAACTCGATATCAGCGACGGTCAGCGCGATCGCCTCGCCCCATCGCAAGCCGGTGAATGCGAGGGTCAGCACCAGGTCGGCGTGACGGCCGGACTCCTCGGCCAACCGGCACACATCCTCCTTGGTGAGATAGATATGACGCTTCGGTGATTTCTTCGGCTTCTCGCCGCGCTTGAACCGACGTGCCGGATTGAAAGCCAGTGCCCGATGCTCGACCGCGTCGTCGAGGATGCCCGCCAGGATGCCGACCGCGCGGTTGACCACTGTGGCGCTCGACCCGTTGCGGGTGATGGACGCGGCCCACGCCTTCACATCCAAGCTGTCCACCCTGTTCACCGCGACGCCAGCCCACTTGGGTCTGACGTGCTTGCCGTAGGCATACGAGATAGTGCGGTAGTAGGACGGCGAGAGTGTCTGCTCCTGCCGGGCCAACCATCCGACCGACAGATCGCCGACCGTCACCCGGCCGCGCGCTGGTGACACATAGGCGCCCTCCACCTTGGAGGTCTCGACCTTTGACGCCCACACCGACGCGTCGCGCTTGGTGGTGACCCCCCGTTTGCGGCTGGTCGCGCCGTTGGGTTGCCGGTAGCGGACCTCCCAGCGTTCCCCGGCTGCTGTCTGGGTACCGCCTAACGGTCGCCATGAAGTACTCCTTTGAGTTCGTCCATCAGCTGGCGGGTAATGCGCCCACGCTTCTGCGCGCTCGCGTCGGCACCTGCACGCGCATCGCGCTCATCGGATAGCGACTTGCCCCACAAGTAAACCGAGGCAAGGGTCAACGCATACATCTTGACGCCGAGCGCGTCAGCGGCGCGCTGCTCCGCCTCACCGGACCGTCTCTCGACTCTCACGCACAAGTCCGTGTCCAGGTCGACGAAGCGTGGATTAATGTCGCTCCTGAGCGAATCGAAATTGGCCTTCACTTGGCCGAGAACCTCTCTCACCTCGTCCAGCCCGCCAGGAATGTCCCTTATCAGTACCTGCACGGGCGAGCCGGAGACGAACCCTGCGAGCGCTTCACCGGACAGCACCAAATCGCCTGAGACAGAAACGAATCCATCCCAATACACAAGCTCGTAAAGCTGGATTGGCTCTCCCCGAATATCGCCGAGCGCGAGCGCCAACGCAACTAGCGTTGAGACCGTCGGCGACACCCTGCCGGCCTCGAGGTCAGCGATTCGCCCTGTGCCCCATTTGAGACCGTTTTGTTTGGCTGCGCTGGCAAGCCTGTCACCGAGTTGTGGACCATTACATCCGGGCGCAAGTGACAAATGGCGACGAAATGTATCTAACGTTGGGAACTGGCGGTATCTACGACCCGAAAGTAATAGCCGTCATCCTCGACTCAGTTCCACGCGTAACAATTGACGATTGGTTCATAGAACCGTCTGGGACGTTGGGGATAGAACCGCAAAGTGGAGAAGTGATCTGGTCCGCAATACTTCCTGATGAGACGAGACAAGAGCTTCGAGACGAGGGCTAGCGCCTACTCGACGAGATGCGCACGCTCGCGGGCCCGTCCAGTGCGGTGCAGTGCGTGTTGAGTGGCGGCCCGTACACCACCGCATCGCAGGTTCGGCAATGCCAGCTGGTGTGCCCGCCGCCGCCGTGACCGAGGCACGCGACATGGCCAACGAGGACCTGATTCGCGCCGAGTGGGTGGCCGTTCGGGCACCGCTCAGGCCCGCGGATCATCCACTTGCCATCCGTGGTCTGCACTAGGTCGCCGAGCACGCGTACAGCCTATGAGTAGCTCTGTTTCTTCTGCGCTTGCTCACGCGCCTTTCGGCGGCGCTGCATTTCTTTACGTACCTTCCGGGGGGCATAGGTCGAGAAGAGCTCCTCCTGTTCGCGCTGGCTCATGCTCCCCAAGCCACCCAACTCGCCACCAAAGCCGCCCAAGGCAGGACCCCAATTATTATCTGCCGCCGGTCTTGAAATCGCCTGGTCCCAGGGGTCCTTGAGCTCCTCTATGTCCTCCACCGCTCCATCGTCTAGATTTCTCCGATCGCGGAGCCACAGGACTGCCCTCCACACGAGGAAACAGAACATCAAGAACGTGAGGATCATCAAGGCTCCCGAGAGAAACGTAAAAATGCCGACGTAGTCGGAATATTTGTCAGTTTCCATGGCCGTCCCCTCCGCAATCTGGCCAACAGACAAACGAAACAAATAAAGTGGCTGTCAAGACGTCTGACCTGCGCTTGTGTAAAAATGTACGCCTGGCTACGCCCCGGCGGATAACAATCGGCCGACACCCAAGCGGATGACGGGCCGAATTTCTTGTGCCTGTCGAATCGCCCTTGTGCTGCGCGCGCTGCTGGACTAGGTAGTTTCCGCGCGCCTGTTGCGTCGCCACCGCGGCGGTCGCAAGACGATCACGGCTGCATACCGATACGTGCCATGGTCTGGCCCAACGGCTGGCTGGCACTAAATGATGCCTAAGACCCACATCGGTCAAAGACTCACAACGGTTTTGACAGGAGCGTCCTAAATGGCCGAATCCGGTTGGGCCAGCAGCGAGGAACAGGCGTGGATACGGTTCATCATGGCCATCATGGACGAGTTAAATCACTACATCGTTTGGTTCCGTCCCGACTGAGAACGCAGAATGCGCGAGCCTGCCTGTCCCCGATACCCCTCCAAGCCACCCCAGCCGAGGCCACTTGGAGCGGCACCGCCCGCGTTGCTTTTCGCGAAAATGCACACACGAATCGGCCCGCCACCCAAACGGATGACGGGCCGATGCTGTTGTTGGGGTACTAGTCGTCTTCGTCGTCCAGGTCTACGGGCTTCCCGTAGCGGCACCAGATTTCGTATCCGTCTGACTCGAGCACCCGCTTCCCGTCGCGGCCAAGGACCATGCCGTCCTCGTCGCACAGGTCGCACGGCTCGGCCGCAGCGCGCCGGCGTGCGTGGTTCTCAGCGATCGTGACGGCCCGCATATGTTCTCGATGCGCAATGTCGGCGGCAGCCTTCTCGAGCTGCTCGCCGCGGTGGCCGCGCTGCCTCCACATCGCAATCTCACCCATCGCCGCCTTGACAACCATCGCCTCTTCCCAGGCCCATGTCTCGGGGGGGTACATGTCCATGAGGCAGCCGATCGTGCGGATGTCACCGGCTGCATTGTGCCGGTGCAACCGCTGCTCGAACTCGTCGTCGACGGTTGGGGTGGTCGTATTCTCAGACATGTCGAACTCCTTCTAGTTCGGCCACACCCCGGGCCTGTGTCTGCAGGCGCCGGGGCCTTTCCTCATTTGAGGGAAGTCTTTCCATCTCTCGCGTGGACACCGTTTGGACACAAAATCTCCTAAACGGGAGATAGCTGGTCGCGCAAGCGCTCATCAGTGTTTTCATGGCTCGTTGGGCATATTCGTCCAGCCCTTGCGGTCGGCACGGGCATACCACCCGGAAGCGGCCAGCGTGCCGCCGTCCACCGGGATCGTCTGCCCGGTGACGAACCGCGCGTCGTCCGATGCCAGGAATTCCACGACCGCCGCGTAGTCGTCTGGCCTGCCGAAGCGGCCCACCGGGATCCAGGTCCTGATCAGGTCGGGGTCGCGGCCGCGCAGCATGAGCTCGGCGGGCGTCTGCGCCGTGTCGGCGAGGTCGGGGGCGATCGCGTTGACACGGATCCCGTGATGGGCCACGTCGACGGCCAGGCTGCGGGTGAACGCCACCACGCCCGCGTTGAAGGCCGCATACGGGGCGGCATAGGGAATGCCGCGGAACGCCTCGACTGTCGCGTTGTTCACGATCGCCCCGCGCCCACCGTCCACCATCGCGGGCAGTACGGCGTGGCACATGCGCAGCACATGGAGCAGGTTCAGTTCGTAGAGCGTCTGCCACTGGTCCTCGGTGCTGTGCAGGAAGTCTCTGGCCGCGGGGCGGAAGTCGCCGACATTGTTCACCAGGATGTCGATCCGCGAATCCTCAACGGCCAGCGCTGTTTTGGTCACTTCGGCCACAACGTCGCGGTCGCGGATGTCGCCCACGACGACCGTGCACCGCCCGCCCGCCGCAGTGATGTCGTCGTGGCTGGCCGAGGCCGCGTCGGCATTGATATCGGCAAGCACCACGTGGGCGCCCGCCGCAGCAAGCCGTCGGCTGATGCCGCCGCCGATGCCCAGCGCACCGCCCGTGACCACGGCGACCTGTCCCGCAAACCGCACCCGGACAGCGTATTGCCAGTTTGGCAGGTGGGGTAGGCCAGTCACATCGGTCACATCGGTACCAACTCTGGCGCCATGTGGTCGCGGCGAATCGCGATATCAGATGCGATATCACGTCCTAGGGCCACATCATGGTCGTGAATTGGTGATCAGTGTGGGTTGTGTTACCAAACTTCAGTACACGTCGCGGACGTAGCGTTTCGACGCCACCAGTTCCCGCTTGTAGTCGTGGGCGTCTTCGTCAGACATCGAGCCGTGCCGTCGAATGATGGCGGTCAGGGCGGCGTCGACGTCCTTCGCCATCCTGCCGGCGTCCCCGCACACGTAAAGGTGTGCGCCCTCGTCCAACCACCCCCACATGTCCGCGCCGTAGTCGAGCATTTTGTGCTGGACGTAGACGCGGTCGACCTGGTCGCGGGAGAACGCGAGGTCCAGCCGGTTGAGGAAACCGTCGCGGACCATGTCCTCCAGATCGTCGCGGTAGTAGAAGTTTTCGCCGCGATGCCGGTCGCCGAAGAACAGCCAGTTGCGGCCGGTGTGGCCCAGGGCGCGCCGTTCCTGGAGGAAGCCGCGGAACGGAGCGACGCCGGTGCCGGGGCCGACCATGATCATCGGTGTGCCGCCGTCTTCGGGCGGACGGAAATGCGGTGAGCGTTGCAGGAACACCGGCGCGGCGGCCGCGCGGTCGGCCAGGAACGTCGAGCACACCCCGCCGCGCCGACCGCCGTCCGCGCCGCGGTAGCGCACCACCGAGACCGTCAACTGCACCTCGTGCGGGCTGATCAGCGGACTCGACGAGATCGAGTAGTTGCGCGGAGTCAGCCGCACCAGCACCTCCTGCCACTGCTCGGGATCGGCGCGAACGGCAAACTCCTGCACGACGTCGAGGCCGTTGCGGTTCACCAGCCACTTGTCGAGCTTGTCCTTCGGCGTCATCAGTGTCTTCGCAGCGGCCTTGTCCCTGCATGATTCGGCGACGAAGCTCAGCAGGTTGGACGTCACTCGGCAGATGTCGTAGGAGAGGATGAGGGCGTCGCGCAGGCTCTGCTCGTTGCCGTCCACCTCGACCGAGGTGTCGCCACGTAATCCGGTGGCCGCCAGCCAGGCGTCGACCGTCGCGGGGTCATTCGTGGCGTACACCCCCAGCGAGTCGCCGACCGCATAGCTGACGTCGTATTCGGAGATGTCGAAGCCGAACTGGCGCACTTCTTTTCGCGATGTCGGTGCAGTCAGCACGACATTGCGCGACAGCGGCGCGAGAAGGGGCTTGGCACGGGTGAACGGCTCGGCCACCGTGGTCGCCCTGGCGAGAGTCGAAACACGGCCGTTGGTCGTCCCCGGCTCGACCGGCGCCCCGAGGAGGGCGGTGACCCGCTCGGCCCACCGGTCCATCGGCGCGTCGTCGTACGCCTCGCACTCGGTGCGCTCGAGCATCCGCGTCGCACCCAGCGCCGCGAACCGGCCGTCGATCGCCTTTGCGTGGCCGCAGAAGTTGGCGTACGACCGGTCGCCGATGCCGAGCACCGCGTACCTAACCCCGCCCAACGCAGGCGCATCCGCCGAATGGAGGCGATCCCAGAAGCCGGCGCCGTTGTCCGGCGGACCGCCGTCGCCAAACGTGCTAGTGATCACCAGCACGTCGCGGACAGCGGCCAACTCCGCCAGCTGCATGTCGTCCATGTTGATCAGCTGGGAGCCGCCGAGTTGGCCGGCGAGCCGGGCCGCGAAGTCTTCGGCATTGCCGGTCTGCGACGCCCACAACACCAGCGGCCCGTCCTTGACCCGCTGCGCCACGGGCGCCGATGCCGGGAGCACCGGGACGCCGCTGACGCCCTCCGCCAGTCCGTTGAAAACCGCTGCGAGGTAGATCTTTTCGTCGTCGCTCAGTATCGGCTTACGCTGGCCGAGGTCGAGTTCGTCGACGACGGGATCCACCGGCTTCACCGGCCGCAGGCTTACCGCGCACACCTTGAACTCGGGTTGCAGCGAGTCGGGGTCGACGGCGTCGTTGGTCAGCGCGTTGATCGCGAGGTACTCGCCGTGTTCGTCGTTCCAGTGAAACGGCACGAAGCAGTTGCCCGGCCGCACACGGTCGGTGACGACGGCGGGCAGCACCGCCCGGCCCCGCCGCGATGTCAGCTCGACGGGTTGGCCGCCGACGACGTCGAGCGCGACGGCGTCGACGGGGTGAATCTCGACGAACGGGCCGCTGTCGAGCTTGTTCAGCTTGTCGACCTTGCCGGTCTTGGTCATCGTGTGCCATTGGTGTTGCAGCCGACCGGTGTTCAGCACCAGGGGGAAATCGTCGTCGGGCAGTTCACGAGCATCCATGTGTGGCCGGGCGTGGAACACCGCGCGCCGCGACGGAGTCGGAAACGCCAGCCGCGGCGTGTGGCCGTTCTCGTCGACGAACAACTCCTGGCTGACACCGTCGTTGAGGTAGCGGATCGGGTGCGGGTCGTCATCATCCGGCGGACAGGGCCACTGCAGCGGCGTCCGCCGCAACCGCTCGTAGCTGGCACCGCGCAGGTCGTAGCCGGTCTTTGGATTCCAGAACCGGCGTATCTCATCGAAGACCTCCGCGCTGGACTGGTAAGCAAAGTGCTCCCCGAAGCCCATATGCGCGGCGACCTGGCAGATCAGCTGCCAGTCGGGCCGCGCCTGACCGGCAGCCGGAATCGACTGCTGCAACAGCGTCAGATTGCGCTCGGAATTGACCATCACGGCGTCGGATTCGGCCCACAGCGTGGCGGGCAGCACGATATCGGCGTAGCGGTTGGTCGCGGTGGTCCGGTAGGCATCCTGGGTGATCACCAGATGCGCATTCTCGAGCCCGGTGATGACGGTCTTACGATTGGCAACGGTGGCAACGGGATTGGTGCAGATGATCCAACAGGCCTTGATCCTGCCGTCCGCGAGTTGCTCGAACATGTCGATGGTGCCCGGACCGACGTCCGACCGAATGGTTCCCGCAGGCAACCCCCACTGGTCCTCGACGAACGCGCGGTCGTCGGCCGAAAGGACGGAGCGCTGACCCGGCAGACCCGGCCCCATGTAACCCATTTCGCGGCCGCCCATCGCGTTGGGCTGGCCGGTCAACGACATCGGCCCGCTGCCCGGTCGGCAGATCGCCCCGGTGGCCAGGTGCAGGTTGCAGATTGCATTGGTGTTCCAGGTGCCGTGCGTGCTCTGGTTGAGCCCCATCGTCCAGCAGCTCATCCAGTCCCCCGCATCGGCGATCATGCGGGCGGCGGTGCGGATATCGGATTCATCGAGCCCGGTGATCTCGGAGACCCGGTGCGGCGGGTAGTCGGCGAGGAACTCGGCCATGGCGTCCCAACCGTCCGTGTGCCCGGCGACGAATTCGGCGTCGATATCACCATTTTCGACGAGCAGGTGCAGCAATCCGTTGAGCAGCGCCAGGTCGGTGCCCGGCTTGATCTGCAGGAACAGGTCGGCGCGTTCGGCAGTGGCGGTGCGACGAGGGTCGACGACGATCAGCTTCGCACCGGCCTTGAGCCGGTCGGCCATCCTCAGATACAGGATCGGATGGCAGTCCGCCATGTTCGAGCCGATGACGAAAAACAAATCGGTGCAATCGAAGTCGGTGTACGACCCGGGCGGGCCGTCTGCACCGAGTGATTGCTTGAAGCCGGTTCCTGCGCTCGCCATGCACAACCGCGAGTTGGATTCGATGTGCATCGTCCGGGTGAAACCCTTGGCCAGTTTGGTGGCCAGATACTGTGCCTCGATCGACATCTGGCCGGACACGTAGAGCGCGACGGCGTCCGCGCCGTGCTCGTCGATGATGGTGCGCAACCTTCGGCCTGCCTCGGCGACGGCGTCGTCGACGTGTGCGGGGACGGGTTCGTCGTCGCGTGACGGGCGCAGCAGCGCCGACGTCAACCGGTCGTCATCGGCGGCCATCAACTCGGCATGCGTTGCGCCCTTCGTGCACAACCGCCCAAAGTTGGTGGGGTGCAGCTTGTCGCCTGTGACGCGCGCGATGACGGGCTTGCCCGAGTCGGGATCTGTCGCGGTCTGCACTTCGATGCCGCAGCCGACGCCGCAATACGAGCAAGCCGTCCTGGTCACCGCCATGAAGCTCATGGTGGGCGGGCAATGTTTCGGGCTGTTTTCCGATGACGTTATCGCGGTGAAAATTGATGCTCACCGGGCGCCAGAACGCCCGGTGAGGATCGTCTGCGCAGCTCAAATGGCTGGAACGGGCGCGGGACTTCCGCTGACACAGTGGTCAGACCGCAGCGGTTATGTCTCCCCCATCGCATCAGCTTCGTGGCTTGCGGAGGCTTGCGGCCAGTTCCAGGACTCGTTTGGCTCGGTCTGCGACGGGTACGTCGACGAACTCGCCGCTCGGCAATCGTAGGGCGGCACCTCCGGCAGAATCGAACGCCGCGACCACTTCCTGCGCCCAGGCGATCTCTTCGTCGTTCGGCGTGAACACCTCGTGCAGCACGGTCAGCTGGCGGGGATGGATCGCTGACTTGCCAAAGAAGCCCAGCGACAACGCAAACTGGGCTTGCTCGCGGAGGCCGGTCTCATCGTCGAGTTGCGGGTACACGCTGTCGATGGGCCGCTCGATGCCGGCCGCACGTGAGGCGACAACGAGCTGGGACCGCACGTACAGCGTCTGAAGGTTCCCGTTGCCCGCGTGGAGGTCGCGCTGCAGGTCCACGCCGCCCATGGCCAGATGCCGCACCCCGGGAACTCGGGCAATGTCGTACGCCGCCAATACCCCGCGGGCGCTTTCGATCGCACAGATAATCGGCTTGCCGGGTGCCCGCTCGGCCACCCAGCGGACGTCATCGGGCGACTCGGTCTTCGGGATTCGGATTCCGTGCGCAACCGCACCCACGGCCTCGAGGTCGGCGGCGCACAAATCGGTTCCGGCCGCGTTGACACGGACCCACGCCGGATGGTCGACGAGCACCTCGGCGACAAGTCGTCGCGCGGTGTCCTTGTGGACTATAGGTACGGCGTCCTCGAGATCGAGCATCACGGCGTCGGCGCCGGCGTCGAAGACCTTGGAGAGCAGTTTCTCGTTGTGTCCGGGGGCGAACAAGTAGCTGCGGTCCATCAGAGGACGCCTTCGGCCCGAAGTTTGTCGAGTTCTTCGGCACCGATGCCCAACAGTTCCTGGTACAGCTCCTCGTTGTCCTGGCCGAGCCGCCGACCGGGGAACCGGATCGTGCCCGGCGTTCCGGTGAGGCGCGCCATCACGTTTTGCATCTTGATCGGGCCGAGGTCTTCGTCTTCGACGGTGGTGATGGTGTCGCGGTACAGCACTTGTGGGTCTTGCATGAGCTGTTCCACGTCGTAGATAGGGGCCAGCGCTGCGCCCGCTTCTTCGAACGCCTTCACCACTTCCTCCAAGTCGCGCGCGGCGATCCACTTTGTCACCGCCCCGTCGAGCATCTCGCTGCGGCGGCTGCGTTCGCCGGCCGAGGAGAACCACGGCTTTTCCGCAATGTCGGGTCGCCCGACGAGCCGCATCACACGTTCGGCTACCGATGTGGCGCTGGCGGACACGGCGACCCAGCGTCCGTCTCGGGTCAGATAGGCGTTGCGTGGGGCGTTGTTGGGGGATCGGTTGCCGTGTCGTCCGGCGATCACGCCGAGCAGATCGAACACGGTCGGGCCCGGTCCAAGGATGCCCAACAGCGGCTCCAACAGGGACAGGTCGATGACCTGCCCCGTACCACCGCGCGCGTCACGGGCATAGAGCGCGGACACCACGGCGAATGCGCCGGTGATCCCCGCCACGCCGTCGGCCAGGCCGAATGGCGGCAGCGTGGGCGGCCCGTCTTCCTGCCCAGTCTGGTGGGCAAACCCACTCATGGCTTCGGCGAGCGTGCCGAAGGCGCGCCGCTCCGCGTAGGGGCCATCTTGCCCAAACCCCGTGACCCGCAGCATGATCAGGCGCGGGTTGATTTCCTGCAGCTGTGCCGGAGCGAGCCCCCACTTTTCCATCACGCCCGGACGGAAGTTCTCGATCAGTACGTCGGTGTCCGAGATCAGTCGGCGCAGAATGTCTTGTCCGGCCGGCTTGCTGAAGTTGAGCGTCATCGTGCGCTTGTTGCGGGCGATGACCTTGTACCACAAGCCATGTCCCTCGTGGTTCCAACCATGAGTCCGCGCGGGATCTCCCTGCGGATGCTCAATTTTGATCACATCGGCACCGAAGTCGCCCAACAGCATCCCGGTGATAGGTGCGGCGTACACCGTGCTGACATCCAACACGCGGGTTCCCGTCAACGGCGGGTTGGACCCGCTGCGCTTCCCCTCACCCGAAGTCGTTGGTCCGGCCACGTCCTCCCTGCCGGCGCCTTCCGCAAGCGACGTCATCCCACCCTCCGTATCCGAAAACTGCTGCAAATCAAGACGATCCACCAATTCTGTGCGCTGCCGCCAAGCGATCCATGCGCGTCAAACGAAGAAGAAGGTGAGTCCGAGGACGACGTAGATGGCGAGTAGTTGCAGGCCTTCGTACCAGGTGGACTCGCCGCGTTGGGTTACCTCGTTGGCGATGATGACCGCCAGGAACACCGCGCCGAGCTCGAACCCGTTGAACACCAGGGCCATCGGGAACGGGCCGATGACGAACGACGCCAGCACCAGCACCGGAGCGACGAACAGGGCGATCTGGGCGCCCGATCCCACCGCGATGTTGACGGAAATGTCCATCTTGTCGCGGGAGGCGAAATACACCGCGACCCAGTGCTCGGCGGCGTTGCCCACCACCGCCACGACGATAACGCCGACAAAGAACGGGGACAGCCCGATGGCCGCCGACGCCTCGGTTATCGAGTGGACCAGGATCTCGGACATCCAGCCCACCGCGGCACCCGCACCTGCCAGCATGAGCACGCTCTTGCGGACCGACCACGGCTCGCCGCCGTGCTCTTCTTCGTCATGGGAGGGGTTGAACAGGTGCGCGTGGGTCTTCAGGGAGAACACCAGCCCGGCCGCGTACGAGGCCAGCAGCACGATGGCCACCCCGACCGACAGCGCCTGCAGGTCGCTGGGGAATGCCACCGCCTTGGCCGTCGGATTGGGCAGCCCGCCGCCCGCCACCAGCTGAAATATCGCCGGCATCACCAGCGCCACCGTCGCGAGCAGCAGCATGAGCGACTGGGCGGTGGCCGCCCGCAGCTCGAAGCGCTGCCGCTCCCGTTTTCTCCCGCCCACGAGCATCGACACCCCGAGGACCAGCAAAATGTTGCCCAGGATCGACCCGACGAGCGAGGCCTTGACCACCTCGTGCAGCCCGGCGCCCAGCGCGAACAGCGCGATGATCAACTCCGGTGCGTTACCGAACGTGACGTTGAGCAGACCACCAATGCCCGGACCCGACCGGGCGGCCAGCTCCTCGGTCGCCCGGCCCATCAGCGCCGCCGTCGGGATCACTCCGAGCGCCGACGCGGCGAACACCGCCACCGCGTCGGCGTGCAGGAACTCCAGGACGATCGCGACCGGGATCAACGGCACGAGCAGGTAGGGCCAGCCCTCCCCAGTCAGCAGAAACGGCCTACTGCGTTTGGTGGGGGCCTGAGAAGTCTCAGTTGTGGACATCTCGGCCCCTTCTTACGGTTCGTTCGGCTTCACGGCCAGCACCGGCTTGGGGCATTCCAGCAGCACTTGCCGCGCAACGCTGCCGAGCAGCAGCTTGCCCACCGGGTTGCGTTGCCGGATACCGACCACCAGGAGCTCGGCGTCGTTTTTCTCCATCGCCTTGAGCAGCTCATCGGCCGGGTCTACCCCGACGGGCTGGTTGAGTTCGAACTCAACCCCGCACTCGTTGAGGTGCTCTTCGACGTCGTGCACCTCGGCGGCCTGCGCGAAGCGGGGGTCGGACAGTGCTTCGCCCGTGGTTGCGTTGATCACCAGCAGGTTCGTGTTGCGTAGCTTGGCCTCGGTGATGCCGTGTTCGAGGGCGGCGGTGCCGTACCGGTCTGCGGAGTATCCGACGACGATCATGCTCCGGCCTTTTCTACGCGCTCCTCTTCTTCATGCTCCTCGAGGGCGCTGGCGTGGACCAGATCGGGCTCGGGGCGGTGCACCAGCCGCAGGATGAGCGGGGTGACCAGCAGCGCGACGATCAGGATGTACACCACGATCGCGACGGGCTCGGTGAACAGGCTGGTCCAGTCCCCGCCGCCGAGCTGCAGGCTCTGGCGCAGCTGACGCTCGATCCGCGGGCCCAGGATGACGCCGATGATCAGCGGCAATACCGGTAGCCCGAAGCGGCGCATCATCAGCCCGAGCAGGCCGAACACCAGCAGCAGCGCCAGGTCCAGCGCCTGCACGTTGACCGCGAGCGCGCCGAGCGTGGCGAAGAACAGGATGCCCGCGTACAGGTAGGGCCGTGGGGTGCGCAACAGCTTCGCCCACAGCGGCGCCAGCGGCAGGTTCAGCACCAGCAGCAGGAAGTTGCCGATGAACAGGCTGGCGATCAGCGTCCAGATCAGCAGCGGCTCCTTGTCGAACAGGGTGGGGCCGGGCTGAATCCCGTAGGACACGAACGCGGCCAGGATCACCGCCGCGGTGGCGTTGGTCGGCAACCCCAGCGACAGCATCGGCACCAGCGTGCCGGCGGCCGAGGCGTTGTTGGCCGCCTCCGGCCCGGCCACACCCTCGATCGCGCCATGGCCGAACTCCTCGGGGTGCTTGGAGAGCTTCTTCTCGGTGACATAGGACAAAAACGTCGGCAGTTCGGCGCCGCCGGCCGGCAGCGCGCCGAACGGGAACCCGAACGCGGTGCCGCGCAGCCACGGCTTCCACGAGCGACCGAAGTCCTGCCGGCTCATCCACGGCCGGCCGACCGGAATGATCTCGGCGGGCCGACGCCGCAGATGCGCCGCCACCCACAGCGCCTCGCCGACGGCGAAGATCGCCACCGCGATCACCACGATGTCGATGCCGTCGGACAGTAGCGGCAGCCCGAACGTGGCGCGCGGCTGCCCGGTGAGTGAGTCGATGCCGACGATGCCGATCGCCAGCCCGAGCAGCAGCGAGATGGCGCCGCGCAGCCTGGATGAGCCCAGCACCGCGGTCACCATCACCAGCGCCAACAGCATGATCGCCAGGTAGGACGGGGCACCCAGCGTCACCGCGAATCGCGATATCGACGGCGCGAACGCCGCGAGCAGAGCGGTGCCGATGGCGCCCGCGACGAACGATCCGATCGCCGCGGTCGCCAACGCCTGCGCCGCGCGGCCCGCCTTGGCCATCTTGTTGCCTTCGATGGCGGTGACCACCGACGACGACTCACCCGGCGTATTGAGCAGGATCGAGGTGGTCGACCCGCCGTACATGCCGCCGTAGAAGATGCCGGCGAACATGATGAACGCCGCACTCGGGGGGACGTTGTAGGTGATCGGCAACAGCAGCGCCACCGTCATCGCCGGGCCGATACCGGGCAGCACACCGACCGCAGTACCCAGCAGCACACCGATCACGGCGTACATCAGGTTCATCGGCGTCGCGGCCTCGGCGAAGCCCTGCAGCAGCCAGTTGAAATTGTCCATGTCAGAGAATCCCGTCCAGAATGCCTGCGGGCAGCGGGATTCCGAGCCCGGAATAAAACGCGTAGAAACTGCCGACCGCCAGCACCACGCCGATAATGACATTGAGAACGTATCGCTTGCTGCCGAGAATCGTTGCGGCCCCGGCGAACAACAGGGTCCCGGTGATCGCCCAGCCCAGCGGCACCACCAGCACGATCATCGCCACGAACAACCCGACGAGCAGTCCGACCGTGCGCCAGTCGGCCGGCGTGCTCGTGTCGATGTCCTCGCCGCCTTCCTCCTCGCCGGTCGAGCCGCGCGGAATCGCGATGGCCAGGATGATCGCCAGCACGATCAAGCCGATGCCGACGACGATCGGGAACATGCGCGGGCCGACCGGATCCACCTTCGCGAAACCCGCCTCCAGGGACAACGCGTCGTAGATCAGGAATGCGCCGACCGCGACCAGCACCGCGCAGACCAGGTATTGCGCCTTATCGACCGTCTTCTCGACCGGACGCTCCTGTCGTTCGGTGGTGGTCATACCAGCCCCAATTCGGTCAGGGTCGACGAGACCCGGTTGTCCTGGTCCTTCAGGAACTGCTCGAACTGCGCACCGGTCATGAACGCGTCGGTCCAGCCGTTCTTCACCAGCGCCTCCTTCCACTGCTGCGTGCCGTGCAACTCCTCGAGCACTTTCACCATCGCCTGTTTGGCTTCATCGGAAATGCCCGGCGGAGCCAGGATTCCGCGCCAGTTGGCAAAGGTGAGGTCGATACCGGCCTCCTTCAGAGTCGGGGCATCGATGCCCTCGATTCGTTCATCGCTGGACACCGCGAGCACCCGCAACTGGCCGGCCTCGATCTGGTCGATGAATTCACCCGGGCTCGACGTGCCAACCGTGATCTTCTTGCCGAGCAGCGCGGTGAGCAGATCGCCGCCACCGTCGTAGGAGACGAAGTTGACCGCCTTCGGGTCGACGCCGACGGCCTTGGCCGTTTCCATCGGAAATAGGTGGTCGGGCCCGCCCGGTGACGATCCGCCGCCGATGGTGACCTTCGACGGATCAGCCTTCCACGCCGCGACGAAGTCCTGCACCGTCTTGAAGGGCGAGTCCGCCGGAACGAAGATGGCTCCCGGGTCCTCGATCATCTTCGCGAGCGCCGTCGCATCCGACGCGCGCGCCTTGGATCCATTGGTGTAGGTGGCCCCGACCACGCCCAGCCCCATCATCATCATGAGGTCGCCGTTGCCTTTTTCGTTCATCAGGCGGGCCATCGCCACGGTGCCGCCGGCGCCGATCACGTTGAACACCTCGACGCGCCCGGTGATGTCGTCGTCTTCCATGACCTTCACGGCGGTACGCGCCGTCAGGTCGTAGCCGCCGCCCGGACTGTTCGGCACCATCATGCGGAGCCGGTGCAATCCGCTCGCTTCCTCGCCGCGTGTGACGCCGCAGGCCGTTACCAACAGCGCCGCGATCACGGCGATCACCAAGCCGGTGATCGCTTGTCGTCGCAACATGGTTGTCCCCAATCACTGATTTGTGATGCTCAGCAATACTGGACCCCGGCAGTGACCTACGTCACTGATAAGTACGCAAAGGAAGTATTGGTCGTTTTGAACAATGAAGGCACCGCTCGTTCGTAGCTTCCGCAGCCTGGCGGGCCAGTTTCTGGTGTTCCAGTTGCTGGTCGTCGCTGTCGTGCTCGTCGCCGTGGCGGCGGTATCGGTGGCGCAGTCGACGCGCGAGTTCCGTGAGGTGCGTGGGCAGCGGATGATCGCAGTCGCCGAGAACATGGCGTCGACGCCGATCGTGCGCGACCGGTTCGCCGACCCGTTCGCTGGGCAAGGTGCTTGCGCCGGAGGTGGACCGCGCCGTCGCGCTGTCGGGCGCCGGCCTGGCCGAGATTCTCGACCCGGACGGAACCGTGCGAGTGTCCTCGGACCCCGTCACGCATCGGGCAGCGGATGGACCTTGGCCCGAGTCGGGCCGACGAAGGCCGGGCGTGGTTCGGCGATGACAACATCGACGGCCTGCACAGTCTGGTCGGTCAGGTGCCCATCCTGTCCATCGACGGCGACGCGCTGGCCGTCGTGTCGGTCAGCGAGCCGTACCCGTCGGTGTGGGAACTGCTCAGCGGCGCAGGCGAGCGACTACTCATTTATCTCGGCCTTGGCGCGGCGTTGGGCCTGTTGGCGTCGTGGCTGTTGTCGCGGCGGATCAAACGGCACACCCGTGGGTTGGAGATCGCCGAGATCGCCGGCCTGGCCGAACATCGGGAAGCGTTGCTGCACAGCATCCGTGAGGGGGTGGTCGCGGTCAACAACGAGGGCGATATCACTCTGCTCAACGACAGCGCTCTGGAGCTGCTCGGGGTGCCGGCTGACATCGGTGGGTCGCCGTGTCGACGGTGTCGGCCTCGAACCTGCCGTGGTCGAATTTCTGTTGTCCGGCGAAGACGGGCGCGATGTCGTGATCGCCACCCGGACACGCGTTTTGGCGTTGAACCGCCGCGCGGCGACCAGCCAGGGCCAGCGGATCGGAACCGTGACGACCATGCGCGACAGCACCGAACTGGCTGCGCTACAGGGGCAGCTGTCGTCGCACAAGAGCGTGACCGACACGCTGCGCGCACAGACGCACGAGTTCGCCAATCAGCTCCACACCATCTCGGGCCTGGTGCAGTTGGGAGAATACGACTCTGTGCGTGACCTGGTCGGAACACTGACGCGGCGACGTGCAGCGATAAGCGACGCAGTGACGCAACGGATTTCCGATCCGGCCGTCGCGGCGTTGTTGATCGCGAAGACGTCGCTGGCCGCGGAGAGTGGGGTGTCGCTGGAGATCGCGCCTGAGTCACACCTCGGGGCGTTGGACCCGGCGCTTGCGACCGATGTGATCACCTTACTCGGCAACCTGATCGACAATGCGGTCGACGTTTCGGTCGGCTCCGTCCCGGCGAAGGTGACGGTCGCCATCAAGGATCATGAAGGCCTCGATGATTTCGGTGGCTGACTCCGGACCCGGTGTGCCAGAACATCTTCGGGAGGCGATCTTCGCCCGCGGCGTCACCTCGAAACCCGATGTCCCCGGCGGCCGGGGTATCGGGCTGGCGTTGGTGCGGTTGGTCACCGCACAGCACGGCGGGACGGTGGAGGTCAGCGACGGGCCTTCGGGTGGCGCGTTGTTCGTGGTGCGGCTGCCGGTCGGGACTGCCGCGGTTCCGGTGGAGAGGGCTGCGCATGCGTGACGTGCTGGTGGTCGACGACGATTTCATGGTCGCCGAGATCCACCGCCGATTCGTCGAGCAGGTCGACGGCTTTCGAGCGGTCGGCGTCGCCCGCACCGGCACCGAGGCGCTGTCGGCGGCCCGCGAACTGCGGCCGCAGCTCATCCTGCTCGACGTGTATCTCCCGGACATGACCGGTCTGGAAGTGTTGCAGCGACTGCGATCCGAGGGTGATCGGGTGGGCGTCATCATGATCACGGCGGCCCGCGAACTGGACACGGTCAAGGGCGCACTTGACGGTGGAGCAGCCGACTACCTGATCAAGCCGTTCGAGTTTCCGCAATTGAAGGCCAAATTGGAGGCCTTCGCCGCTCGCGCCGATGCACTGGAGTCCACGGGCGGAGTCGATCAGTCGTTGATCGACTCGTTGTTCGGCGGGCACGGTACCACCTCGGCACAGGAGGTGCTGCCGAAGGGGTTGGGCGCCGAGACCGGCCGGATGGTGTTGGATGCGGTGCGAGATGCCGGCGAGGTGTCCGCGGCGGAATGCGCTGACCTGGTCGGTATTTCGCGGGTCAGCGCACGCCGCTATCTCGAGCACTATCTCAGCACCGGCGCATTGGAACTGCGGCTGCAGTACGGCGTCGGTCGCCCAGAGCGGCGATACCGGCCGGCCCGCTGACCATCTCAGCTATGTCGCGTGTAGGTCTGCGAGAGCGACACCTATCCTCACTTCGACTTCGCTGACCGCGATCAGCGGTGCCCCCGGCAGCGGTGGCGCTGTCGAGCGATAACGAACACCGGTGGGGGTGACGAATTCCGCTGTGTGCACACCGTTCTCGTCGGTCGCATTAACCTGCCAGCCCGGAGCTTCCTTGGCATAGTTGCACCGCTCACACTCACCCAACCCATTGACGGCGCTGGTTGGCCCGCCGCGGTTACGTCGATGGCACCCACCCGCCGGCGCGATGCCCGAACGGGCGTAGCCTCGGCCCGAATCAAGTCCTCGTCGGGCATGTCGCCTGCCTAGGACACGGCGGTGGCGGACACACGAGCTGGCACTGCCGGACGTGTGATGCTGTGATGTATGGGCCGCCGCTCAACACACGCTGCACCGCGCTGGAAGGGCCTGCGGCGGCGCGGATCTCGACCCATCGGCACTAGACGGCTCGTCTACCGATCATGGGCGATTCCAGCGCGCGCGACACGGCCCAATACGTCAGGCCGAACGCGGCCGCTGTGAGTGCGATTGGCCAGAAGTACGCGCCGACGAACCCAATCAACAGCAGGATGCCGACGAACTGGGCTACCTGCCTCATTGAGCCAGCCTACGACCTTCGGCGTGTCTGTCTGTTCAGCAAAGCTCGGGCTAATAGGATCCGGTCTCATGCGGGTGGCTTTCCGACGTCTGCTTGCGGTCTTCCTGGTGGCCGCCGGCCTGTTGGGAGGTACGGGAATTACAGCACCGACTGCCGGAGCCTTGGGGTGGGGAGCGATCGCGATCTCACCGACGACCGGGAGGGTGGGCTACTCGCAGGGCCTCAATTCGGCTATCGAGGCCGAACAGGCGGCCGTCGGCCTGTGCAAAGCCCGCGACTGCCGGGCAGTCGTGAACTTCACCAAGGCGTGCGGCGCGGTCGCCCAAAGCACTCAAAACACGTCCTGGGGATGGGGCTGGGACCTCAGCAGCACCGGCGCGCAGAACAAGGCGCTAATCTCATGCAGTCAATACGGCGCCGGCTGCCGGGTCGCCGGCTGGATATGTAGCTGATCGCATACGGCGCCTCCACGTTTTTCTGGGGAGCCTTGATCTTCGTCGGGCTGGTCGCGGCCCTGTTAGTCGCCGGAATGCGATTATTAGGCTACGCAACCGGAGATCCGGCGGCAGAGCGGTGGACGAAGAACACAGGGAGGATCCCCGGTTTCTCCATACGTTGGCAGAATTATGGCACCAGACCGACGAGGTTCCACTGACCGACCAGACCCGTGGACAGCGCAAGGCGATCAAGGAACGCCGGAAGGCGCGTGAGAAAGCGCAAAAGCACCAGAACAGGAAGTCCGACGCTGTCGCGGTCGAGGCACATTCGCAGTACGCCCCGCTTTCAAACTTTTTGCATACGGAGCCCGTTGCTGAGGAGCTATGCCATCTCGGGCATGTGGGGGCCGTCGGCGGGTATCGGTAGGAGATCTAACTATCTGAGCGGTCCCGTCAGCACCTTGGACGCGGGCCGGGTGCGCTGACCGCATCGGGGGATCACGTCGGCGCACGCCGACCCGCTATCACCGCGACGCCGCCCTACAGCTCCCGCGGTGACTGCCTCTACTACATCCACGAGGGCCGGCCGCGTTTGGTTCGTCCAAAGCCAAGTTCTGTTATTTCCTTCGGCGACGCCGGAGATGGCGCGGTGGTACTTGTCGAGGATCGTCTCGGGTCTTGGCCGGGACGGCGGGTGGGACGAGACCCCCCGCCGAGGCCGAAAGACAGGTAACCAAGTACTCGTTCCCTCGTCGCTGCTGAGCCTCAGTCTTGTCAACAGCGACCTTAGGGGGACCACCATGACCATTGACGTGCTCCGCACCTGCGGCCCGAGCGTCTTCGAGGCCGAATTACCGACCATCGCCTACCAGCATGCTCAGAGTGCCGGCGAGGCCCACGAGCTGATTCGACAGGCACGAAGGCACGGCCCGATCGCCATGGGACCGTTCGGGCCGGAGGTGCTGGCCTACGACCTTGTCAGAACGGTGTTGCGTGACGACCGGTTCGCCACGCCAAAGGGGGGCACCCTTGCGGCGCAGGGCGTCACGTCCGGCGAGTTGTGGGACATCGTCGTCAAGGGGCTGCTGAGTCTCGACGGTGCCGCACACCACCGGCAGCGGCGCCTGGTGTCGAAGGCGTTCACTCCTAAGGCCGCAGGTCGGCTACGTACGACGTGCGCCGACGTCATCGCCGAGCTCGTGTACCAACATGTCGGTGCCGGCCGGTGCGACGTCGTTGCCGACATTGCCAGGCAATACCCGATTCCCATTATCTGCGCCCTGCTCGGCACCCCTCGCGAGGACTGGCATTTGTTCTCGACCTGGGCCGACGACATCTTCAAGGTCTTCGACTGGAACGTCGTCAACGACGCGCCGGACATCGTGCGGGCTTGGAAGGAACTCGAGGCCTACCTCGATGAGATGGTCACCGGGAGGCGTGACGCGCTGACGGACGACCTGCTCTCCGACATGATGCGCGCAGAGGTCGACGGCGACCGGCTGGGCCATGATGAACTGCTCACCCTTGCCGGCACTCTGCTGATGGCGGGCACCGACACGACGCGCAATCAACTGGCCGCCGCCGTGCAGGTCTTCTGCGATCACCCCGATCAATGGCGGCTGCTGGCGGAGCATCCCGAACTGGCGCCCCAAGCGGTGGAAGAGACGATGCGGTTTTCACCGATCGTCTTCATGACGGTGCGCATCGCCGTTGAGGACGTCGAACTCGGCGGTGTCACCATCCCGGCGGGCACGCTCGTCATCGTCAATACCGCGGCGGCGAACCACGACCCGGCAGTCTACGACAAGCCGGAGCGGTTCGACATCACCCGCGAAGGGCCCCCGGCAATGCTCACCTTCGGCGGCGGCTTCCATTACTGCCTCGGGGCGCACCTGGCCAGAATCGAACTCGCAGAGGCCCTCACGACCATGGCTCGCCGGATGCCCAACATACGGTGCACTGGCGCAGCACCGTGGAAGCCGTTCATAGGCATCACTGGTCCGATAAGCCTGCCGGTGGAATTCGACTGCGGATACTGAACATTCACGCCCTCCCTCTGAGCCGGTCACGATACGACCGACCGTCCGGGTCATAGATCATCCGGTACGCGGGCTCGGCCCACATTCGGGTGAGCAATCCAAGCTTCTCCGGTTTGTGCGGCCGCAGCCTGCCCGGTGGTCGCGGCCCGCTGCGGCCGGACGCATACCAGGCGTCCAGAGCCTCTGCCGCGGCGACCATCTCCCGCACCGCGGTAGTGGGATCGACCAGCCGGTCGTCAACCGTCCTGTCCAAATGTTCACGCATCAGCCGCAGCCGCAGATCACGCGCGAACTCGCCTGTGTCATCCAGTACGGCACAGGATAATTCGCTGTCGTGCGTCCACGACCGGCGATTGAAGTTGTCGCTGCCGACACAAGCCCAGACGTCGTCGACCACACAGACCTTGGCATGGACGTACACCGGTGTGCCCACGTGGTTCTCGACGTCGAATATATGAACCCGCTGCGGGCTTGCCTCTTTGCACGCATCGATCGCCTGACGGCGGCCAATCATGTTGGGCGGCAACGCCAGACGCCCGTCGACGTCAGGGTACCGCGGCACCACCGCGACCAGATGCAGGTCCGGGTTCTCCTGTAGCGCACGGGCAAACAGCTGCGCAACCCGCTTCGACCACAGGTATTGGTCTTCCAAATAGAGCAGCCGCCGAGCCCGTCGCACCGCCTTGCTGTAACCCCGCGCGACACTGCGTTCGCCGCGTGGTGCGAAGTCGTACTCGAAATGCGCGTCGGGATAAGTGCGCAGCACCTGCACCGCGTGCGGACCGCACTCGGGCGGATCCGGCGGCTGCTGCGGAAGCTTGTCGGGCTTGAGGTCGGCACCACGCAGCTTGTCCTCGATCCACGCGATCGGCGACAACGTGTCCAGCGGCGCGGGATCGTTCCAGCGCTCCCGAAAAGTCAAGTCCAGCGCACCGACGACCGGGCCTTTCAGCTGCAGTTGCACGTCGTGCCAGGGCGGATGGTCGCCGTAGCGTTTCGACATCTGCACCGCCTGAGCGTCACCTCGATGCGACAAGTCGTCGCGCCGCGAGTGGCACAGGTCGATGCCGCCCGCGAACGCCACATCCTGCGACGGCGCACCGGGATGACGGAGCACCACGAGCTTCTGATGATGCGACCCACCGAACCGCACCCGCTGGTCCAGCAGCACCTCCCCGCCGGCCGCTTCGATCGCCTCGCCGAGGTGCTGGTTCTCCTCCTCGCTGTACTGGAAGCGATCGAGGTGCGAACGCCACACCAAGCCCTTGACCACGACGCCGCGCTCGGCGGCTGCGCTGAACAGTCCGGCGACGGTCGGTCCGCCGTCGCGCATGTTCTGGTCCGGATCGCCCCGCCAGTCGGTGAAGAACAAGTGGTCGCCCGCGCGCAGCGCCTCGACTTCGGTCGCCAGCCGGTCGAAGTACGTCGCACCATGGACCAACGGCTCCACCCGGTTTCCATCGCACCATGCAGGCATCCGGGTGGCCGGATTACCACGTTCCGCCGCTTTGAGGAACCAGTCGGCTCTGTCCACCACGCCTTATGGGATGCCCGATTCACGGCCAAAGTACGCAATCCCGCGCGGCCGCTCTGCCAAGATCCGGGCATGCCCGCCACACGGCGCCTCCTTGCGATCGCAAGCGCCCTTGTCATGCTCACCGGCTGTGCGCCCGGCGCGCTACCGACCGAGTCCCCGACCACCACCACCTCCGCCGACGCCGCCAAAGCCGATGCGGTAATGCGCATCGTCCGCGACACCATGGCACAGGCGCATCTGAAGGCAGTCATCGTGCGGGTGACGGTCGACGGCAAGGAGGTCGTCACCCAGGCCGTCGGCGAATCGATGACCGGAGTTCCCGCGAACACCGCCATGCACTTCCGCAACGGCGCCGTCGCGATCTCCTATGTGGCCACACTGCTACTCAAACTCGTCGACGAGAAGAAGGTCAGCCTCGATGACAAACTGTCGAAGTGGCTGCCCGAGATTCCGCACGCCGACCGTGTCACCCTGGGCCAGCTGGCCCAGATGACATCCGGCTACGTCGATTACGTCATCGGCAACACCGCGATGAACGATGAACTGTACGCGAACCCGTTCCGGCGCTGGACCGTCCACGACATCCTGAGCTACGCCACTTCCCAGCCGCTGCTCTACGAGCCCGGGACCAATTGGAACTACGCCCACACCAACTATGTGCTACTCGGCCTTGCGCTGGAGAAGGCAACCGGCCAAGAGATGTCGAAGCTTTTGTCGGACAAGGTACTTCGTCCCCTCGGACTGACGAACACCGCCAACTCGCTGACCCCCGAGATCCCGTCACCCGTCCTACACGCGTTCACCTCCGAGCGACGAGACTTCCTCAAGATCCCAGCGGGCACACCGTTCTACGAGGAATCCACGTTCTGGGACCCGTCCTGGACGATCACCCACGGCGCGATACAGACCACCAACATCTACGATATGGAGGCCACCGCGGTCGGCATCGGATCCGGGCGCCTGCTCACCGCCGACTCCTACAAGAAGATGGTGTCCACCGATCTTCGCGGCAAGACCCACAAACAGCCGGGCTGCACCACCTGCGACGCGATGAACGACATCTACACCTACGGGCTCGGGATCATCATCTCGGGCAACTGGCTCCTGCAGAATCCCCTGATGTCCGGTTACGCCGCCCTGGAGGCCTACTTACCATCGCAGAAGATCGCAATCGCCGTCGCCGCCACCTACGCCCCCGAAGCCTTCGACGACCAGGGCAACTACCGTAACGAAGCCGACACGCTGTTTCGCAGGATCGGCGACGAACTGGCACCCGATGATGCGCCGCCCTTGCCACCACCGAAATAATGTCGGCGTGGCGCCCAAGGTTCTGTTCGTCTACAACGAACATCTCGCGACCGAAGCCCTGGTGGGCGAGGCGTTCACGGAGTGCGGCTTCGACGTCGAAACCTTTGAGGTGGTGCCTGCCGAACGCATCGACAGCCCGGCAGGAGACGTGACGTTCCCCGATCCCGCCGGCTACGACGTCATCGTCCCACTCGGCGCTCGCTGGCCCGTCTACGATGACGCGCTACGCCGCACCTGGGTGGGCGCCGAATCCCGACTCGTACGCGACGCCGCCGACGCCGGGGTCGCGCTGCTCGGTATCTGCTTCGGCGGCCAACTCCTGGCCCAGGCGTTCGGCGGGTCCGTGACACGATCAACCGTCCCCGAGATCGGTTGGTACGAAGTCGAAACGGACAAGCCGGATGTGGTGCCCGGCGGGCCGTGGTTTCAGTGGCATTTCGATCGGTGGACGCTGCCGCCCGGCGCCACCGAGATCGCAAGGACCGCTAACTCGTCGCAGGCCTTCGTGCTCGGTCGCGCGCTCGCGCTGCAGTTTCACCCGGAGATCGACAACGCACTGCTCGACTTGTGGCTGGCCGAGGACCGCGACGGCGAAGTCGTCGACGCCGGGCTCAGCCACGACGAATTACGGAACCGCACAACCGAACTCGCCGACGACGCCGGAAACAGAATCCGCGGCCTGGTGCGCGGCTTTCTGACCCATGTAGCGCGTCAGCCGTGTCCGAGTTCGTGAGCCAACGCGTCTGTGAGGTGTGACCGCCGGAAGCGGTGGCCCAGCGCCTGCAGCTTTGTCGGCACCACCCGCTGATTCGCCTCGGCCAGCTCACGTGCACCCTGCTCGCCCAGCAGCAATCGCGGCCCCACCGACGGAACCGGCAGCAGTGCTGGGCGATTCAGAACCCCCGCGAGCGCCTTGGTGTAGTCGACGTTACGCACCGGTTCCGGTGCGACGGCGTTGACGGGCCCGGACACGCGATCGTCGTACAACGCCCGGTGGTACACGTCGAGAAGGTCGTCGAGGCCGATCCACGCCAACCACTGCTCGCCACTGCCGAGCCGGCCACCCAACCCCGCCGCGAAAAGCGGTCGCATCAGCCTGAGCGTCCCGCCGCGGGCCGACTGCACGATTCCCGTGCGCACAGTGACTACCCGCAGCCCTGCCTCCGCCGCCGGTGCCGTCGCCGCCTCCCAGTCCGCCACCACATCGGCCAGAAAACCGTCGCCGCGCACACTCTCTTCACACAGCAGCGCGTCGCCGCGATCGAACCCGTAGTAGCCGATGGCCGACGCATTGACGAAGATCGCGGGCCCGTCGTCGGCCAGTGCCGCGGCGTCGGCGAGCCTGCGCGTCGGCTCGATGCGGCTGTCGCGGATCGCGGCCTTGTGGCGATCGGTGAAACGCCCGGCGATCGACGCGCCCGCCAGGTGCACGACCACGTCGACACCGGACAACAGATCAGGTGCCGGCCGGTCCGGATTCCATTGCCGCTCAAGCTCGTCGCGCGCCGGTCGGCGCACGAGCCGAATGACGCGATGCCCACCCGTGCTCAGGAACGCAGACAACGCGGAGCCGACAAGACCGGATGCACCGGTGACGGCGACGACCATCGGTTGCATACCCGCGTTGGCGGCCGCGCGGTGTGCGGCCAGATCGTCGGACAGCTGCCTGTGCCGATACACGAACGTGGAGCGCAACGCCACAGCGGGCACAGAGGTGTCGACATGGTCATACACCCTTGTGCCGGCGGGGGCCTCGCTGAACTCATGGGTGTGCCGCCACCAGCCGACGATCCGCGCCGGCCACGACGTGAGGCCGTCCGACGACAGTTCGTCGACGAATCGGTGCGGCGGATCGAAAGCCGATGGATCGTGCTGCGCCACCCATTGCAGCCCACCCGGCAGCCCCAGCACCGCCCGCCCGTCCGCCAGCGATTGCGCCTCCGCAACCACACTCATCGGCTGCCACGGCGGCACCAGCCGGGTCATCGCGCCGGGGCGAGTGTGCCACGCGAACACCTCGGCGAGCGGATGGTCGACGACGCTTTCGTATTCGATGCCCATGGTCCTCCGTTGGTCCCCTCCGTCATTGGTATTCGTAGCCGCCGCCGCACCGGATTGCCCCGACGTTGTTTGGGTACCCATCCGATACCGATGTCAGAACAGGCCTGTCGACGTACGCTGAGGATGTATCCGATATCGAAAATGATCGCGATGAGCGGATGGAGCGGGCTCGCCCGACGAAATGCAGGGCGCACCTTCCGGGACCGCCGAGAAGCCGGCCAAGTCCTGGCTGAGGAGTTGGTGTCCTACCGCGGCAAGGACAACCTATTGGTGCTCGGCCTTGCGCGCGGCGGCGTGCCCGTCGGGTGGGAGGTCGCCTCGTTCCTGCACGCGCCGCTCGACGTGTTCTTGGTGCGCAAGCTCGGTGTGCCGCAATGGCAGGAACTCGCGATGGGTGCCCTCGCGACCGGAGGCGGCGTTGTCGTCAACGACAACCTGGTGCGCAATCTCGGCATCAGCGACGAACAACTGCGGATTGCGATAGACCGCGAAACCGCGGAACTTCATCGCCGCGAGACCGCCTATCGCGGCGGACAGGGACCCGTCGACATCCCGGGTCACACGGTGATCCTCGTCGATGACGGGATCGCCACCGGCGCCAGCATGCTCGCAGCGGTTCGCGCGGTGCGGGCGGCCAATCCGGCCCAGATCGTTGTCGCGGTGCCGGTCGGACCCGAGTCGGCGTGCCGTCAACTCGCCGAGGAGGCGGACGACGTCGTATGCGCGACCATGCCACCCGGATTCGAGGCCGTCGGTCAGGTGTTCGAGGACTTTCATCAGGTCACCGACGACGAGGTGCGCGAATTGCTCGCCATGCCAACGGTGCAGGCGGGCTGACGCTCAATTAGGTTGCAGCGCAAGGGGTTTAGCGGCTGTTGCTGTCTTCGTCCGCGGCCTCGTCGTGCTGCTCGACCGTGGTGGTTTCAACGTCGCTGTCGTCGTCCTGCGCGACGGGGGCTTCTTCGGGATAGTCCTCGTCGAACTCCGGCTCGCTCTCGTCCGGTTCGGCAGAGGGCTCTGACGCCTCGCCCTTGGACCGTTCCCGCAGCGCGTCGACGATCAGCAGCACCACGCCGATCACGCTGGCACCGATGCAGACCCAGGCGATCAGCTCATTGCTGGTGACCACGGCGGTCACCAGGGCCGCGAGGCCGATGACGGCGAGCACAAGCGCAACGATCAGCATTGATCAACCCTGGGTCGATGAGGTTCTGTAGTTTTCGAGCCGTCGACGGCTAGTTGTTACCGCGATTGAACTGGTTGAAGCCGCCGCCGTCGTTGTTGGCGCTGGAATCGACGGGCGCGGCAGATCCGCGCTGGCCCAGCTCCTCGAGCTGCGATTCCAGATAGGTCTTGAGCCGGGTGCGGTATTCGCGCTCGAACGTACGAAGTTGCTCCAGCCGGCCTTCCAGCACGGTGCGCTGCTGGTTGATGGTGCCCATGATCTCGGAATGCTTGCGCTCGGCGTCGGCCTGCAGGGCGTCGGCCTTCTCCTGTGCCTGATGCAGCTGCGCCTCGGACCGGGTCTGGGCGTCGGCCAGCATGGCGTCGGCGCGCTGGCGGGCGTCGGCCACCGCCGTCTCGGCGGTCTGCCGGGCCTCGCTGACCATCGCATCCGCCTGGGCGCGGGCGTCGGCGAGCATCTTCTCCGACTCGGCCTTGGCGCTGCCGGTCAGCCGGTCCGCCGTGTCCTGGGCCAGGCTGAGCACCTTCGCGGCCTTGATGTGGCTCTCCTCGCCGGCCGGTGCGGCGGGCTGCGGCGGCGCGTCGTAGACGGGCTGCGGCGGCGGGGCGGGTGCCGGTTCGGGCTCTGGCTCGTACAGCGGAATGGCGGTGGTCGGCTGCGCGCCGCCACCGGCCCGGGCAGAGGAGAGCTCCTGGTCCAACTCGGCGACCCGCTGACGCAGGTCGGCGTTCTCTTCGATGAGCCGGGTCAGCTCGTTCTCAACCAGGTCGAGAAAGGCGTCGACCTCGTCCTCGTTATAGCCGCGCTTGCCGATCGGTGGCTTGCTGAACGCGACGTTGTGGACGTCGGCTGGTGTGAGCGGCATTGTCTGCCCCCTTGGAGTTCTGGACCGTCAACCGATCTCAAAGTGTAGAGCCTTACTGGGACGTAACTGGCGTCCATCGTGTCACACCAGACCCGGCGGTTGCAGGAGAGGATGAATTTTAAGAGCGAATTTCAATCATTCGACAGAGTTACGTGGGCGAATAAGACCCCCGGCAAACGCACGGCGGACCCTGCCAGGATCCCCAAAGGCGGGCCCGCAGGCCAGATCTCAGGCCGCGGCGCCGAACGCCAGCTGCATGCCGATGAACGCCACCAGCAGCAGCACCATGATCGACAGATCGAACCGGACCGCGCCTATCGTGAGCTGCGGAATGAGTCGTCGGAGCAGCTTCACCGGCGGGTCGGTCACGGTCATGATCACCTCGAGGATGATCACGGTCAGGCCCTTCGGCTGCCAGTCGCGGGAAAACGACCGGATGAACTCGACGACAACCCGCGCGATCAGCAGCAGCCAGAAGACGAACAGCGCGAAACCAAGGATCTCGAAGAAGAGCGCCAACTGAGCCGACCTCACTGTAGGCAGGTGTGTGACATTGGATACAGGATCAAAGTCCGGTGTCGCCCAAAGCCACAGTGCCCGCGCGACGAAGCCAGCCTACCCGCCTGTTGACCGGCGGGGTTACGGCCAGTCCGCCCTACTGATAGGCGTAGAAGCCAGCCTCTGCGATGCGCCTGCGCTCCTCGGCACTGACGTCGATATCGGCCGGTGACAGCAGGAAGACCTTGGTCGCGACCTTGTCGAACGAGCCACGCAGGCCGAAGGCCAGCCCGGCGGCGAAGTCGACCAGCCGCTTGGCGTCGGCGTTGTCCATGGACACCAGGTCCATGATCACCGGGGTGCCGTCGCGGAAGCGTTCACCGATGGTGCGGGCCTCGCTGTAGTCCTTGGGGCGCAGCGTGGTGATCTTCGACAGCGGGCTGCCCGCGTCGAACAGCTCGGCCATCCGGCGCGGATCCATCGCGAGTGCGCCGCGGGTCGAACCGCGCAGTGCGCTGAACCGGGGTGCCGGCCGGTCGAAGTCCCGTGAACCTCGCAGCCTCGAATCGAAACGCTCCTCGTCGCGGTAGCCACCCCGGTAGCCGGCAGGCGGTTCGTCGTAGTCGCGGCCCTCGTAGCTGCGGCCATAACCGCCGTCGTCGTCGAAGCGGTCCTCGCGCGGACGGCGTGAGTAGCCACGCGCGGTGCCCCGGTCGTCGTCCTCGTAGTACTCGTCGTCGTAGTCCTCCATCGGCGCCATACCGAAGTAGGCCTTGACCTTGTGCAGTGTGCTCATCGGTGGACCCTTCTAACTCTGGTGTCTGTGATGAAGATGTGACTAGAGTGACTATTCAGGGTGACGTTAGCGGTCGTTGCCCCATTAGCGCGGTACCGACACGCACACACGTTGAACCGTGTTTGACCGCGCTCTCGAGGTCGCTGGACATGCCCGCCGACAGCCCGAGGGGCTGCTCATACGCCTTCTGCAGCCGGTCCCTCTCGTCCTGCAGCCGCGCGAAGGCCGTGTCCGGGTCGGCATCAAGTGGCGGGATGGCCATCAGCCCCACCAACTCCAAGCCGTCCGCGTCCGCTACAGCGGCGCAGAGTTCGTCGATGGCGTCGGTACGGCCGATGGCCACCCCGCCCCTCGACTCGTCGCCGTCAAGGCTCAGCTGGAGGTACACCCGCAAGGGCGCGGTCCTGCGCCGTTGGTCAAGCGCTTCTGTGCATGCGCGGGCCAGCGCGGCGATCAGCCGGGCGCTGTCAACCGAGTGCGCCGCGTACGCCCAGCCCGCGATCGACCGCGCTTTGTTGCGTTGAATCCGTCCGACCATATGCCAGCGAATCGGCTCCGCTCCCAACACCGCACGCACCTCCGCGCTTTTATTCGCCGCTTCTTGTTCGCGTGATTCGCCAAATTCTAGGCACCCTAAACGGCGCAGAATAAGGACGTCGCTAGCCGGAAAGAATTTCGTAATGGGCAGCAATTCAATTTCATTTGGATTGCGATCGGCGACCTCTGCAGCGCGCGCGAGGCGGGCCCGAACGGCCGCAAGAGCCTCGGCCAGTCCACGTTCACGGGCGCTCGCCACCGCAGTCATTCCATCCACACCAAGGACGCCAGCCGTCCGGTCGGGGCATCGCGCCGGTGGCTGAACAGGTTGTGGTCGTCGACAGTGCAGCGCGGATCCACGTCGATGGCCGTGATGCCCAAAGCCGTTAGTTGCCTAGCGATTCCGGCCCGCAGATCCAGCCCGGGCGTGCCCCGCGAGGTCGTCGTGCGACTGCCAGGCAGCGAGGCCTCAATCTCGTCGGCCATCTCCTCGGGCACTTCGTAGTTGCGTCCGCTGACGGCCGGGCCCAACAGCGCGGAGATGTCGTCCGTGTGGGCGCCCGCGCTCAGCATCGCCTCCACCGTTCGTGCGACGACACCCTTCTGAGCGCCGACCCTGCCCGCGTGAACGGCCGCGATCACTCCCGCGCGGGCGTCGCCGATTAAAACTGGGACACAATCTGCGGTTACCACTGCCAAAGCCAATCGTGGCGTGGTAGTGACCAATGCGTCCGTTTTGTCGACCGCACCGTTCACTGGCCCATCGACCACTGCGACGCGATCGCCGTGGACTTGGTTCATCCACACCACCGCGTCCTCCCCCAACCCCAAGGCAGCGCCCAGCCGCTTGCGGTTGGCGGCAACCGCCGCCGGATCGTCACCGACGTGGTCGCCGAGATTGAAGGTGTCAAATGGCGGCGCGGAGACGCCGCCGGCGCGGGTGGTGGTCACGCGACGGATACGAACGGTCACTCGCCCAGTATCCGAGAGCGGATCAGTGCCGCATGAAGGGTGGCACGTCGACATCGTCGTCGTCGTCGCCACCGATGCTGACCGTCGCGCCGTTCGTGTGCACCGGCACGCTGGCGGCGTCGGCGGGTTCGAACAGCGACGTGCTGACCTTCCCGGCTTTTCCTGGCGCGATCGATTGAGCGCCGGCACCGACGACAGGCTTGCGGCCCGGGCCGGTGGCCTCGAAGCCCGCGGCGATCACGGTGACGCGGACCTCGTCGCCCAGCGAGTCGTCGATGACGGTGCCGAAGATGATGTTGGCCTCGGCATGGGCGGCCTCCTGCACCAGCGAGGCGGCCTCGTTGATCTCGAACAGGCCCAGGTCGCTGCCGCCTGCGATCGACATCAGCACGCCCTGGGCGCCTTCCATCGACGCCTCCAGGAGCGGCGAATTGATCGCGATCTCCGCGGCCTTCAGCGAGCGGCCTTCGCCGCGTGCCGAGCCGATGCCCATCAGCGCCGTGCCCGCGCCGTTCATGATGCTCTTGACGTCTGCGAAGTCGACGTTGATCAGGCCGGGCGTGGTGATCAGATCAGTGATGCCCTGCACGCCGTTGAGCAGCACCTCGTCGGCGCTGCGGAACGCGTCCATCAGCGATACCGCGGCGTCGCCCATCTGGAGCAGCCGGTCGTTCGGAATCACTATTAACGTGTCACAGCTTTCGCGCAGCGCGACGATGCCTGCCTCGGCCTGGTCGCTGCGCCGCTTGCCCTCGAACGAGAACGGCCGGGTGACCACCCCGATGGTCAGTGCGCCGAGCTTGCGGGCAATGGTCGCGACCACCGGCGCGCCGCCGGTGCCGGTCCCGCCGCCCTCTCCGGCGGTGACGAACACCATGTCGGCGCCGCGCAGCAGTTCCTCGATGTCGTCCTTGGCGTCTTCCGCGGCCTTGCGCCCGACCTCGGGATCGGCGCCTGCGCCGAGACCACGGGTGGAGTCGCGTCCGACGTCGAGCTTGACGTCGGCGTCGCTCATCAACAACGCCTGGGCGTCGGTGTTGATGGCGATGAACTCGACGCCCTTGAGGCCCTGCTCGATCATCCGGTTGACGGCATTGACGCCGCCACCGCCGATGCCGACCACCTTGATCACGGCGAGGTAGTTATGCGGGGGGGTCATCATCGCCTTCCTCCCTGGTTGCGATTCGTTGCGCGAGCGCCTTGGCAAACTCTCAACCTCAACCAGAGGGTTATAGTTATGTCAAGTTGTTTCGCGCAACCAGAACGGTAGGGCGAGGCAGCGAGGTATCCGTGCAGGCGCGCCGATGGGCGTGTCGATAATTTCCGCGCAACGCCGGGCACCACCGCGACGGCTGACGTAACACTCGTCGCGAGCACGGGCGGCAAGATGGACGGTCAGTCGAAGGACTGCACCCCGCCGGAGCAGCAATAACCACGCCTACTTGACGGTCGGCAGATCCGGGCTGGACACGTCGTAGGTCTGGCCCGGCTGGGTGAGCAGCGCGCCCAGTTTGACCGCCTTCTCCTCGGTGCGGTCGGTGGTCCCCCACACCACGGTGCGACCATCGATCAAGGTCAGGGTGATCGACGCGACCGACGGCGCCGCGATACGGCCGACCAGTCCTGCCACCTCGGGCCGCAGTGCCGTCATCACCTGTAGCGCCGCCTTGGTCGGCGGGTCGCTGGGCCCGGGGTGGTCGGTGTCGAGGTACGGCACGCCCGCAGGCGGAGGCGCGGTCGCGAAGTCCACGCCGTCCTTGTCGAACAGATGTGGACCGTCCGGATAGTCCTTGACCACGACGGGCACCCGCTCGACGACCGTGACGCGCAGCGTCGACGGATATTGGCGCTGGACCCGCGCGCTGGCCACCCGCCGGATCGCCGCGACGCGTTCGGCGACGGCGTCCGTGTCGACCTGCAGCAGCGGCGTGCCCGGCGAGACAGCAGCGGCGGCGATGACCTCGTCCTGCGTCACCGCGCCGAGCCCGACCACCACGATGTTGCGCGCCGACATGATCGGCGTGAAGTACAGCAGTAGGCCGAGGCCGACCACCAGGACGCTTATCAGCGCCGACCACATCAACACCTTCAGGCCCCGAACCGTCCGGCGGCCAAGCCTTTTCGTCTCTGCCGGCGGGCCGCCGATGACCCGACGCTTGGCCTCTCGACGGGCGTTCTCGATCGCGGTGGCGCGGGCCTCGGCGGCGCGGCGCTCTTCACGCTCCCGCCGTGCCCGCCGTCGCGGGCCCTCGTAATCCGGGGCAGCGGCGGGCGGGAGCGCGGTCTCTTGCGGAGCCTCGGCCTCGCCCGCGTTCGCGTCGGTCGGCTCGGTCATCGGAACTCCGTCCCCGACCGTCCCGGCGCGCTGCGGTTGGCCTTCACCTGCAGCGCCGTAAGGATTTCCTTGCCGAGCATCGTGACGTCGCCTGCGCCCATGGTCACCACCACGTCACCGGGATTGGCCGCCGCCGCGACTCTTTCGGCCACCGCCGAGAAGTCTGGCACGTAGGTCACGGGCGCGCTGACGTGGTCGGCGATGATCGCTCCGCTCACGCCTGCGATTGGCTGTTCGCGCGCGGCGTATACGTCGAGAACGAACACCTCGTCTGCTTCGCTGAGCGCATAGCCGAACTCCCGCGCGAAAGTCTTTGTCCGCGAATACAAGTGAGGCTGGAACACGACGATGGACCGGCCCGAAAAGCCCGGGTCGCGCTGCTGCGCCACCGCCCGAACGGCCGTCAGCGTGGCGCGCACCTCAGTCGGATGGTGGGCATAGTCGTCGAAGACGCGCACGCCGTCGGTGGTGCCGATCAGCTCGAAGCGCCGCCGCACGCCCTCGAAACCGCCAAGGCCGTCGAGCACGGCATCGGTAGGTGCGCCGACGTCGATTGCCGCCAGTAATGCGCCGAGCGCATTGAGCGCCATGTGCCTGCCCGGCACCGCGAGCCGCATCACCCGCGGGTGCGCCTCCCCTTGCAGCTGGATGTGCGCGACCGCACCGGTGCCCTGCTGCTCCCAGTCCAGAAGGGTGCCGGCCAGCGGCGCCGCGGGATCGCTTCCGTAGCGCAGCACGCGAATGCCCAGCGCGGCGGTGCGCTGGGCCAGTCCCGCAGCGCCGGCGTCATCGGTGCAAACCACCAGCGCGCCACCGGGTTTCAGGCGCTCGACGAAGCCGTCGAACACCGCGCCGTAAGCTTCGGCACTGCCGAAGAAGTCCAAGTGGTCGGCCTCGATGTTGGTCACCACCGCAACGTCGGGGGTGTACTCCAGCAGCGACCCGTCGCTCTCGTCCGCCTCGGCGACGAAGCAGTCTCCGCTGCCGTGGTGGGCGTTGGTGCCCGCCTCCCCGAGGTCACCGCCCACCGCGAAGGACGGGTCAAACCCGCTGTGCTGCAACGCCACAATGAGCATCGACGTGGTGGTCGTCTTGCCGTGGGTGCCGGTGACCATCAGCGTCGTGTATCCGGCCATCAACTTGGCCAGCACCACCGGCCGCAGGATCACCGGGATGCCGCGGCGACGCGCCTCGACGAGTTCGGGGTTGGTCTTGGGAATGGCGGCGTGCGTGGTGACCACCGCGGTCGGGCCGCCAGGCAACAGATCCAGGGATGATTCGTCGTGCCCGATGCGGATCGACGCGCCGCGAGCCCGCAGCGCGACCACACCGCGCGATTCCTTCGCGTCCGAACCGGACACCATGCCGCCACGATCGAGCAGGATGCGGGCGATGCCCGACATACCTGCTCCCCCGATGCCGACCATGTGCACCCGCTGGAGCTCTTCGGGGAGCACCTTCGCGTTCACCGCAACCGCTTTCGCTCGTTGCGGGAACCGCGTGCGACGTCGAGCGCGACTTCTGCCACGCGCTGCGCGGCATCCCGGTGCCCCGCAAGTGCGGCGGCCGCGGTCATCGCCTGCAGCCGGCCCGCGTCGTTGAGCAGGCTGGTGACCGTCTCGGCGACGAAGGACGGGGTCATGTCGGCGTCGTCGACGATGAGGCCGCCGCCGGCGGTAACCACGGGCAGCGCATTGAGTCGCTGTTCGCCGTTGCCGATCGGCAGGGGAACGTAGACCGCGGGCAGGCCGACGTCCGTCACCTCGGCGACCGTCATCGCGCCGGACCGGCAGACGGCCACATCCGCAGCGGCGTACGCCAGGTCCATCCGGTCCAGATACGGCACGGCGACGTATGGCGGGTCACCGTCGGCGGGCTCCCGAAGATCGAGGGTGTTCTTCGGTCCGTGCGCGTGGAGCACCGAAACGCCCGCCACCGCAAGGTCTTTGGCGGCAGCAGCGACCGCTTGGTTGATCCGCTGTGCGCCTTGCGAGCCGCCGAACACCAGCAACACCTTTGCGTCGTCGGCGAACCCGAAGTGAGCCCGCGCCTCGGCCCGAAGCGCCATCCTGTCCAGCGAGGTGATCGCCGCGCGCACCGGAACGCCCACGACCTCGACGCGGCCCAGCCCGGGATCGGGCACCGCCGACAGCACGCGCTGCGCCCATCGCGCCCCGACGCGGTTCGCCCAGCCCGCGCTCGCGTTGGCCTCGTGGACCACGACGGGAACAGCGGGGCGGCGCTTCCCAGTCCATCCGAGTCCGCCGCGGGCCGCCAGATACGCGGGCAGCGCGACGTAGCCACCGAACCCGATCACCACGTCGGCGTTGACGTCGTCGAGCACCGCACGGGTCTGCCGGACCGCCTGCCGGACCCGCAGCGGTAGGCGCATCAGGTCAGCCGACGGCTTGCGGGGCAGCGGCACCGGCGTGATCAGCTCGAGCTGATAGCCGCGCTCGGGCACCAGCCGCGTTTCCAGCCCACGCTGTGTGCCCAGCGCCGTGATCCGCACATCCGCGTCGAGCACTGTCAGGGCGTCGGCCACGGCCATCGCGGGTTCGACGTGCCCCGCAGTGCCACCACCTGCGAGGACCACCGACACCGTGTCCTTCACCCGTAACGCTGACCTTCCAGTGTGCGGACCCGACGGCCCGTGTCGTTTCGGCCTCCATGATGCCCTGAGCGCCGCACCTGGCGGTCAGCCGGATGCGGTTTGCGTTTCTTGTTCGCGACGGGCTTGCGGTCAGGTTTGCGCTCCGGCTTGCGTGCGGGCTTGGCAGGACGAGCAGTGTGGCGTGACCGCAGCCGGTCGCGCAGCGCCTCGGTGCGAGTCGGCACATAAGGCTCCGGCGGCGGCAGCCTCAGCAGCCGGTTGACCCGGTCATCGCGCCCTGCACGGAGCGCGGCGACCGCCTCGGGTTCGTGACGCGCCGCGTTCGCCATGATGCCGATGATCAATAACGTTGTCGCCGTTGAGGTTCCACCCGCAGAGATCAGCGGGAGCTGCAACCCGGTCACCGGCAGCAGCCCAACCACGTAGCCGACGTTGATGAACACCTGGCCCATCACCCACAGCGTGGCGGTGGCGGTCAGCAGCCGCAGGAACGGATCGGCAGAGCGACGCGCGATCCGCATCCCGGTGTAGCCGAACAGCCCGAACAGACACAGCAGCCCCACGGCGCCGACGAAGCCGAGCTCCTCGCCGATGATCGCGAAGATGAAGTCGTTGTGCGCGTTGGGCAGATAGTTCCACTTCGCGGTGCCCTGCCCAAGGCCGTCACCGAAAACACCGCCGTTGGCCAGCGCGAACCGGGCCTGGCGGGCCTGGTAGCCGGAACCCTGGCTGTCGGCCCCCGGGTTGAGCCAGGACTGTACGCGGTCGGATCGGTAGCCCTCGGAGACCGCGAGAATGGCGGCCGAGACCACGACCGCGAGCAGCGACGACAGGAACACCCGCAGAGGCAGGCCCGCGTACCACAGCAGGCCGAGCAGGATGATGCCCAGCGACACCGTCTGCCCGAGGTCCGGCTGGGCGACGATCAGCGCCAGTGCGATGACGGCGGCGGGCACGAGTGGGATCAGCATCTCGCGCAGCGACGCCCGGTCCATGCGCCTGGCAGCCAGCAGGTGCGCTCCCCAGATGGCGAACGCGATCTTCGCCAGCTCGGAGGGCTGCATGGAGAACCCGGCGACCACGAACCATCCGCGAGAACCGTTGGCTTCCTTGCCGATTCCCGGGATCAGCACCAGGACGAGCATGACGACGGTGAGCGCGAACCCACTGAAGGCCAGGTTGCGCATCATCTGCACGGGCATTCGCAGCGCGACGTAGAACGCGATCAGGCCGACGAAGGTCCACAGCACCTGCCTGCCGAAGATCGCCCACGGCGAGCCGTCTTCGTCGTATGAGTGCACCCCTGACGCGGACAGCACCATGGTCAGGCCCAGCATGATGAGCAACGCCGTGACGGCGATGATGAGGTGAAACGACGTCATCGGCCGGCCCAGCCACGCGCCGAACCTGGTGCGCGGACCGCGAGCCTCGGTAGGCGCCTCGGTGTCGACCGCTTTCGTGGTGGGCTTGGTCCTCCGGTGCCGCAACCGGGTCAGAATGTTGCTCACAGGGCCGGCTATCGGGTCAGCGCAGACACGGCAGAGGCGAACGCGTCGCCGCGCTGGCCATAGCCGCTGAACTGGTCGAAGGACGCACCCGCTGGGGCAAGCAACACGGTGTCGCCGGGGCCTGCCAACCCTCGAGCGGCCTCGACGACCGCGGCCATCACCGCATCGCTGACGGACCGGCCGCCCACGTCGATCACTCGAGTCACACAATTCACAGTGGACCCAATTACCCCAGGCACCCCAGAATCCTCCCCCGTCACTAGCTCGACTACGGGGACATCCGGGGCGTGTCGCGATAACGCGTCACGGATCAGGCTCCGGTCACGGCCGATCAAAACCGCTCCGACCAGGCGTTTCGCCGCCGTCGCGACCAGTTCGTCGACCGATGCGCCCTTGAGCAGGCCGCCGGCGATCCAGACCACCCGCGGGTACGCGGTGATCGAGGCCTGCGCCGCGTGCGGGTTGGTGGCCTTTGAGTCGTCGACATAGGTGACGCCGTCGGCGTTGCCGACCACCTCCGCGCGATGCCTGCCCACCTGAAACCCCGCCAACGCCCGGGCGATGGCCTCCGGGGCGGTGTCGACGGCCCGGGCCAACGCCGCGGCGGCCAGTGCGTCGAGCACCCCCACCGGCCCAGCTACCGGAATCGACGTCGCCTGCGCCAGTTCCAGCTGTTCGCCGAATGCGTTGTCGACGAGCACACCGTCGCGCACCCCCAACTCCCCCTGCGCCGGCTCGCCGAGCCGGAAGCCGACTCGCACCGATGCGCCGGCGGTCGACAGCAGACCGGCCGCGACCGGGTCGTCGAGCCCGACGACGGCGACACGGCCGTCGAGGACCCGGGCCTTGTCGCGGGCATACGCCTCCATCGTCCCGTGCCAGTCGAGGTGATCCTCGGCGACGTTGAGCACCACACCCGCCTCGGGACGCAGCGACGGCGCCCAGTGCAGCTGGAAGCTCGACAGCTCGACGGCCATCAGCTCGGCGGGCTGATCCAGAACGTCCAGAACGGGGTCGCCGATGTTGCCGCACAGCAGCGCGCGGCGACCGGCGGCCACCAGCATCGCGTGCAGCATCGACGTCGTGGTGGTCTTGCCGTTGGTACCGGTCACCACCAGCCAGCGGCGCGGCGGCCCGTAGCGGCCGGAACTGTCCAGCCGCCAAGCCAATTCGACGTCCCCCCAGACCGGCACACCCGCCACGGCGGCAGCGGCGAGCACCGGGGCGGTCGGCGGCAGGCCGGGGCTCGTGACGACGAGGTCGTAGTCGGAGACCCGCTCGGCCGCATTGGCCGCGTCCATCACCTCGACGCCCCTCTGCGCGAACGCCGTCAGGGCAGACGGGCTGTCGTCGGTGAGCGTGGCACGGGCGCCGAGCGGCGTCAGCGCGGCGAGGATCGCGCGCCCGGTGACCCGGGCCCCGGCGACCAGGACATCGGCTCCGGAAAGGTCCACGTCAGGCTCCGACGGTCGTCAGCCACTCGCTGTAGAAGAGCGCAACACCCAAACCACAGGCGATCGCCGTAAGCAGCCAGAACCGGATGATGACGGTGGTCTCGGCCCAGCCGACGAGTTCGAAGTGGTGATGGAACGGCGCCATCCGGAACACCCGGCGGCCGGTGGTGCGGAACGCCATGATCTGCACGACCACCGACGTCACCTCGGCGACGAACAGCGCGCCGAGCACGACCGCCAGCATTTCCGTGCGGCTGGTCACCGACAGCCCGGCGATGATGCCGCCCAGCGCCAGCGAGCCGGTGTCGCCCATGAAGATCCTGGCGGGCGCGGCGTTCCACCACAGAAAGCCGATGCACGCCCCGGCCGTCGCCGCCGCGATGATCGCGAGGTCCAGCGGATCGCGCACGTTGTAGCAACCCAGCCCCGGGCTGGTCGCGCAGGCGTTGCGGAACTGCCAGAACGTGATCAGCACATAGGCCGCGCACACCATGGCCATCGCCCCAGCCGCCAGCCCGTCCAGACCATCGGTGAAGTTCACCGCATTTGACCACGCGCTGACGATGACGATGCAGAACAGCACGAACACCACGGGTGCAAGGGTGACTGTGGCGATCTCGCGCACGTACGACAGCTCGGCACTGCCCGGTGTCAGCCCGTCCGGGTTGCGGAACTGCAGTGCCAGCACGCCGAAGAGCACTGCGGCGGCCAGGATGCCGACGGTCTTCGCGGTCTTGTTGAGGCCAAGGTTGCGCGCGCGGCGGATCTTGATCAGGTCGTCGACGAAACCGACGGCACCGAGCGCCGTGGCAAGCCCCAGCACCAGCCAGCCCGACGCCGACGGCCCCTTGCCGTCCATGACGATGCCGATCAATTGAGTGCCCAGGTATCCCGCCCAGATGCCCGCGACGATCGCGACGCCGCCCATCGACGGTGTGCCGCGCTTCTTGTGGTGGCTCGGCGGCCCGTCCTCACGGATCTCGTGACCGAACCCCTGTCGGGTGAACAACCGGATCAGCACCGGCGTGAGGAGGATCGAAACCGTCAGCGCAATGCCGACGGCGATCAGAATCTGCCTCATCGGCGAACGTCCTCGGCGACCAGTGCATCGGCGAGGGCACCGAGCCCTGCCGCGTTCGAGGCTTTCACCAGCACCACGTCTCCGGCCTCCAGTTCGGCCCGAAGCAATGCCAGCGCGGCGTCGGCATTGGCGACCATGGTGGATTCAGACCCCCACGACCCCTCCATCACCGCCCCGTGGTGCATGGCGCTCATAGACCTCCCGGTTCCCACGACGATCAGTCGTGACACATCTAATCGCACCGCCAATCGGCCGATGCGGTCATGCTCGGATATCGCGTCGTCGCCGAGCTCGGCCATCTCGCCGAGGATGGCCCAGCTGCGCCGCTTTTCTCCGCCTTCGCGGGCCATCCAGACCAGGGCCTTCAGCCCGGCCTGCATGGAGTCCGGGTTGGCGTTGTACGCGTCGTTGATGACCGTGACGCCGTCGCCACGGGTGGCGACCTGCATGCGGTGCTTGGACACCGGGCCCGCCGCAGCCAGGGCGTCGGCCACCTGTTCCATGCTGGCGCCGCACTCCAGTGCGACGGCGGCGGCGCATAGCGAGTTCGACACCTGGTGGTCGCCGTGCACGGCGAGGGCGATGTCGATCTGACTCTCGGCGGCGTGCATGGTGAAACGCGGCCGGGCCAGGGCGTCGAGTGTGACGGGGCCGGCCCACACGTCGGCGCCCGCCGTGCGCCCAACGCGTACCACGCGCGCGGCCGTCTGGTCGGCCATCGCGGCCACCGCGGTGTCGTCGACGTTGAGTATCACCACTCCAGACGACGGAACAGCTTGCGGCAGTTCGGCTTTGGTCGCCGCGATGGCCTCCCTTGACCCGAATTCCCCGAGGTGCGCGGTACCGACGTTCAGCACGACCGCGATCGACGGCGGAGCTATCGATGCGAGTGCGGCGATGTTGCCCGGATGGCGCGCCGACATCTCGAGGACGAGGTAATCGGTGGATTCCGTGGCGCGAAGCACCGTCCACGGGTGGCCGAGCTCGTTGTTGAAGGAACCTGGCGGCGCAACGACCTCCCCAAGCGGGGCGAGCACGGCGGCGAGCAGATCCTTGGTCGACGTCTTACCGGACGAGCCGGTGATGCCGACGATGGTCAGCCCACCGTCGACGAGCTCGGCGGCGACCGCGGCCGCCAGCCGCGCCAGCGCGGCGAGCACGGCGGCGCCCGAGCCGTCGGTGTCGTGTTCGAGCACGCTGGCCGCGGAGTCGACGGCGGGCTCGGGTGCCACGACGATCGCGGGCACGCCCACCGGGCGGGCCGCAAGCACCGCGACGGCACCCGCACAGACGGCGGCGGCGGCAAAGTCGTGGCCGTCGGAGCGGGCCCCCGGCAGCGCAAGGAACAGACCGCCGGGTGTCACTGCGCGCGAATCGAATTCGACCGTTCCGGTGACGCGGGTTTCGGCGGCCTGGTCCGGAGTGATGTCCGCGAGCCGGCCGCCCACGATGTCGGCGATCTGGGCGATGCTCAGATCGATCATGCGCGGGCTCCCAGCGAGGCGGCGAGCTCCTCGCGATCGTCGAAGGGCCGGGTCTGGCCGTGACTGGTCTGGCCCGCCTCGTGTCCCTTCCCCGCGATCAACACGACGTCACCCGGACGCGCCCATGCCACGGCGTGGTCGATGGCTTCGCGACGGTCCCCGATCTCGACCACCTGCGCCGGCGTGCCGGCGGCGGTCGCGCCTGCCACGATCGCGGTCCTGATGGCCGCGGGTTCCTCGTCGCGGGGATTGTCGTCGGTGACCACGACCAGGTCGGCCAGTTCGGCGGCGACGCGGCCCATCGGCTCGCGCTTGCCCGGATCACGGTTGCCGCCCGCCCCGAAGACCACGGCCAACCTGCCGCTGCTCTGGGCGCGCAGCGTCTCGAGGACCGCACGCAGTGCCCCAGGCTTGTGCGCGTAGTCGACCAGGGCCAGAAAGCCCTGACCGCGGTCGATCAGCTCGAGCCTGCCGGGGACCGACGCGCTGCGTAACCCCGGGGCGGCCTGCTCGGGTGACACCCCGACGGCATCAAGCAGGGCGACCGCGAGCAGGCAGTTGGCGACGTTGTAGCTGCCGGGCAGCCCGATACGCAGCCCGTGGTGCACGCCGGCCGGATCGACGGCAAGGAACTCCTGGACGCCGAGCTCGACCGTGTCGATGTTCTCCACCCGCCAGTCGGCGTCGCGACCGGTCGCGCTCACCGACACGGGACGGTGCGCGAGGCGGGCCATCGCGCGTCCTGCGTCGTCGTCGATGCAGATCACGGAAATGCTTGCGTGCGTTGGCGACTCAGGGTCGAACAGCCGTGCCTTGGCGTCGAAGTAGTCCTGCATCGTTCGATGGAAGTCCAGGTGGTCGCGCGACAGGTTGGTGAATCCGCCGAGCCCGAAGTGCACGCCGTCGACGCGGCCCAGCGTCAGTGCGTGGCTGGAGACCTCCATCACCACGGTGTCGACGCCCTGTTCGACCATCACCGCCAACAGCGCCTGTAGATCGGGCGCCTCGGGAGTGGTGAGCGCGCTTGACTGGTCGCGTCCGTCGATGCGGATGCCGACAGTGCCGATGAGACCGGCCACCCGCTCCGCCGATCGCAGGCCGGCTTCCACCAGGTAGGTCGTCGTGGTCTTGCCGGATGTTCCAGTGACACCGATGACCCTTAATCGATCCGACGGATGGCCGTAGACGGTGGCCGCCACCTCGCCCAACACCGAACGCGGGTCGGGATGGATCAGCACGGGCACGCCGATATCGCCGCCCATCGCGTCGACGCCCGCCGGGTCGGTGAGCACTGCGACGGCGCCCTGTGTCACCGCCTCTGCGGCGTAGCGCCCGCCGTGTGACGACGCCCCGGGTAGCGCTGCGAACAGATCGCCTGGCTGCGTGTTCTGGCCCCGCAGTGTCACGCCGGTGACCTGCACGTTCGGCAATGTGGCGCCGTCGGCGGGCACCGCCCCCACCTGCTCAGCCAGCCGCCCCAGCACTTGGCCGACGGGATGGTTGGGACGCAGGTTCATGGCCATGACACAGTACCGGCCTGGTTGGGGCCCCGATCCCGGTCAGGTGGCCTGAAGCGTCAGCGGCGGACCCGGGTCGGGCGACAGCGGCACGTTCTCCCTCTGCAGTAGCCAGGCGGCGATGTTGTGGAACAGCGGCGCCATCGTGGTGCCGTGCTGGCCGTCGGCCGTGCGTTGCGGGTTGTCGGCCATGATTCCGATGACATAGCGCGGGTCATCGGTGGGAGCCATGCCCGCGAACGTGATCCAGTAGACGTTGTCGTAGTAGCACCCGCAGCCCGGGTTGATCTGCTGCGCGGTTCCGGTCTTGCCGGAGATCTGGTAGCCGTCGACAGCACCCTGAGAACCGGTGCCCTGTTGGACGCCCGTCGGATCGCGCTGCAATGTCGCGCGCAGCATGTGCCGGACCGTCTGAGCCGTCTGCGGCGACACCACGCGTACCCCCTCCGGCTGTGGCTCATCCTTGCGGGAACCGTCGGCGCCGATGGTGGTCTTGACGATGCGGGGCGGGATGCGCACACCGTCGTTGGCGATCGTCTGGTACATGCCCGTCATCTGCAGCAGGGTCATCGAAAGGCCCTGGCCGATGGGCAGGTTGGCGAAGGAGCTACCCGACCACTGGTCGATCGGCGGCACCAGCCCCGCGCTCTCACCCGGCAGCCCGACGCCCGTGCGCTGGCCGAGCCCGAACTTGCTCAGCATGTCCGCGTAGCGGTCCGGTCCGATCCGCTGCGCCAGCATCAGCGTGCCGACGTTCGACGACTTACCGAAGATGCCGGTGGTCGTGTACGGGGTGACACCGTGCTCCCACGCGTCATGCACGGTGACACCGCCCATGTCGATTTGACCGGGCACCTGCAACACCTCGTCGGGATTGGACAACCCGAACTCGATTACGGAAGCGGCGGTGACGATCTTGTTCACCGAACCCGGTTCGTACGGCGAAGACACCGATGGGTTGCCCAGATCCCGGTCGCCCTGGCGTCCGATGTCCTGGCTCGGATCGAACGTGTTGTCGTTCGCCATCGCCAGCACCTCACCGGTTTTCGCGTCCAGCACCACTGCCGACACGTTCTTGGCGCCTGACAGGTCCTTGGCCTGCTGCACCTGCTGCTGGACGTAGAACTGGATGTCGTCGTCGAGGGTCAGCATCACGGCCGACCCGTCGACCGCGTCGTGCCGGTTGCGGTAGCTGCCGGGAATCACCACGCCGTCGGAGCCGCGGTCATAGGTGATCGACCCATCGGTGCCTGCCAGCACGGAGTCGAGTGAATCCTCAAGTCCGAGAAGGCCATGGCCGTCCCAGTCGATTCCGCCGACGATGTTGGCCGCCAGCGATCCGCCGGGATACTGGCGCAGATCCTGGCGCTCGGAACCGACTTCGGGGAACTTCTTGGTGATCGCATCGGCGATCGCCGGATCGACTGCGCGCGCGAGGTACACGAACGAGTCCTTGCTGGTGAGTTTCTTCAGCACGGTGGCGGCGTCGGGTTTGTTGTTGAGCCGCAACGCGACTTCGGCGGCGATCGCCCGCAGCCGCCGCTGGGGGTCCGGCGCCTCAGGCGTTTTCGCCTTGGCTTCTTCGAGTTGCTTGCGGACCTTGACCGGCTGGAAGGTCAACGCGCGGGCCTCGATGGTGAAGGCGAGCTTGTCCATGTTGCGGTCGACGATGGCACCGCGCACGGCCTTCTCCACATCGGTGACCTTGAGCTGGCCCGCGGCCTCCGCACGCAGGCCTGCGGCGCGGGGGACCTGCAGGTTGAAGAGCTGAGCGGTGGCAACCAGCAGCACCACGAAGATGACGGCGTTGCCCGTCCGGTGCCGGAAGACGAATGACGCACTGCGCAAACCGTTTTCGGCCGCTGGTTCGCGCGTCCGCCGTGCCCGGGCCGAACGCTCCTGCGTGGGTTGAGCCTTGCGCGCCGTCGGCTTGCCGGGACCGCGACCCCGATTGTCGCCGCGGGTCATGCGGGCGCGCCGGGGAGTGGCGCGGCAGGCGGAACCGCAGGGCCCAGCGCTGGTGGCTGTCCTGTGACGGCGTGCGGAACCTCACCATCCGGCGGCGCGGCCAGCGGCGCTGGCGGCGCGCCAGGCACCGAACCCTCGACTCCCGGCAGCGGAGCCGGCGCCGGCGTGGTCCGGGGTGGCATGCGGACGGTGACCTCGCGCGGGTCGACGACGCGGGGCGCGGGCGGGGGCGGGGGCGCAGGCGGGCCCTCCTCCGGCAGGGGCGTGTTCAGCGGTGGCGGGACGACGCCCTGAGCGGGTTTGGGTGTACCGACCACGAGCCAGTTACCCGACGGATCCTGCACCAGGTGCGCGGTGTCCCGCGACGGGATCATGCCGAGGTTGCGGGCCGCCTCGGCCAGGGCAGGCGCAGCCTGTGCCTCGAGCACCTGACGTTCCAGCGCTTCCTTCTGTTGCAACAACGCCTGATTGGTCTCCCGTGCGTGACTCAACTCGTAGGAGCGCTCCGCGGCGTCGGTCGACAGCCACAGCGTGACGCCAAGGCCGACCCCGAGCGACCCGATGACCAGCACCACGAACGGCACCCTCGCGACGAGGGCACGTGGGCTCAGCTCGATCGAGGCCAGCTTGACAATGATCCGCTCGCGCAGTGGTGGCCGGACGACCTTGGGGGCCTTTGCCTTTCGCGCCTTCGCCCGCGCCTTGGCCTGACTGGTGTTCTTCGGCCGCGACGGCCCGTCGGTGGGCCGCGGAATCGGGTTGGTCGCGGGCGCGGACCGCTGCGGGCGCTGTTCGCGCGTCGGCTTGCGCCTGCGTGGCTGCGCGTCGGCTGGGCGCCGGTCGGTATTGCGGCCCGCGCGACGTGATTTGCCGGCACCGCGAACCGCTGCGGGCTTCTTTGCCTTCATGATCAACCCCCCACCTTTTCCAGTGCCCGTAGCCGCACGGACGCGCTACGCGGATTGACTTCGATCTCCTCGGGGCCTGCACGTTCGGCTCCGCGGGTCAGTGCGACGAATTCCGGCCCGTGGCCTGGCAATTCGACGGGTAGTCCTGGCGGGGTGCGTGATGCGGTGGCGGCGGCGAATCGGTTCTTCACGATTCGGTCTTCCAGCGATTGATAGGCCATCACGACGATCCGGCCGCCGGGAGCCAATGCGCCGAGCGCCGCGGGAAGCGCGTCACGCAGTGAGTCCAGCTCACCATTGACCACGACGCGCAACGCCTGGAACGTGCGCTTGGCGGGATGCCCGCCAGTGCGACGGGCGGGCGCGGGGATCGCCTGATACAGCAGCTCGACAAGGTCACCGGTGGTGGCGAACGGCCGCTGCGCACGCCGCCGGACGATCTGCGCGGCGATGCGGCCTGCGAACCGCTCCTCGCCGAACTCCCGCAGCACCCGTGTCAGCGTCCTTTCGTCGTAGGTGTTGACGACCTCGGCCGCGGTCAGCTCGGCATCGGGATCCATCCGCATGTCCAATGGCGCGTCGACCGAGTAGGAGAAGCCCCGCGCCGTGCGGTCCAGTTGCATCGACGACACGCCGAGGTCGAACAGGATGCCCTGCACTTGGCTTGTCCAGTAACCGGTTTCGGCCAGCACCCCCTCGATTCCGTCGTAGCGTGTGCGCACCAGCATGACTCGATCACCGAACTGTGCCAGCCGCTCGCCGGCGATCCACAGGGCATCGGGGTCGCGGTCAAGGCCGATCAGCCGCAGGCCCGGCAGCTCGGTGAGGAATCGTTCGGCATGGCCGCCTGCCCCCAAAGTGGCGTCGATGAGGACGGCGCCTTCGCCGTCGGCATGCTGCCGGGTGAGGGCGGGTGTCAGCAGCTCCACACAGCGGTCGAGCAGGACCGGGACGTGCCCGTGCGAACCCTGGGCCATAGCAATGCCTTTGAAGAAGGCCCCTGCACCGAGGTCCCTGTCCGAGAGCGCGGTCCTGGCGTTGGGGAAGTACGCCAGGGCCGGTTCGGGCAGAGGCCACGATGCACGGGCGGTGGCCGTGTCAGCGGCCCGGTCAAATAATGTCGTGTAGAGCTTCATCGGTGGCCGCGGAGAAGTTCTCTTCGTGGGTCTGCTGGTACTCCTGCCATGCGGCCGAGTCCCAGATCTCCAGATAGTCAACCGATCCGATCACCACGCAGTCCTTGGCCAGGTTCGCGTAGCGGCGATGGTCGGCCGACAACGTGATCCGGCCTTGTGTGTCGGGGTGCTGCTCGTCGGTGGCGGCGGCCAGGTTACGCAGGAACGCGCGGGCCTCCGGATTGCTCCGCGACGCCTGCGACGCTCGTCGTGCCAGCTTTTCGAACTCGGCCCGCGGATACACGGCGAGGCTGTGATCTTGGCTCTTGGTGACCATCAACCCTCCTGCCAGCGCGTCGCGGAATTTGGCGGGCAGCGTGAGCCGCCCCTTGTCGTCGAGCTTCGGCGTGTAGGTGCCGAGAAACATCCCGCCACCTCCAACCACCCGGAGCCCCGGTCGCTCCGTTGTCCGCCACTTTACCCCACAATCCCCCACATTGCTCCATTTGATAGCAAAAGTTGGCGACATGCCCCCACTAAGTCCCGTCTGCCAGGTGTTTTCGGAGACTCAGGCGGAGACGTCGGGGGCTGCAGCAAGACAAAACCGCAGGTAATGACCCATTAGGTCGTCAGTGGGGCGAAGTGGGGAGGACTGGCGACACGTTCGCGCACAAAAAAGGGGCAGCCCATTGCGGGCTACCCCTTGGCTAGGTAGTGACTACTCGTCGAAACGCCTGCGGAACCGGTCTTCCATCCTGCTCGTGAACGACCCGCCAGAGCCCTTGGACTTCTTCGAGCGCGCCGCGCCCGGCTCGCCACCCGAACGGTCGCGGCCCCCGGAGACCCGCCGGGGACCCGTGATGGCGAAGATCACGCCGCCGAACATGATCAGGAAGCCGATCACGGACAGAATCGGGAAGCTGCCGATCATGGTTGCCTTGAATGCAACACCGCAAACCAGCATCGCCAAGCCGATCACAAAGAGTGCGGCGCCCTGCAGGCGGCGTCGCGCCGACGGTGCGCGCAGAGTCCCACCGCGGACGCTCGAAGCGAACTTGGGGTCCTCGGCATAGAGAGCGCTCTCGATCTGGTCGAGCATGCGCTGCTCATGATCGGAGAGTGGCATTCGTCCCTCCTTGCCGGCCCTGCCGTCTAAACGTTCAAACTTGGGTATGCCCGCATTTACGGGCAACTAACAGTCATGATACGAGGTCAATCTGAGCCGTACCACCTAGTTCGACGGACGATTCTATGACGGACGTCGCGGCTGTGAGTCGGTACCTCTCCCAACGGCATCCCAACCAATAATGGTGTGGACGATACGGCTTGAGACCCGGAGGGCAACCAGAAGTTGGCGACATTTCTCATCGATGTGTCGCCGAGCGATATGCAGCGCCGGCTCGGTGACGCGCTAGCGGTGTATGTGGATGCCATGCGCTACCCGCGAGGCACAGAGGACCAGCGGGCATCCATGTGGCTCGAGCACACCCGCAGATACGGCTGGAAGGCCGTCGCGGCGGTGGAGGCGCCCGATCACAGTCGTCTCGGGGACAGCACCGACCGCTCCGCCGAGGCGCTGGCGGCCGCTCCGCTGCTCGGGATCGCCTACGGCTACTGCGGCGCACCGGACCAGTGGTGGCAGCAACAGGTGGTCCAGGGCCTGCATCGGGTCGGAGCCGACAGGATGCGGATCGCGGAGCTGATGACCAGCTATTTCGAGCTGACCGAACTGCACATCGCGCCACGCGCCCAGGGCCGCGGCCTCGGCGAGGCGCTGGCCCGGCGGCTGCTCGCCGACCGCGCAGAGGCACACGTGCTGCTGTCCACACCGGAGATCAACGGCGAAGCCAACAGGGCCTGGCGGCTGTATCGCAGGCTCGGCTTCACCGACATCATCCGTGGCTACCACTTCGCGGGCGATCCGCGCGCCTTCGCCATCCTGGGCCGGGCATTGCCACTGTGAGACGGCGGGGTCTGGCACGATGACCACGTGCCCGCCCGTTCACGCCGGATCCGCAAGCTCGCGGTTGCGTTGCTGCTTCTGCTCATCGTGCCGATGGCGGTGGGCTGTGTGCGGGTGCGGGCGTCGATCACGGTATCGCCGGACGACCGGGTATCGGGGCAGATCGTCGCGGCGGCCAAACCTCGCAACGCCGATGACAAAGGCCCGCAGCTGCTCAACAACCTGCCGTTCGCCCAGAAGGTCGCGATCTCCGATTACAACCGCGACGATTACGTGGGATCGCAGGCCGTCTTCTCCGACCTGACCTTCGCCGAACTGCCCCAGCTGGCCAACATGAACCGGGACGCCGCTGGCGTCGACATCTCGCTGCGCCGCGCCGGCGACCTGGTCATCCTGGAGGGCCGCGCCGATCTCACGTCGCTCAACGACCCTGAGGCCGACGTCTCGCTCTCGGTGGCGTTTCCCGGCGAGGTGACGTCGACCAACGGAGACCAGGTGTCGACCGAGGTCGTCGAATGGAAACTGCGACCCGGTGTGGTCAGCACCATGAGCGCCCAGGCTCGCTACACCGATCCGAGTGCCCGCTCATTCACGGGCGCGGCGATCTGGCTGGGCATCGCGTCGTTTGTGGTCGCCGGGATCGTCGGCGGACTGGCGTACATAGGCCGGGACCGCTCGCCGCGTCCGACCTGAAACCCGATCGTCAGCCGACGACCCTGGTGGGTCGGCGTGCTGGCTTGGTACAAAACCCGTAGCACGCTCTACTCTGAAGGCACTCGGGGGCGAGTACTACACATACTTTTGGAAAGGGGCGCCCGCTGAGCGTGGACGCAGCGGCACCGTCAGCCGTCGAGTTGGCAGGCGCCATCACCGAACAGTTGCGGGAGTATCTCCGCGAACGTCGCGGTGACGCCGCATACATCGGCACCGACTACGCGGAGTTGACCGCCGGCCTCGAGGAATTCGTGCTGCGCGGCGGTAAGCGGGTGCGCCCGGCGTTCGCGTACTGGGGCTGGCGTGCGGTGGCCGACTCCGGCGCGGATCCGGTCGACCCGTCGATGCTGCGGCTGTTCTCGGCGCTGGAGCTGCTGCACGCGTGCGCACTGGTGCACGACGACGTGATCGACGCCTCTGCCACCCGCCGCGGGCTGCCGACCGTGCATCGGCTGTTCACCGACAAGCACCGCTCCAGCCAGTGGCACGGGTCCTCCGAACAGTTCGGGATCTCGGCGGCGATCCTGCTCGGCGACCTCGCGTTGGTGTGGGCGGACGACATCGTCGCCACCGCCGACCTGCCCGCCGACGCACACCTACGGGTCCGTCGGATCTGGTCAGCCATCCGAACCGAAGTGCTCGGCGGTCAGTACCTCGACATCGTCGCCGAATCCAGCGGCGCCGAGTCGGTGGCGTCGGCGATGACGGTCAACATCTACAAGACCGCGTCGTACACGATCTCCCGGCCTTTGCAGTTCGGCGCCGCTGCCGCCGCCGACCGTCCCGACGTGCTCGCCGCGTTCCATGAGCTCGGAACCAGCCTGGGCGTCGCGTTTCAGCTGCGCGACGATGTGCTCGGCGTATTCGGGGACCCAGCCGTCACCGGCAAGCCGTCGGGCGACGACCTTCGCTCCGGTAAGCGCACGGTGCTGCTGGCCGAGGCCGTCGAGCGGGCCGAGAAGGTCGACCCGGTCGCGGCCAAGCTGCTGCGCACGTCGATCGGCACCGAGCTGTCCGGCGCCCAGGTGAAGGAACTGTGTCTCGTCATCGAATCGGTCGGGGCGCTGGCTGCGGTCGAGGGGCGCATCGATTCACTCACCAGGCGCTCGCTGGAGATCCTCAACGCCGCGCCGATCGAAGTCCAGGCCAAGGTCGGCCTCGCCGAACTCGCCAGATTGGCCGCGAACCGGTCCGCCTAGAGCATGACAACCCCGACGCCGACGCAGGCCGCGAAAACCGGGCCGGCGCATCATCTTTGGCAGTTGACGTCCTTCGCGACATCGCCGCAGGCACAGCCTGCACTGCTTGGCGCGCTGGGCGCCGTGTTGATCACAACAGGCGGGCTCGGCGCGGGCAGCACCCGCCTGCACGATCCCCTACTCGAGTCGCTGCACCTGTCCTGGCTCCGGTTCGGCCACGGCCTGGTGCTGTCGTCGGTGCTGCTGTGGGTCGGCGTGGCGCTGATGCTCGCCGCCTGGCTGTGGCTGGGTCGCCGGGTGATCGACCGCACTGCAACCGAATACACGATGGTGGCGACCACGGGGTTCTGGCTGGCGCCGCTGCTGCTGTCCGTTCCCGTGTTCAGCCGCGACACCTACTCGTACTTGGCGCAGGGCGCGCTGCTGCGCGATGGGTTCGACCCGTACATCGTCGGCCCGATCGACAACCCGAACTCGTTGCTGGACAACGTGAGTCCGATCTGGACGACGACAACTGCGCCGTACGGGCCCGCGTTCATCCTGGTCGCCAAGTTCGTCACGATGCTTGTGGGCAACGACGTGGTGGCGGGAACCATGCTGTTGAGGCTGTGCATGCTGCCCGGCCTCGCCCTGTTGATCTGGGCGTCGCCGCGGGTGGCCCGCCATGTCGGTGCCAACGGCGCTGCCGCGCTGTGGATCTGCGTGCTGAATCCGTTGGTGATCATTCACCTTATGGGTGGCGTGCACAACGAGATGCTGATGGTCGGCTTGATGATGGCAGGCATCGCGCTGACGTTCGACGGCCACCGCATCTGGGGTATCGGCTTGATCGCGGTCGCCGTCGCCGTGAAAGCCACAGCGGGACTGGCCCTTCCGTTCATGGTGTGGGTGTGGATGCGTCATCTGCGCGACGACCGCGGATACTCGCCGGTGAAGGCTTTCGCGGCGGCGACAGCCGCATCGGCGGTGATATTCGTCGCGGTGTTCGCCGTGTTGTCGTGGCTGGCCGGGGTCGGTCTCGGCTGGCTGACCGCGTTGGCAGGCTCGGTCAAGATCATCAACTGGCTGACCGTGCCGACAGCCGCGTCGAACCTGGTCAACGTGTTCGGCAGCCTGTTTTTCCCTGTGAACTTCTACGCCGTGCTCGACGTCACCCGGATCATCGGGATCGCAATCATCGCGATCTCACTTCCCTTGCTGTGGTGGCGGTTTCGCCACACCGACCGCGAGGCGCTGATCGGCATCGCGTGGGTGATGCTCGTCGTGGTGCTGTTCGTCCCGGCCGCGCTGCCGTGGTACTACACCTGGCCGTTGGCTGTGGTCGCCGCGCTGGCGCAGAGCCGGCAGGCGATCGCCCTGATCGCCGGTCTGTCGACGTGGATCACGGTGATCTGGAAGCCCGACGGCGCACACGGCATGTACTCGTGGATCCATGTGCTGCTTGCCACGGCATGCGCTGCGGTGGCGTGGTATTCGCTTTACAAGGCGCCTAGTAAGCCATCGCCTGAGCCCGACGCACCACTTCCCGGGCCTGATGCGAGTGCAGCGCATCCACCGGCCGGGCATTAGCCTGCCGCTCGGTGCTGCCGTCGCGTCTGATGGTCAATGACGGGTCGGGCGTGAACAACCAGCGCACGATCTCGGTGTCGCGGTATCCGCCGTCGTGAAGCACCACGAGCAGCCCGGGCAGGCTCTTCACCACGTGCCCGGTGTTGTCGAAGAAGACCTTCGGCACCACCACCGCACCTTCGCGGCGCACCGCGACCAGGTGACCTTCGCGTAGCTGCTGTTGCACTTTCGTGACGGCAACCCCGAGCAAATCGGCGACGGCGGACAAATCGTAAACGGCCTCGCCGGGGTCAAGAACGTCTTCGGCGGCCGGAATGCTGCTCACCGCACTGAGTCTAAGACGAAAGGGTCGGCTCGTAACATGTGTTCGGTGGAGGCCTACCAGCAATCTGACCCGCTCGTGGGGGCCGTGCTGGACGGGCGGTACCGCGTCGACACCATGATCGCGACGGGCGGCATGTCCGCCGTGTACCGCGGGCTCGATCTGCGGCTGGACCGCCCCGTGGCGCTCAAGATCATGGAGTCCCGGTATGCAGGCGACAGTCAGTTCCTGACCCGATTCCAGCGCGAGGCGCGAGCGGTGGCGCGGCTGAAGGACCCCGGTCTGGTCGCGGTCTACGACCAGGGCATCGACGGCCAGCACCCGTTCCTGGTGATGGAGCTCATCGAGGGCGGCACGCTGCGGGAGTTGTTGCGCGAGCGCGGCCCGATGCCGCCGCACGCGGTCGCCGCGGTGCTGCGCCCGGTGCTCGGCGGCCTCGCTGTGGCCCACCGGGCCGGCCTGGTACACCGCGACATCAAGCCGGAGAACGTGCTGATCTCCGACGACGGCGACGTCAAGATCGCCGACTTCGGTTTGGTGCGTGCGGTCGCCGACGCCAAGATCACCTCCACCAGCGTGATTTTGGGCACCGCCGCCTACCTCTCACCGGAGCAGGTCAGCACCGGCGACGCCACACCGCGCAGCGATGTGTACTCCGTCGGCATCCTGGCCTACGAACTGCTGACCGGAAAAACCCCGTTCACCGGCGACTCCGCACTCGCGGTGGCATACCAGCGGATGGACACCGACGTCTCACCTCCGGGCAAGGTGATCGCCGGTGTGCCAACACAATTCGACAACCTGGTGCTGCGCGCCACCGCCCGCGAACCCGCCGAACGGTACGCCGACGCTCATGACATGGGTGCCGAACTCGGCGCGATCGTCGACGAACTGGGACTGCCCCCGTACCGGGTGCCCGCGCCACGCAACTCGGCGCAGCATCTGTCGGCCGCGCTGTACCACAGCCGCGGGCAATCCCACGAGGCGACCACCGCCACCGTCGCACAACCGCCGGCGCCACCCGTACCGACGCCCCGACAGCACACCCGCGAACTGACCCGCGATGACTGGCAACCGCTACAACCCGAATATCAGCCTGTATCAGGGCAATTCGCCGGGATCGACCTCGACGAGTTCTACTGGACCCGGCAGCGCGGCAAGCGTGTCCTGCTGTTCTGGCTGGTCACCGTGCTGACACTCACCGGGCTGATCGCCGCAGCGGCATGGACGCTCGGCGGCAATATCGGGGCGCTGATCTAGGGGGTTGATTCCCGCAGCACGTGGTACTACAGTCGTAGTGGAATAATTCAACGCAGAATGAAATCACACCGAGGTGATTGGCGATGAACCAGCCTGTACTCCCTGTTCTCGTCGTTGGCGCGGGGCCGACCGGCCTGATGATGGCGAACGAGTTGGCCCGGCATGGGGTCCGCCCGCGGATCATCGACCGCGCCCCGGCCCCGGCGACGACTTCCCGCGCGCTCGTCGTCCAGCCCAGGACCCTGGAGATCTTCGACGACATCGGCGTCGTCGACCGGGCGATCGCGGCGGGGGAATCGGCGTCGAGCCTGACCATCACATTTGCGACAAGGGCGATCGAGTTGGATTTCGCGGGCCAGTTGACCGGGCCGCAGAACCACACCGCCTATGCCGAACCGCGCACCCTCTCGCAGCACGACACCGAACGGATTCTGACCGAGCGGTTGAGCGAGCAGGGCGTCGAGATCGAACGAGGGCGGGCACTGACCGATCTGAACCAGGACGGCGAGACGGTGACAGTGTCGCTGCGCGGCGAGGATGGCTCGATCGAGACCGTGCGCTGCCGGTGGGTCATCGGCTGCGACGGCGCGCACAGTGCGGTGCGCAAGGCGGCAGGCATCCCGTTCAGCGGGTCCACGTACCGCGACGAGTTCATCATGGCCGACGCCGAACTCGACTGGAAGTTGCCGCACGGCGGACTTTACGGATTCCCCAGTCCTGCAGGGATTTTCGCGGCCTTCTCGATGCCGGGCGAGAATCGCTACCGGATCTTCGGCAACTTCCCGCCGGGACCCGATGGCCCCGGCGCGGAGTACAGCGAACCCAGCCACGAAGAGTTCCAGGCGATGGTCGATGCGCGAGTTCCCTTCCCTGCCAAGGTCCTCAAGGAGTACTGGGTGACCCGCTACCGGGTGCACAGCCGCACCGTGCCGCGCTACCGGGACGCGCGGGTCTTCCTCGTCGGTGACGCCGCGCACGTGCACAGCCCGGCGGGCGCACAAGGCATGAACACCGGTATTCAGGACGCCTACAACCTGGCCTGGAAGCTCGCGCTGGTCGAACTCGGGCTCGCCGACAAAGCACTCCTAGACAGCTACCAGGCCGAGCGGCACCCGATCGGTGTTCAGTTGCTCAAGACGACCGACCGGTTGTTCTCGCTGTTCGGCGGGCACAACCCGCTGGCACGGCTCGCTCGTGGCCGGGTGGCGCCGGTGCTGGCCGGCCGGGTGCTGACTCGGCAGTGGCTTCGCAGGCGGTTCATCGGCCTGTTGGCGCAACTGCGTCTCCGGTACCCGAACAGCCCGCTCAACGCCGAGGACGGTGCGGGCTGGCGAGACGCGCCCGCGCCGGGCGACCGGGCCCGCGAGGCCGACGTGAGCATCGACGGCCGCCAAGGACGCCTCTACGAGGTGTTCCGCGGCACCCAGCACACCGTGCTGCTGTTCACCGGGTTCGACGACGACGCACGCCCGGCCGTGGAGCTGTGCCGGATCGCCGAACAGCTCGAGCAGACGTATCCGGGACTGGTGAAGGCGCGCGTCGTCACGGCCGAACGCTACGCCGATCACCCTGCGGCACTTGGCGATCCGACGAGGTCAGCGCACCGTCAGTACGGCGTCGAGGGGGCTAGCGCCTTCGTCGTCCGGCCCGACAAGTACATCGGTTACCGCGGCCACCCTGTCGACCTCGACCGGCTGACGGCCGATCTGGACCGGCGGCTAGTCGCGCAGCATCTCAGCGACCAGGAACGCCAGTTCCAGTGACTGCTGCGTGTTGAGCCGTGGATCGCACGCGGTCTCGTAGCGGCCCGCGAGGTCGGAGTCCGAGATGTCCTGTGCGCCACCGAGGCATTCGGTGACGTTCTCGCCGGTGATCTCGACGTGGATGCCGCCGGGATGGGTACCCAGCGCGCGGTGCACCTCGAAGAAGCCCTGCACCTCGTCGACGATGCGGTCGAAGTGGCGGGTCTTGTAGCCGGTCGACGATTCGTGGGTGTTGCCGTGCATCGGGTCGCACTGCCAGATCACCTGATGACCGGTGGCCTGGACCTTTTCGATGATCGGCGGCAGCAGGTCACGGACCTTGTTGTTGCCGAGCCTGCTCACCAGCGTCAGCCGTCCCGGCTGGTTGTGCGGATCGAGCCGCTCCACATACTCGACCGCGAGCTCGGGCGTCATCGTCGGGCCGATCTTCACCCCGATCGGGTTGGCGATCACCTCGGCGAACGCCATGTGGGCGCCGTCGAGCTGGCGGGTCCGCTCCCCGATCCACACGTAATGCGCGGACAGGTCGTACAAGCGAGGCTCAGGCTGATCGGCCGGGTGGTCAGTCGACAAGCGCAGCATCGCCCGCTCGTAGTCGAGCACCAAAGCCTCATGGCTGGCGTAGATTTCCGCGGTCTGAAGGTTGCGGTCGTCGACCCCACAGGCACTCATGAACGTCAGTCCGCGGTCGATCTCACCGGCCAGCGCCTCGTAGCGGGCGCCCGCGGGAGAGGTGCGGACGAACTCGCGATTCCAGTCGTGCACCAGATGCAGCGAGGCGAGGCCCGACGCCGTCAGCGCGCGCACGAGGTTCATCGCGGCGCTGGCGTTGGCATACGCGCGCACCAGCCGCGACGCGTCGTGCTCGCGGGCGGCGGCATCCGGCGCGAAGCCGTTGATCATGTCGCCGCGGTAGGACTTCAGGCCCAGCGCATCGATGTCCGACGACCGCGGCTTGGCGTACTGACCCGCGATGCGCGCCACCTTGACCACCGGCATGCTGGCGCCGTAGGTGAGCACGACGGCCATCTGCAGCAGAGTGCGGATGTTGGCCCTGATGTGGGGCTCGGTGTTGTCGACGAACGTCTCAGCGCAGTCGCCGCCCTGGAGCAGGAACGCCTCACCGCGGGCGACATCGGCCAGCAGGCCCCGCAGCCGCTCGATCTCGGCGGGCACCGTCACCGGGGGCACGCTCTCCAGGACCGTGCGCATCACCTTCGCGGATTCGGCGTCCCAGCTGGGCTGCTGCGCCGCGGGCTTGGCCAGCGCGGCGTCCAGCCGATGCCGCAGGTCATCCGGCAGCGGCGGCAGCGGAGGCAGCTGATCGATCGGCACGTCGACGGTCCAGTTCACCCGTTCATGGTAACGGGCGCCGACACCTGGTTTTTACCGCTGGGCTGCCGCTCCGCCCTGCTCAAATCCCGACGTCATCAGGCGAAACCGCAGCAGGTTGTGCCGGGCGTCGACCAAGGCGTCATGCGCGTCACGCGGCCGCGGCGGCATCCGTGGCGAACCGCGGTCCTCCCAGAACTGGCGCAGCTCCCGGGTGAAGCGAGGGATCGCCGGTGGCAGGTCGGTCATCGGCCCCCACAACTGGCACAGCACCACGTGGTCGTAGGCGCCGACCCAGGCCCACAGCTCGATCGGCTCTTCCCTGTCTACGCCGAAGAAGTCCTCCAGCTCCATCCGGATCTGCCTGCGCGAGCGCCACAGCGGCGACGACGGCGACGGCAGCTTGGGCAGCACATGCTTGCGCACCCAGCTGCCTGCGCGATCCGGGTTGAATTCCGTTGAGATGGCGTAATATTCGCGACCGTCCTCGGCCGCAACCCCGATCGAGATCAACTCGATGGTGCGGCCGTTGTCGATGAACTCCGTGTCGTAGAAGTACCTCACACGTCGGCCGTTTCGCGGTTGACCGTCGACCGTTCCTTTGGTGCCGGAGCGGCGTGGATCTCGCGGTCGAGCTGCTGATTGACCTCGGTGTCGTCCGGAAAGTGCGGCTCCCCCGCGATCACGTGCTGCAACCACAGCTTCGCCTGGACAACCGGCCTGCGTAGCCTGCGTTCCCGCTCCAGCGCCCTGTGCATCTTCCTGGGCTTGTTGCCGTAGCGCCAGCGCGCCCACGGTGCGTGCGGTCGCGACAACCGAAAGGCCCCGATGAACAACAGGGGCGTGATGAACATCCCGACCAGCCCGGTCCACACCTTGCCCTTGAGCAGTACGACAACTGCAACCAGCAGCGTGAGCACCGCTCCGGCGATCACCAGTGCCCGTGCCCCGAAGGACTGGTCCTCGCGCCAGATGTTGATGTCGAAGAACGACAGCGGGTTCAACCCGATGATCAGCAGGCCTGCCACCGCGACCGCGGCGAAGACGGCATCCACCGACGTGCGGCCGTCCTCGGCCCAGTACACGTCCTGCAGATGCAGTATGAGGGCGAACTCGTCGAGCACCAGCGCCGCGCCGATCCCGAAAAAGGTTGCGGCAACCGTGAATTCGGGTACCCCCCCGTCGACCGCCAAAGTCACCATCGAGACCCCGGAAATCATGACCAAGATCACACCGATCACGACGTGGTGGATGTGCAAGCCGCCGCCAGCCGATATGTTGCGCGGCTGCCACCACTTGCGCGGTGCATCGCTGTCCGCGTGGCTGCGGATGTACCGCACGATCGTGCGGGTGACGAAGAACGTGAGGATGAACGCGACAAGGCAGAACACGAGCGGCAGCCGCCCGTGCGGAATCGACAGGCCGAGGTCGAACGTCACGTGCACGCAGAAAACTTACGCCGACCTGCGCGTGTCACGGGATGGATACCCGCCGACTCGCCGGAGGACACCGATAGGCTGGTGCGTGACATGAGTACTTGGCGGTCGCCCGGCGGCGGTGGTTTGGGGGCAACACTCGCCTGGCGGCTGTTTCAGCTGCTCACCCTGGCGGCGTTGGCCTGGGCAGCTTGGCGGCTGTTGGGCCACATCCCGTATCGCATCGACATCGACGTGTACCGGATGGGCGGGAAGGCCTGGCTCGACGGCCGTCCGCTGTACGCCGACGGCGCGATGTTCCACACCCGGGCCGGCCTTGACCTGCCCTTCACCTATCCGCCGCTGGCCGCGGTCGCCTTCTCGCCGTTCGCGTGGCTGTCGCTCGACGTGGCCAGTGTCGCGATCACGCTGACCACCCTGGTGCTGCTCATCGCGTCGACCGTGATCGTGCTGACCGGGCTGGATGTGATGGCTTCATCTTCCTCGACCACCTCCGAGCCTGCCTGGCTGCGCCGATGCTGGCTGGCGGCCGCGATCGTGGCGCCGGCCGTCATCTATTTGGAGCCCATCCGGTCGAACTTCGACTTCGGCCAGATCAACGTGGTGCTGATGACGCTTGTCATCGCCGACTGTGTGCCGCGCAGGACGCCGTGGCCGCGCGGCATGCTGCTGGGTGTCGCGATCGCACTCAAGCTGACCCCTGCGGTGTTCCTCCTGTACTTCCTGCTGCGACGTGACACCCGCACGCTGCTGGTCACCGCGACATCGGCGGTGGTAGCCACCCTGGCCGGTTTCGCTTTGGCCTGGCGCGATTCCTGCGAGTACTGGACCGACACCGTGCGCAACACCGACCGCATCGGCACCGCGACGCTGAACACCAACCAGAACATCGCGGGAGCGCTGGCCCGGTTGGGTCTCGGCGAGGGTGAGCGATTCGTCCTGTGGATGGTCGCCTGCTTCCTGGTGCTCGGCTTGACGGTGTGGGCGGTGCGCCGGGTCTTGCGCTCCGACCAGCCTGTGCTGGCGCTGATCTGTGTGGCGATGTTCGGGCTCGTCGTCTCGCCGGTGTCGTGGTCACATCACTGGGTGTGGGCACTGCCGACCGTGCTGGTGATCAGCGTGGTGGCCTACCGCCAGCGACACATCGCGCTCGGCCTTGTCGCCGCGGCAGGCATCGCATTGATGGTGTGGACGCCGATCCCGCTGATGCCCGAACATCACGAAACATCGGCGTCGCTGTGGCGCCAGCTCGCAGGCGGTTCGTATGTCTGGTGGGCGATCGCGGTGATTGCGGTCGCGGGCACGGTGGCCGCGCGGCGGGCCGATCGGTCCGTCAGCCCGCAGCTACTTCCGGCATCCGCGCCGGCGGCTTCACCGGGTTAGTCCCTTTTCCCTCTTTGACGTCGGCGGCGTAGAGGTCGACGTACTCCTGGCCAGACAACCGCATCAGCTCGTACATCACCTCGTCGATCACCGCGCGCTCGATGAACCGATTGCCCGCGAGGCCCTCGAACCGGCTGAAGTCCATCGGCTTGCCGAACTTGACCTGGACGCGGCCGAACCGCCACATCTTGCTGCCCGGCGGGTTGACCAAGTCGGTTCCGATCATCGCGACAGGAATGACCGGCACGCCGCTCTCCAGCGCCAGCCGCCCGAGGCCGGTCTTGCCCTTGTACAGCCGCCCGTCGGGCGAACGGGTGCCCTCCGGGTACATGCCGAGCAACTTGCCGTCGTTCAGGATCCGCTCGGCGGTGGTCAGAGCGCTCTGGGCACTATCGGCGTCGGTGCGGTCGATCGGCACCTGGCCGGCGGCGGTGTAAAACCACCGCTGGAACCGGCCCTTGAGCCCGGTTCCCGTGAAGTACTCGGCCTTGGCCAGGAAGGTGATCCGGCGGCGGACGACGAGGGGCAGATAGAAGCTGTCGGCCACGGCGAGGTGATTGCTGGCCAAGATCATCGGGCCGGAATGCGGAACGTACTCCAGCCCTTCGACTTTCGGGCGGCCGAGCAACGACAGCAAAGGACCCATGAAGACGTACTTGAAAAGCCAGTACCACATGGACCCTCCCCATCACGGAGCACCGGACGGTGCTTTGCGACAACTTTACCTACGCCGTGTGGATGCGACCACACGACGAACGCTCACTCTTCCACCGTCACAGGGATGTGTTGGTAGCGTCCCCGGCCCGTCGGTGGTGGTTCATCTGGGCGCGGCCCACCCGGCGGTGGGCCCTCCGGTGGCTCCGCGGGGCCGGACGTGTCCGCACCCTCCACGAGGGCCCTGATGACAGCCAGCAGCGACACGCTGTGCTCGGCGATCATGTCCAGAAGCGGATGCTGCTCGCCGGCCACCAGCGCCGCAAGGGCACACACCGGACACCACACCTGCTGGCACTTACCCGGCCCGTCACCGCTGCCCGCCGCCCGCGCGGCCGCCAGTCGCACCGCGGGGTCGAGCTTGTCGATGATGGCCTGAGCCAGCTGCCGCAGTTCGGGACCGATATCAGGGTGGGACCCGGTCATGCTGGCCACACCTCCGGATTCGGTCGAAATCGCACGGTCAGCTCGCTACCTCGGAGCTGCGCATCCACCACGATGCATCGCCGCAGGACGGATGCCAGTCGAACCCGGCGCCGCATCCCCCCCGCGCCGATGATCAAGTCGTCGTCGACCCGGCCCAAGGTCAACGCGGCGGAATCGATCTGTGGCAACTCTAGCCGCAACCGGTATATCGCCTCGAGCCCAGTTCCGGATTCACGATCGACGATCGGCCGCAACGGCCCTGGCGGCGGTGAGCCGTCGCGCCGCCGTGCGAACTCGAGGAGTTCGCCGAGCGCCTTGGCGCCGATCGGTTCGCCTGCGAGGTGCGGGACCAGTACGAGCTGCACATCACCGATGGTGGTGTCTAGCTCCGCAAGAACCGTCTGCTGCTCGGAGATGCGCTCGGAGTACCAGTCGAAGGCGGGGTGCTCGGGCAGATTTCGGTACTCGTAGGAATCGTCTTGCACCAGAATCTGATTGACGATCAGCTCGGCAACCTGCACACCCATCAGCGCCAGGGAGCCCAGGGTGCGAACCGCCTCCGCGGCGACCACCCGCTCCGGCGTCATCACCAGGTGCGCGCCCACCCGCTCGCCGTCGGTGAGCAGCGAACCCAGCTGCTCGGTCCCGGCGTGAATGCGTTCGACGAGCTCGATGATCGCCGCCGCGCGGGCGTCGTCGGCGCCGGTCGAGAGCCGCCGATGCCGCGGCCACGCGCGCTCCAGGTACAGGCCGAACGTCGCGGGCAGCGTCAGCATTCGCAGCGCGTCCGCGGTCGACGCGCAGTCCACCACGACGTGGTCCCATTGCCCGGAGACCGCGAGTTCACCGACCTCATGCAGGCCGAGCACCTCCTGGATGCCGGGCAACGCCGAAAGTTCTTCTGGAGCAATGTCTCCCATATCCGATTCCGGAAACCGGCCGGAAAGAAGGCCGGCGATCTCCCGCCACCGGGCCTCGAGCAACGCCAGCGTGTCCAGCGCGAGCGCGTCGAGGAAGCCGCCACCGGCGTCGGGCGCGTCGGCCAGCACACGGGTGGGATCACGCCGACCGGTCGGCGTGACGGGCGTGCCCAGTACGTCGCCGATCGAATGCGCCTGGTCGGTAGACACGATGAGCACCCGCAGCCCGGCACGCGCGTCGCGCACCGCGGTGGCGGTAGCCAACGTTGACTTACCTACCCCGCCTTTGCCGACGAAGAGACTGATCCGCGCGTTGGCCGGGGCGCCGGGTTCACTCAGCCTCGACTCGTTTCTTGAGGTCCTTCAATGCGGTATCCGTGAGGCGCCGTTCAGCCTTCCGTTTCAGCAGCCCGATCATCGGGATGATCAGGTCGACCGACAGTTCATAGGTGACGTCGGTGCCGGAACCCTTGGGCGACAGACGATATGCGCCGTCCAGCGACCTCAGCAGCGAGCTGGACACCAGGCTCCACTTCACCGATCCGCGGTCGGCGGGCCAGTCATAGGACAGCACCATGGTGTCCTTGAGAACGGCGGCGTCCAGCACCAGACGGGCGGTCTTGGGGTAGCCCTCGGCGTCGGCCTCGAGCACCTCCGTCTCCTTGTACTCGGCGACCCAGTCCGGATAGGAGCCGATGTCGGCGATGACGTCCATCACCGTCGAAGGGTCGGCATCGATGTAAATGGTCTGCGCCGTCTTGTCCGCCACGTGAAAAATCTACCTCCCCCTGCTGCCTTCGGCCGAAGTATCAGGCCAAGCGCGAGACGCCCACCGGGCGCGTCGCCTCCAGTGTCCGCTTCACCTCGAACGCCATGTCCTTGCCCGCCACCCTGCGGCGATGGTTCATCTTCGCAAGATTCATCTTGGCCAGCTGCCACGCCGCCACCGCCGAGGGCTCAGCGTGCAGGAAATAGTGCAGCACGACCCCGTCGAGGACCGGCTCCAGCCAGATCTCCATGGTCCCGGTCAAGGCGCCGGCCACCGTCCACCGGTGCCCGAGCTCACCGCGGTCCTCGACCACGGTCAACAGCAGGTCGGGCCACCACCGCCGCCAGTTCGCGGGATTCCCGATTGCCTTGCCGACCTCGACGGGATCGGCGGCAACGAAGGTCTCGTCCGCGATCTGGATGCTGTTCATGGCATACAAGCTTCACATATGCCGGACCGGCCGCGAAGGGTGGCCGACTAGGCTGGGAACGGCAAAGCGCAAGTAGTCCCCCGCAAGCGGGAGGTACCCCCACCTGAGAGGCCAAGATCGTGCGTGAGTACAGTGTTCCCGCAACATTCACCGTCGGTGAGCACGACAGCATCGTCAACTCGGTGTTCTCACACGAGCGCGACGATCCCGATCACGTGATTTTCCAACGCCTGGTCGACGGCGCATGGACCGACGTCACATGCAAGGAAGCGGCGAACCAGATCCGTTCGGCCGCATTGGGTTTGATCGCACAGGGCGTCCAGCCAGGCGACCGGGTCGCGGTGTTTTCGGCTACCCGCTACGAATGGCCGATCCTCGACTTCGCGATCCTGGCCGCCGGTGCCCTCACCGTGCCGATCTACGAAACGAACTCGGCCGAGCAGGTGCGGTTCGTGCTGCAGGACTCCGGGGCAGTGCTGATCTTCGCCGAGACCGACGCGCATGCCGACAAGATCGAACACCTCGAACAAGAGCTGCCTGAACTGCGCAAGGTGTACAGGATCGACGGCTCCGGCACACCGGCGCTGGACGCGTTGGCCGAGGCGGGCAAGTCCGTCGACCCGAAGGAATTCGACGACCGGGTGGCAGGCATCAAATCCTCCGACCCGGCGACGTTGATCTACACCTCCGGCACCACGGGCAGGCCGAAAGGCTGCCAGCTGACCCATTCCAATCTGATGTATGAGATCGAGGGCGCCAAGGTGTGCTTCCCGACCCTGCTGGACAAGGGCGAGCGGATGCTGGTGTTCTTACCGCTGGCGCACGTGCTGGCCCGCGCCATCACGCTGGCGTGCTTCGCCAACAAGGTCACGCTCGGCTTCACCAGTGACATCAAGAACCTGGTGCCGACCTTCGGGGTGTTCAAGCCGACCCTGGTGGTGTCGGTGCCGCGGGTGTTCGAGAAGGTCTACAACACCGCCGAACAGAACGCCCGCAACGACGGCAAGGGCTGGATCTTCGAGCGAGCGGCCAACACCGCCATCGAGTACAGCCGGGCGCAGGACTCCGGCGGGCCGGGGGTGCTGCTGCGGGCCATGCACGCCCTCTTCGACCGGCTCGTGTACGTCAAGCTTCGGGCCGCGCTTGGCGGCAACTGCCGAGGCGCCATCTCGGGCGGCGCACCACTGGGCGCCCGGCTCGGGCACTTCTATCGTGGCGTCGGCCTGACCATCTATGAGGGCTACGGGCTGACCGAGACCAGCGCGGCGATCACGGTGAACCGGATCGACGACGTGAAGATCGGCTCGGTCGGAAAGCTGGTGCCCGGCAACAGCATGCGCCTGGCCGACGACGACGAGCTGCTCGTCAAGGGCGGTGTGGTGTTCAACGGTTACTGGCGCAATGAAGAGGAGTCGAACGCCGTCTTCTCTGACAGCTGGTTCCACACCGGTGATCTCGGCGCGATCGACGACGACGGGTTTCTGACCATCGTCGGCCGCAAGAAGGAGATCATCGTCACCGCGGGCGGCAAGAACGTCGCACCCGCGCTGTTGGAGGACCGACTGCGGGCGCATCCGCTGATCAGCCAGGCGATGGCCGTCGGCGACAAGCAACCGTTCATCGCGGCGCTGATCACCATCGATCCCGAGGCCTTCCCCGGCTGGAAGGAGCGCAACGGCAAGGATCCCAACGCGACGGTCGCGGACCTGGCCACCGATCCCGACCTGTTGGCCGAAATCGACCTGGCGGTCAAGGACGCCAATCAGGCGGTCTCCCATGCCGAGTCGATTCGCAAATTCCGCATCCTGCCGGTCGATTTCACCGAGGACACCGGTGAGCTGACGCCGACCCTGAAGGTCAAGCGCAAGGTCGTCGCCGAGAAGTTCGCCAGCGACATCGAGGCACTATACGAGAAGAACTAGCGTCGTCGGCTCTGCAGGCTCTCGACACTAGAGAAGCCGCGCGAGCTTCTCTGCCTGCGTGCTCCACTGCCATTTGTCGACGACCCATCGTCGGCCCGCCGTGCCCATCCGCGCGGCCCGGTCGGGATCGGCAAGCAGCTCGCCGACCGACGCCGCGATCGCGCCGACGTCCCAGCCGTCCACGACCACGCCCGTCTCACCGTCGCGGACAGCCTCAGGCGCCCCGCCTGACCGGCCGGCGACGACGGGAACGCCCGTAGCGGAGGCCTCCAGAAAGACGATGCCGAGGCCCTCGACGTCCAGGCCCGCCCCTCGGGTGCGGCACGGCATCGCGAACACATCGGCCAATGCGTGGTGTGCCGGCAGTTCGTCGCCGGGCACTCCTTCGGTGAACACCACATGCTCGGCCACGCCGAAACTGTGCGCCAGCCGCCGCAACGACGTCAGGTACGGGCCGCCACCGACGATGACGAGGGCGGTGCCGGGTACCCGCTGCCGGATCGCCGGCATCGCCCGGATCAGCATGTCCTGGCCCTTGCGTGGCACCAGCCGCGAAACGCACACCACCACCGGGCGCTCCCCGAGCCGGTACCGGGCGCGCAGCTCGGCGCGGGCCACCTCGTCGGGTGCGAACCGGTCGGTGTCCACGCCGGGCGGCAGGTGCTCCAACGCGGCATCCGAGCCGAACGCCGAGGCGAACCGGCCGCGGGTGTACCGACTGACATAGGTGACCACGTCGGTGCCGGTTCCGATACGCCGCAACGCGCTTCGGGCCAGCGGCAGCATCGACCAGCCGACCTCGTGGCCGTGGGTGCTGGCGACGACGCGGCCGGCCCCCGCGTCACGGGCCAGCGGCGCCATCAGCGCCAGCGGCGCGGCGGCGCCGAACCACACCGTGTCGGCGTCGTGCCGGTCGATCAGCTTGCGCATCCGGCCCGCCACCGACGGCACGGGCAACATCAACGTGCCGGGGTGGCGCACCACGGAGTACCCGGACTCGCGGGCCTCAATATCAAAGTCGTCGGCACCCTTCCAGTTCGGTGCGTAGACCGTCAGCGTGTGCGTCCCGGCCGCGACCAGATGGTCGACCAGTTCCTTCAGGTAGGACTGGATGCCGCCGCGGCGCGGCGGAAAGTCATTGCTGACCAGCAGAACCCGGCTCATCGCCAGTCAGGCTAGCCGGACATCCAGTGCCGCCACCGGACGAGCACCGTTGGCAGGTCCGCGCCCAGGGTGTCGCGCACCGCGGTGGCGGCGTCGGGATGTCCTGGACCGCAGGCCCGCAGATACAGCGCTCGAAGCGTCTGGGTGCCGTACGACTCGGCGACGAACCGGCTGAACCACCAGGCGCGGTCGTAGGCCGACGACCCGGCGGGCCCGGCGGCGTTCAGGTCGGCGTCGGACGGAAGTTGCGCCAACTGTGCGGCGTCCGGAGGCCGCGGTGCGGCCGGACGGCCGACGTAATCGGCGACGCCCTCGGTGAGCCAGCGCGGTGCGTCGGCGGCGGTCGCCGAGCGTGAGGCGAAGTGAAAAAGCTCGTGGCGCACCACTATTCGCAGCGAAGCATCGCTCATCGCCGCGGCACCTGGCGCGAACATGATCCGCTCAGCGGTGGTGGTGGCCGCGATGTCGGGGCCACCGCCTGCGAGGGTGCCGAATTCGGCGTCCGATCCGGCGGCCACGATGACGACGTCACGCGGCCAGTCGGGTCCCCAGAATGCGGTGACGGCCCGCGCGGCGTCGTTCATCTGGGCGGCGATGCGGGCCAGCAGCGGCGCCGTGTGCGACCCGCCCAGCCCGACGAGGTGAACCGTGCGGCCGTCGTCGAGAGTCTCGGTGGCCGACGCCGCGGTGGGCGTGGTGAGCGAGGCAGGCGCAGCCACGACCGGGTTCGCCGGTGGCGCCTGCGGCCTACCTATCAGGAGCACCGCGCAGATCAGCTCGGTGACGAGGATGGCCGCAAGCCGGCGACGGTCAGTAGCGGCGGATGTTGTGGATCGGCGCATTGTCCACCGGAGCGACGCGCACCGGCACGCCGAAGGTCGAGGCATGCACCATCATGCCGTCACCGATGTAGATGGCCACGTGCGAAGCGTCGGAGTAATACGTCACCAGGTCGCCCGGCTGGATCTGGTCCATCGACACCGGCTGGCCGCCCTGCGCCAGCGCCTGGCTGGAGTGCGGCAGCGAGATGCCTGCCTGCTGGAACGACCACATCACCAGTCCGGAGCAGTCGAACTGGTTCGGGCCCGAGCCGCCCCAGACGTAGGGAGAGCCGATCCGGCTGAGCGCAGCCTGGATGACGGTGGCCGCCTCTGGGGCGCCGTCCCCCGGCGCGGGCCCGGGTGGTGCCATATCGCCCGGTGGGATGCCGCTGGGCGGGGCCGCCAAGATGCCGGGATCGGTCGCCGGGGGCACCGCGTCCGGTGGTGGCGGCGGCGCCGGCATCGGCGGCAGGGCCGGCATCGGCGGCAGGGCCGCAAGGGCATTCCGCTGGGCGGGGGTCAGGACCTGGTACTGGGACTTGACCACCGCGATCTGCACCTGTAACCGGCTCTGCTTGGATTGCAGGGCCGCACGTACCGCGGCGGCCTGCTCGGCGGCCGTCTTGGCATCGGCGGCCGACTTGGCCGATGCCTGCTCGGCCAGTTCGGCCTGTCGGCCGGTGTCGCGGTAGCTCTTCATCTGTGCCGACATCTCGGCGGCCATCACCCGCTGGACCGCGAGCTGATCGATCAGGCCCTGCGGCGAGGTGGCGGTCAGCATCGCGTCCAGGCCGTCGGTCCTACCACCCATGTATTGCGCTGCAGCTAATTTGTCGACCGACGATTGGAATGTTGCCAACTGAGAGTTGGCTGACTCCACCGCTGCGGCGTCGGCGGTGTGCTTCGCCTCGGCCGCCTGCTGCACTGCCAGCTTGTTGTTCAAATCCAGCTGGGCAGAATGCATGGCTTCAGTGGTTTGTTCGGCTTGCCGAGACAACTCATTGAGCTTTGCCAAAGCATCATCTGCAGGGTCGGCCTGCACATGCCCAGCGACTACGCCTCCGAGAACCATCAACCCAGCTATCGCGCTTACGGCGGGCCTCCGGAGGGTATGAAAACCACGTGTGATCCCGTGCGTGCGGCTGAGCCTCAAGATTTGCGTCCTTCAGATGCCGTGACGGAAACCGCCTCGAACTGCGCTTAGGTCTCAGATAGGTTACGAAACGGCATCGGCCTTGTCCAACAGGAGATGCAAATTTAACAGCCGCCTCAGGAATTGTTGTCAACGCCCCCGTCAACGAATGTCGTTACGCCACCCCTGAATCACCGTTCCGGCGAATCGGCACCAATCGCAGTCGCGGCGCCAACCCGACGTCGGCGAGCACTTCGAGCGCCCTACGTTCATCGTCCAGCAACGTCTCGGGCACGCCGAGCAACACGCTGACGACACAGTCCTGACATCCGGGGCCGCGCACTGCGCAGTCGTCACAGTCGATCTTCACCGTGCCCATCTGGCTGTCCTCTCGATCGGTGTTGTCCGCACGGTATCGACTGGCACTGACAAATAACTGCGCGTCCGCGTGGCAACCCGCCGCTGTCGGACGGGTTCCTTACCTTCAGCGCATGGGCCAGCTGAGCTTCGCCGATGTCGATCCGCTGGCGGACGTCTCACTGCGGGAGACGACCTTTGTCGTCGTGGACCTCGAGACCACCGGCGGCCGCGCCTCCGGCGAGGGCCACGACGCGATCACCGAGATCGGGGCGGTCAAGGTGCGCGGCGGCGCGGTGCTCGGTGAACTGGCCACGCTCGTCGATCCGGGCCGGAGCATTCCGCCGCAGATCGTCGCGCTCACCGGCATCACCTCGGCCATGGTGTGCGATGCCCCGAGAATCGACTCGGTGTTGCCGGCGTTCCTGGAGTTCTCCCGCGGCGCGGTGCTTGTCGCCCACAACGCAGGCTTCGACATCGGGTTTCTGCGCGCGGCCGCCGAACGCTGCCAGCTGACGTGGCCCCGACCACCGGTGCTGTGCACGGTGAGGCTGGCCCGCAGGGTGCTCACCCGCGACGAGGCCCCCAGCGTGCGACTGGCGGCGCTGGCGCGGTTGTTCGGCGCGGCCACCACACCGACCCACCGGGCGCTCGACGACGCCCGCGCCACCGTCGACGTGCTGCACGGCTTGATCGAGCGGGTGGGCAATCAGGGTGTGCACACCTACACCGATCTGCAGTCCTATCTGCCCGACGTGACGCCGGCCCAGCGCCGCAACAGGCACCTCGCGGACCCGTTGCCGCATCGACCCGGCGTCTACCTTTTCCGGGGGCCGTCGGCCGAAGTGCTGTACGTCGGAACCGCGGTCGATCTGCGCAGGCGGGTCGGCCAGTACTTCAACGGCGCCGACCCACGCACCCGCATCAAGGAGATGGCGTCGCTGGCGACCGGGGTCGACCACGTCGAGTGCGCACACGATCTCGAGGCGGGTGTGCGCGAGCTGCGTCTGCTCGCCGCGCACGCGCCGCCGTACAACCGCAGGTCGAAGTTCCCGCACCGCTGGTGGTGGGTGTCGCTGACGGATGAGGCGTTTCCGCGGTTTTCAACCGTGCGGGTACCCAAACGCGACACCGCCATCGGGCCCTTCCGGTCGCGCGCTGATGCGGTCGAGACCGCGGCGCTGCTGGCGCGGTTCACGGGTGTGCGCACGTGCACCACGCGGCTCAGCCGCGCCGCGCTGCACGTGTGTCCTGAGCGCGAGCTGTCGCCGTGTCCCGCGCCGCAGGGCATCACGCCGATCCAGTACGCCTCGGCCCCCGCCAGGGCCGTCGAGCTGATCGAGGGCAGCGACGGCCGCGCACTCGGCGCGGTGCTGGCGCACATCGCCGACCTTGCCGAGCGCAACCGCTACGAGACCGCCGCCCGGTTGCGGGACCAGGCGGCCGTGGCGATCGACGTGCTCTGGCGCGGCCAACGCCTGCGGGCGCTGGCCGCAGTCACCGAAATGGTGGCCGCCCGCCCCGACGGCGCCGGTGGATGGCACCTCGCGGTGATCCGGCACGGCCAGCTGGCGGCGGCGGGCACTGCCCGCCGCGGGGTGCCACCGATGCCGGTCGTAGACGCCATTTGTGTTGGCGCACAGGCGGTTCTACCCACCGAGGCGCCACTGGGCGGTGCGCTGGTGGAGGAGACCGCGCTGATCGCGCGCTGGCTCGCCCAACCCGGTGTGCGCATCGTCCGGGCCGAACCCGGCTGGGCCTCACCCGCGGCATCGGCGGGACGCTGGGCGGCATGGGCGGCGTCCGCCAGATCCGCGCGCGCCGCTGCCGATCAGGTCTTGGGCTCAGATCTTCTGAGTGAACCCCACCCATCGCGCGAGCAGCTTTTCGGCAGCACGGGAATCGATCGCGTCGGCGGCGCGGGCCAGGCCCGACTCCCAGGCGGGCACCCATTTGGCGTCGCTGGCTAGTCCCGCGTGGGCGACCATCGCGCCCGCTGCATTGAGCACCACCGCGTCGCGCACCGGACCCTTCGCTCCGCCGAACACCGAACGAACCTCTGCGGCATTGGCTTCCGCGTCACCGCCGACCAGCTCGGAGATATGGGCCCTCGCGAATCCGAACGCCGCCGGATCGAAGGTCAGCCGCTCGACGGTCCCGGCCTGCACCCGCCAGATGGTGCTCGTCGTCGTGGTGGTGAGCTCGTCGAGGCCGTCGTCGCCGTGCACCACCAGCACGCTGGACCGGCGTGTGGCGAACACTCCGGCCATCACCTCGGCCAGTTCGCCCCACGCGCAGCCGATCAACCCGGCCCGCGGCGCGGCCGGATTCGTCAGCGGCCCAAGCAGATTGAAAACCGTCGGGACGCCGATCTCGCGACGCACCACCGAGGCGTGCCGGTACGACGGGTGAAACTGCGGGGCGAACGCGAAGCCGATGCCGACCTCGGCCACACAGCGGGCCAGGTCGTCGGGCCCCAGGTCGATGCGCACCCCGAGCGCTTCGAGGGTGTCGGCGCCGCCGGACAGCGACGACGCCGCGCGGTTCCCGTGCTTGACCACCGGCACCCCGGCCGCGGCCACCACGATCGCCGCCATCGTCGAGAGGTTGACGGTGTTTGCGCCGTCGCCGCCGGTGCCCACCACGTCGACGGTGTCGTTGCCGATCACATCGGTCGGCACCCGCCGCGCATGCTTGAGCATGGTGTCCGCCAGCTCAGTCACCTCGGCCGAGGTCGGGCGCTTCATCTTCATCGACACGGCGAAGCCTGCGATCTGTGCGGGAGTCGCCGCGCCGGTCATGATCTGGTCCATCGCCCACGCCGCCTGCCCGGATGCAAGCGCCTGACCCGTGGTCAACCGGCCGAGGATCTGGGGCCACGTCGGGGAGTCAGCGGAAGTCACGCGCCGATTATGACGAATTGCGCGCCCCGGGTGGAGTTCAACAACTACAAAGCGTCATACTTGCGGGGTGACGAGCGCTGTAGGGACCTCGGGAACCGCAATCACGTCGCGAGTACATTCGCTGAACCGACCAAATATGGTCAGTGTCGGCACCATTGTGTGGCTGTCCAGCGAGCTGATGTTCTTTGCCGGGCTGTTCGCGATGTACTTCACTGCGCGCGCCCAGGCCGCAGGTGACTGGCCCCCGCACCCGACCGAACTGAATCTCGTCCAGGCGGTCCCGGTGACGCTGGTGCTGATCGCATCGTCGTTCACCTGTCAGATGGGCGTGTTCGCCGCCGAGCGTGGCGACGTGTTCGGGCTGCGGCGCTGGTACTTCGTCACGTTCCTGATGGGCCTGTTCTTCGTGCTCGGCCAGGGCTACGAGTACATACACCTGGTCGACCACGGCACCACGATCCCGGGCAGCGCCTACGGGTCGGTGTTCTATCTTGCGACCGGCTTCCACGGCCTGCACGTCATCGGTGGTCTGATCGCCTTCATCTTCCTGCTCGCCCGCACCACGATGAGTAAATTCACCCCGGCGCAGGCCACCGCGGCGATCGTCGTCTCGTACTACTGGCACTTCGTCGACATCGTGTGGATTGCGTTGTTCGCCACGATCTACTTCGTCCGATAATCGGGTCGCCCGATGCGATCGATGAGAAGGGGTTCGATGACCGAGAAGGCCCCCGGAGCCGGAAGGCCGGCGACGTTGAGCCACCGTCGGCTGCGCCGGCGCCTGTCGGCAGCTCTGCTGCTGCTGATCGGACTGGCAGTCGCCGGTGGCCTGGCGGCCACCCTCACGCCGGCGCCGCAGGTCGCGGTCGCCGACGAGTCGCAGTCCGCACTGCTGCGCACGGGCAAGCAGCTGTTCGACACCTCGTGCGTCACGTGCCACGGCGCCAACCTTCAGGGTGTGCCGGACCGCGGGCCCAGCCTGATCGGCGTCGGCGAGGCCGCCGTCTACTTCCAGGTGTCCACCGGGCGCATGCCTGCGATGCGCGGCGAGGCGCAGGCGGCGCGCAAGCCACCGATCTTCGACGAGTCGCAGATTGACGCGCTCGGCGCATACGTACAGGCCAACGGCGGCGGGCCGACGGTTCCCCGCGACGACAACGGCCAGATCGCCCAGGAGTCGTTGATGGGCAGCAACGTCGCCCGCGGCGGCGACCTGTTCCGGCTCAACTGCGCGTCCTGCCACAACTTCACCGGCAAGGGCGGCGCGCTGTCGTCGGGCAAGTACGCACCCGAACTCGAGCCGGCCGAGCCCGCGCAGATCTACACGGCGATGCTCACCGGCCCGCAGAACATGCCCAAGTTCTCCGACCGGCAGCTGAGCCCGGACGAGAAGCGAGACATCGTGGCCTACGTCCGCGAAGCGACGCACGCGCCGGACCCTGGCGGCTACGGTCTAGGCGGCTTCGGTCCGTCGTCCGAGGCCATGGCGATGTGGATCATCGGAATCGTCGCCTGTATCGGCGCGGCTCTGTGGCTGGGAGCGAGGGCATGAGTGACGAAGTGAAGGACACACCGAGCGATGCCGAACTGGCCTCGATGTCGCGCGAGCAGCTGGTCGAGCTGGGCGGCAAGATGGACGGTGTCGACACCGTCTTCCGGGAGGAGCGCTGGCCGGTTCCCGGCACCAAGGCCGAGAAGCGGGCCGAGCGCTCGGTCGCGTATTGGCTTCTGCTGGGTGGCTTTTCGGGGCTTGCGCTGCTGCTGATCTTCCTGTTCTGGCCGTGGGAGTACCAGCCGATGGGCTCCGCGGGCGAGATCTGGTACCAGCTGGCCACGCCGCTGTACGGCCTGACGTTCGGGCTGTCGATCCTCGCGATCGGCATCGGCGCGGTGCTGTACCAGAAGAAGTTCATCCCCGAGGAGATCTCCATCCAGGAGCGCCATGACGGCCGCTCCCCCGAGCTCCACCGCAAGACCATCGCGGCCAACCTCACCGATGCGCTCGAGACCTCAACCCTGAAGCGACGCAAGGTGGTCGGCCTGTCACTGGGAATCGGTCTTGGCGCGTTCGGGCTCGGCACGCTGGTGGCCTTCATCGGCGGCCTGATCAAGAATCCGTGGAAGCCGGTCGTCCCGACCGCCGACGGCATGAAGGCCGTGCTGTGGACGTCGGGATGGACTCCCCGGTTCAAGGGCGAGACCATCTTTATGGCCCGTGCCACCGGCCTTCCGGGTGAATCGCCCTTCGTCAAGATGCGCCCCGAGGACATCGACGCCGGCGGCATGGAGACGGTGTTCCCGTGGCGGGAAGCCGACGGCGACGGCACCACGGTCGAGTCTCATGAGAGGCTCTCCGAAATCGCGATGGGCGTGCGCAACCCGGTGATGCTGATCCGCATCAAACCGGTCGACATGCCCAGGGTGGTCAAACGCAAGGGCCAGGAGAGCTTCAACTTCGGCGAGCTGTTCGCGTTCACCAAGGTGTGCTCGCACTTGGGTTGCCCCTCTTCGCTTTACGAGCAACAGACTTATCGAATCCTCTGCCCGTGCCACCAATCGCAGTTCGATGCGTTGCACTTCGCGAGGCCCATATTCGGTCCGGCTGCGCGCGCCTTGGCGCAGCTGCCCATCACCATTGATCAAGACGGGTACCTGGTCGCCAACGGCGACTTCATCGAGCCCGTCGGACCGGCATTCTGGGAGCGGCGATCATGAGTCCACTCAAACCTCCAAGCCTCGCGGAAATCGCCGCCAAACAAGGCGACGACATCGATTCGCGCTATCACCCTTCGGCGGCGGTGCGCAGGCAGCTGAACAAGGTGTTCCCGACCCACTGGTCGTTCCTGCTGGGCGAGATCGCGCTGTACTCGTTCATCGTCCTGTTGATCACCGGCGTCTACCTGACGCTGTTCTTCGACTCGTCGATGGCCGAGGTCACCTACAGCGGCGTGTATCAGCCGCTGCGCGGCGTCGAGATGTCCAAGGCCTACGCCTCCACCCTCGACATCAGCTTCGAGGTGCGCGGCGGCCTGTTCGTCCGGCAGGTCCACCACTGGGCGGCGTTGATGTTCTCCGCGTCGATCATGGTCCACCTGGCGCGCATCTTCTTCACAGGGGCGTTTCGCCGTCCCCGCGAAACAAACTGGGTAATCGGCTCGCTTCTGCTGATCCTGTCGATGTTCGAGGGCTACTTCGGCTACTCGCTGCCCGACGACCTGCTGTCCGGCATCGGTCTGCGCGCGGCCCTTTCCTCGATCTCCTTGGGCATGCCGGTGATCGGCACCTGGCTGCACTGGGCGCTGTTCGGTGGCGATTTCCCGTGCGGCGGGCTGGGATATCAGTGTTCGGCCGACGGCATCCTGCTGCCTCGCATGTACGCGCTGCACATCCTGCTGCTACCCGGAATCATCTTGGCGCTCATCGGTGTTCACCTGGCGATGCTGTGGTTCCAGAAGCACACCGACTTCCCGGGACCAGGTAAGACCGAGACGAATGTCGTCGGCGTGCGGGTCATGCCGATCTTCGCCGTCAAGTCCGGAGCGTTCTTCGCGATCATCACCGGCATCCTCGGCCTGATGGGCGGGCTGTTGCAGATCAACCCGATCTGGCAGTTGGGCCCGTACAAACCGTCTCAGGTGTCGGCGGGCAGCCAGCCCGACTTCTACATGATGTGGACCGAGGGCCTGGCCCGTATCTGGCCGCCGTGGGAGTTCTACCCGTTCGGCCACACGATCCCCGCTGCGGTGGCGGTTGCCCTAATCATGGGCTTGGTGTTTGCGCTGCTGATCGCTTGGCCGTTCATCGAGGCCAAGGTGACGGGAGACCGCGCGCACCACAATCTGTTGCAGCGGCCGCGAGATGTGCCGGTGCGCACCGCAATCGGCGCGATGGCGATCGCGTTCTACATGGTGCTCACGCTGGCGGCGATGAACGACGTCATCGCGCTGAAGTTCCACATCTCGCTCAACGCGACCACCTGGATCGGCCGCATCGGCATGGTGGTGCTGCCCGCGATCGTCTACTACATCGCCTACCGGTGGTGTGTCGGGCTGCAGCGCAGCGACCGCGCCGTACTCGAGCACGGCATCGAGACCGGCATCATCAAGCGGCTGCCGCACGGCGCCTACATCGAGCTGCACCAGCCGCTCGGCCCGGTCGACGAGCACGGCCATCCGATTCCGTTGGAGTACCAGGGCGCCGCGGTGCCCAAGCGGATGAACAAGCTCGGCTCCGCGGGCGCCCCTGGCAGCGGCAGCTTCCTGACCGCCGACCCGATCTCCGAAAACGAGGCGCTGACGGAAGCCGCGCACGCGTCAGAACGCAAGGCGCTCACCGCATTGCGCGAATACCAGGAGCGCAACGGCTCGAGCAACGGCGAGACGAACGGGCATCACTGACCGCGGGTTAGGTGGCTGACGGCTCCAACAAGGCGCGCAGCTGGCGCAGATAGAACCACGGGATGGCGGGCATCCCCACCGTGACAACGCCCGCGATCGCGTACAACGCCCACGCCGCCGCGTTGTGGTCGACGGCCATCAGATAGGTGGCGACACCGATGGCCACCAGCGCGACACCCATGGCGATCGCGATGAGGACGGCGCAACGCAGCCACAGCTGGTCTACGGCGGTCATCAACGCGCTCGACTGCTGTGGCGTGATCGCCTCGCGCGTGGCATAGCCGGGCTCGTTCAGCGTCGGCAGCACCCGCAGCTTCTCAGTGGGCGCCTCGGCGCCCCGAACTGGCGGCTGCGGCTGCCCAGGCACGGCCCGAACCGGCGTGGTGGCGCGGGCAGGCGGCGACGGCTCCTCTAGCGCGGCACGGCGCGCCCGCAGCAGCAGCGGCACCGCACCGATGATGACCGCCGCCGAGATCGCGATCACGGCGTACAGAAGCCACGGCGTGTCCGACTTCTCTGTGGACTGCGCGTGCGCGGTTCCCAGGTCGACGAGGGCCACCGTCGCCGCGACACCCGCCCCGAGCGCGATCAGCCAGACCGCAGCGCAGGCGCCAAGCAGAATGCGGTCGGTGCGGTCGAGTTCGCCGGTATCGAGGCCAGTACTCAGCCGCGAGCGGCTCGCGGCTTCCGTGACGTCAGGCATCAGCAGCTAGTCTGCGCGGCGTTGTTGGTGTTCGACGAGAGCACCGTGCCGTCGCTCGTCGTGATCGAGCAGTTGAGCCTGCTGACCAGGAACAGGCTCGACGCCTGTACGGAGCCGACCTCCGACTGCGAGATCGGCGTGACCGTCAGCGACCACGGGATGTAGACGTTGCGCTGGGTGCGGCTGCGGCCCGAGGCGTCGACGTAGGTGACGGTGATGATGTCGCCGGGCGCCTTGGTGCCGGTCACCGAATAGGTGACCTGCCGCGGCCCCGGCGGCGTGGTGGTCGTCGGTGGCGGCGGCGGCGCCGCGGTGGTGGCCGGTGGTGGCGGCGGCGCCTCGGTGGGGGCCGGCGCCGGAGGCGGAGGCGGCTCCTGCGTCACCGTGACGGTCTCAGGTGGTGGTGGCGGCGGCTCCTCGGTCGTGGGCGGCGGTGGGGGCGGCGGTGGCGGCGGTGTCGTCGTGGTGATTTCGTCCTGCACCGGCGGCGGGGTGGTGGTGCTGGTCGCCGGCGTGGCGAGATTGTCGGTGTCGGTCCGGGTGACCAATACCGACACCGAGGCGACGAGCACGATGGCGGCAATGATGGCCGCCACACCCACGATCCAGGGCCAGCGCGGCGGCTTCTCCTGCTCGACCAATTCGGTCGCCGGTTCGTAGCTGTCGTAGTCGTATAGCGACGAGTCGGCGGGCACATACGGGCCGCTGGTGAACTGTTCGGACTCCGGTGCGGAATAGGCCTGTGAATAGGACTCGGTTTCGCCGGTCGCCGGTGCCGACGACTGGTCCGACGTAGGCTGGTTGCCCGGCTCCTGACCTGGCAAATCCGACCCTTCAGACCCTGGGGGATTCGGCCCGCTCATCTACGCCTATCCTTCTCGACTACTTCACCCGGCGCCGGTTCTGTCCTGGCCAATAGCGGCTGACCGTGCCTCGGCAACATTACCCAAAGCGACGGCGTGAACGAATCTCACAGGGCGGTTTGCGGGCGAACTGTTGTCCCGATTGTGACCTTTATGGAGTCAGTGCTTTTCGGGGCCGGTGTAGTACTCGAAGACCAAGCCTGCGGCCGTCGTCAACACGAAGCACACGCCCGCCGCGATGAGCCACGGAAGCCACAGCGCGACGCCGACAGCCGTGACCGAGGCCGACAGCGCGATGAACACCGGCCACCAGCTGTGCGGGCTGTAGAAGCCCAGTTCGCCGGCGCCGTCGCTGATCTCCGCGTCCTCGTAGTCCTCGGGCCGCGTGTCGAGCCTGCGGGCGACGAACCGGAAGAAGGTGCCGGTGATGAGGGTCAGGCCGGATGTCAGCACGAGGGCGGTGACCCCGACCCACTCCACGCCGCCGTACTGGAACATCGCGGTCAGCACGGCGTACACCACCGCCGACAGCACGAAGAATGCGGTCAGGAACTCGAACAGCCTGGCTTCGATGTGCATCTGGTGTCCCTACTTGCTGGCCTGAGATCCCGCGCCGGCCTGTTCACCGCGGCGGGTGTCGAACGGATGCGTGGTGACGGCCGTCGGCGGCTGGTTGATGGCCTGCAGCGCCTCGGCGTTGGTCTTGCCTGCCATGCGCTGCTGCAGATACACCTTGAAGTCGTTTGGTTCCACCACCCGAACCTCGAAGTTCATCATCGAGTGGTAGGTGCCGCACATCTCCGCGCATCGGCCGACGAACGCGCCGGTCTTGTTGATCTCGCTGACCTGGAACACGTTGTCCGAGTGGTTGGCTTGCGGGTCGGGCATCACGTCGCGCTTGAACAGGAACTCCGGCACCCAGAACGCGTGGATGACGTCGGCGGAGGCGATCTGGAACTCGATGCGCTTGCCGGTGGGCAGCACCAAGATCGGAATCTCGGTGGACGATCCCAGCGTCTCGACCTTGTCGAAGTTCAGGTAGGTGCGGTCCTCGGGGTTGAGCCCGCGCACCGCGCCGACGATTTCCTCGCCGTGCTTGTCGACGCCCTCGGGCTTGGACTCCATCGCGGCCTTGCGCGCATTGTCGACGCCGTCGAAGGTGAAGGAGCCGTCGCCGAAGTTGACCTTCTGGTAGCCGAACTTCCAGTTCCACTGGAAGGCGGTGACGTCGATGACAACCTCGGGATTGGGATCCTTGTGCAGCATCTTCTCCTGCACCACCACGGTGAAGTAGAACAGCACCGAGATGATCAGGAACGGTGTCACGGTGAGCACCAGCTCCAGCGGCATGTTGTAGCCGAACTGGCGCGGCAGCTCGGTGTCGCCCTTCTTGTGGCGGTGGAATGCCGAGCTCCAGAAGATCAGACCCCACACGATCACACCGACGACCAGGGCTGCGATCAACGAACCGACCCACAGTTCCCGGTTGACGTGCGCCTCCGGCGTGATGCCTTCGGGCCACCCGAGGCCGATCACCTCAGACCAGCTACACCCGCTGAGCAGCACGGTCGTGCCGCCCAGGATGACTGACAACGCCAACACCCGAAGCCCGCGCGGTGTCACGTTGGAGCCTCCTAGAAGTCAGTAATGCTAGGCGAATACTACGCAGCGTAGACCACCGTCCGGTGCCGGTCTCGCCACACTCCCTCCTCGCTCCTCACGTACGCGACGCAATTCGGCATACTGGCGCGGTGTGCGGACTGCTGGCCCTGCTTACCGACCCGTCCGCTGACGTTTCCGCCGCGCTGGTCGAGGCGGTTTCGGGGTCGTCTCATCTCATGCGGCACCGCGGTCCCGACGAACCGGGCACCTGGTCCGACGACCATGTCGTGCTTGGCTTCAACCGGCTGTCGATCATCGACATCGCGCACAGCCATCAGCCGTTGCGCTGGGGGCCGCCCGAATCGCCGGACCGCTACGTGCTGGTGTTCAACGGCGAGATCTACAACTACCTCGAGCTGCGCGAGGAGCTCTCGGCCGGCCACGGCGCCGTGTTCGGTACCGAGGGCGACGGGGAGGCCATCGTCGCCGCCTACCACTATTGGGGCACCGACGCGCTGACCCGGCTGCGCGGCATGTTCGCGTTCGCGCTGTGGGACACCGTCGCCAAGGAACTGTTCTGCGCGCGTGATCCTTTCGGCATCAAACCGCTGTTCATGGCGAGTGGTTCGGGCGGGACGGCGGTCGGCAGCGAGAAGAAGTGCCTGCTGGACCTTGCAGCGGACATCGGTATCGACCTCGGGATCGACGATCGCGCCGTGCAGCACTACACGGTGCTGCAGTACGTGCCGGAACCGGAGACGCTGCACCGCGGCGTCCGGCGGCTGGAATCCGGCAGCTACGCACGCGTGCGGCCGGGTGAGCCACCACAGGTGACGCGGTATTTCACTCCGCGGTTCACCGCGAAGCCCTTCACCGCGGGCGACGAGCAGGAACGCTACGACGAGATCACCGCGGTGCTCGAGGATTCGGTCGCCAAGCACATGCGCGCCGACGTCACCGTCGGCGCCTTTCTGTCCGGCGGGATCGACTCGACGGCGATAGCCGCCCTCGCGATGCGGCACAACCCGCGGCTGATCACCTTCACCACCGGCTTCGAACGGGAGGGGTTCTCCGAGGTCGACGTCGCGGTCGCGTCGGCAGAGGCGATCGGCGCGCGGCATGTGACAAAGGTGGTCAATCAGGCCGAGTTCGTCGCCGCCCTGCCCGAAATCGTCTGGTATCTGGACGAACCCGTTGCCGACCCGGCGCTGGTGCCGCTCTTCTTCATCGCCCGCGAAGCGCGCAAGCACGTCAAGGTGGTGCTGTCCGGCGAGGGTGCCGACGAGCTGTTCGGCGGCTACACGATCTACCGGGAACCTTTGTCGCTCAAGCCTTTCGACTATCTCCCCCGCACGGTACGGCGTTCATTGGGCAAGGCATCCAAACCGCTGCCCGACGGTATGCGCGGCAAGAGCCTGCTGCACCGCGGATCGCTCACGCTCGAGGAGCGTTATTACGGCAACGCGCGCAGCTTCTCTGATGCGCAACTGAGGGCGGTGCTGCCGGGCTTCCGCGAGGAGTGGACACACACCGACATCACCGCGCCGGTGTACGCCACATCCGACGGCTGGGACCCGGTCGCGCGCATGCAACACATCGACCTGTTCACCTGGCTGCGCGGCGACATCCTGGTCAAGGCCGACAAGATGACGATGGCCAATTCGCTCGAACTGCGGGTGCCGTTCCTGGATCCCGAGGTGTTCGCGGTGGCGTCCCGGCTCCCGGCCGATCAGAAGATCACCAGGGCCACAACGAAATTCGCGCTGCGCAAGGCGCTGGAACCCATCGTCCCCGCGCACGTGCTCAATCGGCCGAAGCTGGGCTTCCCCGTCCCGATCCGGCACTGGCTGCGCGCGGGCGAACTGATGGACTGGGCCTACGCGACGATCGCCGCGTCACAGGCCGGCGAGCACGTCGACCTCGCCGCGGTGCGCGGCATGCTTGATGAACACCGCAGCGGCGCAAGCGATCACAGTCGCAGGCTGTGGACGGTGCTGATCTTCATGCTCTGGCATGCGATCTTCGTCGAGCACAGCGTGACACCACAGATCAGCGAGCCGACCTACCCGGTGCAGCTCTAGCCAAGCGCTGAGGCGATCTCCGCGGCCGCGTCGGATCCGTAGGCGTCGGACAGCCGCTTCACGGCGGCATCCTTGTCCCACGTCCACTCCTGCGGACCGGGCGCCTCCAGCACGAGCGTGGCGACCATCGACGCCAGTTGCGCCGAACGCTCGAGGCTCAACCCGGCGCTGCGGCCGGTGAGGAAGCCCGCCCGGAACGCGTCGCCGATGCCGGTGGGATCGTCCTTGTGGGTCTCGGGCACCACGTCGACGTGGACGAACGTGCCGTCGCGGCCGACGATGTCGACGCCCTTCTCCCCCAGCGTGGTGATCCGCATTTCGATCTGGCGCATCACCTCGGCCTCGGACCACCCGGACTTCTGCAGCAGCAGATCCCATTCGTAGTCGTTGGTGAACAGGTAGGTGGCGCCGTCGATCAGCTGGCGGATCTGGTCGCCGGACAGGCGGGCCAGTTGCTGCGACGGGTCGGCGGCGAAGGCCAGGCCCAGCTCGCGGCACTCCTCGGTGTGCAGGAACATCGCATCGGGGTCGTTGGCCCCGATGATGACCAGTTCGGTTGTGCCCGTTCGTGATACGACGTCGGCGAGCTTGATGTCGCGGGCCTCCGACATCGCCCCGGGGTAGAAGGAGGCGATCTGCGCCATGGCCTCATCCGTCGTGCACACGAATCGCGCCGTGTACGCCGAGTCGGAGATGAGGACGCTGTCGCAGTCCACGCCGTGCGACGTCAGCCACTGCCGGTAGTCGTCGAAGTCAGAACCGGCGGCGCCCACCAGTGCAACGTCACCGCCGAGCACACCGATCGCGAATGCCATGTTGCCCGCCACGCCGCCGCGGTGGATCACCAGATCGTCGACCAGGAAGCTCAACGAAACCTTCTGCAGGTGATCGGCCAGGAGTTGCTCCGAAAACCGACCCGGAAACCGCATGAGATGGTCGGTCGCAATCGAACCGGTCACCGCAATGGTCACGAAACGTCACCCTTCATTTATTAAGCCGTCTATATAACCTTACCCACGGGCCACCCAAGACATTGCGCTAACCTGCGTACAAGTGCCCGCTTGGTCACTGTAGACAGGCAAATTCATCGACATATCTCGGGGGAGCAAATATATGACTGGTCCGTACCCGCCCGACTACGGCGCTGGACCGGTCGGCCCGCAAATTTATGCGCCGCAGCCCTATCCGGAGGGTGCGCCGTTGCCGTACCCGGCAATGCTGCCGCCACCACTGCAGTATCCGAAGCGACAGTGGTGGAAGCCCGTCGCCGCGGTGGCGATCGCGGTCGTGGCGGTCGCGGCACTGGTCACCGCAATTGTTTTCGCCTCCCGGGACGACGATGGCGCGAGGCGCACTGCGCTGACCGACGCGTCGGCCAAGGCCGCCATTCAGGAGTATCTGGACGCGCTGTCGAAGGGTGACGATCAAACCGTCGCGCGTCACACTCTGTGCGGACTGTTCGACGCGGTCAAGGAGCACCGCTCCGACCTCGCGCTGGCGAGCCTGAGCAGCGACGCGTTCCGCAAGCAGTACAGCCGTGCCGAGGTGACCTCGATCGACAAGATGGTGCTGTGGTCGCCGAATCAGGCGCAGGTGCTGTTCACGATGAAAGTGGCTCCGGCGGCCGGGTCCATCACCCGCAGCCTGCAGCCCAAGTCCGATGAAGAACAGGCTGTGGCGCAGCTACTCGCCCAGGACAACGAGATCCTGGTGTGCTCCTACTTGCCGAGGACGGCCGGCCAGTTCTGACGCCGGAGCCGCTCCCGCGGGCGACGACCTCAGTTGAACGAGTCCCCGCAGGCGCAGGATCCGGTGGCGTTCGGGTTGTCGATCGTGAAGCCCTGCTTCTCGATGGTGTCGACGAAGTCGATCGTGGCGCCCTGGACGTAGGGGGCGCTCATCCGGTCCACGGTCAGCCTCACGCCGCCGAATTCCGCGTTCAGATCGCCGTCGAGGGCGCGGTCGTCGAAGAAGAGGTTGTAGCGCAGGCCTGCGCAACCGCCCGGCTGTACGGCGATACGCAGCGCCAGGTCGTCACGGCCTTCCTGATCCAGCAGCGCCTTCGCCTTGGCGGCCGCGGCATCGGTCAGGGTGACGCCGTGCGTGCTGGTGGCCGTCGCGTCCTGAACAGTCATTACATCTCCCTGTGCATGTTCGTGGGTAGACCCTTTGAGTCCACATCATCAACGGTACCAAGTTTGCGCCCTATTCCCGATTTATCCCCAGGTCGCCGCCGTCACTTCTGCCAACGCTTCCAGCTGGTTCGCGGCGTCGGAGATGGCTCGCTGCACGGATCCCGCGTGGTCGGTGATGGACAACGCCGCAGCGATGCCCGCCTCCCGTCGGGCGGCGTCGTCAAGGGTGACCTGACCTGCGAGCACCAACACCGGTATGTGGTGCGATCGCGCGCCCGCCGCCAGCGCGCTGACGACTTTGCCGTGCAGCGACTGATCGTCGAACCGGCCCTCGCCGGTGATCACGAGCTGGGCGGCGGCGATGTCGTCGGCCAGCCGCGTGTGTTCGGCGATTATCGCGGCACCGGATTCGCGGCGGCCGCCGAGCGCAAGCAGGCCCGCGCCGATGCCTCCTGCCGCGCCGGCACCCGCTTCATCGCTGACCGTGCGTCCGGCCGCGGCGTTCAATTCCACCGCCCAATCGCTCAGCCGCTGTTCGAGGACGCGCACGGTGTCTGGGTCGGCACCCTTCTGCGGCCCGAACACCGCAGCGGCGCCCATCGGTCCCAGTAACGGGTGCTCGACGTCGCTGGCCGCGATGAGCTCGACGTCCGCCAGCAGCTTGCGCGCTGCCGCCAAGCTCGATTCGTTTGTGCTCCTCGCGTGCGCAGCCAGTTCCTCGATCATGCCCCGGCCACCGTCGGTGCAGCTGCTGCCGCCCAGCCCGACCACGATCCGCTCCGCCTCGGCCGCCACCGCGGCGGCGATCAGCTGTCCCACTCCCCTGCTGTGTGCGGCCAGCGCGGTCTGCACGGTCGGCGGACCGCCCAGCAGTGCCAAGCCACAAGCCTGCGCGCACTCGATGTAGGCGGTCCGCGGCGGGGCGGGGTCGAGCACCCAATCCGCGGACACCTCGTCGGTCAGCGGGCCGCTGACGCGAAGGGTCTTCACCTCGCCGACGCGGCCCGCCAGCACGCCGACGAAGCCGGGCCCGCCGTCGGACTGCGGGGCCAGGGTCAGTTCGTCGTCGGGGCGGCCCCGGCGCCAGCCGCGCGCGATCGCCTCGGCGGCCTCGACCGCCGTGAGGCTGTCGCCGTAGCAGTCAGGCGCAATCAGGACCCGCATGGCGGCAGACTAATCTGGCAAGCGTGAAGCTGCTGGGCCGAAAGAAAGACAAGCCGGACTCGGACAGGGTCGCCGACGAGGCCGTGTCCGGCGCCGCCCAGAACACTGGCGCCACCGCCCCGAAGGGCAGGCCCACTCCGAAACGCGACCAGGGCAAGCGAGGCCCGGTCGCACCGGCGCCGATGACGTCCTCCGAAGCGCGCCGGCGCCGCAAGGAGCTCGGCGGTCCGAAGCTGAGCCGCGAGGAGCGCAAGGCCGAGCGGCTCTCCCGCCGCGCCGACATGTCCGAGCGCCGGGAAAAGATGATGTCGGGCGAGGACGCGTACCTGCTACCCCGCGACAAGGGCCCGGTGCGCCGCTTCGCCCGCGACGTGGTCGACTCGCGCCGGAACCTGCTCGGCCTGTTCATGCCCGCAGCGCTCGGCCTGATCTTCATCATGCTGGCGGTGCCGTCGCTCACCGTGCAGCGCCTGCTCTCCCCCGCGATGCTGGTCCTGGTGCTGATCATGGTGATCGACGGTTTCATCCTGGGCCGCAAGGTGAACAAACTCGTCGACCAGAAGTTCCCCGATAACACCGAAAGTGGTTGGAAACTCGGCTTTTACGCCGCCAGCCGCGCCTCCCAGCTGCGCCGGATGCGCGCCCCGCGGCCGCAGGTCAATCGCGGCGACAAGGTCGCCTGATCACCTGTGCGCATACTGGTGCTCGGCGGTATCAGGTCGGGCAAGTCACAGTGGGCTGAGACGGCGATCGCCGATTCGTCCGACGACGGCCGAGTGCGATACATCGCCACCGGCGCAGCCCCCGCCGACGACGCCGACTGGTCGGTGCGCATCGCGGCACACCGGGCGCGGCGGCCAGCGCTGTGGTCGACTGTTGAAACTATCGATGTGGCAACGCAATTGCGGTCCGACACCGCGACGGCGACGCTGGTCGACGATATCGGCGGCTGGCTGGCCGCGGCGATGGACAAGCGCGACGCGTGGACCGGCGGTTCGGTCGGGGCCGACGTCGACGAGCTGATCGACGCGGTCGTCTCGTTCGGATCGCCGCTCGCGCTGGTCAGCCCCGAGGTGGGACTGACGGTGGTGCCGGAGACCGCGGCCGGGCGGCGGTTCGCCGACGAGCTCGGCAGCCTCAACCAACGCCTGGCCGCCCAGTGCGACCGCGTCGTGCTGGTGCTCGCGGGTCAACCCATGACGGTCAAAGAACCGGCGAGTCGCGACCGTGACTGACTTCGAAATCACCCCACCCGATGCCGATGTCGCCGCCGCGGCGCGGGCCCGGCAGGACCGGCTGACCAAACCGCCCGGCTCGCTGGGTCGGCTCGAGGACCTGTCGGTGTGGGTGGCGGCATGCCAGGGCGTGTGCCCACCGCGACAGTTTCAGCGGGCCCGCGTCGTGGTGTTCGCCGGTGACCACGGCGTCACCTCGGCGGGGGTATCCGCGTATCCGGCGGAGGTCACCGCCCAGATGGTCGCCAATTTCGACGCGGGTGGCGCGGCCATCAACGTGCTCGCCGAGACGGCAGGCGCAAGCGTGCGGGTGGTCGACATCGCCGTCGACGTCGCCGAACCGCTGTCGCCGTCGATCGGCGCACACAAGGTCCGTCGCGGCAGCGGCAACATCGCGGTGGAAGACGCGCTGAGCTCCGAGGAAGCGGACGCCGCCATCGCGGCGGGCCGCCGGATCGCCGACGAGGAGGTCGATTCCGGGGCGGACCTGTTGATCGCTGGCGATATGGGAATCGGAAATACCACGGCCGCAACCAGTTTGATCGCCGCCCTGACGAAGTCCGAGCCCGTGGCCGTCGTCGGGAGGGGCACCGGTGTCGACGACGCCGGCTGGGCGCGCAAGACCGCCGCCATCCGGGACGCGCTGTACCGGGCCCGCGGGCTGTCCGCGGATCCGGTTGGGCTGCTGCGGGTCTGCGGCGGAGCGGACTTCGCCGCCATGGCGGGATTCTGCGCCCAGGCGGCCGTGCGCCGCACGCCGGTGCTGCTCGACGGCGTTGTCGTGACCGCAGCCGCATTGGTGGCCGACCGGCTCGCGCCAGGCGCCCGGGAGTGGTGGCAGGCGGGACACCGGTCGACAGAACCGGCGCACACCCTCGCGCTGAAGCACCTCGAGCTCGAACCGATCATCGACATGCGAATGCGGCTCGGCGAGGGCACCGGCGCCGCGGTCGCCTTGCCCGTCGTGCGCGCCGCCGTCGCCGCGCTCGCGTCGATGGCCACGTTCGACGAGGCGGGCGTCACCGCGTGATCCGCTCGGTCACAGGCGCATTCGCGTTTGCGACCGTCCTGCCCGTGCGCGGCTCAGCCGGCGTGGGCCGCGGTGTCATCACCGCATTGCCTGTCGTGGGTGTCGCACTCGGGGCGCTTGCGGGCGCCGTGGTCTGGGCGTCATCGTGGGCCTTCGGCGCTGGTGACCCGATCGGCGGCGCCCTCGCGGTCGCGGTCCTGCTGATCGCGACCCGCGGCCTGCACATCGACGGGCTGTCCGACACCGCCGACGCGCTCGGCTGTTACGGGCCGCCGGAGCGGGCACTGCAGGTCATGCGCGACGGTTCCGCGGGCCCCTTCGGCGTGGCCGCCGCGGTGGTCGCGATCCTGCTGCAGGCGCTGGCGTTCACGGACCTGGGTGTGGTCGCAGTGATCGCCGCGGTGACCGCGGGCCGGGTGGCCGCGGTGGCGGCGTGCAGGCGGTCGGTGCCAGCAGCGCAGGGCAGCTCGCTGGGTGGACGCGCCGCGGGCACCCAACCGGCCGCGGTGGTGCTTGCCTGGGTCGTGGCTGTCGCGGTGCTGGCCGTGCTCGCCGATCAGCGGAGGTGGCAGGGCCCGCTGGTGGTCCTCGTTGCGCTCGTGTGCGGTATTGCGCTCGTCGCGCACTGTGTGCGCCGGTTCGGCGGAATCACCGGCGACGTGCTGGGCGCCGCCATCGAGGTGACGACGACGGTCGCCGCAGTCGGGCTGGCGATCGGCTAGTCAGCGTTCCAAGGTTCTTCCAAGGATTCTCCAAGGCGTTTCTCGGAATCTTCCGGTGCCCGCATGGGTGACCGACAACCGAAGGGATTCCGCCAATGAACCGCCTCACCACCATCATCGGCACCGCCGTCGCCACGTCCGCCCTGGGACTTGCCGCGTTCGCGTCGACAGGCGTGGCCTCGGCAAGCACAGTCGACGACACCTTCATCAGCGTGATCAGCGACGAGGGCATCGAGGCGCCCTCAGCGAAGGAAGCTATCGGCGTCGCCGAGGACGTGTGCACCATCCTCGACAAGGGCGGCGACCTGCTCGACGCCGTCAGCGCCGTCGCCGACTACACAGATCTGGAGTTCGAGGACTCGGCGTTCTTCGTCGGCGCGTCGATCGCGTCCTACTGCCCCGAGCATAAGGCGGTGATCGACTAGCTCAGCCGCGCCATCCAGCCGTGCGTGTCGGCGAACGTGCCGCGCTGGATGCCGGTCAACGTGTCCCGCAGCGCCATCGTGATCTCCCCCGGTCCGCCGTCGGCAATGGTGAACTCACCGTCGCCGTACTTGACCCTGGCGACCGGGGTGATCACCGCTGCGGTGCCGCACGCGAACACCTCGGTGATCTCGCCCGCGGCGACCTTCTTCTGCCACTCGTCGACGTCGATCTTGCGTTCCTCGACGGCGAACCCGGCATCAGTTGCCAACTGCAGCAAGGCATCTCGCGTTACCCCGGGCAGGATTGACCCGCTCAGTTCTGGGGTGACGAGCCGGGCCGTGCCGCCGCTGCCGAACACGAAGAACAAGTTCATCCCGCCCATCTCTTCGACGAAGCGGCGTTCCGCGGCGTCCAGCCAGACCACCTGATCGCAGTCGTTCTCGATGGCCTGGGCCTGGGCCAGCAGCGACGCGGCGTAATTGCCTCCGAACTTGGCCGCGCCGGTACCGCCGGGGCACGCACGCACGTACTCCGTCGACAGCCACACGCTGACCGGCTTGATGCCGCCCTTGAAATACGCTCCGGCGGGCGAGGCGATGACCAGATAGCGGTATTCGCTCGCCGGCCGCACACCCAGACCCGCCTCGGTGGCGAAGATGTAGGGCCGCAGGTACAGCGACTCCTCGCCGCCCGCCGGCGGCACCCATGGCCCATCGACGGCGATCAGCTGCCGCAGCGACTCGATGAACACCTCTTCGGGCAACTCGGGGATCGCCAACCGGCGCGCCGAGGAGCGCAGCCGCCTGGCATTGGCCTCCGGCCGGAACGAGACGATGGAGCCGTCCGCCCAGCGATAGGCCTTGAGCCCTTCGAACACCTCCTGGGCGTAGTGCAGCACGATGGCCGACGGGTCCAGTTCGATCGGCCCGTACGGGATCACCCGCGCGTTGTGCCACCCCTTCCCGTCGAGATAGTCGATCGAGACCATGTGATCGGTGTGGAACTGGCCGAACGGCGGATCGTTCAGAATCGACGCCCGTACCTCGTCGCTCACCGGCTTTGCGTTGCGCTCAACCGTGAACTCGAGGGGGCCGTCAGTCATGCAGCGATTGTATATCCGCTCGCTACCGGGTTTTTGCCTCGACAAACGGGGGCTTAACGACTTCACATTCGAGGCTGCGGCCGCGGACATCCACCGAAACTGTCTGGCCGTCGGCGATGGCGGGGCCGTTGACGTCAGTGTCAATCAGCGCAAGCGCGATGCCGACTTTCAAAGTCGGAGAAAAGGTTCCCGATGTCGTGACGCCGACCGGGCGATCTCCGTCGAGGACGGTGAGGTCAGGCCGCAGTACGCCGCGGCCGAGAGCCCGCAGCCCGCGCAGGACGCGCTTGGGACCCGTCTCCTTCTCCGCCAGCAGCGCGTCGCGTCCCCAGAACGCGTCCTTCTTCCAGCCGATCGCCCATCCACAGCCAGCCTGCAGCGGCGAGATCTGCAGTGACAGTTCGTGGCCGTGCAGCGGGTAACCCATCTCGGTGCGCAGCGTGTCGCGGGCCCCCAGCCCGGCCAGCTCACCGCCCGCACTGCTGACAGCGTCCACCAGCGCGTCGAAAACCACGCCGGCCTGATCCCACGTCGGCAGCAGTTCGTAGCCGTGTTCACCCGTGTAGCCGGTTCGGCACACGCGAACCGGCACACCGCCGAATTCGGCGTCCGCATACCCCATGTAGTCCATGTCCGTTGGCAGCCCCAGGCCGCCGACGACGTCGGTCGATTTGGGTCCCTGCACGGCGAGCACGGCATACGAGCGGTGTTCGTCGGTGATGGTCAGTCCTTCTGGCGCGCGCTCCTGCAGTGCCGCGACGACAGCGGGCGTGTTCGCCGCGTTGGGCACCAGGAAAATCTCGTCATCAGAGACGTAGTAGGCGATCAGATCGTCGATGACGCCACCGGAATCGGTGCAGCACAACGTGTATTGCGCCTTGCCTTCTCCGATGCGTCGAAGGTCGTTGGTGAGAGCGGAGTTGACGTACTCGGCGGCGCCAGGTCCCCGCACCAGCGCCTTACCGAGATGGCTCACGTCGAACAGGCCGACGGTGGTGCGCGTCGCGGCGTGTTCGCTGACTGTGCCTGCGTATGACACCGGCATCAGCCAACCCGAGAACTCCGCGAAACTCGCGCCGAGTTGGCGATGGCGTTCCTCGAGGGGGCCGTGTTGGACTTCGCTCGCATCTGTTTCCCGCACGGAAATCCACCCTAATCGGGAAGTCGACGCTGGCAGACTCGGGTCGTGGTCGATTTCGAAGCCTTGGAGGCGGCCGGAATCGCTAATGCGCGCGAGCGCGCAGCGCTGATCGAATATCTCGACGGTCTGGGGTTCACGGCCGAGGAGATGGTCGAGGCCGAACGCCAGGGACGGCTGTTCGGCCTGGCAGGTGACGCCCTGCAGGGGCCGGGCCGCCCGATCCACAGCCTTCGTACGGCCGCCGACGCGCTCGGCACATCCGTCGATGAGGTCGCGACCGCCTGGGCGGTGATGGGCCTGAGGATCTCCGACCCTGAGGCACTCGCGCTGAGCCAGGCCGACGTCGACGGACTCCAGACGTGGGTGGCGATCAAGGCGCTCGTCGGCGATGACGCCGCACTCGCATTTCTGCGGGTGCTCGGCAACGCCATGGCTCGAGTCGCCGAAGCGGGTGGGACGATGGCGCGCATCGCGCAACCCGACCTACTGGTGACCCACAGCGGCGACGAACTCACCACGGCGAAGGCATATCGTGCGGTCACGGAAATCACCCATCGGTTCGGCGTCCTGATCGACGCCGTCTTCCGGCAGCACATCGTCAGCGCCCGGACCCACTTCGAGGGCGTCATCACCGACGCGTCGGCAAGCGTCACGTGCGGCATCGGATTCGCGGATCTGACCGGATTCACCACGCTGACGCAAATCCTCACGCCGACCGAATTGCTTGACCTACTAGTCGAATTCGGCGGCACGGTCTCCGACCTGGTGCACGCCGACGGTGGACGTGTGGTGAAGTTCATCGGGGATGAGGTGATGTGGGTGACGTCGACTCCCGAACTCCTCGTGAAAGTGGCGATGGATCTCGTCGAGCACTCCCGGGCGCGGGAGGCCGGCCTGCAGGTTCGCGCAGGTCTCGGCTACGGCTCCGTGCTGGCCATCGGCGGCGATTATTTCGGAAACCCGGTCAATCTGGCCGCCCGCCTTGTGGGAGCGGCGGCGCCGGGCCAGATCCTGGCGTCCAACGACGTTCGCGACGAGCTGGCCGACTGGCAGGCCATCCCGCAGGAACCGTTGATATTGAAGGGATTCGATTCCCCGGTGACGGCCTACGACCTGCACCTGTCCCGCTGATGGTCGACCTGGACGCGCTGGAAGCCGCCGGACTCGCCAACGCGCGAGAGCGAGCGGACCTGATCAACTACCTGGACAGTCTCGGGTTCACCGTCGAAGAGATGGTCGAGGCGGAGCGTCGCGGCCGACTGTTTGGGCTTTCCGGCGACGCCGTCAGGCGGACTGGGCGACCGACCCACAGCCTGCGAACCGCTGCCGAGGCACTCGGACTGCCTCTGGACGACACCGCGCACTTCTGGACCACGCTCGGCTTGAGCGTCCCCAACCCCGACGACGTCGTGTTGAGCCAAGTGGACGTCGATGCCCTGGCCACCTGTGCCGACATGAGGCAGCGGCTGGGCGACGACGGCGGCCTGTTGCGACTCGTCGGCGCCGCTATGGCCCGGCTCGCGGAGGCCGAAACGACACTGCTTCGCACGTCGCGGCCCGACTTCTGGATCACCCGCAGCCACGATGAACTCACCACTGCCCAGGCCTGGCGCGAAGTGGCCGAATTGATTCCCCGGATCGGGGCGCTGCTCGACGTGGTTCACCGCCATCACACGACACGCCCGCGCCTCTTCGAGAGCGTCACCCTCAATCCGTCCGAGAGTGTGACCTGCGGCGTCGGCTTTGCGGACCTCTCCGGGTTCACCGCGCTCACCCACGTGCTGTCTCCCGCAGAGTTGTCGACTCTGCTCAACGGGTTCGGTGCGGCCGTCAGCGACGTGGTGCAGGCCGACGACAGTCGATTGGTGAAGTTCATCGGCGATGCGGTGATGTGGGTGAGCTCGACTCCGGAGTGCCTCGTACACACGGCCGCAGACCTCGTCGAGGACCCACGGACGCACGAATCCGGACTGAGGATCCGGGCGGGGCTCGGCTACGGTCCCGTCGTCGCCATCGGCGGAGACTACTTCGGCGACGCGGTGAATTTGGCCGCACGGTTGGTGGCCGCCGCGTCGCCAGGACAGATCCTCGCCTCCTCGGACGTAAGGGATGCGCTGCCGGAATGGCCTGCAATCCGGCAGGAACCGTTGACGCTCAAGGGATTCGATGCGCCCGTGACGGCCTACGACATGAGCAGTGCCGGCCGGTAGCTAGGCTGGAAGCTCGTGAGCACCGCAAATCCCGGATATCAGGCCCCTACCGTCACCGTCGCCTCGTCGCTGCCCAAACGCACGAAGGGTTCGGTGGTGTTGATCGTGCCGGTCGTCAGCGACCAGGACGACGACGCGACGGCTGGTGCCGCTTCAGTCGTCGGCAATCCGTTTCTCGACGCTGAGGCCGTCGGGGAGATCGACGTCGCGCTCAAGGCCCTCGGCGCGAAGGGCGGCGCCGATCAGGTCACCCGGGTTGTCGCACCGTCGCTCCCCGTGGGCAGCGTCCTCGCGGTGGGCCTGGGTAAGGACCGTGACAAGTGGCCCGCCGACGTCATCCGCCGCGCAGCGGGAGTGGCAGCGCGTTCGTTGAACGGCACCGAGACCGTGATCACCACGCTTTCGGACCTGGACCTCAGTGCGACGATCGAGGGGCTGATCCTCGGCGCGTACCGGTTCACCGACTTCCGCAGTTCCAAGACCGCACCGAAGGACGCGGGCCTGCGTGAGATCACGGCGCTGACGGCCGACACGAAGACCAAGGGACCGCGGACGAGAGGAGCACCAAAAACAGCTGCAGCGGCTGCCGAGCGTGCCGCGGCGATCGGCAGCGCGGTGGCCACTGCACGCGATTTGGTCAACACCCCGCCGAGTCATCTTTATCCGGCCGAATTCGCCAAGCGCGCAAAGGCTTTGGGTGAGGCGGCGGGCCTCGAGGTGGAAGTGCTGAACGACAAGGAGCTGGCCAAGGACGGGTACGGCGGCGTGATCGGGGTCGGCCAGGGCTCGTCGCGACCACCGCGGCTGGTCCGCCTTATTCACCGTGGGGCGAAGACCAAAAAGGCCAAGACCGTCGCGCTCGTCGGCAAGGGGATCACCTTCGACACCGGCGGCATCTCGATCAAGCCCGCGGCCAACATGCACCACATGACCTCCGACATGGGCGGTGCAGCGGCCGTCATCGCCACCGTCGTGCTGGCCGCCGAGCAGCAGTTGCCCATCGACGTGATCGCGACCGTGCCGATGGCCGAGAACATGCCGTCGTCGACCGCGCAGCGCCCCGGTGACGTGCTCACCCAGTACGGCGGCATCACCGTCGAGGTGCTCAACACCGACGCCGAGGGCCGGTTGATCCTGGCCGACGCGATCGTGCGGGCCTGCGAAGACAAGCCCGACTACCTGATCGAAACGTCGACGCTGACAGGCGCGCAGACCGTGGCGCTCGGCGCCCGCACGCCCGGCGTGATGGGCAGCGACGAGTTCCGCGACCGCGTCGCCGAGATTTCCCAGGAGGTCGGCGAGAACGCCTGGCCGATGCCGCTGCCCGAAGAATTGAAGGACGACCTGAAGTCGACGGTGGCCGACCTGGCCAACGTCAGCGGCTCGCGCTATGCGGGCATGCTCGTCGCGGGCACGTACCTGCGCGAGTTCGTCGCCGACGGGGTGCAGTGGGCGCACATCGACATCGCGGGACCGGCGTACAACACCGGCGGGCCGTGGGGTTACACCGGCAAGGGCGGCACCGGCGTGCCGACGCGCACGATGTTCGCAGTCCTCGAGGACATCGCTGGGAACGGCTGATTACATCACGCTGGCACGGGCGGAGCTGCGCATCACCTGCGGCAACAGGTGCGCGACGCCGTACACGAAGTAGGCCTCCGGCGCCACGGGCCGGATCGGCTTGTTCTTCTTGACGGCGGACACGATCGCCTTGGCCACCTTGTCGGGACCGTATCTGCGGACGGCGAACGCCTTCTCCAGTTGCGCGCGCCGCGCCTCGACCTTGGCCTGCTTTCCGGCGGGCACGTCGAACCGGGTGGTGTGCACGATATTCGTGTTGATCACGCCGGGGCACACCGTCGTGAGCCCTACCCCGGCCTGATCGAGTTCGGCGCGCAGGCAGTCGCCGAACATGAACACTGCGGCCTTGCTGGTGGCGTATGCATTCATCGACTGCTGCGGCGAATATGCGGCCATCGAGGAGATGTTGACGATGTGCCCGCCGGTGCCGCGATCGACGAGGCGGCGGCCAAATGACCTGCAGCAGTTGACGACTCCACCGAAGTTGATCGCAAGGACGCGATCGAATTCGTCGCGCGGCGTTTCGAGGAACAGCCCTGCATGACCCACCCCAGCGTTGTTGACCACGATGTCGGGCACGCCGTGCTCAGAGCTCACCCGCTCGGCGAATTGCTCGACGGCGTCGGCGTCGGAGACGTCGACGGCGTAGGCGTGCGCGACGCCGCCGCGCGCGACGATATGCGCGGCGGTCTCCTTCGCGGTGGCCTCGTCGATGTCGCTGACCACCACTTCGGCACCCTCGCGGGCGAACGCCAGCGCGGTTTCGCGACCGATGCCGCTGCCCGCGCCCGTCACAGAAACCAGTGTGTCGCCGAAATATTCGCGCGGACGGCCGACCTGCGCGCGCAGCAGCGCCCGGCTCGCAGGCTTGCCTTCGAGGAAATCGATGAACTCGGCAACCGACTCCGCGAGCACCTGGGGATGCGACATCGGCATCCAGTGGCCGGCCTTGATGTCGCGCCGCCACAACCGCGGCACCCACCTCTTGGTGTCTTCGTAGACGTGTGGCCGGATATGCGGGTCGCTGGAGTTGACGATGAGTTGCACGGGCACGCCGACGTAGTGATCGGTCCTCGCCGAGCGAATTGTCTTGAAGTAGTTGGCGCGGTACACCTTCAGACTGTTGGCCGCATCGGAGCGATACGTGTCGGAGTGGTAAAGGCGGTCGGCGGGAATTCCGTCACGAATCATCAGCATGCGCCGCCACCCATCCGCCAAGAACGTCCGCACAACCAACGGCGCGAGCACCGGTATGGAGAAAGGGGCCATATATGAGAACCGCAACAGCTGATCCAGCGCCTGCAGGAACCGCCGCGGCCGGTACGGCCGTTTGAGACCGCCGACGATGAACCGGTTCATGTGGTCGCCGCTGGGACCCGACACCGACGTGAACGAAGCGACGTGATCGCCTGCGCTGGGCCGGGACAGGTACTCCCACATCCCCGCCGACCCCCAGTCGTGTGCGAGCACATGTACAGGCTCGCCGGGCACCACGGCGTCGATCACCGCGGCGAAGTCGTCGGCGTAGGCCGCCATCGTGTATGCCGAAACAGATTTGGGCACAGAAGTTTTGCCGACACCGCGGTTGTCATAGCGGATGACGCGGAAGCGGTCTGTGAGCAGCGGTGCGACGCCGTCCCACAGCACATGCGAATCCGGCCAGCCGTGTATCAGCACCACCGTCGGCCCCGCGGGATTGCCCTCTTCGTAGACCGCGACGCGCACCCCGTCACTGCTGTCGACGAACCGTTCGGTGATCTCGGCCATGGCACCTCCGCACAGTTAGTGGGACCGCCGGTACCGTATCAGCCTTCGAGTTCCTCGCGAACGGCGCGCTCACGTTCGATCCGCCTGCGTGCGTCGTAGTCCCGCATCCGCTGTGGATAGCCCACCTTCTGCACGTCATAGACGGGAATCTGAAGCTGCTCGCTCAGGCGTCGGGCGCCGGCGTCGCCGCCGGCCCTGCGGCGGGTCCACTCCCCGTCGGCGGCCACCAGGACGACCGTGACGTCGGTGACGGTGGTCCTCGGTTCGACGAAGGCCTCTACGCCGGTGTGCTCGGCGACCCACTGCTGCAGGTAGCGCAGATCGGCCGCGGGGTCGCTGCCGTCGGCACCCCGCGCCTTGCGGCCACCAGCCCGAAACCTGTCGAACAGTCCCACCTGCACTTCGCTCCTTTTCTCACCTCTATCGATAGTGCCAGAGCTTCGAGACCTCAGGTCTGCGGCGAACTGCGCACAGAGACGTGACAGGATGGGACCGGACATTCGAGCCGGTACGAACTGACTGACCGTTCCAGGGAGCGAGGGAGTCGAAACACATGGCCATCTCCGTTCAGATGCCCGCTCTCGGTGAGAGCGTCACCGAGGGCACTGTCACCCGCTGGCTCAAGCAAGAGGGCGACACGGTGGAGCAAGATGAGCCGTTGCTCGAGGTGTCCACCGACAAGGTCGACACCGAGATCCCGTCGCCTGCCGCGGGTGTGCTGACGAAGATCATCGCTCAGGAAGACGACACCGTTGAGGTCGGCGGCGAGCTCGCCGTGATCGGCGAAGCGGGCGAATCCGACGGCGAGGCGCCGGCCGCGCCGGCCGCGGAGGAGAAGCCGGCCGAAGAAGAAAAGCCTGCCGAGGAGCCGGCCGCACAGCCCGAACCCGCCGCCGAGGAGCAGGAGGCGCCGGAACCGGAACCGGAGCCGGCCAAGCCGGCCGCGCAGTCTTCCGGCGGAGGCGAAGCAACGTCGGTGAAGATGCCCGAACTGGGCGAATCGGTCACCGAGGGCACCGTGACGCGGTGGCTGAAGAAGGTCGGCGACTCCGTCGAGGTCGACGAGCCGCTCGTCGAGGTGTCCACCGACAAGGTCGACACCGAGATCCCGTCACCGGTCGCGGGCACGCTGCTGTCCATCACCGCCGAGGAGGACGACACGGTCGCCGTCGGCGGCGAGCTCGCCAAGATCGGCGAAGCAGGTGCTGCGGCGGCCGAGGAGCCGGCACCCAAGCCGGAGCCCAAGCCCGAACCGAAGGAAGAGGCCAAGCCCGAGCCGAAGCCCGAAGCCCGAGCCCAAGCCGGAACCGAAACCGGAGCCCAAGCCAGAACCGAAAGAAGAGGCCAAGCCCGCGCCTGCCGCGGAGGCGCCATCCGTTGACGGCGGCCCGTACGTCACCCCGCTGGTGCGAAAACTGGCTGCCGAGAACAACATTGACTTGGCGACCGTGAAGGGCACCGGCGTCGGCGGACGGATCCGCAAGCAGGACGTGATGGCGGCCGCGGAGGCCAAGAAGGCACCGCCCGCTCCGGCGGCTGAGGCGGCACCCGCGGCACCGGCCAAGCCGGCGGCCGCCGCCCCGACGCCCGCGCCCGCATTGGCGCACTTGCGCGGCACCACGCAGAAGGCCAACCGGATCCGGCAGATCACCGCCAAGAAGACGCGTGAATCCCTGCAGGCGACAGCTCAATTGACGCAGACCCACGAGGTCGACATGACCAAGATCGTGGCGCTGCGGGCCAAGGCGAAGAACGCCTTCGCCGAGCGGGAAGGCGTCAACCTGACGTACCTGCCGTTCATCGCGCGTGCCGTGATCGACGCGTTGAAGATTCACCCGAACGTCAACGCCAGCTACAACGAGGACACCAAGGAGATCACGTACTACGACGCCGAGCACCTCGGTTTCGCGGTCGACACCGACCAGGGGCTGCTTTCGCCGGTGATCCACAACGCGGGCGACCTCTCGCTTGGCGGACTCGCGCGGGCGATCGCCGACATCGCCGCTCGCGCCCGGTCCGGCAACCTCAAACCGGACGAGCTGTCCGGCGGGACGTTCACGATCACCAACATCGGCAGCCAGGGCGCACTTTTCGACACCCCGATCCTGGTGCCGCCGCAGGCGGCGATGCTGGGCACCGGGGCGATCGTCAAGCGCCCACGGGTCATCGTCGACGAGTTCGGCAACGAGTCGATCGGTGTGCGGTCGGTGTCCTACCTGCCACTCACCTACGACCATCGGCTCATTGACGGCGCCGACGCCGGCCGCTTCGTGACCACCATCAAGCGCAGGCTCGAAGAGGGCGCGTTCGAGGCCGATCTTGGGCTGTAGAACCCTGTGACCAGCGCCGTCATCGCGATTGCGGGGTCCTCAGGGCTGATCGGCTCTGCGTTGGTATACGCCTTGCGCGCCACCGACCACAGGGTGCTGCGGATCGTGCGCCGCGCTCCGTCGAACGCGGACGAGGTGTTCTGGAACCCGGACACCGGCGAGTTCGACCCGAGCGCCTTGGACGCTGTGGATGCGGTGGTGAACCTGTGCGGCGTCAACGTCGGTGACAAGCGGTGGTCGGGTGCGTTCAAGCAGTGCCTTCGCGACAGCCGCATCGGGCCGACGGAAGTGCTGTCCACCGCGGTGGTCGAGGCCGGTGTTCCCGCTCTGATCAACGCCAGCGCGGTCGGCTACTACGGCGACACCGGTAGCCGCACGACCGACGAAACCGCCGCTGCCGGTAGGGGTTTCATGGCCCAGCTGTGCGAGGACTGGGAGGCCGCCACCTCGTTCGCTGAGCGTGACGGCACGCGGGTGGTGCTGGTGCGGACAGGTCTGGTGCTGGCACCGTCGGGTGGGATTCTGAGCCGGATCAGGCCGCTGTTCTCGTTGGGGCTCGGTGCCCGATTGGGCAACGGGCGCCAGTACATGTCGTGGATCAGTCTCGAGGACGAGGTCCGGGCGCTGCTGTTCGCGATCACCCACGACGAGGTGTCGGGTCCGGTCAACCTGACCGGTCCCGCCCCGGTGACCAACGCGGAGTTCACCGCCGCGCTCGGCCGCACCGTGAACCGGCCCACCCCGCTGATCGTCCCGGGGTTTGCGCTGCGCATCGCACTGGGCGAGTTCGCGGAGGAAGGCCTGTTGGGCGGGCAGCGCGCGATCCCCGCCGCGCTGGAGCGCGCCGGTTTCGTCTTCCATCACAACACCATCGGCGAGGCGCTGGCCTTCGCCACGGCGCCGAACAACACATGACCGGGGGTAGCGTTGCGGCCATGGCGGCATCGATCCGGTCGACGGCTACGCCGATCGACGTTCAGCGGCTCGGCACGGTCGACTACCAGGCGGCCTGGCAACTCCAGCGCGAGCTCGCCGACGCACGAGCCGCAGGCGGTCCGGACACCCTGCTGCTGCTCGAGCACCCATCGGTGTACACCGCAGGCCGGCGCACGCTGCCCGAGGAGCGCCCCATCGACGACACGCCCGTCGTCGACACCGATCGCGGTGGCAAGATCACCTGGCACGGGCCAGGCCAGCTGGTCGGGTATCCGATCGTCGGCCTCGTCGAGCCACTCGATGTGGTGAATTTCGTTCGGCGCCTTGAGGAATCGATGATCAAGGTGTGTGCGGGCCTGGGCCTGGAGACCGGACGGGTCGAGGGCCGCTCCGGGGTCTGGGTGCCGTCCGACGGGTTGCGCCCTGCGCGCAAGATCGCCGCCATCGGCATCCGGGTCGCGCGCGCGACCACACTGCACGGGTTCGCGCTCAACTGCGACTGCGACCTGGACGCTTTCTCGGCGATAGTGCCGTGTGGCATCTCCGACGCAGGCGTCACGTCGCTGACCGCCGAACTGGGCCGCCGGGTGACGGTCGACGACGTGCTTGCGCCGGTGGCCGAGGCCGTGTGTGACGCGCTCGACGGCCGCCTGGTAGTAGCGTTGACGTAGTGACAGTCGCGCCTGACGGTAGAAAACTCCTGCGTCTCGAGGTCCGAAATGCCGAGACGCCGATCGAGCGCAAGCCGCCGTGGATCAAGACCCGAGCCAAGATGGGCCCGGAGTACCAGGAACTCAAGGCGCTGGTGCGGCGGGAAGGCCTGCACACGGTGTGCGAGGAAGCAGGCTGCCCGAACATCTTCGAGTGCTGGGAGGACCGCGAGGCCACGTTCCTGATCGGTGGCGAGCAGTGCACCCGTCGCTGCGACTTCTGCCAGATCGACACCGGTAAACCCGCCGAACTGGACCGCGACGAGCCGCGCCGGGTCGCCGAGAGCGTGCAGGCCATGGGGCTGCGCTACTCCACCGTGACCGGGGTGGCCCGCGACGATCTACCCGACGGCGGCGCATGGCTGTACGCCGAAACCGTGCGGGCCATCAAGAAGCTGAACCCCAACACCGGTGTGGAGTTGCTGATCCCGGATTTCAACGGCGAGCCCGCGCTACTCGAGCAGGTCTTCGAGGCGCGTCCAGAAGTGTTGGCGCACAACGTCGAAACCGTCCCTCGTATCTTCAAGCGGATCCGCCCGGCGTTTCGCTACGAGCGCAGCCTCGCGGTGCTCACCGCCGCCCGCGAATACGGCCTCGTCACCAAGTCCAACCTCATCCTCGGCATGGGCGAGACACCCGACGAGGTGCGCACCGCGCTGCGCGATCTCTGTGACGCCGGCTGCGACATCGTCACCATCACCCAGTACCTGCGGCCGTCGCTGCGCCACCACCCGGTGGAGCGGTGGGTCAAGCCCGAGGAGTTCGTCGACCACGAGCAGTTCGCCAACGGCCTCGGCTTCGCCGGAGTGTTGGCCGGTCCCCTCGTCCGGTCGTCCTATCGGGCCGGAAGGCTGTATGCCCAGGCCGTCGCGTCGCGTCCCGCCGTATCCTGAACAGATGGCGAAACCCCGTGATCCCGCTGCGACAAAGGCCGCCAAGGCCGAGGCGAAGGCCACCCGCAAGGCGGCTTCCAAGCAACGCCGTAGCCAGCTGTGGCAGGCGTTCCAGATCCAGCGCAAAGAGGACAAACGCCTCCTGCCCTACATGATCGGGGCGTTCGTGCTCATCGTGGGTGCCTCGGTGGCCTTCGGGATCCTCTCGGGCGGTGTCTCCGGCTACATGATGATCCCGCTGGGCGTGGTGCTCGGCGCGCTGGTGGCCTTCATCATCTTCGGCCGTCGCGCACAGAAGTCGGTGTACCGCAAGGCCGAGGGGCAGACCGGGGCCGCCGCATGGGCGCTGGACAACCTGAAGGGCAAGTGGCGGGTCACGCCCGGCGTCGCCGCCACCGGCCACTTCGACGCGGTGCACCGGGTGATCGGGCGCCCCGGCGTGATCTTCGTCGGCGAAGGGTCGGCGAGCCGCGTCAAACCCCTGCTGGCGCAGGAGAAGAAGCGCACCGCCCGACTGGTCGGCGACATCCCGATCTACGACGTCATGGTCGGCAACGGCGAGGGCGAGGTGCCGCTGGCCAAGCTCGAGCGTCACCTGACCAAGCTGCCCGCGAACATCACGGTCAAGCAGATGGACTCGCTCGAGTCGCGGCTGGCGGCGCTGGGCACCAAAGCCGGACCCGCCGCGATGCCCAAGGGCCCGCTGCCGACGCAGGCCAAGATGCGCAACGTGCAACGCACCGTCCGCAGGCGCTGACTAGCGCCGCACGACCGCGGTATACGTCACCTTGTCCTGTAGTCCCCGCAGGTCGGCGTCGGTGATCAGCGGCGGGATCACCACCGCGATCAGCACTCCGCGCACCACGGCCCTGCCGAACCCGACGTGCTGACGGCCGTCGACCGGGACCACCATCAGCCCCAGGGCGAACTGGCCGGGCGTGAACCCGAACAGTCGCACCGACACCGCACCCAGCGCGAACCAGATGACCAGCACGGCGGTGGAGAGCGAGGCCATCGACACCAACCCGAACGACATCGCCAGCGCCGCCAGCCCGTAGGCGATCAACCAGTCGACGAACAGCGCGGCGAACCGCCTGCCCATCCGGGCAAGGGACCCGGGACCGGATTGCGGCAAACCGAGCCGCTGGCCCGGATACTCATTGGGTCGTTGGCCCTGGCTGCCCGACTCCGATGGCGGACCCGACAGCCAGGACCCGATCTCGCGGGCCATACTGTCAGGATAAGCGGGGCCTACCCGGCCTCCCCGGCCGCCGCCGCAGGCAAATTGCGTAACTTCCGCGCAACATGTGGTTGACGACCGTGCAACATCGTGTCCATAGCGTCAACCCGCGGGTTTACCAGAACTAAGGAGAGTACTCAGTGGCAGAAAAGACCGCCGACGACATCATCAAGCAGATCAAGGACGAGGATGTCGAGTACGTCGACATTCGGTTCTGCGACCTGCCCGGCGTCGTCCAGCACTTCTCGGTCCCGGCTGTGTTTTTCGATCAGAGCGTGTTCGAGGACGGGCTGGCCTTCGACGGCTCGTCGGTTCGCGGCTTCCAGTCGATCCACGAGTCCGACATGATGCTGCTGCCCGATCCCGACACCGCGCGTATCGACCCGTTCCGCGCAGCCAAGACGCTGAACCTCAACTTCTTCGTGCACGACCCGTTCACCCGCGAGGCGTACTCCCGCGATCCGCGCAACGTGGCCCGCAAGGCCGAGAACTACCTGGCCAGCACCGGCATCGCCGACACCGCCTACTTCGGCGCCGAGGCGGAGTTCTACATCTTCGACTCGGTGTCGTTCGACTCGCAAATGAACGGCACGTTCTACGAGATCGACTCCGAGGCCGGCTGGTGGAACACCGGCGAGCCGGTCGAGGCCGACGGCAGCGCCAACCGCGGCTACAAGGTCCGCCCGAAGGGCGGCTACTTCCCCGTCGCGCCTTACGACCACTTCGTCGACCTGCGCGATGCGATGTGCACCAACCTGCAGAACGCCGGCTTCGAGCTGGAGAAGGGCCACCACGAGGTCGGCACCGCCGGGCAGGCCGAGATCAACTACAAGTTCAACACCCTGTTGCATGCCGCCGACGACCTGCAGCTGTACAAGTACATCATCAAGAACACGGCGTGGCAGGCGGGTAAGACCGTGACGTTCATGCCCAAGCCGCTGTTCGGCGACAACGGCTCAGGCATGCACTGCCACCAGTCACTGTGGAAGGACGGCAGCCCGCTGTTCCACGACGAGTCGGGCTACGCCGGTCTGTCGGACACCGCCCGCCACTACATCGGCGGCCTCCTGCACCACGCGCCGTCGCTGCTGGCGTTCACCAACCCGACGGTGAACTCCTACAAGCGGCTGGTGCCGGGTTACGAAGCACCGATCAACCTGGTGTACAGCCAGCGCAACCGGTCGGCATGTGTGCGTATTCCGATCACCGGCAACAACCCGAAGGCCAAGCGCCTCGAGTTCCGTTGCCCGGACAGCTCGGGCAACCCGTACCTGGCGTTCGCGGCGATGATGATGGCCGGCCTGGACGGCATCAAGAAGAAGATCGAGCCGCAGGCCCCGGTCGACAAGGACCTCTACGAGCTGCCGCCGGACGAGGCCGCCAACATCCCGCAGGCCCCGACGTCGCTGTCCGCGGTCATCGACCGGCTCGAGGAGGATCACGAATACCTCACCGAGGGCGGCGTTTTCACCGAGGACCTGATCGAGACCTGGATCTCCTACAAGCGGGAGAACGAGATCCTTCCGGTGCAGATCCGGCCTCACCCATACGAGGTCGCGCTGTACTTCGACGTGTAATTGGGTTTCTCCGCCCCGCGGTTTCGCATTGCGGGGGAACCATAGGGAAACCCCCGATTCGTCCGGGATGAGTTCGGCCATAGCGTCGGTGGTTGGAGGGGGCACACATCGTGCGGCCGGTGCTCCCATGCCCCACCGGCCGCGCGATGTTCTCCTGTCGCGATTCACAGCGAGATCCCAGGACCGTAGGGTCGACCCCATGACGACCAAAGTGGACGCGCGCCTCAATTCGTACTCCCCCGCTGTCTTGAGCCTGTTCCGCGTGGTGTTCGGATTCCTGTTCTTCCTCTTCGGCACATCTCATTTGTTCGACTGGCCGATCGCGTTCGGCATTCCCACCGGCAGCTGGCCGGTGTGGTACGCCGGCATCATCGAACTGGTCACCGGCCTGCTGATCATGTTCGGGTTGTTCACCCGCATCGCCGCCTTCATCGCGTCGGGCCACATGGCCGTCACCTACTTCTGGCGGCACCAGCCCCACGGGTTGTGGCCGATCGTCGGGCCGCAGATGGGTGGGAACGGCGGCCTGCCGGCGATCCTGTTCTGCTTCGGTTTCTTCCTGCTGGTTTTCACGGGACCCGGCGCCTACGCGATGGACACGATGCGAAGCCGACGAGTGCGACGGCAAGTGCAGATTTAGCGAACGAGTGATGATACGGATAGCTAACTAACGCACCCGTCACAAAGCTGATCAGCTGGCAAGGGCCAACTCTTAGGGAAACACCCCTTTCCTTTCCAGCAACCGAGGTCGACTATTGATCCATGACCTCCGGGTCGATGGCCGAGGCGGCCCCGGCGCTGATCGTGCATCAGGTCGGGGAATGTGACCGCGTCACCGGCGCGGTGACGTATCAGGCCAGCGTCGGCGACGGCAACACTCCTCTCGCGCTGTCGTTCACTCGGCCGCGGGACGGCGTCGTCGCCGATCTCGGCCATGGCATTTTCCGCTACACGCCCAATCCGCGGGTCAACGCCGACTCGGACAGCTTCGTGGTCGTCACCGCCGACGGCTGCGGCGGATCGCTCGATGCGACGGTGACATGGATCAACGACAACCACGTTCCCGTCGTCGTCGCGCCGCCGCGGCTGTGGCCGCCGGATCCAGCGACGGGCGCGGTCACCGTGTCGCCGAATATCGTTGACCCGGACGGTGATTTGCTGACGTTCATGCTCGACGCCCCGTTCCCCCAACGGGGTACGGTGTCGATCGACTGGGACGGCACCTTCACCTATGTTCCCTTTCCGTCGGAGCGCGACGACACCTTGGTCGGCGAGGAAACGCTTGGCTTCCGCGCCCTCGACCCGCGGGGAGCAAGCGCCTACATCACCGTGACAGTGCCGATCAGCCCGCGCCGCATCGCGATTCCACCGGATCCCGGATCGGCGATCACGGCCCCCGATCCCGAAACCGGCGTGGTCACCGGAACCTGCGATCACTCGGGCGCGGGCTACACGTACAGCGCCAGCGCTCCGGCCAAGGGCACCGTGGTGATCGATGCGGAGATGGGCGTCTGGGCCTACCGACCCGCGGCCGCGGCACGGCACGAGGCGGTCGCCGACAGCGCGTCGCCGGCCGAACGGCACGACGACTTCACCATCACCATTTTCAAGGGCGACCGCGACAAAATCGCTGTGCCCGTGTCGGTTCCGCTGGTGTCGATGAAGACGGTGCCGTCGTATGCGGTGACAGCCGAGATCGCGTTGGGCGTCGTGCCCGCGGGCCTGGCGATCAGTCCGCGTCGCGATCATCTCTACGTGACGAGCTTCGTCGACGAGCCGGCGGTCACAGTGATCCGCACGGCCGACAACACCATCTCGCGCATTCCGTTGACATTCCGGCCTGAAGCCGTGGTCGTCGGCCCGGACGGTCACCACCTCTACGTGGCCGACCCCGCCGGACGCAGGGTTGGGGTGATCGACCCGATCGAGCACACCACGGCGTTCGTGGAGGTGGGTGATCATCCGTTCCACATGGCCGTTCTCGGCAGCGAGCTCTATGTGGCCAACAATCAAGACGGAACCGTCAGCGTGATCGACACCATCGACAACGCTGTGGTCCGCTCCATCGCGATCGGCGGACACCCCTACGCGGTGGCGGCGGCCCTGGGCCAAGTGTTCGTCACTGACTACGGCTTCTACGGCGGCCAGTCCGCCCATCGGGTGTCGGTGATCTCCGCGCTGGGCGGCTTGGCCGGAACAATTCCTGTCGGCTACTACCCGACCGCCGTCGCCGCGTCGCCGGATGACACGCGGATTTACGTCGCCAACGACGAAGGCTCCTACACCGGCAATCATCCCGGCACCACCACGGTCATCAATGCCAGCACCGGCGCCATCATCGACACCCTGGCCGTTGGCGGCTGTGCGGTCGCCGTCAGTGACAACGGAGAGCAAGTGTTCGTGGCGAGTCAGGGATACGAGTCGACGTTCACAAGCGCGGTGTCCATCGTCAATCTCCCCACCGGCCGGATCACCGCCGTCCCGATCCACGGGATGCCGAATGCCTTGGCTGTCAGCGGGAATCGCATCTACGCCACCGACACGTGGCATTCGTCGGTAGTGCAGATCACCGCGCGCGAAACGTCCGTCGTCGACACCGACGTCGCCAATGCGCCACCGACGTTGACCGTCACCCAGGTGGGATATCGCGTGTTCCGGGTCAGCGTAGAAGATTCCGACAACGACCCTGTGATCTGCACGGCGACGCAACCGTTCTGCGGCACGGTGAGCGACCTCGGCAACGGCCTACTCCAGTACACCCCCAACGCAAGGGCGGTCGCCGGGTTCGTTGATCGCTTCGCCGTCACCGCCGACGACGGCCACGGCGGCGTCGCGACCAAGACCGTCGCCTTGACCGTCTAGCCCCAGGTCCTTGCGGAACTTGCGCAAACCGTCGATCTTCTCGGCGAGCGACGCCTGTGGGCCGCCGTAGAACATCCACGGCATCGTGATGATCCCGGTGATGCCACTCGCCTCGGCACGCTCGTAGTGCTCGGGAGTGAAGGCATCGGTCAGCGGCGTCAGGACGGCGAAATCGTCCATCGACAAGCCGCGTTCGGCGCGCAGCTCGCGCAGCCGGTCGACGCGTTCGATGGCCCGGTCGGTGGTGATCAGGTCGCCGATCCAGCCATCGTTGCGGGCCGCGCGGCGCAACGCGATATCGCTCAGGCCGCCAACATAGATCGGAACGTGCGGCGGTGTGGGCTCCATCTCCAGCCGCGGCGCCGAGTAGAACTCGCCCTCGAACTCGGTCCAGCCCGGCGCCCACAACGCCTTCATCAACTCGAGCATCTCGTCGGTGCGCCTGCCGCGGCGGTCGAACCGCTGACCCATCAACGTGAACTCTTCCTCGCACCAGCCGACGCCGATGCCGAGCTCCAGCCGACCACCGGCGAGATATGCCGCAGTGCCAATGGATTTCGCCGCGGAGTACGGATCACGCATGGCGGGCAGGTACACCGTCGTCACGAAGTGCAGCCGCGTCGTGACGAGCGCTATGGCGCCGATCATCACCCACGGATCCGGCCAGTCTGTGAACGCCTCCCAGCGACGGCTGCCGTCCTTGGTGTACGGATACGGCGTCTGCAACGTCTCGAGGTTGATGACGTGGTCGGGTATGCCCATGCCGTCGTAGCCGAGATCATCGGCGGCCTTGGCGATTTCGACGACCTCGCCGGTGTCGAGGAACGCCGTGCTGACATAGAACTTCATCCGGCGTCCCGTGCCCAGGCCGGCCTGATGAACACTCCCTCGGCCTCGACTGTGGTGCCCTCGGCGTCGCTCAGGTAGCCCCGCGCAAAGGTCTTCACGCCGTCGATCCGGTCGATGAACGCCTCGGCGCGCAGCGGCCCCAACGGCGTGCCACGCAGGTAACGCAGCTCGATGGTGCCGGTGAACTTCGGTTTCGTCAGCCCTTCACTGGCCGCCTCGCCGAGGATGTGGTCGAGCACAAGCGCGCAGATGCCGCCGTGCACCCATCCCGGCGGACCTTCGTACGCGCCGCTCAGAGTGAACTCGCTCCACGCCCGGCCACCGGGCTCGTGGTGAATGACCATCGGCGGGGCGATCGCATTGCGCACCCCGACAGCGGGATTGGCCCACGCCAGCGGGCGTCCCGTGTCCTCGTGGCGCAGGGTCGTCACGGTGCGCTTCTTGCGCTGGAGCATCGCCGTTACCATCTCGACCGCGGCCTGCGCCTCGCGGGCGGTCGCCTCGTCGATGTCGGTGTGGATACCCGCGTCGATGAGCTTGCGAATCGCGGCGGTCAACGGCTCGTAGAGCACGCGTTGGCGGTCGTACTCCTCCGCGCTGATCACGTCGAACCCGAAATCCATACTCATTCGCGCTGTCTCATCTGCTGTGCCCTACTCACTCGGCCTCATTCACCGAAAACCTTTCGTACCACCGCTTTTGCCCGGCGAGTCACCCGCAGGTAGTTGTCGAGGAACTCGCCGCCATCGTCGGTGTCCCAGCCCGCCGCCACGGCGACGGCGTTGAGCTGGCGGCCGGGGCCCGGCAGCTGATCGGTGGGCTTGCCGCGCACCAGCACCAGCGCGTTGCGCGCCCGCGTTGCCGTCAACCACGCTTGGCGCAGCAGCTCGACGTCGCCCTCGGCGATCAGCTCGGCGGCGCCGATGGCGTTGAGGGTATCGAGTGTCGACGTGCTGTGCAGTGCGGGCACTTTGTGCGCATGGCGCAGCTGAAGCAGCTGCACCGTCCACTCGATGTCGGCGAGCCCGCCACGGCCCAGCTTGGTGTGCGTGTTCGGATCCGCGCCGCGCGGTAGCCGCTCGGCGTCGACGCGCGCCTTGATGCGCCTGATCTCCTGCACGGCTTCCGCGGACACCCCGCCCGGCGGGTAGCGGGTCTTGTCGACCATCAACAGGAACCGCTCCCCGAGATCTGGGTCGCCGGCCACCCGGTGCGCCCGCAGCAGCGCCTGAATCTCCCACGGCTGCGCCCATTGCGCGTAATAGGCCTCGTAGGACGCGAGCGTGCGCACCAGCGGCCCGCTGCGGCCCTCCGGTCGCAGGTTCGCATCGACCTCCAGCGGCGGGTCGGCGCTCGGCGTGCCCAGCAGCGCGCGCACCTGTTCGGCGACACTCACCGACCAGCGCACCGCGACCGACTCGTCCGTGCCTGGTACGGGGTCGCACACGAACATCACATCGGCGTCCGAGCCGTAGCCGAGCTCGCCGCCACCCAGCCTGCCCATCCCGATCACCGCGATGCGGGCGGGCACCCCGCTGTCCGGGGTGTTGGCGCGAATGATGACGTCCAGCGCCGCCTGCAGCACGGCCACCCACACCGATGTCAGCGCTGCGCACACGTCGGTCACCTCGAGCATGCCGAGCAGGTCGGCCGACGCGATGCGAGCCAGCTCACGGCGCCGCAGCGTGCGGGCGGCCGCGATCGCCCGGACCGGCTCGGGATGCCGTCCTGCCGAGGCGATCAAGGCCCGCGCCAGCCCGTCGGGCTCGACTTCGAGCAGCTTCGGGCAGGTCGGGCCGTCGGCATAGAGCTGGATCACCTCCGGCGCCCGCATCAGCAGGTCGGGCACGTAGGCCGAGGTGCCGAGCACCTGCATCAGCCGCTTGGCCACCGCGCCTTCGTCGCGCAGCGTCGACAGGTACCACCGCTGATCGGCGAGCGCCTCGCTGATTCGTCGGTACGCCAGCAGGCCGGCGTCCGGATCGGGTGTATCGGACAGCCAGTCCAGCAGCGTCGGCAGCAGCACCTGTTGCACCCGACCGCGCCTGCCGCTGTGGCTGGTGAGCGCTGCAAGATGCGTCAGCGCGCTCTGCGGACCCTCGTAGCCAAGCGCCGCGAGCTGACGTTCGGCCGCCTCAGGCGTCATGCCTTCCGAGATACCAACTGCGCCAACCGATTCCAGTAGCGGTTGGTAGAAGAGCTTGGCGTGCAGCCGCGACACCCGCATGTTCTGGCGCTTGACTTCCTCGCGGAGCACACCCAGCGCATCGTGGCGACCGTCCGGCCGGACATGTGCCGCGCGGGCCAGCCAGCGCAGCGCCTCATCGTCGTCGGCCTCGGGCAGCATGTGTGTGCGCTTGAGCCGCTGCAGCTGCAGCCGGTGTTCCAGCAGCCGCAGGAACTCGTAGGAGGCGGTCATGTTGGCGGCGTCATCACGGCCGATGTAGCCGCCCGCGCCCAGCGCCGCCAGCGCGTCGACGGTCGAGGCGACATGCAGAGATTCGTCCTTGCGGCCGTGCACCAGCTGCAGCAGCTGCACGGCGAACTCGACGTCGCGCAGCCCGCCGGTGCCGAGCTTGATCTCGCGGGACCGCACCCCGGCGGGCACCAGTTCCTCGACGCGCCTGCGCATCGCCTGTACCTCGGGCACGAAGTCCTCGCGCTGGCTCGCCGTCCACACCATCGGCGTCAGCGCCTCGATGTAACGCCTGCCGAGTTCGACATCTCCTGCCGCCGGCCGCGCCTTCATCAGCGCTTGGAACTCCCACGTCTTGGCCCACCGCTGGTAGTACGCGATGTGGGAGTCCAGCGTGCGCACCAGCTGGCCGTGCTTGCCCTCCGGCCGTAGCGCGGCATCGACTTCGAAAAACGCATCGCTGGCGAACCGCATCATCTCGCCCGCCACCCGGGTCTCGACGGCGTCTGCGGTCTCGCCGACGAAGATGACATCGACATCGCTGACGTAGTTCAGCTCCCTAGCGCCGGACTTTCCCATCGCGATCACCGCGAGCCGCGGCTCCTCACCGTCGCCACGCACCGATCGGCTGGCGACGGTTAGTGCCGCACCAAGCGCAGCGTCGGCGAGATCGGCAAGGTGCTCGCCGACCGTGGTGAACGGCAACACCGGTTCGTTCTCAACCGTCGGCGCGAGGTCCAGTCCTGCCAGGACCAGCAGCCGATCGCGGTGAAGCGCTCGCAGAGGCTGCAGGGCAGCCTTTGCGTCGCTTGCCTTTTCGACCACCCCGTTGAAGATGTCCCGCAGCTCGCCGGCCGACGGCAGTGTGACAGCGCCAGCCAGAAGGCGCCACGAGTCGGGGTCGGCCACCAGATGATCCCCGAGAGCCAGCGACGAACCGAGCACTCCGAACAACCGGCCCCGCAGCCCTTTGTCCTTAAGGAGAGCCTGGTTGAGTTCGTCCCAGTCCCGTCCCACGGCGTCGGCGAGCCGGACCATTGCGCGAAGGGCTTCGTCCGCGTCGGGCGCACGCGACAGCGACCACAACAGCTCGACATGTGCGTCGCTGTTCCACTCCAGCCGCTCGAGGTCCGCTGCCGCGGTCGGTTCGACGAGCCCCAGCCGGCCCACGCTGGGCAGCTTCGGTCGCTGCGTCGCTGGTTTGGCCACGCTTATGAAGGTAGCGCAGCAGTTATTCCGTGCTTTTCTACAGGGACAGGTAGGCCTTCAGCTCGAACGGCGTCACGTGGCTGCGGTAGTTCTCCCACTCGGTGCGCTTGTTGCGCAGGAAGTAGTCGAATACGTGCTCCCCCAACGCTTCCGCGACGAGTTCGGAGTTCTCCATCTCGGTCAGCGCGACACCGAGGCTGCCCGGCAGCTCCTTGTAGCCCATCGCGCGGCGCTCCTCCGGGGTGAGGCTCCACACGTTGTCCTCGGCCTGCGGGCCCAGCACATACCCCTTCTCGATGCCGCGCAGGCCCGCCGCCAGGAGTACCGCAAAGGTCAGATACGGGTTGCATGCCGAATCGGGGCTGCGCACCTCAACGCGACGCGACGAGGCTTTGCGCGGCGTGTACATCGGCACCCGCACCAGCGCCGAGCGGTTGGCCGCTCCCCACGACGCCGCCGTCGGCGCCTCACCGCCGTGCACCAGCCGCTTGTAGGAGTTCACCCACTGGTTCGTGACGGCGCTGATCTCCTGCGCGTGCTCGAGAATGCCCGCGATGAAGGACTTGGCGACATCGGAGAGCTGAAGTGGGTCGTCGGGGCTATGGAACGCGTTGGTCTCACCTTCGAACAGGCTCATGTGAGTGTGCATGGCCGAGCCCGGGTGTTCGGCGAAAGGCTTGGGCATGAACGAGGCTCGCACCCCGTCGCCGATCGCGACCTCTTTGACCACGTACCGGAACGTCATCACGTTGTCGGCCATGGACAGCGCGTCGGCGTAGCGCAGGTCGATCTCCTGCTGGCCCGGCGCGCCTTCGTGGTGGCTGAACTCGACCGAGATGCCCATCTGCTCGAGCGCCTCGATGGCGTGCCTGCGGAAGTTCGGCGCCGCGTCGTGCACGGCCTGATCGAAGTAGCCGCCGTTGTCGGCGGGCACCGGCACCGAGCCGTCCTCCTCGCCCGGCTTCAGCAGGAAGAACTCGATCTCGGGATGCACATAGCAGGAGAAGCCGAGGTCACTGGCCTTGGCAAGCTGGCGGCGCAGCACGTGCCGTGAGTCGGCCCACGACGGCGAGCCATCCGGCATCGTGATGTCGCAGAACATCCGCGCCGAGTGGTGCTTGCCCGCACTGCTGGTCCACGGCAACACCTGGAACGTCGACGGATCGGGCCGGGCCACCATGTCGGCCTCCGACACCCGGGCGAAGCCCTCGATCGCCGACCCGTCGAAGCCGATGCCCTCCTCGAACGCGCCCTCCAGTTCGGCGGGGGCAATCGCGACCGACTTGAGGTATCCGAGCACGTCGGTGAACCACAACCGGACGAAGCGGATATCGCGTTCCTCCAGCGTCCGCAGCACGAATTCCTTCTGCCGATCCATGACCGCAGCGTAGGTTCCGGCTGTTAATTCTGTGTTACGCCAGCACGGTCATTGTGCTAAGTGCCCGCTCAGCAGGTGGTTGCCGATCACTGTTCTCACTGTTGTCACACAGTCAGCAAACCACCTCAAAAACCGTATCCCCATCGTCGGCCTCGGCCTGAACGTGACGAACATCGGCGACGAGCCACGAAATTGCTTCGGGCAGAACCAAAAAGTCAGGAAATGGCGTCACGATCGATTCGATCCGCAATCGTTACGTTGACAGCCCTACGGCGCGGCGCGAGAGTGGAGACATGGCAGATCAGCGATCGATCTGGGGCGAGCGGACCGTCCTCGACCGAATCAGTGGCGCCGTCTACGACTACGGGGTGGAACGCGAATGGTTTGCCAGGCCCGCCGGACTCGCGTTGTGGGGGACTGACACCCGCGTGCTTTACGACAGTATCGGTCTCATCGGGGACCTGCCCGACGGCTCGGCGGTCCTCGACGTCCCGTGCGGCGGTGGGTTGGCACTGCGCGGCCTGCGCTCCGACCAGCACGTGCGCTACGTCGCCGCCGATATCTCGACTTACATGCTCACCCGCGCCCGCCGGCGGGCCGCCGACCTCGGCCGGTACGACATCGAATTCACCGAGGCCGACATCGAGCGGATGCCGTTCGACGACAAGGAGTTCGACCTGTGCGTGTCCTTCAACGGCTTGCACTGTCTTCCTGACCCGGCCGCCGCTGTCCGCGAGATCGCCCGTTGCCTCAAGCCGGGCGGCCGGCTGGTCGGCGACTCGCTTGTACGCGGCGCCGGGTTGCGTCAGGATCTGGGCATCCGCGCCTTTCGCCGCGCAGGTCACTTCGGCGTCTGCGGCACGCTCGACGAGCTACGCCGCTGGCTCACCGATGCCGGACTGACAGTCGATCGCCTCCAACCCTCCGGCGCCGTAGCACATTTCACCGCGACCGCCGCGCGCTGACGGTTGTAAGTGCTTGCGCCATCATCGTTTCGAAGGTCAGGCAGGATCCAGCATCTGAGGCTCGCTATCCGGTGGCGCTCTCGTACGTCTGGCGGGTTTCCAACCGAACGTAGTTCACCAGCATCTCGTCAGCGTCCACGGGTTTGTATCCAGTGGACTCGATTTTCGCCAGGTCCAGAACACTGCTGGCCGGGCGCGGCGCAACAGGGCCTGCAGCCGTGCCGAAGTACACGGCGGTGGAAACTCCGGTCACCCGATTCGGATCGTGGCCAGCCAGAGAAAATGTCCGTTGCGCCACGTCCGCCCATGAACTAACCGACCCGGCACCACTCACGTTGTACGTTCCGTACGGCGCGCGCGTCTGCGTGAGGTGCCGGATCGCTCGGGCGAGTTCCGAGGTGAATGTCAAGCGTCCAAACTGGTCGTTGACCACGGACGGGTCAACCCCTCTGGCGGCGAGAGACAACATGGTGCGCACGAAATTGCGCCCGTCGCCGATCACCCACGACGTGCGCACGATGTAGTGACGCGGCAAGGTGGCCACGATCTGATCACCGGCAGCCTTCGTCTGTCCGTATACGCCGAGCGGGGCCACGGCGTCGCCCTCGCGGTAAGGCCGCGTTGCGGTGCCGTCGAACACATAGTCACTGGAAATGTGCACAAGGGTGATGCCGTGGTCGGCCGCGACGCGCGTCAGCGCGGCGACACCGGTGACGTTGGTGGCCCACGCCGCAACACGCCCTTCCGCAGTCTCAGCCGCGTCGACAGCTGTGTAGGCCGCGGCATTGATGATCGTGTCGTAACCCCGCCAGGGGCGCACCGAACCAAGATCACCGGAGGCGAGATCGAGATCGGCGCGTTCGGCGAACTCGACGTGAGGCGCGTCAGCGTACGCCTCGCGCAAAGCGTGGCCCAGTTGCCCGCCGGCGCCGAGGACCAAGGTCTTGCGCGGCGGAACAGGGACGAGCTGGGCCAGGCCGGCCTGGGCGCGGTCCTTCGCCGACAGTTCGGCCTTCTCGAGCGGAATCGGCCAGTTGATGGCGAGGGTTTCGTCGGCAGGGTTCACCGATGGGTAGTGGGCGTCAGGTGAGTAGTGATCGTTGACGAGGTAGGTGTAGACGGTATTCGGCTCGAGCGTCTGAAATGAGTTTCCAACTCCGCGAGGCACAAAGACCGCACGCGATGGATCGAGCTCGATGGTGAACACAGTCCCAAACGTTGGGCCGGAACGCATGTCGACCCACGCTCCGAATATCCGTCCGTTCGCCACCGAGACGAACTTGTCCCAGGGTTCGGCGTGGATACCGCGCGTGGTGCCCGCTGATTCGTTGAAGGAGATGTTGTTTTGTACCGGCCCGAAGTCCGGCATTCCGGCGGCCACCATTTTCGCGCGCTGCCAGGTCTCCTTGAACCACCCGCGGTTGTCACCGTGAACGGGCAGCTCCCACACCGTCAGCCCCGGAATAGGCGTGGCTATGGCGTGCAACGTCTTGCCGAGTTCCGTCATCGCTTGCGCTCCTCCGTCATTGCCCGAGTCGGGCGTAGAACGCTTCTGTGGCGTCTTTAGCCGGCGCCCACCAGTCCTCGTGGTCGCGATACCACTCGATAGTCACCGACAGGCCCTGCTCGAAGTCACGATACCGAGGCCGCCACCCGAGTTCGGTGCACAGTTTCGTAGCGTCGATTGCATAGCGCAGATCGTGACCAGTGCGGTCCGTGACATTGTCGTATGCATCAGCATCCTGACCCATCATGGTCAGGATCAATTCGACGACGGTCTTGTTATCCTTTTCGCCGTCGGCGCCGACGAGGTATGTCTCTCCGATCCGGCCTTGCTCCAAGATCTGCAGCACCGCCGACGAATGATCATCGGCGTGGATCCAGTCGCGCACATTACGACCCTCGCCGTACAGTTTCGGACGAATACCCCACAGAATGTTTGTGATCTGTCGTGGAATGAACTTTTCGACATGCTGGTATGGACCGTAGTTGTTGGAGCAATTCGAAATCGTTGCTGCAATTCCATAAGATCGGATCCACGCTCGCACCAACAGGTCGCTGCCAGCCTTTGTCGAGGAGTACGGTGAAGACGGGTTGTACGGACTGGATTCGGTGAACCTGCACGGATCTTCCAGCGCCAAGTCACCGTATACCTCGTCAGTGGAGACATGGTGAAATCGGATATTGTGCTTCCGGACTGCCTCGAGAAGAGTAAACGTTCCTATCACGTTGGTGTGCAAGAATGGCTGCGGGTAATCAAGTGAGTTGTCGTTGTGTGTTTCTGCGGCATAGTGCACGACCCCATCGGCAGATGCCACCAATTCGTCGACAAGTTCGGCGTTAGCGACATCGCCATGGACGAAGTTCACCCGTCTCTCGGGCAGGCCAGACAGCGACGCGCGGTTGCCGGCGTAGGTGAGTTTGTCCAGCACCGTGACGTTATGGTCGGTGTGATTGACCACGTAATGCACGAAGTTGGATCCGATGAAACCGGCACCTCCGGTCACGAGAAGCCGAGCCACTAGTTACCCCTTTCGAGCAGATCCAGCAGGTACGCGCCGTAGCCTGACTTGACCAGCGTCGCGGCACGTATACGCAGCTCGTCATCCGTGAGAAAGCCCTGCCGCCAAGCGATTTCCTCGGGCACCCCGATCTTCAAACCGGTCCGTCGTTCCATCGTGCGCACGTAGTCGGCGGCGTCGGTCATCTGGTCGAAAGTCCCGGTGTCCAGCCACGCGGTCCCACGTGGCAGCACCTGCACGCGCAATCGGCCCTGCTGCAGGTAGGCGCGGTTGACATCGGTGATCTCGTACTCTCCACGCGCACTAGGGGTAAGGTCCCGCGCGATCGCCACTACGTCGTTGTCGTAAAAGTACAGCCCCGGTACCGCGTAGTTGCTCTTTGGGGCTTTTGGTTTCTCTTCCAGGGACACCACCACTCCGCTGGCATCGAATTCCACCACCCCGTATGCGGAGGGCTCTGCCACCCAGTAAGCGAAGATCGCGCCACCGTCGACATCAGCGAAGCACCTGAGCTGGGTACCTACGCCCGGCCCGTACAACAGATTGTCACCCAGCACCAGTGCGACCCTGTCGGTCCCTATGAACCCAGAGCCGATGGTGAACGCCTGCGCCAGCCCGTCCGGCGATGGCTGTTGGGCGAACGTGATCGATACTCCGAACCGCGATCCGTCACCCAGCAGCCGCTCGAAACTGTGCGCGTCGTGCGGCGTCGTGATCACCAAGATGTCACGGATACCCGCCAGCATCAGCGTTGACAGCGGGTAATACACCATCGGCTTGTCGTACACGGGGATCAGCTGTTTGGAAACACCAAGCGTGATCGGGTGGAGGCGCGTACCCGACCCCCCCGCCAAGATGATTCCCCTCATCGCGCGATCGTGGCCGGTCTATTGGGCCCGCACGACCGCTCGACGACTCGAACACCCATTCCACGCGTTTCATAGATCCGGAGATCGTCGACCCAGAAAGCGCCCTCAAACAGAATCAGGACACCGCGGTCATCTCTTGTCGTGGAAAGGATTTCGACTTCGGTTCGGGTTCGCGTGTTGGTCGGCAACACTTGGCCGCGTAACTTCCAGCTGAACGGCTGGCCCACAGCGACGGGTTCGAACTCGAATCCGTCGCCGTCTGCCAATCCCGAGAGCCGAGCCGCCGCGCGAGCCGCCTGTTGTATGGCCTCCAGGCCCAGGGAACCGGGCTGCACCGGATCTTGGAAGAAATGGGCCTTGAAGAACCACGCCTCGGGATCAACGTCGGCCTCCGCGACGAGCCGTCCCAGACCGCCTGCCCCCCCGCCGGGCCAGAAGTGCACTCGATCGATCAACTGCAGTTTTCCCCGTCCAAGCCACGGGGCACCGGACAATCCATCGGCTTGGTAAGGCAGGGAAACCGGCGCCGCCGCTGAGAGGCCCGCCACCACTTCGGCCCCCGCGGGCAGGCCGACTTGGGTTTCGAGTGCAGCTGGACTAAAGAATCCGAACGCCGGCTTCATCGACATGACGAGGTCGTCGCCTTGCGTGCAGACGACGTCGAAAAAGACGATTGTCGACCAGCCGGACTCTACGAACCGTTCCAGGCGCGATGTCACCCGCAGCACCCCGACACCCGCCTTCTTGTGCAGCACGACCTCAGCGCCGTCAAGATTGCGGAATATCACATCGTCGGCGCGATTGGCGGCGAATCCCATGTAGGAACCAAGCCAGCCACAGGGCTGCAGCAAAATTTCGATCAGTGCCGACAACGGGACAGCCGCAGAATTAGCGTCCGCGAAATACCACGCGTCTGCGGGGACGTCGTATTCCGTGACGGCCGCACCGCCTTTAACCGGCGTCCCCGGCGCGCCGTCGACGCTGACGATGCGCGAAACGAAATGGTACGGCTCCCCGGGAAAGCGTGGCGCGCGACGTGCGCCGTCGAATGGGGCGTACAGAACGCCAAACGCATCGGAAAGCCTGCCACGCGCGCTGGCCAGCAGCGCGCCGCGATCGCCGCGCACGTCGCGCGAGTTCCCGACGGTTCGCGCCGGCCCAGGCACCTCCGACGGCACCGGCCAATCCGGGACAAGGCGCAACCCGAAGCGTCGGCAATGGAACACCCTGAAACCGTCACTGCGACATAACAGCGCCGCAAAGACCGTCGGCGTTGGTCCGTCGATGATCTCTTCGACGAACACCTCGTAATCGAGGATGTGGGCTGAGTCCGGTGTCACTTGCCCTCGACAGACGAAGCGCGCCGTCTCATCCGGCACCGGTTCGAACCGCCAGCCGTCGCGGTCGATAGTGAAGCCGTACGCAGCCATGGTGAAAGACAATGCCTGGGTAGCCGCGTCTGCCATCAACGTCCCAGGCATGCAGGGATCGTTCTTGAAGTGCCCGTCGTAGAACCAGGCGTTCTGCGACACGACCGCCGTGGCGCGAAGGTAACCCCGACCCCACGGACCACCCTCGGGATCGAACGCAACGACCTCGTCGATCAGCCGCAGCTTCCCGCCCGGAATCGCCGGAGTGCGCACGTGCGGAGCCGCCATTTCAAAGCCGCTCCCAAAGCACGAGAACGCGCGTCCCTGAGAGAACGCGTCGACGTCCCCGCGGTCGAACGAACGCTTTTGCGTTACACAGGGCGGCTCGTCTCGCCGTGCGCCGTCGCGCGGGGCGTCCGCAGCAGCCTCCCACAACACACCGTCCGACTGGCTCAGTTCCTCGTCGGAGAAGAACCCGGCCTGCCCGTTTCGCACCGAGATCATCAGCCGATCGTCGATATAGCAGTCGTAGTGGAAGAAGAACAGCCGCGTTGCACCAGTTTTCGCGTGGCCGTCGATGTGGATGTCGTAGCGCAGCGTTTCGCCGCCTCGCGGCAGTTCGCCCATGAACTTCAGATCACAGCCGAGCAGGCGGTAAACGCGCTCGCTGCGATTGGTGAAATCGGCTCCCAGCCACGATGCGAGCAGCAGGTCGGCTTGGCCGGACTCGATCACAACGCCCGGCGACATCCGGCCGGCGTGCATGTACCAGGCGTCCGGGCTTACATCAGTCTCCGTGACGATCCGACCCGTGCCCATCGAACCGGGTTCCCCGTCAATGCTCATCACGCGATCGGCCAAAAGCAGCGGCGGTTGCGGCATGCGCACCAGGCGCGGGTATTGGTCCAGCTCGGCAAACAGCGGCCCGAATACCTCCGAAATGTTCCCTCCGGCAAGGGTTTCGAGTTGGGCGCGGGTATATAGCGGCGGTTGCGTCACCGGCGTCACCGGCGCGGCCGTGCTCGGCGGATCCGCAGGCGGCAGTGGCCTCGACCGTTGCGTCACCGGCGTCACCGCCGCGGGAGCGCTCGGCGGATCCGCAGGGAGCTGCCTCTGCCGACCCGTTGCCGCCGCGAAAAGCGCACCACGCGCTTTCAAGAAAGACGCGTGCGCCTGCGCCTGTCGCTCGACGAACACCGCATGAGCCTCGCTCACCGACGCAACCAGATTCAGCGCAGCGGCCGTCTTGTCGCTGACTGCAGCGACCGCCTTGTGGCTGATTACGCCCGGGCCCGTTTCGCTTTCGGTGAGAACGTGTTGCGTGAGGACGAGCGGTGCGGGATAGGGCGGCGCCGGTGGCATGTGTTGAAAACTTCCAGCGTCCAACCCCGGCATCGGAACAGGCGCATTCCCGGACGCCTCGGGTGTTGAGACGATGTCCGGTCGGTGGGCGGCCAGCGTCAGCTTGCGGGCGTTGTCCGACGACAGAGGGACAACTTGCTCGCGCAGCTGTTGCATGCGCGCATCGAAAGCTTCGATGCGGACCGGCAGCCCGTGGACCCAAAGCTTGGCCACGGTTTCGGCGAGCGCGCGAATCCCCCGCCGTTCCTGGGCGTCCAGCGCCACCGCCACATGCGGGCGATCACCAAGGATCTTCGGAATCGCCCCGGTCAGAATGCCGCGAGGCCCGTGCTCGACGAAAACGCGAACGCCGTCCTCCCACGCTCGGAGCACCGTCGCGGGAAAGTCGATCGGCTCAAGTGCTTGCTGCGTGATCGCTTCGGCTGCCGCGTCCCGCGTCGGCGTATACGCACGGTTGCCGGCGTTGGTGTAAAAACGCACGCCCGGCACGGGCACACCATAGGTTTCCCGGGTGTGGATGCGCCGCCACGCGTCAGCGAACGGTGTCATCGCGCGGCAGTGGACGACCATGTCGAGACCCAGTGGCATCGCACGTGCGCCGTCAATCGCGTCGATCACGCGTCGGCACGCCGCGGGATCTCCGCCGATCACACAGTCGTCGGGTGCCTGGACGATGGTCATATAGGCGCGTGGTTCCGCGGCCAGAGCTTCTTCGACCGACGATCGGGGCGCAGTGACGCGCCAGCACTCCCAAGGCGACGGTTCGTGATCCCCCAGGCCCCATTCCGACGCCGCCACTCGACAGCTGCCGGTGAGCTGTTCGCCGTAGAAGCCCGAAGCCTCCATCTCGTCGAGCATTGCCTCGAGGTCGCGCCAGACCCCGAAAGCCAACAAGGCGTTCGTCTCGCCCGACGAAAGGCCTACGGCCGCACTTGGAGTGAGGCCGAGAACCGTGCGAGAAAACTCTGCATGCACCTGACAGACCAGCACACCACCGGTGAGTTGCGCGCGCGGATCTAGCGTTGCAATGCCGGCACCGTACAGTGCGCGCGCCAGGTCGCTGAGGCCGGAAAAACGCGGGGCTAGCGCGTCGCCGATCTCCGGCCACGCCAGCAACAGATCGCGCCCCGCGCCCGGATAGGTCGCCGCTGCTCCGGTGAACACGAAGGCCAGTTCTCCGGCGATCGGGGCGTCGGTGAACGCGACCCCAATGCCCGCAGGCGTCTCGCCGCGATCCAGCCGCCGCACTGCCTCACGCCGGAGTGCCTCCAACGTGGACTCGCCGTCAGCCACCAAAGAGCAACGCACAGGCCCGTTTCCACCCGGTTCGCGGCGCGCCAGGCGGTCCTGCAGATCGCCCCTGCTATCGCCTGCGTAGCGTTCCGAGACGGGAACGGTCCCGACGGCCAAGGGCTCGGGTGATCCGGCGGCCGCAGACACGGTGATACCGTCGGCGCGGCCTCCTATCGACTCGAGCCATATTGCCGCGCGCTTGCCGCCCGGCGCCGGCTGCGCCCCGCTTTGATCCACTCGAACCCGCGCGCGCAGCGCCGCCGCGCGCGCCGCGACTTCGGTGGCGGCGCTCGCCGCATGCGTGCGGCCGAACCGTCCCGCGGCGAAGTTCGCATCCGCCACGGCTTCCACGCCCTCGGTATCGACGACGGCGATGATCTCTTCGCCTGCGGCCTCTGCATCTACGCGCCGTTTGAGAACGAACGCCACCGCCGCGTCACCGTGCGGCCCACTTTCACCGGCCGCAAGAGCATCCGACGCCCGGGCATGTACCGGCTCGCAGCACATGTCGACGGCACCGGCGACGACAGTGTCGAGTTCTCCGCGGCGCAGTGCGCGCACGCCGATCCGCAGCGCGGCGATCCCGGAGAGTTCCTCACTGGACACGGTGAAGCCGAACCCGCGAAAGTCTCGTTGCGCGTGGATGCGGTTGGCCGGGATGTTCGGCATGGTTCCCACCACGCGGTCGGCGGTCAGCCGCGGGGCGGCGTCCTCGTTGGCGGCCAGCCATTCGTCGTCGTCGGCATGCTGCACCCGCAACCGATGACGCACGATGGTGGCGTCACACCCCATGCCGACGACTACCCCGGTCCGCTCCGAGTCGGTGCTGACGTGCTCGAGCGCCTGAGCGGCGGCGGCCAGCATCGCTGTCTGCTGACTGAGGCTGGCCTTGAGCTCGCTGGGCGGACAACCAAGCCCCGCTAGATCGAGTTCAACCGTATGGAGCGGGGTGGGTTCCGCCGGGGGACCAAGCGCACGACGACGAAACGACCCGACGTCGCGCGCATCGCCCGTCACCACACCCATACCGCAGATGACGACGTCGCCCGAGGGCCGCGGGTGTCGCGTCGTCGGACGGCTTGGGCCCACGTAATTCTGGACGATCAGGTGCGCGTTGTTGCCCCCGAACCCGAAGTTACTGACCGCCGCACGTTTGATCGTCCCGTCCCATGGCGTCGACGTGGTCGACAGGGTAAAGGGCGTCTCCTTCAGCGTCGCCGTCGGCTTGTCGCACAGTGTCGGCGGAGTCACGGACGCCTGCATCGCGGACAGCACATTCACCAGGCTTGCCGCGCCCGACACGGTGATGGTGTGACCCAGATTGCCCTTCAGCGCACCCAACATCAGCGGCACTTCGCCGTACGCGGCGAGCATGCTTTCGAGCTCCGTCGCGTCGCCGAGCGTTGTACCCGTGGCGTGACAGTCCACGAAGTCGATGTCCGCAGGTGCCAGACCCGCCTGCTCCAACGCTGCCGTCATGGCCCGGTTCTGGCCGGCTACGGCGGGTGCCAGAAGGCCGCTCTGACGCCCATCGTTGGAGAGCCCAATCCCCGCGATCACGCCGAGGATTCGATCCCCTGAGCGCTCGGCGTCCTCGAGGCGCTTCAGCGCGACCAGAGCTGCGCCTTGTGCTGGGACGAGTCCGTCGGCCTCGGCGTGAAACGGACGAGACCGGCCCGACGGGCTAAGTGCTTGGAGTGCAGTGAAACCGAGATGCAAGAACAGATCGTCGGCGCCATTGACACCGCCGGCGAGCATCACGTCGGCCTCACCGTCCTGCAAGGCGTCGCAGGCCAGCTTGATCGCGTAGAGCGACGACGCGCACGCCGCGTCGAGCGCGAAGGCCGGTCCGGTCATCTGCATCGCCTCAGCGACGAGGTGCACCGGCAGTCCCGAAGAAAAACGGTTGCGCGGATCAACTTCGCCGTCGCCGTTCCACACGCTTTCCACGTACGCGGCGCCCAGACTCGTCGGGTAGGACAGATTGCCGACGATCAGCCCCGTCCGCGACTCCGCGAGCGGGCCGGCCAGCGCCTGCTGCACGCAATGGGCGAGCCAATGGACGATCGGGTCAAGCCGCTCGAAATCAGTGATTTTCGAGGCGATGTCGGCCAGTAACGGCGCGTCGCGCACGTAGCCTCCGGTCGCCGACGCAACCCGCAAACCCGGTTCTCTGCTGTCGAGCAGCGTCTGGGGAGCCACCCCACGCCAGTGATCGCTCGGGGTCGGAGAAAGAAGGCAGCGCCCGCTGAGAGCCGCTTCGAACAACGCTTCCGGGGTGCTCGCACCGGGCAGGACGCAGCTACGTCCGACAATCGCGACCGGCTCGAAACCGCTCACGCCGACGCATCCGCCGTGGGGCCTGCAGCGTAGAACTCCACGCCCTCCAGCGCTGCGACTCGCGCGCCGTCCGTGGTTTCGAACGCGACGTCGTAGTCGACGCGTTTGTCATTGATGGGACGCGCGGCGAAACGACAACGCACGACGGCGTTTTCGGGGAACGGGCGGTTGAGCACAACCCTTCCGATGCGTTGCGGCAGCATGAGAGAGCGCCCAAGCGCACTCGCCCACAGCAGGCCCAACTGCAGCCCACCATCCACAATGGCAGGATCGATCGCCCAGTCGCTTTCCGGCCACCCGAGATCGTGCAGGCCCTTGAGGCTCCCTGTGCCACCGGCGGATCCGAAGTTATCCAGATTCTCGATGGCGGCGAAACGCGGCCCGTGGAACAGGTAATCCGCGTACGCGTCGTCAATACTCATCGGCCAGGGCGACCCGGACATCTCCGGAACCGACACGTTCGGGGACGCATCGGGTTCCGTTTCCAAGATGGCGCGATACCGTGGGCGGCCCTCACAGTCACGGATGGTCACGGTGTACGACGAGCCCGTCGGATCGAAAGCGAGCGTGAGAGCCTGCTTCTCGCTTGCCGCGAACGTGACCCCCGACAGCACCTGAAAGTCGCGTACGACAGGGCATGCCTCCGCGACCAGACCGCGTGCCACGCGCAGCATGGCGTCGAGCACGATCACCACCGGCACCACGACACGGCCGCGGACCTGATGATCTTCGAGCACCGGCAGGTTTTCGGTCGACACGTCCCATTCCAGGCTCGTCGCCCGGAGGCGACCCTCCGCAGGCGCTGCGACGACGACCGCGGGCGCCGATGAACGACACAACGCCTGCTCTGCGAAGAACTCCGCGCCTTCGTCGATCGGGATGAGGCCCACCCCGGCGTCCAAGAACCGGCTCCTCAGCGTTGCATCGACCATCCCGCCGTCCCACGGGCCCCAGTCGAATGCGCGCACTACGCACGCGCTGCCTCGGCGCGCAGCCTCCCGCGCCGCGATGGTCTCCAGCGTCGCGTTGGCGGCGGCGTAAGCGGATTGCCCGGCATTGCCTGCCCGCGCCGCGATAGAGGAGAACAACGAGATGAACCGCAAATCGTCGGACGACGTCGCATCCAGAAGTGCCTCCGCGCCAACCAATTTCGTGCTGAACACCCTGACGAACTGGTCATCGTCGAGGTCTTCCAAACGTTTGTCGGCAAGCACGCCCGCACCGTGGACAACACCGACGATCGGCCCGAAGGTTTGCCGCACCTCGTCGAGGACCTTGCGTAGCTCTGCCCGATCCGTGATATCGGTGGTGAAGTATCTGGCCGCTGTGCCCTGCTGCTGCGCGGCCGAGAGTGTGGCGCGGACTTCCCGCTCGGCGATCAGGCGCTCCGCCTGCGCGCGCGCCTGCGGCAAGCCGATGGTCTCTCGGCGGGCATGTGCGGACGCGACCAGCGCCGTGGCGATCTCTGCGACGGTTGTGCCGGAGGGCTCCTCCGGCGACGCCTCACGAAGTGTTGTGCGGCCAAGAAGCGCCAGCCGCAGGCCGTGGCGAGCCGCCAGCGCCAGAGCCGACTCCGCCGTCACACCGCGTGCGCCGCCGGTGACCACGACGACACCGCCCTGGGCAACGCTGATCGTCTCTCCCGCGGGCGAGGCTTCGACATCATCGACAACAACCAGCCGTGCGCCGTCGTCGCGCAATGCGACCTCAACGCCGCTGCCGCCCTCGACCAGCTCCACCGTCAACCGTTCCGCATCAAGGCTTTCGATGTCGATCGCCCGCACCGAGGCGTTGGGCCACTCCCACGCGGCGGTCTTCACGAGGCTCGCCACCCCGACTGGCACGTCCGCTCCTGCGAAGCCAGCGCCCGTCGACTGCACGGTGACGAAGAGTCGCGACTCCGCACTGCTCTTGGCTACGCTGCGCGCCGAGTGGAATGCACGCACGTGCATCTGTACGCACTCCTCCGGCGAGCGAGCCGCCGCCAGAGCGGCAAGACAGATGACGGCGCCTGCTTCGTCCGGCACGTCGTCGACGGCCCGGGCCTTGATCCCGTGGGTTGTCATCACGCGCTCGAGAGCGTCCGCGAAGACCGGGTCTTCGCGCGTGATGAAGACCTCGCCGTCGCGCAGGCCCGCCATCGCAAACCCGGTTGGCGGCACCGGCCGAAACGCCGCCTCGGTGCAGCACAGGACGGCGGAAGACGAAGATGATGGAGCCGAATGCTCTACTCCCACAAGATGTTCGGTGCGGTCACCAGCCGTGAAGCCGGCGATGGAATCGACCACGTCCTGCAGCGTCCGCAGCCCCGCCAACTCCGACGCCGGAATCGGCGGCGCACCAGGGAACCGAGCCTGCAACGCAGCCAGGATCTCCACCTGCTTGATCGAATCGATCCCGAGCTCGGCCTCCATCTCCATACCCAGCCCAAGCATGTCGGCCGGATAACCCGTCTTCTCCGACACGATCGCCAACACCACATCCCCCGCCGACTCCGACGGCCGATGATCGGAGACCGGCGCAAGGACCTGTTGTGGCAGGGGGCGCGGCGCCGGAGTCGCGACCGCCTCCGGCGCCTGCTGGAGCGAGCTCACCGTCACATCCAGCACCGCGTTCGGGGTCGACATGGGCGCCTGCGCGACGGTGGCATGATCGCCAACGATCTGCGCCATCATCTGCGCGGAGACGTCCAGGAACGCTTGGTGACTTTGCGTCATCACGTCGAGATAGTGTTGGTGCTGCTCCGCGGTCTCCTTCTGGATGCGATCGATGACACTCCATGCATCCGTGGAAAGTGGCGCGTCGACGCGCTGAACTGCTGGGGTCAACTGGGGTCCTTCAGCAACTGGCGACGGCGCGTCCGGCGACGTCATGCGCGCGCGCTTCAGCGTGATCGACGTTTTCCCGTCCGCCGGCGGATACGGTTTTCCAAGGTTCGCTCCTCCCACCAAGACGGCGTGAGCCGGTGCTGCAACGTGCTTCGCCGGCGCGTCGTAGTGGTCGAACAGGGATACGAGGTCGAGCGCCACACCGTCGGCGGCCAAAGCCGCCAGCCCGCGGTGCCAGCCGCGCAAACCGCCGGCCTTCGGATCGTCAAGGGCCACAGCGATATGCGGAGTCGTGTCGAGGATCTGACCGACAAGTCCGGTCAGGACCCGGCCCGGCCCAACCTCGATGAACCGCGTGACCCCGTCGCGGGCCATCGCTTCGATCATCTCGCGGAACTTCACGGGCTGCCGCACCTGGTCGGCGAGTTGATCTGCCACCTGCTCGCCATACGGTTGCGCCGTCGCGTTCGCATAAACCGGGAAACCCGCCTGCCCGAGCTTCAGCGTCTTCAGGTATGTCGCCAACGGCTCGGAACTCGCGTCCACGATGGATGAGTGGAACGCCGACGCCACCGGTAGACGCCGCGACGTCCAACGCGCCGACTTCGCGGCGGCTTCCGCCCACGCGATGTCGGACGCATGTCCTGCCAGCACCACCTGCTGAGGTGCATTGTCATTGGCCATCACCAGCGATCCCGCTGACTGCGGTTGCGAATCGAGCAGCGCGCGCACGTCCTCGGCACTGGCGGCGATCGCCAGCATTGCGCCATCCTTGCCGCGTCCCGCTTCGGCCATGAGAACACCACGGGTGCGCGCTGTTTCGACGAGTCGCTCCATCGGGATGACGCCCGCCGCCGCGAGGGCTGTGACCTCTCCGAAGCTGTGACCGGCCGAAGCATCGGCGGTCACACCAAGCACGTCGAGTAGCGCAAGCTGCGCAAGGCTTGTGGTCGCGATGGCCGGCTGGGCATTCGCCATCGCGGTGAGCTCGGCCTTCTGTGCATCAAGTGAGGACGCGTCGAATCCCGGCTCCGGGAACACAACACCGTGAAGGTCTGCGAGATCACCATCGAGCCCATCCCAGACCGCGAGGGCCTCGGGAAAGTCGAGTGCGAGATCGGCGCCCATCCCGACGTACTGGCTCCCCTGGCCGGGGAAGAGGAACGCCGTCTTGCCTTCGCGTGCCTGTCCGAAACCCACCGCGATGTTGGGGTCCTTGAGCTGGGCCCCAGCGCCTTCGGCGAGCGCCTTACGCAGCCGGTCAGCCAGTGTCTCGAGCGATTTGGTATCCGCCGCGACCAGACCTGCGCGCGCGGCCTGCGACGCATCGAACTCGCCCGCAGATTCGAATGCGATTCGAGCAAGGCTCTCTCCGGCACGCACGGCGGCGACGATCTCGGCGGCCCGCTTGTCGAGATCGGCTTCGCTGCTGGCGCTCAGCACCACGAGTTCGGTGGCCAGGATCCGCAGCCGCTTGGCGCGCTGCTCGCCGCGGTACTCCTCCAGCGTCACGTGGAAGTTGCTGCCCCCGAAACCGAACGAGCTGACCGAAGCGCGCCGCGGCCGATCGCCTGTTCGCACCCATGGACGGGTCTGCGCATTGATGTAGAAGGGCGTTTCGGCCAGCCCCAGCGCCGGATTCGGGCGCTCCACCTTCAATGTGCCGGGCAGTGTCGAATGTTGAAGTGCGAGCACGGCTTTGATGAGTCCGGCGGCACCCGCCGCCGCCTTGGTGTGGCCGATCTGGGACTTCACCGAGCCGATTGCGCATCGTGAGTCGACATCGGTGAAGACCGACTTGAGGGCGGCGAACTCGGCAACGTCGCCGGCCTTGGTCGCTGTGCCGTGCGCTTCGAGAAGTCCGACGGTCGAAGGCTCGTAGCCGGCACGTTCGTAGGCGCGGCGCAGAGCCTTGGCTTGCCCTTCAGACCGTGGCGAATAGACGCTGGATGCCCGCCCGTCGGAGGCGGAGCCGAGGCCACGAATGACCGCATGGATCTCATCCCCGTCACGCTCGGCGTCGCTGAGGCGCTTGAGGGCCAGCATGCCGACGCCCTCGCCGATGATGGTCCCGTCTGCGGCATCCGAGAAGGGCCGACAGTCACCCGTCTGCGAGAACGCCGGCGTCTTGGAAAAGCACATGTACATCATCACGTCGTTCAGAGCGTCGACGCCGCCCGTCAGCACCAGATCGGATTCGTAAAGATAGAGCCTGTGCAGCGCCACCTGCAGCGCCGAAAGCGAACTCGCGCAGGCGGCGTCGGTGACGAAGTTGCTGCCGCCGAGATTGAGACGGTTGGCGACGCGTCCGGCGACGACATTGCCGAGGAGACCAGGAAAAGTGCTCTCCACCCATGGCGGGTAGTGATCGGCGATGTCGCGACAGATCTCCTCCGCCTCGTCATCCGGCAAGCCGTTTTCCAGCATCGCCTTACGCCAGATCGGCCGCTGTAGCCGCGCACTCATCTGGACGACGAGTTCGGTCGTCGAGGCGACCCCGAGCACCACGTCCACCCGGTCGAGGTCGACTTCCGCGCCGCCGCGCGTCGCCTTGTCAAGGACCTGTTTGGCCGCGATGAGTGCGAGTATCTGCGCGGAATCCGTCGCCGGTAACGCGTTGGGCGGCAGTCCGAATTGGACCGGATCGAAGTGCACAGGGTCGATGAAGCCGCCGCGTTTGCAGTACGTCCTGTCCACCGCCTTGGGATCAGGATCGAAATAGTCCTCGATCAGCCAGTGCGAGGGCGGCACGTCGCTGATGGCGTCACGACCGCCGGTCAGGGTGCGCCAATAGCCCTCGAGCCCTGACTCCCCTGGATAAATGGCGGTCATGGCGACAACGGCGACTGGGGTCGCGGCGGCCTGCTGCTTCTTGTCGGTCACTGAACCTATTATCGGAGTGGACGTGTTATCCGAGGGGACGTGGACGAAAATCGAAGGCGGAAGCAGGCATGGCGACACCGGCGGCACGTAATTGCCCGGCGCGCGTCACGGTGGCAGCTCCCTCGAGCAGATTGAGCGCGATCTGGCGAACCGTGCGCGCATCCACCGGTTCGAGGAAACTCCCCCGCACCCATTCGTTGAAGGCGCCCATGGCCGGCCCGCACCAGATCTGGTAATCGGTGCGCCTCGCGACATGGCCTTCGCGTGCCCACTGTGCGCCGCTGAACAAATACCAGCGAAACACGAGCGCCATGCGATGTCTAGGGTCCGCACCCGCACGTTCCACCTGCCGTGGGTCGCTCCTCGAGAAGAACGCCTCGGTATCGGCCCAGATCTCTTCTACGCTGCGTCCGAGGACCGTGGTCTCGAGGTTCTCCAGCTCCTGCGTCGGGGCTTCCTCGAACGACGAATAGCGGCGGTAGAAATCAGCCAGCCGCTGGCCGCGTTGGGCGAACATCGTGCCGCGCTTGAGTACCTGCACGGTCACTCCCATTTCGAACATGTCGGCGGCGGGTGCCATCGCCACGTCGGTGGATTGGGCCAGCGAAAGCAAATTCCTTCCATCCGCTGACAGGCCGCTCTCCACCGCCGACTGATTCACCGAACCGGTCAGGACATACGCTGCGCCCGCGGCGAACGCGGCGGCCACGGCGGCAGGCGTTCCGATTCCCCCCGCCGCACCCACACGTGGCAAAACCGGGTAATCGTAGGTGGCAGCGATCTCGTCGCGCAGCGCGATGAGGCGCGGGAGCAGCACGGTTAGCGCGCGGTTATCGGTGTGGCCGCCTGAGTCTGCTTCGGCGGTAATGTCCTCCGCTATCGGTATTTCGGCCGCGAGCTTGGCTTCCTCTGCCGTGATCCGGCCCTCGGCGACCAGCGCGCGCAACATCGCTTCTGGAGCAGGGGAAAGAAACTGTCCTGCGACCTCGTCGCGGGACACCTTGGCGAAGATCCGTCCGGCCCTGATGATCTGTCCGTCTGGACCGCGGCGCAGGCCCTTCGCGCTGTAGAGCACGATCGCGGGCGTCAGCCGCATGAACGCCGAGGCCGAGACGCAGCGCACACCAAGGCGATGGAAAAGATCGACCGTCGCGATTTCCAGGCCATCGTCCCGGATGTTATGTATCAGGTTGGCACCCCAACCGCCGGCTTCTCGTCCGAGCGCATCCTGAATCTCCCGGACCCCTGCTTCGACGGCGCCGAGATCGAGTCCTGCGCTGCCGAAGAAGCCCATCACACCAGCCCGCACGCCCTCGACGGTCATCCGCGCCGTAGCGATTCCGCGGGCCATCTCGCCAATCACGTAAGGGAACCGCACACCATGCGCCGCGGTGAAGCCACGCTCGCCCAGCCATTCGGGATATATCGGCGGCAGCACGGCGAACACGTCTTGGCGCGCAATCTCCGGCGTGAGCCCTCCGGCGTCAAGAACGACGGGGCGCGGCCCCCGAGCCGACCCCACGACCGCAACAGGCATCCGAATCTCTGCAAGCGCCTCGCGGACGTCCGATCGATCGATCGACGCCGTCGAGGCGACGTCTGCCCGATGAGATCCGGCCGCCACCGATGCCTGCATGGTGAGGCACTTTAACCGGTCATGTCTCGCCGGGTCCCCGATTCTGGCAACGATCGGCCAGTTCGCTACCGCCCTCACGTGGCCGATGAAGCTCCCGCCTAGGCGTGTCAGCGCGATTCTGGCAACGATCGGCCAGTTCGCTACCGCCCTCATGTGGTCGATGGACCTCCCGCCTGGGGCTGCTGTGAGCGCATATCCACCCGCGGTGGCACTTCGGGATAGACCGTCGCCGCGGGAAACCGTCGCGTTCCAGTTCGCGCATGGTGACTGCGGGCACCCGACCCGCAGGCCCAAAACAACGACGGCACTTCGTAGTGCGATTTCCTTTGCCGAAGTCCGTGGAGAGCGGATGCGCGGAAGCTTGATCACGGCGGTTTCACGCGGTGGCCGCAAAACCCTTCCGAAGGAGGAGTTTCCGGGCCCGGCATCGAATACCCAGCCGCGCACCGTCGCGGGGGGTCACCTTCTTCAGCGGCACCGTGTCGAGGCTTGACACCAATGTGCAAACGTGTTAAGTCGTAGCGCCGAGCAGAGCGTCGGGTTTGATGTTGCGTTGCTCGATCCAGTTATCGGCGACCGTCTGCCGGAAAACGCTCAATTCTGACCGCAGTCGCTGTATGGTCCCAACGGGCACAGACACCTACGAGTAATGGCGGATGTCGATGAACCACCTTCGAGGTAAAGGTGGCATGTTGCTCGGCGCGCTGGTCTACAGTGCGCTTGCGACCGGGGCGTTCAGTGGAGCGCCGGTCGCCAATGCGACGTGCGTTTCGGCCTTCGGGATCAACAACGGCAACGGTTGCACGAGCAACCCGACCAGTTTCGCGATCGGGATCGGCGCAGGCGCAGTAGCCAACGCTTCCCTTGGGTTCTTCGGCGGTGCGTTGGCGATCGGCACCAACGCTAGCGCCACGAATGCCGTCAGCAGCCTATGACGGTCATCTTCAGAATGGATCTGTCACCACTGCTCTGCATATCTGCAACGAGCGCGGCCATAGTAAAGGCGAACGCCTGCTGTTCGACACCTTGGTCGTGCGCTCATTCATGACACCGTCTATCGCCGCGCTGCTCGGACGTTGGTTCTGGTGGCCACAGATTGTTCGTCCGCGCCCGGCCAGTCAAATGCTTCGGGATACCCCACCGCGTCCCGTGGTACGGGACGTGCTGCGACGGGACGAGGACCGCGACGACGCGGTCACAATCGAACTCCCAAGGTCTCGCGTCCCTTAAGCAGGTGTCGCTTCGACGATGCTGAACGGTGAGGCGGTTTGGACTACCCGGGTCATCCGGAATCCACCTTGTCTAAGCAGATCTCGGTATTCCGCGGCGGAGCGTTCGCGGCCATTCGCTACCAGTAGCATCTCCAGGTCCACCCACTTACCCGTGAAGTCGCGCTCGTGCTCGGGCAGCACCAACTCCACCAACAGCACCCTCGCATCGGCGCCGGCGGCGGCGCGAACATTACGGAGGATCTCCACGGCCTGCCCATCGGGCCAGTCGTGGATGATGCTTTTGAGGACATAGGCATCGCCGCCTGACGGAACGCTGTCGAAAAACGACCCACCCTCGACGCGGACCCGGTCTTCGACTCCCCGCCGCCGCAGGAGCGCGGGCGCGCCCGCGGCGACTTCAGGTAGGTCGTAGACCACTCCCCGCGCGTTCGGTGTTGCCGCCAAGATCGTGGCCAGCAGCCCTCCCTGCCCACCGCCGACATCGACGATCGTGCGGTAGCGACCGAAGTCGTAAGTGGCAACGACAGTGACCGCCGCCAGGTCGGTAAGGGTGGTCATAGCGTCGTGGAGGACTTCCGCGAGTTCGGGTTCGTCCCGGAGGTATTCGAATGCTTCTTTACCGCGCAGCTGTGGAAGGGTCGCCTTGCCGGACTTGACCGACTCAAGCAGCAGACTCCAATGTTCCCGGTGTTGCGGCGAACCGACCACTCGCGCCCACTGGTACATCGAGAACTGTGCGTCAGAGCGCAGGGCGTTAGCGAGAGCGGTCAGGTCATAGCGCCCGTCGCGGCGCTGGCGGAATACGCCACGGCTGATCAAAGCCCGCATCAGTCGCCTGAGGGCATCGGGGTCCGCGCCGACGCGGTCTGCCAAAGCTTCTAAGTGCAGTGGTTCTTCGGTGAGGGCGTCGGCGATGCGTAGTTCGGCGGCCACCTGGACGGCCTGCGCTACCCATGCCCCGCTAACCAGCTCGAACACCGCTGCCGCCGCGGGGGCCGACCGTTGATGAAGTCGATAGAGATAGTGGCGAAAACGCTCGACGATACGGGCCACTTTGGCGGGTGGAATCATGAGATCTTTTGGCGCGTCAGCCTGGTTTACCGGGTTCGATGACGGTCGCGGGCGCGGCATCAGTCACCCCGTGTTCCGTGGGAGAGCAGTTCTCGCGCGCAGTTCCTGCGCAGCTTGCCCGAGGGGGTCTTGGGCAAGGTTCCGGCGGGAAACAGCCGTACCTCGCGCGGGGCGTGCCCAACTCGGCGGTTTACCCGCGCTGTGATGTCGCGGCTGATACGCAGGCGCACGTCCTCCTCGTCGGCGTTGAGCACTTCCGCGAGCACCGCGAAGCCCTCTCGCTCGGCATCGACACGCAGCGCGATCACGCAACCCTTGCGCACACCGTCGACATTCTCGGCCGCACGCTCGATATCGTGCGGATACAGGTTCATCCCCGCCACGATGATGAGATCCTTCGAGCGGCCACAGACGTAGAGCCGCCCCTCCTCGTCGAGGTAACCCAGATCGCCGCTGTCGAACCAGCCGTCATGGCGGGCGAGTGGAAACTCGCCGTCCATCGTGAGATAACCGCCAGCGACCGCAGGACCGCGAAGCTCGATGGCGCCAATCTCACGCGGCCCCTGCACCGACCCCTCGCGGACGATCCGCACGTCCATGCCTTTGGCCGGGAAGCCTACGCAGACAATCTGTTCGGCGATTTCGGCGTGCGGCTGCATCGGGCGGGCGTGGTGGTCCGCGACGATGGCGTCTCGCGAGACTGAGTCGAAGATCGGTAACCCGTCATGCGCGTCGAACGACACCGCCAGCGTGGCTTCGGCGAGTCCGTAGACCGGCGTCAGGGCGCTCGGCCGGAGTCCGAACCGGGCACCCACCGCGGCGAAATTCTTCAGGTCGCGGTGATCGATGGGCTCGGCGCCGTTGGCCGCGACCCGCAGCGACGAGAGGTCAATCGCCGCCGGGTCGGCCTGCTCCAGAACGCGCGCCAGCATGGAGTAGGCAAAATTGGGGCCCGAGGTGACCGTCGCTCGGTGTTTGGTGATCAGCTCGGCCCACATGATCGGCCGCCGCAGGAACTGATCAGGCGTGACCACGACGGCTTCGCAGCCAACCTGCATGGGGACGCAGAGAAAGCCGATCATGCCCATGTCGTGTGACAGCGGCAGCCAACTCAGCCCTACGTCACGTTCGATGTCGAGTCCCAGCCCCGCGCATATCGCGACCGTGCTCGCGGCGAAATTGCCGTGGCTGATCTCCACCGCCTTCGGCATGCCGGTCGATCCCGAGGTGAGCTGCCGCATCGCGATATCCGTCTCGTCGGCGTCATCGGGCTCGATCGGCTCGGCGCCGCGCAAAGACTCGACCGTGCAGACGGCCAGATTCTGCGCCACGAGATGATCCAGCGCCATCAGGAAGGGCTCCCCGACGACGACCACGTCGGCACGGACCATCAGGATCGCCCGCACGGTGTCGTCGAGCCAGATCGCCAGGTCGGCACGTGGCGTCGGATGCTGCAGCATCGTCACCGCGGCGCGACGCAGCCAGATCGCCTGCGTGAGCGGTGCGACATCCCCCGCGTCGGCGGCGAGCACCGCGACCGAACCGTGGCGGCCGACTCCCCTGTCGGCCAGGCCGCCGGCTATCCGCTTCGCCTGTTCGTGGACTTCGCACCAGGTCAACCGCACGGGATCGGCGACCGTTCCGACGGTCAGGCAGCGCGGTGACGATGCTGCAGAGGCGATTATTTCGCGAGTCAGGGTGCTCATCGGATCAGCTCGGTCACGCCGGCCGAATCGAGCCGCTGCACCACGAAGTCGACGAGATCGCCGACGCTGTGAATATTCGGCAGTACCTCGGCGACGGTGATGTGCTCCAGTTCGGGATATTCCGTCCGCAGCCGATCGATGAGGCGAAGTTGCAGCAGCGAGTCGTAGCCAAGGTCGTCAGCGAGCAGGTTGGACCGGGCAAGCTGGGCGACGGAGTAGCCGCCGACATCGGCGATCACCGCCACTACCGCACCCTCTGGTCCCCCCGGCGCCCGCGACGGCGTTTCTCGCGCGGCGACGGCCGTGACCACCGCGGGCTGGGCCGTCGGCGCCACAGCGGCGATCCTGCCGTCATACCAGAACCGGCTGGAGGTGTCGAAGACATACGGCGGAATCCGGTGCAGCCGGCCGGCCGGCAGGCCGTAGAACGGGGACAGGTCGGGCGAGTACCCGTCGCGGAGAACCGTTGCAGCTACGCCCAGTAGCTCCGTTCCATCGGAATCCGGTCCGACGCACAATCTCAGCGACCGGGTCTGCGGCGGCAGTCCGCACTGCCGGGCCAGCTTGAGCAGCGTGGACCGCGGACCGGCCTCGGCGACATAGTCGGCGCTCGCCGCGCTCCTCGCGGCGTGGACTGCGTCGAAAAACCGCACCGGCGAACAGATCTGGTTGGCCCAGTAGTCGGCGTCCATTTCGTGGCCCTCGACTTCTCTGCCGAGCACGGTAGAGAAGAGTGGGAACTCCGCGGGGCTCGGCGCGAGCCCCGACAGCTCGCGCCGGAATTCCGCCACGATCGGCTCCATCAGCGGCGAGTGAAAGGCATGAGACACCGTCAGTTTCACCGCTCTGCCGCCTTGCCCCTGAATCGCGGCGTGGGCCCGCGCCACCGCGTCGGCGGCACCGGAGATGGCCACCGAGCGTGGCCCGTTGACCGCCGCGATCACGCACCCAGGCTCGTCGGCGATCAGTGCTTCGGCCTGCTCCACGCCGAGGTCGACGGCGATCATCGCCCCTCCGGGGGGCAACGAGCCCATCAGCCGTCCCCTGACCGCGACAAGCCTGGCCGCATCGTCGACTGACAGTACGCCGGCCAGGCAGGCGGCGGCGATCTCGCCGACGCTGTGGCCGATGCCGAAGGCGGGACGGAGACCGCTCTGCAGCAATGTCTTTCCCAGCGCGTAGGAAACCGCGAACAACGCCGGCTGGGCGAGGCTGGTGTAATCGGGGGCGGGATCGTCGCCGAAGATCGCCGCGAACGGATCCGACGGCAGGTGCGGGTCGAGGGCGGCCGCGGCGGCATCCAGATGCTCCCGGTACATGGGATTGGCGTCGTAGAGCGGCCGTGTCATACCCGGGTACTGGGTCCCCTGCCCTGAGCACAAGAGCCCGACTCGGGCCGGGCCCTTGCGCACCGGAGCGGACGACGCCAGGTCGGCACGGGCGCCGGCAAGAAAGTCCCGCACCCCATCGACCAGCGTGCCGCGGTTGCCTTCCAGCACAAGGCGATACCGATGCGATCGCTTCACGACGTTGGTGGTGCGGCACCAGCTGGCGAGTCGCTGATCGTCGAGGGTGTACAGCGCGTTGGCGATCGAATCGAGGTTGCGCCGCAACGCCTGCTCGGACGGCGCCGACACGGTGAGCACCCCGGCGACACCAGCTGCCGGCTGCTCGACCGGCGGCGCCGACTCCAGCACCGCGTGCGCGTTGCTGCCCCCCAGCCCGAATGAGCTCACGCCGCAAAGCGCGTTGGCCGGCAATGACTCTGGGCTCTCCACCAGCCGCAGCCCGTGGGCCTCCAGCCGCAAGGCGGGGTTGGCGGTGTCGCCGAACAACGTCGGGGGCAGCACCCCGCGATGCAGTGCGAGGCACGCCTTGATGAATGCCGCGATGCCCGCGCTGCCCTCGGTGTGGCCGATGTTCCCCTTGACCGAACCCAGCAGGCACGGCTCCCCGCCGCGCGTCTTGTGGATGTCACCGAGTGCATTGGCCTCGATCATGTCGCCGAGAACCGTTCCGGTGCCGTGTGCTTCGACGAAACCGATCTGTCCGGCCTCGACCTCTGCAAGGCTGAGCGCGCGGCGCATCAGCTCCACCTGGGACCGACGGTTCGGGGCGGTGATTCCGTTGCTGCGGCCGTCGTGGTTCGCGACCGAACTCCTCACGACGGCGTAGATCGGCTGGCCCGCGGCAACGGCGTCGTCCAGTCTGCGCAGCGCCACCGCGGCTACGCCCTCACCCCGGCCGATGCCGTCGGCACACTGTCCGAACGGTTTGCAGCGACCGTCCGGCGCGGAGAGGCCGGCCTGGGTGTAAAAGATCGAAAGTGCAGGTGTCAGAATCAGATTCGCACCGGCGGCGATGGCAGTGTCGGTTTCGCCGGAACGCAGTGCGGCACAAGCTTGGTGTACGGCCATCAACGATGACGAGCAGGCGGAATCGATGGCCATGCTCGGTCCCGTGAGGTTCAGGTGGTATGAAATGCGGTTGGCCGCCATGAAGTAGCCGCTGCCCGCACCGCGAAATGGGGTGAGCCCGGCGAAGTCGTGCATCTGCAGGCTGCTCCACTCGCTGGACATCATTCCGACGAACACCCCGGTTGGCGTGCCGGCCAGCGACCGGGGATCGATTCCGGCATCTTCCAGCGCGCGCCAGGACGCCTGCAGCAGCAGTCGCTGCTGCGGGTCGAGCGCCTCCGCCTCGGTCGGCGCGATGCCGAAAAAGTCGTTGTCGAATGCGTCGACGTCGTCGATGAAATGGGCGCGTCGGGTGTTCGTCGATCCGGCGACACCGTTGGGGTGGTAGTAGGTATCGATATCCCAACGCGGCGAGGGCACTTCGCTGTCGGTGACGACACCGTCCATCAGCAGTCGCCAGAACGCGTCCTTGTCGGATGCGCCCGGAAAGCGGCAGTCAATGCCGACCACCGCGATCGGCGTCATGGCACCACTCGCTCGGCGGTCAGATGAGCAGCGATGCCACCGATGGTGACGCAGTCCCACACGATGGTGGTTTCGACGTCGAATCCCCTCTCGCACTGCAGGTCCGCGCACAGCGCCATGGCGGAGACGGAGTCGATTCCACAATCGGCCAACGGGGTGTCGATGTCGATCGTGTCCCATGAAACATTGAGGTATCCGGCGACCTTGATGGTCAGCCAGTCGGCAAGTTCCTGATACTCCAAAGCGTCAACGGTCATCTGGATCCCCCATCCGGGTCGTGCGGCGGCGTCACGCGAACGCCTCCTCGTAGACCGCTGCCTCGCCGAATGAGATCCGGCGACGCACGAAATCACTCACCGCCGTGGCGAATCGCGCGCCGCCGGCGAGCGCTGCGCATCCGATCAGCGGCATACCCACCACGATCCCGATTCCCAAGCCGAGCACGAACGTTGCCAAGGTCGCGGTCTGCGCCAGCGCGCCGAATCGCCGAGCCGACCTGACCGTCGCGCCCCACCGAAGAAACACCGTGCCGGCAAGAAGATCTGCCGCAGCCAGGGTGGGCACGATGGGCGCGGCGACTTGCGGACACTGTCCGGACTCGGCGATGCATCCACCCACACCGGCGACCCGAGCGAGTTCCGCGTCGCCGACACCGGCCCGCCCAAACCACAGGAAGGGTTCGCGCCTGCCGGTCAACAGCCAGCGCAGGGTGGTCACGAACGTCGTCGCCTGCCGCCGCGTGTCGGTCGCCGCGACCACGTCGACGCGCCGAGCACCCGCGGACCGCAGCAGCCCGGATACCTCGATCGCCGCGGAGTACCACATGTTGCGGCACGCGATAAGGGTGACGACCCTGCGGTTCCGGACCGCCTCGGGATGCGCTTTCAGCAGCGATCGGATGGGAAGCGACGGCGCCAGGTACCACACCTGGTAGGCGAGGATTACCAATTCATCTGGCTCTGTGCCGAAGCCGCCCGCCGGCTCGACGAGATCGACGAGCGCCTCCGGATCCACCGCCGCAGGGAACACCCCAAAGAATCGCCGAATCGGCCACGGAAACGGAAACGCCACGCGTGGTTGGACATCCACCCAGCGGATTTTCCACCCGCGGGCGATCAGCGGAGCGGTCAAGGCATCGGCGACCTCGTGGAGCTGTCCGGTCTGCGAATAGAGGTACACGACCGCCCGTGGGGGGCGCTGCTCAATCCGGAGAGCCTCCGACGGCCCGATCATGGCTGGGTTTCCGACGCCGCTGCCGCCGACACAGCGGTGAGATGCATGAACGAGATCGCGAACCGGCCGGACTCGGGAACCATGCACAGCAAGGTGTCGCCGTCCTTGATCAGGCCCTCGGTCATCATCTCGTCGAGGATGACGAAAATGGCTGCGCTGCCGATGTTTCCGACTCTGGTCAGGTTGCTGTACCACATCTCGGGACGGCCCGAGGGAAGGTTGCGCCGGGACAGTTCGCCCAACACCATGGTTTTCATCCGTTCGCTCGAATAGTGCACGGGAAACCACGTCACGGTCCTCGGGTCGAATTTGCCCATGGCAAGGAGGCGTTCGTACTCGTCGATTCCCACGCGTACCAGGTGCGGCAGCAGGGAGAGCTTCTGCCGCGGGGCGAGCGCTCCGTCTTCGGCGGCTGCCGCGGCGGTCGGGTAGTCACCCCAGGTCTTCTCACACGCATTGTCGTTGCTGCCGAAATACATGCACGCCTTCTGGGTGTTCGCGTACGACGTCAGCGAGATCCAGTCGATGCGAAGGCTGACCCCCGACGCCGCGGGGGCGCTCTCGACCACCGCTGCGCCCGCGCCGTCGGAAAGCATGTAGCGCAGGAACGCGGTTTCCATCGGCAATGACCCGTCTTCAGCGATCGCCCTCATCTCGTCGTAACGGGTGCTCTTGAACCCACGTGAGGCGAACTCGCTGGCAACGCAGATCGCGTTGCGCTTCTCGCCGATCGCCACCTGCAGGTAGGCATTCTTCAGCGCCATCATCCCGCAACTGCAAATGCCGTGTGCGGTCGCGATCTCGAGCGGACCATAGCCCAACTCGCCGTGCACCATGCTGGCATGCCCAGGACCGAGCACGTCGGGCAGCGTCGTGGCCGCCGTCAGCAGTTCGACCTCGTTGGGGCCCAGTTCAGCGCGCTCGGCGGCGTTGCGCACGGCCTCTGCCGCCATTGCCGCATTCGAGATGACCGTTTGCTGATTTTTGTCGATCGCGTAGTGGCGCGTCTTGATTCCGCAATTCGCCAGAATCAAGTCCTTCAGATCGGAGGACGCGCGTCCCGCCTTCCCGATATAGTCTTCGATTTCGTCGTTGGTAACGGGATAGCCGGGGAGATAAACGCCGGTGGCCGTGATGTATGCACTCATGGTGCTGCGCATGCCGTCAGGCCACTTCGGCGATCTTCAAGACGACGAGATCCTTGAAGTCGGAGAGTGTGCGCACGCCCGCGATACGCTCGTCATCGAGCGAGATGCCGTACTTGTTCTCCACGATGTCCGCGATGGCCAGGACTCCCAGCGAATCGAGTCCCAGATCCTCCAACGTGGATTCATCAGTGATTTCATCGGGTTCGACGCCGTAGTGCGCGCCAAGGTACTCGATGATGTCGCGTTCGATTTCGTCTGCGATCGACATGACGATGTCTATCTTCCTCTCGCCCGACCTCTGTCCAGCCGGGTCACGTGCCTCGGGCACGTTTATTGACGGCGGCATAAACGAGATACGAGTAGCAATCCCGGCCGGTTCAATCATGCGCTGTCAGACCATCTGCAGGGGTGCCTCGCGCGACGCCGGCCGGCAGGCGCGCCCGGCTAAACGAGGGCCACCAGGTTCTGGCACCGAGAAGCGCTGCCACCGCCGGGACGGTGAGCGTGCGCACCACGAACGTATCGATCAGCAGACCGGCTCCAATGGTGAAGCCGATCTGGGCGATTGTGTAAACGGGGCTGGCCAACATGGCCAACATGGTGACCGCAAAAATAACGCCGGCCACGGTAATGACGCCGCCTGTCGCCGTGAACGCCTTCACGATGCCCGAACGAGTCCCCAACGTCGCATTCGCGTGGATTCTCGACATGAACAGCAAGTTGTAGTCGGAACCCACGGCGACAAGCGCGACGAAGGACACCAGGGGTACCGCCCAGTAGACGTCGATGCCGAGCAGAACCTGCCAGACCAGGACGCTGAGGCCCAGCGCGGATAGATACGAAATCGCAATGGTGACAATGAGATACAGCGGCGCAATCAGTCCGCCGAGCAGCCATGCCAGGATGATGAAAATGAAAAGCAGCGCGAACGTGGCGATGATCGCAAAGTCCCTGACGATCATGTGATGCAAATCCCGGAACCCTGCTGCGAGTCCGCTGGCTTCCACGCGGCTGCCTTTGAGTGTGGTTTCGGCCAGGGCCGCATTGGTGGAATCGATGACCGCATCAAGACGACCGACGGCATTTCTGTCATACGCGGTGGTGTCACCGAACACCAGCAGCCGTGCGGCATGTCCGTCTTTGGATATGAAATAGCTCATTGCCTGCCTCAGACGGGGATCCTGAAATGCGCCTTTAGGAACATAGAAACCCGCGTCAGGACCGCTCACATTGGCGCTGACCTCGTTGAGGAAGTCGCGTGCCTGGCTCAGGCCGTCGATGAGGTCTTGCATTCGCGGTGAAATCTGCTTAACGCCTTCCGTGACTTGCCCCATTCCGGATCGGGCAGCGGCCGCGCCAGCAGAGATCTCACCGAGCTTGGTAGTCAGCAGCTTCTGACCGTCGGTGAGTTGGTTACTTCCATCCGAGGCGGCGGCCAGTCCGGTCTGGAGTTGGTGCATCCCATCCGAGACACGACGATTACCGTCGGCCAATTGCCTCGACCCGAACTTCAGTTGAGTGAGGAGGTAGCGCACCCGACCGACAAGCGAAGTGTCCTGGGCCAAGATCGCCATCTGGTCGCCCTCCCCGCAGTTGCTGCCCTGTTGACAGGGCACGTCACCGGGAGGAGGCGGAGCGAACAAATTCAACTGGGTGAGGATCGGAGTGACCATCGAATCGATGGAATCCGCCATGTCCTGTGAACCATCGGCAAGCCGATCGGCGCCTCCGGAGAGATCGGTTGATCCGTTCGATGCGGCCAGCAGTCCACTACGGAGCTGCTCCATGCCGCTGAGGATTCGCCCGGACCCTTCGGCCGCGAGCGCGTTACCCGCACTAAGCCGGCCAAGGCCGTCACTGAGCCGATCCATACCGTCTTCGAGTTCGCGCAATTTGGGTTGGCTATCCGAGAGCCCTTGAATTGCCGAGGTCAGTTTGTCGGCGAGCAGCCGGTTCTGACCGCTCAGGGTGAATTCCGGAATCGCCTTACCCTCCGGTTGGGTTGGACCCCGCACCTCGCTCACCCCGCGGACTTTTTGAACACTCCTGACAACCGAATTCAGTGCGGCGAAGTCGGCGGAATTCCGTAGATCGTGGTCCGCCATGATGAGTATGACGTCGGGCGTGAGTTCACTTGGCTCGTAGTGCCGGGCGATGGCGTCATAGCCTTGGTTGCTCGGCGTCGTCGCCGGCTGCATTTCCCGTTCGTCGTAGCCGGTAGCCATCCAGTACGTCGGTGCCGCCAGCGCGAGGAGGATGGCAAGGCTCGCAGTGAGCACCCAGGCCGGCCGACGGACGATCAGAACACCAAGACGCCGCCAGTACTGGGATGTGGCCTCGTCCCCTGGTTCAACGAAGCCTCTGCGCCCGAGGATGGAGAGAAGGGCCGGAACGAGAGTGAGCGCCGCAAGTATGGCAACAATCACGCCTATCGAGCACGGCAATCCGGTGGTTCGAAAGAGAACGATCTGAGTCGCCGACATAACCGCGCAACTCGCAGCAACGGTAAGGCCTGAGGCCACGATGATGCCCGATACTCGGGTAGCGGAATTGACAATAGAGTCGTGAACCGACTTGCCTTGCCGACGGCTTTGGTGGTAGCCGCTGAGGAGGAATACCGCATAATCAGTGCCCGCCCCGAGAACGATCGCCGCGAGAAGCATCACCGAGAAAATGGATACATCGAGGCCGACATGCACAGCCAAGAGCGCGACAATGGGGCGTGAAACGGCCAGGGCCAGGCCGACGCTGAGCAAGGGCACGAGCATCGTGCTGAATCGACGGTAGACACATAACAGCAACACGACGATCATTCCGACCGTCACGGCCGTGATCAGGGCGACCGAGTGGTCCTGCGCCGCGATCTCATCACCGATGGTCGGCGCCGGACCGGTCAGATAAACCGATAGGCCAGCGGGTTTTGGAGTCTGGTCGATCAGGTCACGAACAAAGCCCTGTCCTTCTCTCTGAGTGGCCGAACCCACGCCGCCGTAGAACCGCACAATCGCATACACGGCCTTGCCGTCCGCGCTGGCCGCGATGTGGGTAGTCGCCGGGTCGCGGAGGAGGTCCTGGACTGAATCGATCTCGGACGTGTTGGCCCGTAGCTTGGTGATCATGTCGTCGTAATAGGTGCGGTCCGCGTCGTTGAATCCGCGGTCGTCCTCCACCACGAGGTACCCGAGTGCCGACGCTTGAGATTCGCCGAACTGAATCCCGATGTTCTTGAGCGTGACCAACGATGGCGCCGATTCAGGGATCAGGGGGCCCGATTTCTGGAGGCAAACTTGCTCGAGGTGAGGGGCAACCAGGTTGAGACCGGCCGCCACGATGATCCACATGCCGAGAACGAGATACGCGTGCCGGCCGACGAGATCGGTTAATTTCCCGAGAAAGTTGCTCTGCCCATGCCCCATCACATGGCTCCCAAACACTCCCGCCAGCGACAGGGTCTCAGCGATATCGGGTGTTGCATCAGGCCGAGGCCAGCTATCAACTCAGGCTGGCGCGGTGGCCTTCGTGGCCGCCGATATGGCTCCATCATGGCCATTGTCGCCGACTTCGAGTCGTATCCGCAGTGAAACGACGAGGTCAAAGCGGTCTGTGTGCTGGCCAGCCCGAGTACACAAAGTGCGCATATATCCGGGGACGGTTCAGCTTGAGATATAGACTCCGGCAATCGCGGGTGGAAGGGCGACGACGATGGATCCCCTGAGACGCTGGTGCCTGGCGAGATGATGGAGACCGGCCGCTGGACCATGGTGGAGTCGACGTTGGGCCCCTTCGGAATTCAGCGCAACCGGCTAGTGACGTGAGCACCTCCCGGGTCCTGATCGTCGGTGCCGGTCCGGCCGGAGCGACTGCCGCACTGCTGCTCGCCGAACACGGAATCGACACCCTGGTCATCGAACAACGCGTGGCCCCGTCGACCCACCCGGCGGCGCATGTGCTCTCCACCCGCACGCTGGAGATCTTCCGGGGACTGGGCCTCGAACACGATGTGCGCCGCCTGAGCTCACGCATCTACGAACTGCGTGACATCATCTATGCCACCAGTCTGACCGGACCCGAACTGGGCCGGATCACCATTTACGATCCTGAATCGACTGAAGCCCAATTGCTTCAGACCCTGAGCCCGACGCGGGCTGTGAACCTGTCCCAACACGTGCTTGGGCCGCTGCTGTGGGAGCGGCTCCAGGCATGCAAGCGGGTGGAGTTCCAGCGCGGTTGGGTGTACCAAAGTCATCGCGAAACAGCCGATGGCGTTGAAGTTCGAGTCACCGGCCCAGACGGCGCTGACGAGTGGGCCGCGACAGGTCGTTATCTGATCGCGGCCGACGGTGCAGGCAGCCAGATTCGGCGCACATGCGGACTCCAGATGCGCGGCCCAGTACTTCAACAGGTGATCAGCGTTCACTTCACCGCCGACTTGCGCGCCTATTTGTGGTCACGCCGAGCCCCCGTCATCTTGACCTGCAACCCACGCGCGCCGGGAATTCTGATCGTGCACAGCTCACCCGGCGACTTCGTCTTCCAGTCTCCCTACTTCCCGCCGGTTCAGCGTCTCCAGGACTTCACCGCGGACGATTGCCGGCGCAGAATCCGAGATGCGGTGGGACAGAGGGATTTGGCCGTCGACATCCACTCGGTGCAGAGCTGGGCGATGACGGCGCAGGTCGTCGATCGATACCGCGTAGGACGCATATTCCTGATCGGCGACGCCGCGCACCGCTTCCCGCCGACCGGTGGTCTAGGACTCAATACCGGCGTACACGATGCCCACAACCTGGCCTGGAAACTGGCGTGGGACATTTCTAAGCGTGCACCGGCTGATCTGCTCGACACCTACGAGGCTGAACGCCGACCGGTCGGCATCACCAACACCGAGCATTCGGTGAAAAACTTCGACGGTCTGATGGACGTCTACGCCGCGCTCGGATTGCCTCGATTTGGAGTGCGCGCGCTGCAGGCTCTGGCCGGGTCCCAACCGATGGCTGCGATACCACGCCCAGCGTCACGCTGGACGGTAACCACACTCATGACGGTGGCAATGCGGCGGATTGGCCGGGTGACTTCCCGGGGTCGCATCGGAGCACGCCTCCGGGACCGGGTGCAGGAGGTGATCGCCCTCCAAGGCGGCCACTTCCGAACGTGGGGTCTCGATCTCGGTGTGCACTACGCCCGCGGATTCCTCGACGAGGGCGACGTAGCCGATGACCTCATGGACATCGAGTTCTACACCCCGGTCGTACGCGTGGGGGGACGGCTACCACACGCGTGGGTCCAGTACAACGGATCGAGGGTCTCCACGCTCGACCTCCCTGCGCGCGACACGCTGACGGTTCTGGCCGCGTCGCAGCACGAGTCGAGTTGGCGCGATGCGCAGACAGCGGTCGGACGGCCACTGACGGTGATTGGTGTCGACCTCGCGGTGTGCAGCGGGCCGCTGCGGCCGCTGGCGGCAGGACAGGCGCTACTGCTGCGGCCGGATGCTCACATCGCCGCAGTGCTTGACCCATCGAGCAATGGGTACGCCGATGCGCTCGGTGCCGCACTCGATCGACTAGGTCTGACGGCAACCGTCAAGGAGAGCTATGAACCCACGCGTTGACGAGATTGTCCTGCTGACCCACGAGTGGGAGTCGATGCGAGCCTGGTGGGGCACCCTTCTCGGCGCGGATCCACGCACAGTCGGTAACCGGATCGCGGTCGTCGAGACCGCCGGGCTCCGGGTCGTTATCGAGCATTCCGACATCGCGATGAACGCCAATCCCGAAGTCGCTGGGGTTATTTCACTCACGGTGTCGGCCCCCTCCGCAATCGCTGCCCTCGACACCTACAAGCGACTGATCGCGATCGGTTCCCGCCACCACCGCGCCACAAACGACGTCAGCGGAGTGCGCCTGTGGTACCGCGACCCCAATGGCACCGACGTGGCGATCGGCTTACCGATCGACGCCGATGCGAACAACCGGCCCGGCCAGGAGATCGATCCCGATCACATCGTCACCCGGCTGCGAGCGGCCGCAGAATCCACACACGCCGACGGCGAATAGGAGCGTTAGCAGCGCAGACCGTCCGGCGGCACCGCCGAGCCGATCAAGAAGTTCACCACCGCCGTGTCCACACATTGGTCGCCGTTGAACACCACCGTGTGCTGGGTGCCGTCGAAGGTGAGCAACGAGGCGCCCATCTGACGGGCGAGATCCACCCCCGCCTGGTATGGCGTGGCCGGGTCGTGCGTGGTGGAGACGACGACGACCTTGCCCGGCCCGGGTGAGGTGGCCGGGTGCGGGGTCGACGTCGCCGGCACCGGCCACATCGCGCACAGGTCGCGCGGGGCGAAGCCGGTGAAGGTGCCGTACTCCAGGAACGGCGCGGCCGCACGGATCTGCCGATCGGCGCCGGCCCACACCGCCGGGTCGGTCGGGTACGGTGCGTCGACGCAGCGAATCGCGGCGAAGGCATCCTGCAGGTTCTTGTAGTGGCCCGACGCATCGCGGTGCTGGTAGTCATCGGCCAGCAGCAGCAGGTCCCCTGCGTCGGTGCCGCGCTGCAGCCCCAGCAGACCGCTGGTCAGGTACTGCCAGTAGCGCTGCGCGTACAGCGCGTCGACCGTGCCGGTAATCGCGTCCTGGTAGCTCAGGCCGCGCGGATCCGAGGTCCACCCAGGCTTGTTCACCAGTGGGTCGACGAGCTCGTGAAAGCGGTCGACGAACTTCGCCGGATCGGTGCCGAGCGGGCAGCCCGCCGACTGTGCGCAGTCGGCGGCGTAATCGTTAAAAGCCGTTTGGAAACCCGCCATCTGGCGGATGCTGCTGGTGATGGGACCCAGGCTGGGGTCCACGGCGCCGTCCAGCACCATCGCCCGCACGCGGTCGGGGTAGGCATTGGCATAGGCCGCGCCCAGTTCGGTGCCGTAGGAGAAGCCGAGATAGTTGATCTGGTTCTCGCCCAGCGCCGCGCGCACCACGTCCATGTCACGCGCCGACGACGCGGTCCCGACGTTGGCGAGGAACTCGGTGCCCATCCGCTGCGCGCACTCGTCGGCGAACTGGGCGTTGAGGGCTTCGATGTGGGCGACCCCTTCGGGGCTGTAGTCGGCCATCGGCTCGCGACGGAACGCGTCGAACTCGGCGTCGGTGCGGCAGCGTAACTCTGGCGTGGAATGAGCGACCCCACGCGGATCGATGCCCACCAAATCGAACCGGCGCATGACGTCCGTGTCGGCGAGCGATGCGCCCATGCTGGCTACCGTGTCAACGGCCGACGCGCCAGGTCCGCCCGGGTTGACCACGAGCACGCCGATCCGGTCGCCCGACGCCGGGATGCGGATCACCGCCAGCTGTGCTTGTGCGCCTTCGGGTTTCGCGTAATCGACGGGCACCGACACCGTGCCGCACTGTGCGGTCGGGATTCTGGTGACGTCACCGACCCACCGCTCGCAGCTTCCCCACGGCGGCGGCTGGCCGTAATGCTGGTTCGACTCCCCTTCAGGTGAAGCCCATGCGGCCGGGCACGCGATCGCTGACACCGACAAGATCGCGAGCAGCACCGAACAAACCCCGCCCACCCGCCACATGGCGAACATGTTCGCACGGATGAACGGCGCCGGTCGGCGGCTGGAATACAACGGTGACCTTGCCGTTATCGGGCGTCTAGCTCGTAGGTCAACCAGGTCGATCGCTCGGCGCCGATGCCGTCGTAAAGACGTTGCGCCGTCGTGTTGTCGGGCGCCGTTTCCCACACCAGCTTCTCGGCGCCGCGCTCTCCGCAGAGCTCCCGGCAGCGCTCGATCAGAGCGCGCCCGGTACCAGAGCCGCGGGATTCCGGTATCACGAACAAGTCGTTGAGAACCCCGACCCGCGCGCCGTACAGCGTCTGCCATGTCCAGTAGATCGTCGCGAAACCTTGTGGTGTTCCATCGGAATCGCGAGCGATGAGCTGAAGTCCCTCGGACGGATCGTCGATCAACGCGGCTACCAGCGCCCGCAACCGGTCGTCGGACGGATCGACCTGATAGAAGTCGCAGTAGGCCCGCAACATCGGCATCAGGTCGGGCACGTCGGAGCTGCCGACGGTGGTGATGGTCAGCATCGCGTGTTCGGCGGTGGCACGGTCACGTCGACAAGGTAGCGCGCCGCGATGTCGTCGACGCAGGAATTCCCCTGGAAGACAACGGTGTGCTGGGTGCCGTCGAAGGTGAGCAGGGTGCCACCCAGTTGCTGGGCAAGATCGACCCCGGCCTGATACGGCGTGGCCGGATCATTCGTCGTCGACACCACCAGGATCGGCGGCAGGCCGTTCACCTTGATCTCGTGCTGATCGCCCGTCGCAGGCACCGGCCAGAACGCGCAGGTGTCCAGCGGCGCGAGGCCGGTGAACTCGCCGTAGCTCATGAACGGCGCCACCTCGCGGGTGCGACGGTCCTCTTCGACCACCTTGACGCGGTCGGTGATGTGCGGCTTGTCCATGCAGTTGACCGCAACGCGGACGTCGGTGGAGTTGTTGTAGTGCCCGTCCGGATCGCGGCCCATGTACAGGTCGGCCATCGCGAGCATGGTGTCGCCGGTGCCGTCTTTGAGCTCGGACAGCGCCTGGGTGAGGTGGCGCCATAGCGTCGGCGAATAAAGCGGCAGGATCGTCCCGACGATCGCGTCGCTGTAGCTCAGCCCGCGCGGGTCCTTCGTCTTCGCCGGGTGCTTGACCAGCGGGTCGACCAGGCTCTTGTACACGTCCACCGCCTTGGTGGGGTCGGTGCCAAGCGGGCAGTCCGGGCTGGTGGCGCAGTCGGTGGCGTAGTTGTCGAACGCCTTCTGGAACGCGGCGGCCTGGCGGATCTCCTCCTCGATCTGGTCGGCGTTGGGGTCGACGGCGCCGTCGAGGATCATCGCCCGAACCTTCTCGGGATATGCCTCGGCGTACAGCGCGCCTATCCGGGTGCCGTATGAGTAGCCGAGATAGGTCAGCTTCTCGTCGCCAAGGCTGGCGCGAATGGCGTCGAGATCCTTGGCGACGTTGGCGGTTCCGAGGTTCGCCAGGAACTCCGTGCCCATCTTGTCGACGCAACGCTGGACGAACTCCTTGTTCTCCTTCTCGATGTGGTCGACCCCCGCCTGCGTGTACTCGACGGTGGGGTCGGCACGCAGCCGGTCGTTGTCCGCATCGGAGTTGCACCACGCCGCGGGCATGGAGTTGGCGACGCCCCGCGGATCGAAGCCGACGAGATCGAACCGCTCACGCACCGACGACGGCAGTGTGGCCGCCATCGATGCCGCGGCCTCGACGCCGGACTCGCCAGGGCCACCGGGGTTGATGACGAGTGAGCCGATTTTTTGGCCGGTCGCCTTGAAGCGGATCATCGCGATCTGGGCTACGTCACCGTCGGGTTTGGCATAGTCGACCGGCACCGACAGCAAGCCGCACTCGGCGCCGGCGGGGATGCGGGTCTCATCCGAGGCGGCGGAGGCCTTGCATGGTGCCCACTGGATCGGTGAGCCCGGCCGGGGCGCCGAGATGACGGCGCGCCCGTCGACCACGTTGCTGCACCCCCCCAGCACCAGGGCAGCGATGGTCGCGAGGACCCCGATCTTGAGGCTCATGGCTCAACATGCTGCCATGACCGTACATCTGCCCTGGCGAGGGCGCTATCTCGTGGCGTCGAGCAACTCGTTGAGAGCCACTTCGAAGTCGTCTGCCATGTCCCACAGATCGGGCAGCAACTCGGGACACGACACGATGCCGACGTCGAGCTTGCCGGTCAGCGACATCACGGTGATGTTCAGCCCCGAACCGTGGAAGATCGGGCCCAGCGGGTACATCGCGTTGACCTCGCTGCCCAGGAAGTACAGCGGCACCTGCGGGCCGGGCACGTTGGAGATCACCAGGTTGTGTACCGGCTTCGCGGCGGTCAGCCTGCTCGCGGCGTAGACGCGCATGGCCACTCCGAACACCGCAGGTGCGGCGAATTGAGTCCAGTCCTGAAGCAGGGTCGCGCCGATCGCCGAACTGTGTTGTTTGGCAACGGAGTTCGCTTCGGCGATCGACTTGAGGCGTTCAGCGGGATCTTCGATTTGGGTCTCCAGCTTCGAGAACATGCCGGACACCTGATTTCGGCCGGGCCGGTCGGACTTCTCATGCACCGAGACTGGAACCATTGCGACCAACGAGTTGTCGGGCAGTTCGCCGCGGTCGGCAAGGAACTTGCGAAGCACCCCGGACACCAGGGCCATCACGACGTCGTTGACCTTGACGCCGAAGTGGTTCTTCACCGTCTTGATGTCCTCGAGATCGAGCTGGGCGAACGCGATATTGCGGTGGCCCGTGACGTTGGCGTTGAAGGCTGTCTTCGGCGCGGCGAACGGCGCGGCCATGGTGAGGCCGCTGCGGGCCCTCTTGACGGTGTCGACCACCGACGAGACCGTGGTCGGCAGCACGTTGATCAGCTTCAACGGCCGGGTGGCGAACTTGACCGCGCCGCTCAGCGCGATTTCCAGGCCGCTGGCGTCGCCGACCCCATCGACGGGGTCGGGTGCCGGAGCATCGGGTTCGGTGCTGCACAGCTGCGACATCAGGTTGGCCCCCGTGACGCCGTCGACGCCTGCGTGGTGCACCTTGGTCATCACCGCCAGCCTGCCGCCGGCGTGCACGTCGGTGCCTGCGACGTTCTCGATCACCCAGGTCTCCCACAGCGGCCTACTGCGGTCCAGCGGAAGCGATGCGATGTGTCCGCAGATCTCGGCAAGTTCGTGTCGGCCACCAGGCGATGGCAGGCCGATGCGGTGCAGGTGCCTATCGACGTCAAAGTCCTTGTCGTCCACCCACACCGGATGGTCGAGGTTCAGCCGGGAATCGGCGAGCTTTTCGCGGAACTGCGGCATGGCCTTGATGCGCAGGCCCAGCGCGTCGCGTAGCCGGTCGAACGTGTACCCACCCGGGATGGTCGAGGTGTCGAGCTCGAGGATCGAGCACACATGCAATGGCTGCTTTGGGGTTTCCAAATACAGGAAACTGGCGTCGAGTCCGCTGAGCCGTTGCATGCCGGTGATGTTAGGCGCGGCGACGGCAGGTGTGAGGAAATCCACTTAACGTGGCTTTTAACTTTCTCGCGCCGAGGTGGCAGACTTGTAAGCGGTCAGACGAACCCGGGGACCGCGACGGCCTCGAGGATTCGACCCGACGAAACTACGAGGGACAATGATGTCTGAGCAGACTGTTTACGGTGCTGCCGATTCTTCAAAGCCGCGGAGCAAAGTCCGCACCCATCACCTGCAGAAGTGGAAGGCCGAGGGCCACAAGTGGGCCATGCTGACGGCCTACGACTACTCCACCGCGCGGGTCTTCGACGACGCCGAGATTCCGGTGCTGCTCGTCGGTGACTCCGCCGCCAATGTGGTTTACGGCTACGACACCACCGTGCCGGTGACCATCGATGAGCTGATTCCGCTCGTGCGCGGCGTGGTGCGGGGCGCTCCGCACGCGCTGGTGGTCGCCGACCTGCCGTTCGGCAGTTACGAGGCCGGCCCGCAACAGGCGCTGGCCACCGCGACCCGCTTCCTGAAGGAAACCGGCGCCCATGCGGTCAAGCTCGAGGGCGGCGAGCGCGTCGCCGACCAGATTGCGACGCTGACGCAGGCCGGCATTCCCGTGGTGGCCCACATTGGTTTCACCCCGCAGAGCGTGAACGGCCTCGGCGGTTTCCGCGTTCAGGGCCGCGGCGACGCGGCCGAGCAGACCATCCATGACGCGATCGCCGTACAGGAAGCCGGCGCGATCGCCGTCGTGCTCGAGATGGTGCCCGCCGAACTGGCAACTCAGATCACCGGCAAGCTGACCATCCCCACCGTCGGCATCGGCGCAGGACCGAACTGCGATGCGCAGGTGCTGGTCTGGCAGGACATGGCGGGCATGACCAGTGGCAAGACGGCGAAGTTCGTCAAGCGCTTCGGCGACGTCGGCAGCGAATTACGCAGCGCGGCAATGCAATATGCCAACGACGTCGCCACTGGGGCCTTCCCCGCCGAAGAACACTCGTTCTAGGCGAACTCGGCCTTCCGCTTCGCCAGGAACGCGTCGATGCCCTCGCGGCCGTCGGCGGAGTCGGCGAGGGCGGCGATCAGGCGGCCCTCGAGCTCCATCTGCTCCTCCAGCCCGCTGGAGAAGGTGGCGAGCATGAGCGCCTTGACTCCGCCGTTGGATCCCCTTGCGGTGGAAGCTATTTGCTCGGCGAGCTTATCGGCGCGGGCGGTAAGCTCCGCGTCGGGAACAACCTCGGTGACCAGTCCCCACTGTGATGCTTCCTGAGCCGACAGAGTCCGGTTGGTCAGCATCAGCTCCTTGGTTTTGGTGATGCCGATCAGCCTCGGCAGGAAGTACGACGAGCTGCCGTCGGGGCTCAAACCGGCGCGCGTGTAGGCCATCGTGAACGACGCGGACTCCGCCGAAAGCACCAGGTCGCCCGTCACGGCGAGAGAGAATCCGGCGCCTGCCGCCACGCCGTTGACCGAGGTGATCAGCACGGCGTCCATCCGCGCGAACGTCGAGATCGCGCGGTGCAGGTCGTCCGCCACGCCCTTGATGAAGGGTCCGCGGGTCGCCGCCGCCGCGAACGACTTGAGGTCCCCTCCGGCGCAGAAGAATCGGCCCGATCCGGTGAGGACCACCACCTTCGTTGCGTTGGTGTCACAGCGCTTGGCGGCATCGGCAAGTTCGCGAGTCATGGTGTCGTTCATGCCGTTTGCGGCGTCAGGCCGGTTGAGGGTGATCCGTGTGATTGGGCCGGACTGCTCAAACGTGATGGTCTGGTATTCGGTCACACCTGGACTGTATCGGCAAACCCCAGCCGCGCCGCTGTCAGCTTGTGAACTTTGGCGAAGTCGCCGTCGAATCCCAGCGTGCGCAGTGCGCCGTCGGCGATCACCAATGGCTGCTCGTCGGGGCAGTCCGTGTCGTCGGAGCGGCGGTTGATCACCGATTCGACCAGCCGAAACGGTAGATCGTCGGCGTCGGCGGGACCGTCGCACTCCTCGATGACCTCGGCGGCGAGGCTGCGGTAGCGGCCCCGCAGTTCGGCGCGACGCAGCCGGAACTGCTCGAACCTGTCGAGGCGCAGTTCGGGCAGCAGGTACAGCGCGCCGAGATTCCATCGGCTGGCGCACAGCTGGGTGACGTCACCGACCACCAGCGCGTGCAGGCGTGGCGCGGCGGGGCCCTTCTCGGCGAGGAGTTCGGCGGCCAACCGCAACGGCTCGTCGACGGTGCCCGCCAGTAGCGCGTCGAGGATGTCGTCCTTGGTAGCGAAGTGGTGGTACAGCGAGGCCTGACGCACACCGACGGCATCGGCGATCCGCCGCGTCGAGGTGCTGGCGTAGCCCAGGTTGGTGAAGAGCTCCGCGGCGGCGTCGAGGATCTCTTCGCGCGCGGTCTTGCCGGGGCGTCGCGACTGCTCCAGCCTCGGGCGGCCACGGCCTTCGCTGTGCATGGCCACATTGTCACACTGTCGTTGCGATACTCACGAGATGCGATGCAGGAGGTGCGGCGGGAGCGAGGATCCGCGGGGGGCAGATATGACTCCGGATGCGCGCGAGCGCGAGGTAAAGCATCTTCGCCAGGCGATTGGCACCGCGAAAGTGGTGGTAGCGCTGACCGCGGCGATCGCAGCGACGTTTGTCGCCGGCACCTTGCAAGTGAACAGCCCCGAAACGTGGTGGGACCACGCATCCGCGGTACTGATGGCTTTCACGATCATTGTCAGTTTTTGGCTCGTTACGCGGCCCGTACCACCTCATGCCGAGATCGATGGGACAGCGTTCGACAAGGTGAGGGATCGCGCGCGTCGCACGCATTGTCTGGTGCAGGTACAAGTGGTCCTCTCGGGTCTCTCGTGCGTGGCCGCGACCATGGGGCTGCTCTTGCCTTGCACGTGGCAGCCGCATCACTGGCCTTCCTGGCACTAAATAACTGTCATCTGACAGAAACACGGTCAACGCAGTCGTAACAGCCGCGATACGCGGGTGGAATCGCTGCGCTGAAAACTTTCAAGTGACAGTTAATCGGACAGGAGCCGACCTTGAGTACCGACTCAACGACTGGGGCGCGCAACCACGCCCGGTCTCAGGTACGTACCGCCACGATGCGGATTCCCGCTACGCCACCGGACGTCGACCCGTCGGGTCTGCTGTGGTCCGAAGCCATTCCCCCGGGTTCGTACGCGACCCGCGTGCTTGGTCGCGGAACACGCCTACGGCTCATCGATCCCGACTGCGGCGCATGTGCGCACCTGCTGCTGTTCCGCTCCGACGCGCCGTGGGAGCGACTCAATGTCGCCGACACGATAAAGGTGCCGTGGCAGGCGTACCTGGGCGCCGGCCATCCGCTGCTGTCCGATCAGGGCCGGGTGCTGGCGACCGTGGTCGCCGACAGCTCCGGCCACCACGACACGTTGTGCGGCATGACCGAGGCCGGGCGAGCCAAGATGCTGTTGGCCGCCATCAAGCACGGCCTCGACATCCGCGACGTCGCACCGTCGGTGTCCTTCTTCAAGGGCGTCCGCGTCGGCGACGACGGGACACTGGGTTTCACCGGTTCGGCCGGGCCTGCTGTCGCCGTCGACCTCCTGATCCACCTGCCCGTCGTGGTGGCCCTGGTCAACACCGCGCACCCGCTTGATCCCCACCCCGCGCTCACCGGGCTCGACGTGCTGGCCTGGCGGGCCGGCGAACAGCTCACCGCACCCGTCAACGACGATCCCGAATACTTGCGCGCCCTGTTCAACACCGAAAGCACTTGGGCCGCAGCGAAAACCAGTGAGGCCATCAAGTGACCACCACAGAACTGACGGTCATCGACGACGAGGTCGTCGGCGCGTGTGCGCCCTGGTCGGCGATCGTCCGCGCCGGACAGACGTTGCAGATCATCGATCTGCACGGCAACCAGGCCGTCGACACACTGCTGTACGGCGTCTGGGGCGATCAGGTCGATCACGCCCTGCGCTACAGTGCGCAGGCCACCGTCGCCGCACAGCGCAACATCTTCCTGACCACCGGCTCGGTGCTGCGGGCCACCAACGGCACACCGCTGATGACGATCGTCGCGGACGATGTCGGAAACCACGACACGATCGCGGGCGCGTGTTCCAAGGAGTCCAACACCCTGCGGTACGGCCATCACACCGTGCACCAACACGCTTGTGCCGAAAACTTTTTGGCCGAAGGCGCCAAGTGGGGGCTCGGCAAGCGCGACATCGTGTCGAACATCAACTTCTTCATGAACGTGCCGGTCGAGGCCGATGGCACGCTCGGCATCGTCGACGGACTCTCCGCGCCCGGCAAGTCGCTGTCGTTGCGCGCCGAGCGCGACTCACTGGTGCTGGTGTCGAACTGCCCGCAGATCAACAATCCCTGCAACGGGTTCGACCCCACTCCGGTGCGGATGGTGATCTGCGCCTGATGACGGCGATCGAGGTGGTGCGGCCCGGGATGCTGACCACCGTCCAGGACTGGCCGGGTCGTACCGGGTTCTGGCATGTCGGTGTGCCACCGTCCGGACCGATGGACGACCTGTCCTTCCGGCTCGGCAACAGGGTGCTCGGCAATCCAGAGGGCGCCGCCGGCCTCGAATGCACGAGAGGCGGTCCGGCCCTTCGGTTTCCAGACGGCGCACGCGTGTGCATCACCGGCGCTCCCGTGAGCGTGACGCTGAACGGAGCACCAGTGCCGCAGTGGCAGTCCATCACGATCCCCGCCGACGGAGCGCTGGACATCGCGCCCATGACCGGTCCCGGAATGCGTTGCTACGTGTTGGTGGCCGGCGGCCTGCAGGAGTCCGAATACCTCGGCAGCACAGCCACATTCACACTCGGTGCGTTCGGCGGCCATGGTGGCCGACCATTGCGTGAAGGCGACGTTCTGACCGCCGGCGTCGATTCTGGACAGCGCAACGGCCGTCCTGCGCGGGTGGCGATCGACGAGCAGCCCAGCATCGGGCACCGTTGGGAGGTCGCCGTCACCGAGGGCCCGCACGCCGCACCCGAGTTCTTCACCCGCGCGGACATCGACACGCTGTTCGGCACCGACTACACCGTGCATTTCAACTCTGATCGCACCGGTGTGCGGCTCGTCGGCCCGAAGCCGCAGTGGGCCCGTACCGACGGCGGTGAGGCGGGGCTGCATCCGTCGAACATTCACGACAACGCCTACTGCGTCGGCACTTTGGACTTCACCGGCGACACCCCGATCCTGCTCGGCCCCGACGGACCAAGCCTCGGCGGCTTCGTCTGTCCGGTCACCGTGGTCGGCGGTGACCGCTGGAAGCTTGGCCAGATGGCGCCGGGCGACGCCGTACGGTTCGTTCCGGTGCGCGCGGACCGGGCGCCGTCGCTGCAGACCATCGACGTCGATCGACGGGCGTCGTTGCCACTGGTGATCTCGACGTCCAGTGACAGCGACGATGGCGTGCTCACCCGATTCACCGCGCCCGACGGCACCGGCGTGATGCTGCGCCGCGACGGCGACGACGGCGTGCTTGTCGAGTACGGGCCGATGGTGCTCGACCTGGCCATGCGGGCCAGGGTGCACGTGCTGTACGAACATCTCCTCGAACAAGACATCCCCGGCATCACCGAGCTCACCCCCGGCGTGCGCTCGTTGCAGGTGCAGTTCGATCCCAGGGTGTTGTCGATGGCGGAAATGACCGAGCTGCTGGCAGGTCTCGACGGGGAGCTACCCCCGTCGGATCAGCTCGTCGTGCCGAGCCGTGGCGTTCGACTGCCGTTGTCGTGGGACGACCCGGCGACCCGGGAAGCCATTCAGCGGTACATGCACGGTGTGCGTGCGGACGCGCCATGGTGCCCGTGGAACATTGAATTCATCCGGCGCATCAACGGCCTCGACGACGTGGCGCAGGTGCGCGCGATCGTGTTCGACGCACAGTATTTGGTCCTCGGCCTCGGTGACGTGTATCTGGGCGCCCCGGTCGCCACTCCCCTGGATCCGCGACACCGGCTGGTCACCACCAAGTACAACCCGGCACGCACCTGGACGCCGGAGAACGCCGTCGGTATCGGCGGTGCGTATCTGTGCATCTACGGAATGGAGGGTCCGGGGGGCTATCAGTTCGTCGGCCGCACCACCCAGGTCTGGAACCATTGCCACCCCGGCAATGCCCAGTCGTTCGAGCCCGGGACGCCTTGGTTGCTGCGGTATTTCGACCGGATCAGCTTCTACCCCGCCAGCGCCGAAGAACTGATGCACCTGCGTGCCGAGATGGCAGCGGGGCGGGGTGACGTCGCGATCGACGACGGAAAGTTCTCCCTCGCCGACTATCGCGCGTTCCTGTCCGACAACGATGAGAGCATCACCGCGTTCCGTCAGCTTCAGGCCGTCGCGTTCGCGGCGGAACGCCATGCGTGGGATCTGGCCGGGGAGTTTCGTCGGGCGTCCTAATGCCTGTTCACCTTGGTGTGGCACTCTGTCCACCGCCCATTAACCTTCTCGGGCGTCACCGAAGGGACACTTCTTGCACTATGGCGAAATCCAGTGACCAGGCAAATTCCAGGTATCTGGAGGTCGAACGCAAATTCGAGGTGTTCGAATCGACCGTGCGCCCGTCATTCGAGGGGCTGTCGTCTGTCGCCCGCGTGGAGCGTTCGCCGTCGCAACAACTCGATGCCGTCTACTTCGACACACCGGCCCACGATCTCGCCGCCCACCGTGTGACCTTGCGCCGCCGTACCGGGGGCCCCGACGCCGGCTGGCATATCAAACTGCCCGCAGGGCCGGATGCCAGGACCGAGGTGCGAGCGCCGCTCGGCGCCGAGACCGGCGACACCGTTCCGGAGGAATTGCTGGACATCGTGTTGGCGATCGTGCGCGATCGCCCGGTCGGCCCGGTCGCGCGCATCTCGACCACGCGCGCTGTCGACATGCTGTATGCGCCGGACGGCACCGCAGTGGCGGAGTTCTGCGACGACGACGTCGTGGCCCAGGCCGAGGGCGACGAGGAACCCGAGCAGCGGTGGCGCGAGTGGGAACTCGAGCTGGCCGAGGGGGCCGATCCCAGTCTGTTGGACCGGCTGACATACCGGCTGCTCGACGCGGGCGCGGCGGTTGCCGGCCACGGTTCGAAACTCGCGCGCGTCCTCGAGGGTGCCGAGAGCCACGAACCCGACGCGGTCGAGCTCGAGCCCCCTGCCGATCCCGTACACCGCGCGGTGGCCGAGCAGGTGGAGCAGCTGCTCGTGTGGGATCGCGCGGTGCGGGCCGATACGTATGACTCGGTGCACCAGATGCGGGTCACGACGCGCAAGATCCGCAGCCTGTTGCAGGCGTCGGAGGATGCGTTCGGCATCTCCGACGACGCGTGGGTCCTCGACGAGTTGCGGCAGCTGGCCGCGGTTCTGGGGGTGGCGCGCGACGCCGAGGTGCTTGCCGAGCGCTACGAGAAGGCGCTCGATGAACTTCCGGCGGAGTTGGCACGAGGGCCGGTGCGGGAGCGGCTGATCGAGGGCGCCAAGAAGCACTACAAGTCCGGCCTGCGACGCTCGCTGGTCGCGATGCGGTCGCAGCGCTACTTCCGGCTGCTCGACGCGCTGGAGGGCCTGGTGGCCACGCAGGCTGTCCCGACGCAGCCGGGTGTAGAGCCTGCCCCGCTGACCATCGATTCGGCGTACAAGCGGGTGCGCAAGGCCGCCAAGGCCGCGGCTGAGGCCGCCGACACCGAGAAGGATGAGGCGCTGCACCGAATTCGTAAGGGCGCCAAGCGACTTCGGTACACCGCGGCCGCCACCGGCGACAGCAGGGTTTCCGAACGTGCCAAGACCATCCAGACGCTGCTCGGCGACCATCAGGACAGCGTGGTCAGCCGCACGCATCTGAGCCACCAGGCCGAGGCCGCCCATGCCGCCGGTGAGGACACCTTTACTTACGGACTGCTTTATCAGCTGGAGGACGATCTGGCGCAGCGCTCCCGCGAGCAGCTCGACGACGCGTTGAAGAAGCTGGACCGGTCGGTGCGCAAGGCGCGGTAGCGCCGAGCGGGCGGATGAGTTGGCCTGTAAGCCGGATTCTGTTCCTCGCCGCCGCGTGTTACCACGGCGACGAAGCGGCGACCATCCATCTGGACACACCGTTGCCGGGTGCCTCAAGCGGCCTACCCGCAGGCTCGGGCGAACAGCCCTCGGGCGCCTGCGCTGCCGCACCCCCTCCTGCGACATTCTTGGCCTTGCTTCGGGTGGGGTTTGCCTAGCCACTCCGGTCACCCGGAATGCTGGTGCGCTCTTACCGCACCGTTTCACCCTTACCACCGCGTGGGTGGCGGTCTGTTCTCTGTGGCACTTTCCCGCGAGTCACCTCGGATTGCCGTTAGCAATCACCCCGCTCTGTGAAGTCCGGACTTTCCTCGAACCATCCGCCGCACCTGTCCCCCCATGGTTTGGCGAATGGTCCGCGGCCGCCCAGCCAACTCATCCGCGCTATAAACGTACTGCTTCGGGAGCTAATTCCGCGAACAGGCCATACTTGACGGCATGACGCAGGTGCCGCCGGTGCGCTATCTGCAACGGGCCAAGGATCTGGTCGATGCCCGCTACGCCGAACCCATCACCGTCGATGATCTGGCGGCGGCCGCCGGGCTGTCACGAGCCCATTTCAGCCGGATGTTCACCCGGACGTTCGGCGAATCGCCCCGCGCGTATCTGCAAACGCGTCGTCTCGAGCGGGCCGCCGCGCTGCTGCGCCACACCGACCGCTCGGTGGCGGATATCTGCGTGATGGTCGGCCTGCAGAGTGTCGGCTCGTTCACCACGAGCTTCGCGAGGGTCTACGGTCAGCCGCCGGCCTCCTACCGCGCCAGCATGCCTCCCGCCGCGATCTACGCGCGGGTGCCCAGTTGCATCCTTCGCCGCGACACTCGGCGCCCCGCCGACAGTCGCGTGAAGACAGCACACGGGGAGAAGACGAACGACGGCAGCCCACCGTAGCGTCGTGCGCATGATCAGAATTGCAAGCTCCCACTTGTGGGTACACGACCAAGAAGTGGCACTGAAGTACTGGACCGACAAGGTGGGTATGGAAGTGCGCCAAGACGTTTCGTTTCCGGAGCTCGGCGACTTCCGATGGGTGACGGTGGGCCCGCGCGGTCAAGACGACGTGTCGATCGTGCTGATGGCGGTGCCGGGCGAGCCGGTGATGGATGACGCCACGCGCAAGCAGGTTCTGGAACTCACCGCGAAGGGCTTCGCCGGGACCGTCTTTCTCACCACCGAGGACTGCCAGGCCACCTATGACGAAATGAAGGCCCGCGGCGTCGAATTCACCGAGGAGCCACACGAGATGCCGTACGGCATCGACTGCGGATTCCGTGATCCGTCCGGCAACAGCGTGCGACTCACCCAACTGGCGGAGATTCCGGCCAATACTGGATAGGTGCGAACTTCCACCGCAGCAGTCGGCTCAGCCGCCTTCTTTGTGGTGGCTCCCGGCACCTTCGTTGGGCTGGGCCCCTGGTTGATCACCCATTGGGAGATCCCGGGGTTCAGCCCGCCCTTACGCGTGATCTTGGGCGTCGTGCTGATCGTCCTGGGTCTGATCCCACCCGTGCACGCGTTCATCCAGTTCGTCAAGGCCGGAGGCACGCCGATGCCCGTCGCGCCCACCGAGCGGCTTGTCGTCACCGGATTCAACCGGTTCGTGCGCAACCCGATGTACGTCGGCCTGCTCACCGCGATCCTCGGTCAGGCACTGCTTTTCGACAGCCTGTGGCTGGTGCTCTACGCGGTGATCGGCTGGATCGCGACAGCGTCATTCGTGCACTGGTACGAAGAGCCGACCCTGGTGCGGACGTACGGCGAACAGTACGAGGAGTATCGCCGCAACGTGCCTGCCTGGACTCCACGCCTAACGCCCTGGAATCGGGCGCCTCAGAACGGTGGCGGTTCGTAGTTGGCGGCGAGCCAGGCTTGGCGTTGTCGTTCTTCTTCGGCGATCAGTTCGGTGCGCTCACGTCGTTCGGCGTTGATGCGGTCGCGGCGGTCCTGCTCGCGGGTTTGTTTGCGGCGCGGCATCATTGCCGACCGATCCGTGTCGGGTGGATCGAGCGCCGGCTGGATCTCCAGCTCACCGGTGGGCTGGGCCAGCGCGGGAAACATGCTGGCGCCGTGGGGTTCGGTGGTGTAGATGTGTCCGGTCGGGGCGGTGAGAATCACCGTGCCGTCGGGCATCTGCGGATCGGTCTAGCCACCCGGCCCGGTGTAGAACGTCTTGATCAGATGATGGCAGCGAATTGCTGAAGAACATTTCAGGCGAACGCCTCTGAACAGCATAAACGTCTGTCGACGCGCTCTCCCGGGACTTAGACTTCTGCAGTGTTCTCGGAAACGCGCTTTGCGCTGAACGGGGACCTGCGCGTCGCCTATCGCACGTCTCGTGAAGGTGCGCGCGACATCGTGTTCGTGCCGAACTGGTTCACGTGCTGCGAGCTTTTTCCGGAGCTGCCGTCAACCCAGGGCTGGGTCGAGGCGATGACATCGCTCGGTCGACTGATCTTTTTCGATCAGCCAGGCACTGGTGCGTCCGATCCGGTCGCGACGGGCGCGCTGCCGACTTTGGAGCAATGGGCCGACAGCATAACCGCGGTGCTCGACGCTCTCGGGAGCCGCGAAGCAGCTCTGGTCACGCACCCTGGTGCACTCCCGACAGCGGCGCTGTTCGCGGCAACACATCCGTCCCGCACGACCGCGCTGGTCGTGCTCGAGGGCGCTGTGGACGGGACGATACGCACGGAAGCGATTCAAGAGGAAGTCATCAAGGGGATGGCGACCGCGTGGGGAACCGGCGAATTGGAACATGTGGTCAATCCGGACATGCCGTGGAATGAGGAAATCCGGGCCACGTGGGCGCGACATGAACGCCTGGCGGCGAGCCCGCGGACCGCTAAACTCATGTTCCCGCTCAACACGGTGAGCGCGCATGCGATTCTTCCGACTGTCCGCGTACCTACCCTTGTCCTGCATCACAGCGACGATCCGATCGTCCCACCCGCTTATGGCAAGGATGTCGCCGATCACATCGAGGGCGCGAAATTCGTGGAGCTGCCAGGCCGCAACCTGTATCACTTCGTGGAACCGTGGCGCGCGTCGTTTCAAGAGATCGCCGAGTTTCTCACCGGTCACAGGCTGAGGTGGCCGACGATCGGGTGCTCGCGACGGTGTTGTTCACCGACATCGTGGATTCGACGCGCCGTGCGGCGGAGATGGGCGACCGTGACTGGCATACCCTGCTCGACGCGCACGACGCCGTCGTCCGCGCGCAGCTCGCGCGGTTTCGAGGCCGCGAGGTGAGCACGGCGGGCGACGGCTTCCTCGCCATGTTCGACGGCCCGCAGCGAGCGATCCGCTGCGCGATGGCGATCCGCGGCGCGGTGCAGGCGCTCGGCATCCAGGTGCGCGCCGGGCTGCACACCGGCGAGTGCGAGATCCGTGGCGACGGCATCGGCGGGATCGCCGTGCACATCGGCGCTCGGGTCGGTGCGCTGGCCCGGCCAAGCGAGGTGCTGGTGTCCAGCACGCTGCGCGATCTGGTGATCGGGTCAGGGCTGGAGTTCGAGGCGCGCGGCGCGCACGAGCTCAAGGGCGTGCCCGGCGAGTGGCGGCTCTTCGCCGTCGCATCTCCGTAGCGGTGGGTTTCGGCGAAAGCTCAGTTTGCCTGCCGTAAGTGCTTGTGCACCCCGTAAAGCGAGTTGTCGAAGGACATTTCGCCTTACGAGGCCTTCTTCGCCTTCATGACTTTCCGCAATACGTCGAGCGTCGCAACCTTCTCCACCGGCACAGTGATCGGCTCGCCTTCGAACACATCGCCGTAGCCGTGGGCGGTCGCGGTATAGGTGATTTGATCGACTCGATGTTCGCGCCCGGGTCAACGATGAGCACGATGTCCTCGCCGTACTCGTCGCCTCTCCATTCCGCAAGCGGCCGCAATCGCGGCAGCGTGATCGTCACTTCGAGGTCCCCGTCATCGTTGTGCCGCCAGTGGATCGGGTAAGTCGGCTGGACGGATGTGTCGCAGGGCGGGGGCAATGGTGGTGAAGTACGGGTCGCTGTGGCGCTCCTGGCTCGGATCTTGGAACTTGAGGATTTCAAAATCTTCGAGGTCTTCGAAGTCGATGCCCGCGCGCCGTGGAAGGTCAGGATGACCTCGACGTCGGTGAGAAAACTCTTGGCCTCGTTCTTGATTCGACACCGCAGGGCTGGCCAAGCGATACCCGCGAGATAGTCGCGACACGACGGCCAACGCGATTCCAGTGCTGAGCGATACGTTGCCACCTTGGCCTCGATCTGCTCGTCGCTGAGAGGTTCCGGCGGATTTGGCGGCTCCCCTGAGCCGGGAATGCCCGGGATGCGGGGTAGGTATTCTGTCGGGCTGTATTGCTTCGCAATCGAATCGAATAGTCCACTCTGGCCGAGGATTTCGCTCATCCGAGGCATTTCGATACCGACATCCCAGGGCCGCTTGGGGACGACGGCATCCATCTCCTCCTTGCGAGCCTTCTCGGCCGCCTCCCGAGCCTCGCGAGCACGCGTCTCGTCTGCGTGCTTACGGGCCCACACGCGGATTGCTGCGGACTATCGTGACTCTGTCGCTGTCCTGCTTGCGCTGCCGATCAAGCTTCGGCGCCGTCCCCGACGCGCCGTCCGGCTTCGATCCAGGGCTCGAACGCCGCGCGGAGTATGTTGGCATTCTTTTGTCGAAAGGTCGATCTCGTAGGTCACTCCGTCGAGAGTGAACGCAACCGGTCAGACGTGCCGCGGCACGACATCGCGGCGCAGGTCGCCGAAGGTCGACTCGAAGCCAAGCCGTCGCGCGGTCCTCTCCTACAAGGACATTCGCGAAGCGCACCACATCCTGGAGGCCGCAGAGAATGGTAGTCGTTGTGGAATCAGCCCGGACTCAGGCGAACATCCCGAATGTTCGCGGATCAGAGGACGGTTTCGAGTTCTTTGCGGGTAGGGGCGTAGGCGCCGGCGCGGCTGACGGTCACGCCGGACGTTGCGATGGCCCGCTGCACAGCCGGGAGCACATCGGCATGTGTGGCCTGGCCGAGCTTGACACGGGCACCTTCGCCGCCCAGAAGACCCGCATCCAGCAGGCCCGAGAGCAGGCCCGCCATGAACGAGTCTCCGGCCCCCACCGTGTCCACCATCTGTACGTCGGCACTGCGGGCCAGGACCGGGTCGGCACCGCGCACAGCGAACGTCGCGCCCTCGCCCCCGCGGGTGACCACCACCAAGGACGGCCCCATGGCCAGCCAGTCCTGCACGACGTCGTCGATGGCGCGATCCGGGTAGAACCACTCGACGTCCTGGTCGCTGACCTTGACGACATCGGAGAGAACGACGATCTCCTCCACGCGGTTTCGGGCATCCTGGGGATCGCCCATCAGGGTGGGCCGGGCATTGGGGTCATAGGAGATGGTGGCTTCGCCGTGAGTGGCCTTGAGCGCACCGACCACTTGCGTCCCGCCCGGTTCGAGGGTCGCCGCGATGCTTCCCGTGTGCACGTGGTCGACCTCGCTGATATGGGGCAGGGTCGGGAGCACCCAGGTGAGGTCGAAGTTGTAGGTGGCGTGTCCCTCTGCGTCGATCTCGGCGTTGGCCACCGAGGTCCGCGGCGCCTTGTCGCTGCCAGGAACGAGCTCGACATCGGCGCGCCGACACGCCCTGGCGATCCGCTTGCCCCGGCTGTCGGCGCCGATCCAGGTGGCCAGCGCAACGTCGTGCCCGAGGCGCCCCAGACCGAATGCGACGTTCGCCGGGCTCCCTCCCACGTGCTCGTCGACATCGTCGCCCCGGGTCACAACGTCCACCAGCGCTTCGCCCATCACCAGGATGCTGGGCTTGCTTCTGACACCGGGTGACATACTTCCATCCGCTCTGTGTCTGACCCGTCCGGGCGTGCCCTGGTCCGTGTCGGCACGTGTCCGGTTCGATCGTAGTCGATCAGCTCCTCGACGCTGGCCACCCAGTTCGGGTCACCCTCGAGCGCTTTGAGCGTGGATACCTGCACGCATTGCGAATTCCTCACCCAATGCGATGAACGGTTTCGTCGGCGGCTTCGGCGAGGCGCAATCTGGCGCGCTTGGCAAAGCGATGATCGCGCGGAACCACGAGGCACAGGCGCTCGATCTGCGTGTTTCAGCATGACCTGCCCATAAACATTCAGGCGTAACCGACGGTCATCCGAGTGCGAGCCGCCCGACCGGAACCACCCGCGGGCGACCCGTCCGCTCCCGTGCCGACGTGCCCGGACTGGACGCTCAAGCAACTCTTCCGCCACGTCGGCCGCGGGAACCGGCGGCGGCGCAGATCATCTCCGACCCGCGACGGTAAGCCGCCGGAGGATCCCGACGCCGTCATCGACTGCCGGAACCGGCCGCCGACGCGATACCAGGGTGCTGCGGAGATCGTCGTCTCTCCCGATCTCGCTTGGCAGGGCGCGAACCGCTGTAAGTTCGTGACGTGGATTTCCGCGCAGCGCTGCTCGAGCAGACTCGAGCCTTCGGTGCCCACCGAGTCGTTCGCCGGTCCGGACCACCTGGCCCGGATCCAGCAGGAGGCCCGCAAGATCGGCGATAGCGCACTCAACGCGTCCACTGAAGCGTCTAGCTGAAGGAGACGTCAGATGGCCGATCCAAACGTGCTCGGCATCGTGCTGGCCGGTGGTGAGGGCAAGCGCCTCTCACCGCTGACCCTCGATCGGGCCAAGCCGGCCGTCCCGTTCGGCGGGCTGTATCGATTGATCGACTTCGCGTTGTCGAGCCTGGTCAACGCCGGGATAGTGCGGATCGCGGTGCTCACCCAGTACAAGAGCCACAGCCTGGATCGCCACATCACCACGACCTGGCGGATGAGCAGCCTGCTCGCCAACTACGTGACCCCGGTGCCCGCCCAACAGCGCCTTGGCCCACAGTGGTACACCGGCTCCGCGAATGCGATCTACCAGTCGCTGAACCTGATTCACGACGAGAAGCCGGATCTGGTCATCGTGTTCGGCGCCGACCACGTCTACCGCATGGACCCGAGGCAGATGATCGCGCAACACCTCGAGGGTGGCGCGGGCGCCACCGTGGCCGGCATTCCGGTGCCACGCAAGGAGGCCAGCGCGTTCGGCGTGATCAAGACCGCCTCCGACGGGCTACACGTCGAGGCGTTCCTGGAGAAGCCGCCCGACCCGCCGGGCCTGCCAGGTCGTCCCGACGAGACGTTCGCGTCGATGGGCAACTACCTGTTCTCTACCGACGTGCTGGTCGAGGCGCTGCGCAAGGACGCCGCCGACGAGTCCAGCAAGCACGACATGGGCGGCGACATCATGCCGATGATGGTGGACCAGGGCATGGCGCAGGTGTACGACTTCCAGCGCAACGAGGTGCCCGGCGCCGACCGCGCCGACGCCGGCTACTGGCGCGACGTGGGAACGTTGGACTCCTACTTCGACGCGCACATGGACCTGTGCGCGGTGGTGCCGGTGTTCAACCTGTACAACAGTCAGTGGCCGATCCTCACCCACATCCCGCCGCACCCACCGGCGAAGTTCGTGCACGAGGACGGAGACCGGGTCGGCCATGCGGTCAACAGCGTGGTCTCCAACGGCGTCATCGTCTCGGGGGCGCTGGTGCGCGAGTCGGTGCTGTCCCCCGGCGTGCGGGTGGAGGACTACGCCCTCGTGGAACGTTCAGTGATCATGGACAACACCGTCATCGGCGCCAACGCCGTGATACAGAACGCGATCATCGACAAGGACGTGGTGGTACCCGACGGGGCGCAGGTCGGGGTGGACAAAGACCACGACCTGGCCCGCGGATTCGTCGTCTCCGAGGGCGGCGTGACCGTCGTCGGCAAGAGCCAGGAGGTCACCAAGTGAGCCCGCCCAGCCAGGCAGGTGACCGACTCAAGGTCGCACTGTGCACCAGGGAGTACCCGCCCGAGGTTTACGGCGGCGCCGGCGTGCACGTGGAGTACCTGGCCAAGGAGCTGTCCAAGCATGTCGCCCTGACCGTGCACTGCCAGGGCGCCGACCGGCCGACCGCGGTGGCGCACCGGCCGTGGGACCACCTGAAGGACGCCAACCCTGCGCTGCAGACGATCTCCACGGGACTGTCGATGGTGGCCGACATGGGCGACGTCGACCTGGTGCACTCCCACACCTGGTACGCCAACATGGCCGCACACCTGACATCGCTGCTCTACGGCATCCCGCACGTGTTGACCATGCACTCGCTGGAGCCGCTTCGGCCGTGGAAGGCCGAACAGCTCGGCGGCGGCTACGCGCTGTCGTCCTGGTGCGAGCGCGACGCCGTGGAGAGCGCCGCGGCGATCATCGCGGTGTCCAACGGAATGAAGGCCGACGTGCTGTCCACCTACCCCTCGGTGAACCCGGACAGGGTGCGGGTGATCCACAACGGAATCGATGCCCAGCAGTACGCCCCCGACCCCGACACCGACGTGCTCGAGCAGTACGGCGTCGACCCCAATCGACCCAACGTAGTCTTCGTGGGTCGGATCACCCGGCAGAAGGGCGTACCGGTGCTGCTGCGTGCGGCCGCCCAGCTCGACCCCGAGGTACAGCTCGTGCTGTGCGCCGGACAGCCGGACACGCCCGAACTCGCACAAGAGGTGACCGACCTGGTCAACAACTTGCGCGCCACCCGATCCGGGGTGATCTGGATCGAGGGCATGCTGAACCGGCACGAGGTGATCCAGCTACTCAGCCACGCCACGGCGTTCGTCTGCCCGTCGCTGTACGAGCCGCTCGGCATCGTCAACCTGGAGGCAATGGCCTGCGGCACCGCGGTCGTCGCCTCACATGTGGGCGGCATCCCGGAGGTGGTCGCAGACGGCCAGACCGGCCTGCTGGTGCCGCCGGACGAGCCGCAGGCGCTAACCGATGCGCTCAACACGCTGGCTCGCGATCCGGAGCGGGCTAACGCGATGGGCGAGGCCGGCCGGCAACGCGCCATCTCCGACTTCGACTGGACCAGCATCGCCTCACAGACCGCCAAGCTCTACCAGGAAGTCGCCGAGTCGACCGCCAAGCCGGCGGACGCATGACGGTGCTGGCGCGCCTCAGTGCTCGCAACGACGCGCTAATGCGTCTCGGCTCGCGACTACCTCGGCGGGGCCACCGGCGATGTTGTTCGACCTGGACGTCCTCAACGCATCTCATCTTTTTCGTCTGCTCGCCCGGAAACTGTTCACCCAGGAAACGCTCTAGCTAGGCCGGCTCGAACCACAGCGCGGCCAGTGGCGGGAGCACCATCACCGCGGAGGCGGTGCGTCCGTGGCACGGCTCGTCGGTGGCTTCCACCGCGCCGTAATTGCCCACCCCGGTGCCGTTGTAGATCGTCGCGTCGGTGTTGAGCACCTCCCGCCAGGTGCCCGCATGTGGCAACCCCAGCCGGTAGCGGGTGTGCTCGGAACCGGAGAAGTTGAACACGCACGCCAGCATCGAGCCGTCGTCGCCGAACCGCAGGAAGCTCAACACGTTGTTGGCCGAGTCGTTGGCGTCGATCCAGGAGTAGCCCTCCGGGCTGGAGTCGCGGGACCATAGCGCGCGCCGGGTCTGGTAGATGGTGTTGATGTCGGACACCATCCGCAGGATGCCGGTGGAGAAGCTGTTCTCGTCAAGCTGGTACCAATCCACGCCGCGCTCCTCGGACCACTCGGCGCGCTGCCCGAATTCCTGGCCCATGAACAGCAATTGCTTCCCCGGATGGGCCCACTGGTAGGCGATCAGGCCGCGCAGCCCGGCCGCCTTGACGTGGTCGTTGCCGGGCAGCCGGCCCCACAGTGTGCCCTTGCCGTGCACCACCTCGTCGTGGCTGATCGGCAGCACGAAGTTCTCACTGAACGCGTACAGCAGCGAGAACGTCATCTCGTGGTGGTGGTAGCTCCGATGCACCGGGTCATGGCTGATGAAGTCGAGGGTGTCGTTCATCCAGCCCATGTTCCACTTCATGGAAAAACCAAGCCCGCCAAGGTTTGTCGGGCGGGTGACGCCGGGCCATGACGTCGACTCCTCGGCGATGGTGACGATGCCGGGCGCGATCTTGTGCACCGTGGCGTTCATCTCCTGCAGGAACTGCACCGCCTCGAGGTTTTCCCGGCCGCCGTAGGCATTCGGCGTCCAGCCGCCCACGGGCCGCGAGTAGTCCAGGTAGAGCATCGAGGCGACGGCGTCCACCCGCAGACCGTCGACGTGGAACTCCTGCAGCCAATACAGCGCGTTGGCCACCAGGAAGTTGCGCACCTCGGCGCGGCCGAAGTCGAACACATAGGTGCCCCAGTCGAGCTGCTCACCACGGTTCGGGTCGGAGTGCTCGTAGAGGGCTGTGCCGTCGAAGCGGCCCAGCGCCCAGGAGTCCTTCGGGAAGTGCGCCGGCACCCAGTCCACGATGACGCCGATCCCGGCCTGGTGCAGCGTGTCCACCAGGATGCGGAAATCGTCGGGCGTGCCCAGCCGTGACGTCGGCGCGTAGTACGACGTGACCTGATAACCCCACGACCCGCCGAACGGATGCTCGGCCACCGGCATCAACTCGACATGGGTGAAGCCGTGTTCGACAACGTAATTGGTGAGTTCGTCGGCGAGTTGGCGAAAGCTCAGGCCGGGCCGCCACGACGTCAGGTGCACCTCGTAGGTGCTCATCGGCTCGAACACCGGGTTGAGCTGGGCGCGCTGGGCCATCCACGCGTCGTCGCTCCAGGTGTAGGAACTCTCGGTCACCCGCGACCCCGTCTGCGGCGGCACCTCGGTGGCAAAAGCCATCGGGTCGGCGCGGTCGGTGACCGCACCGTCGGCACCGTGCACCCGGAATTTGTACAGCCCGCCCACCGGAAAATCCGGCCAGAACAATTCCCACACGCCCGTCGACCCCAGCACACGCAACTGGGCCTCGCTACCGTCCCAGTGGTTGAACTCTCCGATCAGGCCGACGCCCTTGGCGTTCGGCGCCCACACCGCGAACGACACCCCGTTCACCACGCCGTCGGGTGTGGTGAAGCTGCGCGGGTGCGCGCCGAGGATCTCCCACAGTCGTTCGTGGCGGCCCTCGGCGAACAGGTGCAGATCGACCTCGCCGAGCGTGGGCAGGAACCGGTACGCATCGGCCACCGCGTGCACGTCCGGCGAATCGCCGCCGCCCTCGTAGCTGATCTCCAGCCGGTAGTCAGCCAGGTTCGTGAACGGCAGCGCCACCGCGAACAGCCCGGACTCGATGTGGCTGAACACGTACCGCTCGCCGCCGACCAGGGCCACCACCTGGACAGCATGGGGCCGGTAGGCCCGCACCACCGTGTGGTCGCCGTATTCGTGGGCGCCCAGGATCGAATGCGGGTCATGGTGCTCGCCGGCCAGCAAGCGGTTCAGATCGGCCGTCGGCGGCCGCAGGTGCGGGCTGGTGAGTTGGTTGGTCCGCGTCATTTCCGTTACTCCCTACGCAGTAGCTTCAGTCGTTGGTCGGCCGGTATCTGAGGCATGTTCAGCACATGAGCCACCGCCTTGGCGGGTTCGATGCGCACGAAATTCGATTGCCCCCATTGGTATTCCTCTCCGGTGATCTCGTCGCGCACCCAGAACCGGTCGTAGGGCTCCATGCCCAGCGCGGCCATGTCCAGCCAGAGCGTGGTCTCTTCGGGACCGAAGGCGTTGAGCGTGACCACCATCAGCACCTGATCACCGGTGACCGGGTCGAACTTGCTGTAGGCGATGATCGCCTCGTTGTCGGGGTAGTGGAACGTGATGGTGCGCAGTTGTTGCAGCGCGGGATGCACCCGGCGAATCTCGTTGAGCCGGGTCAGGAATGGCTCCAGCGATTCGCCATCGGCCAGCGCCGCCTCGAAATCTCGGGGGCGCAGCTCGTACTTCTCCGAGTTCAGGTACTCCTCGCTGCCTTCGCGCACCGGCCGGTGCTCGAACAGCTCGTAACCCGAGTACACGCCCCACGTCGAGCTCATCGTCGACGCCAGCACCGCCCGGATCGCGAACATTCCGGGGCCGCCGTGCTGCAGGCTCGCATGCAGGATGTCGGGAGTATTGACGAACAGATTCGGCCGGGCGTAGTCGGCGTGCTCGGCGATCTGCCCGCCGAACTCGGTGAGTTCCGATCTCGACGTGCGCCAGGTGAAGTACGTGTAGGACTGTGTGAAGCCGAGTTTGGCCAGTCCGTACAGGCGGGCCGGCCGGGTGAACGCCTCCGCCAGGAACAACACGTCGGGATCCTCGTTCTTGACCTCGCCGATCAGCCACGCCCAGAAGTTCGGCGGCTTGGTGTGTGGGTTGTCGACCCGAAACACCTTGATTCCGTGCGATATCCAGTACCGCACCACCCGCAGAACTTCCTCGTAGAGCCCGGCCGGTTCGTTGTCGAAGTTGATCGGATAGATGTCCTGGTACTTCTTGGGTGGATTCTCCGCGTACGCGATCGTCCCGTCGGGCAGCACGGTGAACCACTCCGGATGCTCGTTGGCCCACGGGTGGTCGGGCGCGCACTGCAGCGCGAGATCGAGCGCGATCTCCATACCCTGGTCGCGTGCGGCGGCGACGAAGTCGTCGAAGTCCTCGATGGTGCCCAACTTCGGGTGGATCGCGTCGTGGCCGCCCTCGTCGCTGCCGATCGCCCACGGTGAGCCCACGTCGTCGGGGGCGGCGGTCACGCTGTTGTTGCGGCCCTTGCGATGCACCTTGCCGACCGGGTGGATCGGCGGCAGATACACCACGTCGAAACCCATCCGGGCCACCCGCGGCAGCGCCTTGGTCGCGGTCGCGAACGTCCCGTGAACCGGGTTGCCGTTGTTGTCCCAGCCACCGGTGGACCGGGGGAAGAACTCATACCACGAACCGAACCGGGCCAGCGGCCGGTCCACCCACACGCCGTATTGCTCACCGCGCGTGAGCACTTCGCGCAGGGGGTACTGGTCGAGCAGTTCGACGACCTCGCGTGCCAGCGCCGCGCCGGCACGGGTGAACGGGTCTCCCGGCTCGCGCAGCCGGGCCGCCGCCTCCAAAAGCGGATCGCGCAGTTTTCGGGGCGTGGCGGCGGCGGCGCGTTCCAGCAGCCGCGCACCGACCAGCAGATCGTTGGACAGTTCCGTCTCGCCCTGCCCGACGTTGAGCTTGGCGGTGACCCCGCGTCGCCAAGTGGCGATCGGATCGCCCCAGCCGTCCACCCGGAACGTCCATAGACCGACGCTGTCGGGAACGAACTGTCCGTGGAACACGTCCGGCGTGCGGCCCGGGGACATCGTTGTGAGCTGCGGCTTCACCCGTGCCGCTGGGCTGACCACATCCTCGATCGGCACCGGTTCGGGCGCCGCCGGCCGGGCCGAGTCGTCCACGAGCTGCGGGTTCGCGGTGCCGTGGTAGCGCACCACCACGGTGGCTGCCACAGCGTCGTGGCCCTCCCGCCACACCGTGGCCCGAACCGGCACCACCTCGCCCACGACGGCCTTGGCCGGATACCTTCCGCCCGAGACGACGGGCTGGACGTCATCAATTCCGATACGACCAACCACAACCCACCCCGTTCGCTTGGCGCGGCGCGGAGCCGCGTGGTGTTGTACGGCGGACCGCTCGGGCCGCGCCCTATTGTCCGGTCTCGTTTACAGCCTCATCGCGCCCCATACCCACCGTAGTGTCCACGCCAATCCCACGGGCTCGAAGACGTTATTGCGGCGATC
>CAVOSY010000003.1:0-244496 GCA_963698965.1 uncultured Actinomycetota bacterium
CCGCCCCGACACCGGTCGTATCACCGCGTACCGCACCGCCGGGGGAGCGGGCATCCGGTTGGATGGGGGCACTGCGTTGGGCGCCGAGGTGTCGGCGTACTTCGATTCGATGCTGGTAAAGCTGACCTGCCGCGGCCGCACGTTCGAGGCGGCCGTCGCGCGGGCCCAACGCGCGGTGGCCGAGTTCCGTATCCGTGGTGTGGCCACCAACCTGCCGTTTCTGCAAGCGGTTCTGGCCGACCCCGATTTCCGGGCCGGTGACGTGACGACGTCGTTCATCGAGGAACGCCCGCAGTTGCTGACCTCGCACACCTCCGGCGACCGGGGCACCAAGATTTTGACCTATCTCGCCGACGTGACGGTGAATCAACCCCACGGGCCCAGGCCGTCGGCGGTGTATCCGAACGACAAACTTCCCGCCATCGACCTGAGCATCCCGGCGCCGTCGGGATCGCGTCAGCGTCTCCTCGAACTCGGACCCGTCGGGTTCGCCGCGGCGTTACGCGCCCAGAAAGCGCTGGGGGTCACCGACACCACCTTCCGCGATGCGCATCAGTCATTGCTGGCCACCCGGGTGCGGACGTCGGGGTTGCTCGGTGTCGCCGGCCACGTGGCACGGCTGACACCGCAGTTGTTGTCGATCGAGGCGTGGGGCGGTGCGACCTACGATGTGGCCTTGCGGTTCTTGCACGAGGACCCGTGGGAACGCCTCGCGGCGTTGCGGGAGGCCGTTCCCAATATCTGCCTACAGATGCTGCTGCGGGGCCGCAACACCGTCGGCTACACCGCTTACCCGGACTCGGTGGCGCGCGCGTTCGTCGCCGAAGCCGCCAACACCGGGATCGATATCTTCCGGATCTTCGACGCGCTCAACAACATCGACGCGATGCGGCCCGCGATCGACGCGGTCCGGGACACCGGCTCGACGGTTGCCGAAGTCGCGCTGTCCTACACCGGGGACCTGTCGAACCCGAACGAAACCCTCTACACCCTCGACTATTACCTGAAATTGGCGGAACAGGCCGTCGATGCCGGCGCGCACATCCTGGCGATCAAGGACATGGCCGGGTTGTTGCGGGTCCCGGCGGCGGCGACGTTGGTCACCGCGCTGCGGAGCAACTTCGATCTGCCGGTGCACGTGCACACCCACGACACCCCCGGTGGTCAGTTGGCGACCTACCTGGCGGCGTGGCAGGCCGGCGCCGACGCCGTCGACGGAGCATCGGCGGCGATGGCAGGCACCACCAGCCAACCCGCGCTCTCGGCGATCGTCGCCGCGGCGGCCTACACCGAGCGCGACACCGGGCTGAATCTGGCGAATGTGTGCGACCTCGAGCCGTACTGGGAGGCACTGCGAAAGGTCTACGCGCCGTTCGAATCCGGACTCCCCGCACCCACCGGCCGCGTCTACACCCACGAAATTCCTGGCGGACAGCTGTCGAATCTGCGGCAGCAGGCCATCGCACTGGGCCTGGGGGACCGATTCGAGGACATCGAGAAGGCCTACGCCGGCGCGGATCGGCTGCTCGGCCGGCTGATCAAGGTGACACCGTCGTCGAAGGTCGTCGGCGACCTCGCGCTGCACCTGGTCGGCGCCGACGTCTCCGTCGACGAATTCGCCGCCGATCCAGGACGATTCGATATTCCCGACTCGGTGATCGGTTTCCTGCGCGGGGACCTCGGCACACCGGCCGGTGGCTGGCCCGAAGCGCTGCGGGAGAAGGCCCTTGCCGGGCGCGGCACACCAACAGCGCTGGTCGAGTTGTCGGTGCAGGACGAGAAAGCGCTCGGCGGTGACCCGGAGCTGCGCAAGTCGACGCTCAACCGGTTGCTGTTTCCCGGGCCGACAAAAGAATTCCTCGCCCACCGTGAGCAGTTCGGGGACACCTCAGGGTTATCCGCCAACCAGTTCTTCTACGGCCTTCGTCAAGGCGACGAACACCGCGTCACCCTCGAGAAGGGTGTCGAACTGGTCATCGGGCTCGAGGCGATCTCCGAACCCGACGAGGCCGGTATGCGCACGGTCATGTGCATCCTCAACGGGCAACTACGCCCCGTGTCGGTGCGAGACCGCTCCGTCGCCGCGCAGGCACCCGCAGCGGAGAAAGCCGACCGCAGCGACCCGTCGCATGTTGCCGCCCCGTTCTCGGGAGTCGTCACTCTCACCGTCGCCGAGGGTGACTCGATCGTTGCAGCCCAACCCATCGCGACCATCGAAGCCATGAAAATGGAAGCATCGATCACCGCACCCCGGGCCGGCACCCTCACCAGGCTGGCCATCAACACTGTGCAGCAGGTCGAAGGCGGTGACCTGCTGGCCGTCATCAGCGTCGGCGACACCACGAACGTCTCAACCTGAACAGTGGAGTCAGCAGCCAGTCGGTCCCGAGGACCTTCTGCTGTCGGCAACTATGTCGCGGACGCGTTCTTGGGCGCGGGCGCCGTCGTGTCGCGCACTATCAACCGCGGCTGCAGCACCCACGAAACCGCGTCGGTGCGCCCGGTGTCGAGCCGCTCCTCCCGGAGCCTAGCTGGTACGACTGCTGCTCACGACACGCCGCGGCCAGTGCGGCGGATCCGCACACCGGTCGGTACCCGCCGCGGCGAGCTGTAGTAGCGAAATACCTTGTCCCACAATGCAATAGCGATAGGGCATACTCTACCGGTAATCCGCCGTATTTGATCTACTGCTGCCGCGGATTGACCGTCACCCTTGGTGGCCGAGGGTGGCCAGAGGGCATGCGGCAAGCAGGGGAGCTGTTTGCCGCGCGGAGCGCTTCGCTGAAGCCGATCGGGACGATGACGTCGCTGTGGATGAAATTCAAGACGTGTTAGCGACGCCGGGCCGTGTGGCCTTCATGGCGGTGGTCATGGTGATCAGGAGAATTCGTTTCAGTTCTCTGGTGTTGCCGCGTTGACGCCGGCGCCGAGAGTTGGCCCTGCCGTCGGGCATCGGCGCACCGATGCCGGGGCGTGGCCGGATCAGGCGTGGGGGTACTCGCGGGCGGTCGGCTCTGCGAACTTGTCCAACTCCGGGAGGTTCACGACGATGGGATCGGTGCCCAAACGGGTAACAGCCCAGACGGTCGGGCTGTCGGCGGATGCGTTGATCTCCTGGTGCACTGTGTGCGCCGGAATGAAAACGAAGTCTCCCCGACCTGCCTCAACGACGTGCTTCAGACGCTGGCCCCACCGGTACCGTGCGATGCCTTCAACGACGTAGAGGATCGTCTCTTGATCGCCGTGGTGGTGCGCACCGGTGGCCGCACCGGGTCGCACGGTGGTCAGGAAGGCGCTCAGTACCTTGGCGTCGGGATTGCGGCTGTCGAAGGCGACGTGCCGGAGCAACCCCGAGGTTGCGGGGTGTCATCGGAGAGTTGGTCTCGCCGAACAACGCGGACCGAACGTTTGTGCGCCAGTGTTAAGTCTTCGAAATGGCGGCCGTCAGAACCGGGGGTGAGGCGCGCAGTGCGGTGATCTTCGCGGCGTTGGGGGTGAGTTGTCATCGAGACTTCGGATGTCGGCGATGAGGGCCTTGGTTAACTTCACCCGAATCCGGTCCGTGACATCAACACTCGGTCACGATCTGTTGTCAGGCATCTTTCGCAGCAGCCCTACCTGCAGGGATACCTGGCCGTGACGAACTGTGGCTCTACATCAACAACCGCAACACCATCGGTGGCGGCGAGGCCGCGCTGACCGGGCCGGCGTTCGTGGATGCGGGCAACGTCGCAGATATTGCCGAGTACGCCGCGAAGGGAACGCGGTAACCGAATCGATCGGAGCGGGCTTGGTAGGAGACGGGCACATCCCGCCGGACACTTCACTGCGGCAAGGCTGCTCGGCATAGACGGCCGGATGTCTGCCTAGAGCGATTGCGGACGAGCCAAGCGTCATCGGTACGTCCGCGCCCAGTACGACTTGTGGTCACCAGAAGGCGGCCAAATCCCATCACCGTGTAGATCGCTCTAGTCAGCGTCAGCGGCGGCCCCGTGGGATCACTTTTTCGATTCGATTTCGCACCACGCGGGGAGGGATGACGGTGGACGCTGGAGACGCACCGCCGGTCCCGACCGGCAAGCCGGCGACGCTCGAAGATGTCGCTGCGGCGGCCGGGGTTTCGCGCGCCCTGGTGTCCATCGTCATCCGGGAGGCGCCCGGGAGTTGAAGAACACGGCCGTCCCGCAGGGGTTGGGGATGCCGATGGAAGGGGGTGTCGTGATGAGGTGCGATGAGCCGCTGGCGCGCGGTGGTGGGGCAGTGGAGAGGGTTGGTGCGGACTGGTTTGGCGCAAATCGGGCTTGCCGGCGGGCATTTCGAGATGCGCAGGTTTGCTGTTTGTGGGCTGGCGGGCGGCGACGTTGTCACGGTGTTGTCACAAGCGGCGCGAAACACGGTGGGACGGAGGGAGATACGTTGAGACGATTTCTGCAGGTCGGCGGGAGGGGAGGGACGCGCTGGGACGGGTAACCATGGTTTCTCGCTGACTGGGGTCAAGTGGTCGCAGGTTCAAATCCTGTCAGCCCGACCACGAGAGGTAGGCTTTGACCTGCGGTAATGACCCAAGAGTACCTTTACCTTGGTTTAGCTTTGAGCCGGTTGGGACCACAGCTCTCGACCTTGGGGCTTGCCGTAGCGCACTTGTCCGCTCGTCAAGTGGGGTGGCACGCGGTTCTAGCGGATCATCTTGCGCGGGTCGGGGAAACCCATCTTGAGGTAGCCGGGTGCTCGTTTCTTCAGCGATGAGGCGATGACGGGGGTGTGCTCATCGTGGTAGTCGTGCACGGTTGCGGTGATCTTCGAGGGGTAGGGACGGGTGACGCGACCGATGTATTGCACGAGTCGGTTCTTGAAGGTGATCGGCGCAGCCAGGAACAGTGTGTCGAGGGCTGGGCAGTCGAAGCCTTCCCCGATGAACGAGCTGGTGCCAACGATCAGGAGCGGATCCGAATCGGGCGTGTGGTTGGCAAGTTGGTCGCCGATCTGGCGGCGTTCACGAGCCTTCATGCCGCCGCTGAGAACGGTGACGGTCTTTCCGGCGGTGCGTAGCTGGTCGGTGATGGCGTTGAGGTGTTCGATCCAGGTGGTGAGCACCAGGATGTTGGCTCCGGTTTCGGAGGCGGTCAGCACGTCGTCGACGATCTGCTTGAGTCGAGTGCGGTCGGCGACGAGGGCTCGATAGATTTCGGCCATTCCACCGGGTGCGGTGGGGTCGGCGTCGCCGCGGTATTGGAATTCGGTCGGGTGCAGGTGCAGAACCGGGTGGGGCGTCAGTAGATCGGAACCGTCGACCGGGAGTTGTCCGGTACTGGGCGGCTCGATGGCCACGTGGTGTGATCCGAGTTGGTGATAGATCAGGTCTTCGAGCCCGTCGCGGCGCTCGGGCGTGGCGGTCAGGCCGAGCCAGTACCGCGCGGCTATGCGGCTCAGGACGCCGAAGAATGCGCTGGCGGCGACGTGGTGGCATTCGTCCGCAATGACGAATCCGTAGCTGGCGGTGATGTTCTCGACGTTGTCGCGGCGGGCAAGCGTCGGCAGCAGCGCGATGTCGAGGATGCCCGTGGTTTTCGAACGCCCGCCACCGATCTGACCGCATGCGAAACTCAGGTGGCGGCTGATCCGGTCGCGCCATTGATCGGCCAGGGTCTTGCGATCGACCAGGACCAGGGTCGCGGTAGCTCGTGATTCGATTGCCGCACAGGCGATAACAGTCTTTCCCGTGCCCGGAGGGGCGATGAGGACACCGGTGTCCTGCTCCAGGATTCGGTGCAGTGCGGTGGTCTGAACGGTGCGCAACGGCGTGCTGCAGGTGAACTTGTGGGGCTGACCGAGGATGCGTTTGTCGTCGACGTGAAGCGTGCTGTCGGCTGATTCGACGAGTTCTGTCAGCAGAGGATGGAGGCCGCGGGGCAGGACGAGATCACCGTCAGCGGTTTCGTCGTAGCTGTAGAGGAACCGCGGTGTGTCCCAGGTGCTGCGGCGGGCACGTTGGCGCGCATCGAATTCTGGGTTGCGTATCGATGCGGCGTGTTTGACGGCCGAGATCATCGCTGGGCCAAGATCGTTGGCGGTCAAGGTGAGTCGTGATGTGAACTGTGCGCGCACGATTGCCGCCGGCCGCGGGATGATGCGCGACGACGTCGGTAGCTGCAGGCGCCGGACGTTATGGCCGATCTGTGGATCGGGAAGTTGGCGTGCCAATGCGGTCACGTCTTTGGTGGACAATCGGGCGATGCTTGACAGGTAGGCCCACTGATCCTCGTATGGCTCGAGGGTGGCGGGATCTAGGAAGACGGTGGTGCCGTGTTGACGGCGCTTACCGTTCATCGGTGCGGCGATCAGATTGCCCACCCCACGCCCGGTGTGGACGTCCTGGGATGGGAACAAGCGGTCATAGCTACTCAGATGCATGCTGCCACGCAGGCGAAATGCCTCACTCAGCAGACTGGTAGCGATGCTACGGGCGACCGATGCCGAGATCGCATGTGCGAAGAAGATCCACGCGTGAGCTCCTCTCCCGGATTGTGAAACCTCCAGCGCAGCCGGAATCCCATAGGAGCGAGCCGCTTTCATGTACGCGAGCGCGTCGAGCATCGCGGCTTCCTTGTCGAAATCGGCCGCGACCCACCAGCATGTGTCGTCATCGCTGAGCGGGTACAGGCCGATGTGTGCCTCGCCCCGCAGGTGGGCATCAATGACCTCTGGGGTCAGCGGGAGGTAGGGTGCGTCGGCCCGATTCATACCCTTGCGCCAATAGCCTTTGATCGCCGGCATCCAACCCGAGCGGCCATCTCGCCGGTTCTCCCAGCGCAGCGCGTAAACATCGGTGCGACAACGGAACAGCTCGAAGAAGAACCGCACCTTGTCAGCGGAGTTAGAGCCCATTGTCACCGGTGAGGCCGGCGCTCCCGTCAGTGTCGCCTGGTCACTGGCGGCTGCGCGTGCCTGTCCCTCACTCAACTGAAGAAGACGACGCAAACGCGCGTTGTCGGCACGCAGCGTGTCCAACTCGCCAGGGAAACTCTCGACACCGCTAACGGTCAACTCCTTTGTGCAGCACATTCTTCGGCGGAAGGGTTTACTCCCGCCAGCGCTCCCCGAGCGCTTTCGCCGCTGTGGACACCTTCATGACCAGACGACGCTCGCGGTTCCTGACGGGAACGAAGTGGTAGTGCTCGTAGAAGGATGGTGCCTCGTCGTCTATGGCATCAACGACGATGAGGCGGCCGCCGCCGATTTCCGATGCGGCGACGGCTTTGCCTAGTGCGTCGAGGAGCAGCTGCTCGCCATATCCTTGATCTCGCAGCGACGTGTCGATCGCCAGGCGGGCAATCAAGTATCCGGGTATGCGGGAATAGCCGCCGGCCATGGATCCCGAGACGCCGTCGTCGTTGCGTACTACTTCGGTGGGGCAGATGGCGAAATAGGCGCTGACTTTCTGTTCGCCGAGCGGGGTCCACACGTAGACGTGCGCGACTCCGCTGCTGTCTGCGCGACGGGCATGGGCGATGAGCCAGGTATTCAGCGACTCCTTACCGCAGTCGAATCCTTCCAGCATGTGGGCGTCGGTGAGTCGCGCGGACTCGAACATTGTTCAACGCCTTGTGAAGACCGCTGGTTTGCGTGCGGCTGCCGCCAGCCGCGGCGCGTCGTCAGCAGCATCGAGCGACGACATCAGTTTGTCGAACTGTTCGGGCTCCATTGCCGTTACCAGCTCCTGACGCAGGATGTCTTCGGCCCGTTGCATCGCAGCTTTCCGCACGAACTCGGACGTCTGCTCATGGACAAGGTTGGCGGCGCGCTGGATGCGGTCCAAGGTCGCTTGCTCCGCGCGAAGCTCGATGCGCTTCGTTTTGACTGCCACAGCGACACCTCCTTCCCTCAGTCATCTCTGCTCGCAGCTGTCGATCACTTCATTGTACGGTGAATGTACGTACACGGCTAGTGAGGGTTGCGGCCAGCGCTGGGGACCACCCAGGGACCACACGTCATCCGCGATGCCGAACGACTTGCACGTCCGTGAACGTCACACACCACGCCCTGGCCGCGAAAACCGTCGGCGACCTGGGCAAACGCGCTACCGCTACTTTCTGGGGGTCAAGTGGTCGCAGGTTCAAATCCTGTCAGCCCGACCACGAGAAGTATGCTTTGACCTGCGGTAATAACCCATGAGTACCTCTACCTTGGTTTGGCTTTGAGCCGGTTGGGACCACAGATCTCGACCTTCGGGCTTGCCGTAGCGCACTTGTCCGATCGTCAAGCGGTTCGGCGCGGCATCGCACCGTGACCGCCCGGCTTGTCAACGCGTTTTGCATCGCCGAGCGCGGGTGGAGCTCATCGTGCTCATCCGCCGCCCGGGCGTTGGAGGGCCAAGCCTGCGGCGGGAGGCCGCGCGCGGTCGGCGTGAGTCGCTCTGGGCTGGGGCGTGGACAAACGTTCTTTGGTCAAGGACACTCGTCCGCGGTTTGCTTAGGCTTCGTCATGTCCGCACTGCGCTGCCCGCTGGCGTTCGGTGCCCGGGGAAGGGGATCGGCGATGGATGTCGAGGTCGGCGACGTCGCGCAACAGGCATTCACCGGTGACCTACCGGGGTGGTCGGAGGTCGAGTCGCTGGTCGAAGCCGCGTATCGCCGCTGCAAATCGGACGCCGACGGCATGGTGGCCGATTACATTCCGGAGCTGGCGCAGACCAATCCGGACTGGTTCGCCGTCTGTGTCGTCGAGACCGATGGTGGTGTGCATAGCGCGGGCGATATCGACATCGAGTTCTCGATCCAGTCGATCTCCAAGGCGTTCGTCTACGCCCTGGTGTGCGAGCGGTATGGCCACGAAGTCGTGGCTGATCGGATCGGCGTGAACAACACCGGCCTGCCGTTCAATTCGGTGATCGCCATTGAACTCAACAACGGTCATCCGATGAATCCAATGGTCAACGCAGGTGCCATCGCCACGACCGCGCTGGTCCCGGGAAGCACTCCAGACGAGCAGTGGGACGCCATCGTGTCCGGGCTGTCGGAGTTCGCCGCCCGGCCTCTGCAGGTCGACGAAACCGTCTACCGGTCGGAATCGGAGACCAATCAACGCAACCGCGCGATCGCGCGGCTGTTGGAAAGCTACGGACGCATCGACTTCGATCCGCTGGCCGTCGTCGATGTATACACCAGGCAGTGTGCGCTGCGGGTGACCGCGCGGGATCTGGCTGTGATGGGTGCGACGCTGGCCGACGGCGGGGTCAACCCCATAACGGGCAAGCGGGTGGTCTCGGCCGACGTGTGCCGCGACACACTGGCGATCCTGGCGGCCAACGGCGCCTACGAGCGGTCTGGGGAATGGCTCTTCGAGATCGGCCTGCCCGGCAAGTCCGGAGTGGCGGGCGGACTGGTCACGATCGCACCCGGTAAGGCGGGCATCGGCACCTTCTCCCCACTCCTGGACGCGGCCGGAAACAGTGTGCGCGGCCAACGAGCCACGGCCTACCTGTCACGAGTGCTGGGGCTCAACATCTTCGCCTCCCAGGCGCACACACTGGCCACCCGACGAAAGGATCAGGCGTGACCCACTTGTCGATTGCAGCTAACGACGAGCGCACCTCGTGGCTCCCGATGGTGGCCTGTTCCTTGCGCAGATGCTGATGTCGTTCAACGTCGCGCGTGTCGCAGCGTGCCTACGGCCAGCTGTCCCCAGAGCCGTTTGGGTCGTGGGCCGAGCCGTTGAAAATGGAGACGTTCCATTCACGTCAGATTCCGCGCAGCTTCCTCGTCGGGACTGCTGATATGGTCACGCCGCCCGGGGATTCGAGCTGGCATCCCCGTATGTCAAGCCGGCTCGGAACGTTCCGGTTGGTCCAGATGGCGGGAAGCCACGAGGCGATCTTTACGAACCCAGTCGAGCTCGCTGACAAGCTCATCGAAGCCGGACGCGACTAGGGCGCGACGTAGTCGGTCGACAGGCTGATCGACCACCATTGCTGCTGGTCGATGGCCGTGCGTTGCAGCTTCGCCGCGACGTCGTAGACGGCGTTGGCGCCAAGCTGAATTCGCTCGGGAAGCTCATCGTAGGAGCCGAGGTCCACGATGATCTTGGCGGCCTTGATCGGGTCGCCATCCTGACCGTAGTTGGTGTCGGTGGCCCAGGTACGGGCGGCACCGCCCGTGGCGGAGTAGTCGTCGAACTGCGTTTGGGCCACCGAAAGGCTGCTGCCGTCAAGGAAGTTCGTGCGAAACGGGCCAGGCTCGATGGCCACCGACTTGATTCCCAACGGCGCCAATTCGTGGGTCATGGCCTCCGACAGTGCCTCCACGGCAAATTTGGTGGCGGCATACACGCCCCAGCCGGGCCAGGCGACGAAGCCGCCCACCGACGACAGGTTCACCACCAGACCCGACCGGGCCGCGCGCATGTACGGCAGAACGGCGCGGGTGACTGCCAGCAGGCCGAACACGTTCACATCGAAGAGCGCGCGAGCCTCAGCGTCGGAGGTTTCCTCGACCGTGCCGACCAGGCCCCGACCGGCGTTGTTGACCAGCACATCGATACGGCCGAACCGCTCGATCGCTGCCTGCACCGCCGTTGTCACCTGCTCGGACACGCCGACGTCGAGTCCGACGGCCAGCAACCGGTCCCCGCCGTCCGGGATGGCATCTTGCACCGCCTGTGGGTTGCGGGCGGTGGCGACCACGCTGTCGCCGCGGGAGAGAGCTTCCCTGGTGATCTCGAGTCCGAAACCGCGGGACGCTCCGGTGATGAACCACACTGACATGTCGAGTCCTTTCTCAGTTCCCATCAGCGCTTGCTCTCCGCATCAACGCGACCGCCGGCGCGCTTCATGTCGGTGTGACAAGTCACGTTTGACCTAGGTCTGTCGGAACCAGGTTCTGCTCCGCGGGACCGCGCGGCAGGACATAAATCGCCCGAAAGCGCCTACGCCAGAGACACTTTCAAAGCGGTACGAACTTCGATTTCGCTGATGATTGTCGATTCACGTTAGCGTTTCCAACGTCGAGCTGGATAACGGCGATATCAGCATTGGGCGAAGTCATCCGTTAGACGGGTGGACTTCCGCGGCCGACCGCTGGTACCGAATGCCGGTGCACGCGCCGGGGCCGCAGTTGTGGCGTGAATCACGTACACAACGGGAAGACAGACAGGTCTGTACGCAGTTGGTTGGCGGTGAAGGAATCAGATCAGAGTCAGGAGGACAGGATGTCAACGACAGCTTCCGCCGCGTTGGTCACCGGCGCGACATCGGGTATCGGACGCGCGGTGGCGGTCGCGCTGGCTGCCGACGGATTCACCGTGCTCGTGCACGGACGCGATGCCCAGCGAGGCGCAGAGGTGGTCGACCAGATTAAGGCCGTGGGCGGCAGGGCCGCGTTCCTACAGGCTGACTTGACCGACAGCGCTGAGGTTCAGCGGCTTGCCGCTCAAGCAGGCGAAGTAGAGGTTCTGGTCAACAACGGTGGTGTCTCGTGGTTTGGGCCCACAGCCGAATTGGACGCCGAGACCTACGAAACTCTGTGGAGCGGAAACGTCCGCGCCGCCTATCAACTGGTCGCCGCACTGGCACCGGGCATGGCCGAGCGCGGTCATGGATCGATCATCAGCATCGGCAGTATGGCCGGTGAAATCGGTCTTGCCGGCGGAGCGGCCTACGGCGCAACCAAGGGGGCGCTGTCGACGCTGACACGGTCGTGGGCCGCAGAGTTCAGCCCGGCGGGGGTGCGCGTGAACACTGTCGCCCCGGGGCCGGTCTACTCCGCAGAATCCAAACGCGAACTCATCGATTCCCTGGCGGGCACCACATTGCTGGGCCGCGGCGCCCAGCCAGAGGAGATAGCAGAGGTGGTGGCCTTCCTGGCTTCGGAGAAAGCCAGTTACATCACCGGCGCACTGATCGCGGTCGACGGCGGGCGCACAGCCATCTGACCGCAGCCCCCACACACCATCCGAGGCACGAGTTGAACAGATTGGACGGCCATGACCACAACATTTTTCGGCGCGGCGTTTGACGCCCGCGACGCGGCACGACTCGCGACATTTTGGTCGGCGGTGTTGGGACGGCCCGTTGACGCGGGCGCTACACCCCAGCACGCCGTCATCAACGCCACCGCACCCGAGCTGGGGCCGCGACTGGCGTTTCACCAAGTCCCCGAGAACAAGACCGCCAAGAACCGCTTCCACCCTGACCTGATCGCGACCGACTTCGACCGCGAGGTTGGTCGGCTCCGTTCCCTGGGCGCAACGGTGCTCAACGAGGTCAGCGGCGGCGCGGCACGGTGGACCACGTTCGCTGACCCCGACGGCAACGAATTCGACCTGATCGCGGGATGACATGACCAACGAGTACCGACCCAGTAGCAGCGACCGGGTACGCGACCAAGTCGCCCGGTATGAAGCCACCGACGGCGTCGAGGGTGGCGAGCTCAACGGACTGCCCGTCGTGATTCTGACCACCCGAGGGGCGGTTAGCGGCGCGGTCCGCAAAACCCCCATCATGCGGGTCACCGACAGGACTGCCTACGTGGCTATCGCCTCATACGCAGGTTCACCCCTCAACCCGGCCTGGTACCACAACCTGCTTGCCAGCCCCGAGGCCGAGATTCGCGACCGCAACCGCATCGTGGCGGTATGCGCCCGCGAGGTGCACGGCGCGGAGAAGGATCGCCTGTGGGCGATCGCAGATGCCGGTAACACCGTCTATGCCGACTATCGGGCCCGCGCCGGGCGAGACATCCCTATCTTGGTCCTCGACCGCATCGGCATGCGCGACAGGGGTAACGCCGATTCCCACCACCGACAGGAGTTTGGGCTTTGATCGCGACCAAACACGCGCCACGCTCCGATGTGCGCGGCGCCCGGGAACGACTGCTGGATACCGCGAGCCGCCTCTTCTATAGCGAAGGCGTGCAGACCGTCGGCATCGACCGGATCCTCGAAGAATCGGGTGTCGCCAAATCCACCCTCTACAAGGCGTTTGGCAGCAAAGACGCTCTGGTGAGGGCCTACCTGCAGCGCCGTCACGACACCACCACCCAACGCCTCACGGATGCCCTCGCCCCCGTGACCAACGCGCGGGAGAAGATCCTCACCGTGTTCGACGTCCAGGCCCATACATTCGCCGAACCCGGCTTCAATGGCTGCGCCTTCGTCGCCGCGGCCGCCGAAGCTGCCCCCGGCAGCAGCATCGACGACGCCGCAGGTGAATTCCGGGCATGGATCCGAACGATGTTCCGCGACCTCTGCGTCGAATTGGGCGCAGAACAGCCCGACAAGCTGGCCCGCCAACTCCACACCCTCTACGACGGCGCCAGCCTTTCCGCACGCATGGACCACGACCCCCGCGTCGCCCTCGACGCACGACAGGCCGCAGCGGTACTCATCGACGCCGCAGTGAGCCACTCACCCTGAATCGGGCCAACAGTAAGACACGCTCGAACGCCACGACACCCCGGACCGGCCGCCAGGGACGTATCCCGCGTTGGAGTGCGTTGCGGCCCGCTCGCGAGCGGGAATTGTGATCACCTATTCCATAGCCGCCTGGATCATTGGCTGTCTAGGATGACGCCGAATTCATCCGACTCCAGAGCGACGGGCCTTGGAAATACGTTGGAGCGCACCGGAATCAGGCGGCCGCTGCTCCGGGCGGCGGGTGTCGGGCCGATATGCGCGGGTGCTGAGGACTCCGCTGTCCGAACGAGAATCCGACAACCCGACCGGGCGGGGGAGTTCGTGTCGGCGACTAGTGTGACTTGCGAGCATCCGGCTTGATGGTCAGTGTGATGCGCCGGCCGTCGCGCAGCACCTCGATCGGCGCGTCCTGTCCGATCATGAGCTGCCGCACCGCCACGGTGAACTCGTCAATGTCGTTCACCGTGCGGTCGCCGACCTTGACCACCACGTCGTTCTCTTTGAGCCCGGCCCGCTCGGCGGGGCCGCCGGGATTGACCTTGGTCACCTTGGCCCCGCCCGATCCCGTGTCGTTTACCGACTGTGCGGTCAGGCCCAGCATCGGGTGCGTGATCTTGCCGTCACGGATCAGCGTCTGTGCGACGAATTTCACCTCGTTCACCGGGATCGCGAAGCCCAGGCCGCTGGCGCTGTCCGAAAGCGACTTGCTAGCGGTGTTGATGCCGATCACCTCGGCGTTCATGTTGAGCAGCGGACCGCCGGAGTTGCCGTGGTTGATCGACGCGTCGGTCTGCACGGCGTCGATGACAGTCTTGGTATCGGAGTCCTCACCCGACAGCGGCACCGCCCTGTGCAGCGCGCTGACGATACCCTGGGTGTCCGTGCTGCGCAGGCCCAACGGCGCGCCGGCGGCCATCACCGGATCGCCGACGCGAAGCGTGTCGGAATCGCCGAGCCGCGCAACGGTCAGGTTGTCGACGTTGTCGACCTTGAGCACCGCCACGTCGGTCTCGGGATCGCGTCCGACGAGGTGGGCCGGCGCCTGTTTGCCATCGTTGAAGACCACCGTCAGCTTGAACTTGTCGGGGCTGGTTGCCGCCTGGGAGATCACGTGGTTGTTGGTGACGATGTATCCGCGGCCGTCGACGACCACCCCTGACCCCTGGGAGCCTTCCTCGTCGCTGATCGCCTGCACTGTCACCACCGAATCCCCGACGGCTGCAGCGACTTTCGCCATCTGCCCGGTGGGCAGTTGGTCGGTGTCGGTGTTGTTCAGGGTCATCTTGGGGATCATGAACGCCTGGGTGACCTCCGCGGTCTTGCGACCCACCCAACCGCCCAGAAGGCCGATAAGTATGGCCAGGACAGCGAGGGCGGTCAACGCGAGGTGGGACACCCTGCCGCCGAAGAGGACGTCGCGTACCCCGAGCTTGCTGTGCGCAGCGGATGGCGACGCCGCGGTCGGGGTGGTCGGCGTCGCTGCGGCGCCGGGATCACGTGACGCATCGTGGGGCTGACCGATGGTGTCGTCTTGGTCGTCGGCTGCCTGCGCCTGACCGAATGCTTCGGCCAGCACCGGCCCGGGCGACTGATTCGTCGGCGTGAACTCGCCCTGGGCGCAGTGGTGGCCGGGACCCCCGAACGATCCGACGACGCCGTCGGGGCGGCCGAAGGCGCGGTGCGTCGACGGATCGACCGGTGGACGCGAGACCGGGCCTGGCGACAGGTCGCCGCCGCTGCTGAGCTGGTCCTGATCGGTCACCGGTCTATCACTCTTTCCTGGCACCAGCCAACCTGGCCGGCGGGCATTATGGCCCGACTGAATCTCAACGATACCGACGACACGGCAAGCCCAGTGCGACGCGGCCGCGCGCCCGAAAACGCGAAGCCGGCGCGGTAAACAGGTGCGCGGCCTGATCGTGACGGGCGGGGCTCACTGCAACAGCAGCTGCAGCGGGGCCGCGGCGCATCTAGGTCGATCCCAGGCGGTCTTGGCGTGGACCCAGCTCACCCGCGCGGTGGGGGCGGCTGGCTCGCCGCCTGGTTGGGCCACAGAGCATGCTGACGATGGCCCCGGGCATCACCAACGGCGGAACAACGGTCAACGGTGTCTCCGCGCCAATCTCCGACTACGTCATGCCCAAAGGCGACCGGCCGTACTGAAAGCCCAGCGGGCGATACTGCTTTGACGCGCGCACGGTCCAAAATCGTCTGCTGTCAGCCATTCTGAGGAGCGGCAAGATCGACGGGGCGGCGATTCTGGTCAAGTCCTTGGGCCGCCGCACCGTCGGCCGGTGTGTTCCAGCGATCGATCGACCGCGGCACAACGCAAATCGGATTGGCGCGAGCACTGCAAGACGGTACAGGCATAGTAGCCGATAGTGAACGCGCGGCTGGCCGCCAAACGGGGGAGCTCTGGTCGGGCACGACCCCCGGGGGCCCTTCGCCTCGGAGACCATGCGCACGGTTTAAACCAGATGCATGGGACCGAACCCTGCAAGCGTGGCTACGTTTGACGATGAATCTAGCCGTTGGGGCACGGGGCCGGAATCCACATGGCGAAACATGGACCTATAGGTACCCGCGGCGGATTGGGTCCGTCCCAGTAGTTGTCATGAAGGTCGTCAGGGCCGCCGACATTGCCGGCGCCGGTGGCGACGTGCCAGTACGTGTGGCAGATGCTCTGGTCTCAATTGACATCCAGGGGCGGTCCCCCAGGGCACCAGTGGTAGGGCCCGATAGGTTCTATGTAGCCGGGGTCTGCATCGGCGGGTAGCTGGGTTCAGTCCGGCCAATCCCAGTCCACTAGACACCAGCACCGTCGCTGCCAACCGCGACATTCGGTTCATGATTGACCCCTTAGTTGGTGTCGCAGACCGTGTCGCCGGTGACACTCAACCGCAAACAAACCGGGCAGTCCTTGACAGCTTCTTGTAGCGACATCTTCTGTCTATGGGCCCACGGCTGTAATGAGTAGTGGACTACTCGAGTCAGATAGCGGTCACCGTTGCCCGCGCGGCAACGGCCGGGTATCGGGTAGTGGGCGAACAAAAGAATCCTTCCCCTTGTGCGATCTGTCGTTGCTTGTGCTACCGACGCACGAGGTGAAGATCGCCAATGAACTATCACCGGGCGTGCCTTGAAGTCGCAGCGCACTACGTTGCACGTTGATGCGGTCCGCTCCGGCGCCATCATCACCGCCAGATAATCACGGCGCCAACCTGGTGAACCGGATCGTGTAACGAACCGTTGTGCTTGACAGCGACGCGACACAACTGAATCGCCCGACCCGGACGTGACAACAGGACAGACCGACAGCAAAGCCACCGGCGTTGGCGACTGGTGCCTGTGTCAGGCAATCAGATCGTACCGATCGGCAGCAACGGTTGCTTCGGTGTGGTTGTTATGGCCTGGGCACCAACCGAATCCCCAGGAAGCGCGACAAACACATCAACCGGACGGATCCGCGGCAGCGCGGAAAAGCATCTGTCACCGAATTACAAACCAACCCAAACAGCAAAAGCTCCAGCCAACTACAGGGAAGCCACGACAATGACGAAGATCCTCCTCACCTCCATCGCCGCCTGCGCATTGACATCCGCCGCGCTCGCACTGAGCCGCAACCGCTACCGCCGCCCCGTCCGGTCCATCGCCCGTCGATGCCACCATCAGCCAGCTGCGCGCGCAGGGATTTCAGGTCATCGTGAACCGCGTCGGCACCGCTCCAGCCGACCGGTGCACTCTCAGCGCGGTTCGGCCCGGCCAGACGTTCTCGCGTACCGACTCGGGTGTCCCTGGAGCCCAGGACGACCTCGTCACGACCGTCACCAACAAAATCGTCTACGTCGACGTCACCTGCTAACCCGCGTTCGGAGCACGTACGAGGGGGCGACCGCACCGCCCACCGCACTGCGTCGTCCGGACGATTTCCCACAGCCAGCGATCTAAGTGGTGGTGGTTAGCGGGCGTGGCTGTCGCGGCAGAAGAACACGATCACCGCGACGTCCTGCTTGGTTTCTCGGACCCACCACAGCGATGGAGGTTTCACCGATGCTGCAACAACCCGACAGCAGCTGGATACCGCAGCGCGACAATCTGGACCACAGCGCCGAATCCGCCTGCGTGAGGAAATGGTCGTCGCGCGGCTTCGCCTACGAGCGGGCCATTATCGACTTCATCCGCCGTTGGCACCGCTTCGGCGGCGGGTCAGCTCGCGACATCTTCGAGGAATTCGGCCTCAGCGAGCACGAATTCTTTTCCAAGACAATCGAATTGCTCGGATCTACCGGCGCCTCAGGCGTTAGCGAGGAGACCGCGATCCGGATCCGGAAGGTGTGCCGGTGGCGTCTATCGGTCCGCTCGCACACGCCGGCATAGCTCCGACCGTCTGCGCGGATGCCGTCGCGTCACACCTCTACAGGTGTTTTCCTTTGTCGGAGCTGGCAAGCGCCGAGTGTTGACGCGGCAGCACGCGTCGCGTGATGCCGGCTTGGGCAAGGTAAGGCCTGAATTCGGGGAGTCGACAGAAGCCGACCATCATCGGCTCATGCATCTGCCTACTCCTTTTTACTGACGTGATCCTTCAGTGTCGGAGGTGCCGAGGTAGCTGGCCCAGTAGTCCTCGGTAGTGCCATATGCGGCAGCACTGGCGCGCAGCTCCGCGCGGATTGGATCAGTTGTGTTCATTTGAGTTCTCCTGTGTGAGTGGCTATTTCGCTTTCGTCCGCATCTGGTGACGATGTCGAACAGTTGGTTGGCGTGAACGTGCCACAACCGAAGCTAGGGGTCCGCAAATCGCCGTGGCTCGCTTGTGGGCACAACCCGCGCATTGCGCGATGTTCAGCTTTTGCGCATTGTGGTCACAGATGCACCATGGGTGCCTCGGCGGTTTAGCTGACTTGTCTCCGCGTGGTGCCCACGTGCCCGCATACCTTGTGCGCTCTTGGCATCGATGTCCTCTCTTTGATGGCCGAGGAGGGCCGCGTGCGCCGCCAGGTTCGGGTCACGGAGTGATGCGAGCAGTCGGCGAACCAACCATCTGAGCAAAATACGGAAAACAGTGAAATCGCTGCTTATTTCGACTATCGCCTACAAGACCGACACATCCGTAGCGGCGCCCTAAGTTCGGAGTGTCCAAACCCAAACACGTCGCACGATCGCAGCGCAAAACAAATTCAAGCTATCGCGAAAAGTCATTCGTGAATAGCCGCGCAAAGACGTCGACGTCGCACACAAGGAGAAAGAAAATGGTAGCACCAGACACCTTCAACGAATGGCAACCGCTTCGCGGTCCAGTTAGCCCGTCGCTCATTCAAAGGGGTTCAGTCATGACGTACGGCAGCGCGCTGCGTCGCGAAGTGCAAGGCGACAGCATCACGCCGCTCATCGGCGTCTTCGACATGTTCTCCGCATCGCTCGCGGCCCAGCACTACGGCGGCATGTTCGTTTCCGGATTCGGGTTCGCGGCGTCCTACTACGGGCTGCCCGACATCGGTTTCATCGCGTGGCCGGACATGGTCAACTTTGTGCAGCGGCTGCGGGTGGCGTTCCCGCAACAGCACCTGCTGGTGGACATCGACGACGGCTACGTCGACCCCGAGGTGGCCTGTCATGTGGTGGAGAACCTGGAGCGCATCGGCGCGTCCGGCGTGATTCTCGAGGACCAGAAGCGGCCGCGTCGCTGTGGGCACGTCGACGGCAAGCAGATCCTGCCGCTCGACGAGTACCTGGAGAAGCTCGACCTGGTGCTGGAGACCCGCAAGGACCTGGTCGTGGTTGCCCGCACCGACGCGACAGAGGAGTCGGAGATCCTGCGCCGCGCCGAGGCACTTGCCGCCACGGACGCCGACGTGCTGCTGGTGGACGGCGTGCGCAGCGTCGACTGGATCACCAAGGTGCGCGGCGTGATCGGTGACAAGCCGCTGCTGTTCAACCAGATCGCCGGAGGTAAGTCGCCGCGGCTGTCGCTGACCGAGCTTGAGGACCTCGGCGTCGACGTGGCGATCTACTCCACGCCGTGCCTCTTCGCCGCGCACACCGCGATCGACAACGCGCTACTGGAGTTGCGCGCCAACGACGGCCGGCTGCCGGAGGTCAAGGAGGGCGACGTCGGCGTCGCCGCCTCCATTGACCTGTTGGAGCGCAACATCTCCCGGCACCACCCCAAGCTGGACCGGGTCGATGTCTAGGTTGCGGGTTGATCCCTACATCCTGGCGTTGCTGTTGACGGTGGCCGTCGCCTCGCTGTTCCCGGCGAGAGGGGCGGTGGCCACCGGCTTCGGCCACGCGACGACAATTGCCATCGGGCTGCTGTTCTTCCTTTACGGGGCAAGGCTTTCCACCCGTGAGGCGCTGGACGGCCTCAAGCACTGGCGGCTGCACGGGCTGGTGTTCCTGGCGACGTTCGTGCTGTTCCCGTTGCTGGGCTTGCTCTCCCTGCTGTTGGTGCCGTGGGCGCTCACCCCGGGGCTGTACACCGGCGTGATGTTCCTGTGCTGCCTGCCGTCGACGGTGCAGTCCTCGATCGCGTTCACCTCGATTGCCCGCGGCAACGTGGCCGCGGCGATCTGCAGCGCCTCGTTCTCCAACCTGATCGGCATCGTGCTCACGCCGTTGCTGGTCACAGTGTTCCTATTCACCGGCACCGGCGGCATCTCGCTCGGCGCGGTGCGGGACATCCTGCTGCAGCTGCTGGTGCCGTTCCTGGCCGGTCAGCTGCTGCGGCGCTGGATCGGCGGGTTCATCACCCGGCACAAGAAGGTGCTCGGCTACGTCGACCGCGGCTCGGTCCTTTTGGTGGTGTACTCCGCGTTCAGCGCGGGCGTGGTCGGCGGCATCTGGGGACGGCTGTCCGTGGTGTCGCTGCTGGTCCTGCTCGCCGTCAACGCCGCGTTGCTTGCGGTGGTGATGGTCGTGACCACCTTGGCGGCTCGGAGGCTGCGGTTCTCCACCGAGGACGCGATCGCCATCGTTTTCTGCGGTTCGAAGAAGTCGTTGGCCAGCGGCCTGCCGATGGGGACTGTGCTGTTCCCTGCGGCCACGGTGGGCTTGGCCGTTCTGCCGCTGATGTTGTTCCACCAGATGCAACTGATGGTGTGCGCCTGGCTCGCGCGACGGTACGGCGCCCGCAAGGATGCCGTCGCGCTGGTCAGCGCCTGAGCGACTGTCGGTCCCGCCGGTCGACGCCGGCGGGGCCGGCCGCACACTGGTCGCGCTGGCGCCGAGTCGGGGCAATGCGCAAAACCGTGAAATCGTTGCCTATTTCGACTATCGCTTACAAATTCGAATACGTCGCACGATCGCGGCGCAAAACGAACTCAAGCTATCGCGAGAGTCATTCGCGATCAGCCGATCCGCCATACCCACGCCGCGCAAGAAACATCGACGTCGCACACACAAGGAGAAAGAAAATGGTAGCACCGAGCAACATCGCGAATGGCAACCGCCCCCGGGCCCAGTTAACACGTCTTGTCTCATTCAAAGGGGTTCGATCATGACTGACGGCAGCGCGCTGCGCCATGACGCGCACGGTGACAGCATCACGCCACTTATCAGGGTCGAGCGGACCCGGGTCGGTCGCGAGGCGACCGACCCGATGCGTGCGGACATCAGGCTGCTGGGCACCATCCTGGGCGACACCGTGCGCGAGCAGAACGGCGACGAGGTGTTCGACCTCGTCGAGCGAGCTCGGGTGGAATCCTTCCGGGTGCGGCGCTCGGAGATCGACCGGGCCGAGATGTCGCGCATGTTCGACGGCATCGATATTCACCTGGCGATCCCGATCATCCTGGCGTTCAGCCATTTCGCGCTGTTGGCCAACGTCGCCGAAGACATCCACCGGGAGCGCCGCCACGGCATTCACGTCGACGCCGGCGAGCCGCCGCAGGACAGCAGCCTGGCCGCGACCTACGCGAAACTTGATCTGGCACAGCTGGATTCGACCACCGTGGCCGACGCCTTGCGGGGTGCGCTGGTTTCCCCGGTGATCACCGCCCATCCCACCGAGACCCGGCGGCGCACCGTTTTCGTCACCCAGCAACGGATCACCGAGCTGATGCGAGTGCGCGCGGAGGGGCGTACCGAGACCGACGACGGCCGCAGCATCGAATTGGAGTTGCGCCGTCAGGTCCTCACGCTGTGGCACACCGCGCTGATCCGGTTGTCCCGGTTGAAGATCACCGACGAGATCGCGGTTGGGCTGCGGTATTACGCGGCCGCGTTGTTCGAGGTGATCCCGCAGGTCAACGCCGAGGTTCGTGACGCATTACGCGCCCGCTGGCCAGACGCGGATCTGCTTGCCGACCCCATCCTGCGGCCCGGCTCCTGGATCGGGGGTGACCGCGACGGAAACCCGAACGTGACCGCCGACGTGGTCCGGCTGGCCACCGGCAGCGCAGCATTCACCGCGCTGGCGCGCTACCTCGCCGAACTCACCGCCCTCGAGCAGGAGCTGTCGATGTCGGCACGGCTGGTCACCGTCACGCCCGAGGTGGCCGCGCTGGCTGATGCTTGTCCCGATGCCGTCCACCTCGATGAGCCGTATCGGCGGGCATTGCGGGCGATCCGCGGCCGGCTTACCGCAACCGCGGCCGAAATCCTGGATCGTCAGCCGCAGGACGAGCTTGACCTCGGCTTGCCCCCATATGGCGCGCCGGCCGAACTGCGGACCGATCTCGACGCCATCGACGTTTCGTTGCGTTCGCACGGCGCCGCGCTATTGGCCGACGATCGGCTGGCCCGATTGCGAGAAAGTGTGCACGTCTTCGGGTTTCACTTATGCGGCCTGGATTTGCGGCAAAACGCCGACGTGCACGAAGAAGTGGTCGGCGAGCTGCTGGCCCGGGCCGGGGTGCACCCGGACTATAGGTCGCTGCCCGAACACGGGCGGGTCGAGCTATTGACGGGCGAACTCAGCACCCGTCGGCCACTGGTCGGCGACCGCGCCCAATTGTCCGAACTGGCCCGCGGCGAGCTCGGCGTCCTCGCGGCCGCTGCCCACGCCGTCGAGCTGTACGGTCCGGCCGCGGTGCCTAACTACATCATCTCAATGTGCCAGTCGGTGTCGGACGTCTTGGAGGCCGCGGTTCTGCTGAAAGAGGTTGGTCTGTTGGACGCCTCAGGGGCGGAACCGTATTGCCCGGTGGGCATCTCACCGCTGTTCGAGACGATCGACGACCTGCACAACGGGGCGACCATTCTGCACGCGATGTTGGAACTGCCGCTCTATCGAGCGCTGGTGGCCGCCCGAGGCGAATCGCAGGAAGTGATGCTCGGCTACTCCGACTCCAACAAGGACGGCGGTTATCTGGCGGCCAACTGGGCGGTGTACCGGGCCGAGCTCGCCTTGGTCGAAGTGGCCCGCAAAACCGGAATCCGGTTGCGGCTCTTCCACGGTCGCGGCGGCACCGTCGGCCGCGGCGGCGGCCCTAGCTACCATGCCATCTTGGCGCAACCACCGGGAGCGGTGAACGGCTCGTTGCGTCTCACCGAGCAGGGTGAGGTCATCGCCGCCAAATACGCCGAGCCGCATCTGGCGCGACGCAATCTGGAGAGCTTGCTGGCAGCCACCCTGGAGTCGACCCTGCTGGATGTGGAGGGCCTGGGCGACACCGCGGAGCCGGCTTACGCGGTGCTCGATGAGGTGGCCACCCTGGCGCAGCGTGCTTACGCCGAATTAGTTCACGAGACACCGGGTTTCGTCGAGTACTTCAAGGCTTCCACACCGGTCAGCGAGATCGGGGCGCTGAACATCGGCAGCCGGCCGACATCACGCAAGCCCACCGAGTCGATCGCAGATCTGCGCGCCATTCCGTGGGTGCTCGCGTGGAGCCAGTCGCGGGTCATGCTCCCGGGTTGGTACGGCACCGGATCGGCGTTCCAGCAGTGGATTGCAGCGGGTCCCGAGAGCGAAAGCGAGCGAGTGGAAATACTGCGCGACCTGTATCGGCGGTGGCCGTTCTTCCGCAGGGTGCTGTCGAACATGGCGCAGCGGCTGGCCAAGAGCGACCTGGGCCTGGCGGCCCGCTATGCCGAGCTGGTGCCCGACGAATTATTGCGGCGCAGGGTGTTTGACAAGATCGTCGACGAGCACCAGCGAACTATCGCCATGCACAAACTCATCACTGGTCAAGACAACTTGCTGGCCGACAACCCGGCCCTGGAGCGCTCGGTGTTCAACCGCTTCCCCTACCTGGAGCCGCTGAACCACCTCCAGGTGGAGTTGCTCCGCCGCTACCGCTCGGGCGATGACGACGAATTGGTACGGGGCGGCATCTTGCTGACGATGAACGGGCTAGCGAGCGCGCTCCGGAATAGCGGGTAACAACAGGCCTACCACCGCGCCGCGACGTTGGCAGCGATCTGGTTGGCAATCCTTACCGCCGAGTCGGCGGGGTCAGCGCTGCACGTGTTGATGTCGATGATGACATTGTTTTTGAGCGCCAGCGCGCGTCCACAGCCCCAGCCGGGGGCACTGGCATTCAGTTCAGTCACGGTGGCGCTCAGTGTGCCGTTCGCGTTGGAAATCTGCCCCACGGACCACTGCGACCCGCTCTGGAGGTGGGTGTACTGATGGCACGCCGGCCACTGCTGGGCGGAGGCTTCCAAGAAGGCACCGGCCTTCTCCACCAGGGGAAAGAGCACCACGGCCTGCTTGAGATAGTGCGTGAAGTTATCGCCGTCGTTGAGGCTCTGATCGCGTTCGGCGCGGAAACCGCTGTCGGCATAGACCGCGGCCTCGGCCGCCCCGTCGAGGGCCAGGCATTCCGGCGGCGCCATGGTGGCGCTGTTGTCAGACATCGAGGTCTGGGCATTGGTGACCGTCATTGCGGTCGCGCCCATGGCGGCGTTCACCTGTTCGGGGCTGAGCAGCAACTCCACCAGCTCACGCTCAACGAGAGGACGCGGAATCATCGATGGGGTCGTCGTCGTCGGCTCGGCGTTGCCTATGGTGTCGCCGCACCCGGCGACCACAACGCAGATCGCTGCACAAGCAAGCGTCGCTAGTGGTTGGCGCATGTTCTCCTCCCCATCGCAGCCGTGATCCAACCGATCAGCGTCGCGCGCGACGTCCCCGCAACGCGGCGCGTGAGTCCAATGGTGCAGTAATGCCGCCCGCGCCTTCGCGAAATTGGCGGTGTTTTTGATATCGAGGAACGGTGCTTCTCGATGAGCATTGGTGGGTCGAGCACTGCGCTGAGTGGTTCACCCGGGACAGGTCCGGTGGTCGGCGAACGCGCAGCAGATTGCTGTGGGCCGCGACTGCCGGGCACATGCATTCCGCGCTGACGCAAAAGGTTCGAGAAGTGCCAAATGTCAGCGTGAACTGATGTGAGTTTGGCAAATGCGGTGTGTGCGTTGACCGTGCGGTTGCCTGCTCCAGCCTCGTCCCTACGCTGTGTTATCGGCTGACATGCGAAATCATTAGGACACCAACGGTCCTGCGATATCGAGGCGGCCTATCCATTCGCGAACGGCACGGAGGTCGCTGACATGTCCGAAGTCCACTTCGCAACAGGCTCGTCGCCGGCGGTGCCCTCAACGCGCGACGAGCGTTTCAGACCCCGCCTTTCGGCAGCAAGGAAGGAACTTCGTCGCCGGCTGGGGTCGTCCGCTGGCACTATCGATGAGCTGATCAACTCGATCGAAAAGGCAGGTGCCGCGCGGTATCCAAGCCAATCAGGCTGTCTCCGAAGCGATTACAGCCCACGACAGTTGTGTCCATCGCTAACTTTCGGCACGACACGTATACCGGACAACAGAATTCCTGCACCCGCCGAATACGCATCTCGATCGCTGCCACCTGGCAACGTCGTTCGTCTGACGCGGCGGTGCCCCGAGAACAGGTAGTACCCTGCCGCATCGCCAGGCCCTTGCTGGCCGCACGCCCGCGTGTGCAGGACAACCGGCAGATCTCGATGCCGTCCACTCCGTCGACGACTATTGACCTCACCGAAGGCTTGAAAGCGGCAATTTCGGTGGACAAGAATGAACTTACCCACTGCAACCCACGACCCAGCGCTGTGCGGGGTGAGGAGACCGGTCATGTCCTTAGCAATGTCCGTGGACCAGCAAGCCGAGAGCTTCGTCCACGCGCCGCACAAACTACTGATCGACGGCGAATGGGTCGAGGCCGCCTCGGGCCAGACGTTCGCGACGATCAACCCCGCCACGGAGGAGACGCTGGCCGAGGTCGCGCACGGACAGGCGGAGGACATCGAACGTGCGGTACGCGCCGCACGCCGGGCGTTTGATGACGACTCACCGTGGCGGCGGATGAATGCGTCGGACCGCGGGCGGATCATCTGGCGTATCTCGGAGTTGATCGAGGAGCATGCTGACGAGCTTGCGATGCTCGAGTGCCTCGACAACGGCAAGCCCTACACGGTCGCCCGTGCGGCGGACGTGCCGCTGGCGGCCGATCTGTTCCGCTATATGGCTGGCTGGCCGACCAAGATCCACGGCAGCACGGTGCCGATCTCCGCACTCCCGGCTCCTGGCGAGTACCTCGCATACACGCTCCGCGAGCCGGTCGGCGTGGTCGGCCAGATCATCCCGTGGAACTTCCCGCTGCTGATGGCCGCCTGGAAGCTCGGGCCGGTGCTCGCGTGCGGCTGCACGGTCGTGCTCAAGCCGGCCGAGCAGACTCCGCTGTCGGCGCTGCGCCTCGGCGAACTGATGCAGGAGGCGGGCGTGCCCGACGGCGTGGTCAACATCGTGACCGGGTTCGGCGACGCCGGCGCCGCGTTGGCCGCACACGACGACGTCGACAAGGTGGCGTTCACAGGCTCGACAGAGGTTGGCAAGCTCGTCGTGCAGGCGGCCACCGGCAACCTCAAGAAGGTGTCGCTTGAGCTGGGCGGAAAATCTCCGAACGTGGTCTACGCCGATGCCGACCTCGAGGCGGCGATCCCGGGTGCGGCGAACGGCATCTTCTTCAACCACGGCCAGTGCTGCAACGCCGGCTCGCGACTGTTCATCCAGAAGGAGGTCTTCGACGACGTCGTCGCCGGCGTGGCCGAGATCGGGCAGTCGATCAAGCTCGCCCCGGGCACCGACCCCGAGGCCCAAATGGGCCCGCTGATCTCCGACGAACAGTTCGGCAAGGTGCTCGGCTATCTCGACTCGGGCCGTTCCGACGGCGCCGAGGCTGTGATCGGCGGCGGCCGCGGCGGCGACCGCGGCTACTTTGTCCAGCCGACGATCCTCACCAAAACGAACCCCAACATGAAGGTCGTGCGTGAGGAGATCTTCGGACCCGTGGTGTGCGCGATCCCGTTCGACTCGCCCGAAGACATCGTCTCGGTCGCCAACGACACCACCTACGGGCTGGCCGCGGGCGTGTTCACGCGCGATATCTCCAAGGCGCACCGCACAGCCAAGCGGTTACGCGCCGGGACGGTGTGGATCAACACCTACCACGTGTTCGATGCGGCCATGCCGTTCGGCGGCTACAAGGAGTCCGGCTGGGGCCGCGAGATGGGCCCCCAGGTGCTGGAGAACTATCTCGAGACCAAGTCGGTGGTGACAGCCCTCTAGACACAAACTGGTTGCCATTGCTCCAACTCGCAAGTCGCTGAACGCAATAGCGGCTTGGCAGCAGAGCGGACGGTCGGCGACGGCGATAGCATCAATCCCCGTGGACAGCACGGCCCAGGAGGAGTCGGCACGCGTTGCCCGGCTCCTGGAGGCGCAGGACATGGCCGCAAAGCTCTTCGATGAGGTGAGCGAGCGAGGATTGGTTCGCGCCGGGATCGGCGAGCGAGCCCTGGCCGATGAGATCAGAGACCTGGCTGCAGGCATGTTCGGCATCACCCGGCATTGGCACAAACGCATCGTGCGCTCGGGGGAGAACACCCTCGAGACCGCCCGCGGGAACCCTCCCGACCGTCGCATCGCAGATGACGACGTCGTGTTCCTCGACTTCGGGCCGATATTCCAGGAATGGGAAGCCGATTTCGGCCGCACCTACGTTCTGGGAGACGATCCGCGCAAACTCGCTTTGCGTGAGCACCTGCCTCAGGTCTGGCAGGCGGGCCGCGACTACTTCCACCGGTCGCCGGACATCACCGGTGAACAGCTCTTCGACTATGTGGCCGCCGTGAGCCGTGACTTCGGTTGGGATTTCGGCGGTGTCATTGCAGGACACCTGGTCGGCGAGTTCCCCCACGACAAGATCGACGGCGACGACATCGAGTCTTACGTCGCACCGGGGTCAGTACGCCCGATGCGGCGAAAAGACCGCTCCGGCAACATATGTCACTGGATCCTCGAAGTGCACCTGGTGGATCGCGCCCGTCGCTACGGCGGTTTCCACGAAGAGCTTCTCGATATTCCTTGACGGAACGTAGGGTCCGCTGGGGGCCGACGACGCTTCTAGCCGTTGGGGCAGGGCGCCGGAATCCACATCGCCCAGCACATTCCGGGAGGTGCAGGCAGTCCCCGAGGCGCAGGAGGCGGAGGAGGGGCTGGGGGCGGAGGATTGTCTCCCTCCCAGACATCGCTGGCGTTGTTCGGGCCCTCCGGAACATTGCCCGCACCCTCGGCCACCCTGTACCAGGTGTGGCAAACGTTCATATCCCACTCGACACCCTGGTACGGCCCACCCTGATCCATATACAGGGAATCCCCCGGGCACCAGTGATTTGGGCCGTAGCCGCACGGGCCCCAGGCACCGTTGCACGCCTGGGCGGTACTTGCCAGCCCGAGACCGGCCACACCCAAACCGCCAGACACCAACGCCGATGCTGCCAAACCGACGAAGATTCGTTTCATTGGTTTTCCTTTCGCCGCTGTCTGCCCGAGGCCGGTCACGCAAAGGTTGCGGCTGGCGCCTTGGAGAATTCTTGCGGCGCAGCTCATCCCGAATACCCAGAAACGCGCAGCCTGTAAGACCGCTGTGACCGTGCCCGGCCGTCGGGTTAGCTACGCGCGAGCACCTGGTACTGCAGCTCGAGCCCGTCGAGCACGGCCTGCAGGCCCGCGTCGAACGCTCTCTTATCGACTCGCTGCTGCCGCGCGGCGAGCAGATGCGCGCCATCGAGATGCGGATAGTTATTGCCGTAGACCGCCGCGTCCGCGGGGAAGGCTGAGGCGAACGACCCGAGCGCCGAGCCGAGCACGAAGTAGCGGATGACGGCGCCGACGCTGACCGCCTCGCGGCGCGGCCACCCCGCCGACACCAGTCCACCGAACACTGCGTCGGCAATCCGCAACCCGTTGGGGCGGCGGCCCAGTCCAGTGGCCAGCGCAGGCACGATGTTCGGGTGTGCGGCGATCGCCTCCCGATAGGCCCGGGCCCACTTCTCCAACGCCGCCCTCCACGCGGGGTTCGTCTTGCTCAACTCGGCGAACATCGAGGTGTCCACCCGGGCAAGCACCGTGTCGACCACGTCGTCGAGCAGTTCTTCCTTCGTGCCGACGTGGTTGTAGAGCGAAGGCCCTGTCACCCCTAGCTCGGCAGCCAGTCGCCGCGTCGACACAGCTTCCAAACCCTCGGAGTCCGCCAGCGCCAGCGCGGTAGACACGATCCGGTCGCGGCTGAGCAGCGGATGCGGTGGCCGCCCCATCTCGCCTCCTCATGGTCGACGCCAGGCCGCCCGCCACGATACCTTGCACCGCTAGTTTTCTGGCCGTGGCGCGGATCACGTTGTAAAACTAGCAGTGCTAGTTTAATTTCTTTGTATGCCGGTACGGCCTTGAAGGGACTGGTGGTCGGCGGCTCTAACCAAAGGAGGTGGCGCATGCGCCGCACGAATTTCAACGACGATCACGAGACGTTCCGGAAGACACTTCGGGCGTTCATCGAGACCGAGGTGGTCCCGGTGTTCGACGAATGGTTCGACGCCGGCCAGGCGCCGCGCGAGTTCTACTACAAGCTCGGCGATTTGGGCGTGTTCGGCATCGAGGTGCCCGAGGAGTACGGCGGCGCCGGCGAGAAGTCGTTCAAGTATCAGGCGATCATGACCGAGGAGGTTGCCCGTGCCGGCGTAGCGCTGGGCGGCAGCGGGGTGCATGTCGCGCTGTGCTTGCCCTATCTGAAGGCATACGCGACGGCCGAGCAGAAGCAGCGGTGGCTGCCGGGATTCGTCACCGGCGAGATCATGTTCGCCATCGCCATGACCGAGCCTGGCACAGGCTCGGATCTGGCCGGCATGAAGACCACCGCCAAGCTGTCCGACGATGGCAGCCACTACGTGCTGAACGGCGCGAAGACCTTCATCACCGGTGGTGTACACGCCGATCGGGTCATCGTGTGCGCCCGCACCGCGCCACCCAAGCCGGACGATCGCCGCTATGGCATCTCGCTGCTGGTGGTGGACACCAAGTCTGACGGTTACAGCGTGGGCCGCAAGCTCGACAAGCTCGGCCTGCGTACCTCGGACACCGCCGAGCTGTCCTTCACCGACGTCAAGGTGCCCGTCGAGGACCTGCTCGGCGAGGAGAACATGGGCTTTGGTTACCTCGGCCAGAACCTGCCCCAGGAGCGGCTGGGCATCGCGATCGGCGCCTACGCCCAGGCCAAGGCAGCCGTCCGGTTCGCCAAGCAATACGTCGCCGAGCGCACGGTGTTCGGCAAGCCGGTGGCGGCGTTCCAGAACACCAAGTTCGAACTGGCCGCGTGCAAAGCCGACGTCGACGCCTTAGAGGCGGTTGTCGACCGCGCGCTACAGGCGCACGACGACGGCGAATTGACCGCCGCCGAGGCCGCCGCCACCAAGCTGTTCTGCACAGAGACCGCGGCCCGGGTCATCGACCGCTGCCTACAACTGCACGGCGGCTACGGCTACATCAACGAATACCCGATCGCCCGCCTGTACGCCGACAACCGTGTCCAGCGGATCTACGGCGGCACCAGCGAGGTCATGAAGATGATCATCGCCAAGGACATGGGGCTGTGATCATGATCGAGGACACCGCCCGCACACTTACTGCCGCAGCAATGAGCGCCGCACGAGCGTTGCCCGTCGCCGGGCGCGTGTTCGGCGGCACGCAGCGGCTCGAGCTGGACGGTCGCGTCGTGTTCGTCACCGGCGCGGCCCGCGGCATCGGCGCCGAGGTCGCCCGCGAGGCCCACGCACGCGGCGCGCGGGTGGCGCTGGTCGGCCGGCGGCTGGAGCCGCTGCAACAGTTGGCAGCCGAACTCGGCGAGGGCGCGGCCGCGTTCCAGGCCGACGTGGGTGACCTGGACGCGCTGCAGGGCGCTGCCGACGCGACCGTCGCGCGGTTCGGCGGCATCGACGTCGTGGTCGCCAACGCCGGCATCGCTCCGCCGTCGGAGCCGATACTGACCATCGATCCCGGCGAATTCGAGCGGACCGTCGACATCGACCTGCTCGGCCAGTGGCGCACGATCCGCGCCACACTGCCTGCGGTGATCGAGCGGCGCGGCCACATCCTGGTCGTCGCGTCGATCTACTCCTTCGTCAACGGCGCACTCAACGCGTCCTACGCGGCCAGCAAGGCGGGTGTCGAACAACTGACCCGGGCGTTGCGGGTCGAACTCGCCCACCACCAGGCCACCGCCGGGGTGGCGTACCTGGGGTTCGTCGAGACCGACCTCGTTGACGACGTCTTCGCTCAGCAGCAGATCGCCGAGGCACGCTCGATCGCGCCGCAATTCGTCACCAGGCCGATCACGGTCAACCGAGCCGCTCGGACGCTGGTCGACGGCGTCGAGTCTCGTGCCGCGACGGTGGCCGCGCCGGGCTGGATCCGGCCGCTGCTCCCGCTGCGCGGCATCGCAGGCACGCTCATGGATGAGTTCATGCTCGCCAGCCCCGCGCTGTCCCGCGCTATTAGCAGCGCCGAGCGAAAGCAGGAGCAATGAGCCTGATCGCACCCCAGGACTCGGCGTTCCTGTTGGGGGAAACCGCGGCGCAGCCGACGCATGTAGCCGGTCTTGCCGTCTACGAGTTGCCGCCAGGCGCCGGCCCCGACTACGTCAGCCAGCTGTATCACGAGCTGCTCACCCACACCGAGATTCACCCACGCCTGCGGCAACGGCCCGCCGACCCGGTCGGAAGCGTTGGCAACGTCTGGTGGACCGAGGAGCACGACATCGACCTGGAGTACCACGTCCGGTTGGCGGCGCTGCCGCGGCCCGGGCGGGTACGCGAGCTGCTGGAGCTGGTGTCCCGGCTGCACGGCCAGATGCTCGACCGGCACCACCCGCTATGGGAGTTCTATCTGATCGAGGGGCTCGAGGGCGGCCGCTTCGCCACCTACACCAAGATCCATCACGCGCTCTATGACGGTGTCGCCTCCACCCAACTGCTGACCAGATGGTTGTCACCCGACCCGGATGCCCGCGGGACGACCCCCTGGTGGTCGGCCACGCACCAGCGTCCCAGCCAGGCAAAGACGGGACAGGCCGGCGGCCGCACGGCGCAGGTTGCCCGCGCCGCCGGCCAGACCGCGCGGCTGGCCGTCGACCTGGCCGGCCTCGCCTCTCCGGCGGGCAAGATGGCAGCCCGGGGGCTTCGCAGGCAGGCCACAGGGCTGCCGTACCGGGCGCCGCGCACCATGCTGAACACGTCGATCACCGGCAGCCGCCGATTCGCAGCTCAGCAGTGGCCGCTAGAGCGGATCAAGAACGCCGGGGCAGCGCACAACGCGACCGTGAACGACGTGGTGTTGGCCATGTGCGCGGGCGCCCTGCGCCGCTACCTGATCGAGCAGGACGCGCTGCCCGGCAGCGCGCTTACCGCCGGAGTGCCGGTATCGCTGCGCTCGCTGGGTGCCTTCGGAGACAGCGGCAACGCGGTCGGGATCGTGCCCTGCAGCTTGGCCACCCAACTCGCGGATCCACACCGCCGGTTGACCGAGATCATGGCTTCGATGAACAGCGCCAAGGCGCAGCTGGCCACCCAGAGCACACTGCAGACCCAGCTGCTCACCGGCCTGATCGCCACCGGGCCGCTGTTGGCAACCCACATCCCCGGCGTGGCTGATCTCGCCCCGACCTCCGTCAACCTGATCGTCTCGAACGTCCCTGGACCGCGTGAGCCGCTGTACTGGGACGGCGCACGAATGCAGGGCATGTACCCGTTGTCAGTCCCACAGCAGGGCCAGGCGCTGAACATCACGGTCGTCAGCTACGCCGGCCAGCTCAACTTCGGCCTAACCGGATGTCGGCGCCGCCTGCCGCATCTGCAGCACATGCTCACCTACCTCGAGGACAGCCTTGCCGAGCTCGAGACCACCAGTTAGAGCTGGTCGCGGGCTGCGGCAACGACCTGCTGTATAGCGTCGATCACCAGCTCCGGCTGGTCCTGGTGGATGTTATGCCCGCTCTCGGTGGCGACGATAAGGCGAGCGTCGGGGACGAGATGGGCGAGATCCTGCTGCAGCGCGAACATGATCCCTTCCATCTTGTCACTCGGCCAGCCTGGAAATGGGTCCGCGAACGGGATGCCATGGGCCAACACGACCAGCGGCATCGGATGTAGGGGCGCATCCTTGCGCGCCTGGCGTACCTGCCCGGTGGTGGCGTCGTCCGCCAACGGGGCGGTGTACCACCGCTCCGCCTCCGGATAGGCATCGAGGAGGTCTTGGTTGGTGACGGTGAGCGCTTCGAACTCCGCCCACTGATCCGGCGCGAGGGCCTCCTGGAAACGCAGCCACACATCCTCGTGGGTCGAGTCCAGCAGCACCATGCCGACCACCTCGTCCGGGTACTCGCTGGCATAGAGCCGCACCACCAGACCGCCTGCGGAGTGGCCGACCAGGACGTAGGGACCGGGGATAGCAGCGGCACCCAGCAGCGCGTGCAGGTCGTTGACCCTGTCTTGCGTGGTGCGTGGCTGGGGAACCGGATCGCTGCGGCTGGGAAGAAAGAGCGGCCCATCCGGATCGAGGGACGGATTGCGTTCAGTGAGCGTGCCCGGACGGTCATAGGCACAGACGCGGGTGAACGCCGCCACGCCGGGCAGGACCATCGTCCGCGTGCCCTCGGGCCGCTCCAGATCTCGGCTCCAGACGTCGGCCCGGCCGCCGGCGCCGGATTCCAGGATCACCGTGGGGCTGCCCTGGCCGCGGCACTCCAGGTAGAGCGATCGACCGCCAATATCGACCAGACCCGAAAAGTCGCCCGTTGCCGCCGGGGACGCAGTGGCTTTCGGCGCAAGGGCGACGGCGACGGTGCCAACGACCGCGAGCACGGTGACCAGAACCAACGCGGAGGCTGTGGGATGGCGATCCATAGCAATCCTCCTTGGCAGGCACCGCCTCGACCATCAGCGACGCGCAGCTTCACGGAGGGAAGCGGAGCGTATCGTGCACCAACGATAGAGCCCGCGACCCGGCCGGCGGCCATCATCGATTGGATTGCCCCCAAGCGCTTGTTGTTCTACTCGACTAGGTCGATCTATCCCAACCAAGTCGAAATCGCTGGTGGCCGACGCCGTTTGCAGGATCACGCCTTCGGGCAGAACAAGGCGAGAGCTCCAAGCATCTGCTGGCACTGCTCATAGGTGCTGATGAGCGCCGGCGGCGCCGGTGGCGGTGGTGGCGGGTTGTCGCCGTCCCAGATCAAGTTCGCGACATTGCCCTGGCCCGGATACACGTACCAGTAGGTGTGGCAGATGTTCCAGTCCCAAACCACTGGGTCGGTGATGTGATTGCCGGTATGCGGTGCCTCATCGCCCGGGCACCAGTGACACGGTCCGCCCGGGTTGTCGCAACCGGCCAACCGCCGGGCCCGGCCCGTGCGGTGCCTGCGGCCATTCCGAAACCTGCCACGCCAAGACCGCTAGCCACCAAGAGCGCCATAGCGAACCGCGAAATTCGGTTCATCGTCGTTTCCTTTCGACAGGCGCCGCCCCTCGGCTTTGTTGTCGGTGCGGTCAAGTACACGCTCGTAGCGTGGCGACCGATCCCAACAACTGACGGGATCCTCTGCGCTGCTGCGCTTATCGGTACCCGCGTTTCAACAGGTGCCGCGCGCCCGCATCCATGGCGGCGGGGGGCGCAATCGCGAAGTCGAAGGCGTTGGCGAGTCGGGCGGTGATGTCGAAGGCCAGACATACGGCAAGGGCGTCTTCGATCTGCTGACGAGAAGCGCCCGCAGCCAACACCTCTCGGATGTCGTCCGCATCAACTGTGTGTGCACGAGTGAGCTTGCCGAGCATGCGAAGCGTCGCCCTGAGCGGCTCATCGATCGGTGCCGAATCCAAGTCGGCGAGAGTGGCGGCGACCTTCGCGTCATCGCCGTACCACAGGCTCGACGTGGCGGAGTGCGCGGTGACGCAGAACGGCGCGTCGTTGGCCTGGGAGACGAACGCGGCCATCAGCTCGCGATCGCCGATCGACCACGCGGACGGTCCGCGCATCGCCTCGTGGGTGAGATCGCCGGCGCCGTAGAAGTCGGGCCGGTAGAACGCCAGCTTGACCGCGTCGACCACCGGCTGGCGCGACACCAGCCGGATCACGCCAAGCAGTGCCTTGGTCCGCAGTGGGTGACCGTGATCGAGGATTTCGAGCCTCACCGCCGATCTCCCGTCTGTCCGGTCGCGGCGGCGAGCGCGGCAAGCGCGCCTTCATATTGCCGGTTCGCCTGGCCGATCGCAGCGCACACCACGATTTCGAAGATCTGGTCCTCACTGAGTCCGGCGGCGCGGACAGCCGCGACGTCCTCGTCGGTCACCGTGTCGCCGTGGTAGACCACCTTCTCTATCAATGTGCCCATCGGTTCATCCAGGCCGGCGTCGTCGAATGCGGCCCTGCGCAGCTCTTGCGGCGCCATCCCGTTGCTATCGAGGACGCGGGCGACGAGCGCGCGCTTCAGTTGGGTTATCTCAGTCATTTGTCTAACAACTCCTCTCGGTGGGTGCAGGCGATGCGCTCTTGGAGGACAACCTGTTCGGCCGGGTTGGCGGTGAGCGCGAGTGCGCGACGATCAGCGGCTCGGGCCTCATCGGTGCGGCCCAGTTCGCGCCAGAGATCAGCGCAGGTCGCGTGGTAGAGGTGATAGCGATCGAGTTCACCTGCGAGCATGTCGAGTTCGGCCATCGCCGCCTGGGGCCCCGACCGGTAGCGCAGAGCGATGGCGCGATGCAAACGGGTCACGGGGGACGGCGCGAGGTGGAGCAGCATGTCGTAGAGAAGCACTATCTGCTCCCAGTCGGTGTCCTGCCAGCGTTCGGCTTCGGCGTGGCAGGCGATGATCGCAGCCTGCAGCTGGTACGGGCCGGGGCGCTGCTGTTTGGCGGCGCGGGCCAGCAATCGACTCGCCTGTTCGATCGCTTCCCGGTCCCACAGGGATCGGTCCTGGTGTTGCAACAGCACCAGGCGACCGTCGGGATCGAAGCGGGCCGCGGCGCGGGCGCGGTGCAGCCGGATCAGCGCCAGCAGGCCTGCCACTTCCGGCTCCGTCGACATCAACCGGTGGAGTAGCGACACCAACCACTCGGCGTCGTCGACCAGGTCGCGCGCCTGAGCCCGCTCGGCCGTCGACAGGTAGCCCTCGTTGAAGAGGAGGTAGATCACGGCGAGGACTTCGGTGAGGCGAGGGCCTAGCTCGTCATGGGCGGGAATCCGGTACGGAATTCGCGCCTCGGTGATCTTCTGTTTGGCGCGGGTGATCCGTTGCGCCATCGTTGTTTCGTGCACGAGGAACGCTCGGGCGATCTGCGCTGTGGTCAGGCCGCAGACGACTCGCAGCGTCAGCGCGATCTGCGCCTGCCGGGGGAGGGCCGGGTGGCAGCAGGTGAAGATCAGCCGCAGGCGCTCGTCTGGCTCGGGCTGGACGGGCCACTGCAGTTGCGCCAGCTTGGCGACGTAATTGTGTTCGCGCCGTAGCACATCCAGGCCGCGGCGCCGCGCGACCGTGAACAGCCAGGCGTCCGGTCGCTCGGGAATCCCTTCCGCAGGCCAGTGTCGCAGTGCTGCCAGCACCGCGTCCTGCACCAAATCCTCTGCGGTGGCGAAATCGCCGGTCACGTGGATCAGCGACGCGACCAGTCGGCCAGCGTTTTCTCGCACCACGCGGGTCAACTGGTCGTGTACTGCCTCGGTCACATGGACTCGAACTCGATCGGGCGAACCTCGACCACCGGGCAGCCCGGCCAGGTCTTGGCCGCTTGCAGTGCCTCATCCAGGTCAGCGACCTCGATCTCGACGTAACCGCTCACGACCTCTTTGCCCTCGACAAAAGGCCCGTCGGTGATGACCGGCTCACCATGGTCCAGTCGCACGGTCGTTGCCGTCTCGGGTGCCTTCAGCTTGCTGCCGCCCCGCAATTTGTCCGCATGGTTGGCGAACCACTCGTTGACCCGGTCGTACGCCCGCTCCCGCTCCGACGGGCTCATCGCCGCCATATCGCTGGTGAACTGCTCGGTTTCGACGAACAAAAGCACATACTTCATGGCTCACACCCTTTGCATCTCGGTCGAGATTTTCGTCCTCACAATGAAGACGATCGGCGACAACCTCGATACGACACCGGCGGCACCTCAGTTGGATTTGATTCCAGCCGGTCGACACATTGGCGGACTACCCGCAGCCCGCGCGGTTGATGCAAATCCCAGGAGTTGGTTCGCGATAACGCGATTCTGGCCAGAAACGGCCTCGGCGACGTCGCCGGGTGCACGGAGCTTGGCTGCTTTCTGGCCGCGGTCGGTGCCGCGCGGCCGAGCGCGACGGGACTCAGAGGTTGGCATCGAAGTCGACCGCCATTCAGTGTGCACACAGCGAACGCACAGTCGCCCCGAGCGCTCTGAGGTAGCTGCTGTCTTAATTTTCCTGCAGCGCAATCGAATTCAGCCAAATGCGATGACGACGCCGGGGCGTTCAATTTGCCACAAGACCCAGGCGCCCGTCACGTTGTTGGGATCGTGCCCACCCGGATGGAGGAACAGATCAACCGTGTCGACCGCACGACGAGCCTGGGGATCGGGATCGCCACCGGCATCACCGCGCTGTGGTGCGGCTACCGGCTGATCTGGCTGCTCTACGCGGCCGTGACCTTCTCCAGCGTTGGCTGGTCCCCGATATCGCTGGTCTTCCCGTTCGTGCTGTGGGGGATGATCGGCGTCGTGGCGGCGATCGCCGCCGTTGGCTTCCTGACCCGTTACGCCAAGGGAACCTGAAGCCCGAGGTCAGGCGAGGGGCGAGACAGGCGCAGGCGGTGCAACCGGAACCGCAGGCGGACCGGGAGGCACCGGCGCAGACTGCAGATGCGGTGTGGGGCCCGTACTTCCCACAGCGGGTCCAGGCGGGGCCACTGGAGCTAGAGCCGCGGAGAGTGGCAGAGGCGCAGGCGGTGTCTGCGGTGACGGGGGCGCACCCGTAGCGGGCGGTTGCGCCCCCGCGTCGGCGGCCCAACTTGCTTGAAGTTCATTCGCGACGAAAGTCGCTCCCTGGTCAACCATTCCAGAGTCGACGTACTCGTTGTGCGCCGAAAAGCTCCTGCCGTCCGTGTCGCAGACCAGGTCGTTGTCCATACACAAGTCGATCGTCTTGGCCACATACTGAGCGCCGATGGTGATCGGCGGGTCGTTGATCGCGTGCATGAAGCGGGTCGACGGTTTTCCGAAGAGGGCAACCGCTGCGACGTGGTTGGACACATCGGGCGGCATCGGTGCAGGCACGTCCACGGGGGAAACGCCATCGGGGACCACGTTCGCGGTCACGAAGCCCATCACCGCCGCGCCTTGCGAGAATCCACCGAGCACCATCTTGGTATTGGGACAGTTCGCCGCGGTGGCGAGCACATGTGTGCGCGCATCCGCGATTCCATCGACGGCGGTGGGGAAGTCAGTGGTGGCGGGGTAGTCGACCGGGTATACCCCGACGGACTTCGCGCCGACCCGAGTGCGCAGCGAGTCGATGAACGCCTCTCCCGTGGGGCCGACACCGGGTGCCTCGGCGGTGCCGCGGGCGAAAATCACCTCGGCATCAGGGCATGGCGCCGCTTGCGCGGACGGAATGATTGCACTCTGCAAACCCCAGGTTGCCACTGCCGCAGCGCCGATCGAGACAGCGATATGGCAGGGCCTCACGGACCTATGCTGACACACCCCGGCGCCAATTGCGCGCCGAGTAGCAGGCCGCTCCTCCTCGATCGAGGCGCTGTCGACATCGGAATCGGCGCGCTTTCGTTTGCCCCATCGTTGCAGTACAACAGCAAGAGCGACGAATTGCGCCTTCGCCATCCCGACCTCCCGACTCGCAATGATGTCAACTCTGTCGCGACACGACCGCCAAATATTACGTGCACCGAACGCTGTAATCCGGACAGAAGTGGATCCAGCGTGAATTCTCAGAAATTCGCCAACCTTTCTGGCGATTTTCTAACTGCTTGCTCATCCGCAGCCGGCGAAGCCGTGCAGGATGCCGTTGCGCACCTGGATCTTTCGCCCCACTAGAGGCGACTGGCTGCGAAAGTTGCTGCCTGATTCACCATTCCGGTCTCGACATACGCGACGTGCGCACGCATGTCCCAGCCGTTGGAGCAGATCGGATCGTTCGGCACACACAAATCGATGGTTTTGGCCGCGTAGAGCGGGCCGATCGTCGGAAGCGGGCCCGGCGAGAGCGTGTCTGCAAACGCACTCCTCGGAGCCCCGAACAAGGCGGCGGCCGCGACGTGACCGGCGATCTGCGGTGGCATTGCCGTGGTGGACAGATCGATCACGCCCGCGCCCTGGGAGTATCCGCCGAGCACCAGGCGGGTGTTCGGGCAGTTCGCCGCCATGGACTGGATATGGCTGCTCGCATCACCTGCGCCGGCGGGTGTGCTGGTGTCGAAATCGCGGCTGGCCGGGTAGTCGACCGCGTACACCCCGACCGAGCGCCCGCCTAGTTGTGAACGAAGCGAGTCGACGAAGGCCTGTCCGGTGCCGCCAACCCCCGGTGGCTCGGTGGTCCCGCGCGCGAACACGACCTCCACGTCAGGGCACGGATCGGCGGCCGCGGCCGGAATCTGGATGAGTGCGATCGGCAGTACCCATGCGGCCGACGCGATAGCCCCGACAGTGCCTGACACCCGGAGAAGGGACCTCGATATGTCCATGCTGGTATGTCGCTCGGCGGCCGAAAGATGTCACATACCGGAATACATCAACCGGTCTGGGTCGTACTGCCGCCGGATGGCGTCGAGTCTCGCGAGATTGTCGCCGAAATACCATGACGTGGGCGTATCCGACTCGACGTAGTTGACATAGCCGCCGATCGAGTGCGGGTGAACCGCCGCATGGGCGCTGGCCAGCCACTCGTTCGCGGTCTCGACAGTCGGCGTCTCGGTGTACCACTGAACGCACGCCGCCTGCCGCCGCCATGGAAACGCCGTGTCGCTCGGGCCGAGGTCGCTCACGGCTCCAGACAGTGACTCGATCACCGCGCTCGATGAGCCTGCGTCGCGTGGCCATGCCGACACCGCAGCGACGATCGATTCCGCCGCAGCTTGCGTCATCTCCTCGATGATGTCGGAACCCGCCACGAACGCGCGCGGCTGCGTTGCTTGGGCGCCGCCCTCGAAGTAGTGCACGAAGTCCATACGGTCGAGGGTTCGGCTGGTGCTGGAGACAGGTTGCACGCCTATTGCGCCGCTGAGGTCGCCGGCACTGCCCGGCCCGTCGCCGGCCGGCGTCGCCAACACGATGGTGCAGCCCCCGGAGCCCGAACCCACCGTGATGTTGACCATGCCCCAGATCGCACGGTCGGCGGCGTGCAACCACTCGGCCCAGCCGACGATCGCCTGTTCAGTCGTGCCCTCGGGGAAGACCAGATTCACGACGTCCCTATCGATGACGGGAAGCGTTCGGAACGTGAACGACGTGACAACGCCGAAGTTGCCCCCACCGCCGCCTCGCAGTGCCCAGAACAGGTCGGCATGATCGTCTGCTGACGCGGTGATCACGTCGCCGCTGGGCAGTACGACGGACGTCGAAACCAGCGCGTCGCATGCGAGGCCCGAACGCCGGGCGTCGGATCCGAGCCCACCACCCAGCGTCAGCCCGGCGACGCCGACGGTCGGGCAGCTGCCGCTGGGGATCGACCGGCCATGCGAGGCCAGCGCTGCTTGTACCGAATCCAGTTGTGCTGCAGCGGGAATCGTCGTCAACCCGGGCCCGTCGTCATAGGCGATGCCGCCGGGTAGCTGCCGCAGGTCGACAACCATCGTGCTGTCAGCCGCCGATGCACCGATGTAGGAGTGCCCGCCGCTGCGCACCGCGACCTTGATGCCGTTCTTCGCGGCGAACTCGACGGCCTTCTGCACGTCGCTGCCCGATTTGACTGAGACGACCGCCGCCGGTGTGGAGTTGTCGAATCGGCTGTTGAACAGGTTTTTCGCCGCGGCGTAGTCGGCGCTGGATGGCAGGGTGACTCGACCCTCGAGGGTGCGGCCAAGGGTATTCCAGTCAGGCTGGCCGGGTGGCCGTGAAGTCGAGGACTGCGTCTGCGGTTCTGGCGCAGTCTTTCGGCACGAACCTGACGCGCCAGCGGCGACAGTGGCGAGCGCGCCGCGAATGAAGGCCTGACGTGAGATCTCCCGCGTCATGGCACGGAATCATCGCTGAGGTGTCAGGCGGCCTCTTCGAGTAGAGGCGCAGCCCTTGGTCGCTCTGGGCGGATGACACGCAGCGTGCGCGGATGTCGCGGATGCACAGCGACGAGCGATCCCGACCGGACGACACCCAACGGCCCTTGGCGGGCGAAGCGCGAGATCCCCGTTGTGCGCACCGCCAGCGCGGCCTTGGCCTGGCGGTAGCCGAACCGCATGCCTGCCGCGCAGATGATCAGAAGTCCGCCCACGCCGGGCAGAGCGAAGGCGGCAAGCGCCGACAGCGACACAGGCGCAAGGACTGCTTTCACGGTGTTCTCGAGAAGTGACAGCGCGGTCGTCGGAAGGACGCTTTCGGCCGCGATCGGCGCTGTCCCGGTCAGCGACAAGTTCGTGCTCAAGCCGGCTGTGGCAAGCCCGCCGAGCGCCGCAGGCGCGCTGACGTGGCCGAGCAATGGCGTGCCCGCAACAGGGATAGCGGGCTCGACCGGCGGCGGCACAGGGAGCAGTGGCGGCACAGTCGCAGCAGGCGCGGGGGCGATCAGCCCGACACTAAAGCTGTTGCCGACCGTAGCGACCGGCGTCGACGCCATTCCGGCGACGACGAGCAGCGAGTAAAGATCAGTCGGTATCTGCGCGAGTGGCACGACCGCGTCGTTGACCGAGATGAGGATGTTCTCAACCGCCGTGATGACATCGACAACCGGCGTTTCGGAACTGGGCAGCGACACGATCACACCAGGCACCGCCAACGCGGCCCCGGCGACCGTTGCGATCGCATGCGTCACGGGCTTGACCACGACCGTCGCCAGGGAGGGCGGCGGCGGGCTGGGGGAGGGCGCGGGTCCGTTGGAGTCCGACGCGACGACGCTGGTGTTGTTGGTTTGCTGCTCGGTCGAATTCGATTCGGGGGCGACCACAGTCGAGTCTGATCCGCCGGACTCGGCAGCCGCCGGAGTGGCGTCCGGCGGCTCGTTGCTGTCGGTCTTGGTGTCCGGAGCGGCTGGGACAGCCGGCGATTCCGTCACGAGGACTGGACGCGTGCGTGGCTTACCCAGCTCCTGAAGCTTGCGGATGACATCACGAAGAAGAGTTGGGTGCGTCGACTGTGTTGGGTGCGTCGACTGTGTGGATGTTTCCGCAACCGTCGTGGTCGGCGTGCTTGTTGTGCTGACGCTCTGGCTCGACTCGTCGGCACCAGGGCCCGCAGCGGTCGAACCAGCGGATTCTGTATCGGCTGCGGCGATCGCTCCGCTAGCACTACCAATGAGGAGGCCTGTGGTAAGCACGCAGATACCGGCTGCGTGGCGCAGATGCGTCGAAATTTTGGTCTCCTCCCACCAGCAAGGGACCGCGTCGGTAGGGTTATTCAGTGCGAATTGTCGCACAGTTTTCGTTCTCAGCTATCGCGATTGTGCGGTCAATCTTGCGAGCAGCCAATCGCGAGCAAACACGAATTTTTCAAGATCGTCAATATTCGTCGTCGGCGGCCCGATCTGCGCGCGATGCCGCCGCAATCAGCGGCCAGGGAGCCGGGTGGTGACCTCCTGAAGCATCCAGCCGTTCCCGTCGGGATCACTGAACGACGCGAATGACGCATAGCTGGTGCGATCGGGATCAGGGCCTGGCAGGCGCGCTGTCGTCCCCGCGTGGTGGAACACGCCTCCCGCGTCGTGGAAAACCTCGCTGACCTGCACACCATGCTCGCTGAGCTCGGCGCGCGCCGCCTCGATGTCGTCGACGACGAGATACAAACCATCGGCCGAGCCGGGTGCTGCCGTGGTGATTCCGGTGCCGAAGATGATCGAACACGGTGAGCCGGGCGGAGTCAGCTGGATCACCCGGAAGTCATCGCCATTGACGACGTCGGCATCCAGCCGCCAGCCCAACCTCTCGTAAAACTCCTTTGCCCGGTCCACGTCGGAGACCGGTAGCACGACAACTTCGAGTCTCATCTGCACGGCCAAGAACTCCTTATGTCGAAAGGGCGGCAGCGACTTTCGTCAATCGCGAAGGGCGAAGGGCGGTGCATGCGCCGACCAAACCATAGTGGCCGGCGGGGCTCAAGGACAGTGAATGCAAGTTGTATTCAAACTGTCAGGACGGTTAACACCGTCAGGTTGAAATGAGCAAACGCGCGGCGCCGCCGGGTTCGCTGCGGGAGTTTCCGATGGCGACCGTCAATTTTGCGCTCTGAGACCCCCGGTAACACCGCTGGTTAGCCTGTCGATAAACGCCACATCACCGTTGTTGCACATCTTCTCCGTATCAGATGACGTGCAAAAGCGAGCAAACTATGCTCGCTTGGGGTGCGCGCTTGACCCGCGGCGGCGACGTCGATTTCGCGACGAGAGTGGGGCCGAAGGTGCAGACAGTGCTGGGACTGTCGATGACGTCCACCAGCGTCGGCTGGGTACTTCTCGACGGGCACGGCCCTGAGGCCGCCACTCTGGACCACGATTCGTTTGATGTTCAGTCCACTACCGAGGGGGCCGAACAAGATACGTCGGCGCATGAGGCCGCCGCCCGAGGCGCGCAGGCGATCGCGACCGCAAGCGGTCACAAAGTGGGCTCCGTCCAGTTGACGTGGACCGAGGGCGTCGAGGCGGCCGCCACGGCCTTTCTGAAGTCATTGGCGGACATGGGGTTCGACAACGTTCACGCCATCCCGTTGAGTAAGGCCGCCGAGGCATGGGGGATCGACGTCGGCAGCGAAACCGAGCACACCAGGACCGGTCTGTGCATTCTCGAACCCGACGAGGCGATGATGATGGTCGTCGCCACAGGTGCCCGCCCGGTACGCACCGCCATCACCGATACGCGCGCGACCGCCGCGGACCTCGTTGAGTGGCTGCGGACGGTTTTCCGCAAGGACGGCTGGCTGCCCGAAAGCCTGTATCTGGTCGGCGCGCTCGCTGATCTGGATGAGGTGACTCAACCGATCGCGGATGCACTGCCGATACCGGTCTCCGATTCAGTCGACACCCAGGTCGCCCTGGCGCGGGGGGCTGCGCTGGCGAATGCCGACCAGGTCGTCAATGGTTCGGCCAAGACGGCCGAGCGGCCCTGGCGCATGTCACTGCCGAATAAGTCGGCCGCCACCGCGGCCGCCGAGACCGTTGAGGTGCCGGTGGTCAGCGAGGTGGACGCCGTCGCCACGCAGCCGATCGAGACGCCGCGCGACGACCGGCCGCGAAGCGATCGACCCTGGCTCGTTTCGCATGCGAAGAAGGTGACCGTCTCGGCCGCTGCCGTGGCGGTGTTCGGGGCGGCGCTGTCGCTCACCGCGGGTTCAGCGCTCAGCGTCGAAAACACGTCCACGCAGGCTGCCGATCCTTCATCGGACGCTCCGATGACCTCGGCCAGTGTCCACACCGTTCCGACACCGGCTGCCTCGGTACTGCCTGCCCCACTGGCACAACCGCGGGCCGCCGAGCCGCCACCTGCGCCGCCGCGGACACCGCTCCAGCCCCTCGCCGTCGTGGCGCCTCAGCCAGTCGCTGCACCGGTTCCCCGACCGACGGTCTCGGCTTCGCCGCCGGCCAACGTCTCCGTCGCGACGCCGACTGTTGCGTCTCCGGTGGCCCCCTTTGGGGCGCCGGTGTTCGGGCCTCCGCCCGGTCCGGTTGAGGCGCCGAATGTTTCGTCCCCCGCAGCGCCGCTTGAGGCGCCGGTGTTTGGGCCTCCGCCCGGTCCGGTTGAGGCGCCGGTGTTTGGGCCTCCGCCCGGTCCGGTTGAGGCGCCGGCGTTCGGACCTCCGCCCGGTCCGCTCGTAGCACCAGAGGCCGCTCCTCCTGCGGCTCCACTGCTGGCGCCGGCTGTCGCGCCTCCCGCGGCACCCGTAGTTGCGCCGCCCGCCGCGGGGCCGGTGCCACCGGAACCTACAGATGCACCGCCCCCGCCGGACCCGGTCCAGGTCTTCATGAGCCCGTTGTTCAGCGGGCCGCCCTGAGCCCGAGATGAACCGCTAGGGCCTCACACCGAACGTGATCAGGTCCGAAAGTAACCGCGTCCACGCCGGGCGACGGACGCGATGTTGATCGCTGACGTGAAAGCCGGCGCCTTGGAAGAGTGCCCGCATCTCGGCGGGCGACGGGTTGTGCGCGGGATTGAACCGACTGGCGGACAGCCGATACACGGGGAGCGTCCACCGTGGACTCAACGTCGCTACCGCGGCGAGGCCGCCCGGAGCCAGCACCCGGTGGAACTCACGCAGCGCGGCAGGCTGGTCGAAGAAGTGAAAAGCCGACGTCGTGACGACCGCGTCCAGCGTGCCATCTTCGAACGGCAGGTGCTCGGCCGGGCCCTTGCGCCACTGCACCTCCGACGAGCGTGCCCTGGCCTGAGCGAGCATGCCGTCGGACATGTCGACACCGTAGATCTCGTCGGGGCGTAGCTGGCGCGCGATCCGGTCAGCGAGAATCCCTGTGCCACAAGCGATATCGGCCACCCTGCGAGCGCTGCGGTTATTCAGCGCGGCAATCACCTCATCGTGCGCCGGCCGGTACCCCCACTGCTGAAGAAGTGGCAGGTCGTAAAGCGGCGCAGCGATACTCCAGAACTGCGTGACCGCGTCGTTCAGCGTCCGGCGAGGCGCCGACGTCACCAATCCCAGACCGTCGGGTCGTTCGGCGGGTAATTCATGCAGATATCGGTGCCGTGGGCGGCGACGCCCTTGTTGTTGAAGAACAGCTTGGCCCAGTTGCCCCAGTGGGTTGCCATCTGCTCGTAGTAGACGTTCGTCGCCGTGTCCTCCGAGTACTGCCGCCGTCCTGCGTAGTCCAGGGAAAAGAACCAGTAGATGCGGTCACGGGCGCCCTGCTGAATGTCGGCGGGCCTGTTCTTGTAGTCGGTCATGTAGCGCTCGTAGTAGACCGGTTCGACGTCGCGCACAGCCGCCATGTACTGATCGACGGTGCAGGTGGTCTTCAGTATCCGATTCGGAATCGGATAGTCATCGGACGCGTCGGCGGATGCAACCGCGGGAAGGACCATCGCCGCCACGCTCACCGCAGCGGCAGCGACACTCGCTTTGATCAACACTTCTGACTCCTTACTGTGTGGGCGGCCGCCGCTTCCAGCACTGACAGCTTTATCGGGGCAATAGGTACGCAGTGATGCACCTAGAAACTGCCACGCCTGTTCGGTGGTGGCGTCCTTCGGCAGATTGCAGATGAATGAATGCGGCCGAGCTGTAAGCGTCCTTGTCGAGCCCGTTGTAGAGCCGCTTACAGGTGATCTTGCCGATCCACGCGTTGTAGTCCTTCTGGCCATAGATGCCATAGGTGTGGAGTTCGTTGGCGAAATCCGTATCGGGGTCTGCGTGTGCAGGCGCGGCGAACACCAGAGCTGGCGCGATTGCCGCGGCAGCGATCGCGGCGAGACGTGTACTTTTCATGTGCCTACCTATCTGATCGGGCCCGTTGGGTGGTCATCAGCACGGCCGCCGGCGCCGACGCTGACCGGCGTTTCCGCCGGGCGCTGGGGCGGTGTCGGCCATGGCGAAGGTTTCGGCCGGGTTCGTACGTTCTGGGGCCACCAGAACCACCGGCCCATCATCGCGGCGATCGACGGCGTCATGAACGACCGGATCACCAGGGTGTCGAACAACAGGCCGAGACCAATCGTGGTGCCCACCTGACCGACCACGATGAGGTCGCTGACCACCATCGACATCATGGTGAACGCGAACACCAGGCCTGCCGACGTCACGACCGCACCGGTGCCGGCCATCGACCGGATGATACCGGTCTTGATTCCTGCGTGGATCTCCTCTTTGAATCTGGACACCAACAACAGGTTGTAGTCGGAACCCACCGCCAACAGGATGATCACCGACATGGCAAGGATCATCCAGTGCAGCGGAATTCCAAGGATGTGTTCCCAGATGAGTACGGATAACCCGAAGGACGTGCCCAACGACAACAGCACCGTCCCGACGATGACCGCCGAGGCGATCACCGCTCGAGTGAGCAACAGCATGATGATGAAAATCAGGCAGAGCGAGGATATTCCGGCGATCAGCAGATCCCAGTTCGAACCCTCCTGCATGTCCTTGTAGGTCGACGCGGTGCCCGCCAGATAGATCTGCGAGCCCTCCAAGGGCGTGCCCTTGATGGCTTCGAACGCCGCATTCTTGATCTGCGGAATGAGTTTGATGCCTTCGGGAGTGGCGGGGTCACCTTCGTGGGAGATGATGAACCGAACGGCTTTTCCGTCCGGTGACACGAACATCTTGAGGCCGCGTTTGAAGTCCGCATTGTCGAAGACTTCCGGCGGCAGGTAGAACGAGTCATCATTCTTGGACGCATCGAAGGCCTGGCCCATGGCGTTCTGGTTCTCCTGCATGGCCTTCATCTGGTCCTGCTGACTCTTCTGGCTCTGGTACATCGTCAGCGTGATCTGCTGCATGCTCTTCATCGTCTCGATCATCGACGGCATCAGCGCGACCATCTGCGGCATCAGCGTGTCCAGCTTTTCCAGGTCGGGCAGGAGGTTCTTGATGTCGTCGGTCATCGTGTCGATGCCGTCGAGGGTGTCGAAGATCGACCTGATCGACCAGCAGACCGGGATGTCGAAGCAGTGCGGTTCCCAGTAGAAGTAGTTACGCAGCGGACGGAAGAAGTCGTCGAAATCCGCGATATGGTCCCGCAGTTCCTCGATGTCGACGGTCATGTTCTTCGTCTTCTCGACCATGCTGTGCGTGGTCGCGGCCATCTGCACCGTGATGCTTTGCATTCTCTGCATGGTGTCGATGGAGGTCTGCATGTCGTTGGCCTGTTTCAGCATGTTGGCCATGACCTTGTCCATGTAGTCCTGGTTCATCTGCTGGGTGGTGCCCTGCATGCTGATCAGGAACGGAATCGACGTGTGTTCGATCGGCGTGCCTTCCGGCCGGGTGATGGACTGCACCCTGCCGACACCAGGAACGTGGAAGATGCTCTTGGCGATTCGGTCGATGACCAACATGTCCGCCGGATTGCGGACATCATGGTCGGTTTGGACGAGCAGCATCTCCGGGTTCATCCGAGCCTGCGGGAAGTGCCGGTCGGCCGCCGCGTAGCCCACGTTGGCCGGGATGTCCTTGGGGAGGAAGAGGCGGTCGTTGTAGCTCGGCTTGTACGACGGAAGTGCCAGCAGACCTACCAGAGCCAGAGCCACCGACGCGGCGAGGATGGGTCCAGGCCACCGCACCACGGCGGTGCCGACCCGGCGCCAGCCGCGAGTCTTCATCGCCCGCTTCGGATCGAACAGGCCGAAGCGGCTGCAGATGGTCAGCAGGGCGGGCGCCATGGTCAGCGCCGCTGCGACGGCGACGAGCATCCCGATCGCCAGCGGAATGCCGAGCGTTTGGAAGTAGGGCAGCCGCGTGAAGTGCAGGCAGAACGTCGCACCCGCGATGGTCAGACCCGAGCCCAGGATGACGTGGGCGGTGCCGTGATACATCGTGTAGAACGCGGTTTCGCGGTCCTCGCCGTTCTGACGCGCCTCGTGATAGCGCCCGACAAGGAAGATCGCATAGTCCGTTCCAGCGGCGATTGCCAGCGTCGTGAGCAGGTTGACCGCGAACGTCGACAACCCGATCAGGTCGTAATAGCCAAGGGCCGCAACGATTCCCCGGGCGGCGGCCAGCTCGATGAACATCATCACCAAGATGAGCAGGACCGTGAGAATGGATCGGTAGACGAAGAGCAGCATCACGAAGATCACGCAAATGGTGATCGCCGTGATCAGCTTGATGCTCTTGTCGCCGGCGTGGTGCTGATCGTTGGTCAGCGGTGCGGGGCCGGTGACGTAGGCCTTGATACCTGGTGGTGGCTGTGACTGGCCGACGATGTCACGGACCGCTTGCACGGACTCGTTCGCCAGGCTCTCACCCTGGTTGCCTGACAGATAGACCTGGACGTAGGCGGCCTTGCCGTCTGCGCTCTGCGCACCCGATGCCGTCAGCGGATCGCCCCAGAAGTCCTGAATGTGCTCGACGTGTTTCTTGTCGGCCTCGAGCTTGTCGATCAGGCTGTCGTAGTACTTGTGCGCGGCGTCGCCGAGCGGCTGGTCGCCCTCGAGGACGACCATCGCCGAGCTGTTGGAGTCGAACTCCTGGAAGGTCTTGCCGACACGTTGCATCGCCTGCAGCGACGGTGCGTCGTTGGGCGCCAACGACACCGAATGCGCCTCGCCGACCTGCTCCAGCTGAGGAGCGATGACGTTCACGATCACGACGACCGCGATCCAGCCCAAGAAGATCGGCACCGAGAACAACCGGATGAAACGCGGGATCATCGGATGGGCGCCGACATGCGTGTTGCTCATGCCGACTTCACCAAGCAGAAGGTCTGGGCGTTCACGCCGTCGGAGGTCCTCTCGTCCTTGACCACGCCGTCGACGGTGATGCGGCAGGTGATGCTGCTGCCGTCGCTCTGCGCGATGATGTTCGGGCTGGCGGCTGGGGCTGTCGTCGTCAGCGTCAGCTCCCACGGCAACGACGTGTTCAGCGCCTTCTGAGGCTGGGCGTCGAGGTCGAGGTAGTTGATGGTCGCGACGCTCCCGTTCCCGAAGATCTCGTACTTCACGACTTTGGGGTTGAACGGCTCGGGGTCATTGACCAGGCCCGCGCCCGGCTTGGTGAGCACGGTGTGGCCGAAGAATCCGCGGAAACGGTCCACCACGAATATCCCGATGACCACCACCAGCACGATCACCAGCAGTACCCAAATGCGCTTGGCGAAACGCAACATCAGACGATTCGCTCCCGACCTTCGCTACCCATGAATGCCCTCTTCTTATGCCCTGTTTCGGCGGTTGCGGCTATAACTTAGCCGGTATAACTTCTCATCGCGAAACGATTAGCTCAAGTAATTGTGTTACTGGTCACCTCCTGGTCGGTTGTGCGTGCTGGGTCACTGAGCTGCGCGGTCCCCGGCTGCTGATCCCACAAGGGCATTTCGAAGCGTTCGAGGCAGCGCTCGATGAATGCGGTGGCCTGGTCGTGTCCGCGGGTGATGCCGAGTCCGCGCTCGTGTAGCACTATGCGGGCCAGCCCGCCCATGATCATCGACATCACCACCGGGGGGAACAGGTCGAGGTCCACGCCGCGGGCCTTGAGCGCCAAGGTGACCACGCCTTCTTCCAGATCGCGGAATCGCATGGCGTAGGCCACGATCTCGCTGCGGATGGTCGTGCGGTGGTTGGCCATCGCGAGGAATTCGGTGAACAACTGGGCGTCGTGGGCGTTGTTGAGCTGCCACAGCGCGTGCAGGGGTTGGGCCTCGGCGATCGCTTCGCGTTGGCGGGCCAGGTTGCCTTCGGCCTTGTCGCGCAGTACCGCGACGAACAGATCGTCCATGCTGGGGAAGTAGTAGTGCACCAGTGCGGGCTTGACCCCGGCCTTGGCCGCCACCCGCCGCGAGGTGGCCGCAGCATATCCCTCGGCGAGCATGATTTGGGCGGTCGCCTCGATCAGCGCCTCCCGCGTCGCCTCCCGGCCAACCCGTGGCCGCTCCTCAGGGGGGCCGCTCGACATGGAGGCAGCCTAACCGTTGGGCGATCGCCCAACAACCGGTACGTGCGGATTGGAAACGCCGCTACCGGGGTCAGCTCTCCGGCGCCTGCGGAGGCAGCAGTGCCTCGAGCTGTCTCAGCGTGTCGCTGAGTGCTTCGGTGCGATCCGCTCCGTTCGCAAGCTTGCGCCCGACGGCGCAGCCGATCACGAACGCCGAGAGTGGACTCATCTTGCGCTCGACCCGATGCGCGACGTCACCGGCCGCGCTGAGCAGTTGGGTCGTCTCAGCGGATGTAAGTGGTGCCTCGCCAAGGTTGCGCGCAAGCCCGTCGATCCAGTTGCCCATCGGTCCTCCCCGGTTCGCCGCCTCGATGTCCAGTATTCGCACGTCAATGGCCCAAGTCGAACTTGCTATTTTTGCTAAGATACGAAAATCGCGCGCCGATCGTGATTCCTTAAACGCCCAGGCAGAGGGTGAGCTCATTGACCGAAATGAACTGGACACCGCTTCCTGTTCCGTGGGCGGTCCACGCTGTGGACCGGATTCCCAAACAGCGCTATTACGACGAGGAGTTCTACGCGCTCGAGGCCGAGTTGTTCTGGCCACGGGTATGGCAGATGGCGTGCCGGCTCGAGGAGATTCCCTCGCGCGGCGATTTCGTGGAATACGAGATCCTCGACCAGTCGGTCATCGTCGTGCGGCTGGACGACGACAACGTTCGCGCCTTCTACAACTCCTGCCGCCATCGGGGAATGCAGATCGTCGAAGGCCGAGGGTCCCGTCGCAGCTTTGTCTGCCCGTTCCATGGCTGGTGCTGGGGTCTGGACGGCGCCAACACTTTCGTGTTGCGGCCGGAGGTCTTCGACGAAAACAACCTCGGCGCCGACGATCTCAGCCTTGTCCCGGTTCGGTGTGAGCTGTGGGGTGGATGCGCGTGGATCAACCTCGATGACAGCGCACCACCGTTGCGCGAGTGCATCGAGCCTTTCGCATCCAGGCATGACGAATGGAAGGTGGGCGCGCTGCGCACCGAATGGTGGAAGTCGTGCCTGCTCCCGGTCAATTGGAAGCTGGCGACCGAGGCGTTCATGGAGGGCTACCACGTCCCGCAGACTCACCCGCAACTACTGCCGTCGTCACACAGCGCCGAAGCGTCGCCCGTTCATCCGATCATCGCGACGAGCCTGCACTTCATGCGCACCCTCGGCTCCGGAATGGGTGGGATGACCCACGAGAACGACGTCCGGATCGCCGAGGGGCTGCAGAATATGTCGCTTCCTGACGATCCCGCTGCGGCGATGGCGAGTTGGCGCAGCGCGGTCAACGACGCGGTCACAAACTGGCACCGGGCCCGCGGTTGCGACTTTCCCGACCTGAATGACCTGGACCGGCGCGGTGTCATCGACCCGATCGGGTTCTGCTTCCCGCATTACTTCATCCTGCCCACCTACAGCAGCGCATCGTCGTACCGCATTCGCCCGCTGGGACCGGAGCAGACGCTCTTCGAGATCTGGTCTCTCACCCGCTACCCGGGCGACCGCTCACTCGGGAAACCCACCCCGCCCGAGCCGCTCGCTCCCGACGACCCGAGTTGGCCGACGATCCCGGCCCAGGACTTCTCCAACCTGCCGCGCCAGCAGAAAGGCTTGCACGCCAAGGGATTCGACTACATGCGGTTATCGACGGAAATCGAAGGGCTGATTTCGAACTTCGAGCGCGTCATCGACGGATTCCTGGCCGGCCTGCCCTACGAGCGGCTCGTAGGGGCGATCCAGAGGACGAACACCACCATCGACGTACCCGTCGCCGATCTCGGACTGTCGGAACCCGTCAGGTCTCAGATCCGATGACCGATTGGGACAAGTCGGTTGATCTACTCATCGTGGGCAGCGGCGGCGGTGGAATGGTCGCAGCGCTGGCGACGCTTGACGCCGGATTGGAACCGCTGGTCGTCGAGAAGCAGTCCCTGGTCGGAGGGTCCACCGGGCTCTCGGGTGGCATGGTCTGGCTGCCCAACAACCCGTTGATGCGCAGCGCCGGCGTTGCGGACTCGCACGAGGACGGCCTTGCCTATCTCGCCGACGTGGTCGGCGAGATAGGCGCACCCTCGTCACCTGCGCGCCGCGAGATGTTCCTCACGGCAGGCTCCGAGATGATCAACTTCCTGCTGCGCAAAGGCGTTCGCCTCATCCGGTGCCCCGGCTGGAGCGACTACTACCCGAATCACAAGGGCGGCAATGCCGCGGGCCGTGGCGTCGAGGGAATCCCGTTCGACGCCGCCGAGTTGGGGGCTTGGAGCGGCAAGGTCCAGCCTTCGATGGCAAGGAATTTCGGCTTCGTCGTGCTGACCAACGAGCTGCGCTCGGTGCAGTACTTCAACCGTGCGCCGCGGGCGTTCGCCGTTGCAATGCGCGTGTTCGCACGCACCATGGCCGCGCGAGTCCGCCGCCGCGACATGCTCACCAACGGTGCGTCGCTGATCGCGCAGATGCTCAAAGCGCTGATCGCCCTCGGCGACGGCGAGCCGCCACTGTGGACGAACACCGCGATGGAGGATCTCATCGTGGAGGACGGCAGGGTCGTCGGCGCTCGCGTCAAGCGCAATGGCTCAACACTTTTCGTCGAGGCGCGCAGGGGGGTTCTGCTCGCCGCAGGCGGTTTCGGCCACAACGCCGACATGCGGCGCCGCTACAGCGGCGATCAGCCGAACGAGGGCAAGTGGTCGATCGCGAACCCTGGCGACACCGGTGAGGTGCTGCAGACCGCGATGCACCTCGGGGCGAGGACGGACCTGCTCGACGAGGCTTGGTGGCTGCCATCGGTTTTCATCGCCGACGGCGGACCCGCCGCCAAGTCGCTCGGCTCGGGACGGCAGCGCCCAGGGGCCATTTACGTCGACTCGACCGGCCGCCGATTCTGCAACGAGTCGAACTCCTACGTCGAGGTGGGCAAGGCGATGTACGCCAACAAGGCGGTGCCGTGCTGGATGGTCTTCGACGAGGGTTACGTGGGCAGGTACGTATCCGGCGCCAATCCGTTGAAGAAACGCCGGATGCCTGAGGAGCTGATCGAGCGCGCCGCCGTCGTTCGTGGCGCCACCATCGCCGACCTCGCACGCCAAATCGACGTTCCTGCTGATGAACTCGAGCACACCATTCGGCGGTTCAACGAATACGCGGCGAAAGGCCTCGATCCCGACTTCGGCCGGGGCCAGTCGGCCTACAACGACTGCCTCGGCGATCCTGGGTATCGGCCCAATGCCGCGATCGGCCCGCTCGACCGAGCACCCTATTACGCGACCAGGGTGCTGCCCGCCGATGTTGGGACATGCGGAGGCGTGATCACCGACGAGCACGCGCAGGTTCTCGACGAGCGGGATCGGGTGATCGAGGGTCTGTACGCGACGGGCAACACCACCGCCACGGTGATGGGCCGAACGTATCCGGGTGCGGGCGCGAGCATCGCGAGCACGATGGTGTTCGGCTACGTGGCGGCCCGCCATGCGGCGGGCAGCAAGCTTCCCGGTGAGCGCTAGGAGCCTTCCCCGCCCTCGACGAAATCCCTTGGGTTCAAGCCTGACTGGATGAGTTCAGCGCGGCGGGCCTGCACGTCGGACGCTGCGCCGACCATGTTCGTCAGGATATGGCTCACCTGGAGGTGAACGCGCATGCCCATCAACTCCCACGCCCGCTTGACGTTGTTCTTCACCGCCATCAGGGTGGTCAACGGGATCTGGCCGATCTTGCGGGCCATCTCCTCGACGGTCTCCTCGAGGTCCTCGCGCGGCACCACCTTGTTGAGGAGCCCCCAATCCAGTGCTTCCTGCGCGGAAAGCGTTGGGGCCAAAAGCAACCAGTCCATGGTGCGATGCCAGTTCATCATCAGCCACGGCTCGATCATCGTGTGCCCGCCGGGCTCGCCGAGGCTCTGCGCCAGTGGCATCTGGAAGTACGCATCCTCCGACGCGACACAGAAGTCCGTCAGCAGGCCCAGGTAGATGCCGCCGCCCATGCAATAGCCGTGGATCTGGGAGATCGTCGGCTTGGGGAACTCCCACAGATACAGCGTCGGCCAGAGAAACAGATCGGCCGTGCCCTTGTACAGGTCCTCGAAGGTGTCCCCGAAGTCCGGGTACGGGTTCTCGTCAGGGCCCCAGCGCGCGACGTGTCCGCCGCAGAAGCCTTTTCCGTTCGCCTTGAGGATCACCACCTTGATCTCTTTGTCGCGGTCGGCCTCGTGGAGGCAGGCGTCGACCTCCTGCACCAGGCTCGCGTCCTTCGTGTTGGCCTTGTCGGCACGGTTGAGGATGATCCGCGCGATCGGCGGCTCCCGCTCATAGATGACAGATTCGAGTTCGCGTCGTTCCGTCATTGCCCCTCCTAGAGGATCGCGCCGGTGCCCTTGGCCGCCGAGATGTCGTCCCAGTCGAGGTCGAGTTCCAACAGGATCTCCTCGGTGTGCTGTCCATGTTCGGGAGCGCGCGCGGGTTGCGGCGGCGTTTCGTCGAATTGCACTGGTGCGGCGACGATCTGATATTCGACGCCCTTGTCGTCGAGATTGGGGATCGTGTAGCCGTTCGGCTTCACCTGCGGATCGTTGAGCGTCTCCTTCGGTGTCGCCAGCGCCGCCCAGACACCCGGTTCGTCGGCAAGCGCTTCCCGCCAGTGCTCGAGGTCCTCACTGGCGATGCGTTCGCCGACGAGCTTGCACGCCTCGCCGGCGTTCGCGATCAGATTGCTCGACGGCACGAAGCGTTCGTCGCTCGCGAGCTCCGGCAGCCCGATCCGTTGGCAGAAGCCGGCCCAGAAGCGATCCGGCTGCAGGAAGACCATCTGCAGCCACCTTCCGTCGCGCGTCTTGTAGCGATTGACCAGCGGGTTGATCGCCAACCCTGGCGGCGCGCCCGGTATGCCGTCGATGCCGAACAGGTCGGCGACGGAGATCGACGGCGCGATGGTCCACATCGCCTGCGCCAGCAGCGACGAGTCGACGACGGACGGTGCACCGGTGCGTTCCCGATGGAAGAGCGCCGCGCACACCCCGCCCGCGAGGGTGATGCCGCCCTGCAGGTCGCCAAAACCGGGCCCCTGCACCGCAGGCGTTTCGGTGCCGAACGGCGTCATCGTATAGGACACCCCGCCGCGCGACAGGTACGTCGCCGCGTCGAACCCACCCTTGTCACGGTCCGGTCCGCGCACGCCGGTGCCCGTGCCGCGCGCGATGATGATGTCCGGATTGAACGAGCGAATGTCCTCGACCGTCAGCCGCGCCCGTTCCAGCGCGCCTGGCAGCCAGTTGGTGAGGAACACGTCCGCCGTGGCGAGCAGGCGCCCGAAATACTCGCGGCCGGTGTCGGACTTGATGTCGATCGCGATGCTGCGCTTACCGCGGTTGCCGATCTCGAGGATGAAGTCGACGTCGGCACGGGCGTTCTGCCGGGTGAAGCCTCCGATGACCAGGGCCCGGCCGGGGTCACCCGCCTTGACGTCCTCCACCTTGATGACGTCGGCGCCCCAATCCGCCAGCGCCGCACCGGCGGACGGCACGTACGTCCACGATGCGAGCTCGACGACGCGCACTCCGCGCAGCACTTCCGTCATTGCAATGCCCTTCCGACCTCTTGCAGATACTTGTCAGAGCCGCCGAGGAACGCGCTCCAGCCCAGCAGTCGCTTGAGATACAGGTGCGCGTCGTGCTCCCAGGTGTAGCCGATGCCGCCGAAGACCTGGATCGCGGTGTCGGCGACGCTCACCAGCTGGCCCGCGAATGCCTTGGCGCGAACGGCGGCCAGATGGCGCTCGGTGGATTCGGCGGCGTCGGCCGCCCACAGCGCGTGCAGCACGCCGCTGCGCGCGAGTTCGACGGTCTCGTACATGTCGACGCAGAGGTGTTGAACCGCCTGAAAGCTCCCGATGGGCTGGTCGAACTGCCGTCGCACCTTGGCGTATTCGACGGCAAGATGCATCACCGCGGCCGCTGCGCCGAGCGCGTCGGCCGCGTACGCGATCAGGACGTCGTCCACGAGACCTTGAAGGTCATCCGGTGACAGGGACCCGAGCCGCCGCACGATGACATCGTCGAATCCGACGTCGAACAGCTTGCGCGTCTGATCGACGTGCGTCCGCTCCGTCATCGACACGCCCGGCGACGTCGCATCGACGGCAAAAACGCCTGTGCCGCCTGCGCCCTCGGCGAGCACAAGCATCACGGTGGCTGCGGCCGCATCCGGCAGCGCCTGGACGTCGCCGCGCAGCAGTCCGTTCTCGACGACGGGGCGCGCGTCCCCCAGCGGGCCGACCGCGGCGACGGCGGAACCGTCGGCGATACCGGTCAGCAGGGCGGCGGCGCCGTCCACCCCGGTACCAGCCCGCGTGAGCGCACGTGGCGCGACGACCGCGCTCGACAGCCACGGCCCCGGATGCAGTGCGGCGCCGAGTTCTTCGGCCACGACACCCGCCTCGACCATCGTCATTCCGGAACCGCCGTGCTCCTGCGGTACCAGGACACCGGTGGCGCCGAGGCTCGCCAATCCGCCCCACACGTCAGCCGTAGTGCCAGTCGGATCGTCGAGCATCGGACGCACATGGGTTGGCAGGCTTGCCTTTTCAGCCACGAAGCGGCGCACGGTGTCACGCAGGGCCAGCTGTTCGTCGGTGAGCTCGAGGTTCACGGGCGCGGCAGTCCCAGCACTCGCGTCGCGGTGACGGTCTTGTTGATCTGTGTCGTACCGCCTGCGATGGTCAACGATCGCGACGTCAGGCGATACTCCGTCCACCGGTTGTGTCCGCCGAGCGGGCCGACTACATCGAAAGCCAGGGCGGCGAGTTCCTGCCCGAGCTCCGCCCACACGCTCTTGGCAAGGCTCGCCGATCCGAGCGCGTCGCCGCCGTGCAGCGTCGCGGAGATCGATCGCTGACACAGCACCTCGAGGTATTTGATCCGCACCGCCACCTCGCCGAGGCGGCGCAGCGTCGTGCTGTCCTCGAGCACGTGCCGTCCGTCGACTTGACAGTCGGCGAGGTCGGCCACCAGATCCCGCAGTTGCATCTCCAGCTGGGCATAGAGCCGCGCCGCGCCCGCCCGTTCGTGGCTCAGCGTGGTGGTGGCCACCTGCCACCCTCCGTTCAGTGGGCCCAATAGAGCGTCGGCCGGTACCCGTACGTCGTCGAAGAAGATCTCCGCGAAATCGGTGGCGCCGTTGAGCGTGACCAGCGGTCGCACCTCGATGCCGGGCGACGCCATGTCGACGATCAGACACGAGATGCCCTTGTGCTTGGGTGCGTCGGGATCGGTGCGCACGTAGAGCTGACACCAATCGGCGCGGTGCCCCAGCGACGTCCAGATCTTCTGGCCGTTGACCACGTACTCGTCGCCGTCCAGGGCCGCGCGCGTGCGCAGCGACGCGAGGTCGGAACCCGCGTCCGGCTCGGACATGCCCTGACACCAGATGTCGTCGGCGCGGACCATGCGGGGGAGCAGCTGGCGCTTCTGGGCATCGGTGCCGTACTGCATGATCGCCGGTGCGATGTTGTTCATCCCGATCACATTGAGCGGCACCGGCGCTCGGGCGTGAATCGTCTCCTCGGCGTAAGCGAGTTGTTCGAGCACGCCGGCGCCGCGGCCGCCGTACTCCTGCGGCCAGGACACCGCGCCCCAGCCCGCGTCGGCCAGTGTGGCGTCCCACGCGCGAAGCACTTCGAAGGTTTCCGGGTCGCGGCCGCGTCGGCGACCGGCGGCCACCACCTCTTCGGACAGGTTCGCTGCCAACCACGCACGCAGTTCCTTGCGGAACTGTTCGACCTCCGCTGGGTATGAGAAGTCCACGGTGTCCTGTCGGGCTAGGTCCTAAGTTGGTTTCTTTATAATTTTAGGTAGTATAGCGACCGCACCAGTTACAGTTGTCTGCAATGTCGCGGCGCCCAAACCGGCTGTGCTGCCGGGTCGTCCGCTTGCCGCGAATGCCATCGCTGGAAAGGACGGCCATGGGCAGGGTGACGGGCAAGGTGGCGCTGATCAGCGGAGCGGCGCGCGGTCAGGGGCGGTCGCACGCGCGGCTGCTCGCCGCCGAGGGCGCCGACATCATCGCCGTGGACATCTGCGAGGACATCGAGACCAACGAGTATCCGCTCGCGCGGCCGGAGGACCTCGACGAAACCGCGCGCCTGGTGGAGAAGGAAGGACAGCGCGCGCACACGGAGATCGCCGACGTCCGCGACCGCGCGGCGTTGTCGGCGGCGATCGATCGCGGAGTGGCCGAGTTCGGTCAGCTCGACATCGTGGTCGCCAACGCAGGCATCTGTCCGATGACCGCCGGGCTTCCGCCTCAGGCGTTCGTCGATGCTGTCGACGTGGACCTGCTCGGCGTGATGAACCTGATCCACGCCAGCATGAAACACCTGCACGCCGGCGCGTCGATCATCGCGACGGGATCGGTGGCCGCATTCATGGCGACGGCGGTGAACACCAGCGGGATGGACGGAGGACCCGGCGGCGCGGGCTACGCATTCGCCAAACAGGTTGTCGCACACTATGTCAACGACCTCGCCCGAACACTGGCGCCCGAGCAGATCCGGGTCAACGCGATCCACCCGACCAACTGCAACACCGACATGCTGCACAGCCCGCCGATGTACAAGGCGTTTCGGCCGGATCTGCAGAATCCGAGCCGAGAGGAAGCCGAAGTCGTCTTCCCGTTGATCCAGGGCTTCCCGATTCCGTACGTGGAGCCCGAGGACATCAGCGAGGCCGTGCTGTTCCTGGCCAGCGACGCCGCCCGGTATGTCACCGGACAGCAGCTGCGGGTCGACGCGGGTGGCTTCCTGAAGATCAAGCCGTGGTCGGGCGTATAGGGAGCGGCGACATGCCCAAGGGGATCATCTACGTGGAGACCATGCCCGCCTCACCCGACAGGGAGGCGGAGTACCACAAGTGGTACAACGACACGCATCTCGAGCAGATCCTGTCGGTGGAAGGGATCGTTTCGGCGCGCCGGTTCGCGCCCACCGACGGCAATGGTCCATTCATCGCCATCTACGAGCTTGACTGCGACGACCTGGATGCGGCGGCTAGGCGGATGAGCGAAGTCAAGCTGACCGGCCTCGACAACATCTCCATGGACCCCAAGCCCATTCCCCACGTGTACCGCGAGATCGGGTCGCTTGGACCATGACTCTTCCCGCAGACATTCAGCGGCGCATCTACGCGTTGATGGTGCTGATGAAGGCCGCGGACGACCGACTGTCCAAGGGCATCGGCACCGGCGAGTTCATGTGCGTGTACTGGCCGTCGCGCGGCCAGGAGGCGGTCGCTGCCGCGATGGGTGTCACGCTGCGGCGCGACGACCAGCTGGTGACCACGTACCGAGGCCTGCACGACCTGATCGGCAAAGGCGTTCCGCTGGAAGAGATCTACGGCGAGATGATGGGCCGCACCCTCGGCGCGAGCCGCGGCAAGGGCGGGACGATGCACATCGCCAAGCCGGAGGCGGGTGTGATGCTCTCGACCGGGATCGTCGGCGCTGGTCCGCCCGTGGCCGTCGGGCTCGCAATGGCCGCCAAGCGCAAGGGGCTCGACCGGGTCACCGTGGTCAGCTTCGGCGACGGCGCAACCAACACCGGGTCCTTCCACGAGGCGGCGAACATGGCAGCGCTCTGGGACCTGCCGGTGGTCTTCGTGTGCCAGAACAACCAGTACGCGGAGATGACGCCAACCGTGGACACGATGAAGCTCGAGAACGTCGCCGACCGGGCGGCCGGCTACGGCATGCCGGGTATTCGCGTCGACGGCAACGACCCACTGGCCGTGGCGGATGCGCTCGCCGCGGCGCTGGCCCGGGCGCGCGGAGGTGATGGCCCCACTTTCCTCGAGTGTGTGACGTTTCGCTTCCGCGGCCACTACTTCGGCGACCGGATGCCGTACATCCCGAAGGATCAATTGGAGGCGGCCATGGCGGCGGATCCCGTGCCGCGGTTCCGAAGGCAGCTGATCGACACGGGTGTCTGCACCGACGACGAGCTGAGCGGCATCGACGAAGGTGCGCTCACCGAGGTCGAAATGGCGCTGAAGGCGGTCATGAGCGCCGACGCCCCCTCGGTCGAGGAACTCGACAGGGACGTGTACGCGACCCCGATCTCCTACCCGGTCTGAGGGCAGGCACATGGACGAGAAAGAGATGACGATGCGCGAGGCGCTGAACCTCGCGCTGGACCAGGCACTGCGGGCCGATGACCGGGTATTCCTGCTCGGCGAGGACATCGCCGACCCCGGCGCGTCCGGACCGACGGCGGGGCTGTCGACAAAATACGGCCACGACCGCGTGCTCGATACCCCGATCTCCGAGGCCGCGATCGTCGGTGCCGCCGTCGGCGCGGCGATCGACGGCCTACTGCCGGTGGCCGAGATCATGATCATGGACTTCATCGGCATCGCCGCCGATCAGCTGATCAACAACGCGGCCAAGTTGCGATTCATGACCGCGGGCAGGACGACGGCACCCATCACGGTCCGCACCCAGGTGTACGGCGGCCTCGCCACCGGCGCGACGCATTCCCAGACGCTCGAGGCCTGGTTCATGCACATTCCCGGGATGAAGGTGATCGTGCCGTCGACCCCGCGCGATGGCAAGGGCCTGCTGACGTCGGCGATCTTCGACGAGGATCCGTGCCTGTTCGTCGAGACGATTCGCCTGCAGGGCCAAAAGGGCCTTGTGCCAACGGATCCCGGCTTCTCGATTCCGCTTGGGCAGGCCGATATCAAGCGGCCAGGCACCGACGTCACGCTGATCAGCTACGGACGCAGCGTGCACGAGTCGCTCGCGGCCGCCACGGCCCTGCAGGAGCAGGGGGTCAACGCCGAGGTCGTCGACCTTCGCACGCTGGTGCCGCTCGACGTCGAGACGATCGCCGCATCGGTGCGCCGCACCCACCGCGCCGTCGTCGTACATGACGCAGTCCAATTCGCAGGGCCGGGAGCCGAAATCGTGGCGACGTTGCAGTCGGAGTGCTTCCGTGAACTGGCCGCGCCGATCGAGCGGGTCGGGGCACGGTTCGTCCCGACCCCCGCCGCCCCTGCGCTCGAAGCCCAGATCTACCCGTCGTCGCCGCGGATTGTCGCCGCCGTCCAGCGCACGCTCCAAACCGCGGATGCGCATGGCTGACTTCGTCATCCGCATCCCGCGCGTCTCAGTGGCCGTATCAGAAGCCGAGCTCATCGAATTGCTTGTGGCGGACGGCCAACATGTCGAGGCGGGCGCGCCGATCTACGTGATCGCAACTGAGAAGGTGGAACAGGAGATCGAGGCCGGCGCTTCCGGCACCGTCCAATGGACCGGCGAAGTCGGCACCATATACGACATCGGCGTCGAGATCGGCGTCATCAAGTCATAGGAGAGGGAATGGATCTCAACGAGACTCGCGAACGGATCATTTACGAAAAGAACGGTCCCATCGCGAAGATCACGCTGAACTGGCCCGAGAAAGCGAACGCCCAGGACCAGAAACAGGTCGAGGAGATCGACGACGCGCTGCGGGACGCCGATCGCGACTACGACATCAAGGTTCTGGTCATGAAGGCCAACGGGCCAGGGTTCTGCTCAGGTCACGCCATTGGCAACAACGCCGTCGACTATCCGGAGTTCGTCGAGGGTTTCAAGGCCACGGGCATGCCATGGAAACCGCAGACCGACCTCTTCGTCAAGCCGATCCTGAACTTGTGGGAGTTCTCGAAGCCGACGATCGCCCAGGTTCACGGCTACTGCGTCGGTGGTGGCACCCATTACGGGCTGATCACGGACATCGTGATCGCCTCCGAGGACGCCTACTTCTCATACCCGCCGCTGCAGGGGTTCGGTATGCCATCGGGTGAATGCTCAATCGAGCCATGGGTTTTCATGAACTGGCGCCGTGCGGCGTACTACCTGTACCTGGCCGAGGTCATCGACGCCAAGAAGGCTCTCGAGGTCGGTCTGGTCAACGAGGTGGTCAAGCGCGAGGAACTCGATGACCGGGTGGAGGCGATCGCCCGGCACATCGCGCAGGCCCCGCTGACCACGCTGTTGGCGACGAAGGCCAACCTGAAGCGGGCATGGGAGCTGATGGGCATGCGGGTGCACTGGCAGAGCTCCAATGACCTGGTGGCGCTCGCCTCGGTCAGCAAGGATGTGCAGGAGCTGATCCAGCAGGTGTTCAAGGACAAGATCCTGCCGTCGGAGATGGCAAAGCGTCAGGCGGCCGCATCCACCGACGGCGCGGCGGCCACCTAGGACTGCCGTGCACATCGGCGACCACGCGATCGGCGCGGGCCAGGCGCCGGCGTTGATCGTCGCGGACGACCGCACGATCTCGTATGGCGAGTTGTACGCCAGGAGCCAGCGGGTCGCCGCGCTGCTGTGCCAAGCGGGGCTGAGGCGCGGCGACGGGGTCGCGCTGGTGCTGCCGAACCGTCCGGAGTTCCTCGAAATCACCTGGGGCTGCCAGCTTTCCGGGCTCTACTACAGTGCAGTGAACACCCATTTCACCCCGGACGAGGTGGCGTATGTCGTCGACGACGCCGAGGCGCGGGCGGTGTTCATCGACGCATCGATGGTCGACCTCGGGGCGCGAATCCGCGCAGGCAACCCCCGCGTCGACGTCCATGTCTGCGTTGGCGGCGCCCTGCCCGGCTGGCGCTCCTACGAGGACGCGCTTGCCGCGGCCGGTGACGCCCCGCCGGTATCCGACGGTTCCGAGATGCTCTACTCGTCCGGCACCACGGGCAGGCCGAAGGCGGTCCGCAGGCCGCTGCCCCAGGACGGCAAGGGGTCATGGGCGCAGAAGGTTCTGGAGTACTCGCTGACGCAGCGGTACGGCATGACCGGTTCGAGCGTGTACCTCTCACCGGCACCGCTCTACCACGCGGCGGGCGTCAACTACACGATGGCGGTACAACGCGTGGGCGCGGCCTCGATCGTGATGCGCAAGTTCGACGCAGAGGCCGTGCTGCGGCTGATCGAATCCCACCGCATCACGCATGCGCAGTTCGTGCCGACCATGTTCGTGCGGATGCTGAAGCTGCCGGACGCGGTCAGGGTGCGCTATGACGTCTCGAGTCTGGAATGCGTGATCCACGCGGCCGCGCCGTGCCCGGTGGAGGTCAAGCACCGCATGATGAAGTGGTTCGGGCCCATCATCCACGAGTATTACGGCGGCACAGAGGGATTCGGCGGGACGACGATCGGTCCCGAGGAGTGGCTCGCCCATCCCGGCTCGGTAGGCAAGCCGTGGACTCGGGTGCACGTGGTCGCAGAGGACGGGTCCGAGTGTGCGGTGGGCGAGTCGGGGGAGTTGTTCTTCGAGGGCGGACCGGCGTTCGAGTACTTCAAGGATCCGGAGAAAACCGCGTCGGTGTCCAACGACCGGGGTTGGAGATCGTTGGGGGACATGGGCCATGTCGACGAGGAGGGCTATCTGTACCTCACCGACCGGTCGACCTTCATGATCGTCTCGGGTGGGGTGAACATCTACCCGCAGGAGGCGGAGAACCTTCTGGTCATGCACCCCAAGCTCGTCGACGCGGCGGTGTTCGGTGTTCCGAACGAGGAATTCGGCGAGGAGGTCAAGGCCGTCGTGCAACCGGCGGACGGTGTGGCCGCAGGTCCCGAACTCGAGGCCGAACTGATCGCGTACTGCAGGGCACACCTCGCCACGTACAAATGCCCGCGCACCGTCGAATTCGATCCCGACCTGCCCCGCGACCCGAACGGCAAGCTCTACAAGCGGCGCATCCGCGAGCGTTATTGGCAGGGGAGGACGTCACGGATTGTCTGACTGCCCGCGAACGTTCCTTACCGCTCGACTTTTCAGCGGAATTTCGAGCGGTAAGGAACGTTCGGCGCTAGCTGGCCCGCGTGTACCGGGTGCCACGCGGCTCGCGCACCCACAGTTCGCCGGTACCGGCGGTCGGGCCTTCCGCGGCCAACTCACGCTTGAGCACCTTGTGCGTCGCGGTTGTCGGCAGGTCGGCGGTGATGCGGACATATCGGGGCCACGCCTTCGGCGAGAGATCGGACTGCTCCGAGAGGAATGCCTCGAAACCCTCGGGCGTGAGGGTCGACCCCTCGTGCAACACGACTGCGGCCATGATCTGGTCGCCGACGTTCTCGTCGGGTACCGCATACACGGCGACCCGGCTGATGTCGGGCAGCCGCACGAGGATGCGTTCGATCGGCGCCGCCGCGAGATTCTCGCCGTCGACGCGCATCCAGTCGGCGGTGCGGCCTGCCAGGTAGATCCAGCCGTCGGCGTCGCGATATGCCAGGTCGCCCGACCAGTACATGCCGTGCCGCATGCGTTCGGCGGTCGCTTCCTCCCCGTTGTAGTAGCCCGTGAAGAAACCGGTGCCCGACGTGTTGACCAGCTCGCCGACGGCCTCGTCGGCGTTGATCAAGGCGCCGTCCTTGTCGAAGCGGGCGACGGGGGACTCGCTGAGAGTGTCCGGATTGTAGATCGCCACCCCCGGAAAGCCTTTGCCGAGAGAGCCTTTCGGCGTTCCGGGCTCCCGGGTGATGATGACCGCATTCTCGGTCGAGCCGAAACCGTCCCACACCAGCGTGTCGAACCGGCGGGTGAATTCGTCGATGTCTCGGTCGCTCGCCTCGTTGCCGAACGCGACGCGAAGCGGGTTGTCGGCGTCGTCCGGCTCTTCGGGAGTGGCCAGGATGTAAGCCAGCGGCTTGCCGACGTAGTTCATGTACGTAACGCCGTACCGTCGGATGTCGTCCAGGAACCCCGACGCCGAGAACTTCGCGGGAGCCATCGCCGCGCCGGTCGCGATCGCCACGCCCCAGCCCGCCACCAACGCATTGGAATGGAAGAGCGGCATCGACAGGTAGCACGTGTCGTCGGCCGTGACGTCGAACTTCTGCACCAGGTTCGCACCCGACATCAGCACCATGAAGTGCGATACCTTCACCGCCTTCGGATCACCGCTGGTGCCGGAGGTGAAGATCAGCATGTACGGGTCGAGCGCCTCGACCTCGCGATAAGGAGTCAACTCACCGGCGGCGTCAAGCGTGCGCGCCCAGTCCTCGCTGGACACGTCGACCACCTGGACGTCCCCGAGGTCGACGCCGTCCAGCAGCGGGCGGTGCTCCGCGTCGGCCACCACGATCTGGCAGTCCGCCCTGCGCACATCGGCGGCCAGGGCCGCTCCACGCCGCGTGGTGTTGAGCCCGCAGAGTACATACCCGCCGAGGCCTGCAGCTGCCATCTGGTTGAGGAACTCAGGTGTATTGCCCATCAGCACGCCGACGTGCACCGGCCGGTCGCGGTCGACCAGCGCCAGCAGGGCCGCGGCGCGTGCGGACGCCTCGCGAAGGTGCTCGCGCCACGTCCACCGCCGGTCACCGTACTTCATCGCAATCGCGTCGGACGCTGCACGTTCTCGAAGCAACTGCTGGATGGTTTCACTCGACACCCGTTAGTTTTAGCAAACAGTCAGTGAGGTGATGTATGCAGATCATCGATGCCGACGGGCACGTCGCAGAGGGCCCTTCGCTAGCGGTCGAGGCGATGCGACGCTGGCCCGAACACATCACGCCGCGCGCCGACGGTCGCGCGTTGGTCATCGAGGGCCGTAACTATCCCGAGGCCGACGGCCCGGGCGCCGGCTGTCCCCGTGAGCACGGCCTTTCCACGGCGGACGGCATCGACTACTCGTCCGCGGAGGGTGTGCTCGGCGACGCCGACCGCGATCAGATCGACACGATGGTGCTGTATCCGAGCCTCGGCCTCTGTGCGCCGACTCTTGAAGACCCCGAATTCGCCGCGGGATTTGCGCGGCTCTACAACCAGTGGATCGCGGACTATTGCGCGTCGTCGAACGGGCGGCTGCGCGGTATCGCGGTGACCCCGATCGAACACGGCGAGGTCGCGATCGACGTCATGCGCGAGGCAAAGGATCTCGGACTCGTCGCCACACACATCCCGCCGGCGTTGAAGACCCGCAACCTGGACCACCCCGACCTCGACCGGTTCTACGCCGCTGCCGTCGAGCTCGACATGCCGCTCGGCATTCACGGCGCACCGGGAATGCATCTTCCCAAGGTCGGCGTCGACCGATTCACGAATTACATTCAGGTGCACTGCATCAGCTTCCCGTTCGACCAGATGACCGCGATGACGGCGCTGATCTCCGGCGGTGTCTTCGACCGCCATCCGGGCTTGCGCGTCGCATTCCTCGAGGCCGGCGTGGGCTGGGTGCCGTTCTTCATCGACCGCCTCCACGAGCATTTCGAGAAGCGCGGCGACTGGATCGAGAACGGCTGGCGGCGCGACCCGCAGGAGTATCTCGAGGCCGGCAACATCTGGACCACCTGCGAGCCGGAGGAACCGATCCTGCCCGGTGTGATCGACGTCCTCGGCGACGACTTCATCATGTTCGCCAGCGACTACCCGCACTGGGATGGCGAATGGCCCGAGAGCACAAAGCATCTGCGCACCCGGCCCGACATCAGCGAGGAGTCCCGCGCGAAGATCGCCGGAACCAACGCCCAGAGGTTCTACGCGCTCAACTAGAGCGCGAAGTCGATGACGCCGCGGATGAGCTTGCCGTCGAGCAGGTCGTCGTAGGCGCCGTTGATGTCGTCGAGCCGATAGCGCTTGGTGATCATCTCGTCGAGTTGCAGCTGGCCGGTCTGGTAGAGGCGGGCCAGCCGTGTCACGTCAACGCGCGGATTGCACGACCCATACACCGTGCCGACCAGGTTCTTGTTCCACAGGATGAAGTCCTGCAGCGCGATCTTCGCCGAACGCGTTGTCTGCGCGGTCATTCCGGTCAGCACGCAGGTGCCACCCTTACGCGTCAGCGCTAGGTAGGAATTGACATCGTCGCCCTCGATGAGCGACGGGGCGACGACCACGCTGTCGGCCATCACGCCGTATGTCAGGTCGCGGACCACGTCGGTCGCATCGGCGACAGTGGCGGCGCTGTGGGTGGCGCCGAAGCTCAGCGCCGCCTTCTGCTTGAACTCGACCGGATCGACGGCGATGATCTGCGCCGCGCCGTTGATGCGGGCGCCCTGGATCGCCGCCGTTCCGATGCCGCCCGCACCGACCACGACGACGGTATCGCCGCCGCGGACGTTCGCGCGGTTGACGGCCGAGCCGTAGCCGGTCGGGACGGCACACGACAGCAGTGCGCTGGGCACCAGTGGCAGGTGCGGCTCGATCTTCACAATCGAGTGTTGCGACACCACAGTGTGTTTCGCGAACGCGCCGACCTTGGACAGGTGGCCCAGCGGCTTTCCGTCGGCGGTGTGGTGGCGGAACGTCTGATCGGTCGGCATGCCCGGCGTCATCGTCGCGGCACCCTCGTCGCAGAGGTATTCCATGCCGCTGGCGCACCATCGGCAGTGGCCGCATACCGCGACGAACGACATCACGACGTGGTCGCCCGGCGCGAATTCGGTTACGCCGTCGCCTATCTCAACGACCGTTCCCGAGCCTTCGTGACCGCCGATCGTGGGAAACATCGGGGTCAGACCGTACTCGCGAGCGACCGCGTTGGAAACCGCCATGTCGCCCTTGAGGATGTGGTCATCCGAGTGGCACAGGCCCGCGGCTGCCATCTCGACGAGAACCTCGCCGGTGCGTGGTGGATCGAGCTCGAAATCCTCGACCGACCACGGCCCGCCCACATCGTGCAGGATCGCGGCGCGGCTCCTCATGACGCCCGGAACGTCACGGGCAGAGTCTTCGGGGAGCGGAACGGCATGCCGACGATCTTGGCCTCCTCGTCGGGCACCAGCTCGAGGTCGGTCACGCGATCGAAGAGGCTGTTCAGCATCGCTCGGGTTTCGACTCTGGCCAGGTGCATACCGAGGCAGCTGTGGATGCCGCCTGCGAAAGAGACGTGCGCGCGACGTGCCCGATGGATGTCGAAGGTGTCGGCGTCGGGCCACCGCGTTTCGTCCCGGTTGGCGGAGCCCATACACAGGTTGACCTGTGCGCCCTTCCCGATGGGCACGCCGTTGACCTCGACGGGTCTCGTGGTGGTGCGCGGCACGCTGACGAGGGGCGTCTCGTACCGAATGCCTTCTTCGATCGCCGCAGGGATCAGCTCGCGGTCGCGCTGCAGCGCCTCCAACTGGTCCGGGTGCGTGAGCAACAGATAGAGGAGGTTGCTCGACGAGCGGAACGTGGTCTCCAGTCCGGCAGGCAGCAGCAGCCGCAGGAACGAGATGATCGCTTCGTCGGTCAGCTTTTCACCGTCGATCTCGGCGCCCACGAGATCACCGATGATGTCATTGGTCATCTTGGTGCGTCGCTGGTCCACCTGTTGCTGGAAATACGTCTGCAACTCGACGGATGCGGTCAGCCCCGCCTCGATGTCGATGTAGATCGAGATCAGGTCGAATGACAACCGCCGGAACAGGTCGAGGTCTTCCTCCGGAAGTCCCAGCAGTGCGGCGGTGACGCGGGTGGGGAATTCGAGTGTGACGGCGGTGATGAGGTCGGCGCCGCCCTCGTTCTTGATGTCGTCCACCAGTTGGTCACAGATCGGGTCGATCACCGCGGGTTCCCACCGCTCCAGTGCGCTCTGCCGGAACGCCTTGGAAATCAGGCTTCGGTGGTCGTGGTGCTGCTTGCCGTGCATGCCCAGAATCGTCGGGCCGAAGACCAGGCCGATCGTGTTGTTGTACTGCTCGGAACCGAACAATTCGTCGTCGCGGAAGGCCGCGAAGACGCTGTTGAAGTCGAACAGCGTCCACTCCTCGGCGGGCAGCAACTCCGGCGGCGTCATGGAGGTGTCCATGACCGTGCCGCGCCACACCGGCTCGGTCTTGCGCATGTGGGCGAACCAGGCATACGGATCGCTGTCCAGGGTTATCGGCTGATCGTGCGGATCGGTGCTGATCGTCACCTGTGCCTCCCCGGCAGGGCATCTGGCGGCTCTGTCTCCCTATCTTTACTATTTTAGGTATTCTAGGTCAAGGAAACCGAGGGGACGTGATGCAGCGCCGGCCGGTGTGTGCGATCGAGGACCTGCCTCCAGGGAGCATGAAGCTGGTGCAAGCGGGCAAGTTCGGCGTGGGCGTCTACAACATCGACGGCGCGTTGTACGCCATTGCGAACTACTGCTCGCACGAAGGCGCTCCGCTCTGCGCGGGCTATGTCGTAGGCACCAACGAATTCGCACCTGACGCGCCCGGCCGGCTGCGCCGCGTCCGCGAAGGCCGAATTGCGCGCTGCCCCTGGCATAACTGGGAGTTCGACATCACCACCGGAGTCAATCTCGCGGATCCGCAGAAGCGGGTTCGCACCTACGAGGTCGACGTCACAGACGGGCAGGTGTACCTCACCGCATGACTGTCATCGACGCGAACGTCCAGCCACATTTCCGCTACAACTCGGAGATCCGGAAGTACCTGGCGCCCACGCACAAACTGCGGTCCATCCCGGACGTCGAGCAGCAGTGGTACCAGGCCCCTGGCGGGGACTACCGCCAGGATCTCTACGGCGACGGCTATCCGGGCTCCGACCCCGACACGGTGGCACGGCATCTGTTCACCGAGGGCGACGCGGATTACGCGATCCTCAACCCGCTGACCCGCGGCAACATCGCCGACTACCTGCTGAACAGCCGGATCTGTGCCGCGGTCAACGACTGGCTGCTGGATCGCTGGCTGGAGCCCGACACCACGGGCAGGTTCGTCGGCACCATTCGGGTCAACCCCGAAGACGTCAGTGGCGCCGTCCAAGAGATCGAGCGGCTCGCCGACCATCCGAAGATGGTGCAGGTCGGCGTCCCGCTGCAGTCGCGAGAGCCCTACGGCAAGCCGATGTTCGAGCCGATCTGGGAGGCCGCGGCCGCCCGCAATCTCCCGGTGGCGGTGCACATCAACGGCGGCAACGGCGTCGACCACGCACCGACGTTCGCGGGTCACGCCTACACGTATCCCGGATATGCGGCCTTCATGCCGCTGAACTCGTTCGTGCACCTCGCCACGCTGATCATCGAGGGGACGTTCGGCCGAATCCCCGGTCTTCGCTTCGTATTCGCCGACGGAGGCTACGACATCCTCACGCCGCTGATGTGGCGGCTCGACACGTTCTGGATGTCGATGCGGGACCAAACCCCTTGGGTGGACCGCTTTCCCAGTGAATACCTGCGCGACCACGTGCGATTCTGCTCATCGGCGTTCGACGGCCCGACCGACGCGAACCACGCCGAGCGATGGCTGGATTTCACCGACAAGGCGGACCTGCTGATGTACGGGTCGAGTTACCCGCACTGGTCGACCTGCAGGCCCGACGATGTGGTCGCGGGGCTCAACGATGTGCAGCGCGAAAAGGTGTTGTGGCGTAATGCAAGTGACCTCTACGGGGTCGCTGCGGCGACAGAAGGAAGTCTCGCATGACGACTGTGGAAGAACGCACGAACGATTCCGTGGCGCAGGACATCGCGGTGACAATCGTCGACACCGACGTGCATCCGTTGCCGGTGTCTGCTGAGGTGCTGAAGTCGTACGCGCCCGCGGAGTGGAAGGGCAGGCTCTGGCCGACCGGTAACGCCGTCTCGCCGGTGCCGCACTTCTATGACACGCCGGACTCGTACAAGACGATGTCGCTTCGGGTCGACGCCGCGCCGCCGGGCGGCGGAGTCGCGGGCAGCGACCCCGATTTCGCGGCCAAGCAGCTACTGGTCGATGCCGGGGTGAGCATCGCGATCCTGGAGCCGATGTGCGATGCGCAGTTGCCGCAAGCCGAGCACGTACTGAAGGCCACCCACAACGACTGGCTGGCCGACGTGTGGCTCGGTGACAACAACTGGCACGGACGCTGGCGCGGCGCGCTCAGCGTCACCGCGCAGGATCCACCCGCCGCCGCCCGCGAGATCGAGCGCTGGGCGGGCCATCCCTATATGGCCGAGGTCTTGATGACGCCGCAGACCCGCGGAATCCCGTTCGGCAGCCCGCATTTCGATCCACTGTACGAAGCGGCCGCGCGGCACGGCTTCCCGGTTGCCACCCACCTGATGGGGCAGACGCCGTTCGAGTTGATCCCGATCTACCCGGTGGGCAACCCGGCGCATTGGCACGACTTCTTCGCGTCCTGGCCCCTGTTGTACGTGTCGCATCTGATGAGCCTGGTGTTCGACGGCGCATTCGACCGGCATCCAGAGCTCCGTGTGGTGTTCGTCGAAGGCGGGTTCACCTGGGCGATGCCGGTGATGTGGCGGATGGACCGGATCTGGGAGCAGCGCAAGGGCGATCTGCCCCATGTGCGCCGCAGGCCGTCGGAGTACGTCCGCGAACACGTGCGGTTCACCACGCAACCGCTCGAGGACGTCAACGTCGGGATGTACCGCGAATACCTGGAGATGATGGACCTCGGCGACTGTTTGATGTTCTCCACGGATTACCCGCACTGGAGTTACGACGCACCGGAGTGGGCGATCAGGCGATTCCCCGCAGATCAGCGCGAGCGGATCATGCGCGGCAACGCCACCGCGCTGTACGGCCTGCCGGCGACGGTCAAGGCGTTGCCGGGTGAACAGCCGCCGACTGCCTGACGTCTCGGACCTGGTCCGGCAGTACGACAAGTGTTGGTCGAGCCTGGATTTCGTTGGGCTGGCGGATCTTTGGGAGCGCGACGATCCGCGGCCGATCTACGTCGGTGACGAATACGCGGCACCGCTGATCGGCGCAGACGAGCTGGACCGGCATTGGGCGCGCATCGCGAGCAGGCTCAAGGCGGCCGCCGTGACCTCGACGCTGCACGAGTGCGACGTGCTCGATGACACCGGCGACACTTTGGTGCGTGCCTTGCTGCTCAGCCGCTGGACCCTGACAGGCAGGGAGGCCGACGTTAAACGAACCGGTGCCAGCTGGATCACTTGGCTGCTCGTCCGCCGCGGTGAGCGATACCGGATCTTCCATCAAATGGAGTCGCAGGTGTACCTCAATGACGGCGCAGGGGAGTAGCACCGCGGCGCTCCACTTCGAGCGGCACCACCGGTTCCCGCGCCGAGGGCCCGCGTGTGATCGCGTGCAGCCTGATCTCCGGCACGTCCACCGACGGGTCGACGGTGTCCAACCACGCGACGGCCTCGGCGACGTCGGCCGCCCGAATCGCATACATCTCGAAAGGGACGTCGGCAAGCATGTCGGTCTCGACCGGCCCCGGCGTGACGATGTGGACGTTGATGCCGTCGCGGTCGACCTCCTGCGCCAACGCCAGCGCGAAGGCGTTCATGCCTGCCTTCGACGCCGAGTACGCGGTGCGCGCCCGCATCGGCTCGTGTGCGGCCGACGACGAGATGAACACGAATCGCGAGCCCGCCTTCATCTTCGGTAGCGCTGCGGATGTGACGACGAAACAAGAGTCGAGGTTGGCCGACATCGTCGCGCGCCACTGCTCGAAAGTCTGCTTGCGCGCGTAGGTTCCGCCGAGGATGCCCGCGGCATGGACGACGAGGTCGAGCTGTCCGGCCGCCTGCACCGCCGGCTCGAACTTCTCCGGCACGGTGGCGTCGGCGACGACGTAGCGGGCACCCATCTCTTCGGCCGCGGCGCGCAACGGTTCCTCGCGTCGTGCGGTCAGGATGACGTCGTAGCCGAGCTCGGCCAGCTTGCGACCGCAGGCCTTTCCGATGCCGCCGCTACCGCCGGTGATCAAGGCCGTTCGCACGAAACACCTTTCAGCGTTGGCGTCGGGCCAGGGCTTGCGGCGAGAGTGCGACGATTCGCTGCTCGGGATCGGCCGAGAGAAAGAACGTCTGGGTGTCGGCGAGGTGGCGCGCCGACAGTTTGCGGGCGCGGTCGGCGTCGCCTGCCTCGATCGCCTCGGCGATCTTGGTGTGGATGCTCAGCGCGATGCGGCGCTTGCTCAGCGCGGGGTATTCGCCTTTGGCCGCGGTCTCGTCGGCCCACCACTGGAGGTGACTGCTCCACAACGTTTCCAGGCTGCCGACCACCGCGATCATCGTGTGGTTGCCGCACCCGCGGACGATCTCATCATGGAACTGGCCGCCGGTCTCGGTGAAGCGGGCCCCGTCCTCGATGTGCTCGGCCATCAAGTCGTTGAGTTCCTTGAGCTTGGGCACCAGCGTCTCGCCGCGGTCGGGGCGCTTGGCGGCAAGGGCTGCACACATCGGGTCGAGTTCCTGCAGCGCGGTGCCCAGATCGGCAAGCGGCACGTAGTCGCTTTGCAGCAGCAGCCCGAGCATGTAGGCCGCGCTTGCCTTGGCGGGCGCATGGACGACGGCGCCACCGCGATTGCCGCGGCGCACGGACACCAGGCCCTCGGTCTCCAGTATTCGCAAGGCTTCCCGCAACGAGACCAGGCTGACGTTGAACTGCTCGACGAGGATTTCCTGGCGCGGCAGCAGGTCGCCGTCGGCGAGCACGCCGTCGATGATCTGCCGCCGTAGCTCGTCGGCCACGATCTCTGCCGTGCGGCGCGCGGACAGCCGACGGCGGGCCTCAGGGCCGATTCCCAGTGTTGTCATGTCTTGGCAATGTTAACAGTGATAGGCCCGTTACCAGGGGTCTACCGGCTCGCTATCTGACAAAAGTTACTAAGATGATAAAGAAACCAGGGAGGATGTGCGGTTGAGCGGCGCTTCGCCTACCCCACTGGACGACCTGCGCGTCGTCGAGATCAGCAACCGGATCGCGGGCGCGTACTGCGGCAAGCTTCTCACGGACGCGGGTGCCGACGTCGTGAAGGTGGAGCCGCCCGCAGGAGATCCGTTGCGCCGCTTCACCGCAACCGGCGCCATGCCGGCTACAGGCGCCGACGCGCCGCTGTTCAGCTACCTCAACGCCGGGAAACGCAGTGTGACAGCTGCTTCCGCAGCGCTTCTGGGCGGTGCCGACGTCGTGATCGTCGCGACGACCGAGCCGGTATTCGATCCGCAGCTTCTTCTGGCCGAGTCGCCGCAATGCGTCGTGGTCACGGTGTCCGATTTCGGCCTGACCGGTCCATGGTCGGACCGCCCGGCGACCGAGTTCACGCTGCAGGCCTGGTCGGGATTGACCGGTTTCCGGGGTGATCCGGCAGGGCCGCCGATCTCGATCGGCGGTGAGCTGGGGGAGTACATGGGGGGCGCGGCCGCCGCGTATGGAGCGCTGGCCGTGCGGCGGCGGGTCCTCCGGGGCGGGCCAGGGGGGCACCTGGACATGTCGATGCTCGAGGCGATCACCTTGATGCAGAGCAGCGAATGGCTGCATTCGCAGCTGCTGAAGGTGCCTCCGATCAGGCGGTCGGTCGAGGTCCCGTCTATCGAGGAGGCGTCCGACGGCTACGTCGGCATCAGCATGGTCACTGGACAGCAGTGGCTCGACTTCGCCGCGATGGTGGATTGCCAGGAACTGACCGAGATCCCCAATCTTCGGTTCCAGATCGGGCGCTGGGATTACCGGGACTGGATCCGTGAACACATCGGGCCGTGGATGCGCGAGCGCACGGTCGCCGAGATCGTCGAACTCGGCCAGCTGTTCCGGCTGCCGATTGCCCCGTTGGGCAACGGCTCAACCATTCCGCAGATGGATCATCTGCGTGAGCGCGGCGTCTACCTCGACAACCCGGCGGGATTCCGGCAGCCACGCGCTCCGTGGCGGATGTCGGCCGCTGCGCCGGCTCCCGTCCGGCCGGCTCCTGTGCTCGGCGAAGCTGACAGCCAAACACGTTGGCAGCCAAGGGAATCTGTCACATCCATCAGCAACACAGAGCTTCCGCTGGCCGGGGTGCGGATCATCGATCTGACCGCGTTCTGGGCGGGCCCATCGGCCACCCATTCGTTGGCCGCGTTCGGGGCGGACGTGATCAAGATCGAGTCGATCCAGCGGCCGGATGGCATTCGTTACTCCGGCGGCATGCGCTCCGACGTCGACGACTGGTGGGAGTACGGCTGGGTCTTCCACGCCATGAACACCAACAAGCGGTCGGTGACGTTGGACCTGGAATCACACGACGGCATCCGGCTGTTCAAGCAGTTGGTTAGCAAGGCCGACGCCGTGATCGAGAACTTCTCGCCCCGGGTGATGGACCAATTCGGGCTTGGCGCAGATACATTGCTCGACCTCAAGCCCGACCTCGTAGTGGTGCGGATGCCTGCGTTCGGGCTGACGGGGCCGTGGCGCGATCGTGTCGGCTTCGCGCCGACGATGGAGCAGATCGCGGGACTCGCGTGGGTCACCGGGCTGCCCGAGGGCCCACCGATCCCGCCGCGGGGCGCCTGCGACCCGCTTGCGGGCGCACACGCGGCGTTCGCGTTGCTGGCGGCGTTGGAGTTCGCCGACCGCACCGGCCGCGGTCAACTCGTAGAAATGCCGATGATCGAGACCGTGCTGAACGTGACCGCAACGCAGACAATCGAATTCGAGGTCTTCGGAAAGATCTTGTCGAGGCGGGGCAACCGCGGCCATCCGACCGCGACCCAGGACATCTACCGGTGCGCGGGAGACGACAACTGGATCGCGGTCTGCGCACACACCGATGCGCAGCGGAACGCGTTGTCCGAGTTGACGAGCGAAGCCGACCTCGGCGACTGGTTCGCTGTACAGGACTGCGACGCTGTCGTCGATGTGCTTGCGAGCGCAGGAATTCCGGCAGCCGTCGTCGTCTCGCCTTCGGTGGTGACCGAAAACCCGCAACTGCGACATCGCGGTTTCCTCGAACGCCTCGACCATCCAAGCACCGGCGGCGGCCTGTACCCGACGCCGCCGTTCGCACTGCTCGACGGCGCGGAGGCGTGGCTGCGTCGGCCGCCGCCGACTCTGGGTCAGCACAACAGCGAGGTGCTGACCCAGCTGTGTGGACTGACCGATACCGACCTGGATCGGTTGGCCGCGCAGGGAGTCATCGGCACCAGGCCGAAGGGACTGTGAGGCGGGCCTAGCGTGGCGTAAGCGAAATCGCCATCTGGTCGTAGATCGACATGTTGTTGGTCAGGTTGGGGAAGACGACCTTCGGCGGACCGAGCGTGATGTCGTCGGCGCGGCAGAGCAACTCGTCGAGCACCGCGCGGATCTCGGCGCGCGCCAGCATCGCGCCCAGACAGTGGTGCGGCCCTCCGCCGCCGAACGTCACGTGCTGGTTCTCGGTGCGGCCGATGTCGAACGTGAACGGGTCGGCGAAGACCTCCTCATCGCGATTGGCCGACCGGAGCATCGACACCACCCGGTCGCCCTTCGGGATCGTGACACCGTCCATCTGAATGTCGACCTTCGTGCTGCGCGTCCAGAACGCCACCGGCGTCGCCCAGCGCAGCACCTCTTCGACGGCGCTCGGCCGGATCGTCTCGTCGGCTCGATACCGCGCGATCTCGCCGGGGTTGGCGACGAACGCCTGCAACCCAGCGGCCAGAGCGTTCTTCGTGGTGTCGCTGCCCGCGAACGTCAGCACGTAGAAGAAGATCTCGAGCTCGTTGGCGGGGATGGACAGCTGCTCGCCGTTCTCGTCGGTGACGACCGCGGAGGCCAGCGTGCTCCAGATATCGTCGGCAGGGTTGCGCCGCTTGTCCGCAGTGAGCTCGGTCGCGTAGGTGAAGATCTTCCCGAACAACTCGAGCTGCTCCTGTTCGGTCACCCGCACGTCGGGCGAATTCGCTGTCAGGATCCGATCCAGCGTTTCGAAGATCTCGGGCCGGTCCTCGTCGGGAATGCCGATGATGTCGCCGATCACGGTCATCGGGAGCACATCGGCGACGTCTTCGATCCAGTCCCCACCGCCTGCCGCGAGCAACCGGTCGATCAGCGATCCGGCGCGCGTGCGGATGCCCTCCTCGAGCTTGCCGATGGCTTTCGGGGTGAACGCGTGCGACATCACCCGGCGCCGCTTGGTCAGCTCGGGCGGATCCATATGGATGATGGTCGGAAAGTCCGTCATCACGCCGATGGGTTGGATGAGGGGGCCGTCCACGGCGGTGAACGCATCCGTGTCACGGTGAATCCGTTGCGCATGCCGATGCTTGGTCGTCATCCAGAAGTCGCGTTTGACCGTCTTGGCGACGCCGGCGGTCCGCTCGTGGTGAAAGATCGGTCGCTCGCGGCGCAACTCGGTGAACAACTCGTCAGGAAATCCGTTCTGCCACAACGCAGTATCGGACAGGTCGACCGGCGTCGCCGTGGGCATGATGCTTTCAGTGCTCCTCTCGTCCGCCGCGCATTCTCCACCTCGTGGCCTTGACCTAGAATGCCTAAAATAGTAAAAATAGGCAATGGACAGGTCCTGACCTGCCCTGCTGGCGTGCGGACGGAGAGAACAGTGGCGGACACGATTGCGGACACCACCGACCCGTCGGAGCGCGAATTCGGGCCAAGCGGCATCAGCCTCTCGAAGTACCGGTTCCCGACCGGGTGGTTCATCGTCGGATTCGCCTCCGAACTGGCTCCTGGCCAGGTGAAACGGGCTCATTACTTCGGCGAGGAACTCGTCATCTTCCGCACCGAGTCCGGGCAGCTCAACGTGCTCGACGCGTACTGCCAACACCTCGGGGCGAACATGGGAGTCGGCGGCACCGTCGAGGGTGAGCGGATCGTCTGCCCCTGGCACGGCTGGCGCTGGAACGGCGACGGTACGAACGCACTGATCCCGTACAGCAAGATCGGCTGCAAGCAGAACGTCCGCATCCGCACGTACCACAGCACGGAGTGGTACGGCTTCCTCTTGGTGTGGCACGAGCGCCATGGCCGCGCGCCGTACTGGCAACCCCCGGTGCTGCCCGAACTGGAGACCAACGAGTACTACCCGCTACACCCGCACACCAGGATGGTGAACCGGGTGAAGGTGCACGCGCAGATGATCATCGAGAACGCGGCCGATCCGTACCACGTGCAGTATGTGCACAAGGCGGCCAACCCTGCGACGACCGCTTCGTTCGAGGTCAGTGGCTACCACCTGCACGCGACCGTGAACGCGAATTTCGGTGGCGGACGGGCGAAGACATGGTTGACCCCCAACGGTCCCGTCGACGCCAAGATCATCTACGACAACTACTCGCTGGGCCTGGGGATCGTGCGCTTCCCGTCGGACCTCGTGGCGACCGTTCAGGTGACCGGCCAGACACCGGTGGACGAGGACTACACCGACTACTTCTACACGCAGGCGTCGATTCGTGAAACCGGCGACACCGGCGACAAGCCGACCGGCCGCGCCGACAAGTTCTTGCAGCTGCAGCAGGAAGTCATCAAACAGGACTTCTTCACATGGGAGAACATGAAGTACCTCGAGAAGCCCAACCTCGCACCCGAAGAGGCGCGGGACTACGCCGCATTGCGGCGGTGGGCGCATCGGTTCTACCCGGCAGAGGAGCCGTCGTCGACCGACTTCGGGTATACCGCCGACGGCGACCCCGACCCGGCGGCAGCGAGAGTGTAATGCCCACCAGCGGGATGGTGGGGACAGAGCCAGCCGCGTTCGGCGTCGAACGCTTCACCGTCCCGGAGGTGCTCGACAGTCGCGCTGAGCAACTCGGCGATCGCGTGATGATGTCGATCGCCGGCACGCCCGTCACCTTCGCGCAGATGCGCGAGCGGTCCTGCGCCGCGGCCAACGTGCTTGCGGGTCTCGGGGTCGAGCGGGGCGAGACCGTCGCGCTGTTCACCGGCACCTGCCCGGAGTGGGTCTACTTCTGGCTGGGTGCTGCGCGCATCGGCGCGGTGCCCGCGGCGGTCAACGCGGCGAGCAAGGGCGACTTCCTGCTGCACGCGTTGCGGCTGTCCCATGCCGCGGTTGCCGTCACCGACGGTGATCGACAGGCCCGCCTCGCCGAAGTGGCCGACGACGTCGACACACTGAGATCGCTATTGGTTCAAGGTGATTCGCTTGCAAGTGTCCTGAAATCCGCGTCGAACGAGCCGCCGACCGGAGCCGTTGCGGAAGCAGACGACATCGCATTGTTTTTCACGTCCGGGACGACGGGGCCGTCGAAGGCCGTCGCCACCACATGGCACTACCTGTTCACCGCGGCCGCCACCGTCGCCGCAACGTGGGAACTCGGCTCTGGTGACGTGTTGTGGACGGCCATGCCGCTGTTCCATCTCAGTGCGGCACCAACGGTTCTGGCGCCCATGTTGATCGGCGGAACCAGTGCGCTGGCCGCGGCGTTTCACCCGACCGAGGCGTGGGACGAGATGCGGTCCTGCGGCGCCGCGGGTTTCGCGGGGGCAGGCGCGATGGTGTCGATGCTTTGGAACCTGCCACCGGATCCGCGCGATGCCGAAGTCGGTCTGCGCTTCATCTCGGCGGCGCCCATCGCAGCCGACATGTACCGCGCCATCGAGGACCGCTACCGGTGCCGCATCGTGACGATGTACGGCATGACCGAAGCGTTTCCGATTGCCTACAAGGCAGTTTCCGATGAAGGCAGACCAGGGACATCCGGACAGGTCAATCCCGCGTTCGACGTGCGCATCGTCGATCCGCAAGGTAGCCCGTTGCCCGCGGGCGAGGTCGGGGAAATCACCTGCCGGGCGCGGACGACGCATGCGATGAGCGAGGGGTATGTGTCTTCCGCGTCCGGTGGGCGAGGACTGACCATCGATCCGCACCCCGAGTGGTTCCACACCGGCGATCTCGGCCTCCTGGACGCCGACGACAACCTGACGTACATCGACAGGGTCAAGGACTCGCTGCGAAGGCGTGGCGAGAACATCTCTTCCGTAGAAGTCGAACAAACGGTGATGCGTCATCCGGCCGTGCTCGAGGCCGCTGCGGTCGGCGTGCCAAGCGATGTCGGTGAGGACGACATTCTCGTGGTCGTCACGTTGCGACCCGGCGCAACCTTGGAATGTGCGGAGCTGCTGGACTTCTGCTCGGCCCGCATGCCGTACTTCTGCGTGCCGCGGTACCTGGAGGTGCTCGACGAGATCCCGAAGAACGTGATAGGGCGCGTCCGCAAGGACGTGCTTCGTAGCAGGGGACTGGGCGTCGGCGCCTGGGACCGCGAAGCGCACGGCTACGTGCTGAGCCGGTAGGACGGAGACAACCACATGACGTTGACATACCAACAACAGTTCGTTCTCGACGGGCTGGCGGGGCGGGCGGCGATCCTCAACCTGGACGCGCGACACAATCGGCTGTACTCAGCGGGTGACCTCGCGGGCTGGATCGCGACGTTCCGCCACGCGGGCGCGACGTACACGCGCGCGGGCCAGTCGTTCACCGACCTGCGGGAGGCCTTCGACGGGAGGAACGGCGTGCGTCTGGTGACCGTCGACCACGAGATCACGGTCGACGGCGTCGACGCAACGCAGAAGTGTGTCGCACTGTTGTTCCGCGACAACGAACTTCAGGCTTCTGGCCTGTTTTCCGACCAGCTCATCTACGAGCGCGGTGACTGGTACTTCACCTCGCGCGACCTCGAATGGGACCTCGTGCCGCGCGAGAACGCGCTGCCAGTGTGACAGCAGATCTCAGCTACGAATTCGCGTTCGGCACATACGAGGACGCATTGCGGTTGGTCGGAACGCGAACCGAGCCTCGGTATGCGAACACCGCGGTCAGCGGCGCCCGCATCCAGTACTTCGCGTCGATGGTGCGCGACCCCAACCCGTCGTACTGGGATGCCGACTTCGCGAAGTCGGTCTGGGGAGGTCTCGTCGCGCCCCCTGCGCTGCTGATCGGTCTGCTGATGCCGCCACCGTGGGTGCCGAACGGCCGGCCGCCCACGGCCTCCATCGCGGTGCGGGTGCCTCTCCCCGGCACCGCAATCATCAACGCGTCCAACGAAGCCGAGTATCTGATGCCGGTGTTGGAGGGCGACATGCTGAGCGTGGTCGAGGAGGTGGTGTCGGTGTCGCCGGAGAAGAAGACCCGACTCGGCACCGGACATTTCATCGAGACTCGGGAGACTTATCACCGTCGCGATGGAGCCGTCGTCGCGATCTGCACGAACACGTTGTTCCGCTTCACCCCGACAGGTCACCGATGACGTGGGACGACGTCTTGGTTCCGGCCCAGCTGCCAGAGGTAGTCGACCAGATCAGCTACGAACGTGTGGTCATGAACGCGGGTACGACTTGGGATTATGTGCCCTGGCATTACAACCCGGAGTACGCCAAAGACCACGGGCATCCAACGATTTTCGTCAACACCATGCACCTTGCTGGGTTCGTCGACCGGATCGCAACCGACTTCGGCGGGCCCCGCAGCCGGGTGGTGCGGCGCAAGGTGTCCCTCCTCGGGTCGATCTACGCAGGCGACTCGATGGTGGCGCGTGGCCAGGTGATCGGCAAACGCATCGATACCGCGGGGGAGACCCCCCGATACCTCGTGGACCTCGAGGTCTCCATCTTCAACCAGCGCGACGAATTGTGCTGTCCCGCAGAGGTGACGGTCGAGCTGCGCGGTTAGCTTTGTTTTCGAATGTCCACTTATGATGCGCTTTCCACGTTGGAGCGTGACATAAGTGGCCACCCGGCGAGCCTTAACGCCCGCCGAAGCGCGGCGGGCGCCGCTCGCGGAACGCCGCGATGCCTTCCTTCGCATCGTCGGTGGCAAAGGCGGCGACTTGGTACGGCCACTCCACCTCCAGCTGAGCGAGAAACGTGTTGTCGAGTGAGCGCGACAGCGCTCTCTTTGCAAACTGGACCGCGATGGGGGCCTGTGCCGCGATCTGCTCGGCGTAGGCCATGGTTTCCTCCATGAGCCGCTCGTGGGGGACCGTGCGTCGAATAAGGCGCATTGCCAATGCACCCTCGGCATCGACGGTACGGCTGGTGAACATCATGTCCATTGCGGCCTCGAGCCCGACAGCACGCGGCAACGTATAGCTGAGACCCATCTCGGCCACCAGCCCGATGCGCACGAACGCGCTCGTGAACGTGGCGCGCTCGGATGCGAGCCGGATGTCATGGAGCATGGCCAGTGCGAAGCCGCCGCCGGCCGCCGCACCATTCACCGCTGCGATCAGTGGCTTGTCGAAATTCTTGATCGTCAGTGTTTCCCTGCCGACTCCCACGCGGTCGTATGCGCGCTCGGCCGTGCTGAGCTTGGCTGTCAGTCCGAGCTTTTCGTGCATCAGCACGTTGAGCCCGTGCCGGGCCGTATCGCTGTCGAGGTCGCTCATGTCAGCGCCGGCGCTGAACGCATCGCCTTCGCCTGTCGTAACCACCACCCGCACAGCGTCGTCCGTACGGGCCTCGTCCAGCGCGGCCAGGTACTCGGCGAGCAGTGCGCCGGTCAACCCGTTGCGCTCCTGTGGCCGGTTGAGCCGGCAGACCAGAACGGCGCCGTGTCGCTCGACCACGACTTCGCTCATCGCGGACTACCCAGCGGCTCAGCCGAGCTCGGGCAGCTTGCCCGCGCTGACCGTCGACTGCAGCTCCACGTATTCGGAAAGCCCCTCGGATCCGAATTCGCGCCCGATGCCGGACTGCTTGAATCCGCCGAACGGGCAACTGGTGTCGAGCGTGTACATGTTGATGCCGTAGGTGCCCGCGCGGATCTCGGCCGCGATCTCCAGCCCGTGGGCGATATCGTCAGTCCACACCGAACCGGCCAGCCCGTAATCGCTATCATTGGCGATGCGGATGGCGTCATGCTCGTCGGAGTACTTGAGGACCGTGAGCACCGGGCCGAAGATCTCCTCCCGCGCGATCCGCATCTCGTTGTTGGCGTCGGCGAACAGCGTGGGCTGGACGTACCAGCCACGATCGCGAGGTTTGTCCGTGCCGCCCAGCACGATTCGCGCGCCTTCGTCGATGCCCGTCTTGATGTAGCCATGCACGCGATCCTGCTGGCGTTGCGCGACGAGCGGGCCGATGTCCGTCGCCTCGTCGGCAGGATCGCCGACCTGCAGCCCTGACATCATGTCCGCCAGCGCGTCGACGACCTCGTCGTGCCTGCGCTCGCTGACCAGAATGCGAGTCTGCGCCACGCAGGCCTGCCCGTTGTTCATCAGGCTCGCCATCTTCAGGTGCCTCACGGTGCGATCGATGTCCGCGTCGTCCAGGATGATCGCCGCTGACTTGCCGCCCAGCTCCAGGCTCACCCGCTTGAGCTGTTCCCCGCACAGTGTGGCGATGTGCCTGCCTGTCGAAGAGGAGCCGGTGAACGAGATCTTGTCCACTTCGGGATGGCGGACCAGCGCTTCGCCGGTCTCGCGACCGCCGGGAATGATCGAAACGACTCCGTCCGGCAGGTCGATGTCGTCCAGCATCTCGGCCAACCACATTGCGTCCAACGGTGTTTCAGGTGCCGGCTTGATCACGACGGTGCAGCCGGCGATCAGCGCGGGTATGAGCTTCGGCATGATGAGGAACTGCGGTACGTTCCAAGGCACGATCGCGCCGACGACGCCGACGGGGGCGCGGCGCACGTGCACCTCCCCGAAAAGACCCTGTCTGCGCTCGGCCCATGGGAACTCACGTGCCGTCGCCAGGTTCAGGTGCATCTGTGCCACCGCCGCGGTGGCCTGGCCGAGCCTGCTGAAGCTGCGTGGCGAGCCCATCTCGGCGGTGATCAGATCGGCCATCTCGTCGGTGTGGCCGCTGTACACCGCCGCCAACTTCTCGACCTTCTCCATCCGCTCCGCGGGCGTGAGCCGAGGCCACGGCCCCGTGTCGAACGCGACCCTGGCGGCCATCACCGCCTTGTCGACATCCACGGGCGCCGCCTCGGGAGTCTCGCCTATCGGTTCCTCGCTGTGCGGGGAGATCACCGAGAGTCGCTGCCCGGTGGACGGCGACTGCCACCGTCCTCCGATGTAAAGCTCGTCGTAGACAAGGGATCTCACGCAGGTGCCTCCTCGTAGGACCGCCGCGCCCACGCGCGGAACTCGGTGATCGCGCCTTCGCCGCGGGCCAGCTGCGGACGGTCGCGATAGATCTTGTTCTCCCAGATCGGGATGTCCTGTTCGATCTGCTTGCAGAAATCGCGGGCGAAGCCGAGACCCATCCGCGTCATGTCACCGGTCTGCGGGTCGGTCTGCACGAAGAATGTGTACCTGGCGTCGACGAACTCACCGTCGACCGGGGTGACGGTCAGAAGGGTGCACGAACGGCCGAGGCCACGGTGCCTGACTACGTCCAGCCCCATGCCGAACAGCTCGGAGTCGACCGCTCCGGACACCGGCCCGCGCGGCGTCTGGAACGTCACCTCGGCGACCGCCCGCAGCCGGTGCCCGTCGGTCTCCAGATCGAGGTTGCCGAACCCCGATACCCCGTGCACGGTCGCGAAATGTGCGATGTCGACGGTGTTTTCGAATACCTCCTGCGGATGGGACCGGAACACCCAGCGGGCGTGTTCGGGCGCGTGGAAGGTGAACGCGGCGTCCTCGCTCTCCGGGATCTTGGGCAGCTCCCAATCCGGGTCGGTCGACGCCTCCGAATGCCAGACGAATATCGCACCGGCGCGCTCGACCGTCGGCCACGCCCGCAGCCGCGCGGTGCGATTGACGGTCTTCGCGTACGGGATCTCAACATTCGATCCGGCGCCGTCGAAGCGCCAGCCGTGGAACGGGCAAGTGATGCAGTCCTCGGTGACGGTGCCGCCGACGGCGATATCGGCACCCAGATGGGGGCAGTACGCGTCGAGCACGTACGGGTTGCCTGAGTCGCCGCGGTAGCAGATCAGGCGTCTGCCGAAATAGTGCAGGCCCACGATCTGACCCGGGTCGACCTCTCTGCTGTAGGCGACCTGGAACCAGCCTTTGGGGTACGCGTCGAACGGGAAGCGCTTCTCGATGTCGCTCATCATGGCGTCACCGCCCGTCCGGACCGCTAAAGTTGCTATTGCTGCAAACATAGCAAAAAAGGCAGGTGCCGTGAAAAACCAGCTCTCAACCGACTGGCGTGCGTATCCGTTCGACCTGGTGCCAGGCGACCCGCAGCTGCGCTTTCCCGCCGCCGAGGGAAATCACCCCGACTACGAGTCCGACACCTGGTTCATCGCGGGCGAGCTGACCGCCGAGAGTGGCCGTCAGTTCGCCTATCTGACGATCTTCAACAAGAACCGGCCGGGCCAGTCGATCGTCGCCGATTTCTATACGTTCGCCCTGTTCGACCTGGACAGCGGCGGCTACGGGACATACACGGACTACGACATGCCACCGCGGAACATGCAGCCAGGGGCGCGGCCCAAGCTGTCCGTCGAAAACGGTCATTTGGACTTGAGCTACGACAGCGGGGCGGGCCAGGCCGTGTGGCGGACGTGTCGCGACGAGCAGGGTCGGTTGATGCCGTACACCTACGACGTCACCCTCATCGGTACCGACGCACAAGGCGACGCCATGTGGCTGGACCTGCACGTGACGCCCTCGCGCGCGCCCGTCCCGCTCGGCGCCGCGGCACACAACGGCAAGATCGAGTGCTTCGGCCAGGCCGACACGTACTCCTACTTCCAAACCCGCATGGCGATGACCGGCACACTGCGGTGGGGAGCGGTCGAGGAGAAGGTCACCGGCGCCACGGGCCACGTCGACCGGCAGTGGTTCCCACTTGTCGCGAACAATGGCGGGCCGACCGGCGATATCCGGTCGCGGGCCCACGAGTGGCGGACGATCAACCTCGACAATGGCGTCGACCTGAGCATATGGCGGCAGTTCGATCGCATCGATCACAATGCGCTGCAACCGTTCTCGGGTGCGACGACGAGTTCTCCCGACGCCGAACCCGAGTACGCCGATGACATCGAGATCACGGTCGAGAGCTATGTGCGCTGGCCGGAGCCGGTCAAAACGCTGGTCCCGCCGCCCGCTGCGGCGCGATACATGCCCGACCGGCATCGACTCACGTCGCACGAACTCGAGCTGGATCTGGTCGGTGAGCCGCTGGTGCCTGCACCTGCGCACGCGTTGCCGCTGGAGTACATGGAGGGTCCGTATCGGTACCGTGGGACATTTCGCGGGGAGCCGGTGAGCGGCTTCGCCTTCTACGAGCGATCGCTGGCGCTGTACCGCGACTGGGAGTTGGCCGACGTGCTGGCGGCGGCGGGTCCCGCGGAGCGCGACCTTGTGCTCGAGGACATCGCCAAGATTCGTTCCTAGCCGCTGCTGTTGATGGCTTCTTCCCAGGTTTGATGGCGGTGCGCAAGGCCAGGTTCGTTGCGACCGAAGACCAAATGCTCCCGGGCGCCGGATTCGAGGTTGGCCTGCAGGCCGGCCACGAGGGCGTAGTCCTCGTCGCGGACCGTGGCATGCGCGTAGTCGAAGACCGCCGCCGCGCCTGCGGCCACCGACTCGTCGGACAGATCCAACGGAGTTGAGTTCTGGTGCACAGTGATCGACCGACCGGGTTCGTCGGCGGGATAGACGCGGAACAACTCGCCATTCGCGATGGTGCACGACAACACGATGTTCGGGAACAGCGCGTAGATGACCACCATGTTGTGCAGCGGATCCCACTGCTCCTCGGGAAGGCTCTCGAGATCGAGAATTCCGTTGAGGGGAAAGACAAGTCGGTGGTGGGGGCCGAAGGAGTCGAACACCGTGCAGTTGCTGCGCGCGATGGTCGCAAAGGTGGCCTTGTGCACCGTCGCGAAGTGATAGTTCTCGGCAAACGTGTCGATGGCGAGCTTCCAGTTGATCGGGCAGTCGAGCACCTTCTCGCCCAATGGCGACCATCGGCCGATACCCCAGGACTCCAGTTCGTCGGCGAGCGGCCCGAGGAAGCCCGGGATGTCGAGCTTCGCGTCGCGATCCAGCGATATCCACAGGAAGCCCGCACATTCTGCGGCAGGTAGCTCGGTCAGTTTCGCTGGGCCGGAGCGTGTTTCGGGAAAGCCCTCCTTGCCGGGTACGCCGACGAGGTTGCCGTCGAGGTCGTAAGTCCACGCGTGATACGGACATGCGAGCCGGCGCGCCGCTCCGCAGCCGTCGGCGATGCGTGACTGGCGGTGCAGGCAGACGTTGTCGAACGCCCGGACGGTGTTGTCGGCGCTGCGGGTCAGCAGAATCGAGCGGCCCATCACGGTCTTCGTGCCGTACGTGCCGGGGCGGGGGAGTTCGGAGGAATAGCCAACGAGCTGCGGGCTGGTGAGCAGCATCGACTTGTCCTCTGCGTGGCGCTGCGCCGAGGTGTAGGTGTCCGCGGCAACGGTGTGCTCCGCCGGGGTGAGGTCGGTCGTCTTGTCGCGCGCGAGCTTCAGCGCGCGGCGGGTCAGATCGATGAGCTGGTCGCGATCCATGGAGCGCCATTCTTGTTGTTTTTATAACAATTGCCAAGTGGCGGGTCCTGGTTGCTGCTGTTGCGTATCCTCCGCTGAAGCCGGGGTCGGACCTGATGCAAAGGGGCAGTCATGGCGTTCATGAGACGGTGGGTGGCGCGCGCGGAGCGCACCGTCTGGGAGGAGATCCCGGCTCCGCCTGATGCGGTTCGTGACTTCTACGTCGACCTGGACAACATCAAACGGGTGCATCCACTCGTGGTGGCGGTGCGCGCGACCGACAGGCAGGAGACGGCGGACGGATACGTGCAGTCCTATCGCGTCCAAGACCGGATTCCGGTGGGGCCTTTGCACTTACGGATCAGCTATCTGGCTCGGCTGCACGTGCCGAATATCGGCGACGTGACGGCCGAGGCGTATCAGTTCCCACGGGTGAGGCTGCGGACGACGGTCACATTCGAGCCGATCGCTGCCGGCACGCGACTCACCGAGCACATGCACATAGAGGCGCCACGCGCCTTGGCGGCGATGACCGTGCGCGAGGCGGTCGAGGCGCACACCGCCATGCTGGCGGGCATGCGCCGCTGCTTCGAGTAGCTACTCGGACGCGTCGAGCACGCTGACGGCGATGCCGTACGGCAGGAAGCGCACCTTCCGCGTCGGATCGGTGTTGCCCTTGTTCGCCCTGAGCGCATCCAGTTCGGTCGGATACACCTGCTCGATGTGGGCGCCACCGTCGTCGTCGACGGTGTAAATGGCCCAGACGCCGTCGCCTGCCTCGCCCGTCGTCTCCGGCTCGGTCCTGCCCCTGGATTGCCGTGCGAACTCGTCGAAAAGAGACGCCCAACCCGCCCGCTCTCCGGAGGTGTTGAAGAACCTGCTGACTCCGTCGAGCGCGTCGCGCAAGCCCTCGCCCGCCTCGCGGACCACGCGATCGAACTCTTCGGGGTCGAACCCGAAAGGCCCGTTGCTGCTCATTGCGGTTCCTCCTGTTAGCCAAACACCGCGGCATTGCGGTACTCACAGTGTGCCTGCGCGGCGCGAAGTAGTCGACTGACGCCGACGGCAAGTGGTAGGCAACCCATATGACCTTCACACGCGCCGACCTTTTGGCGACCGCCGAGCGCTCGCCGGCGGCCGCGGGCGCAGGTGATCGCAAGGCCTGGATCGGCCTCTTCACGTCGAACGGTTGTGTCGAGGACCCCGTCGGCTCCGCGCCGCATCGAGGGGTCGCCGCGATCGGGCAGTTCTACGACACGTTCATCGGTCCCCGCGACATCCGATTTCACCCCGACGTCGACATCGTGGTCGGCCAGACCGTCGTCCGCGACGGCGAACTCGAGGTGACGATGGCGTCGACGCTCACGCTGCGGGTACCCGTCTTCATCCGCTACGACCTCGAAGACGAGGCCGGTGAGCTGAAAATTGCTGCACTGTGGGCTTTTTGGGAGCTGCCCGCGATGGTGGCGCAGTATCTGCGCGGGGGCATCCGGGCCGTCCCGGCGGGCGTGCGGCTGTCCCGACTACTGATGCGCAACCAGGGTTTGGTCGGCACTCTCGGATTCCTCGGCGGACTGCGCAGTATGGGCAGCGGTGCCAAGGGTGCCGTCGCGCGGTTCCTGGACGCAGCGTGCGCAGGCGACGAGGTCGGCATGCGACGACGGCTTGCGGGCGAGGTCCGCATCTCGGGCGGCGACGGCGTTCAGATGAGCGCAGCAGACCTGCTCAGGCACCTCTCGGGAGCGCGCTGGCGCAAGCTCATCGGATCCGGGTATGCCGTCGTCGCGGCCATCGAGCGGGCGGGTCAGCGCAGTGTGTTCTTCGCCGAGGTCGGTTCTGAACCCGTCGCGATCACTGGTATTCAGCTCTTCCGCGACGCAGGATGAGTCTCGATTCGGTCGCGCTACACCGGTTCGTTGAGTGGACGTGAGACGGTTACAGCACGATGGACGCCGATGACTACATGACCTACGAAGAGTTCGGGCGCAGGTTCTTCGAGGCCGCAGTGACAGAAGACCGCGTCGGCGGAGCGATCGGCGCTATCGCTGGAGACGCGTTCGAGATGGGGCCGATGGGCCAGGGCCCGGGCAAGATCGCCAAGGTGACCGCCAAGGTCCGGATCATGGAGCCACGGATCACCAGGCAGGTCGGCGAGATGATCACGTTCGCCATCCGGATCCCGTTAGAGATCGACATGGTCATCGACCTGCGTATCGACAGGCCGAAATTCATGGTGTTCGGAGAGATCGCGCTGCGGGCTACGGCACGGGCCGCTGCGCCACTGTTGCTGATTCTGGACGTCGAGAAACCACGGCCTGCCGACATCTCCATCCACGTCACGTCCAAGTCGCTACGCGCGGAGGTGCTCCGGATCGTCGCCGGCGTCGACGCGGAGATCAGGCGGTTCGTCGCCGCACACGTCGCAGGCGAAATCGACAGCCCCGCGTCGCAGAAGGCCAAGGTCATCGACGTGGCAGACAGCATCGATGCGGCCTGGACGGGCATCTGACGCTACGATTCGGGGGTGCAGCGCAGACGAATCGCCCTCGCCCTTTCCGCCGGTGTGTTGGCTTCCGGCCTGGCGTGGGCGGCGCCGGCGCAGGCCGACACCACTGACGACGCGTTCCTTTCGGCGTTGACCAACGCCGGGATCGGGACCGCCGCCCCCGTCGATGCGGCAGCGCTGGGCCAGCAGGTCTGCCCGATGCTGGCCCAGCCCGGCCAGACGGCGGCCGACGTCGCCGCCAAGGTGGCCGACGCGGGCGGCATGTCGCTGGGCCCGGCGACCATGTTCACCGGCCTCGCCATCTCGCTGTTCTGCCCGGCGGCTGTGACGTCGATCGCCAACGGCCAGTCGCCGATCCCGCTGCCGTTCTTGGGTAGCTAGGCCGCCACGCTTTCCAGACGCGGCCGTCGGGGACCACGACCGTCCCCGGCGGACCGACCACGCACGTGCCGCCACAGCCAGGGCATCAGCATGTTCTGCGTCCACAGTGCCTGCGAGTAGGCCTGCGACCGGAGCGAGTGACGTACGGGTCCGCCGCCGAGTTCAGCCCAATCATGGTTGCTCCCAGGCAAATCCAGTGCCTCGGCGGCCGCGGCAGCGAACAGGGCGTGGCCCTTCGCTGACCCGTGCACCCGGTCGGCGCTCCAGGTGTCCGGGTGGGTCATCGATGGCGCGTCATAAAGGTCGACCAGCCGGAAGTCGTACCAGTCGGCGGCCCTTCTGATCTCGTCGTTGATGCGCGAAACCCGCGCCCCGAGCATGCGGCCGATCGGAATAATCTGCGCCAGGTCAGGGAACGTGTTGGTCACGACCGTTGCCCCCGACAATGACAGCTGGGCGTGCAGGTCTTCGAGCTCGGCAAGGGCCTTGTCGAAGTAGGGTCCGGGCCGCGTCACGTCGTTCATCCCGATGCACACCGTCACCAGGTCGGGATCCATCGCCAGCGCGTTCGGCAGCTGCTCGTCGAGCAGGTCGCCGATGCGCCTGCCGCGCACGGCGAGGTTGGCATAGGTCAGACCCGGGTAGTGCGTGTCGACGATTTGGGCGAGCCGGTCGGCGAATCCGTGCAGCCCGACGGAGTCGTCGCCGTCCCATAGCCCCTCCGTCTGGCTGTCGCCGATCGCGACATATCGGGAGTACCCGGGCACATCGCGACTCTAGCGGCGAAGGGCGGCTTCGACCTGCGATGCTCCGGCGTCGGCCGCCAATTCGCGGTGCCCGTCGGTCACCACAGCGCCGCCTGCGCGCAGGATGTCGATGATTTCGGCGACGTCGGTCGCACGGTGGCCCGCATGGCGTGCTCCGGTGGTGGCCCACCAGGGCAGCAGCGCATCGAGGCCGCGGCCTGGGTCGGCGCCGAGTTCGACCATCGCCGCCACGGTCGCGGGCAGGACCCGGCGGACCGCCTGTTCGATGGGCTGGGTGCCGCTCGGAAGCGCGGCGTCGACTGCGGCCCCGGCGCGAACAAGTGCGCGAACCAACTCGGGGTTGACGTTGTCGTTGTTGCCGTCGACCACGTGCAACGCCGTGGCGCCGTCTGAGTCTTGGAGGCCTGGGTCGACGCCTTTGGTCAGCGCATGGGCTAGCGCCACGGTGCGTCCGAGGCGGACGATTTCGTGCAGGATCGTCGTGAACCGCTCGCCTCGGGCTGACAGGTCGATGCGGCGGCCAGCGTCGGCGCCTGCCTCGATCAGGGCCACGACGATGCCAGCGCTGCGAGAGCGCACCCCGTACCAGAGCGGTGACGCCCCGCAGGGATCGATCGGATCGGGCTCGGCGCCCCAGGCGAGCAGCTCGATGACTTCGGTGCTTCCGTTGCGGGCCTGGTCGAAGAGATCGAGGACCTCGTCGGGCAGCGGCGCCGTCCACGCCGGCCGATCGACGCCGAGCGCGTCCAGCACCTTCAGGGTGCCGTCGCGCTTATCGCCCAGGTCATACCACGGCCAGGGGCCCTCGCCCTTCGCGACGAAGTCGCCGATCGTGATGCGGGATTCCTCGGTGATCGTCCTGCCGTGGTCGTCGTACGACGACCGGAACAGCAGCTCGTCGCCATCGCGCGAGGCCACGACAGTCGACAGGCCCTCCTGGTAGCGCGCTAGTTCGATCACGGGTTCAGCATCGCCGAAATAGGAAGGAGGGGCATCCAATTGGATGCCCCTCCTTGCGAATCGACTTACTTGACGTCTACGTAGACCGTCTTGTCGGTGACAGTTGTGTGGATGTCGTTGCCGGCACCAGGAACGCCGGTGTCCGTGCGCGAATAGGTCTGCCCTGGCCGAACGGCCACCACACTGGCCTGATCGAGCGGGGCGGTACCGAGTCGGTTCACGATCACCGTATAGCCCTGTGCCTGCAGCTCGTTGATGGTCTGCTGAGCGCTGCCGGGACCGGCAGGCGCGGCACTTGCCGGAGCTGCCAGTCCGATGACCGCAGCGGCGAGGCCCCCGACGATCGCAGCGGCAAATCCGAACTTATTCATCCTCTATTCCTTATCTCTAGTGTTTCCAAGCTGTTGAACCCCGCTGGTCAGCGGATTGATTCCAGTGGTGGACCGCTCGGTGATGACCGTCACGGCAAACCACTTTCCGAGGTTTTTTTCACAGGCGCGAATTCGTCCACAGATTGAGATAGGTGCCGAGGTTTCACCGAGTGTTCGGTCGTTGGACGTGGGTAGTTTCGCTCGTATGTTCGAATCGCTTGTGACTGCTGCCGATGCCGCCCGTGGTGCGGGTGCGGTGGGGGCGTGGGCGCGGGTGGAGAACGCGGCGTGCGCCCGGCGACTGTGGGCGATCGCCGATGTATTGGAGGCGCGCCTGGCGGCCGATGGTTGGGCCGAGTGCGAGCAGTGGTGTATCGACAATTGGGATGTGGTGGCCGCGGAGGTGGCCGCGGCGCAGAGCGTGTCGTTAGGGGTGGCCGCCCATCAGCCGATGATCGCCACCGCGCTGCGCGGGCGGCTGCCCCGGGTGGGCCGAGGTATTCGCCGCCGGACGGATTTCCTACCGCCTGGTCAACGCCATCGTGTATCGCACCGCGTTGATCCGCGACTCCGAGGCGCGGGCCACGGTCGACACCGAATTGGCCGCGGCTGCGGTGGAGTGGGGGTCGCTGTCGGTGGCCAAGGTCGAGGCGGCCATTGACTACTGGGTGGACCGCTACGACCCGGATGCGGTGCGCCGGGTGGAGGTCAGCGCGCGGGGTCGTCATCGACGCTGTCAGCCCGACGCAGGTCAGAAGCCATTTTCGGACTAAACTGTGGTCCTTAATAGGACCGCGTGCGCCAACGCGTTCGCCAACCAGATTCGGCACTAGCGGGGCGTTCTCGCGGACCTGCTAGCCCAAGTTCCCGCGGACCTGCTTACCGAAAGGAAGTCAAATGCCTGACTACACGATTACTTTCTTCTCGACCCTCCGTCAGGAGGACGATGGCCTGGTCCACGTCCGGGTAGAGGTCGAGCTCCCTGTGCATGGAGAACCCCGGTAAGGGCGGCACGATCAACCATCTCGGGGTGGAGGTCGAGTCCAGCGACAAGGTGCATGCCGAGATCGCTCGGCTGACCGGCGAGGGTTTGTTCACTGAAGAGGAGATCGGCACTACCTGTTGCTTTGCCACCCAGGACAAGGTTTGGGTCACCGGCCCGGCCGGCGAAAAGTGGGAGGTCTACACCGTGCTGGCGGACTCCGACACCTTCGGCACCAGCCTCAAGCTTCTGGAGGACACCGACGAAGGTGAGGGTGGGGTCTGCTGCGGTGGCACCGCGGCCGCGGGGGCGGGCCAGCCGGCTGGCACCGCGTCCTGCTGCTGATCGCCGGTCGGCGTTCCGGCCGGTTGCGTACCGACATGTGGTGCGCAACCGGCCGCTATCGTCTCGAGAGGAATGATGACTCCTCACCGACTGGCCCTGTCATTGTCGGGCAATCCGAGGACGGCATGAGCAATGCCGCAGCGGACCAGCCGACCTCACCGACTGAAGCCGGGTTGCGCTGTGTCCTGGCGACGTTGTGCCTGACCCAGATCACTAGCTGGGGCGTGCTGTACTACGCCTTCACCGTGCTGTCGGTTCGGATCACTGAACGCACCGGATGGTCGCAGCCGGTGGTCACCGCCGCCTTCTCCGCAGCGCTGGTCACCTCCGCGTTGGTCGGCATCGTGGTAGGTCGCTGGCTGGACCGCCACGGTCCTCACGGGGTGATGAGCGCGGGCGCGGTGCTCGGACCCGTCGCCATTGTAGGCGTGGCGTTATCCCCGAATCTGCTGTGGTTCGTGGCGGCCTGGATCGCGGCGGGGGTGGCGATGGGCGCAGTGTTGTATCCGCCCGCGTTCGCCGCGTTGACCCGCTGGTACGGCCCCCGCCACGTCGGTGCGCTGACCGTTCTCACTTTGGTCGCAGGCCTGTCCAGCACCGTATTCGCACCGCTTACCGCGGCGATAGCGGGCCATCTGGACTGGCGGACAACATATCTCGTTCTCGCAGCTCTACTGGCCGTGATCACCATTCCCGCCCACCTCATCGGTCTTCGCCAACCGTGGCCACCCGCGCCGGGACGTCACCTCGCGGAGCCCCCCACCCACACAACACGAAGCCGCCCGTTCGTGGCGCTCACGGTCGCGATCGCGCTGGCCACGTGCGCCTCCTACGCGATCATCGTCAACCTCGTGCCGTTGATGGCCGAACGCGGCATCAGCGCACAGGCCGCAGCGGTCGCGCTGGGCCTGGGCGGCGCCGGCCAGGTGCTGGGCCGGCTGGGATATCGCGCCCTGGTCCGTCGTGTTGGCATCCGAACCCGCACCGTGGTGATCATCGCCGGAATTGCGGTGACCACCGCACTGCTCGGTGTTTTCACCTCACTGGCGGCGTTGGTCATTGTGGCGGTCCTCGCTGGTTTCGTGCGAGGCATCATGACGCTGCTACAGGCCACCGCTGTCACCGACCGCTGGGGGCCAACGCATTACGGGCATCTGAGTGGGGTTCTCTCTGCACCGGCCACCCTGGCCACCGCGATAAGCCCATGGATCGGCGCTGCCCTGGCCAGCATGCTCGGGGGGTACGCCCCGATGTTCTTGGTGCTCGGCGGTCTCGGCGCGCTGGCCGCCGTCATCAGCCTAGCCAGCACCCCTGCACGTCTGGTCGGCGACAACTCGACGCCCCGCTCCGCCATATCGAAGGAAGACGCACAGGACGGATGAGATTGCGACCACGACAGTGGATCCTGGTTGGGGACCCCCGTGGATATCACCGCTAATACGCCTAAACCCGTTGATCCCCAACTCATCCGCGAAGTCGATGTCGTCGTCACGCTGGGGAGAGATGCCCGCGTACGTTCCGATCCTGGAACCCGGCTCGAAGACTGGGATACCGACGAACCCTCCGAACGCGGCATCGATGGGATCGAACGCATGCGCCTCGTCTGTGACGACATCGCGGCTCGGGTGAACGATCTAGCCGCGCGACTTCGCTCAAGGCCCTTGCAATTCGGATAACCCGCGGGCCATCGTCCTGGCCTCGTCGCAGGAGTCAGGACCACCGTCGGACAGGGCAAGGGGTGTGGCCGGGGTCACATTCGTTGTGGTTCAAGGGATTAGCCCTGGGTGTCCTGCGGGAATTCGTCCATTGGAACGGCACCTCCTCTTAATGGAAAGCACTGCTAGCGCGTCATCGGTGCGTCCGATACCTGATGGATTATCGGCAACCCGGTGTATCCGAAATGCCTTGATACATCTAATGCTAACGAATACGGATGGGTCTTATTCGTAACCCGCTGTATTCGATCGCGGCGTAGTCCGTGCGGCCAGCTCGCGAAGTTGTTCGCCAACCTGCCGCAGCTGTTGCAATCGGGGCCCGAAGGTCCGCAGCCGTAGCAATCTCCAGCCACTCAGTGCCTTGCTGGCCTGCTCGATTGCCTCAGCCTTCCGGGGGCCGGCGTTGGCCGACGTGCGCCGCCTGTTCTATATCGCGGCCGCACTCGGCGCATGGCCTTTCAGATCCACGAACGTGCCGAGCAGTTCGTCGACTCAGCGATCCGCGTTCGAGCTGTACGCGCCTTGAGGCTGCCTCTGGCGAATCGGAGGGCTTAGGGTGGCCGGATCATCCGGCGCAGCTTCAGCGCGACGTGCGTCGCCAGGCGCACGTCCGGATCGTCGAGGTCGTGGCCGAGGACCTGGGTCGCCATTCGGAGCCGCTGCCGGAACGTGTTGCGGTGCATGTAGCAGCGGTGCGCTGCCTGCTCGTGCCGCGGGTAGTCTAGGGCCGTCTCGAGCACGGTCAGCAAGTCGCCGTGGTGCTCGCCGTCCCAGGCGAGAAGGGCGCCGATCTGGTCGAGCACAAAGGCCTGCGCCTCGTTGTGCCTCACCCCGTGCAGCAGCAACCGGTCGAGCCCGTATTGGCGGGCACTCAGCACCGGTTGGTCCTCGGCGCGCGGCCCCAGCCGGGAGAGTGCCTCCAGTTCGGCCACCCGGGCCCGGAGCGCGGGCAGCTCGACGGGGGCGTCGACCGCGATCGCCTGCACGCCGGCCGCCGGCGCGAGCCGCCGGGCGCATGCCACAACCCGCTCGAACCACGCCGACGCGTCGGTCCCCGGATACAGGAGCACCATGCCGCGTCCCCGCGGCACGGCGAACGCCCCGGCCTGCACCGACTCGCGCTCGACCGCCTCCAGGACATCCTGCCGGGGCGCCATGCGGCGCCATGTCATCACCGCGGCCCAGTACGCGTCGGCGAGCTGCAGGCCGAGCTCGGCCGCCTCGCGGCGCGCGGCGGGTAGGCCGGCCTCGGGCTCGCCGACCAGGCGGCGGACGAGCCCGGCGATGCGGGCCCGGACCAGCTCGGCGCGGTAGAGCTGCTCGGCGAGCAGCGCGACCACGAGATCGAGCCACGCCGGCTGCCCACCGACCGCGAGGAACCCGAGCGCGGACGCGCCGACAGACAGGGGCACGATCCGCCATCCGGGGGGGGCGACCAGGCCGCTGCGGGCCGCCGCCTCGGCCACTGCCAGCGCTCGCTGCCCGTCTCCGTCGCGCGGCGCCCAGCCGAGCGGGTACCCGGACCGCGACACCAGCCCGATGGGCGTCCGTAGCTCGCGCCCGGCCGCAGCCATCAGACGACCCGGATCGTCACCGCGGAGGGCGGTGTCCACGAGTGACGACACGCCGGGCGGGAGGTCCTCCACTTCGTCCCGAGCGTAACTCACTTCCGTGTGCACCACGAACCGGTTCAGCGCGACGGTGCGCCGAATTCGGATGCGCCGCGCACATTTTCGTTTGACCGGGTCCCTGCTGCGCCGTAGACCGACCATAGAACCATCTGTGACCTCAGTGAGAAGGGAGCTCCCATGCCCGAGGTTGTGTTCAGTGTCGACCAGTCGAAGTCGATGAGCGACCAGGCGGTGCCCGGCCACAACCGCTGGCACCCCGACATCCCGCCCGCCGCATCCGTTGCGCCCGGCAGCGAGTTCCGCGTCGAGTGCCGCGAGTGGACCGATGCGCAGCTGGGCAACAACGACTCGGCCAACGACGTGCGCGACGTGAACCTGAGCATCTGCCACATGCTGAGCGGGCCGGTCGAGATCCAGGGCGCGGAGCCAGGAGACCTGCTGGTCGTCGACATCCTGGACCTCGGCCCCGTCCAGCCGCCGCAGGAGCGCGGCGACGCTCCCGGGCAGGGCTGGGGCTATACCGGCGTGTTCGCCAAGGTCAACGGCGGAGGCTTCCTCACCGACCACTTCCCGGACGCATACAAAGCGATCTGGGACTTCCACGGGCAGGACGCCACATCGCGCCACATCCCCGGCGTCCGGTACACCGGCATCACACACCCCGGCCTATTCGGCACCGCGCCCTCAGCCGATCTGCTGGCGGAGTGGAACCGCCGCGAGCAGGCGCTGATCGACACTGATCCCGACCGCGTGCCGCCGCTCGCGCTGCCACCACTCGAGGAGGGCACGCTCGCGGGGACACTGACCGGCAAGGAGTTGCAGCGCGTGGCCCGGGAGGGTGCGCGCACGGTTCCCGCACGGGAGAACGGTGGCAACCACGACATCAAGAACTTCACCCGCGGCAGCCGCGTGTACTACCCGGTGCACGTGCCTGGTGGGAAGTTCTCCGGGGGCGACCTGCACTTCTCGCAGGGCGACGGCGAGATCACGTTCTGCGGCGCGATCGAGATGGGCGGGTTCATCGACTTCGGCGTAGACCTGATCAAGGACGGGATGAACAAGTACGGAGTGACGACCAATCCGGTCCTGATCCCGGGCCGCGTGGAGCCGCGTTACAGCGAGTTCCTGACGTTCATCGGCATCTCGGTGGACGAGAGCACCGGCGAGAACTACTACTTGAACGCCACGGTGGCGTACCGGCGCGCGTGCCTCAACGCCATCGAGTACCTGAAGAAGTTCGGCTACTCGGGTGAGCAGGCGTACCTGCTGCTCGGCTCGGCGCCCATCGAGGGCCGGATCTCCGGCGTCGTCGACATCCCGAACGCGTGCTGTTCGCTGTACCTGCCGACCGCGATCTTCGACTTCGACGTGCGGCCGACGAAGGAGGGACCGACGTTGGGCAAACGCGGGACGGCGGCGAGGACCAGCTAGTGCCGGCATACACCTTCAGGTGCGCGGGGTGCGGGCCGTTCGACCTCGTCCGGTCAATGGACGAGGCGAGCGTGCCCGGCACGTGCCCCGCGTGCGGCGCTTCGGCGCGGCGGGTGTTCACCCCGCCGGGCGTGCCACTGCTCGCGCGCCCCGTGCGCCGGGCGCTTGATCTCGAGGAGCGGAGCGCGCACGAGCCCGCCGTGGCGGCAACCAAGGAGGGACGACCGCTGCCGCACCGGCGCCGGCAGACGCCGCCGTGGGTGCTGTCGCATTGACGCAGTGAGGAGAGCTGCATGCTGCTAGGCGTGGTTTTGCTGTACGTCGGCGTGGTCCTCATCGTGAACGGGATCTGGTTGATCGGCCAGGCGCGCGTTGCCGCCGCCGGCGAGGCAGGCGCCGAGGCGGCCGAGGCGCACCCGACGTTCATTCAGAACCGCGAGGTCGCGGTCCTGAATCTGTTCACCGGTTTCGTCGGCGTCGTCGCGGCTGTGACGCAGATGATCCAGGGCAACAGCGAGGGGGATCTCGGCCAGGTCCGCGGCGCGGGATTCACCCTGCTGTTCGCCTTTACCTATCTGTGGGTCGCGGCCAACAACTTCCTCAACGCGGGCGGGCGCGCGTTCGGATGGTATTGCCTGTTCGTGGCGATCACCGCGATCCCGGCCGGGATCTGGACGTTTGCGACCGCGCAGGGCAACGCCGCGTCGATCTACCTCGGCGTCTGCTGGTTTGCCTGGGCCGTGCTGTGGTTCCTGTTCTTCATGCTGCTTGCGCTCGACCGGCCGGTCGCCAGGCTCGCGGGCGCGGTGGCGATCCTCGAGGGCATCGCGACCGCGTGGGTGTTCGGGATCCTGCTGCTCGAGGGCCAGATCGCCTTTTAGGCGCAATCCCACTTTGGCCGCCCGACGGATCAGCGGCCAAACTGGGATCCGCATGGCTATGGTGCCGCGCATGGCCGAACGGTCGAACCGGCGGACAAGATCTCGCGCGGCTGACGCTCAGTAGATGTAGTACGGCGGTGACAGCTCCTGCGCGCTGCAGGTTGGTCTGTAGGCGGTCGACGTCCGTCGGGTAGATCGGCGAGTAGAAAAGCGACTGCTGAATCCGATCGCACCTGCTGCATGGCTCTGTCACACCATGGCGGTTCCGACGGCCCGGCTCGTCCCTCCAGGAGGCGCAGGGTCTCGTAGCTGAACGTGCTGTAGGTGGTCAAGGCTCCGCAGAACCCGGTGCCGAGGCCTTGGCCCCAGGCCGCCGGGGTACAGCATGGGTTTATGTGTGATGGTTGCTCGCACACCGAGGTCGCGGCGACCCGCCCGCGGCCGGCGGAGGGAACGGCGGTGGACCCCATCGCTCTGGAACCGGTCGACGAGGTCGTCATCACGACGCTCGTGGACAACAGCTACGACGCGCTGATGGGCGACACCGGCCCGGCCCGCCGCGCGCCGTTCCCCGGGGTCGCCAGTGTCCCGGCACCGCAGTTCGAGGAGGGCCGCACGTTTCCCGGGCTGATCGCCGAGCACGGCTTCTCCGCGCTGGTGACCACCCGCCGCGGTGCGACCGCGCACACCGTGCTGTTCGACACCGGGGTGTCACCAGACGGGATGGCGATCAACTTCGAGCGGCTCGACCTCGATGCGGCCGCGATCGAGGTCGTGGTGCTCAGCCACGGCCACCTCGATCATGATGGCGGCTTCCCCGGGCTGGTTCGGTTGCGGGGCCGCAGCGGGCTGCCGCTCACCGTGCACCCGCTGGTCTGGAGCCGGCGCCGCCTCGCCCTGCCCGATCACCCGCCCTGGGAGCTGCCGACGCTCAGCCGTTCCGCGCTGGAAGCCGAGGGCCTCGAGGTGATCGAGCGGCGGCAGCCCTCGCTGCTGCTGGACGGCTCGATACTCATCACCGGGGAGGTCGACCGCACCACGGAGTTCGAGCGCGGCCTGCCGTACCACGAGGCCTGGCGCGACGGGCGGTGGGAGCCCGACCCGCTGATCCTCGACGAGCAGGCGCTGGTGGTCCACGTCCGCGGGCGCGGACTCGTGGTGCTCACCGGGTGCGGCCACGCCGGTGCGGTGAACATCGCCCGGCACGCGATGCGGCTGACCGGTGTGGACCGGCTGCATGCCCTGCTCGGCGATTTCCACCTCACCGGACCGGCCTTCGAGCCCGTCATCGAGCCCACCGTGGCTGCGTTCGTCGACATGGCACCCGATGTGCTGGTGCCGGCGCACTGCACGGGCTGGAAGGCCCAGCATCGGCTTGCCGCAGCGCTGCCCAGCGCATTCGTGCCGAACGCGGTCGGCACGTCCTTCACCCTGGCCGGATCCGGGCTCTAGAGATTGGCATTGGTGCCGACCAATGGACAACCTCGTTGTGCCGGCGCGCCAACCGTCATTGATCGGAAAACACTGGCGTGTAAACAGTTTCGCCTAGATGCGGCAGGTCCAGTACGTGTGCCCGCCGCCATGCCCGAGTCAAGCCTGATGGCCTACCAACACTTCGCCCGGGCCGAGCGTGTGCCCGTTAGGGCAGCGTGCCGGTGGGTGGGTGATCCACTTCCCGGCCGTGGTTTGTACTAGCTCGCCCAGCACAACACAATGCTATGGCGGCCTCGGAAACCGGCGGCAGCACGAAGCACGGTGCCCGAGAGGGGTTGTCAGCGTCACTTCGTCGGGAGCGTTGTAGGTTCCGCTCATGTTGGTGAGCACTTTCCGCATCGAAGACGACCAAACTCCTTATGTGTTCTCGATGCCGCCGCATCTAGACAACGAGGGAGACGACGTGGCCGCGTATGTATCCGTGCGACCCTTCGGGAAGGGCAGCCGTGACGCTTCGATCAGCATGTCAATCGATGAGGCGGAGGAGCTGGCCCGCCAGCTCGTTGCGGTTGTCACCGATGCACGAAACGGCCGATTTAGCGAGCACGGCGTCAAGATCGCCGAAGACATGCGTTTGCAAGATTTGAAAGAGGCATGGTTAGTCCTGGGAATCGAGGATATGAGCAATGGCGAGTAGTTGATCTGTGTTGGGGCGCTGAATGGGTTCGGCCCGCCACCGTGGGGGGTTGGTGACGGGCCGGGATTGGACAGTAAGCCGTTCAGCCGTGGCCACGCAGCACAGCGGCGACGAATTCCTCGAACTGAACGCCGGTCATGATGTCAAGGTGGACCAGGCCGGTCTGCCGGTACAGCTAATTACGCTGCCGGGCGCGCTGGCGGTCGTGCCATCGCGAACGCGCACCGATGAACCAGACCAGCGCGCCGCATCCCGTGATGAACGCCAGAAAGAACAACACGCCGTACGCCTCGTTGTAGCTGTAGCCAATGGCAGCGACCACGGCCAGCACCGCGGTGAGCGCAGCCCACACCGCGCTCCACTTGCGGTCCTTTCTGTACTCGTCGTCCTTTGACGTCGCGGCGCTACCAGGTCGGGAAGTCGCGAGGACGCACCAGTTTTTCCCGTCCCAGTATCGCTTTGCGCCTGACCCGTCAAGGTCGGCATACCCACCCGGCCGGTGGGCCTGCAGGGTGATTCATACCCGCGCTAGCGGGACGGGAAGTCACCTCCGTGCTCTGCGGGTACTTGGGCGCGGGCGGTACGTTGCCGTCCAGCTGCTCCCGTCCCGCGCGATCACCCCCACTACGGCGTCCAAAAGCCTGCCGTCAATCCGAACGGGCTGAAGTCTGGGGCGCGCAAGCCCGATGACGCAGCGGTGCCCAGCTGGCAGCGGGCGTTCGCGCCGCGCGCCAAGTAGAATCCAGGTCAGCGCCGCAGCGGCCTGACCAACAGGCACCGGCATAGAGAAAGACCCGTGAGCCACGGACACTCGTGGGCATGTCGCCTACGCGGAAAACAAGCGATTCCATTCCGCGTGGCTTGACGCTGCGCCTCGAGAAGGGAAGCCCCACAATGGCTTTCACACATACAACCGAGACAGTCGACAAGGCCTGGGCTCCCGACGTAACGACCTTCGCGCCCGAGGATGTCGTCGGCGATGCGCTGATCATCCAGACCGCGACCAAAGCCGGTGTGGTAGAAGGCGACCAGCCGGTCGTCCGGTGCGCGTTCATCGATGATGACGACGCCGAATTCGTCGCCGAAGGAAGCGAAATCCCAGAGAGCGAACCGGATCTCGCCGAATGCCTGGTGGCAACCGGGAAGGTCTCACAGCTGATTCGAATGAGCCGGGAAGCCTGGACCCAGGACGGCACCGCCGGGCAGCCGGCCCACTCAGTCGCACGAGCAGTCACCCGCAGGGCAGACCTGGCCTACGTGCAGCAGGTCGCACCCACACCGCCCGCACTCGGGCCGTCGGCGGGCCTGGCCCACGTCGCGGGCATCGTTGACGGCGGCGACGTGTCAGCCAACCTCGACGCCCTCGTGGACTGGGTCGCCGAACTGCAAACCAACTTAAGCAACCCGACGCACATCCTGCTGTCCCCGACCGCGTGGGCCGAATTCAGGAAGCTCAAAGTCGGTGGGGCCGATACGAATTCGTCGCTCATCGGTGCGGGCACCAACGACGCCCAGCAGCTGCTGCTCAGCTTGCCGGTGCTAGTCAACGTCGCCGTGCCCGTCAACACCGGGTTCGTGCTGGACCAGTCGTCAATCGTGGCCGCCTACGGCACCATCAGCGTGGCCACCTCGGAACACCAGTACTTCAGTTCTGACAGTGTCGCTGTCCGCTGCACTTGGCGTATCGGGCACAACGTGGTGCGGCCCGCAGGATTGGCGTGTTCAGCATCGCGGGCGGTTCGTAGGGTGATGGCCTCGCCGATCCGAGCGCCGCCCACACGCACCGCGTTGGCCCTCGCCTCGCTTGAAGGACCGAGGTGCAAGGGTAGTGAGTGCCCTGGAGTCGGGGCGGTCGCGGCGGCCTGGACAACCGTCGTCGCCCCAAGGTCGGGCCCCGCTCCGTTCCCTCTCTGGCGAGGCGGGGCTTCGGCTACCATTGGGGCACAACGACATTGGAGGCCACATGCATCCACGATCAGTTGGGCCGAACGCGCCAGCACCTCCACCAGCCGCACCCGCAACGCCATGCAAGCGTCAATGGCCCGTTTTCTAGGGATTGTGGTCGCGATGTTCGTGGTCGCCGTCAGCAGCCGGGCGAAGGCTCGTCAAGAAGCCTCGCACCACATAGATAGCCGTTACCACCGCCATCACAGTCGTGGCAATTAACAGCGGAAGCCAGATTGGACGCTGGTGGTCGGCGTGCCAAATGATCACGAGGAACAACAGGGTCGTGACAAACAGCACGATGTCGCGCCAGTGCTCGGTGAAGTATCTGGTCTTCCTCTGAAACTCCCGACTCTTCTCCTGAGCCACGAGGAGGGCGTCGACGTGCTCTCCGATCATTCGCTTGAGCGCGGCTCGACGGGCCACCTCGTCTTCCGGAATCCCCTGCAGCAGTTGCAGCTCCGTAAGGACGACGGCTCGCAAGCCAGAAACATTCGATCCCGATTTGCCGGCCAAGCCGCCGAGCAGAACGCCACCGGCTAGCGGTGCCGCACCTAGCGCGAGTGCCCCCAGACCAGCCATGGACCATGTCTCCTTCGATCACTCCACTAGCACCGCAGCCAGTGTGTCAGGAGTTCATGGCTGGGGGAAGCATCGCCGCATTGCCCTGGTCAGGCGGGGTGGGGGGACTGCCCCCGACCGGTCCAGCCGCGCCCGCGAAGCATAGCGCCTGACGGTCGGCCCGATGCAGGCAAAAGTTCCTGCACCTGCAACTTAAATTTCAAGGAGGCCGAAAATGTCCCGCCCGCCGCCAGAGTTCCGGCTCGCCGACGCGCAGTACCACCAGCGCGGAGCCGAGTACCTCCAAGCCGACGCCGAACACCACCAGGGCGACGCCGAGTACCACCAGCATGACGCCGAGTTTCGGCTGTATCAGACGTAGTCTCAGGCCCATGACCAAAACGACACTCACCGCCGGTGCGAAGCTGCGCGCCGAGCTCGACGCCGCGCTGGCCCGCGCAGCCGAGGAAGTCGGCCACGCACTGGAATTCGATGAGGCCGAACGCCACGTCATCGACCAGGCCGCCGAGGCCGCCGACCGGGCCGAGGAGATCCGCGCGTTGTACCGGGCCGAGCTGGCGCGTGAGCCCGAGCCGCGCCCGCGCAGCGTGGTGGCGCTGGCCGCCGAGGCGAGGCTCACCGAGAAGGCCGCCGTCGATTTTGTGGCGCGGGTCAAATTGGGCCTGGGGGCGGCGAAGTCACCGCATCGTGTGCGGGCGGCCCGCACCCGCTGGCAGGCCCAGCAGCGGCCCACCAGGGGGGCGTCGTGATGGCCCGCGCCGCAACCGTCCCGCTGGTACGCAACGCCACCCTGTACGCGTGGCTGGCCGACCGTGAGCGCCGCGCGGTGGCCGCTGGCGGCACACTGCCGCAGGGCGACGGCACGCCGTGCTGGGACGGTTCGCGTGAGCGGTTGGCGGCGCTGCAGCGCGGCGAGGCAGTCGATCTGCCGCTGTACGGGCTTCCGGCCTGGACCCGCGTCGGCGAACCGTTGCACTGGTGGCGGCGGGCCGTGGTGGACGCCGACGGCATAGTGACATTCCGCGACGACGACGGGGCGGCGTGGCTGGCCGAGAACGGGCTCTAGCGTTCTTGCAGGTCTGCACGGCTATTGCTGTCAAATGATCTACAGCCGCAATGGATTTCGAATTTCGCCTCTTCCGATCATGAAGGCACGGCGCTACCGTCGGTTGTGGAAGCCGGTGATTCGTCACCGTCGCGGGATGGCAAGGCATGGCATGGCCGGATCGTCCCGTTGAAGCGGCAGCTTCCAGGCCAGGGACGCCGATCCGGTCTGTTTGTCCCACACCCAAGAAGGGGTCAGCCATGCAAATCAACGACACACGCCAGCGCAAGGCACTGGAGGACCAGGTGCGCCGTGACGCCGAACGCAAGGGCTACTTGCTGCGGCGCTCACGCTTGCACGACGAATCCAACGGCCTGTATGTCCTCGTGGTCGACAGTCGCGGAAACCGGCTGCGCGGCGCGGCGGCGGCACCCAACGCGTTCCGGCGCGGCGAGGGCGACATCCTCGAGGGCATCGCCGAGGAGTTGCGGAACCTGCCCGGATAGGCCGCAGTCGCTCCACAGGGCGACGGTCGGTACCCCGGCCAGTCGTGCGCCTGCCCGTCCGGCGACAGCAGTAGCCTGGCGGGCAGGTGCGGAGGCCTTCGAGTCGGGTCTTGGCGGTGCCCCTCCCACGTAGTGAGGTGTCGAATTGGGAGCGGATCTACCGTCGCCGGACGGAATGGAGTTCGGTGAGAACGCTTTCGAGCATCTGACGCTAAGCATAGTGCACTCTGCCGTTGTGCCGGTGCTAGTCATTGGCGCTGATGTAATACGTTGTGTTGGAACGGCTTTCAATATCGCACCAGACGGCGTGTGGGTGACGGCAGCGCACGTCATAGACGAAGCGCTCGTCATTGCGCACAATTCTCCGGGGTCGTACGTTGCCCTGCTGTGGACCGGGTCCGGCGCTGACGAGGACGTCCCGGACCTACTAGGCGGGCCCATCAGAATTTCGACCATCAGGCGGGCGACGAATGGCAGCGACCTGCCGCTACTCCGGGCCGGAATGGTCCGTGTGGAAAACCAACAGCCGCTGTTGTTTCCTTGCAAAAGGTTGAGTGCGCGACTGCCGCGGGTAGGTACCAAGATCAGCGCCATTGGCTACGCCAGATTCAGCGTCACATCAGACGTCAGCACACCCGAACTGCGCTACGTCATCATCGAGCCGAACTTTCATTTCACGTCGGGGGAAATCACCCAGGTGTTCAGGCAGGGCAGGGACAGACTCATACTGCCGACCGCCTGCTTCGAGACCTCGGCACGGTTCGATCCCGGAATGAGTGGAGGACCGGTTTCCGACGAAGAGGGCGCAGTGTGCGGAGTGATCGCTTCCGGTGTCGATTACGACAGTGGCGACCCGGGCTTCACCTCGTACGCATCGGCGAGTCCGTACGTCTTCCTCCTCAGCTTGTCTGACGGTAACGAGACGATGACCGTCTACGACATGGTCGAGCGTGACATCGTTCGAGCGGACGCCCACTTCGAGCGACTGAAGGTCACGAAACGGGATGACGGGAAGTTTGATCTGAGCTTCCCCTGCCAGAAGTAATACCAACCTGTATCTCAGACCGATGGCGGTGGGCACGGTGATCTGGACCTCGCCGGGTGGGCAGACCCACACCACCTCTCCGGGTAGCCGGCTGTTGTTCCCGACATTGTGCAAGCCCACCGCGCCGCTCAGCGCGCCCGCAGATGCACGGAAGGCCCAACCGAGTCGCGGCCTGATGATGCCGCGGCGCACGATCACCCGAGCACAAGACCGCGCCACACGCATCGACGCCGAACGCGCGCGCAATCGGGAACTGCGCGAGCATCCCGGAAATGATTGCGACGACGCCTATTTCCCATTACCGCGACCCCCAGGGCACGACGACCCGCCGCCGTTTTGACGGCAGTCCCTAGTACAGCGAATCGGCGCTACAACCAAAGGTGGGCATGCAGGCCGGTATCACTGTGAGTGGTAATCGGCGGGGTCGACACAGGCGTCGAACCTGAAGTGTCTGTGTCGAAAACACTAACTCTCTAATGCTTTTGCGCAGCCCGCGAGGATCGCGCGGAAGGTAAGCAAGCGGATCAGCGGCAATGTGAGTAGCTCGACCACCTTGCCGCCCGCGCGAGCCGGAAGCGTGTAGCCGCTCACCCAATCGACAAGCGTGCCGTCGCCCGACGGAGTGCACATGAGCACGCCGCCATCGTGTTGCGAGGGTGGGAACGAGCCGACGACGATATATGAGTAGCTCCGGGGCGCGTCGTAGGCCGTGATCTGTTCGTGAGCCCAGAAGCCAATCCCGGTCAGTTCCCGCACCGCTCCGACGTCGGGACCCGACGAGTCCTTAGCCCAACCGGCCTTGCGAAACAGAGGAGAGACGGTCAGGTTGACCGGGTCAAGCAGCCAGTCAAAGACCCGTTCTGGCGATGCTGCGATCGTCCGCTCCACGTGAATCTGGCCCATGAAAGTTTCCGCCTTTGCGGTGCTGGCGTCCCGGGGACACGCTAGTCGCCGCCCAGCTTCGTGAAGGAAAATTCACAGCAAGGTATCGCCATCGGACGAAGTCCTCGCTCCCTAAACAGTCCTTCGGCCATTCGCTGCCATCAGGTGTACAAGCACTTACGGTAGGCAAAATGAGTTTCGCCGAAACCCACCGCTACTGAGAGGCGACAGCGAAGAGATGCCACTCGCCGGGCACGCCCTTGAGCTCGTAAGTGCCGCGGGCGCCTCTCAAGGGTTCAGCAATCGCGGGCCCCGACGCGCTCGAACGGTGGCGACGCTTCCTGCCAGCTCTGTGTCACGCGGCAACGGACTTGCTGCGACGACTAGAAAAGACGTCCCAGCCTGGTGAGATTCAGCGGCACACCGGCGACGCTGAGCTGATTGAGGATGTCCTCCAAGCGTTTTCGCGGAATATCTATCCGCCATTCCGGAAGCGTCCCCGACAGGCGCACCACGCCTGGCGCAAAGCTGATGGCGGTCAACGTAAGCCCGTGCGGAAGTTCGGGCAGCCGCACCGGATAGGCGGGCGTGCGCGCAGGCAGCCTCCACTGCGACTGGCGGACGGCGAGACCGCGTGGCTTGAGCCACAACGTCGAGCCGTCGACGTGCACGTCAACCTCGACGTGACCCAGCAGCGGTCTCCTGGCCAGGCGCAATCGCGCGATTCCGTCGCCGCTGACCTCACCGGATAGCCGCGGCGCCGCCCACCGGAACACATCGTCCAGCACCGGCGCGGGCATCTCCAGCGTCAGCTCGACAGGAGCGGCCACCAGCACCGGCGGCGCGGTCGGCTTCATGTGGACGTTGTGCAGCACCGCCGTCGCCCGGTCGAATCGACTGCCGTGCCAACAGATGTCACGCGCCGCGAGTCGGACATCGTTGAGCTGGCCGACCGACAACCCGCGCACGTCGAGCCGGGAATCGAACTCGGTGACTGTCAGCGTGAGGTCGCCGTCGTCCAGCCGGACCGCGAGCCGTCGACCCACCACCAGCCGTCGTACCGTCATGAACAGCGTCCGGTAAGCCGCCGCCGCCCCGGAGCTGACCGGCGCGACCGCCGCCGACGACCACAGCGAGGTCAGCATGTCGATCGGTCGGAACGGGTCGAAGCGGCGCAGCGGACGCGACATACGTCCAGCATCCGTCATCCGCGCGACGGAGTGAAGCTGGTTAGCAATGCCCGCATCGACTTGCCGACGGCGTGCCGCGTCTCGACCGGATCCGGTGAGTTGGCGATCAGCATCGCGCCGCGGGTGAGCGCGCCGAGCAGCAGCCTGGTGGCGGTCTCGGGGTCCTCGACCGTGATCGTGCCCGCCTCCGCGGCGGCCGTCAGCGAATGCACGATCACCGCGTGCGCGTACTGCTCATCCAGTTCGGTGTAGCGAGCGAGGCCAAGCACCGCGGGCCCGTCGACGATCAGGATGCGCTGCATATCCGGCTGGAGCACGCCGTCGAGGAACGCCTCGAAGCCGCGAGCCAGCTCGTCGATGCCGTCTGACGCGCCCTGTGCCGCCTTGGTTGACGCCGTCATCAGGTCGGTGTGCGCCTGCATGAACACAGCCTCGAAAAGCGCCGTCTTGGTGGGGAAGTGGTGATACAGCGCGCCTGTGGTGACGCGGGCCTCGCGTGCCAAGTCCTCGACAGAGGTCGCGCGGAATCCCTTTTCGCCGAACAGCCGGCGGCCGGCCGCGACCAACGCACCTCGCGTCTGCGCGACCTGTTCGGCGCGCAGCGACGCTGGCTGCCCGGCGGCATCCGACATCCATCTCTCCTCTTCGATACGCCCAGAATACCCTATTGACATAGCGACGTTATGTGAAATAGTTGCCCTATGACATCAGCCCCCGTACATCACACCGGGCCGGCAGAGGACACCCGTCACGCCTACGGCCCTACCCTCAACGCGCTGCGCGGCGCCGTGGTGCGAAGCGCCGACCTGTGGCGCCGCATCGACAGGCCGGACGCACCCGCGCCCGGCCTGATCTGGACCGCCGCGGAGACCGCGGCTCACGTGGTGGGTGACCTCCGTGACTACACCCAGGCACTGACACGTCACGCCAACGGCTATATGACGCATGCCAATCGGCCGACCGAATCACCCTCGGCGCTCAGCGCCAAGGTCAATGCCCGCCACCTCGAAGAAGTGCCCGAGCGCAATCTGCACCGCCTTGCGGACATGCTCGAGGCCAGTGCCGACGCGTACCTGAACGCGGCGGCGGCTGCCGACCCGAGCGTCGCGATCGCCACACCGAACGGGTTGGTGATCAGCCCGGCCACGATGACCGCACTGCTGCTGGGCGAGCAGCTCATCCACGGGCTCGACATCTCGCGATCGGCCAGGATTCCCTGGCCGATCGCCGCCGCCGACGCCTACCTGGTGATTCCGGGCGTGCTGAGCGTTGCGCCGCAATACCTGCGGCCCAATCGCGCGGCGGGCGTACACATCAGCTTCGAGCTGCGGATGCGCGGCGGCCCCAGCTACCGGCTGGCCGTCGATGACGGCACCGCTGAGGTCACCGAGGCAGGGAAGAAGGCGGACTGCGTCATCAACGCGGATCCGGTCGCCTTCCTCCTGTTGGGCTACGGCAGGATCTCGCAGCTCTCGCCGGTGCTGCGCGGGCAGCTGAGGCCCGGCGGCCGTAAGCCGTGGCTTGCGATGAAGTTCGGCACACTGCTGTCCAGCCCCTAGCACGTACAGTAGGGGGCGATGACTTCTGTCGTAATCGTCGGCAGCGGGTTCACCGGCTTCGAGTGCGCTCGTCACCTGGCCCGAAAGCTCCGGAAACACAACGCTTCAGTCGACATCTCAATCGTTTCGCCGGTCGACTACATGCTCTACACACCGCTGCTGCCCGACGTGGCAGGCGGCGTTGTCGACGCCCGCTTCGTCGCGATTCCGCTCGCCAACACGCTGCGGGGTGTGCAGTTGATCCGCGGCAGGGTCGACAGCGTGGACTTCGACAGGCACACGGTCACATTCACCGACCCCGAGGAGCGCGCCCGCAACCTGCCGTGGGATCGTCTCATCCTGACGCCGGGATCGGTGACCCGGCTGTTCAACGTGCCCGGTCTGGCGGAGCACGCCCGCGGGCTGAAGTCGACGGCCGAGGCGCTGTACCTGCGCGACCACGTGCTCGAGCAACTCGAACTGGCCGACGTCGACGACGATCCCGGCCGAAGGGCAGCGCGGCGGACGATCGTCGTCGTCGGCGCATCGTACTCGGGGACCGAACTGGTTCTTCAATTGCGGGCGCTTGCCGATTCCGCGGCCAAACAGCTGGATTTCACGCCTGCCGACGTCAAGTTCGTTCTGCTGGACCTGGCCGAACAAGTGATGCCCGAAGTGGGGGAGAAGCTGGGCGCGGCAGCGATGCGCGTGCTCATATCCCGTGGCATCGACGTCCGCCTCGGTGTCACGCTGAAGGAGGTCCACGCCGAACACGTTGTGCTCAGCGATGATTCGCTGATCCGCACTCGCACCGTGGCATGGGTGACCGGAGTGACCGGCGCTCCGCTGATCGAGGAGCTCGGCCTGCCGACCGAGAAGGGCCGGCTGAAGGTGCAGACCGATCTGCAGGTGCCCGGCCATCCTGGCGTGTTCTCCGCAGGCGATGCCGCCGCGGTGCCCGATGTCACCCAGCCTGGCAAGATCACCCCACCGACCGCACAGCACGCGATCCGTCAGGGAAAGGTGTTGGCGCACAACGTCGCCGCAAGCCTCGGCTACGGCAAGCCGAAGATCTACAAGCACCGCAACATGGGCTTGGTGGTCGACCTCGGACCCCGCCACGCCGTCGCCAACCCACTCAACGTCCAGTTGTCCGGGTTCCCGGCCAAGGCCGTCACCCGCGCGTACCACCTGTACGCGATCCCGCGGTTCGTCAACCGCTGGGCTGTGTCATTGGCCTACCTGACCGACGTGTTCTTCGACCGTTCGGTGGTGTCGATGGGGCTGGCGTCGGAGGAGGATGCAAAGTTCCACGCCAGCGAGGGCATCCCGATGCCGAAACCGGACTAGTTGCCCGCCGCGTACCGGCGCAGTTCGAGGTGGCTGCGCGCGCGCAGTCCCGGTGTCGCGCTGTCCGGCATGCCGAGCACCCGGATGCACGCGTCCGCAACGTGTTCCGGCAGTTTCGTTCGTTCCGTGCCCGGCCGTTTGGTCCACATATTGACGAGCGACTCGACCAATCGGAACGGCAGATCGGCGGCCGCCTCGTCGACGCCGGTCTCCGCGACGATGGCCTTGCTCAGCGTCAAATAGTGCAGCCGCAGCCGCTCCCGGTCCGACCAGAACGGCTCGAGACGCGCCCCGCGCAGTTCGGGCTGCAGATATAGCGCCCCGAGGTTCCAGCGTCCGTCCAGCAGTTGGCGGCCGTCGAAGAGGGCAAGGGCGTGCAGGTGCTCGGCCGCGCTCAGCGCAGGCTCGGTGCCGGCCAGGACATCGACGACCATCAGCGTCGGCGTCACGGTCTGACTGAGCAGGGCACAAAGGATGTCGTCTTTGGTCTTGAAATAGTGGTACAGCGAGGCCTGGCGGATACCGACGGCCTCGGCGATGGTGCGGGTCGATGTGCCTGTATAGCCGAGCGTGGTGAATAGTTCGCCTGCGGCATCGAGGATCTCGTCGCGTGCGGTCGTGCCCGGCCGCCGCTGGGTCGTCAGCCGTGGGCGGCCCGCACGAGTGATCGACATCGTCCCATCGTGACCTACTGAACTGCGAAAACGCGTTTCTGTCACATGACAGAAACGCGCGACACGAATCGGTTACGCAGCGCCCGGGATTGGTTACGCCAGCGACACCCAACACCCCTGAGTGCCATGAAAACTGTCAAGTGACAGGCCGGGGGTGCTAGGAGCGTGGATGAGTAGTGCATTATCCGAGGCTGCGGAGCCGACGGATACGGCAGCCGACGCTGCGTGCGTGGCGGCGATCACCGATCTGCACGTCACGTTCCGCCGCAACGGCAGAGACGTGCACGCACTGCGCGGCGTGTCCCTCGACATCGCAACCGGCGAGATCCTCGGCCTGGTCGGCGAATCGGGATCAGGCAAGAGCGTCCTCGGGTTCACCATGCTCGGGCTGCTCCCGCAGGCGCGGGTCAGCGGCTCGGTGAAGGTCGCCGATACCGACATGGTGACCGGCGATGCCAAGACACTGCGCAAGGTCCGCCGCCTCGATCTCGGCGCCGTCTTCCAGGATCCGATGACATCGCTGAACCCGACCATGAGGATCGGCAAGCAGGTCGCCGAGGCCGCGGGCAGCGACGAGGAGGCGCTCAAGCTGCTCACCGCGGTCGGCATTCCTGACCCCAAGCGCCGGTTCCGGGCCTATCCGCACGAGCTTTCCGGTGGGCTTCGGCAGCGCGTGATGATCGCGATCGCGATCGCAGGTAACCCAGAGCTGATCATCGCCGACGAGCCGACCACGGCGCTCGACGTCACCGTGCAGGCGCAGGTGCTGCGGCTGCTGCTGCGACTGCGCGACGAGATCGGTTGCAGCATCGTGTTCATCACCCACGACCTCGGGGTCGCGGCCCAGATCTCGGACCGCATCGCAGTGCTCTACGCGGGCCGCATCGCCGAGATCGGGCCGACCGCAGACGTTCTCAACCAGCCTGCTCATCCCTACACTCATGGCCTGCTGCGATCCCGGCTGACCCTGGACACCGCCAGGCACCGCAAGCTCGCCGCGCTCGCAGGGTCGGTGCCCAGCCCGGTGACCCCGCTGCCGGGGTGTGCGTTCGCCCCTCGCTGTGTGCTGGCCACCCTGGCGTGTGAGGCAACGCCTCCCGACCCGACTACGATCGCGCCGGGCCGTGTCAGCGCCTGCATCGTGCCGTTCGAAACGGTGTCCACTGAACTCGGCTCGCGCCTGACGACCACCACCGAGGACATCGAGCCGGAGACTGCGCCCGCCGAATCCTCCGAGCCGCCCGCGGTGGTGCTGAAGGACGGGGTCAAGGCCTTCGGCAAACTTCAAGCGCTGCGCGGCATTTCGCTGACCGTGGCCCACGGCGAATCCGTCGCGCTGGTCGGCGAGAGCGGATCGGGAAAGTCCACGCTGCTGCGGGTCATCGCAGGCCTGGAGAAACCGACTTCCGGCACTATCGAGCTCGCGGGTGGCCAGCGGCCGCAGATGGTGTTCCAGGATGCGGGCGCATCGCTGACGCCGTGGCTGTCGGTCGGTGAACTGATCTCCGAGAGGCTGCGACGGAACGGCATGTCCCGTAGCCAAAGACAGGACGCGGTCGCCGAGGTGCTTGAGCGTGTCGGCCTGCCGCTGGACATCGCGAAGGCGCGGGCGGGTCAACTATCCGGTGGTCAACGTCAGCGGGTGTCGCTGGCGCGTGCGACCGTGGTGCCGCCCTCGGTGCTGCTGTGCGACGAGCCCACGAGCGCCCTCGACGTCTCTCTGGCAGCTTCGGTTCTCAACCTCATCGGCGATCTTCGCCGCACGCTGGACATGTCCGTGGTGTTCGTGACGCACGACCTCTCGGTCGCGCGCGTCGTCGCGGACCGCATCGCGGTGATGTACCTCGGACGCATCGTCGAGATCGGGCCCGCCGACGACGTCATCAACGATCCGGTGCACCCGTACACCAGGGCGCTGGTCGACTCGATCCCCGACCTCGGCCGCGAATCGCGGGTGCTGCCAGGCGAACCCGCCAGCCCACTGTCGCCGCCGACCGGCTGCTCGTTCCACCCACGCTGCCCGATCGCCATCGACACGTGCTCCGACGGCCAACTCGACGTTCGGCTCGAGGGCGCCCCGGGCAGTCCACACCAGATCGCCTGCATCGAGCGGAAGGTGAGCTGAGATGGCCATCGCACTGCCGGCAGGCACGCTGGCGCGGAGCCGGGTCCGCCTGCTGTCGCTGCCGAAATCCCCACCGATGCTGACGAATTGGGCCGCCGTGAGCCTGGTTCTCATCGTCACGCTCGTGGCGGTTGCGGTGCCGGTCATCTCGCCTCACGATCCGTTGGTGCCCGCAGGCATGCCGCTACAGGCTCCCGGTAAGGGCGGCTTTCTTCTCGGCACGGACGCGATCGGCCGCGACATCTTGAGCCGGGTGCTCTTCGGCGTGCGCGCAAGCTGGTTCGCCGCGCTGGTCGTCGTCGCCGTCGGGTTGCTGATCGGGGGACTGGTCGGGCTCATCGCCGGTGCCGCAGGCGGGTGGATCGACAGCCTGTTGATGCGGATCACCGACGCCTTCCTCTCGCTGCCCGCCCCCGTGCTGGCCATCGCCGTCGTCGCCGCCCTCGGACCCGGATTCGTGCACACGCTGATCGCGGTGTCGATCGTCTGGTGGCCGTTCTACGCGAGACTGGTGCGAGGTGAAGTGGCCCGCCTCGCCGCCCGCCCGCACATCGAGGCGGCGCGGCTCGCCGGAGTGGGCCCAATTCGATTGGCCACCAGGCATCTGCTTCCCGGCGCGGTGCCCAACGCGTTGGTGGCCGCCAGCCTCGACATCGGCAACCTGATCCTCACGCTGGCGGCGCTGTCCTTCCTCGGCCTCGGCCAGGCCGCGCCCGCCCCCGAGCTAGGGGCCGACACCGCCCGGAACCTGACGTATTTCCTTCAACAGTGGTGGGTCCCGGTCATGCCCGGTCTCGCGGTCCTTGTCCTCGCCCTCGCCGCCAACCTCTCAGGTGACGGCCTGCGCAACCTGATGAAGACGAGCTAGGTGCCAGTCATGCGGAAGTTCATCCTGTACCGGGTGGCGGCGATGGTCGCGATCCTCATCGCGCTGACCGCGGTGATGTTTGTGCTGCAGCACATTTCGCCGTTGGATCCAGTCAAGGCACAGCTCGGCGCGAACGCTTCGGCCGAAGCCGTCGTGGCCCGCAGACACGCCCTCGGGCTCGACCAGCCCATGATCAACCAGTTCTGGAACTACCTGACCGCGGCGGTTCACGGAGACCTAGGCCAGTCGTATCGCACCCGGCACCCCGTGAGCAGCGACCTCGGTGATTTCTTCCCTGCGACACTGGAATTGGCCTTCTACGGGCTTGGCATTGCGCTGATCCTGGCCGCGCTGTTGGCCTTCGGCACGACGCTGAAATGGCCCGGCGCCGGCGTACTGCGCGCAGTGCTCTTCACGGGTGCGTCGGCGCCGATGTTTCTGCTCGGGATCCTCGGGCTGATCGTCTTCTATCAGAAGTTGGGCTGGGTGCCCGCGAACGGCCGCATCAGCGTGGCGAATCCGCCGACAGGACCGACGGGGTTGCTGACGGTCGACGGGCTGCTGGCCGGTCGATTCGACGTCGTCACGGACGCATTACACCACCTCATCCTTCCTGCGGTGGTGATCGCCCTCGGTCCCGCGGTGGCGATCGGACGGGTCCTGCGTTCGAGTTTGCTCGCCGATTCCGACAGCGACTACGCGAGAACGGCTCGGGCCAAAGGACTTTCCGAAGGCCGGATCATGGTCGGTCACGTTCTGCGCAACTGCGTCGGCGGCGCGTTGTCGATGACAGGCCTTCAGGTGGGCTTGATGTTCTCCGGCGTGCTGGTCATCGAGCAGGTCTTCGGCTGGCCCGGCATCGGGCAGTACATCGCGCAGAGCATCCCGGTGGCCGACTTTCCCGCGATCGCGGGTGTCACCTTGATGCTCGGCATGCTCTACGTCGCCATCAATACAGCGGTCGACCTGCTGCAGGCGGCGGCCGATCCACGAATAGCGGTAGGAGGAGGGTAGGTGCCAATACAGCCACTCATTGTGGGCAACCCCGTGCTGGTTGTCGTCGACATCCAACAGGGCGGCGGAATGCCCGTGGCAGACGTGGGAATTCCCCATATGCCCGGACACGCCGAGCGCGTCGAGCGGGCCGAGAAGCTGGTCGCGGCGGCGCGCGCAGCCGACGTGCCGGTGGTGTTCTTCCAGGAAGTGCACCGGCCCAGCGGGGTGGACTTCGGACGTGAACTGGACGGCACCGAAGGCGTGCACTGCGTCGAAGGCCAGCCCGGCACCGACCTCGAGCCGTCACTGCGGCCGCTACCCGACGAGTTTCACATCGTCAAGCGGCGCTACTCGGGTTTCATCGGAACGGATTTCGACATCGTTCTGCGCGGGCTGCGGGCCTCGACTCTGATCCTGATCGGCGGTTTGACCGACGTCTGCGTGCACTACACGTTCGCGGACGCGCATCAGCGCGACTACTACGTCCGCGTCGTCACCGATTGTGTCGGCGGGTCATCGCAATACCTGCACGACGCGGCGCTCGCAGCCATGGAGTACCTGCAGACCGGCGCGCAGCGCACCACCGACGAGATCCTCGCCGCGTTCGCGGAGCTCGAACAACCCGTCCTCGAAGGAGCAACACGATGAGCAACCGATTGAAAGCCAGCCTGAAAACTGTTGCCGCAGCGGGCGCCGTCGCGATGCTGACCCTGGCGGGTTGCAGTAGTTCGGATTCGGGCGGTGGCACCCCGAACGCGGCGCCGACGGACAAGGTGTTGCACCTGTCGTTCCTGCAGGACCCCGGTCAGCCGCCGGACCCCGACATCTACTACGCCGGGCAGGGGTTGTTGCTGACGACCAACCTCTACGAGGGCCTGCTGCAGTTCAAGGGCGGGCAGGCGAAGGCGGAGCTGGAGCCACTGCTGGCCACCGAGTACACCGCGTCACCCGACAACAAGGTCTTCACGCTCAAGTTGCGCGAGGGTGTCAAGTTCCACGACGGAACGCCATTCAAGTCGGATGCGGTCAAGGCATCGTTCGACCGCAGGCTGGCCGTCAACGGCGGGCCTGCGTACATGGTCAAGGACATCGAATCGATCACCACACAAGGGGATTACGGTGTCACGATCACGCTGAAGTCACCCAACTCGGAGTTCCTCGACTACCTCGCGTCGCCGTACGGTCCGCGCATGATGAGCCCGACGGCGCTACAGAAGGACGGTGGATCGGACTTCGCACAGAACTACCTGACCACCCACGACCTCGGCACCGGCCCGTACACGCTGACCGACGCGCAGGTCGGCTCGCACTACGCGATGGCGTCGTTCCCCGAATATTGGGGGCCGAAGCCGTATTTCGAGAAGGTCGAGATGCCAGTCATCACCGACACGTCCGCGCAGCAGTTGCAGTTCAACAACGGCCAGCTGGGGGCCATCCTGCACGATCTGCCGTCGTCGGCGGTGGAGCAGTACCTCAACAACCCGAAGTACTCGCACTACTCGCTGCCGACGATGATGGCGAACTTCCTCTACCTCAATCCGAACAAGGGCATCACGAAGGACCAAGCCACCAGGACCGCGATGATCGACGCCATCGACGTCGACCAGTTGGTCAAGCAGACGTTCTTCGGCCGCGGCAAGGTCGGCGCCCAGATGTACCCGCCGTATGTGCTCGCCGCCGACTACGGCAAGCAGACCCTGGCACATGACCCCTCGGCGCTGACGAAGATCGCTGCGGGTCTGCCCGCCGATCAGAAGACAATCACCATCGGGTACGACACGAGCAACCCCGACATGCAGCTGATCAGCAACATTGTTCAGACCCAGCTCGCGGCCGCGGGCCTCACCGCGAAGGTGCAGGGCTACCCGACATCGGAGATCTACGGCTGGATCGGCACGGACATGCAGGCGGCGCCGGAGATCCTCGCCAACACGGTGTGGCCGGACGCTCCGTCGCCCTACACCTGGGGCCACATCTCGTGGGACAAGGATGGCGGGATCAACTATCTCGGCTGCTCGTCGCCGCGCGTGAGTGATGCTCTGGCGCAGGGACTGCCGAACGGTGCGCCGCAACCGTACTCGGATGCTGGTGCGGCAGCCGAAGAGACAGGATGCTGGTTGAACGTCGCCGACATCGATGACTTCGTGGTGGCCCAGCCGTGGTTGAAGGGGGTCGAGCAGGCGCATGCGGTGTCGAATCCAAACTCGCTACGCATCGCTGCGCTGTCCGTAGGGTAGGCCGATGGGCAACAAAGTACATCGGATCATCCTGCTCACGCTCGGCTGGGAGGAGCTGCCGAAGGCCGTATCGGTCTACGGCGCTCCGCCCGAAGAGAGGTTGCGGGAGCCGGTGCCCGGAGTGCTGCTGCAGACCGACGGCGGCTGGGTACTGCTGGACACCGGTTTCAACACGGCGCTGATCCGGGACCCCGCACTGTACCGCCGGTTCTATCCGACGGTGGAGTACATCCCGGTGCTACCGGGTCCCGGTGAGCCGATCGAAGAGTCGCTGCACGACATCGGCGTCGACATCGACGACATCCACACCGTCGCGGTGAGCCACCTGCACCACGACCATGGGGGCGGGCTGAAGCTGTTCGCAGGCAAGGTGCCAGTGCACGCGCAGCGGCGCGAAGTCGAGTACGGCCTGTCCAACCATCCCGAACCCGAGCACAACGCGATCGTCCGCATCGACTTCGACGACCCGCGCATCGAGTGGCGGCTGGCCGACGGCGAGGCCGAGATCGTCCCCGGCATCACCGCGGTGCCCACCTACGGCCATACGCCGGGGCACCAGAGCTTCGTGGTCGAGCTCGACGAGTCGGTCGGTGGCGACGGCTTCGTGTTCGCGTTCGACGCCGCCGACCTCACCGAGAACATCGAGCACGAACTCGCGATCGGTGGCTACATCGGGGTGGCGCCGGAGGAGACGATCGAGCCGATCCGCAAACTCAAGAGGCTCGCCAAAGAGAAGGGTTACCAACTGATCCCGGGCCACGACCCCGTCGTGTGGCCGGAGCTGACGCGCCACTTTCACGAACGGTTCGGCTAGTGGATCTTGTCATCCGGGCCGAACGGGCCGTCATCGACGGCCAGCTCCGGCCCGCCGCTGTGGCGGTGGCCGACGGCGTGATCCTGGCGGTGGGCCCGATCGGCGCGGATTATCCGGCGGCTGAACAGATTCGGCTCGCCGGCACGGCGGTCCTCATGCCGGGCTTCGTCGACACGCACGTGCACATCAATGAGCCGGGTACCGACTGGGAGGGCTTCGCCACCGCGACGGCAGCCGCGGCGGCGGCCGGCATCACCACGCTGGTCGACATGCCGTTGGACAGCGACCCTGTGACCACCACGGTCGATGCGCTGCGGCGCAAACGCGAAGCGGCGCGAGGCAACTGTCAGGTCGATGTCGCGTTCTGGGGCGGCGTGGTCCCCGGCAATCTCGGTGAGCTCGGCGATCTGGCCGCGGCGGGGGTGCGGGGCTTCAAGTGCTTTCTCACCGACTCGGGCAATCCGAACTTCCGTCATCTGAGCGCCGACGAGTTCCGGCGCGCGGTCGCGCGCATCGCCGCCATCGATGCGGTGCTGCTGGTGCACGCGGAGAGCCACGACGTCATCGCGGACAGTCCAGTCCCACGTGGCCACCGATATGAGTCCTTTCTGTCGGGACGGCCCGACGCCTCGGAGGAAGACGCCATCGCGCTTGTCATCGACGCCGCGAAGGACACAAGCGCGCGGGTACACGTCGTGCATGTGTCCAGCGCCCGCGTGCTGCCGATGCTGGCCGATGCCAGGCGATCCGGCGTGCGGATCACCGCTGAGACATGCCCGCACTACCTGACCTTCGCGGCCGAAGACATCCCCGACGGCGCGACGCAGTTCGCCGCGTGTCCGCCGATTCGCAACAAGGACAATCGCGACCTGCTGTGGCAGGGGCTGGCCGACGGCACGCTGGACATGATCGTGTCGGACCACTCGCCGTGCGCGCCGTCGATGAAGGCAGGCGGCGACTTCGGCAGCGTCTTCGGCGGCATCAGTTCCCTCGAGGTCGGGCCGCGCGCCGTGTGGACCCACGCCGACGAACGTGGTTTCGGGCTCGCGGACCTGTGCCGGTGGATGGCGGAACAGCCAGCCGCCCTCGCGGGCACGGGCGACAGGGGACGGATCGCAGTCGGTCAGCGGGCGGATCTGTGCGCATTCGATCCCGACCACGTGCAGACCGTGCACGCCGGAAGCCTGCGGCACCGCCACGCGGTCACCCCGTACGACGGTGCGGTACTGCGCGGCTCGGTGATGCAGACGTGGCTGGCGGGGCGCCTCGTCTACGAGCGGGTGGGCCAGCCGGCATGAGAGTTCTGGTTTTGAACCCGAACACGTCCGAGTCGATGACCGCCGAGATCGCCGCGGCCGCAGCGGCCGTCGCCGCCGAGGGCACCGAGATCGTCGCAGGCAATCCACGCTTCGGTGCGACGGCGATCGACGCGGCCGCTGAAAGCTACCTGTCCGCGGTTGGGGTGATGGACCTGGTGGCCACCATGCTCGCGGCGGGCGAATTCGACTACGACGCAGTCGTTCTCGCCGGGTTCGGTGAGCACGGCAAGGATGCGCTGCAGGAGATGCTGCCGGTGCCTGTGCTGGACATCGCCGAGGCCGCGGCGCATGTCGCGCATCTCATCGGGCGCCGCTTCTCCGTGGTGACCACGCTTGCCCGCTCGATACCGCCCATCGAGGACAGGCTGACTCTGGCGGGCCTTGATGCGCACTGCGCGTCCGTGCGGGCCTGTGGGCTCGGTACCGCGGAGGTGGACGCCGACCCTGCCGGCGCCGTGCAGGCGATCGTCGACGAGGCGGCCAAGGCCGTCGCAGAGGACGGCGCCGACGTCATCTGTCTCGGCTGTGCCGGGATGGCCGGTGTCACCGCCGCGATCACCGCCAAACTCGGCGTGCCCGCTGTCGACGGTGTCGCCGCCGCGGTGGCGCTGGCCCAGGCGCTGGTCGGCCTCGGCCTGAGCACCAGCAAGGCCGGTGTGTACGCCGCGGGACCGGACAACCCGCGCAGCCACTGGCCGTTGTCCACATCACTGGGACTCGACCGGTGACAGAGGTCGATCTGGCGTCGCGAGCCCTGGGCGGCAGCGTCGTCGCAGCCAGTGACGAATCATTCGGGTTCAAGGAACGATTGATCGACCCGGGCGAACCCGCGTTCGTGCCTGGCACCTACGACCTGCGCGGTGAGGTCGTCGACGGCTGGGAGACTCGCAGGCACGCCGACGGCGACTGGGCGATCGTGCGGCTCGGGGTCGGTGGCAGGCTGCGCACGATCGACGTCGACACCCGCTTCTTCGCAGGTAATCATCCGACCGGCTGCCGCGTCGACGCGTGCGTCCTCGATCCCGTCGCCGACCCCACCGCAGCCGCCGTGCAGTGGACGACGATCGTGGCGACCGCTGCGCTGAAACCCGACTCCCACAACGCTTTTGCCGTCGCCGATCCGCGCCGCTACACCCACGTGCGCCTGCAGCTGCACTCCGATGGCGGCGTCGCGCGATTGCGGGCCTACGGCGAGGTCATCCCGGATCCTGCGCTGTGGTCCGGCGTCACCGTCGAAGTCTCGAGCGTCGAGCAGGGCGGTCGTGTCGAATGGTCTTCTGACAGCTTCTATTCCGATGCATGCTCTCTGATTGCGCCCGATCGGCCACGCACCATGGGTGACGGATGGGAGACCAGGCGCCGCCGCGACATCGGCCCCGACACCCACGACGCCGTGATGATCTCGTTCGTCGTGCCTGCGGATCTGCAGCGGATCGAGATCGATACCAGCCGGTTCGTTTTCAACGCGTCACCCGAGGTGGCGGTGCTGGGCAGCAGGGCGCGACCGTGCGGCGAACACGGCTGGGCGCTGGTGCCGTTCGACGTGGAAGTGCTGGGCCGGACCCGCATCGCACCCGATGCCCGACAGGTCTTCGTGGTGGACGCGGCGGCCATCACCGCGCTGCGGGTGCAGGCGTATCCGGACGGCGGAATCGCCCGCGTCCGGGCCTTCGGCAGGCCAACGGCGGACGGCGCCGCGCAACTGGAGTCCGTGTGGGAGGCATCGACATGAGCGTGCTGATGACCGAATGCAATGGACTGTGGCGGCGCACCTTGTTGATCGCCACCGACGGGTCACACGACACCGGCACCGGCGTCGCGTGGCTGCAGGGGATCACCGCTTACGTGGACACGCGCGGCTTCGCCGGCCGGCTGAGCCAGCACGGTGACGTCTTCGAGTGGCAGCGGCAGATCGATGTCGAGCCGCCAGGCCACTTTCCAGACGCGGGGCGGATGCGTTGGGAGGCAGGCACGTTGATCGAAGTCGGCGTGCACCAGGACTACGTCGAACATTGGGTCCGTCAGGACGGCCCGGCCACGCCGTGCTGGGCGCTGTTCCTCGAGAACGCCATCCTGCTGCGCGCCGGAGCGCAGTTCGGTTGGGCGGACGACAGCGGAGTGGTGCTGGACACCATCGGCGGTCCGAAGTGGACGGCGCTCGATCCGCGCGTGAACGGCGATGACCTGGTGGCCAACGGTGTCCGGTGGAGCATTGAGGATAGCGAAGGAGATGTGGATCTATGAGTGGCGCATCGTCATTCACATCGGTGCCGGTTGTCGAGATCAGCGGGTTGCACTCGCCGGACCGGGCGCAGCGCGAACAAGTGGCGCGCGAGATCGGTAAGGCCGCCGGCGAGGTCGGGTTCTTCTATGTGAGCGGCGCAGGCGTCGACGACGCGGTGTTCGAGCGCATGTTGGCGGCGACGAAGGAGTTCTTCGCGCTGCCTGCCGACGAGAAGATGCGCTACTACATCGGGCTGTCCAAATGCCACCGCGGCTACGTGCCTCCCGGCGAAGAAGGGCTTGCGACGGGAGTGCCCGAGGTGAAGGAGGCGTTCGACACCGCGCTGGACCTGCCTGCCGACGATCCCGACTACCTGGCGGGCAACCCGATGCTCGGCCCGAACACGTGGCCGGACCTCGCGGGGTTCGCCGATGCGGTGACGGCCTACTACCGCGCGGTGCTCGACGTCGGTCACGGGTTGCTGTGGGCGTTCGCCGTGGCACTGGGCGAGGATCCCGACACGTTCTCCAAGCACGCCACCAAGACGCCGAGCCAGCTCCGGCTCATCCACTACCCGTACAACCCCGCTGCCGAGGACGCCCACGGCATCGGCGCGCACACCGACTACGAATGCTTCACCCTGCTCAAGCCCACCGCGCCTGGCCTCGAGGTGCTCAACGGCGCGGGCGATTGGATCGACGTGCCGCCCGTGCCCGACACCTTCGTCGTCAACATCGGCGACATGCTGGAACTGTGGACCAACGGCGCATACGTGGCGACCAGCCACCGGGTCCGCGAGGTGAGGGAGGAGCGCTACTCGTTCCCGCTGTTCTTCAACGTCGACTACCACACCGAGGTCAAGCCGTTGCCGCAGTTCGCCTCTCGCGACGGTAAACAGCGGCCGACACTGCGCGCGGGGGAGCACCTGTTCGCTCAGACAGCGCAGACGTTCGGCTATCTGCGCAACCGGGTGGAGGCCGGCGAGTTGGTGCTGCCCGACGGCTCACTGGAAACCGGACAGTTTGGACAGGAAGCACTGCAGAAGGGTGCCTAGTCTTCGGTAGTTTCGCCCTTGTGCCTGAACTGACGAACCGCCAGATCCTGCTGCGCCGCCGGCCTACCGGGCTGGTCGCCCCCGGCGACACCGAGTTGATCACCGACCCCGCACCCGAGCCCGGCGACGGCGAGGCGCTGGTGCGCACCACGTACATCGGAATGGACGCCGCCGCCAGGACCTGGCTCGACGGCCAGCCCGGCTACCTGCCTGCGCTGCAGCTGGGCGACGTCATCCGGGCGGCGGGCATCGGCGAGGTGGTGGCGTCGCGGTGTGACGCCTACAAGGTCGGCGACGTCGTCACCACGCTGACGGGCTGCCAGGAATACGTGATCATCCGCGACGACATCTTCACCACGCCCATCCCGGGGGAGACGGATCAACTCGCGATCATGTCCGTCTACGGCCCGACCGGCGCCACCGCCTACTTCGGCATGACCGACATCGGCAGGCCCCGGCCGGGAGAGACGGTGGTGGTCTCGGCAGCGGCGGGTGCCACCGGGTCGGTGGCCGGGCAGATCGCCAAGATCGCCGGCGCGCATGTCGTCGGCATCGCGGGCGGCCCGCACAAGTGCAAGGCGGTGGTCGAAGACTTCGGGTTCGACGCCTGCATCGACTACAAGGAGGGCAATGTGGCCGCCGCACTCAAAGAGCACTGTCCGAAGGGCGTCAACGTCTACTTCGACAACGTCGGCGGCCCGATCCTGGACGCGGTGCTGGGCCGGCTCGCGCCCAAGGCACGCGTCGTGCTCTGCGGTGTCATCTCCAGCTACCTGACCGGGGAACACCCCGGCCCGGCCAACTACGTCAACCTGCTCGCCAAGACCGCGCTGATGCAGGGCTTCAACGCGCTCGACGAGTGGGGCCGCTTCGACGAGGCGTTCGCCTCGCTGCGGCAGTGGGAGGGTGAGGGCCGGTTGGTGCACCGCCAGACCATCTTCGACGGCATCGAATCGTGCGTCGACGCACTCAACGGACTGTTCACCGGAGCCAACATCGGTAAGACGCTGGTCAAGGTCAGCGAACCCACACCGGCCTGATGCCGAAGCTGAGCGCAGGCCTGCTGCTGTATCGGATCACCGACGGCGACGTCGAGGTGCTGATCGGCCACCCCGGCGGCCCGTTCTGGGCCCGCAAAGACGAAGGGGCGTGGTCGATTCCGAAGGGCGAATATGTCGAGGGTGAAGACCCGTGGACGGTCGCGCAGCGCGAGTTCGAAGAGGAACTCGGCAAGGCGCCGCCCGATGGGCCGCGCATCGACTTCGCGCCGTTGAAGCAGCCGAGCGGCAAGGTCATCACGGCGTTCGCCGTTCGCGGCGATCTGGACCTCGAGGGCACCGTCAGCAACACGTTCACGCTCGAGTGGCCGAAAGGGTCGGGCAACATCCGCGAGTATCCCGAAATCGACCGCGTCGGTTGGTTTTCCGTGGCCGAGGCCAACTTGAAGCTGCTGAAGGGTCAGCGGCCGCTGCTCGACCGACTCATGGCTGCCCTCGAACGCGGCGAACCGGGCGGGTCTCGATAGCGTTGATGGTCAGCGCGCGGTTCCGGCCCATAACACCGACGGGCACGTGGACGACGCGATAACTTCGGACTGTGCAAACGGATGCGCTCGGATCTGATCTGCGCCGCCTGATCGGATCGGATGCGGTTCTGACTGACAAGGCCACGCGCGTCTTGGCCGGCACGGACTTCATCACACAGCGCGGCGCTCCCGCGGCGGTAGCTCGACCGACATCGACCGACCAGGTCGTGGAACTGCTCCGCTATGCAACGAAACACGGTGTCGCGGTCGTTCCTCGTGGCACCGCGACGAACCTTTCCGCGGCGATCGCCCCCGGCGACGACTCGCTCGTGTTGGATCTGACGAACATGAATCGAATCGTCGAAATCGACGCCGAGGGGCGGCGTGCGGTCGTCGAGCCCGGTGTCATCAACGCGGACCTCAAGGCCGCGGCAGCACCACTGGGTCTGGCGTATGCGCCCGATCCGGCGTCCACTCCGATCTCGACGATCGGCGGCAATATAGCGGAAAACGCCGGTGGTCCTGGGTGCATCAAGTTCGGTGTCACGTTTCACCATGTGCTCGGGCTCGACGTCGTGCTCGCTGATGGCCGGCTAGTCACCTTCAGCGAGGATGACGACGTCGACCTGCTCGGGGTGATGATCGGATCCGAAGGGATTCTCGGCGTGGTGACGCGTGCCGTGCTCAACTTGATGCCGATTCCGGCCGCGCGCTGGACGGCACTGGCCTCATTCGAGCGTGTCGACGACGCTGCCCTGACTGTCTCCGAGATCATTGCCGCGGGGATCCTGCCAGGGGCGCTGGAGATCTGCGACAAGAGGTTTATGGAGATCCTGGAGGCGCACCTTCCGTCTGGCTATCCGACAAACAACGAGGCGATGCTAATTGTCGAGCTCGACGGCGAGCCCGACGATGTGGTCCGGGAGACACCTGCGCTCGAAAAGATCTTGCGGCGTTGGGATCCCGCGCTGCGCACTGCAGTAGATGAGCAAGAACGCGCCGGGCTGTGGGCCGGTCGTCTCGCTGCGGGATTCGCCCTACGCGCGACTGGAAAGGCGTTCTATATCTGCGACTCAACGGTGCCGCGGCAGCGGGTCCCCGAGATGATGGCGCGCAGCCGGCAGATTGCCGCGAGCTATGGACTTGACGTTCCAATACTGGGGCACGCCGGCGACGGCAACCTGCACCCGGTCGTGCTCTACGAGCCCGGCCAGCAGGCCACCGTCGACGCAGTCGCAGAAGAAATTGCCGACGCGGCGCTTGCACTCGGTGGCACTTTGACAGGCGAGCACGGCATCGGCACCGCGAAGCGGGACCACATGCGCCGCGCCTTCGGCCCAGTCGAACTGGCTGCGTTCCGCGCGATCAAATGGGCCTTCGACCCAGACGGGCTGCTAAACCCCGGTGTGATGTTGCCGCCACCAGCGGGCGAGGAGCCAGACCTCACAGACTTCGGCGAAGCGGTCAGGATGGCACTCGCCGGCGGACCAAGGATTTTTCCGCCATCAGCGGCTGATACGCACCCCGACACGACGGTCGACGTCGATGCCGAGAACATGAGCCTGACCGCCGGCGGCGCTGCCTTCTGTCGTGACGTCGCTGCTGCGGCCCAGGCCGCGGGACTCTCGTGCCCTGCAATGGAGAGCAAAGGTGTAGTGACGGACGCCATCGAGAGCGCCGGACATCGCCAGCCAGCGCGCAGAGCTCTGCTGGGCGTTGAAGCCACGCTGCCCCGAGGACACCGCGCGAAATTCGGGAGCGCGGCGATGAAGGACGTCGCGGGACTCGATGCCAAGCGACTCATTGCCGGTGGCCGTGGTGCCTTCGGCCGAGTGGAACGCGTGACCCTAAGAGCGGCACCCCACCAAGCCTGATCGCTGCCGCACGGCCCCACGGAGCGCTGCACGCAGGAGCCGCTGCGGGGGTTCGTCGACGTGTCCCAAATGTCAGGAAGTATTCCGAAATCGACCGCGTGGATTGGCTTTCCGTGGCTGAGGCTCGGTCGAAGCTGCTGAAGGGTCAGCGGCCGCTGCTCGACCGACTCATGGCTGCCCTCGAACGCGGCGAACCGGGCGGGTCTCGATAGCGTTGATGGTCAGCGCGCGGCCGTGAATCCGCCACCCGGCCCGCGTGCGCAGGTACTCGTCGTCGTAGCGCAGATGCCACACCACATCGCTTATTTGTCCATCGGTGACCGACCAGTGGTGGGCGATGCACGTGATGCGGCCCAACGCATAGTCGGCATCGTCCCCCGGTGCATAGACCTCACCGACGATCGCGTGTTCGGTTCGGGTCACCGAGGCGAGCGCGGACATCGTCGCCCTGCACACCGTCGCGCCCGTGGTGGCGGCGCACCGGATCCAGCGATCGGGGCGGGTCGGGCAGCCGCAGTTCCGCTGTCTCCGTGAACAACTCGACCACATCGTCGAAGCGCCGGTCGTCGACGGCCGACGCGTACAGGTGCACGAGGTCGGTCAGTGCGAGCCGGTCGTGGACGGTGAGGTTCATGAACTCAGCTGCAGCCGTGCCGCGCACGCCGACAGCGCATCGCAGGCTTCGTCGAGGTCGGCGGTCGGGGGCATCGCGAGCACCAGACGATCTGCGCCCATTGCCGCCAGCTTCTCCGCGCGATCGAGATCGACCTTGGCCACCATGTGGCCGAGTGACAGTTCCAGCGCATCGGGGTCACGCCCGAACTCGATCGCCTCGCTGCGCATCAGCGCAACGAGATCGGGAAGCTCGGGGCCGACTAGCGGCTGAAAGCCGTGGCCGATTCGGCCCGCCCGCCGCGCCGCCGCCCGGCTGTGCCCGCCGATGTGGATGGGCACGCGCTTAGCAGGTTTCGGGTAGCACATGGCGTGGTCGAAGTCGAAGAACTCACCGTGAAAGCTCGCGCCGTCGGGATGGTCGTCCCAAAGCAGCCGCATCACCTCGAGCTGTTCGTCAGCGCGGCGGCCACGGCTGCCGAAGTCGGTGCCGCACGCCTCGATCTCCTCCTTCAGCCAGCCCGTCCCCACGCACAGTCGCAGCCTGCCACCTGATAGCGCATCGACGGTTGCCACCCGCTTGGCCAGCACCACCGGGTGGTGGTTCGGAAGCACCAGCACACCGGTGGCCAACCCCAGCCGTTCGGTGTGCGCGGCCAGAAACACCAGCAGGTCAAGAGGATCCGGCACCACGCAGTCCGCGGTCAGCCCGACACGGCCGGAGACGTCGTAGGGGTAGACGCTGTTGTATTCGGTCATCAGCACCGAGTGCTCGACGACGACGATCGACTCGAAGCCGCAGGCCTCGACGTGTCGGGCGAAGGCGGACATCCATTCGGGGTCCGCGGTGACCCCGGCCGCGACGGGCGCGATGACGGCGAATTTCATGGCAGCCGACGACCATTGCTGCGTCGGATCGCCTCCCAGCATTGCAGCCGGTCCATCCCCGTCTGCTGCATACACATCCGTGTCGGCGACTCGTCCTCGGTGGGCAGTGGCGTGTCGGTCGGTTCGGTTGTCACCGTTGGGCTCTGGATGGTCCCAGGTTGCAACGACCAAACCGTGGTGCCGCTCGGTTGCAGCGTCGCGCAGTATGCGGTGGTCCCCTGGGCGGTCGTGGCCGTGCTGCCGACCGGTGAACAATTGGCGCCGATGACCACGGTGGGCGGTGCAGCGGGGGTCGTTGCCGCTGTTGTTGGCGATGCCTCCGACACCGACGTGGGCGGCGGCTGCGCCGGTTCCGGCGGCGGCGGTGGCGGCGGCGTGAACGTCGGGCTGGTGGCGGTCGGCGGCTTCGCCGTCACCGTACTGGGCACCTCTGGCCGGTCGGCACGGCGAAACTCCATGAGCGCCACCGTGATTGCGGCGATCAACAGCACCGCCAGGATTGCCGGCACGACGACGCCTGCCCGCAACAGGGAACGTCGCGGCGGTGTCGCGGCGGGGGCGAGGGTGGTTTCGGCCTCACCCGTCGGCGCTCCGTCAATCCGGTGGGCCAGCGCACGGGCGAAGTCCGCGCACCGCTCGAAACGATCCTTCGGCTCCTTGGACAGCGCCTTGGCCAGCACCGGATCGAGTGCGGACAACTCGGGGCGGTGTGCGCCGATGGCAGGCGGCGACGCGGACAGGTGCTGGCTGATGACGACTGCCGGATTGGAGTTCTGAAACGGGGGAGCACCGGTCAGCAGGTGAAAGGCGGTGGCCGCCAACGCGTATTGGTCGGCCCGCCCGTCGAGCTGTCCGCCCATCAGCTGCTCGGGTGCCGCGTACGACAGCGTGCCCACCGTCATGTTGGTGGCCGTCAGCCCGCTGATGTCGTTCGCCCAGCGCGCGATGCCGAAGTCCGCCAACAGAATTCGCTGATCGCCCGATTCCGGGTGAGAGAGCAGGATGTTGGCGGGCTTGACGTCGCGGTGCAGAAGGCCGCGCTCATGCGCGTAGTCCAGTGCCTCGGCGACAGCGGTCACGATGTCGACGACCTCGGCCTTCGGCATCCCGTTGGGGTAGCGCTCGCGCAGCAGCCGGCCGGCGTCGGTGCCGTCCACATAGTCCATCGAGATCCAGATCTGGCCCTCGTACTCGCCGCGATCGTGCACACCGACGATGTGCGGGTGCCACAGCGTGGCCGCGATGTCGGCCTCGCGGTTGAACCGCTGCCGATACGCGGTGTCCGCCGACACGGCCGTGGGCAGCACCTTGAGCGCGTCGCGGCGGGGCAGCCGTGGATGCTGGGCCAGATAGACCTCACCCATGCCGCCCGAGCCGAGCAGCCGCACGATGGTGTACCCGGCGAACGTCGCACCATCGGCCAACGGCATGGGCGAATAGTACAGACGGGCTAGAGGTCGAGCGTGAGATGCGAGCCGCCGGCCGCCCGTGAGATGCAGATCAGCATCGTGCCGCTGTCGCGCTCGGGATCGGTGAGCAACGTGTCTCGATGGTCGACGGTGCCTCCAAGAACGCTGAGCACCCCGGTGCGGCAGGTGCCGCAGAAACCCTGCTGGCACGAGTACGGCGCATGCACCCCCGCGCGATTCAGCGCCGAGAGCAGCGTCTCGTCGGCGCCGACCCGCACTGTCTCACCGGTCGACGCAACCGACACCGAGAACTCCGTGCCGTCGACGACAGGCGGCGCGGCGAACCGCTCGAAGTGCAGTTCGACGTCGTCCCTGCCGACGAGCGCAGACCGGATCGCCGTCAGCATCGGCGCGGGCCCGCACGCGTACACCGCGGTGCCAGCGGGACAGTCGCCGAGCAACTCCGCTGCTGTCGGAAGACCACCGATGTCGTCGGTCCGGAGCGTGATCCGCTTGCCGAACCGCGCCACCTCGTCGACGAACGGCAGACTGTCGCGGCTGCGGCCGACGTACACCATCGACCAGTCGACGCCGAGGCGCTGCGCCAGACCGAGCATCGGCAGGATCGGCGTGATCCCGATGCCGCCCGCGATGAAGCGGAACCGGCGCGCAGGTGATCCGTACCCGGGCACGGTGAGTGGGAAGGCGTTGCGCGGGCCGTTCGTCGTCACCGTCGCACCGACCCTCAGGTCGTGCATCTCGATGGAACCGCCGCCACCTTGCGGTATCCGCCGCACCGCGATGCGGTAGGTGTCCGGTATTGCGGGATCTCCGCACAGCGAGTACTGCCGCACCAGCCCGCTGGGCAGGTGAACGTCGATGTGCGCGCCCGGATGCCAGCGCGGCAGCTGCTCGCCGACCAGCGTCAGCGCGATGACATCCTGGTCACGGGCGACCACGCGGCGATCCGCCACCGTCAGGGCGATCGTGCGGTTCACCTCGCCGGGCATCCTCACCCGCTTGGTGGCGTCCGCGACCGCTCCCATCCCCGAGATCAGCGCTCCCGCCACACCAATGAACACGTCACCGCGCTTGGGCCGCAGCGGGTTCGGCGGCAGCTGCCGGTAGCGCTCTCGCAGTCCCATCAAAGGTGTGCTGCACGGGCCGCGGGCGAGGTGGCCAGGTAGGCGACGGCCTGCGCGGTGGATCCCATCTCTTCGGGCGTGTACCCACGCCGGAAGTAGGTGAGGGTGTTGGCACCGAACAGCGTGCGAAATTCGGGCAGCAAGCCGAGTTGGGAGTCGCGCATGCGCAATCGCTGCATCTCCCACCATCCAATGTCATTCGCCGGGTCGGACTTGAGCAGGTACCACGTCCCGCGTTGGAAGAAGACGAACATCGCCGTCGCCGCCACGGTCATGGCCCTGATGCGGTCGGCGTAGCTGTTGTGGAAGTAGACGGCTACGTTGTGGGCGACGCTTCGGTGCTCGACTTCCTCGCTGCCGTGCCAGCGGAACAGGTCGACCATGGTGGGGTCGGCGCCGTACTCGTCCCAGGTGGAGTTGAGCGCGAAATCGCCCAACACCGCGGTGTAGTGCTCGACCGCCGCGATCAGCCAGAGCCGTTCGCAGAGGTTGTTCAGCTGCTGTTTCGGGTCCGTTGAAGTCGTTGGCGCCAAGACCTTTTCGAACATGTACCCGACCATTTCGAGCATCGGTGCGGGGTCGATACCGTCGCCGATGAGGAAATCGCGGATCACCTCGTCGTGGGCGGCCGCATGGGTGGCTTCCTGGCCGATGAAACCGCGCATCTCGTCGGCGAGCCTGGGATCCTTCACCAGCGGCAGAGCCTCGTTGAACGTCTTGACGAACCAATGCTCGGCCGGGGGCAGCACGACGTTGAAGAGGTTGATCATCGTCGATGCCACAGGGTGGCCAGGAATCCACTCCAATGGGACGTCGGACAGATCGAAGTGCACTTTGCGGGCCTGGATCTGTACCGGGCCCGGATCGATTTCCTTGTCGAATCGGCGCGGTCGCAGCATGCCTCGGAAGTTTAACGAAGTAGGTGGGAACGCGGGTTTCAGGTTCTTTCGCTGTGTCGATATGACTTGGGTGGTTGGGTTCGGTGACGTGCTCGATTGGGCCAGGCAGCAGGTCGCTTCACGACTACATTCGTCAGCAGCTACCCGGCACGTGGTTGCTGGCGTCGCTTTCGCCCACAACCTCGTCGCCTCCGCGCCGCCGCTGGGCTGGCTGCGCAAGTTCGGCACCGTCGCCGCCCACGAGACGCGCTATGGCGCGGTCGGCGCGCTGTTGGTATATCCCGGCGGGGACTACGAGGTGTTCCGGCCATCGTGACCGACTGCGTTAAGCATACTCAAGCGGACCCCTCATGAGCAGCGCAAACGCTGCCGACACGCTCCGCTCGACCCGCTCCTCGGCTTACACTTCCGCCGTGTTCTCGGAGACGCGCTACGCCCGAAGCGGCGACCTGCGCGTCGCCTATCGCACGTCGCGTGAAGGTCCGCGCGACATCGTGTATGTCCCGTACAGGTTCACGTGCTGTGAGGTCCTACCGGAGCTGCCGTCCGTTCAGGGTTGGGTCGAGGCGATGACATCGCTCGGGCGGCTGATCTTCTTCGACCAGCCGGGCACCGGAGCCTCCGATCCCGTCACGCCCGGCGCGCTGCCGACCTTGGAGCAATGGGCCGACAGCATCACCGCGGTGCTCGACAATCTAGGCAGTCGCGAGGCGGTTCTCCTGGCGGTCGACGGCGCACTCGCGCCAGCGGCGCTGTTCGCAGCGACACATCCGTCTCGCACGACCGCACTTGTCGTGCTCGAAGGCTACGCAGATGCGGGTGACCGCACCGAGTGGGTTGGAGACGAAGCCCTCGCTGCGATGGTCGCTATGTGGGGCACGGGAGAGTTGCAGCATGCCCTAAATCCGGACACGCCGTGGAACGAGGAGATCCGGGCCGCGTGGGCCCGTCATGAACGCCTGGCGGCAAGCCCGCGGACCGTCGCCCTTATGTTTCCTCTGGTGTCCGAATCGAACGTGCGAGCGGTCCTGCCGACAGTCCGCGTGCCCACCCTCGTCGTCCAGCACGCCGACGACCCATTCATCACGCCTGCAATGGGCAAGGACGTCGCCGACCACATTCCGGACGCGAAATACGTTGAGCTTCCGGGTCGCAACCTGTTCCACTTCGTTGAACCATGGCGCGCCTCCTTCCGCGAGATTGTCGAGTTCTTGACCGGCGATCAGGCCGAGGTGGCCGATGATCGGGTTCTCGCGACGGTGCTGTTCACCGACATAGTGGACTCGACGCGCCGGGCTGCGGAGATCGGCGACCGGGACTGGCATGCGTTGCTTGATGCGCACGACGTCGTCGTCCGGGCGCAGCTCGACTCGGTTTCGTGGCCGCGAAGTGAACGCGTCGGGCGACGGCTTCCTCGCGATGTTCGACGGTCCTCAGCGGGCGATCCGCTGCGCGATGGCGATCCGCGACGCGGTGCAGGCCCTCGGCATCGAGGTGCGCGCCGGGTTGCACACCGGCGAGTGCGAGGTCCGCGGCGACGACATCGGCGGTATCGCCGTGCACATCGGCGCACGGGTGAGCGCCCTGGCCGGGCCGAACGACGTGCTGGTGTCCAGCACGCTGCGCGATCTCGTGATCGGGTCAGGACTCGAGTTCGAGGAGCGTGGCGCTCACGAACTCAAGGGCGTGCCCGGCCAGTGGCGACTCTTCGCCGTCGCCTCTCCGTAGCGGTGGGCTTGTGGACCCGGTGAGAGCGGCACAAGGTCGACTTCGGCGCGCCGATCGCGTGGCCGCGCGTCAGGTCGGCCGCAACATGTCAGAGACGCCGAAGAACCTGCAACAGATGGTCGAACCCTAGCCAGCCGGCATCGGAGGAGTCCCCGCACCTGGCGCGCCCCCGATCGGCACCACCGGGGTCGGAGTGACCGTCGTGATCCCGTTGGAGCCGACAGTCGGCCCACCGGACGGGCCCATCGCCGCGAGCTCGTCCGCGGCCTTCTGGCTGCAGTCGAGCATCAGCAGCATCCGGCCGGCCGCGGTGACCTTCTGCTGGTCGACCAGGCATTGCGCCTGCGGCAGCACACTGCCGAACGAGCCGCCGAAGTACGCCTTGACGTTCTGGCTCTTGAGGATCTGCAACGCCTTCTGGTACGGCTCGCCGACCACGTTGTAAGAGCTCATGTCCGGTCCTGGCTGCGAGAGGGCCACACCAGCGCCGATCAGCGCGGCCGAGCCGGCGACGACGAGGCCACCGCTGAGCACAACGAGCTTCTTCACGTCATCTCTCCCTAAGTCGGTGCGGTGCGAACATATCGCAGCGGTGACAAATGTGAAACCGGTGACAGGCGGCGCAGCGTTACACCGGCGGGTGCACGATCTGGTTCATCGCCTCGGCGAGCGCGTCCGCCATCGGGTCGGTGAACACGTCCTCCAGCAGCAGTCTTCGCCCGTCGGGGCCCCTCAGCGGGACCCGCCAGTTCGGGTATTCGTCCGTGGTGCCGGGCTGGTTCTGGGTGCGCACATCGCCGACCGCGTCGGCGAGTGACAGCGCCAGCAGCTTGCAGGGTGTGCGGCCCAGGTACCGGTAGAGCGCGAGGACGACCTCCTCGACGCTCGGCGCGGCGCCGAGCAGCCCCACCCGGCGCAGCTCGGCCAGCCAGGCCGCCTGGTGGGCCTGGTCGGCGGCCAGTTCCTCGGCGACCGGACGAGTCAGCAGGCCGAGTTTTTCGCGAAGCCGCACGTGCTCGCCCGCGAGGTACCCCGCCGTCGGCGGCAGGTCGTGCGTCGTCACCGACGACAGGCAGTGCTCTCGCCACTTCTCGGCGGGTAGCGGTCCGCCGTCGCGGTCGGCCTCGAACCACAGGATCGACGTGCCGAACAGGCCGCGTTCGCGCAGGTAGTCGCGCACCCAGGGCTCCACGGTGCCGAGATCCTCGCCGACCACGACGGCGCCGGCGCGGTGCGCCTCGAGCGCGACGATCCCGATCATCGCTTCGTGGTCGTAGCGCACGTAAGTGCCGTCGGTCGGCAGGGCGCCCTTCGGAATCCACCACAGCCGGAACAGCCCGATGATGTGGTCGATCCGAACGCCGCCCGCGTGCCGCAGCACCGCGTTGACGAGGGCGCGGAACGGCTCGTACGTGTGCTGGACCAATCGATCGGGCCGCCACGGCGGCTGCGACCAGTCCTGGCCGAGCTGGTTGAACTCATCGGGCGGTGCGCCTGCCGTGACGCCGAGCGCAAGCACATCCTGCAGGGCCCACGCGTCGGCGCCGTTGGGATCGACGCCGACCGCGAGATCGTGCATGACGCCGAGGTGCATGCCCGCCTGGACGGCGGTGGCCTGCGCGGCGGTGAGCTGGTCGTCGAGCTGCCACTGCAGCCAGCGGTGAAAGTCGACGGCCTTGGCGTGCCCGGCGGCGAAGGACGCGACCGCTGGACCGGCCGGATGTTGCAGTTCCTCCGGCCACTGGTGCCAGTCGTTGCCGTACTTCTCGGCGAGCGCACACCACGTGGCGAAGTCGTCGAGGCTGCGGCCCTCCCGCTGGCGATACGCGGCGTACGCCAGTTCCCGCCCCGCCGACCGTTTCACGCCGTACACGCTTTCCAGCGCGGCACGTTTCGCCTTCCACGCGGCGTCGCGATCGATCCGCTTGGCCTTCTTCGCCGACGCCTGCGCCTCGACACGCGCCTTGCGGATGCCGCCGCGCTGCCGGACGTATGCGAACTCGTCGATCGCCTCGACGCGCAGATACAGCGGATTGATGAACCTGCGCGATGTCGGCAGGTACGGCGACGGCTCCATCGGTGGGGTGGGAGCCGCCGCGTGCAGCGGGTTGACGAGAACAAAACCCGCGCCGTGCTGCGAGGCCGACCACACCGCCAGGTCGGCGAGATCAGTCAAATCGCCGATGCCCCAAGAACGTTTCGAACGCACGCTGTAGAGCTGGGTGGCCAGGCCCCATGCCCGGCTCGGGCCCAGCCTGGCGGGCAGGCCCAGTGACGCGGGGGAGACGATCACCAGCGTGCTGACGTCGGACGCGCCGACCTGAAGATGCAGCTGGTGATATCCCAGCGGCAGGTCGGCGGGCAGTTCGAAGGTCGCCTCGCCGACCGGTCGGCCATCGAGATCATAAGGGGCCCTGTTGTTTTCGAGCTGCCGCAGGCCGATGCGGACCGACCCGTCCTCCAGCCGGAGCCACAGGCCCGCGGGATCGCCGTGGGTGACGTGCACCCAGAACGACGACGCGACGCCGGACCGGCCGACGATGGCCGGCGGCAGCGACCGGGCCCAGTGGTCGCGGTCGTGTGCGCGAAGCGCGGCGGTGCGCTCGCCCTCGGTCGAAGCGGACACACCGAGGGCATCGAGCACGGCGATCAACGTCGTATCGGCGACGGTCGTGTGCCTGCCGGTCCAGTCCTCGTATTCGGTTGCCACACCGTAACGGCGGGCCAACTCGACGAGTGAGGCGGGCAGCTCAGTCATGCCGCCTATCTAACCCGGTGTCAGTCGATATCGCGGATCAACAAGTCATCCCAGGTATCCCGCCGGACGACGAGCCGCGCATTCCCGTTGCGGGCGAAGACAACCGGGACCCGGCGGGCGCCGTTGTACTGGTTGGACATCGTGTAGCAGTAGGCGCCGGTGACAGGAACGGCGAGCAGATCGCCGATCGCTGGTCGTTGCAGCGGGACGCCGTCGACGAGTTGGTCGCCGGATTCGCAGTGCCTGCCGACCACGCTGACCATCTCGCCGCCGCCGACACGGTTGACGATCGTCGCCTCGAACCGTTGTCCTGTCAGCGACACCTCCAGGTTGTCGCCCATCCCGCCGTCCACCGCCACGTGGGTGACCACCCCGCGCTTGATCGTCGTGACGCGGTAGACCGTGCACGCACTGTTGGCGACCATGCTGCGGCCCGGCTCGACGATGATGCGGGCGCCGGCCGGTAGTAGCGCCTTGGCCTGCGTCACCATCGCGTCGGCGTATTCGTCGAGGCTTGGCGGGTGTTCGTCGTAGGTGTAGCGGACCCCCAGCCCGCCTCCGAGATCGTAGACGTCGAAGGTGCCGAGCTTCGCGATCGGTTCGACCGCCTGTGCCAGCTGTTCGACGTTGAGCAGCTGCGATCCGACATGGGTGTGCACCCCGTCGAGCCGCATCTTGCCACTGCGTTCGATCCTGCCGATCGCGTCACGGGCGTCGTCAGGCAGGAGGCCGAACTTCGAGCCGGCGTGGCCGGTGGCTTGAGACGCGTGGGTCGCCGCCTCGACGCCGGGGATGACCCGGACAAGGCACGGTTGCTGATGCCCCGCTGGCACGATGCGCTCGAGCCGGTCGATGTCGTCGAAGTTGTCCACCACCACCAGTCCGACGCCGTTCTTCACCGCCAGCTCGAGTTCCTCGTCGCTCTTGGCGTTGCCGTGCAGGACGAGCTTGGCCGGATCCGCACCTGCCTTCAGAGCGGTGAGGATCTCGCCACCGCCCGCGACGTCGAGGTGCAGGCCCTCTTCAACCATCACCCGCTGAACGGCGGTGCACGGAAACGACTTTGACGCGAACGCCACATCGCAGCGCGGCCATCTGCCGCGGAACGCGGCGAGATAGTCGCGGGCGCGCTGACGTAGGGCGTCTTCGGACACGACGATGGCCGGGGTGCCGAACTTCTGGGCCGCCTCATCGAGGCGGCACCCCCCGACGGTCAGGGTGCCGTCGCTGTCGAGGCCGGTTCCCGGCGGGAAGAGGCCGAGCAACTCGTCGGTGGTCACATCGGTATGGACTGTCACTGCCTCAGCGTCCCACCAGCACGGCGAGCGTGGACTCACTGTGCAGAAAGTCCGCGAAATTCGCAGTGGCCTCACATTCGCCGGGTTGCTAGTCTGTCTGTAATGATCCCTACAGATGAGCGACCGACGAAGAAACAGCAGCAGGGCGAGCAGTCGCGCGAGCTGATCCTCGACGCCACCGAGCGGCTGATGGCCACCCGCGGATATGCCGCGACCGCGATCAATGACATCCGCAAGGCCTGCGGGCTGCCGCCCAGCTCGATCTATTGGCATTTCGGTTCCAAGGAGGGTGTGCTCGCGGCGGTGATGCAGCGCGGCGCCGACCGGTTCTTCGCGGCGATCCCGACGTCGGCGGAGGTCGAGGGACAGCTGGCCGTGTTGTCGAGCCTGCAGTCGCAGCACCCAGATTTTCTGCGGCTGTTCTACATGCTGTCGCTGGAACGCAACAACGATCCCGCGGTCGCCGCGGTGATCCGCCGCGTCCGCGACACCGCGATCGCCCGGTTCCGCGACGCCATCACCCAACTGCTGCCTGCCGACGCCGCGCCGGCGAAGGCCGAACGCGTCGTCGCCGAACTCGCCGCCGTGGCCGTCGCGCTGTCGGACGGGGTGTTCTTCGCCGAGCATCTCGAACCCGGCGGCACCGACGTCGAACGGATGTACCGCAGGCTGTTCCAGGCGGTGACGGCGCTCGTTCCGATTCTGTTGGAGGAGAAGTGAACACGAAGACAACGATCATCACCGGTGCCAGCTCGGGGCTCGGGCTGGAGTGCGCACGGGCACTGCTGGCCGGCGACCCGTCGTGGCACATCGTGCTGGCCGTCCGCGACATCGGTCGCGGCACGGAGGCGGTCGAGCAATTGGGTGAACCGCAGCGCTGCGCGGTGATGTCGATGGACCTGGCATCGCTGACGTCGGTGCACAGCTTCGTCGAAGACGTTCGCGCGGCCGCGCTTCCACCGCTGCACGCCATCGTGTGCAACGCGGGCGTCCAAGTGGTGTCGGGCACAGAGTGGACGAAGGACGGTGTCGAGTTGACCTTCGGCGTCAACCATCTCGGCCATTTCGCGCTCGCGCAGGGTCTTCTCGGCGCGCTCGCACGCCCGACACGCATTGTGGTCGTCAGCAGCGGCACCCACGATCCGGCCAAGCACACCGGGATGCCCGACCCGCGCTACACCTCGGCCGCCGAGCTCGCGCATCCACGCGTCGAGCAGGCGGCGGACGACGGCCGTCGCCGCTACACGACCTCGAAGCTGTGCAATGTCCTGTTCGCCTACGAACTCGACCGCAGGGTGGGCGAGGGCGTGACCGTCAACGCTTTCGACCCAGGTCTGATGCCGGGCTCGGGGCTGGCCCGCGACTATCCGCCGCTGCAGCGGCTCGCATGGCGCTACCTGCTCCCGGCGTTGAGAGTGTTGCCAGGAGTACGCAGCACCCGCACCTCGGGCCGGTATCTGGCCCAGCTGGTGAACGACGCCCGGTTCGAAGGCGTCAGCGGTCAGTACTTCGACGGGTTGCGACCGATCAAGTCGTCGGCCGAGTCCTACGATCGCGACAAGGCGCTCGACCTCTGGGAGACCAGCGAACGGCTGCTGACCCACGCCGCGAAGTGACACAGCGCATTTCGGTAATGTCGGGTCAATGGCGCAGGACCGGCGGGCCCGGGTCGCGGTCGCGGCGCTGTTCCTGACCAACGGGGCGATCTTCGCCAACCTGCTGCCGCGCTATCCGGAGATCAAGGCGGACCTGCACCTGTCCAACGCGGTCTACGGCGCCGCGATCGCAGCGTTCTCCGGCGGCGCCCTGGTCGCCGGGTTGGCCGCGGCGGCGCTGATCCGGCGCTTCTACTCGTCCCGGGTCGCGGTGATCGGCACGATCGGCATCGCGACGTTCGTGGTCGTCGCGGGATTCGCCAGGTCGCCGCTTGTGCTCGCCGCCGCGCTGTTCATCGCCGGCGCCTCGGATGCGATCACCGACGTGGCACAAAACGCGCACGGCCTGCGTGTACAGCGCAGTTACGGCCGGTCGATCATCAATTCGTTCCACGCGGTGTGGGCGGTCGGCGCGATCCTCGGCGGCTTGATGGGTGCGGGCGCGATCGCCATCCACCTGCCGAGGACGACACATCTGTTGATCGCGGGGGCGCTGTTCAGCGCCGTTGTCGTCATCGCATACCCGTACCTGCTCCGCGGCCCCGATCACGACGACCATCCGTCAGCGCGGGCGGCAGGCGGGCCGGCCGCGGGTAGCGCGGTGTACACGATGCTGGCGGCCCTTGTGGTGATGGCGATCGCGGGCGCGACGGTTGAAGATGCCGGAAGTTCCTGGGCCACACTGTATTTGCGCGACAGTCTGGGCGCGCCGGGAGCGATTGCGGTGTTCGGCTACGTCGCGCTTGTCGGGTTCATGTTCCTCGGGAGGCTGATCGGCGATCGGTTGGTGGACCGGTTCGGCGAGCGCATCGTGGTGCGCGCAGGCGGGTTCGTCACCGCCGCGGGGATGGCCGCAGCGCTGGCTTTTCCCAGCGTGCCCGGCACGATCGCGGGGTTCGCGGCCGCGGGTTTTGGCGTCGCCACTCTGATACCCGCGGCCATGCACGGCGCCGACCAGCTGCCGGGCATGCGCCCTGGCACAGGGCTGACGGTGGTGACGTGGTTGATGCGGGTGGGCTTCTTCGGTGCGCCGCTGCTTGTCGGCGTCGTCGCCGACGCGGCCAGCCTGCGCGTCGGCCTGCTTTTCGTTCCGCTTTCCGGTGTGGTGGTGATGGCCCTGGCGGGGGCGCTCAATGGACGGCGCCTGCCATCTCGATCGTGAGCACACCCGCCACGATGAAGCCGATGCCCAGCACCATCACCCAGGTGAGCGGTTCGGCGAACAGGTATCGCGCAATCACGGCGACCAGCGCGACGCCGCACGCCGTCCACACGCCGTAGGCGATGCCGACCGGCATGCCCAGCGACAGCGTCAGCCACAGCAGATAGAAGCACGCGAGATACCCCGCGACCACGGGCACGATCCACGCCTTCTTGCGGAATCCGTCCGAGGCGCGCAGCGAAAGCGTCGCGAAGACCTCGACGATGATCGCGCCCGCCAGCGCCAGCCACATCACGATTCGTCCGCCGCGGCTCGCTGAGAGCCGAACTCGACGAGCAGCACGCCGGCGATGATCAGCCCGATCCCCGCCGCGATCGGCCAGGTGAACGGGTCGCCGTAGATCGCCGCGGCGAGCACCGCCGTCGCCGCGGTGCCGCAAGCGCCCCAGATGCCGTATGCGACGCCGACCGGCATACCGGTTCGCAGCACCAGCGTCAGCAGGATGAACGAAGCGAGGTAGCCGGCAACGACCACCACCAGCCACGCCGAATGGTCTTGCGACGCCCGCAAAGACAGCGTTGCCGCGACCTCGACGGCGATCGCCGCGATCAGCAGCACCCACTTCCGCACGCGATCAACCTAGGCCATGCCCTTCTGGCCGGCCCGCCCCACCATCGGTGTCAGCACCTCATGCGCGAACCGCCGCAACTCGGCGTCGTCACCGAAGTTGGGATCCGCGGGCGGCATCGAGATGTAGGTGAGGAACAACCGGGCGAACACGTCGGCCACCCAACGCACCTGCTGCGACGGGGCGCCCGGCCCGTCGCCGTGGATGTAGTTGGCGATGAACGCCGATCCCATCGCCAGCAGTGCGGCTGAGTCGGCGACGGGGGCCGGTTCGAGCTGTCCGGCGCGGCGCAGCATCGGGTGTTCCCTGGCGAACGTGACCGCCGCGATGAAGGCCTCCGCCACGCCCTCATGCGGATCGCCGACCGCGTCGATCGCGTCGGCGACCGCGGCGAGGAAGCGCTGGGTCTCGCGCCGCACCAGTGCTTCGACCAAGTTGTCGCGGCGCGGGTAACGGCGGTAGGCCGTCATCCGGGACACGCCGGCGCGGCGGACCACATCCTCGACCGTAATCCGTTGCAGCCCAACGGCCGCGGCCTCCTGCAAGGCAGCGTCGAGTATGCGTTGGCTGGTTCGGTCGGCCGACTCATCCACTCGGCCACCCGCGGTGGCGCCGCCGACCACGTCGATCAGCTGGCCGTCGATCATCGCGCGGCGGCCTTCGGCAGCGCGGCGCCCGCTACGCGTGCACGTGCCAGTTGGACGTAGCGCGGTGTGCCGAACGCCCAGCGCAACCTGCGCGCGTCCATTTGCAGTGCCGGCTCGATCAGCGTGCGGGTCAGCGCAGAAGGCTGGTCGAAGCCGATCAGCTCGCGCGCCCACCGCGGGGCGCGGCTCATGCCCGCGTAGATCGCGAAGCGGTGCAGCCGGCGGTCGACCGGGCCGGGCAGGTTGGGGAAGAACGGAGATGTCATCAGGAAGTCGATGAACTCCCGCGTCTGTGCGTTCACGCTCAGTCGTGCCCGCATGTTTTCGACGTACTCGTCGAGTTCGGCGACGGTCGTCGGCACCCACTCGGCGCCGCCCATCCGGCCGATCACCGCCTGCTCGGCCAGGTAGCGGTCCCGTTCCTGTTGTGACAGTGGCCGTTTCGTGTGTTCGTAGGCACGCATGATCATCCACGGAATGCACGTGTGCACCCAGGCGATCAACTCGGGGTCCAGCGCGCGATACGGCACGCCATCAGGGCGCGTCCCCTTGACGCAGGCATGCACGCCCTTGACGCGCTCGATGAGCCGGGTCGCCGCCTCGGTGTTGCCGAACGTCGTGGTCAGCACATAGCCCAGGGTGGCGCGGGCGCGCTGGAACGGATCCTCACGGTAATTGGACAGATCCTGCACGCCGGCGACGACGGACGGATGCAGGATCTCGAGCACGATCGCGGGAAGGCCGGCCTGGGACACCGAAGCCAGGTCGGCGTTGACCTCCCACGACACGCTGTCAGGCCCGATCAGCCCCGGGTCACCCGGCGTGCCTCCGTAGACCGCCGGATCGTCGTGACGTCCGGCGCCCTTCTCGAACTCGGCGACGATTCGCCGGCGTAGGTCCATCGGAGCTCCTACGAGAGAAATGTTACAACCAGCGTACCAAGTCTACCAGGACACGTGACGCGAATCTCCCGGCTGCCTTAGCTACCCCTGGGTAGCCTCTTGGGATGAGCACCGTCGTGGAAACCGCCGACGGCCCGGTCCGTGGCGTCGACGACGGCGTGGTCGCCTCGTGGAAAGGGGTGCGCTACGCCGCCCCACCGGTCGACGACCTGCGGTGGCGCGCGCCGGAGCCGCCCGAAAAATGGAGCGAGGTCGCCGACGCCGGCGCCTTCGGGCCGGTCTGTCCGCAGCCGGTCGAGCCCAGGATCCCCATCGACCTCGGCGCGCCGCAGGGCGACGACTGCCTGACGCTCAACATCTGGGCGTCATCGGCTATCGCCGGCGGTGACCGCAAGCCGGTGATGGTGTGGATTCACGGCGGCGCCTACGTCCTCGGTTCGGCGAACCAGCCGCTGTACGACGGGCGGGTGCTGGCCGACGGAGGCAACGTCGTGGTCGTCACCGTGAACTACCGCCTCGGCGCCTTCGGATTCCTGGATCTGTCGTCATTCAGCACCCCAGGGCGCCGGTTCGACAGCAACTTGGGGCTGCGCGACGTGCTGCACGCCCTGCATTGGATCCGCGACAACATCGCCGCCTTCGGTGGCGACCCCGACCGCGTCACGCTGTTCGGCGAGTCGGCAGGCGCAGGCATCGTCACCACCTTGTTGAGCAGCCCGGCAGCCGACGGACTGTTCGCCGGCGCAGTCGCACAGAGCTCGCCGGCCACCTCGGTGTACGACGCCGCCCGGGCCCGTCGGCTGGCCGAGCAGTTCCTCACCAAGCTTGGTCTGGCGCACAACGAAATAGACAGGTTGCAGGATGCGCCGGTCGGCGCGCTGATCGCCGCGTCGCGGGCGTTGTTCAACGATGTGCCGCTGCAGAACCCGGGCACGCTGGCCTTCGTGCCGATCGTCGACGGAGACCTGGTGCCCGACAACCCGGTCAAGATGGCGCGCGAGGGCCGGTCGCATCCCGTGCCGCTGATCATCGGCACGAACAAACACGAGGCCGCGTTGTTCCGGTTCATGAAGTCGCCGCTGATGCCCATCACACCTGAGGCGATCAACGCGATGTTCAGCCAGATCGCGGCCGAACAGCCGAATCTCGTGTTGCCTACCGACGATCAGCTCGGCACGGCGTATCCAGGACTGCGGGGAAAGGCCCGCGGCATGGGAGTGGCGCGCGACGTCGGCTTCCGGATGCCCTCGGTATGGCTGGCAGAGGGGCACAGCGCCGTCGCGCCGGTCTATCTGTACCGATTCGACTGGGCCACACCGATGTTGAGGCTACTGCGGCTCGGAGGAGCGCACGCCACCGAACTGCCGTTCGTGTGGGGCAACCTGGTGGCCGGTCCGAAAGACCCGACGTTCAGGCTCGGCGGGTTGAAGACCGGCAAGGTGGTGTCGGCGCGAATTCAGGCCCGCTGGCGAAACTTCGCCACTCAGGGCAAGCCGCTCGGGCTGGACGGTCAGCCCGAATGGCTGCCGTACCAAGAGGCCGATCGGGCGTGCCTGGTGATCGATCGCGAAGATTCCGTCGTCAACGACGTCGACCTGCACATCCGGTCGGCCTGGGGAAGTGACGTGCTCACGTTCCGGTAGCGGCGGGCCAGCTAAAATCGCGGCGGAGGTGTCGTCGTGGACTTGGCAAAGGCATTGTCGGATGTGCTTCCGCCGCTGATGCACGATCCCGTGATGTTCGCGGTGCCTTTCTTCCTCCTGCTCCTGATCATCGAGTGGGCCGCGGCGCGCAAGCTCGCCCACGACGAGGGCGAGCGCCCACCCTCGGGTGCGTATCTGAAGCCCGATGCGTGGGCCAGCGTCTGGATGGGCCTGGTGTCCGTCGGGACCAGCGGGCTGCTGAACGGGATCGCGCTGGTTGGCTACGCGGCGCTCTACGTCTACGTCGCACCGTGGCACCTGCCCGCTTCGGAGTGGTACACGTGGGTGATCGCCATCGTCGGCGTCGACCTGCTCTACTACCTCTACCACCGGATGGCACACCGTGTGCGCATCTTCTGGGCCACCCACCAGGCGCATCACTCGAGCCAGTACTTCAACTTCGCCACCGCGCTACGGCAGAAGTGGAACATCAGCGGCGACGTGTTCCTGCGGGCGCTGTTGCCGCTCTTCGGCGTTCCGCCGTGGCTGGTGTTCCTATCCTTCTCGATCAACCTGATCTACCAGTTCTGGATTCACACCGAACGCATCGACAGGCTTTGGCGGCCAATCGAATTCATCTTCAACACACCGTCGCATCACCGGGTGCACCACGGCATGGATCAGCAATACCTGGACAGGAACTACGGCGGCATCTTCATCCTGTGGGATCGGATGTTCGGCAGCTTCCAGGCAGAGACCACGCGACCGCACTACGGCCTCACCAAACAGGTGGACACCTACAACATCTTTAGGCTGCAGACGTTCGAGTACGTGGCGATCGCCCAGGATGTGCGTCGCGCGACGCGGTGGCGCGACCGGCTCGGCTACATCTTCGGGCCGCCGGGATGGGTGCCCGCCGGCGGGCGCGTGGATGTGGACGAATCGGCGAAAGTCCACACATAGGTCGATGCCCGACCGGGAAGTATGAAACCCATGGATGTCAAAGAGGTTCTGCTGCCCGGCGTGGGTCTGCGATTCGAGTTCGAGAATCGCGACGGCGACCGTATCGGCGTTGTCGCCAGGCGCACCGGTGACTTCGAAGTCGTCGTCTATCCCAAGCACGATCCAGACCAAGCGCAGGAGGTGTTCCGGCTCACTGACGAGGAGGCCGACGCGCTCGCGCAGATCCTTGGCGCACCGCGGATCGCCGAACGCTTCGCCGACCTGACACGCGAGGTGCCCGGGCTCAACGCGGGACAGGTGGCGATCCGACCCGGCAGCCCGTTTGTCGATCGGCCCCTCGGCGACACAAGGGCGCGCACCCGCACCGGCGCATCCATCGTGGCGATCGTCCGCGACGAGGAGGTCCTCGCCTCACCGGGCCCCGCGGAACTGCTGCGGGCGAACGACGTGCTGGTGGTGATCGGCACCGAGGAAGGCATCGGTGGCGTCGAAGCCATAGTCGCCCGGGGTGATCTGGCCGGCCCGCCCGCCGAAGGCTGAACCCATGCAGGTATCGGCGACGCTGCTGCTCGAGCTCGGCGTCATCCTCACGGTGCTCACCGTCTTGGGCACCGCGGCGCGCCGATTCGCGCTGTCGCCGATTCCGCTCTACCTGGCGGCCGGGCTCGCCCTCGGGGAAGGAGGCATCGCGCCGATCCCGGCCGCGACGCAGTTCGTCAGCACCGGCGCATCGATCGGCGTGGTGCTGCTGCTGCTCACCCTCGGGCTGGAGTTCTCCATCGGAGAGTTCGCCAGCAGCCTGCGCCGCCACCTGCCCTCGGCATGGGTGGATGTCCTGCTCAACGCGGTGCCGGGTGCGATCGCGGGCTGGCTGCTCGGCCTGAACGGCGTGGGCATCCTGGCCCTGGCGGGCGTCACGTACATCTCGTCGTCCGGTGTGATCGCGCGGCTCTTGTCCGACCTGCGGCGCCTCGGCAACAGAGAGACCCCGGCCGTGCTGTCGATCCTCGTGCTCGAGGACTTCGCGATGGCCGCCTACCTGCCGCTGCTGGCCGTCCTGGCCGCGGGGGGCACCTGGCTGGAAGCCCTGTTCGGCATGGCGATCGCCATCGCAGCGCTCAGCGTGGCGTTCTTCGCGTCCTACCGCTGGGGCCACCACGTCGGCCGGATCGTCGCGCACCCTGACAACGAGCAGATGCTGCTGCGCATCCTCGGTTTGACCTTGATCGTCGCCGCGCTGGCCGAATTCGTCCACGCATCCGCGGCGGTCGGGGCCTTCCTGGTCGGCCTCACCCTGACCGGTGAGTCGGCGCATCGCGCGCGAACTGTGCTCAGCCCGCTTCGCGACTTGTTCGCGGCGATCTTCTTCCTCGCCATCGGGGTTTCGGTGGATCCGGCCGACCTGATCCCGATGCTGCCCGCGGCCGCGGCGCTGGCGGTGGTGACCGGTGTGACCAAGGTCTTGACCGGTCAATTCGCCGCCCGGCGTGAGGGAGTGGCACGCCCCGGTCAGCTGCGCGCGGGCACCGCACTGATCGCCCGCGGTGAATTCTCGTTGGTCATCATCGGGCTGGTCGGCACGGCGTTCGAGGCCGTCGAAGCGGTGGCCACGCCCTACGTGTTCCTACTTGCCATGGTCGGGCCCATGGTGGCCCGATTCACCGGCGGAAGACCGGCGTCCGCCCGCTGAGCGCGTGCCGAACCCATTGCAGCGCAGCACGACCGCGTCCTCATGTTCGTGGCGACCGCAACCGATTTGCGCCGCGATCCGCGTTGAGCCCGTAGTGTCCGCGATGTGGAGACGGTGTTTGATGCCCACGTCGATTCCGGCCTGATCGAACGCGCCCTTGCGGCAAGCACCTTCAACTCGATGTGGCTGGAAATCCCGCGACCCGACTACCCGCGGGCCACCGGATCGATCATCTGCGACCTGCTGGTGGTCGGCGGCGGCTACACCGGGCTGTGGACCGCATTGCATGCCGCCCAGCGAAATCCGGATCGCCGCATCGTCCTCATCGAGGCCAACCGGATCGGCTGGGCGGCCTCGGGTCGCAACGGCGGCTTCGTCGACGCCAGCCTCACGCACGGCCGGGAGAACGGAAAGACCCGCTGGCCCAACGAGATTGACGCACTCGAGGCGATGGGCCGGGAGAACCTCGACGGGATGCAGGCCGATATCGAGTCGCTCGGGCTCGACGCGGAATGGCAACGCACCGGCATGCTGTTGGTGGCAACCGAACCGCATCAGGTCGACTGGCTCGCCGACGCCGCCGCAGAAGGAGAGGGGCAGCAGCTGGGCCTGCGCGAAGTCCGCGACGAGGTTCATTCGCCCACCTATCTCGCGGGCCTGTACAACCCCGACACCTGTGCGATCGTGCATCCGGCCAAGCTCGCGTTCGAGCTGGCGCGTGCCTGCCAGGAAGCCGGTGTCCGTATCTACGAGCACACCAACGCGCAGCATCTGGACTCCGCAGGCGTGGCGCTGCGCATCCAGGCGGCCGACGCGAGCTTCACCTGCCGCAACGCGGTGCTGGCGACGAACGTCTTTCCGAGCCTGCTGCGGCGCAATCGGTTGCACACGGTCCCGGTGTACGACTATGTGCTGGCCACCGAGCCGCTCACCGACGCGCAGCTCGACCGCATCGGTTGGCGGCGCAGGCAGGGAATCGGCGATTGCGCCAACCAATTTCACTACTACCGGCTGACGATGGACAACCGGATCGTATGGGGCGGCTACGACGCCGTCTACCACTTCGGACGCAAGGTCGACGACCGCTACGAAGACCGTGCTTCCACCTACCGCCGGTTGGCGGCGCACTTCTTCATCACCTTCCCTGCGCTCGACGACGTCCGATTCACCCACCGGTGGGCGGGCGCCATTGACACCAACACGCGATTCTGCGCGCACTGGGGACTCGCCCGCGACGGGCGGGTGGCGTATGTCAACGGCTACACCGGACTCGGCGTCGCCGCGACGCGGTTTGCCGCCGACGTGTGTCTCGATCTCCTCGACGGCACCCCGACGGCCCGCACCGAATTGGAGATGGTGCGCAGGCGGCCGATCCCGTTCCCGCCGGAGCCGCTTGCCAGCATCGGCATCCAAGCGACGCGATGGTCGCTGGATCGCGCCGACCATTCCGAGGGTCGGCGCAACGTCGTGCTGCGCACGCTCGATGCGTTGGGGCTCGGCTTCGATTCCTGATTCTTGGTAGCTGAAAGGCCCTCGGCCGCAGCCAAGATCAGTAGGCTCAGCCGGCATGAGCGACAGACTGATGAACGGCGAGAAACTCGAACGCGGGCAGTCGCTGACGTCCCGCAATGGGGCGTACACGCTGACGTTGCAGGACGACGGCAACCTCGTGTTGTGCGCGGGCGGCGAGGCCGTGTGGGCGACGGGCACCAACGGGCAGAACGCCGAACGCCTCGAGGTGCAAAAGGACGGCAACTGTGTGCTCTACACGCCGGACAAGCCGATCTGGCACACGGATACCAAGGGCGCCAAGGATGTTCGCCTGCTGCTGCAGGACGACCGCAACCTTGTGCTGTACGGATTCGACGGGCCGGCGTGGGCGTCGAATACACAGACTGACGAAGTGCCCGTGGCGCCGCCGCCGCCCGCCGCGCAGGCCCCGGCACCGGAGGTGGTTCCGGCCGCGGTCCAGGAACCCGCTCCGGCAGCGGAGCCCGAACCGGCGCCCGCCCCGCCACCGCCGCCGGCTCCGCGGACGTACACCGTGGTGTCTGGGGATACGCTGTGGGCCATTTCGGAGCGCTTCTACGGCGACGGCAGCAAATACCAGGTGATCGCCGATGCCAGCGGCATTTCCAATCCTGACCTGATCTACCCGGGTCAGGTGCTGACCATCCCGTGACTGAGCGAGGAGTTCCTTGGGCCCGAACGTGATTGGGTCACCGGCCGTTCGCCAAACGTTTGAAATACGGCGAGCGGAACTGTATACGGACGCCCCTTTGCTCAGTAGGGTCAAGGACATGGCAGACACACTTACCGAAGGTCAGAAGCTGGAAAAGGGTGGTTCGCTGACGTCCAACAACGGCGCATACACGCTGACGTTGCAGGACGACGGCAACCTGGTGCTGGCCGCGCGCGGCCAGGCGGTGTGGGCGACTGGCACCAACGGCCAGAACGCCGAACGCCTCGAGGTGCAGACGGACGGCAACTGCGTGCTCTACACGCCGGACAAGCCGATCTGGCACACCGACACCAAGGGCAAGAAGGACGTCAAGCTCGTGCTCCAGGACGACCGCAACCTGGTGTTGTACGCCAAGGACGGTGCGGCCTGGTCGGCGAAGACCGACACCACCGAGCCGCCTCCACCTGCCCCGGAGGCCGAGGCACCTGAGGCCGCGGCACCGGAAGTCGCTCCCGCAGCGGTAGAGGAAGTCGCCCCGGCGCCGGTCGCCGAGCCGGCCCCGCCGCCACCGCCGCCACCGCCCGCTCCGCGGACGTACACGGTGGTTTCCGGCGACACCCTGTGGGCGATCTCGGAGCGCTTCTACGGCGACGGCAGCAAGTACCAGGTGATCGCCGACGCCAGCGGCGTCTCCAACCCCGACCTCATTCATCCGGGTCAGGTGCTGACGATCCCGTAGCGCAGACACGATGGTGGCCCGGGCCGAACGGTCCGGGCCATCACGGTCTTAGCCTCGTCCGGCAACAAAATCCGGCAAGAAGGGGAGTGTGTAACGTCGGTGCGTCCTCGTCCGATGAGCCATTTAGCTCACCGGTACGCTTGACAGCCTTGACTCTCACAGATCGGAGCCATCGTGCGCCGACGATTGTTGTGCATGGTCGCTACGGCGGCCGCCCCGATCATCGCGTTCGCGCTGCCTTCAGCGCCGGCACAAGCCACTCCGGGGGTGCTCGTGTACCCCGGCATGGAGGTTCGTCAGGGCACGAACGTCTGTACGCTCGGCTTCGTCGATCCCCAACCGCGGGTCGCGTTCACCGCAGGCCATTGCAGGGGCAGCGGAGCGGTCAACGACAGGGACGGCAACCCGGTCGGCACTCAGGCGGCGTTCCGTGACAACACCCCGGACGGCGCCACCGTCGACACCAACTATCAGATCGCCGACTGGGAGGCGATCAGCCTTGCGCCCGACGTCGCGGTCAACAACATCCTGCCGAGCGGACGGCAGCTGATCTCCGACCCGGCCATCGTGCCCGTCGTCGGTCTGCCGGTGTGTCACTTCGGTGTGATCACAGGGGAGAGCTGCGGAACCATCCAGGCGGTCAACAACGGATGGTTCACGATGGCCAACGGCGTGGTCAGCCAGAGGGGGGACTCCGGAGGACCGGTGTACAACCTGACCCCGGACGGCAGGGCGGCGATCGTGGGGATGTTCAACAGCACCTGGGGTCAGTACCCGGCGGCGGTGTCGTGGCAGGTCGCCAGCCAACAGGCCCGCGAAGACGTCATCTCCTCCGCCGCGGGCAGCGTCAACGCCCCACCGCCCGCGCCCTAGCGGAGTAGCTCGAACACCGGGATAGCCGGTGCGGCAGCGCGTATTTCGTCGTCGGTCGAGTCCGGGGTCAAACCGCCGACGTGGCCCTTCACCTCCCAGTACCACCGGTCGAGATAGCTCTTCAACACTGGTGGCTTGGCGTCGTCGGCGACTTCGGCGATGCGCACATCCCTGCTGCGCCACCGTGGCCCCATTTCGACGGCCCCTGCCGCGCGCGCGTTTCGCGCCCACTGGGTGTTGCCCCGCGGCGACACGACGTAATCGCGTCCGTCGACGGTCAGCAGGTTGATCACGACACCGCGGCGCTTGCCTGATTTGCGGCCGCGGACGCGTAGCGCACGCGTCCCGGCGATGCTGATGCCGGCTTCAGCCAGCCAGCGGATCACCTCGTTGCCGGAGCGGGCGGCCAGGTTCGGTTCGTCGTAGCGGGCGGTCATCCGGGTCCCTTTCACTAATTCGAGAGCGGTGCTCTCAATAAGGTTGGCAGGTCCACTGCGAGAAATCAAGAGCAGTGATCTCGTTTTGTGTCACACTGGCCGCATGGGCAAGCGGCAGGAGTCGCGCGAGAAGGTCGAGGCCCAGATCGTCGAGTTCGGGCGACGCCATCTCGTGATCGAGGGCGCGGCCGGGCTGTCGCTGCGGGCCATCGCCCGCGACCTGGGCATGGTGTCGTCCGCGGTGTACCGCTATGTGGCCAGCCGCGACGATCTGCTGACGCTGCTGCTCGTCGACGCGTATTCCGAGCTGGCCGATGCTGTCGACCGCGCCGCCGCTGCCGGCGGCCCATGGCGCGACCAACTCCTGGCAATGGCAAACGCGGTACGCGCGTGGGCGGTCGATCAACCCGCGCGCTGGGCGCTGTTGTACGGCAGCCCGGTGCCCGGCTATCACGCGCCGCGCGAGCGCACGGTCGGGCCGGGCACCCGGGTAGTCGGCGCGCTGTTCGACACGATAGGGGCGGGCATTGCGGCAGGCGATATCCCGCAAGCCAATGCTGCTGCGGCACAACCGTTGTCGTCGGACTTCGACCGGCTGCGCGAGGAGTTTCAATTCGCAGGGGACGACTCTGCGGTGGCGAAGTGCTTCGTGCTGTGGGCAGGCCTGGTGGGAGCGATCAGCCTCGAGGTGTTCGGTCAATACGGCGCCGACACGCTGACCGAACCGGCGGCCGTTTTCGACACCCAGGTCCGGCTGCTGATCGACGTGCTGACCGCATAGCGGCGCTCGGCGCGACGGAACTATCCTGATTGTCGAGGCATCGATGAATCGCGAAGAACTCTTCGCCTCGATCGCGGCCGCACGCCCCGATCGTGGGGACACGGTGTACCTCGAGCGCCGCGGGGATGCCTATAGCTGGCGCATCGCATCTCCGGACACCGTGGTTGCCGTCATCACCGAAACGCCGTCCGACGAGCCGGACGTCTGGATGTGCTTCTCCGCGCACTGGCCCGAGGATCCGACGCGGACGCGGGCGTTCTTCGACGATCTGCTGGCCGAACTCGAATCGATGGCCGACCACGTCGACCGCTGTCGATGGCCACTGAACGATCCCTGGCCGCATTCGCACTGAAAGGCATCGTGGATTTCCGCATCGACCCTGAACAGCGTGCGAGGTTCAAACGATGTCGCAGGCAATGGGATTTCGCGTCACCCCATCGCCGCGGCCTCGAACCCGTCGACAGCGGCGGACCCGCTCTGCCCACCGCGCTCAAGGATGCGCTCGCGGTGTACTACTACCCGGGCACCTGGGACTGGCAGCATGACCTCAAGCAATCTCTGGTGCACAAGGCCGTCGAGCGGTCGCTGACCGACGCAGGGGCGGCTGATCTGGTCGAGATCGCCACGGCGCTGCTGGACTGCTACGACGCGTGGGCGGGCACCATCGACGACTTCGCCCCGGTCAAGATCGAGCACGACGTGGCCGGCATGATTGCCCAGCCCGGGGAACCCGACCGAGGGTTGTTGGCGCCCAACGGTTCCGGAGTGGTCTACGGATGCAGGGTGGACCTGCTGGCGGTGGACGCCGCCGACGAGTACTGGGTGGTGCGGCACCAGATCGTCAACGACTGGCAGGATCCGGACGCCCTGATGCGCGACGAGGAGGCGATCGCCTCGTGCTGGGCGTGGGAGCAGGACTACATGGGCATGCAGATCGTCGGCACGATCCACAACGAGGTGCGCGTCGACGGGCCGCTCGACGGGCCCGCTCCGACACCCGCCAGGATCCGTGAACCGGTTGCCCAGCACGAGGGCAGTGGTGGCGGCCGATCGATTCCGCAGCATCAGCGAGAGTCGGCGAGGGCGTCACGGGTCGGCGCCAAGAGCCGGTTCGACCAGCAGACCGCGGGTCTGCTGCGACGTACCCACATCCGTCGCACCCGCAGCGAGATCGCCGCTGTCGGAACGCAACTGGCTGCCGAAGCGCTCGACATGATCCGCGAACCCGCGATCTATCCGAATCCCGCGGCGCACTGTTCGGCATGTGAGTTCGCCGCGCCGTGCCTGGCGTTGTTCGCAGGAGCCGATCCGGAGCCGCAACTTGCGACGCGCTTTCGCCTGCGGCCGGTGAGTGCCCAGCCGAAGCCTCGGTTGGGCCAGGCGACCTGGGGCTTCGGCAGGGGAGCGGCACCGCCACGGTGGCAGCAATAGTAACAGTATTGACTTATATAAGCACAGACTTCTAGATTGATCGAGTGCACGCATTCGACGTCCTGGGCGATCCGGTGCGGCGCCGCATCCTGGAACTGCTCGCCGACGGCGAGATGTCGGCGGGCGCGATCGGCGCAACCATCCAGGACGAGTTCGCGATCACTCAGCCCGCGGTATCGCAGCATTTGAAGGTGCTGCGCGACAACGGTTTTGCGTCGGTGCGGCCGGATGGTCAGCGCCGGCTGTACGCGGTGGACGGTGCCGGATTGCGCGATGTCGACGAGTGGCTGGCCGGGTTCCGCCGCTTCTGGACGCCGCATCTTGACGCGCTGGCCACCGAAATCGCACGGGGAAAACGGCAACGACGAAGGAAGGCAACATGACTGAGATTGACGTCGACCATCAGATCAACGCGGTGAAGCGCACCCTCGGAACCCGCACGATCGACACCGGGGAGGCCCACGTCATCACCATCAGTCAGTCCTACGACACCGACCAGGACGACCTCTGGGATGCGGTCACCAATATCGAGCGCATTCCGCGGTGGTTCCTGCCGATTTCCGGCGATCTGACGGTCGGCGGCGCCTATCAGTTGGAGGGCCAGGCAGGAGGAACCATCCTGACGTGCGATCCGCCGAAGAACTTCACCGCCACTTGGGAGTACGGCGGCAATGTGAGCTGGATCGACGTCAGCGTCAGCAGCGACGGCCCGGACCGGGCGCGTCTGGTCCTCGAACACATCACGGACGTGGACGACGCGATCTGGCGCGAGTTCGGCCCGGGCGGTGTCGGGATGGGCTGGGATTCGATGCTGCTCGGACTGGCCCTTCACCTGGCTACCGGCGAATCCGTCGACCCGTCGTTCGGGCAACAGTGGTTGGGCACCGAAGACGGCCGTCGCTTCCTGGCGCTGTCCGGCGAACAGTGGTACGCCGCGAACGTCGCGCTCGGGGTGGATCGCGCGGCGGCGCGTGCGCTGGCGGATCGATGCCTGAAGGCATACCTCGGCGAGGAACAAAACTAGAACACGTTCTAGCCAGGGCTGGCCGCCGGGGATATCCTCAAGGCGATGCCTGACCAGACACCTGTCCAGATCGCGTGGGTGACGCGTGACCTCGACGCCACCGAAAAGGCGCTGACCACGCTGTTGGGTGCGAAGAAGTGGATCCGCATAGCCGGCGTGCACTTCGGTCCCGACACGTGCACGTATCGCGGTCGGCCCGCGGATTTCGTCGCCGACATCTCGTTTTCCTATGCGGGCGACACCCAGCTCGAGCTCATCGCACCGGTGGCCGGCGACAGCATCTACACCGATTTTCTGGACCGCGTCGGACCGGGACTTCACCACATCTGTATCGAGGCTGACGACCTCGATCGCGCGCTGGCCGAGCGCGGCGCCGAGGTGGTGCAGCGCGGGGTGATGGCCGGCGGTATCGAGTTCGCGTACGTCTCGGCCGAGGCGGCAGGCGTGCCCTACATCGAGATCGCACACATCTCGCCCGAGATCCGTGCGTTCTTCGACCACGTGAAGCAGGAGCAGCAGTGACCGAGATGCCCGAAACCCTCAACGCCGCCGACGTGACATCGTGGTCCGACGACGTCGATGTTCTGGTGATCGGCTTCGGCATCGCCGGCGGCTGCGCGGCTGTCAGCGCCGCCGCTGCGGGCGCGCGCGTGCTGGTGTTGGAGAAGGCGGCCGCCGCCGGCGGCACCAGCGCGATGGCAGGCGGCCACTTCTACCTCGGTGGTGGGACCGCGGTGCAGGAGGCGACCGGTCATCAGGACAGCGCCGAGGAGATGTACAAGTACCTGGTCGCGGTGTCGCGCGAACCCGAGCACGACAAGATCCGCGCATACTGCGAAGGCAGCGTCGAGCACTTCAACTGGTTGGAGGACTTGGGTTTTCAGTTCGAACGCAGCTTCTACCCCGGCAAGATCGTCGTCCCGCCTGGGACAGAGGGCCTGTCGTACACCGGAAACGAAAAGGTGTGGCCGTTCCTCGAGCAGGCGAAGCCCGCGCCGCGTGGCCACTCGGTACCGGTGCCCGGTGAGCTGGGTGGTGCCGCGATGGTCATCGACCTGCTCGTCAAACGAGCCGACGAGCTCGGCATTGAGATCCGCTACGAGACGGGCGCGACCAACCTGATCCTCGACGACGGTTCGGTGGTCGGTGTCAGCTGGAAGCACTTCACCGAATCCGGTGCGATCAAGGCGAAGGCGGTGATCATCGCAGCGGGCGGCTTCGCGATGAACCCCGAGATGGTCGCCGAGCACACCCCGGCGCTCGGCATGAAACGGCGCACCAAACACCACGGCGAGGTGGAGCCCTATATCCTGGGCAACCCCAACGACGACGGGCTTGGCATCCGACTGGGTGTCTCGGCGGGCGGCGTCGCCAGGAACCTCGACCAGCTGTTCATCACCGCCGCCGCGTACCCGCCGGAGATTCTGCTCACGGGCATCATCGTCAACAGCCAGGGCCAGCGCTTCGTAACCGAGGACTCCTATCATTCACGCACATCGGCCTTCGTGCTGGAACAGCCGGACCAGGTCGCCTACCTGATTGTCGACGAGGCGCACACGGAAATGCCCGCGATGCCGTTGATCCGGTTCATCGACGGCTGGGAGACCGTCGAGGAGATGGAAGCCGCGCTCGGCATTCCGGACGGAAACCTGGTCGCCACACTGACCCGGTACAACGAGAACGCGGCCCGCGGCGAGGATCCGGACTTCCACAAGCAGCCGGAATATGTTGCGGTCCAAGACAATGGGCCGTGGGCCGCGTTCGATCTCTCGCTGGGCCGGGCGATGTACTCCGGGTTCACCATGGGCGGGCTGGCCGTGTCCATGGACGGCGAAGTGCTCCGCGACGACGGCTCGACGATTCCCGGTCTGTACGCCGCAGGCGCATGCGCGTCGAACATCGCACAGGACGGCAAGGGCTACTCCAGTGGAACGCAGCTGGGCGAAGGCTCCTTCTTCGGCCGCCGCGCGGGAACGCACGCGGCGAGGGCCTAAACCGGTTCGAGGCGCCACTGGCCGCCACCGAGCAGTGCCAGGCGTCGGTCGTGGTGCTGTTCGACTGTGCTGCGGTGACTGACGCTGACCACGATGCAATCCGGCAGCGCCGTGCGCAACGCCCGGTACAGCGCGAACTCCTGGCCCTCGTCCAGCGCCGAGGTCGACTCGTCGAGAAACACCACCTTGGGTTTGGCCAGCAGCACCCGCGCGAACGCGATGCGCTGCTGCTCACCAGGGGAGAGCACCTTGGCCCAGTCGGCCACCTCGTCGAGGCGGCTCGAGAGATGGCCGAGCGAAACCGTGTCGAGCGCGGATTGGATTGCCGCGTCATCGAATTCGCCGGCGGCGGCCGGATACGAGATCACCGTACGCAGATCGCCCAGCGGCATGTACGGCATCTGCGACAGGAACATGGTGCCGTCGGCCGGGCTCCGCACCGTGCCCGACGTGAATGGCCAGAGCTGCGCGAGGCTGCGCAACAAGGTGGTCTTCCCGCAGCCGGAGCCCCCCGTGATGACCAACGATTCACCCGCGTCCAGCCGGACGTCGAGCGGGTCGAGGAGCCGCACGCCCTGCGGGGTACGGACTTCCACGTCGTCAAGCTCGAGCGAGCCGTCGCCGCTGGGCAGCGCCGTCAAAGTCGGTAGCTCCCTTGCCTTTTCATTGGCGGTCACCAATCCGTCGAGCCGAATGATCACCGCCCGGTAGTTCGCGAACGAGTCGTACACCGCTCTGAACCACGACAGCGAGTCGTGCAACTGGCCGAACGCACTCGACGACTGAGTGACGTCACCGAAGTCGATCTCGCCAGCGAACAACCGCGGGGCCTGGACGACCGTGGGGAGCGGGTCGACGATCTGGCTTATCGACCGGTTCCAGCCGAGGAACAACAGCGTCCGGCGCACAAACGCCCGGTAGTTGGCGATGACGGCCGTGAATCTCGTCATCAGCTGACCCCGTTCGGCGTCCTCGCCGCGGTACAAGCCGACGGCCTCGGCCGCCTCGCGCAGTCGCACCAGCGCGTAGCGGAACGCGGCGTTGGTCAGCTCGTTGCGGAAGGACAGCCGGATCAACGGGCGGCCGATCCAGAACGCGACGACCGTCGTGAAGAACACGTACACAAGCGCCATCCAGAACAGCGCCTTCGGCACCGTGACACCGAAGATCGTGAGCGGCCCTGCGAGCCCCCACAGGATCGGCGTGAACGAGACCACGTTGACGATGGCGAAGACCGTGCCGAACAACAGTGTTTGGGACGTTCCGACGCTCGGTGTGTTGGTCTCCCTCGCCGGTGCCGGTGGTGAAGACGTCGATGTCCTGCTGGATGCGCTGATCGGGGTTGTCGATCGGGTGATCGACGAAGCGTCCGCGGTAGTAGGCGTCACCGTCGAGCCAGTCGCGGGTGAGCCGCTGCGTCAGCCACACGCGCCACCGGATGATGAACCGCTGCATCAGGTAGACGTCGAGCAGGTTGCGGACGATGTCGTGACGGCCAGCCCGACGAGGACGAGCATCGCCGCCCAAAAGCCGTCGATCGCAGATTCTTTCGCTGCGCCCTCGCCGCTGAACGCGGCCTGCAACGCGGAGAATTGGTCGTTGGACTGATAGCTGAACAGCACGCCGAGGCGCACGTCGATCATCACGGACGCCAGTAGCACGCCCAAGAGCGCCCACACCGGAATGCTTTGGCGGCCCGTGAAGTAGTCGCCGGTGATGCGCCAGAACTGGCGGCCCCATGTGGTGAACCGCGACGAGCAGCGCCAGGATCACCAGGGTGCACACCGCCGCGATCGCCCAGGCCTTCGCCACCCAGAGCAGAGACGTGATCAGCTCGTCGCCCCAATTCAGGGACGGCGTGAACGTTTCCATGCCGGGAAGTTACCCGGCACGACGTTACACCAGAGCCGGTTCCGGTTCGCCCTCCACCCGGCCGAGTCGCCATTCGCCGTCGCCGAGGAGTTCGAGTTCGTGGGTGTGGTGCTGCTCGACAGTTCTGCGGTGGCTGACGCTGACCAGAATGGTGTCCGGCAGCTCCGTGCGGACCAGGTTGTAGCAGATGAACTCCAGGCCCTCGTCGAGCGCGGAGGTGGCCTCGTCGCAGAACACGACCTTGGGCTTGGTCAGCAGGATACGGGCGAACGCGATGCGCTGCTGTTCACCGGGGGACAGCACCTTCGCCCAGTCCTGCACCTCATCGAGCCGGTCGACTAGATGCGGCAGGGCCACCTTCTGCAGTGTGCGCTTCAGGGTGTCGTCGTCGATCTTGCCTTCCTTGGCGGGGTACGTCACCACGGCGCGCAGATTGCCCAGCGGCACATAGGGCATCTGCGACAGGAACATGGTCTCGTTCGGCCCACACGGCCGCGTCAGCGTGCCCGAACAGAACGGCCACAACTCGGCCAGGCTGCGGAGCAGCGTGGTCTTCCCGCTGCCGGACGGACCGGTGATCACCAATGTGTCGCCGACTTCCAGACGCATGTCGATCGGCTTGACGAGCTGTTTTCCGTCGGGCGTGCGGACCTCGATATCGTCCAGCTCAACCGCGCCGTCAACGCAGGGCGTGGTCGTGACCTCCGGCAGCGCCCTGCCTTCGTCGTTGGCGACGACCAGGCCGTGCAGGCGGATGATCGCGGCCCGGTACCCGGCGAACTGATCGTAGGCGTTACGGAAGAACGACAGACCGTCCTGGATGCTGCCGAACGCCGACGCGGACTGGGTCATTGCGCCCAGCTTGATCTCGCCGGCCAAGAATCGCGGAAACTGCAACAGGTACGGCGCGACCACGATGATCTGGCTCATCGACAGGTTCCAGCCGTAGAAGCCCATCATCCTGTTCACGTAGCGCTTGTAGTTGTCGACGACAGGAGCGAAGAGCCGCCGCAGTCCCGTGCGCTCCGCCAGCTCGCCGCGGTAGAAGGCGACCGCCTCCGCCGCGTCGCGCAACCGCACCAGCGCGTAGCGGAACGCCGCGTTGAACTTCTCGTTGTTGAAGGACAGCCAGATGATCGGCCGGCCGATCCAGAACGCAATGACGCTCGCGAACAGCACATAGACCAGCCCCATCCAGAAGAGTGCCCGTGGAATCTCGAATCCGATCAGCGGCAGTGGTGAGCGTGCCCGACAGGTTCCACAGGATCGCGGTGAACGAGATCATCGACGTGATGGACGAAACCGCGCCGAACAGCAGTGTGGCCGCCGAGGTGTTGTTGGGGGTGTTCGGCAGTGGTCCGACCCCGGCGGTGAAGATGTCGATGTCGCTCTGGATGCGCTGATCCGGGTTGTCGATCGTGTCGTCGATGAACCGGGCCCGGTAGTACGCCTTGCCGTCCAGCCAGTCATCGGTGAGCCGATGGGTCAGCCAGGCGCGCCACCGCAGCATGAATCGCTGCATCAGGAACAGGTCCAGCATGACGCGGGCGACGTGGATGGTGGCCAGGATGGCGAAAACGATCATGGAGAGCCAGAAGCCGTCCCTGCCGGAATTCTTCACCGCCTCGTCTCCGGTGCCCAGCCCCGCAGCTATCGACTGGAAGCTGGTCATCATGTCGTTGCCCTGGAAGCGACAGCAGCACGTCGATGCGAACGCCGGCTACCACCGACAGCAACAGCACGCCCAGCCAGATCCAGACCGTGACGCTGTCCGGACCGGTGAAGTAGTCGCCGGTGACGCGCCAGAACTGTCTGCCCCACGTGGTGAACCGATAGATCAGCACCAGGATCACCAACGTGGCCACCGCCGCGATCACCCAGGCTTTGGCGATCCACCACAGCGATGTCAGCAGTTCGTTACCCCAGTCCAGCGTCGGGGTGAACATGTTGTCCATTCCGGCAAAATACCTCGATAAACTGCCGTGAGCTCCGCCGAGGGCCTAACTCCTGGTCGGGAGCGGGTCGAGCCGCCACTCTCCGTCGCCGATTAACTCCAGGTGACGGCCGTGGAACTGCTCCACCGTGCTGCGGTGGCTCACGCTGACCAGAATGGCGTCGGGGAACTCGGTGTGGATCAGTTCATAGAGCATCAACTCCAGGCCCTCGTCCATCGCCGAGGTCGACTCGTCGAGAAACACCGCTCGAGGCTTGACCAGAAGGACGCGGGCGAACGCGATGCGCTGCTGTTCACCGACCGACAGCACCTTCGCCCAGTCCCTGACGTCGTTGAGCCGGATGGCCAGGTGCGACAGGGCGACCTTGACCAGGGCCTGCTGGATCTCGCGGTCGTCGACGACGCCCTCCTCGTGTGGGTACGACACGACCGCGCGGAGGTCACCGAGGGGGATGTAGGGCAGCTGGGGCACGAACATCGCGTCCTGCCGGCTCGAGGGCAGCCGCACGCTGCCGGATACGAACGGCCAAAGGCCTGCCAGGCTCTGCAGCAGCACCGTCTTGCCGATGCCCGACGGACCACTGATCAAGAGCGCGTCACCCGCCTCGAGACGCAGGTCGAGATCGCGGATGAGGTGTTCGCCGTCGGGAGTGCGAACTCCGACGCCGTCGACGTCGAGTGCACCATCCCTCGACGCAGTCGTTGTCACCTGGGTGAATGTGCGGGCGAGCGTGTTCTCGTCGACCAAGCCGTCCAGGCGGATGATCGCCGCGCGGTAGCTTGCGAACGAGTCATACGCGTCCCGGAAGAACGACAGCGAGTTGTGGATCGTGTGAAATGCGGTGGCCGACTGGAAGATGTCGCCGAGAGATATTTCCCGCGCGAACAGCCGGGGCGCTTGCACGATGAACGGCAGAGGATCGATCGCCTGACTCAACGACAGGTTCCAGCCCGTGAACAACACCATCCGGTTCCGCCAATTGCCGTAGTTGTCCATCACTGCGGTCAGACGACCGTTGAGCACCCTGCGTTCTGCGTTCTCGCCGCGATACAGGCCAACGGCGGCGCTCGCGTCTCTCAACCGGACGAGTGCGTAACGGAATCCGGCGTTGAGAAGTTCGTTCATGAAGCTCAACCGGATCAATGGCCTGCCGATCACGAACGCGACGATGGTGGCTGCGAGCACGTAGAAGATGACGACCCAGAACAGGGCCCTGGGAACAGTGACGGAACCCAGCGTCAACGGCCCCGAGAGCCGCCACAGAATCGCACCGAACGAAAACACCGCCACAACGGACTGGACGGCGCCGAACAGCAGAAGACGATCAGAGGTGTGCGAGGGGTTGTTCGGTTCACCGCCGACGCCCGCGGTGAAGATGTCGATGTCTTGCTGGATGCGCTGGTCCGGGTTGTCGATCGGCCTACGTGAGAACTGGCTGCGAAAGTAGGCGTAGTCGTCGAGCCAGTCGTCAATGAAGCGACGGCTCAACCAGATTCGCCAGCGCATGATGAACCGTTGCGTCAGATACAAGTCGGCCAGCGTGCGCGCCACATAGCACACGGCCAGCACCGCGAAGACCAGGATCGTCGCCCAAAACCCTTGTATGCCGGTGTTTCTCGCCGAATCAGGCTGGAAGGTGACTTGAAGGGCAGAGAACAGGTCGTTGGCGTAATAGCTGAGCAGCACGTTGATGCGGACAACAAGGATCGCCGACAACAGCAGCAGCCCGACGACGGCCCACACGGGCGCGCTCTGCCTGCCCTTGAAGTAGTCACCGGTGATCCGCCAGAACTGCCGTCCCCACTCGGTCATCCGGCCCACCAGAACGAGCACCACAAGCAGGGACACCGCGGTGATCACCCACACCTGCAGCACCCACAGGGTCGAGTTGACGAATTCGTCGCTCCAGTCGATCGACGGCCTGAACGTCATCCCGCTTCACCTCCCTCGAGCGGCGCGAACGTCGCGCCAAGGTGGGCCACCAGGCCGTCGGCGTCGACGCCGGCACCGGCAAGACTCAGGTAGCCGTCGGGCCGCACGACGTACGCCGACGGGCCTGCGGGCGCGTAGGCCCTTGCGAACTCGCCTGCGGCGTCGCGGATCAGCGGCAGCACGGTAGCGGTGACGTCGGCGCCAGGGGAAGCGATCAGATACACGTCCAACCGGCCGTGGGCGGCGGCGACGGCTGCCGCGGCGGCCCGTTCACACGTCGCGACGTCGACGGATCCGTCCGGCGCATACAAGAGCATCGTGTGCTCGCGCCTGCCCAACAGCGAGAACAACCGCACCGGTCCGGTGACGGCGTCGCGGGTCAGCCCCGTCGCGTCCGGGGCGCGCGCGCCGGCGCGCAGCCCAGATGTCGCCGGCCGACCGGCTCCGTCGGCGATGATCGGGCTGCCCGCGTAGTCGACGAGCAGCTGGGCCTCACGGCGGATGACGTAGCCGATGTCGGCCGAGTCGGCGCCGATGCCCTCCCTGGCGCTGCGCACGGTTCGACCGACCACTTCTTCGCCGACGGGCCGCCGCTCGGCGTCATAGCTCTCCAACAGCCCGGGTGCGGCCTGCCCGGACAGCGCCAGTGCAAGCTTCCACGCCAGGTTGTGGGCGTCCTGGATGCCGGTGTTCATGCCCTGCGCACCCGTAGGCGGATGGATGTGCGCGGCGTCGCCTGCGATGAACACCCGGCCTTTTGCGTAGGCGTCGACGATGCGATGGCTGATCCGGAACACCGATGACCATCTGAGGTTTCGCGCGGTCGTCGGCTCCGGGGAGAGCCGGTCGATCCCGGCCTGGATGTGGTGCAGCTGTGGCGTGTCTGCGGCGGTCAGCTCGTCGGGGACGAGCATGGACATCCGGTAGCGCCCGCGGCCCGGCAGCGGGATGCAGACGAGTAGGTCGTCGGTTCTGCCGTCGGTCTGGTGCATCGACCGGACGCCGTAGCCGGCCGGCATCGCCCAGTCGACCTCGACGTCCCCGAGCATGTACTGCTCCTCGAACGCCGCGCCCTCGAACGCCAACCCGAGGCCCTTACGCACCGCGCTGTGCGCTCCGTCGGCGCCGACGAGGTAGGCCGCCCGAACCGTCTGCTCACCTGCGCCGCCGGCCAGGGTGGCGGTCACGCCGTCGGCATCTTGCTCAAAGTCGGTCACGCGCACGCCGCGCTGCACCTGCACGCCGTGCATCGCGAGCTCCTCGCGCAGGATCGCCTCGGTGGCGTACTGCGGAATCGCGATGAAGCCGAACGGGATGTCGTTCGGCAACGTGAAGTCGAGCTGCGTCACCCGCTCACCGTTGACGTAAACGATCTGGCCGCGCATCCGTATCGCCGCGTCGAGGATCCGGCGCAGCACTCCCATGCCCTCGAACACCTCGAGCGTTCTTGGCTGCACGCCAACGGCTTTCGCATACTGCAAGGGTTGGAGAAGCGGGTCGACGATGCGGCACGCGACGCCGCGACGGGCGAGCTCGATCGCGGTCGTCAAGCCGATCGGGCCCCCGCCCGCGATCAGCACCTGCGTCTCTGAGGTGTCGGTCATGGCCGCGATTATGCTGCGCGCATGAGCATTGAGGCTCCAGTTACGGTCAACGCCGGACATCTGATCGCCCGGCGGTTGCGCGCCAGCGGCATCGACACGATCTTCACGCTCTCCGGCGGGCACCTGTTCTCCATTTACGACGGCTGCCGCGCTGAGAACATCCGGCTGATAGACACCCGCCACGAGCAGACGGCCGCATTCGCTGCCGAAGGCTGGTCGAAAGTGACAAGGGTGCCCGGCGTCGCCGCACTCACCGCAGGTCCTGGCGTCACCAACGGGATGAGCGCGATGGCGGCCGCGCAGCAGAACCAGTCGCCGCTGGTCGTGCTCGGCGGGCGGGCACCCGCATTGCGCTGGGGGCAGGGGTCGTTGCAGGAGATCGACCATGTGCCGTTCGTCGCGCCGCTGACGCGGTTCGCCGCGACCGCGCAATCGGCGGATGCGGTCGGGCCGCTCATCGACGATGCGCTCCGGGCCGCCGTCGGTGCCCCGTCCGGCGTTGCGTTCGTCGATTTCCCGATGGATCACGTGTTCAGCGAGGCGCACGACCCCGGCGGCCCCGGCGCGCTCGCCGAGCCCGCCGCCCCGGTCAGCGCGGACGGGAACGCGCTGGACACGGCTGTGCGTCTGCTCGCCGAAGCGCAGCGACCGGTGATCATGGCCGGCACCAACGTGTGGTGGGGCCACGCCGAGAAGGGATTGCGGGCGCTGTCCGAATCCCTGCGCATCCCGGTGCTGATGAACGGCATGGCCCGCGGCACGGTGCCCGCCGATCACGACCTGGCGTTCTCGCGTGCGCGGTCAAAAGCATTGGGGGAGGCCGATGTTGCGCTCGTGGTCGGGGTGCCGATGGACTTCCGGCTCGGCTTCGGCGGAGTATTCGGCGCGCAGACCAAACTGATCGTCGCCGATCGCGTCGAACCCGACCGTCCGCATCCGCGCGACGTCGCGGCCGGGCTCTACGGCGATCTGAGCACCACGCTGGCGGCACTCGCGGGCGCCCGCGCCGGTGAGCACGAGGGCTGGTTGGGCGAACTGCGCGCGGTCGAGAGCGCGGCGCGGGCGGCCGAGCAGGCGGAGTTGGACGACGACCGCACCCCGTTGCACCCGATGCGGGTCTACGCCGAACTCCGGCCACTGCTTGACCGCGATGCGATCGTCGTCATCGACGCAGGCGACTTCGGCTCGTACGCCGGACGGGTCATCGACAGCTACGTGCCTGGCGCATGGCTGGACAGCGGACCGTTCGGCTGCCTCGGCTCGGGGCCCGGTTACGCACTGGCCGCCAAGCTGGCCAGGCCCGAGCGGCAGGTGGTGCTGTTGCAGGGTGACGGCGCCTTCGGTTTCTCCGGCATGGAGTGGGATACGTTGGTGCGTCACGGGGTTCATGTCGTTTCGGTGATCGGGAACAACGGCATCTGGGCGCTCGAGAAGCATCCGATGGAAATGCTGTACGGCTACTCGGTCGTGGCCGAGCTGCGGCCGGGCACCCGCTACGACGAGGTGGTGACCGCGCTCGGCGGGCACGGGGAACTGGTGTCGGCGCCGGCCGACGTCCGCCCCGCGCTCGAGCGCGCCTTCGATGCCGGGCTGCCAGCCGTGGTGAACGCGCTGACCGACCCCACCGTCGCCTACCCCCGCCGCTCGAATCTGGCCTGACCCTCAAACTGCCGCGAGCTGGGGGCACGCTCGCGAACCGTAAATCGGTGGACTCCTTCGGTTTTGGTGCCCATCCTGGAGGCGTGGCGGTAAGACTGCATCACTCCGTTGACGAGTTTCGTGCGATCGCGGAACCGTTGTATCGCCGCGACCCCGTCGTGCACACCATCGAACTGACTCTGCTGGCGGCCGACAGCTTCCCCGACGATTCGTTCCTGATGACGGTGTGGGATGACGGCACGGCTGTCGGTGCGGCGCTGCAGACGCCGCCATATCCGCTGGCGTGCAATGGAATTCCGCTCTCCGCCGTCGATTCGGTGGTCCCGGACCTTGCCGGCTTGCGCCCGGGTCTGGACGGCGTCCGCGGTGTCCGAGACACCGCCGTCGCATTCGCCGACTGTTGGCACGACGTCACGGGGCGAACCGGAACTGTGAATACCGAAGAGCGTCTCTATCGGCTCGGCGAGTTACGCGCGCCGAACGGCGGCGCCGGCGCGGCGCGACTGGCCACCGACAAGGACCGCGACCAACTCGTGGAGTGGGTGGACCTGTTCTTCGAGGAGGCGTTCAGCCCGGAACGCGAGGACGGGGCGGGCGATCGGTTCGTCGACGACGCAGACCGAGTCGGCAACAGATTCGTGCTCTGGGACGTCGACGGCGCGGCGGTGAGCATGGCGATGCTGCGCGTGCCGGCTGCGGACGTATCGCGGATCGGGCCGGTCTTCACTCCGCTGACCGAACGTGGCCACGGCTACGGCTCGGCCGTCACCGCCGCGGCCGCGGATCTGGCGCACCGCAGCGGCACGCCGGACGTCGTGCTCTTCGCCGATCTCGCCAATCCGACGTCGAACGCCATCTACCAACGGATTGGCTTCGAACCCGTCGTCGACAGCGTCCGGATCGACTTCGGGACGCTCGGCTGAGCGCGACCGACCGCGTAATGCCACACAGGCACGGCGTGTCTGCGTACAGACACGGTCGTCCCCTACTCACGTGTGGGCCCACGCGGTAGTTGGGGGCCGCGTACCGTAAATGTGTGGCGAAGACCAAAAACCGCACCTCAGGTCGTGTCAGCAACCGGTTCTGGCGACTGCTCGGCGCCAGCACCGATAGGGACGAAGCCCAGTCGATGACGCAGGTGCGCAACTCGGCGGAGTTCGACGAGAAGGCGGCCGACCTCGATGACGAGCAGCTGCTAAAGGCCGCTCAGCTGTTGAATCTCGACGACCTGGCCGAGTCCGCGGACATCCCGCAATTCCTGGCCATCGCCCGCGAGGCGGCCAAGCGGACCACCACGCTGGAGCCGTTCGACGTCCAGCTGCAGGGCGCGCTTCGGATGCTTGCCGGCGACGTGGTCGAAATGGCGACCGGTGAGGGCAAGACGCTGTCGGGCGCGATTGCTGCGGCGGGCTACGCGCTCGGCGGCCGCCACGTGCACGTCATCACGATCAACGACTACCTGGCCCGCCGCGACGCCGAATGGATGGGGCCGCTGCTCGAGGCGCTCGGCGTGACGGTCGGCTGGATCACCGCAGACTCGACGGCGGACGAGCGGCGCGAGGCCTACAAGTGCAACGTGACCTACGCGTCGGTCAACGAGATCGGCTTCGACGTGCTGCGCGACCAGCTGGTCACCGACGTCGACGATCTGGTGTCGCCGAACCCGGATGTCGCGCTGATCGACGAGGCCGACTCGGTGCTCGTCGACGAGGCGCTGGTGCCGCTGGTGCTCGCGGGCACCACGCACCGCGAGACGCCGAAGGTGGAGATCATCCGGATGGTCGGCGAGTTGACCGCAGGCGCGGACTACGACACCGACGCCGACAACCGCAACGTCCACCTCACGGAAGCGGGCGCACAGAAGCTCGAGGCCAAGCTCGGCGGCATCGATCTGTACTCGGAAGAACACGTCGGCACCACCCTGACGGAGGTCAACGTCGCACTGCACGCACACGTGCTGCTGCAGCGCGACGTGCACTACATCGTCCGCGACGACGCCGTGCACCTGATCAACGCCTCACGCGGCCGCATCGCGCAACTGCAGCGCTGGCCCGACGGGCTGCAGGCCGCCGTCGAGGCGAAGGAGGGCATCGAGACCACCGAGACCGGCGAGGTGCTCGACACCATCACCGTGCAGGCCCTGATCAACCGGTACCCGACGGTGTGCGGCATGACCGGCACCGCGCTCGCAGCCGGCGAGCAGCTGCGCCAGTTCTACAAGCTCGCGGTCTCGCCAATTGCGCCCAATACTCCCAACATTCGCGAGGACGAGACCGACCGGGTGTACATCACCGCGGCCGCCAAGAACGACGCGATCGTCGACCACATCAAGGAGATACACGCGACCAACCAGCCCGTGCTCGTCGGCACCCGCGACGTCGCAGAATCCGAGGAACTGCACGAGCGGCTGGTCAAGGCCGGCATCCCGGCGGTCGTGTTGAATGCGAAGAATGACGCCGAGGAGGCCCGCGTCATCGCCGAGGCAGGCAAGCTCGCCTCCGTCACCGTGTCGACCCAGATGGCAGGCCGCGGCACCGACATCCGGCTCGGCGGCTCCGATGAGGCCGACCACGATGAGGTCGCCGAGCTCCGCGGGCTGCACGTCATCGGCACCGGCCGCCACCACACCGAACGGCTGGACAACCAGCTGCGTGGCCGCGCAGGTCGCCAGGGCGATCCCGGCTCGTCGGTGTTCTTCGCCAGCTGGGAGGACGACGTAGTGGTCGCCCACCTCGAGCCGAACAAGCTCCCGATGCAGACCGACGAGGACGGCCGCATCGTCAGCAACAAGGCCGCCACGCTGCTGGACCACGCGCAGCGCGTCGCAGAAGGCCGGATGCTCGACATCCACGCCAACAACTGGCGCTACAACCAGTTGATCGCCCAGCAGCGGGCGATCATCGTGGAACGCCGAGAAACGTTGCTGCGCACAGCTACTGCTCGCGAAGAGCTCGCCGAGCGCTCACCAAAGCGCTATGAGGAGATCGTCGAGGATCTCGGCGAGGAGAAGCTGGACAAGATCTGCCGCCTGATCATGCTCTACCACCTGGACCGCGGCTGGGCCGACCATCTGGCGTATCTGGCAGACATCAGGGAGAGCATCCATCTGCGAGCACTGGGCAACCAGACCCCGATCGACGAGTTCCACCGGATGGCGGTCGACGCGTTCGCCTCGCTGGCCGCCGACGCGATCGAGGCGGCCCAGCAGACATTCGAGACCGCGCCTTCCATCGAGGACGAACCGGGTGTCGACCTGTCCAAACTCGCCAGGCCGACGTCGACGTGGACATACATGGTGCACGACAATCCGCTGGCAGACGACACCATGTCGGCGCTGAGCCTGCCAGGGGTCTTCCGATAGGTTTAGCCCATGGCGGGCGCTGCTGGCGGTGTGCGCGACCGGGTGCTGACGGTGCCCAACGCGCTGTCGGTGCTGCGCCTGGTGCTGGTGCCGGTCTTTCTCTACCTTTTGCTCGTGGCCCACGCCACCGGTTGGGCGGTCGGCGTCCTGATGTTCAGCGGGTTCTCCGACTGGGCCGATGGCAAGATCGCGCGCCTGGTCGCCAACCAGTCGTCGCGGTTGGGCGAGCTGCTCGACCCGGCCGTCGACCGCATCTACATGGTGACTGTGCCTGTGGCGCTTGCGATCTATGGCGCGGTGCCATGGTGGATCGTGCTCACGCTGATCGGTCGGGACCTCGTGCTGGCAGCGACGCTGCCTGTGCTGCGCAGCCGCGGACTGACCGCGCTGCCGGTCACCTACGTCGGCAAGGCCGCCACCTTCGCACTGATGTCGGGTTTCCCCCTGGTCCTGCTCGGCCAGTTTGATGGGCTGTGGAGCCGCGTCGTCCTCGCGTGCGGGTGGGCGTTCTTGATCTGGGGCATGGCCATGTATCTGTGGTCGGGGGTGCTGTACCTGATCCAGGTGGCGATGGTGGTGCGGCGACTGCCCAAGGTTTCCGGAGCAACGAGCGCTCGCGCGAAGGGGGGGCACTCCCCTCGCATCGGCCCACGCGCGAGCCGGGGAGTGGGGGCCCACCCGCCCGAAGGGCAGGGGGACAGACAACGATGAGCACGCTTGGCGGCTATGACCCCCAGGCCGGCCGCAGCGCTCACGAGGCAGACAAGCCGACGCTGATCCCGGTGCCGTCGTTGCTGCGCTCGCTGCTCTCCGATCATCTCGATCCCGGCTATGCCGCGGCGGCGGAGGCGAGAGCGGCCGACGGCAATGGCAGGACGTGGTGGCAGGCGTCGATGTGGCAGATCTGCGGCGCGCTGGTGATCGCCGCGGTGTTCGCCGCAGCGGTCGCTCAGGCGCGCTCGACGGCACCGGGTGTGCGGGAGACACAACATGTGCTGGCGGGAAGCGTCAAGTCCGCGCAGGCCACCACCAACGACGCCACCGCCCAGCGCAACGCTCTGGCCGCGCAGGTGGACACCGAGCGGCGCAGTCGACTGGAAGGCGACGAACGGGGCCAGCAACTGCTGGGCAGTCTCGACCAGGCGAACTTCGCTGCGGCCGCCACACCGGTGATCGGGCCTGGCCTGACCATCACTGTCACCGATCCCGGGATGTCCAAAGACCTCACCGACGTCTCGAAGGAGCGCCTCCCCGGCAACAAGCAGGTCATCCTGGACCGTGACCTGCAACTGCTCGTCAACTCGCTCTGGGTCAGCGGGGCCGAGGCCATCTCGGTAGGCGGGGTGCGGATCGGTCCGAACGTGACGATCCGGCAGGCGGGCGGCGGCATCCTGGTCGACAATCAACCGATCAGCAGCCCATACGTCATTCTCGCCGTCGGACCACCCCACGCCATGCAGGACGTGTTCGACCGCAGCCCCGGCCTACAACGACTTCGGTTGCTGGAGACCAGCTACGGCGTCGGGGTCAATGTCAGCTCCGGCGACGGCCTGACGTTGCCCGCCGGTTCGGTTCGAGATGTCAACTTCGCCAAGCGGATTGGGCCTTAATGATCGGACGCAAATGATCGGAATCGCCGCACTCGTCATCGGGATCGTGCTGGGCCTGGTGTTGCACCCCAGCGTCCCCGAGGTCATCCAGCCTTACCTGCCGATCGCGGTGGTGGCCGCGCTCGACGCTGTGTTCGGCGGATTGCGGGCCTATCTGGAGCGCATCTTCGACGCGAAGGTTTTCGTGATCTCGTTCGTCTTCAACGTGCTCGTTGCCGCGCTGATCGTCTACGTCGGCGACCAGCTCGGGGTGGGCACCCAGCTGTCCACCGCGATCATCGTGGTGCTCGGCATCCGGATCTTCGGCAACGCCGCCGCCCTACGGCGAAGATTGTTCGGCGCATGAGCACGAGTTGAGGCATGAGCGATGAGTGAGCAGCCGCCCCAGCAAGCCGCCGAGCCGGAACGCTCGGCTGTCGACCCCGCTCGCGGGGGTGGCCGCCATGAGCTGCCGCCCGATGAGCCGGCGCCGGAGATCGGCGAGCTGCATGCCGGCGGGGTGAAGGGCGTGGCGCGCAGGGGCCGCTCACAGCTCGTGTTCGGCGCGCTGGCCGTCGTGTTGTGCGTGCTGCTCGGCGTCGCGATCGTCACGCAGGCGCGCCAGACCGAGTCCGGTGACTCACTGGAGACGGCGCGGCCCGCCGATCTGCTGGTGCTGCTGGATTCGCTGCAGCAACGGGAAGCGGCGCTCAACACCGAAGTGGCGGACCTGCAGCGCAACTTGGCGCAGTTGCAGGCGTCGGGCAGCAACGACCAGGCCGCGATCGAGAACGCGCAGGCCCGGCTGGCCGCGCTGTCGATTCTGATCGGCACGGTCGCAGCGACGGGTCCCGGCGTGACGCTGACGATCGAGGACACTGCCCCCGGCGTGCCTGCCGAGACCATGCTCGACGTCATCAACGAGCTGCGGGCAGCCGGTGCCGAGGCAATGGAGATCCGTGGCGGCGGGGCGGCCGTCCGGGTCGGCGTCGACACCTGGGTGGTCGGGACCCCAGGGGCACTCGTCGCGGACAACGCGACGCTGAACCCGCCGTATTCGGTTCTGGCGATTGGTGATCCGCCGACGCTGGCCGCGGCGATGAACATCCCCGGCGGCGCGATGGACAGCGTGGAGCGCGTCGGCGGCTCGATGGTGGTACAACAGTCCGATCGCGTCGATGTAACCGCCTTGCGGCAACCGAAACCACGCCAATACGCTCAGCCAGTCAAATGAGCACACGTCCCCGAGGAGCGCCGTGAGCGATATCCCAGCCGAGCTGTACTACACCGAGGAACACGAGTGGGTGCAGCGCACCGGCGACGACACCGTACGGGTCGGCATCACCGACTACGCCCAGTCGGCGCTCGGCGACGTGGTGTTCGTCCAGCTGCCCGACGTAGGCACCGAGGTGACGGCGGGCGAATCCTTCGGGGAAGTGGAGTCGACCAAGTCGGTTTCCGACCTTTACGCGCCCATCAGTGCGAAAGTCGTTGCGGTCAACGGTGATCTGGAAGCAAACCCGCAAGTGGTCAACTCCGACCCCTATGGCGACGGGTGGCTCATCGACCTCCAGATCGATGGCTCGTCGCTGGAGGACGCGCTCGCGGGTTTGCTCGACGCTGACGGCTACCGCGCCACCGTGACCGAATGACGAATTGTTAGGGTTTTCAAACCGAAGTCGAAGACAGGCGGATCCGGCGGTGGTGGACACAATGATGACTACTGCGCGGTACGGTCAACACGGACGTATGACGGCTGGGGGGCCCGGCCTGATATCGCCACAGCAGCCAGTGAGGAGCAGCGGGTGACGGAAAAGGACCATAACTCTGGGGCTGATCAGACGTCTGAAGATGTCACCGTGGAGACGACATCGGTTTTCCGCGCCGACTTCCTCAACGAACTGGACGCTCCGGCCGCGACCGGCGCCGAGGGTGCGGTCTCGGGCGTTGAAGGGCTGCCCGCGGGGTCAGCCCTGCTGGTCGTCAAGCGCGGCCCCAACGCAGGCTCGCGATTCCTGCTCGACCAGCCAACCACGTCGGCCGGTCGGCATCCGGACAGCGACATCTTCCTCGATGACGTCACGGTCAGCCGCAGGCACGCCGAGTTCCGGCTGGAAGGCGGCGAGTTCCAGGTGGTGGATGTCGGCAGCCTCAACGGCACCTACGTCAACCGGGAACCGGTCGATTCGGCGGTGCTCGCGAACGGTGACGAAGTGCAGATCGGCAAGTTCCGCCTGGTGTTCCTCACCGGGCCCAAAGGCGACGACGACAGCGGCCCAGGCAGCTAAGCGATGAGCGCTCGCGCCAAGAGCCGATGACGCAGCCCGACGTCCGCTCATCTTTGGCCGGGATGTCGATCGGAGCGGTGCTCGATCTGCTGCGAGGCGACTTCCCGGACGTGACCATCTCGAAGATCCGGTTTCTGGAAGCCGAGGGCCTGGTCACCCCTGAGCGCACCGCGTCGGGATACCGGCGGTTCACCGCGTACGACTGCGCGCGGCTGCGGTTCATCCTGACCGCGCAGCGCGACCACTACCTGCCGTTGAAGGTCATCAAGGCGCAGCTGGACGCCCAGCCCGACGGCGAGCTGCCTCAGAGCGGATCCGCTTACGGCGTACCGCGTTTGGTTCCTGTCGGTGCGACGTCCGACGAAGACGCCGGTGGGTTGTCCGGCGTCGCGCCAACGCAGGTGCGGCTGCGACGCGAGGATCTGCTTAGGCGGTCGGGCATCGACGAGGCCCTGCTGACCGAGCTGGTCAAGGCGGGGGTGATCAAGCCGGGAGCTGCGGGCTTCTTCGACGAGCACTCGGTGGTGATCGCGCAGTGCGCCAGGGCACTGGCGGAGTACGGTGTGGAACCGCGGCACCTGCGGGCATTCCGGTCCGCGGCCGACCGCCAGTCCGATTTGATCGCCCAGATCGCGGGCCCTGTGGTCAAGGCGGGCAAGGCGGGGGCCCGTGACCGCGCCGACGATCTGGCCCGCGAAGTGGCTGCACTTGCGATCACGTTGCACACGTCGCTGATCAAGTCCGCCGTACGCGACGTTCTGGATCGCTGAGGATTAGACTCGTTTTTGACGGCTTCTTTGTGCGGAGGGCAGACACAGATGGGTGAGGTTCGTGTGGTCGGCATTCGCGTGGAGCAGCCCCAGAACCAGCCAGTGCTGCTGCTGCGGGAAGCCAACGGTGACCGCTATCTGCCGATCTGGATCGGCCAGCCGGAGGCCGCCGCGATCGCACTCGAACAGCAAGGCCACGAGCCTGCACGGCCGCTGACGCACGATCTCATCAAAGATGTCATTGCCGCGCTTGGCCATTCGCTCAAAGAGGTGCGCATCGTCGACCTCCAGGAGGGCACCTTTTACGCGGACCTCATCTTCGACCGCGACATCAAGGTTTCCGCGCGGCCGTCGGATTCGGTGGCCATCGCACTGCGTGTCGGCGTCCCGATCTACGTCGAGGAGGCGGTGCTCGCCGAGGCGGGCCTGCTGATTCCCGACGAGAACGACGAGGAAGCGGCCGGCGCCGTTCGCGAGGACGAGGTCGAGAAGTTCAAGGAGTTCCTCGACAGCGTGTCGCCCGACGACTTCAAGGCGACGTAAAGCAGTCACTCCAGCGGTTTTGTCACGGAAACATCTCGTCGCGCTCGACACGCGGCGCGGGTTTCTTTCAACCGTGAAAAGGGCAGCCATACTTGACCGCGACGAGCAGTCATGAATCAACCAGGGGCGTATGCTCGAAACATTCGGGCTTCGGCAAATGTGCGCCCACGCAGGTCACAGACGCGAGTTCGATCGGCGAGAGGATTCCAGAGTGGGAGACACACCACGTCAAGAGGAGCTGGACCTGTCCACCAGCGGTGGCCCCGCTGAATCGCCGGCCGCTACGCCCAGCGAACCCGTCCAGGCGGGTCTGTTCCCCGATAACTCGGTGCCGGACGAACTCGTGGGCTACCGCGGGCCCAGCGCTTGCCAGATCGCCGGAATCACCTATCGCCAGCTGGATTACTGGGCGCGGACCTCGCTTGTCGTGCCTTCCATCCGCAGCGCGGCCGGTTCGGGCAGCCAGCGGCTCTACTCCTTCAAGGACATCCTGGTTCTCAAGATCGTCAAGCGGCTGCTGGACACCGGCATCTCATTGCACAACATCCGCGTCGCCGTCGACCATCTGCGTCAGCGCGGCGTCCGCGACCTGGCGAACATCACGCTCTTCTCCGACGGCACCACGGTGTACGAGTGCACATCGGCCGAGGAGGTCGTCGACCTTCTGCAGGGCGGCCAGGGCGTATTCGGCATCGCGGTGTCCGGCGCCATGCGCGAGCTGACCGGCGCCATCGCCGACTTCCCCGGTGAGCGCGCCGACGGTGGCGAGTCGATCGCCGCGCCCGAGGATGAACTGGCGTCGCGTCGCAAGCACCGCGACCGCAAGATCGGCTGATCTCAGCAGTTTCGCGGCAATTTGCCACGGCGTAACCGTTGCAGCGACCTCGAGATTGCACACAGGGCTGCTCACCTCGTCCGATCGTGACCTTCTAGGCAATCTTGACGCGGTCCGGCGGGGGTAGCCGTGCTATCCGCGGTCCCTGCCGGTAAACTTGTTAGTGCATCGCCCTTGTGCGGGAGAGTTCCGTGACCGCCAGCCACGGACGCCGAAGGAGCAACACCTCTCCGTCAACCTCTCAGGCACCCAGGACCGCGCAGGGCCCCGATGCCTCTGGAAAGCGGTAAGCGTCGTGCTTACCCGCCCACGGGGAAAGGTGCCTTCACGCAAGGCCACCGAATCTCTCAGGCGCCCGGGAACGGGTTGACGACAGAGGGGGAGGAGCCAAGCCGTTCCTACCTTGACGCGTCGGGAGTACACGTAAGTGTTCGATCACAATCAGCCCAACTTCGCCGATCGCCACATCGGACCGGACGCCGATGCCGTCGCGATGATGCTCAAGACCATCGGTGTGGGATCTCTCGACGAACTGGCCGACAAGGCGCTGCCCGCAGGCATCCTCGACGCGCTGTCCGCCGACGGCGTCGCGCCCGGCCTTGATCAGTTGCTGCCTGCCGCCACCGAATACGAAGCGCTGGCCGAACTGCGGGCCATGGCCGACTCCAACACCGTCGCTGTTTCGATGATCGGGCAGGGCTACTACGACACACTGACGCCACCGGTGTTGCGCCGCAACATACTTGAGAACCCGGCCTGGTACACCGCCTATACCCCGTACCAGCCGGAGATCAGCCAGGGACGCCTCGAGGCGCTGCTGAACTTCCAGACGATGGTCGCCGACCTGACTGGTCTCGAGGTCGCCAACGCCTCGATGCTCGATGAGGGCACCGCCGCTGCCGAGGCGATGACGCTGATGCACCGGGCCGTCAAGCGCCCGACGAACCGGCTGGCCGTCGACGCTGACGTGTACCGCCAGACTGCGGCGATTCTGGCCACCCGCGCCGAGCCACTTGGCATCGAGATCGTCACCGCCGATCTCCGCGCGGGCCTGCCCGAGGGCGACTTCTTCGGGGTGATCACGCAATTGCCCGGCGCCAGCGGGCAAGTGGTGGACTGGACCGAGTTGGTGGCCGCCGCTCACGAGCGCGGCGCGCTGGTCGCGGTCGGCGCCGACCTGCTCGCGCTGACGTTGCTCGCCCCGCCCGGCGACATCGGCGCCGACGTCGCATTCGGTAGCACCCAAAGATTCGGTGTGCCAATGGGATTCGGCGGACCGCACGCCGGCTACCTCGCGGTGCACGCCAAGCACGCCCGCCAGCTACCCGGCCGGCTGGTCGGTGTGTCCGTAGATGCGGATGGATCGCCGGCCTTCAGATTGGCGCTGCAGACCCGCGAGCAGCACATCCGCCGCGACAAGGCCACCAGCAATATCTGCACCGCACAGGTGCTGCTGGCGGTGATCGCCGCCATGTACGCCAGCTACCACGGTGCGGACGGTCTGGCTGGGATCGCGCGCCGGGTGCACGCCCATGCGGAGACAGTCGCCGGTGCGCTGGGCGGGGCGTTGGTTCACGCCACGTTCTTCGACACCGTGCTCGCCAGTGTCCCGGGACGTGCGGACGCAGTGATCGCGGCGGCCAAGGCCAAGGGCATCAACCTGTGGCGCGTCGACGCCGATCATGTGTCGGTTTCGTGCGACGAGGCCACCACTGACGAGCACGTGGCGGCCGTGATCGAGGCCTTCGGTTTGGCGTCCGTCGAGCCGCTGCGCTCGGACATCTCCACCCGCACCTCGGAGTTCCTCACCCATCCGGCGTTCACGCAATATCGCACGGAAACCGAGATGATGCGCTACCTGCGGTCGCTGGCCGACAAGGATATTGCGTTGGACCGCAGCATGATTCCGCTCGGTTCTTGCACGATGAAGCTCAACGCGGCCGCTGAGATGGAGCCGATCACGTGGCCGGAGTTCTCCCGTCAGCATCCGTTCGCGCCCGCGTCGGACACGCCGGGACTGCGCAAGCTGATCGCCGACCTCGAGGCCTGGCTGACCGCGATCACCGGATATGACGCGGTGTCGCTGCAGCCGAACGCCGGTTCGCAGGGGGAGTACGCCGGCCTGCTGGCGATCCAGGCGTACCACGCCGAGCGCGGCCAGCCCGACCGCGACGTCTGCCTGATCCCGTCCAGTGCCCACGGCACCAACGCGGCGTCGGCGGCGCTGGCAGGCATGCGGGTCGTCGTGGTGGCCTGTCGCGCGAACGGCGACGTCAACCTCGACGATCTGCGCGCGAAGGTGACCGAGCACGCAGATCGGTTGTCGGCGTTGATGATCACCTACCCGTCGACTCACGGTGTCTACGAGCACGACATCGCCGACATCTGCGCGGCGGTGCATGACGTCGGCGGGCAGGTTTACGTCGACGGCGCCAACCTCAACGCGCTCGTCGGCCTGGCCCGGCCCGGCCGGTTCGGCGGCGACGTCAGCCACCTGAATCTGCACAAGACGTTCTGCATTCCGCACGGTGGCGGCGGTCCCGGTGTGGGTCCGGTGGCGGTGCGCGAGCATCTGGCCAAATACCTGCCCGGCCATCCGCTGGCCGACGAGCTACCTGACAAGTACACGGTCTCGTCGGCGCCGTACGGTTCGGCGTCGATCCTCCCGATCACCTGGGCCTACATCCGAATGATGGGCGCGGCCGGCCTGCGTGCGGCGTCGCTGACTGCGATCGCATCGGCCAACTACATCGCCCGGCGCCTCGACGAGTACTACCCGGTGCTGTACACCGGCGAGAACGGCATGGTGGCCCACGAGTGCATCCTCGATCTGCGTGGCATCACCAAGGACACCGGCGTCACCGTCGATGACGTGGCAAAACGGTTGGCGGACTATGGTTTCCACGCCCCGACGATGAGCTTCCCGGTCGCGGGCACGCTGATGGTCGAGCCGACGGAAAGCGAGAGCCTGGCCGAGGTCGACGCGTTCTGCGATGCGATGATCGCGATCCGCAGCGAGATCGACAAGGTCGGTGCGGGCACGTGGTCGGTCGACGACAATCCGCTGCGAGGCGCGCCGCATACCGCGGAATGCCTGCTGGTCGCCGACTGGGACCACCCGTACAGCCGCGAGCAGGCGGCCTACCCGTTGGGCAAGGGCTTCCGACCCAAAGTGTGGCCACCGGTTCGCCGCATCGACGGCGCATACGGCGACCGCAACCTCATGTGCTCGTGCCCACCGGTATCCGCGTTCGCGTAGCGACGCGGACAGCACCAGCGGTCGCCTAGCCGCCCAGTTCAAACGACGGGAAGTAGATGGCCTGCCCCACCATGATGTAGTCGGGGTTGTCGATGAGGTTGGCCGCCGCAACCATCTTCACCAAGGTCAGCGTGCGATCGGTGTCGCCGTCGCCATAGTTGTCCTCGACAAGCTTCCAGAGCATGTCGCCCGCAACCACGGTGTGCTTTCGATTCAGTCGCGGCTGGATCAGCACGGTGCCCGGTGCCGGATCCCCATCGGGTAGATGATTGGCGATCGAGATGATGGTCCAAAGGTGCTCGTCGCCATACCAGCGCTGGGCCAGAACCTCGAGAGTCTCGCCGCCGACGACAGTGTGATGTCCGACGTTCGCCAAATCGGGGATGAGCAGCCATTCACCGACGATCAGATCGCGCTGCGCGGCACCGTTCGGTATCTCGTAAACCTCGCTCATCGCGACGTCGTTGTAGAACTTCAGGGCCAGTTTCTTCTTGGTGTCACCGGGCCTCACCTGGTAGCGCAAGGTGACGTACGGGACCTCCAGCTCCTGTCCCACGACGATGTGGTCTGGATCCGAGATGTCGTTGACAACTGAGATCACCCTGAACAGTCGACCGTCACCGTAGAACCGCTCGGCCAGCCCCCATAGTGTGTCGCCGTTCTGGACTTGGTATTTCGCACCCATCTTTGCCCCCTCGTGCCCTTGCTGCTTCCCGACGCCCCGGCCGGGGCGCTGGGCACAGTGTTCGCGGTGGGGCGGTCGCCGGTCACGGGTAGTGCACTACTCAACTTTCGCAGGCCGGCGGTCAGCCGAAGCGGTTGCGGATCGCCTCGGTGATCCGCTCGGGCGCGGGGCGCCGAGTGTGGGCTTGAGGCACGTCCGCCCTCGAAAAGCGTGCCGGTAACCCACGTTCGACGCGCCCTGAGCGTCAGCGTGGCAGGGTGACAGGACGGTCACGACGGCCGCGGGCAAACATGTTCCTCGGCTTCCGGCGAGTCCGGCAGTCCTCGGCCGCACCGTTACTCACTGATCGAGCGGCCCGCCGCGGACGTTGTCGAGTTGCCTGGGTCGGGCACTACCCGCAGGTGGAGGTGCCGGAGGTCTTCACCCGCGCCGCGCTCAGCCTGTTGTCGACGGCGACGCACTAACCCAGGAAGGTGGCGATCGCCGTGGTGAGCTCGGGCGAGGCCGAACTGTTCAGATTCTGGTAGGTGCCGCCGGTGGCCTGTGCGATCGCCTCCCAGGTGGCGCGGTCGGAGTCGTTGCCGAAGTCGATGACGTTGACGGCGACCGGCTTCGCCTGATCGAACGCCCCGCGGATGTACTGTTGCAGGCCCGAGCCGTCGAGTGACTGGTCGGTGTGCGGCCCAGCGGTGATGACCAGGATCGAATTGTTCTGACCTTGGCGGAAATTCGACATCACGGCGGTGTAGACCAGCCGCAGGGTGGTGAACGACACCGCGCCGCCGCCCGACGCGCTCTGCGAGTTCAGGGCGCTGGTCAGGGCCGCCGACCGTGGCTGCCCGCTTACCTGATCGGACAGCGGACCGGTGCTCACCTCGGATCTGCCGTCGGTGCCGTCGAACGTCCACAGCCCGACCGCCGAGCTCGCAGGCAGCGCCTGCATTCGCGCGTTGAGCGCCGCCACCACGTTGGCCAGCCGCGACTTTCCGCCCTCCTCGGTTGGCATCGACTGATCGAGCATGATCGTCACGGCGGGGCTCTCGGCAGGCGCGGTCAACGCTGTGGCCAGCGTGGCCCGAGTCGATGCGTCACCCACCGAAAGCGGCGCAGACACTGGCGCAAAGCTCGTCACGTCGCTCTTGGGCGGCGTAGCACCCTCGGCGCGGAAACCGGCCTTGGCCAGCTCCGAGAGTTGCTCAGGCTTGCGCATGAACCGGGCGAATTCGCTGGCCGCGCTGACCTGCTCCTGCGACAGCCAGTCCCCGCTGAGCAGCACCGTAGGATAGTCGGCCACGGCCGTCGGGCCCGGCGGCAGCCAGGACGCGAGCGTGTTCTTGGCGTCCGGCATGGACGCGGCGCGCTGGAACAACTGCTGCTCGGTGGTGACCACGGCGTGTACCGGAGCGGTGGTTGGGTCGGTGGCATTCAGCAACGCATCCATCGCGGTCGAGGCCTTGTTGTCGGCGAGCTTGGGCTGACCGCCAACCAGCGTGTTGACCGCACCCGCTCCGGCGTTGGCCGGTGCGCCGGCGGGCGCCGACGCCGCCGCTACCGCCTCCGCCGCCAGATAGGACGCATCGCTGTCGCCGCTGAGCGGCAACGACAGCCGCAGCGGCCCCCACCCGGACAGGTTCAGCCCGTCCAACGCCGTGGGGTTGGTCTGCAGCTCCGGCAGTGTGCCCCAATTCTGGTCGGATAACGCGTCTTTGAGCTGTGGCCGGACGGCAAGGAGCACCGGTGAGGTGACCAGTGAGCGGCTGTCGCTGACGGTCTTCGCGCCGGCCGCCGCTTCGAGTCGGGCTTCGGACACCGAGCTGGCCGGGATCCACAGCGCGGGCTGGTCACCGAGTTCGGCGGGCCACTTGCCAATGAAGCCGTTGACCACTTGATCGGAGTCGGCGGGTTTGACGCCCACTTTCACGCAGCGGTCAGCGACGGGCGCCGCGCTCTTGTTGTAGGTGTCGGCCAGCTTCTGGATGTGATCCGCGATCGAGGGATCGGCGACGACGGCGACGGCGAGCTGGCCGTCCACACACCGCGCGGCGAGCGCATCGCTGCGATGCGACAGCGCGTCACCGAAGAACCGCCACAGGATGAACGCGCCCACGATCACCACGACGGCGACCAACGCGGCGATCACACCGACACTGACGCCGCGCCTCCCGGTTGCTACCGCGCGATGGCTGCCCGTCCATTCGCCGCCTTCCCATTCGCCGCTGTGCTGCGCTCGCGACGAAGCAGCGCCTGCGGCGCGCAGCGGCCGCCGCTGCGCATAGTCGGCCTCGGGCTCGTCGTAGTCGGATTCGTCGTAGTCGAGATTCGTCGTAGTCAGATTCGTCGTAGTCGGATTCGGTGGGCTGTTGTCGACCGAAACGCTGGGTCGGCGGTTCCTCGGGCACGCCTTCGTCAGGCGAGTCCTCCGGATCGGGAATGCTATGCCTGCCCACTTAAGCCCTTGTACTCGCTAGGTCGACGGGTCGTCGCACTATCCACCGTTGCTTGCTGCCTTATATTCGCGTCGCCGCCGGTGCAGGATGGGCTCGGTGTAGCCGTTGGGCTGTGCGCCCCCGGACAGAATCAGCTCCTGCGCGGCCTGGAACGCGATGCTGCCGTCGGGATCCGGTGCCATTGGCCGGAATTCCGGGTCCTTCTCGTTCTGCTTGTCGACGACCGCTGCCATCCGGCGCAGGCTGGCCTTCACGTCGTCTTCGGTGATCACGCCGTGGCGCAACCAGTTTGCCAACAGCTGGCTCGAAATCCGCAGCGTGGCACGGTCTTCCATCAGCGCCACGTTGTGGATGTCGGGCACTTTCGAGCAGCCGACGCCTGCATCGATCCAGCGCACCACATAGCCGAGGATCGATTGGCAGTCGTTGTCGACCTCTTCGCGGATCTCCTCAGGCGCCCACGCCAGCTCCTTGGCCAGCGGGACGGTAAGCAGCTGGTCGATGTCGGTGCGGCGGTTGCCTTCCAGCTCCTTGTGCACCGCGTACACGTCGACCTCGTGATAGTGCATGGCGTGCAGGGTGGCCGCCGTTGGCGACGGCACCCACGCGGTGGTGGCGCCTGCCTTCGGCTGACCGATCTTCTGCTCGACCATGTCGGCCATCAGGTCGGTCATGGCCCACATGCCCTTACCGATCTGCGCGCGACCCGAGAAGCCGGTGGCCAGGCCGATGTCGACGTTCTGGTCCTCGTAGGCGGCGATCCATTGCGTGCTCTTCATCGCGCCCTTGCGGATCATCGGCCCGGCTTCCATCGAGGTGTGTATCTCGTCGCCGGTGCGGTCCAGGAAGCCGGTGTTGATGAACACCACGCGGTCCGCGGCAGCCTTGATGCAGGCCTTGAGGTTGACGGTGGTGCGGCGTTCCTCGTCCATGATGCCGACCTTGAGCGTGTTCTGCGGCAGCCCGAGCACGTCCTCGACCCGGCTGAACAGCTCGACGGTGTAGGCCACCTCGTCGGGGCCGTGCATCTTCGGCTTCACGATGTAGACGGAACCGGTGCGGCTGTTGACCAGCGGCCCGTTGCCGTCACCCTCCTTCAGCCCGTGGATGGCGATCAGGCTGGTGAACAACGCGTCCTGGATGCCCTCGTACACCTCGTTTCCATCAGAGTCGACGATCGCATCGTTGGTCATCAGGTGGCCGACATTGCGCACGAACATCAGGCTGCGCCCGGGCAGGATCAGCTCGCCTTCGCCGTCCGCCGTCGTGTAGGTGCGGTCCTGGTTCAGGACACGGGTGAAGGTCTTGCCGTCCTTGGTGACCTCTTCGGCAAGGTCGCCCTTGTTCAGGCCGAGCCAGTTGCGGTAGCCGAGCACCTTGTCGTCGGCGTCGACCGCGGTCACGGAGTCCTCGAAGTCCATGATCGTGGTGATCGCGGACTCCAGCACGACGTCCTTGATGCCTGCGGCGTCGGTGGAACCGACAGGGGACTCGGGGTCGATGAGGATCTCGATGTGCAGGCCGTGGTTGCGCAGCAGCACGGACCACTGGGGCGATCCGAGTTCGCCGGTGTAGCCGACGAACTGCTCAGGGGTCGCCAGGCCGGTCGACAGGTCGTCGCCGAGATCAATGAGGAGCTGACCGGCCCCGTCCTCTTGGCTGATCTTCAGCCCGGTGGCCTGGCTCCATTCGCCAGAGGCCAGCGGAACCGCGCCGTCGAGGAACTTGCGCGCGTAGGCGATGACCTTGTCGCCGCGCACGGGGTTATAGCCGGCTTGCGCCTTCTCGGCGCCATCGTCTTCGGGGATCACGTCGGTGCCGTACAGCGCGTCGTACAACGAACCCCAGCGTGCGTTTGCGGCGTTGAGCGCGAACCGCGCGTTGAGGATCGGCACCACCAGCTGCGGGCCTGCCGTCGTGGTGATCTCGTCGTCGACACCGGCGGTGGTGATGGTGAAGTCGGCCGGCTCGGGCTGTAGGTAGCCGATGTCGGTGAGGAACTGCTTGTAGCCTTCGGGGTCGATCGGCTCGATGACGTGCTGGCGGTGGTACTTGTCGATCTGCGCCTGCAGGTTGTCGCGGCGGGCGAGCAGGTCCTGGTTCTGGGGGCTGAGATCGGTCACGACCTTGTCGACACCCGCCCAGAAGCTGTCAGGGTCGACGTCGGTGCCCGGAAGCGCCTCGTTGTTGATGAAGTCGTACAACACCTGGGCGACGCGCAGGGTCCCCACCGTCACGCGATTAGTCATGCGAGATCCGCCTCGCTCCTCGCTCGCTGGTCATTTTTCCTCCCTAAAGCCGTCGATCCAGCTTACCCAGGGCTAACTGGGGTTATGCCCAAGCCGTCGCGTTGCGCGATTCGCGGTCCGCCGCGGCGAGAAGCAGGTCGCACCGATCCGCCAGAGTGGCCCGCAACGGTGCGGCCCGTTCAGCAACGCTCTGCTGGGCACGGACGTACTCGGCGCGACCCGCAGGCGTCTCGACGGCGATCGGCTCGAATCCGTAGTTGCGGAGATCATAGGGGCTGGCGCGCATATCCAGCGAACGGGCAGCGGCGGCGAGTTCCAGGCAGTCCATCACCAGCTCCGACTCCACCAGGGGACCGAGCTTGAACGCCCATTTGTAGCAATCCATCGCGGCGTGAATGCAGCCCGGTTGTTCCTTCGCGACCTGGTTGTCCCGGGTGAGTTCCTCGGCGTTGCGGTGCGTGGCCGGCTCGGTGAAGAACCGGTAGGCGTCAAAATGGCTGCAGCGCAACGGTATTGACTCGACGACAGCGTCCGTGCCCGCCGGGCCGAGGCGCAGTGGCACCTGGCTGTGGCGGACCGCCGGCGCCTGGTACACCATCGCCCACTCGTGCATGCCGAAGCAGTTCAGTCGCGCCGGGCGCGAGGCCGTCGCGCGAAGCAGGCGGGCGATGAACCGCACGGTGTCGACACGCGAGAGCAGGTGCTCACGCGTCACGGTCACACCCTGACGGTCACGCCCGTAACCGCTGCGATCGAGATAGCGGTCTGCCGTCGCGCCTGCGAGCGCCACGCCGAAACCGGGGTGCCAGATCCGCAACTGCCGGGGCCGCAGGCTGTAGTAGGTGAACAGGAAATCCCATACCGGGTGGGCCTCGCCCGCCTGCGCCCGCCTGCGATGGGGCAGGCAGAACTCGTCGACCCGTTTCTGGTGCATCCGCTCGCGGACGGTCCAGTCGTGCTCGCACAGCCCGACATCAGGCACGGTGCGTCCTGTCCCGGACGGCCCCAACGACGTCTTCGACCAGGTCCTCGAGCGTGACCATCGCCGACACGCTGCCGTCGGCGGTGATGACCAGCGCCAGATGGCTGTTGTTCCGCCGCAGCATCGAGAGTGCGTCGGGCAGTGAGGTCGTCTCGGCCACCTCCGGGAGGGGCCGCACTGTCGTCGGTTCGACCACCGCATCCGGGTCGTCGACGATCGGCAGCACGTCCTTGATGTGGACGTAGCCGATGAACCGGCCCGACGAATCGGCCACCGGGAAGCGCGAGTAGCCGGTCTCCGCCAGTGCGCTCTGGATCGCCGCCACCGTCGGCTCGGACCGATCTGCGGCCACCGGCACCGCGCGGACCTCGCTGAGTGGCACGGCGACTTCGGCGACCACCCGGTTGCGGATCCGCAGGGCCCGCGAAAGTCGGTTGTGCTCGTCGGGATCGAGCAGACCCTCCGAAAGCGATTCGGCGATCATCTCGGACAGCTCGACGGTCGAAACCGTATTCTCCAGTTCGGTTTTGGCCTCGACCCCGACCGCGCGCAGGATCATGTGCGCGCACCAGTCGTAGATCGCGATGACGGGCCGGGCGGCGCGCACCCACACCAGGTACGGCGGGACCAGCAGCATCGCCGCAGATTCGGGGCCTGCGATCGCGATGTTCTTCGGGACCATCTCGCCGAGCAGCACGTGCAGCACAACGACGATCGTGATCGCGATGACGAACGAAACCGTGTGCAGCACGGTGTCCGGTATCCCGAGCAAATGGAATGGTTTCTCGAGCAGGTGCGCCACCGCCGGTTCGCCAACGCGGCCCAACAGGATCGAACAGACGGTGATGCCGAGCTGCGCCCCGGCCAGCATCAGCGGCAGATTCTCGCCGGCCCGGATAACCGTCACCGCACTGTGCTTGCCTTGTTCGGCCAGGGCCTCCAGCCGGTCGCGGCGTGCGGAGATCAACGCGAACTCCGCGCCGACGAAGAACGCGTTGGCGGCCAGCAGCACCGCGGTCAGCAGCACGCCGAGGAAGTCACCCATCAGCGTCGTCGGTTCCTTCGGGGCGCTGACCCAGCTTCGTGAGCTCCAGCTGATCGATCCTTCGACCGTCCATCTGCAATACGGTGGCCAGCCAGCGCACAGGGTCCTCCATCGGAGCGTCTGGATCGAACGCCGTCAGTTCGACCGACTCGCCCTCTTCCGGAATGTGGCCGAGCTCCTGCAGCACGAGGCCGCCGATGGTCTCGTATTCGCCCTCCAGGGCCCGGAATCCGGTCGCCTCGGCCACCTCGTCGATGCGCAGCAGACCCGACACGTGCCAGCCCTGCCCCGCTTGCACCACGTCGGCGGTGGGCTCGTCGTGTTCGTCGCGGATGTCGCCGACGATCTCCTCGATGACATCCTCGACCGTCACCATGCCCGCTGTACCCCCGTATTCGTCGACCACGAGCGCGGTCTGCAGGCCGTTGGCGCGCAACTGTGCCATCACGTCGTCGCCGTCCAGGGTCGATGGCACCCTGGCGACGGGTTGCGCGAGGCTGGCGAGCCGGGTCTTTTTGTGTTCGCCTGGCGGCACTTCGAAGACCTGTTTGACGTGGACGATCCCGATGGTTTCGTCGAGGTCGCCCTCGACGATCGGGAATCGCGAATAACCGCTCTGGATCGCGGCGTCCACCAGATCGGCGACCGTGTCCTCGACCTCGAGGGTGACGATTTCCGTCCGGGGCGTCATCAGTTCCTCGGCAGTCCGCGAGCCGAACTGCAGCGAGCGGTCAACCAACGTCGCGGTGACCGGATCTAGCGACCCCCGCCGGGCCGAGTTGCGGACCAGCGAGCCGAGCTCCTGGGGCGACCGGGCCGACCGCAATTCCTCCGCGGGCTCGATGCCCAGCCGGCGCAGGATCCAGTTTGCGGTGCCGTTCGTCAGGTGAATCAACGGCGTGACGAGCGTCGAGAACAGCACCTGTGGACCGGCCACCACACGGGCAACCGGCAGCGGCTTGGCCACCGCGAGGTACTGGGCGACGAGCTCGCCGAACACCATCGACACCGAAGTCGCGATCAGCAGCGCCAGCACCAAAGCCAGGCCGCCGGCGAGGCCCGGCGATAGCGACATAGCCTCGAAGACCGGCTCCAGCAGATGTGCCACCAGTGGTTCGGCGAGATAGCCGGTGATCAAAGTGGTGATCGAGATGCCCACCTGGGCCCCAGACAGCTGGAACGACAGGCTGCGGTGCGCCCGCTGGACGAGCTTGTCACGGCGCCCACCGGTGCGGGCGTTCGCGTCGACCGTGCTGCGCTCCAGCGCGGTCAGTGAGAACTCGGCGGAGACGAACACCGCAGTGCCTGCGGTGAGCACGAGAAACGCCAGCACCGCGAGCACGGTGTACAAGGTGCTCATCGCGTGCTCACCAGGATTGCGCCGGGCCTTGTGCCCGGCCGACTAGGGGAGGGCTCGGCGTCGGGAGCGTCTGCGCCGCTCGCAGCGGAAACGTCGTGGTCGGGCCGCTCGGCCCGGAAGACCCGACCAGAATCCGGGGCCTCGACGGGTGCCTGCGGCACGGGGTCCCTCTCGAATAGGCGCTTGACGAAAAACCTATGGTAGCCGTCTCGCTCGCTCGACGGCCTCACCAACCGGTCGGCAGCGGGTGGCCTTCGGCGAACCCGGCCGCGGACTGCACGCCGAGCACCACCTTGTCGTGGAGTTCGGCGATGTTCGCGGCGCCGACGTAGGTGCACGTGCTGCGCACACCGGAGGTGATGTGGTCGAGCAGGTCCTCGACCCCGCCGCGCGACGGGTCCAACCCCATCCGCGACGTCGAGATGCCCTCCTCGAACAGTGCCTTGCGGGCCCGGTCGAACGGGCTGTCGGCCGCGGTGCGGGCGGCCACCGCGCGCTTGGAGGCCATGCCGTAGCTCTCCTTGTACGGCTGGTCCTCGCGGTCGCGCATCAGATCGCCCGGCGATTCGTAGGTGCCCGCGAACCACGAGCCGATCATCACGTTGGCCGCACCGGCGGCAAGCGCCAGCGCCACGTCGCGCGGATGGCGCACACCGCCGTCGGCCCACACATGGCCGCCGAGTTGCCTTGCCGCCGCGGCACATTCGACCACCGCGGAGAACTGCGGGCGGCCAACGCCGGTCATCATGCGGGTGGTGCACATCGCGCCGGGCCCGACACCGACCTTGACGATCGTGGCGCCCGCGCTGATCAGGTCGCGGGTGCCCTCGGCCGACACCACATTGCCCGCGGCCAACGGAAGCCCCAGGTCGAGGGACGACACCGACTTGATCGCGTCGAGCATCTTGAGCTGGTGGCCGTGCGCGGTGTCGATCACCAGAAGGTCGACGCCGGCCTCGGCGAGCGCGCGGGCCTTGGCGCCGACGTCACCGTTGATGCCGACGGCGGCGGCGATGCGCAGCCTGCCCTTGTCGTCGACGGCGGGTGTGTAGATGCCTGCCCGGATCGCTCCCGTGCGGGTCAGCACGCCTGCCAGAGTGCCGTCGGGGTCGGTCAGCACCGCCACGTCGAGGAGCGCGTGTTCGAGCAGGTCGAACACCTTGCGGGGGTCGGTGCCCGCGGGCGCGGTGACGAAATCGGATATCGCGATGTCCCGGACCCTGGTGAACCGGTCGACGCCGACGCAGTTCGCTTCGGTGACCAGCCCGATCGGCCGGCCCTCGAAGGCCACCACGGCGGCACCGTGTGCGCGCTTGTGGATCAGCGCGATCGCGTCCGACACCGAGTCGTCGGGCGACAGCACCACCGGCGTGTCTACGATCATGTCGCGGCTCTTGACGAAGTCGACCGTCTCCTTGACCGCCGAGATGGGCAGGTCCTGCGGCAGCACTACGATGCCGCCGCGGCGGGCCACCGTTTCAGCCATCCGGCGGCCTGCCACCGCGGTCATGTTCGCCACCACCACCGGGATCGTGGTGCCCGACCCGTCGTGCGTCGAAAGGTCGACACCGAACCGCGACTGCACGTCAGAGCGTCCGGGGACGATGAAGACGTCGTTGTAGGTCAGGTCGTAGGGCGGCGTTTGGCCATCAAGAAATCGCATCAACTGCGATTTTAGTCGCCTTTTCAGGCCTCGACTTCGCTGCGGTCGCCGCTCCACAGCGTGTGGAACCGCGCAGCCGGGTCGGCGTCGGTGCGGCCGTAGGTGTGCGCGCCGAAGAAGTCGCGCAGGCCCTGGGTCAGCGCGGCTGGCAGCCGTTCGGTGCGCAGCGCGTCGTAGTAGGACAGCGCCGAGGAGAACCCGGGGATCGGGATACCCAGCTGCGTGGCGGTCACCACGACGCGACGCCACCCGTCGACCGCGGCCTCGACGGCACTCCGGAAATACGGCGCGACGATCAGGGTGGCCAGCTCCGGCTCCTCGTCGTAGGCCTCTTTGATCCGGTTGAGGAACTTGGCCCGGATGATGCAGCCGCCGCGCCAGATGGTGGCCAGGTCGCCGGGGGTGATACCCCAGTCGTATTCCTCGCTGCCTGCCTGGATCTGGTTGAAGCCCTGCGCGTAGGCGATGATCTTGGACGCATAGAGCGCCTGACGCACATCCTCGACGAATTTGGCTGCGTCACCGGGCTTTTCGCCAAGCGTGCCGGACGCCAGTCCGGTGGTGGCCCTGCGCTGGACGACCGACCCGGACAGCGCGCGGGCGAACACCGCCTCGGCGATACCGGTGACCGGCACGCCGAGATCAAGGGCCGACTTCACGGTCCAGCGTCCGGTGCCCTTCTGCTCGGCCTCGTCGAGGATGACGTCGACGAGCGGCTTGCCGGTCTTGGCGTCGGTCTGGCGCAGCACCTCGGCGGTGATCTCGATCAAGTAGCTGTCCAGGTCGCTCTTGTTCCACTCGGCGAACACGTCGGCGATCTGCGGTGCGCGGTAGCCCAGCCCGTCGCGCAGCAGCTGGTAGGCCTCGCCGATCAGCTGCATATCGGAGTACTCGATGCCGTTGTGCACCATCTTGACGAAGTGACCCGACCCGTCGGGCCCGATGTGGGTGCAGCACGGCACGCCGTCGACGTGCGCGGAGATCTCCTCCAGCAGCGGTCCGAGCGACTTGTACGACTCGGCGGGGCCGCCGGGCATGATCGACGGCCCGTTCAACGCGCCCTCCTCGCCGCCGGAGATGCCGGCGCCGACGAAGTGCAGGCCGCGTTCGCGCATCGCCTTCTCGCGGCGGATGGTGTCGGTGTAGAGCGCGTTACCGCCGTCGATGATGATGTCGCCCTCTTCGAACACGTCGGCGAGCTCGTTGATGACGGCGTCCGTCGGGTCGCCTGCCTTGACCATGATCAGCGCGCGCCGCGGCTTCTGAAGCGCCGCAGCGAACTCCGCCATCGACTCGGTCCGGACGAACGAGCCCTCGGAGCCGTGCTCGGCCAGCAGCGCGTCGGTCTTGGCGACCGACCGATTGTGCAGTGCGACGGTGTAGCCGTGGTGCGCGAAATTCCGCGCGATGTTGGAGCCCATTACGGCCAGACCGGTGACCCCGATCTGAGCGGTACCGGTCGTGTCAGAGTTTGCAGACGAGCTCATACGGGCGGCCTTTCGTTTTTTTGTTGTGGGGGGAGCGGTTTTGACAGCTGAGCACCTATGCGGCGAACAGTCGGTGTAATTCGGTCAGCCACGGCACCGCCAGCGCCAGGGTAGGCACCACGAGCACGGCGGCGGCGGCGAGGTAGGCGGTGGCGGCGAGGGCGCGGCTGTTTGGCTGCCCGCCGAGGCGGCGCAGGCGCAGCAAGGTGGTCGGACCGCCTGCCGCCAGGGCGCCGGACGGGGTGCGTCCGGACGCACACGCGACCAGCGCGCGCGCCAGAGGAGTCGGACCCGCGGCGCGCACGGCGGCGTCGTCGGCCAGCATTTCGATGAGCAGCCGGACGGCATCAAGGGCGCTTCCGCTGCGGACGAATCGGGGGAAGGCGGCGTGCACCGCGGTGAACATCTCGAGAACCAGGTCGTGACGGGCCCGCAGATGGGCGCGTTCGTGGGTGAGTATCGCGGCGATCTCGCTGTCGGACAACGATTTCAGCGTTCCCTCGCTGACCACGACGCGGCTGCGCACCCCGGGCAGGCAATAGGCGAGCGGCTGTTTGACATCGAGGATGCGCAGCCCACTCGCCTTGATACAGACCTTGGGTGGGTTCGATCCGTGTGACATGTCGAGCAGGTCGACCATCATCCGGTGATGCGCCCGCCTGCGCCGGGTGGCGATTGCCACCTGAATCACCGCGTACGTCAGCCGCGCGCCGATCACCAAGGTGACGGCGAAGACAGTGACGAGGCCGGCCCACAGCGGCCAGCCGAGCGCGTCGATCTCACTGGTGATCGTTGCGGTGGGACGGCCGTCGGCCCCTGGCACGAACAGCCGGCTCGCGATTGCGATACCCGCCGAGAACGCCGACAACACGGCGGCCAGTGCGATGGACTGCCACAGCACGATGGCTGCGCGCGGAGCGCGCATCGGCCAAGTCGCCCGCGCCAGCATTGCCGGGACTGGTCCCGACAGGAGCAGTGCGACGATGGTAAAGGCCAGCGCGGACACGCTGTAAGTATTTCTCAGCCGGTGCCCGGATTGCCAGCGGGCGGGACTTCGGTGTACTTTCCGCTCCTCGCGTCCGCGGCGGTCTTGCTTTCCAACTCCGCGAGCGCACGGCGCAGCGCTGCCGCTTCGTCGGCGCCGACGCGTTCGACGAAATGCACCAGCGCGGCCTCACGGCTCCCTGAGTCCGCGGCCTGGTCGAGCGCGTCGACCATCAGCCCGGCGACGAGCTCATCGCGACCATGCGTGGGCGCGTAGCGGTGGGCGCGGTCGTCACGATGCTGCACGACCAGGTTCTTCTTCGCCAGGCGTTGCAGCACGGTCATGATCGTGGTGTAGGCCAGGTCGCGGCGAGCCGACAATGCCTCGTGGACTTGGCGCACGGTTTGGGGCTCGCCGGAGGACCAGAGGTGGTCCATCACAGCGCGTTCCAGTTCCCCCAGACGCGTCATTTTGGCCATGTTCCGTTCATCTCCTACAGGCAGTAAATCCAGGGTACTACGCCTTTACTACGTTGCGTCGTATCGAACTCGTGAGAACAACTTCGTCGGCGCCTTCGAATGTTCCGGCAATGGTCATCGCCCCTTCGGCGGGCCTTGTGAGTCCAGTCACACGGGGTAGCTCCTGCTGACCGCGTGACTATAGTAAGGCTAACCTAACTCAATATCGGAGGTGCCATGACGGTTCTGATCGAGGATCCGCTCATCGCGGGTATGGCGATCAGGCGGCCGCTGCCGTTGCACGAATCCAGCCGCCGATTGCGCGAGCTCTATCCCGAATGTCCGCGGGTTTACGGCGTTGCCGTGATGGGCGACCTGTCGCGCCGGCGGTGGTGGCCACTCGCCGAGGCGGCGACCACCGATCGCTTGCAGAAGATGTTCGACATCGCCGCCGAGGAGACCGACAGCCGGGCGGCGATAGCCCAGCAGCTGGCCGCGACACTGGCGCACGTCGTCGTCGGCCGCGTCGTGCCGCTGCTCGTGCTCGAGGGCCGCGCATGGGACACCGGCCTTGAGAACCTGTGGGTGCACGTGGACTCCGAGGGCGCGATCGACTGGGTCGGCGTCGCCGATGCGCGGTTGCGGGCGCTGCCCGACGATCCGGCCCTTGACGACGACGGCATCGTCACCATCCCCAGCGAGGCAGCGCTCGCCACCTGGGTCGCTCACCGCAGCCATCGCGCACTGGATCCGCTATTCGCGAGGCTCTTCGAGGTCTGCGGCGGCGCGATGTCCGTCGCGTCGATGTGGCACATCGTCGGCGGCGCGGTCGTCAGTGCCGCAACGCAGGTGCCGCTGCTCGCCGGGTCGAGCGAACTGACGAGCATGCGGCGGGCACAGGCGGTGCTCGACGCCCTGGTCGGGTTCGGGCTGCCGGTCCGCGGCACCACCCGGATGACAACCAGGAAGACCTTGCTTAATTAGGCAAGCCTTGCCTATTCTCTACCTACGAAGACGAAACTATCGGACCGCGCCGGAGTCCTGAGGGCTGCAGAGACTCCCGGTCCACTCGAAGGACGGGCCTCACGCACTCGGCGTGGGGCCCGTCCGCATTTTTCTGGTCTCACTTGTCGATGGCTCCGCCGCTGTCGGCCCAGTCCTTGAATCCGCCCATGTTGTAGACCTCGGTGTAGCCCATTTCCTTGAGCGCCTGTCCGGACAGCGCCGCGCGACCGCCCGCGGCGCAGTAGACGATGACGGTCTTGTCCTTTGCGAAACTCTGGTCGTAGTACGGGGATTCGGGGTCGGCACGAAACTCCAACATGCCGCGGGGAATGTGCACGGCGCCGGCGACCTTACCGCTCTGCTCCACTTCCGGCGCGTCGCGTACGTCGACCACGAGCGCGTCGCCCTTGGCGATCAGTTCCTTCGCCTGTTCCGGGGAGATCCGGGGCACAACGGCATTGGCGGCTTCCACTAGGTCTTTAACACTCTTGGCCATGCCCGACGATAACCCCGGGCCCCCGGCCGGGGAGCAGCCCGGGCCGTGTAAACACAATTACGTGACGACGGAAGTGACCGCCGAACTCGGCAAGGGATTCGACAACGAGCTCGGCCTCGACTACCTCGAGCTCACCCCCGACGGTGGCCGGGCGCAGTTGGAGATCAAAGACAAGCTGCTGCAGCCGTGGGGCATCGTGCACGGCGGCGTGTACTGCTCCATCGTCGAAGGCCTGGCGAGCGTGTCGGGGCAGGTGTGGCTCCTCGAAAACGGTGGCGGACACGTCGTCGGGGTCAACAACAACACCGACTTTCTCCGCGCGATCTCCTCGGGAACGGTGACCGCGGTGTCGACACCGATCCACCGGGGCCGCAGGCAGCAGCTGTGGTTGATCACGATCACCGACGACAGGGATCGCGTGGTTGCCCGCGGCCAGGTCCGGCTGCAGAACATTTCGCCCGAGTAGCAGCCATATTTCGTACGCCGCTGAGCCTCATGTGGAGTGCCAGTATCGCCGACTATGCGTTTGACGCCGCATGAGCACGACCGGCTGCTGATCTCGTACGCGGCCGAACTGGCCCGCCGCCGGCAGGCGCGGTCTACGGCTGAACCACCCCGAGGCCGTCGCGCTGATCACCGACCATCTCCCCGAGGGTGCCCGCGACGGCCGCACCGTGGCCGAGCTGATGGTCAGTGGGCATCGGTCGCCGACGACGCGCTTGGCACGCCGATGGCATGCATCAGCGAATTGCACTACCCCGACACCGAAGTCGCCACCGAAGGCGTCGCACTCGCACTGGCCGGCGGCGGCTGCCTGTCGACGTGGCAGGGCGAGAGACTCTAGCTCGCGGCTTTTTCGGTGTCCTGTACCGACGCCGCGATCTCTTGGAGCTCTTCGATCCTGGTGCGCGCGTACGCCTGCTGCTCGGTGATGGTGAGGTTCCCGCGCGCCCTCGACAGGAATGTCACCGTCCACGAAAGCAGCGTGGTGATCTTGGTCTTGAACCCGACGAGGTACACCAAGTGCAGCACCAGCCAGGCCAGCCAGGCGATGAAGCCGCCGAATTCCAGTGGTCCGACCTTTGCGACCGCCGAGAACCGCGAAACGGTCGCCATCGAACCCTTGTCGAAGTACTGGAACGGCTCGCGCTGCGCCGGGTCGGCGCCCTTGAGCTCAGCCTTGATGGCCTTCGCCGCGTACTTGGCGCCTTGGATCGCACCCTGCGCCATGCCCGGCACCCCTTCGACCGCCGCCATGTCGCCGACGACGAATACGTTCGGATGGCCGGGGATGGACAGGTCCGGCAGCACCTTGACCCGTCCCGCGCGGTCCAGCTCCACATCGGATTGGTCGGCGAGGTCGCGGCCGAGCGGGCTGGCCGACACGCCTGCCGACCACACCTTGGTGGCGGATTCGATGCGTCGGATGGTGCCGTCGGAATCCTTCACGGTGATGCCGTTGCGATCCACGTCGGTGACCATCGCGCCGAGCTGGATATCGACGCCCATCTTCTCCAACCGCGCCTGCGCCTTGTTGCCGAGCTTTTCGCCCATCGGTGGCAGCACCGCGGGGGCCGCATCGAGCAGGATCACCCGCGCCTGTGTCGAATCGATATGGCGGAATGCGCCTTTGAGCGTGTGGTCGGCGAGTTCAGCGATCTGGCCCGCCATCTCGACGCCGGTGGGTCCGGCGCCGACGACGGTGAACGTCAGCAGCTTCTCGCGGCGGGCCGGATCACTTGACCGCTCGGCCTGTTCGAACGCACCGAGGATCCGCCCGCGCAGCTCGAGTGCATCGTCAACGGTCTTCATGCCCGGCGCCCACTCGGCGAAGTGGTCATTGCCGAAGTAGGACTGGCCCGCCCCGGCCGCGACGATCAGCGTGTCGTACGGGGTCACGTACGTGTGGCCCAGCAGCTCCGACTTGATGGTCTGGTTGGCCATGTCGATATGCGTCACATTGCCCAACAGCACCTGCGCGTTCTTCTGTTTGCGCAGGATGATGCGGGTGGGCGGGGCGATCTCGCCGGACGAGATGATGCCGGTGGCCACCTGGTACAGCAGCGGCTGGAACAGATGGTGCGTGGTCCTGGCGATCATCTTGATGTCGACGTCGGCGTGCTTGAGCGCCTTGGCGGCGTTTAAGCCACCAAATCCCGAACCGATGATCACGACCTTGCGTCGATCAGTTGCAGTGGCTCCGGGATGGCTCATCTTGGGCTCCTCGACGGACTACACGTGCACTTATACAGACACTACGGTAGCCGCTCAGCATCCCTGAAGTGTGGTGAGATTTACCACGTCATCGTATGTTTAAGCCCCCATGATCGGCCTCAATTTCTCGGCCACCGCGGTGATGCCGCCCGGGTGGTAGCCATCGATGTTGGTGACGGGGCTGAGGATCACACCGTCGATCCCCGCATCAAGCACCTTCGTCTTGACCTGCTCGACGATCTGATCCGGTCCGCCGAACACCACTCGCTGCTTGAAGTCATCTGGGATCAAATCCGCGGTCGCCTGCTCGTTGATCAACGCCATCACCAGCATGCTGGTCTCGAGGGTCGCGGGATCGCGGCCGATCTCCTCGCAGCGCGCCTTGACCACTTGCAGCTTGCGCGGCAGCTCGTCGAACCCCGATGTGAGGTTCAGATGATCAAAGTGCTTGGCGGCCAACGGAATTGTCTTCTTCTCACCGTGGCCGCCGATCATCAGCGGGATGTGGTCACGGAACCGAGGGTTGGCCATCGCGTCCTTCGCGCGGTAGTACTTGCCGGAGAATGTCGGCCGCTCGCCTCGCAGCATTGGCAGGATGATCTGCAGGGCCTCGTCGAGCCTGTTGAAGCGGTCGGTGAAGGTGCCGAACTCGAAGCCGAGCTGCTCGTGCTCGAGCTCGAACCAGCCGGTGCCGATGCCGAGAATGGCTCGGCCCTGGCTCACGACATCCAGCGTGGTGACGGCCTTGGCAAGCAGTGTCGGATTGCGGTAGGTGTTCCCGGTGACCAGCGTGCCCAGCTGCACGTTCTTGGTCGCGGTCGCCAACCCGCCGAGGGCCGTGTACGCCTCCAGCATCGGCTGGTCGGGGGTTCCGAGTCCGGGCAGCTGATAGAAGTGGTCCATCACGAAGACCGAGTCGAAGCCGGCAGCGTCGGCTTCCTGTGCCTGGGCGATGACTGTCGGGAACAGCTCTTCGACGCCCGTACCGTAGGAGAAGTTGGGGATCTGAAGTCCGAGTTTGATGGTCACGAGGTTCACGTAACCACAACTAAGCGGGGCGGTCACCCCGTTTAGCTTCGGGCGAACGCGGGAATATCAGCCGAAGTTCGCCAGCGCGCCGTGGCTGACGTGCAACGTCTGGCCGCTGATGTGCCGCGCGGCGGGTGTGCTGAGGAACAACGCCAACCTCGCGATCTCGGCTGCCACCGGAGCCGGCGTGCGGGACAGGCCGTCGTAGCCCGGCTCCGCCTTGCGGCCGGACGCCACCGCGTTGACGGTGATGCCGCGGGTGCCGAAGTGCGTGGCCTGCCCGGCGGTCCAGTCGGAGATGGCGGCCTTCACAGCGGCGTCGGCGCTGCCCTCGCGAGGCTGCTCCGGGATGACGTTGACGATCGAACCGCCGGAACGCAGGTGATCGCCGAGGATCTGCACGGTCAGCACCGCCGAGACGACGGTCGTGTCCAGAGCGGTGCGCCATGCCGCGGCAAGGTCGGCCAACGAGTAGGTGCGCGGGTCGCCGGCGTCCCAGCGCGGGGCGGGAAGGTTGACGATGGTGTCCAGCTGGTGCGGGAACTGGCCACGCGCCTCTTCGAGGCTGGCCGGGTCGGTGGTGTCGAACACGATCGCGTCGACGTCGAGTTCCTTAGCGGCGACCTCGAGGTCGTCGCGGCGCGCACCCGCGATCACGACTCGGTGGCCCGCATCGCGGAAACCCTCCGCGACCGTGCGTCCCAGATCCGTATCGCCGCCGGTGACGAGCACCTCCATCACAAGGACCTCCTGCCTGTGTTCAACGCTGAACCCCAGCGATTGAGGGTCATGTTACTGGACAGTAGCTAGGAGGTGGAGCTCGGCACGCATGCGACACGACAACAGTTCGGTCAACGTGCCATAGGGTCGTCATTCGTGCTGCCCCGCTGGATTTACCTCCCTGCGGCGATCGGCGCGCTGTTCGTCGTGGTTCCGCTGATCGCGATCGCCGCCAAGGTGAACTGGCCCAACTTCTGGTCACTGATCAGCAGCGAGTCGTCGACCACGGCGTTGGTGCTCAGCCTCAAGACCTCGGCGGCCAGCACTGCGCTCTGCCTGCTGCTCGGCGTGCCGATGGCGCTGGTGCTGGCCCGCAGCACTTCCCGGGCGGTGCGACTCGCCCGGCCGCTCATCCTGCTGCCGCTGGTGCTGCCACCGGTGGTCGGGGGCATCGCGCTGCTGTATGCGTTCGGCAGGCTAGGGCTCATCGGGCACTACCTCGAGGCCGCGGGAATCCACATCGCGTTCACCACCACGGCGGTGGTCCTCGCACAGACGTTCGTATCGCTGCCCTTCCTGGTCATCGCGTTGGAAGGCGCCGCACGCACCGCGGGGGCCGATTACGAGGTGGTGGCCGCCACCCTCGGCGCCAGGCCGTCGACCGTGTGGTGGAGGGTGTCGCTGCCGCTGCTGGCGCCCGGCCTGATCTCCGGGGCGGTGCTGGCGTTCGCGCGGTCGCTTGGCGAGTTCGGCGCCACGCTGACCTTTGCGGGATCGCGCGAAGGCGTCACCCGAACGCTGCCTTTGGAGATCTACCTCCAGCGCGAGAGCGATGCAGACGCTGCGGTCGCGCTGTCGCTTCTGCTCGTCGTGGTGGCCGCCGTTGTCGTGGTGGGGTTGGGCACCAGCCGGATCCGGGGCTCCAATGCGTGGTAGTGCGACATGACCGATGTGCAGGTGAGGGCCGTCGTCGAAAGTCGCGGCCTGGACCTCGAATTCGATGTCGCCGCAGGCGAAGTGGTCGCCCTGCTTGGACCCAACGGTGCGGGCAAGTCGACATCACTGCATGTGATCGCGGGCCTGGTGCGGCCAGATCGCGGCATGGTGCGCGTCGGACAGCGGGTGCTGACAGACACCGCGGCTGGGGTTCACGTGGCCACCCACGATCGCCGCGTCGGCCTGCTCCTGCAGGACGCACTGTTGTTCCCGCATCTGAGCGTGACCGGCAATGTGGCGTTCGCGCCGCGCAGTTCCCGTGCGGCGGCGGCACATTGGCTCGCCGAGGTCGATGCGGCGGATCTCGCCGACCGGCATCCACGGCAGCTGTCCGGGGGACAGGCCCAGCGGGTGGCGCTGGCACGGGCCCTCGCCGCCGACCCCGACGTGCTGCTGCTCGACGAGCCGTTGGCCGGACTTGACGTTTCCGCCGCCACCGCGATGCGCAGGGTGCTGCGCCGGGTGCTGGCCCGTGACGGCCGCTCGGCGGTGCTGATCACCCACGACCTCCTCGATGTCCTCACCCTCGCCGATCGGGTGCTGGTGCTCGAAGACGGCAGGATCGTCGAATCAGGCTCGGCTACAACAGTTTTGGCGACACCACGAAGCCGGTTTGGCGCGCGCTTCGCCGGGGTGAACCTCGTCGATGGCACTGCGGGCGCCGACGGTGTGCTGACGACACAGTGGGGGACGGTCTGGTATGGCAACCCGGCGGCGGACGTGGCGCCAGGGCAATCGGCGGTTGCGCTGTTCAACCCTGCCGCGGTCGCCGTGTACCGCGACAAGCCGCATGGCAGCCCCCGCAACACCGTCGAGGTGACGGTCGCCGAACTCGACAGCCGCGGAGCGGTGATCCGGGTGCGCGCCGACGAGCAACCCGACGGTGCGCCGGGGCTTGCCGCCGACATCACCGCCGAGTCCGCCGCCGAGTTGCGGTTGGCACCTGGCGATCGCGTCTACTTCTCCGTGAAGGCCCAGGAGGTCGCCGTTCATCAAAGCCCGTAACGGAGTGGTTCACGAACGCGATCAACGGTTGCGATTCGGTCACAAAACTCGGGGTGCAAGTGGGTTCGATCGCCCCGCGCAACGCGCGGGACCTTGTGGTGCCAGCAATCGCCATAAATGGCGACTCCCTGTAACTTTTCTATATACAGCAATCTTTCAGCTGAGCACTTTTTTAGCAACTCACACTTGCGTCACGGCGGTAACACGGTAGTTTCTTCCACATGCATCACCCGGACGCGACTCCTGACCACCGCAAGGGCCTCTCGATGACGCTGGCGATTGCGGCGCTGACCGGCGCCACAGCGGTGGCACTGTCGCTGCCTGTGGCGTATGCCGATCCGACCACGCCGCCCCCGCCACCGCCACCGGCGGACAACACGATGCAGGGGCCGCCTCCGCCTCCGGCCGATCCGAACGCGCCACCGCCGCCGCCCGCCGATCCCAATGCGCCGGTGCCCCCGCCTGCCGATCCGAACGCTCCTCCGCCACCGCCGCCACCTCCGCCACCGGAGCCGGGGCGGGTCGACAACGCCGCGGGCGGCTTCAGCTATGTGGTGCCCGCGGGCTGGAAGGTCGCCGACGCGACACAGTTGTCTTATGGGCAGGCCTTGTTGAACAAGATTCCTGCGGACGCCACCCAACCGAACGGCCAACCCGCCCAGCCGCCCAGCGATACCAGCGTGCTGCTGGGCCGGTTGGATCTGAAGCTGTTCGCGGGTGCGGAGACCGACAACACGAAGGCGGCCCAACGCCTCGCGTCGGACATGGGCGAGTTCTTCATGCCGTTCCCGGGTACGCGCATAAACCAGGAGACCGTCCCGCTCAATGCGGGTGGAATGTCGGGTGTCGCGTCGTATTACGAGGTGAAGTTCACCGACACGAACAAGCCCAACGGCCAGATCTGGGCCGGCGTCGTCGGTGCGCCCACGCCTCCCGGCACGCCGCGCGGCCAGCGCGCGCCCGAACGTTGGTTCGTGGTTTGGCTTGGCACCGCCAACAATCCGGTCCCGAAGGGGGAGGCCGTCACGCTTGCGCAGTCGATCCGGCCGTGGACGCCGCCGCCTCCGCCGCCACCGGATCCCAACGCCCCGCCGCCACCCCCACCCGCGGGCGGGACGAACGCACCGGGTCAGAACCCCAACGTCGGCGTGCCGGTTCCGGTCGACCCGAACAGCGTTCCGCCCGGGATGCTGCCGCCGTCTTAACGGCTAACGGGCAGTTGGGTTTTCAGGGGCCGACGTACGGCACCTGGCCTTCCATGTTGTTCACGTTGAGCAGGTAGCAGTTGGTGCCGCCGAAGCCCATGGCGCCTGCGGTCACGCAGCGCTGAAAGGTTCCGTCCCCGGCGATCGGGCCGTCGCATGTGGTGCCGCCACCCCATGGCGTCCACCCGCCCTGGCAACCGGCGTTCGCCGGAGCCGCCTGCGCGATGCCGCCGGCGACAAGGCCGCTGATCGCCAGTCCGACAAGTGCTTTCACCATTCACCCCTTACCGCCGTACCGGTCCCCGTAACCGGTTGCACACCGCGACGGCTCGGCCGCGACCCCCGAGTCGCGGCCAGCCTGTGATCTCCAGGTTATGCCGTCGTGACCGATTGGGAATCCGGATTTCCCTGCGGATTTCGCGCCAAGAACCGCTGCTCACCCGTGCGGTCGGGGGCATGACGGCCGGTGACCTGCGGAAACAATTAACGTTCGTGCCCATTTCGGACCCCGAATCGTTACCCTCGTCCGGTATACCTTCAAGCGTGGCCCAGCGGCCCGCTCGCCACGGCCGGCGAAAGGCAGGAGATCTGCGATGGACGTGATTGCGGCAACCGAATTTCTGGCCCGCTCCAGCACGATGACAAGCGTTGGCTGGATTGGATACATCATCATCGGAGCGATTGCCGGGTGGATCGCCGGCAAGATCGTGAAGGGCGGCGGCTCGGGCATTCTGATGAACATCGTCATCGGCATCGTCGGTGCGCTGATCGGTGGCTTCCTGCTCAGCTTCTTCCTCAACACGGCCGGAGGCGGCTGGTGGTTCACCTTGTTCACCGCGATCCTCGGTTCGGTGATCCTGTTGTGGATCGTCGGGATGGTCCAGCGAAAGACGTAGGGGCGCATAACTCTCGACGGGCGAGCACCATAGGGGGATGGCCGCCCAAAGCATGAGCGCGTGGCGGGTTCGACAACCCGGCCCAATGACCACCCATCCACTGGACCGTGTCACCGTCGAGGTGCCGCAGCCGGCGCCTGGTGAGCTCCTCGTCGCCGTGCACGCCTGCGGCGTGTGCCGCACCGATCTGCATGTCACAGAGGGCGACCTGCCGGTGCATCGGCCTGGCGTGATCCCGGGACACGAGGTGGTCGGCGAGGTTGCCGGGCTGGGCCCCGACACCGGCGACGAGTTCGCGATCGGTGACCGCGTCGGCATCGCGTGGCTGCGGCACACCTGTGGCCACTGCAAATTCTGCGTCCGCGGCCAGGAGAATCTCTGCCCCGAATCACGCTATACCGGCTGGGACGCCGACGGTGGCTACGCCGAATTCGCCGCCGTCCCAGCGGATTTCGCACATCATCTGCCAGTGGGCTATTCCGACACCGAACTGGCTCCGCTGCTGTGCGCAGGCATCATCGGCTACCGCTCGCTGTTGCGGGCCGATCTGCCGCCCGGCGGCAGGCTCGGCATATACGGGTTCGGCGGCAGCGCACATCTCACCGCCCAGGTCGCACTCGCGCAGGGCGCCGAGGTGCACGTGATGACCCGCGGTGAGCGCGCCCGCGAGCTGGCGCTGTCACTGGGGGCGGCCTCAGCGCAAGGCGCCGCCGACCCGCCGCCCGTGCCATTGGATTCCGCGATCCTGTTCGCGCCCGTGGGTGATCTGGTGCTGCCCGCCCTCGAGGCACTCGACCGGGGCGGAACACTGGCCATTGCCGGCATCTATCTGAGCGACATTCCCGCGCTGAACTACGAGCGCCACCTCTTCCAGGAGCGTCAGGTGCGATCGGTGACTTCCAACACACGCGACGACGCGCGCGAGTTCCTCGCGTTCGCGGGGCAGCACCACATCGACGTCACCAGCCCCGAATATCCGCTCGGCCGTGCTGATGCGGCCCTGTCGGATCTGAGTGAGGGCCGCATCGCCGGGGCGGCGGTGCTGTTGGTCTAGAGCGCTGCGAGCGCCGCGCCGAGTCGGCCGCGGAGATCGCCCCGGCCGTATCGGTACATGGGTCCGCAGCCGTCGGACAGGATGGCGCGCAGCCGGGCCATTCCGCGCGCGCTGACCGGTCGCGGTGAATGCAGCCGCAGCGTGATGGCGTCGATCACATCCTCAGCCGCCTCAATGTTGGTGGTATGCAACCCCACTCGCGATGACATCGGTCCACCGCCCGCGCGGACCTCGTTTACGGCCCGCCGCAGCGTCCTCGCGACGGCTTCCCGCTCCGCAGCCGACGTCAACCGAGCGTGATGGACGGCGAGCGCGCTTCCGGCCACAGCAGGCACGCCGACAGCGAGCTGCCGATCGAGGTGGTTGGCGCGTAGTCGCGCCGTCACGCGCGCCGAAAGCGATGGCCGCGGGGCTGTGGTCCGCCGGACGGCGTCACTCGCGCTGGAAAAGAAGTCTGGGGAGATCTTGTTGTTTGGCATGGGTTATCAATTCCTCTAACGGCTTCACCGCTGCGAATATTCTCGTGACTATCAAACACGTTACAGCGGTCATGGATGACCAGTCAAGTTGATATACCGGTCACGCATGGATATTCTGGACGCATGAGTACGCAGCCTGCGCAATGGCCCGGTGACGACGAGTCGAAACCCGCGCCCGGCCGGCTGCGGCTTGTTCAAGAGTTGGTCAACACCGTCGAGCTCCCCGAAGGTTCGGACCGGCTCGCCGACCAGTCCGACGCGCGTCCGTGGCTCGTCGACAACCAGCTGTTGGCGAGGCACGCCGAGCTGGCCGAGGGCGATCTGGGCCTCGTCCGCCGCGTGCGCGAAGCGCTGCGCGCGCTGCTGGTGCAGAACGCGGGTGGGCCGACACCCACCGACACCGTACTGGCCCCGTTGCGCGAGATCGCCTCGGCTGGAACGGCCCGCGCATGCCTGGCCGACGACGGCGTCGTGCAGTTGACCGCGACCGGCGACTCGGTGGGCGACCGGCTGGTGGACCTGCTTGTGATAGTTCGCGACGCCCAGCGAGACGGCACCTGGCAGCTGCTCAAGGCCTGCGCCAACGACGAATGCCAGTGGGCGTTCTACGACAAGTCGCGCAACCACGGCGGCACATGGTGCGAGATGTCGACGTGCGGCAACAAGCTCAAGAACCGAGCGTTCCGCGCCAGAGCCAAGACGCGCTGACGCAGGCAGTCAGGTCGACAGGTGCCACACCAGGGCCGCGGCCAGCGCGCCCAGCCCGTTCAGTGACCAGTGCAGCGCGATCGGCGCGATCAGGCTGCCGCTGCGCCTGCGCAGCCAGGTGAACACGAAGCCGGCGGCCGCCGTCGCGGCCACCGCCAGCACCACGCCGGCAATGGTCCCGGGCAGGCCGCCGCCGAAGATGCGGGTGAAGCCGACATTGCTGCTGGTCAGGCCGATCGACGTGGCGATGTGCCACAGCCCGAACAGGAGCGAGCCTGCCGCGGCCACACCGCGGAAACCCCAGGCTCGGTTCAGCGCGCCGTGCAGCACACCACGGAACGCCAGCTCCTCGGGGATCACGGTCTGCAGCGGGATGATGATCATCGACGCGATCAGCGCGCCCGACACCGTCGCGTAGTTGTTGTTCATGAACATCGGCCGGGTCCACGGCAGCAACATGCCGATCGCGATCACCGACAACACCACCACGACAGCGGCCACCGCATAGCCGGCGCCGGCTTTCCAGTGCTCACGGCTCAGCCCGAGCTCGGCCCACCCGAGGCCCCGCGAACGAACCAGGATCACCAGTCCCACGGCCGCAGCGGGCACGGTCGCGATGCTGGCCCACGGCGTCGTGAAGTGCGCGATCAGGTTCGTCAGTGCCAGCACCACCACGACCACGCCGATGTCGACGTAGGTGCGGAAGTGTTGCAGTGCGGCGAGTTGGCCCACTACGGGATGGGGATGCGGGGCCACCGCCTGTTCGGACATTGCGGGCCAGTTTACCGGCGATTTTGCGATTCTTGCTGAGCGTGTCCTTAGGACTTCGAGTTCGCGCGGTAGTCGGCGTCCCACGTCCACCCCGAGATCTCGGGGTCGTCCTCGCCGTGTTCGCGCGTGTAGCGGCGGGCGGCCAGGCGGGCGTCGACCATCCGCTGACGCAGCGCCGCGGCCCGGTTCGCCAGCCCCTCCACCCGGTCTATGACGTCGATCACCAGGTGGAACCGGTCCAGATCATTGAGCATCACCATGTCGAACGGCGTGGTCGTGGTGCCACGCTCCTTGAACCCGCGGACGTGCATCTGCGCGTGATTGGTCCGGCGATAGGTCAGCCGGTGGATCAGCCAGGGGTAGCCGTGGTAGGCGAAGATGACCGGCTTGTCGGTGGTGAACAACGAGTCGAACTCGTGATCGGACAGCCCGTGCGGGTGTTCGGAATCCTGTTGCAATCGCATGATGTCGACGACGTTGATCACGCGCACCGCCAAATCGGGAAGTTCACGGCGCAGCATGTCGGCGGCGGCCAGCGTCTCGAGCGTCGGGATATCGCCCGCGCACGCCAGCACCACATCGGGCTCGCCGGTGGCCGTGCCTGCCCACTCCCAGATGCCAAGACCTCGGGTGCAGTGCGCGATCGCGGCGTCCATGTCGAGGTACGTCAAGGCCGGCTGCTTGCCTGCGACGATCACGTTGACGTAGTCGCGGCTGCGCAGGCAATGATCGGCCACCGACAGCAGCGTGTTGGCGTCCGGCGGCAGGTACACCCGCACCACTTCGGGGCGCTTGTTGGCGACGTGGTCGATGAACCCCGGATCCTGATGCGACGCCCCATTGTGGTCCTGACGCCAAACATGGGATGTCAGAAGATAATTCAGCGATGCGATCGGCCACCGCCAGGTCAGCTCCCTGTTGCGGGTCAGCCACTTGGCGTGCTGGTTGAACATCGAGTCGACGATGTGCACGAAAGCCTCGTAGCAGTTGAACAACCCGTGCCTGCCGGTGAGCAGGTATCCCTCGAGCCAGCCCTGGCACAGATGCTCGGAGAGCACCTCCATCACGCGGCCTTCGGGGCTGAGGTCCTCGTCGTCGGGCCCGATCTCGGCCAGCCACGCCTTGTCGGTCGACTCGAACACTGCCCCGAGCCGGTTCGACGCGGTTTCGTCGGGCCCCATCAAGCGGAACCTGTCGGGGTTGCGTGCGATCACGTCGCGAAGGAACGTCCCGAGCACGCGGGTGGCTTCAGCGGTTCCGGTGGCCGGTTTGTCCACGGCGACGGCGTAATCGGGGAACTCAGGCAGGTCCAGATCGCGCAGCAGTAGCCCGCCGTTGGCATGCGGGTTGGCGCTCATCCTGCGCTGCCCGGTCGGTGCCAGCGCCCGCAACTCGGGCCGGAGCACCCCCTGCTCGTCGAACAATTCCTCGGGCCGGTAGCTGCGCAGCCACTGCTCGAGCTGCGCCATGTGCTCGGGGTTGGTGTGTGTCTCCGACAGCGGCACCTGATGCGACCGCCAAGTGCCCTCGACCTTCTTGCCGTCCACCTCTTTGGGCCCGGTCCAGCCCTTCGGGGTGCGCATGATGATCATCGGCCACAGCGGTCGGCCCGACTCGCCGTCCAGTCTCGCCGCCTGCTGGATTGCGCCGATCTGATCGAATGCCTCATCCAGCGCCGTCGCCATCTGCTGGTGCACGTTGGCCGGATCGTCACCGGCGACGGTGATCGGGCGGTAGCCGTACCCGTAGAACAGTGACTCCAATTCCTCCTGCGGGATGCGGCTCAGCACAGTCGGGTTGGCGATCTTGTAGCCGTTCAGGTGCAGGATCGGCAGTACGGCGCCGTCGGTCACCGGGTTGAGGAACTTGTTCGAATGCCAGCTTGCGGCCAGCGGCCCCGTCTCGGCCTCGCCGTCGCCGATCACGCACGCGACCACCAGATCCGGGTTGTCGAAGGCGGCGCCGTAGGCGTGCACCAGTGCGTAGCCCAGCTCGCCGCCCTCGTGGATCGACCCCGGTGTCTCTGCTGCGACGTGACTCGGCACGCCGCCGGGAAATGAGAACTGGCGGAACAACTTTCGTAGTCCGTCGGCGTCTTCCCCGATGCCCGAGTACACCTCGCTGTAGGTGCCCTCCAGATAGGCGTTGGCCACCAGGCCGGGGCCACCGTGGCCAGGGCCGGTGACGTAGATGACGTTGAGGTCGCGATGGCGGATGAGGCGGTTGAGGTGGGCGTAGACGAGGTTCAGGCCGGGTGTGGTGCCCCAGTGGCCGAGCAGTCGCGGCTTGATGTGCTCGGCCTCCAGCGGTTCGCGCAGCAACGGATTGTCCAGCAGGTAGATCTGGCCCACCGACAGGTAATTGGCGGCCCGCCAGTAGGCGTTGATCAGTTCGAGTTCGCTCTCGGAGAGCGTCGGGGAGAGAGTTTGGGCGGTCATCTACCGAATCATCGTCTCGAATGGTGAACAACGGGTGGGGAACCTGTACCCGAATCGCCAGGGCCTAAGCACTAGCCTGGCGGTCGTGCTGGGATTCGCGATGCCGCAATTCGGAGAATCCGCGTACGACGATCTGGCGCGGTTCGCCTCGACGGCCGAACAGCTGGGCGCCGACAGCCTTTGGGTCGGCGACCGACTGTTGGCAGCGGTCCGGCCCACCGTGGGCTATGCAGGCAAGGACACCATTCCCGAGCAGTTTCGCACCAATCTGGATCCGTTCATCGCGATGACCGTGGCCGCGACGGTGACCACCACGGCGCGGCTGGGCAGCAGCGTGTTCGTCGCGCCCTGGTATCCGCCCGTACAGCTGGCGCGGCAGTTGACGAGTATCGACGTGATCAGCCGCGGTCGGCTGATGTCGGGATTCGGTGTCGGCTGGTCTCCGGAGGAATTCCAGGCCGCCGGTGCACCTTTTCGCCGCCGGGGAGCGCAACTCGATGAACTGCTGGACGCGCTCGATGCGCTGTGGACCACCAACCCGGTTCGGCACGACGGGGAGCGCTGGGACATCGGAGAATCGTGGGTGAACCTCAAGCCGGTCCAGCGGCCACGCCCACCCATTTATCTTGGGGCGTTCACACCACCGGGGCTGAAGCGTGTCGGCAAGCGCGCGGACGGCTGGTTGGCCGTCGTGCAGGTGCCGGGGAATGTGAAACCGGACATGCTCAATCGGCAGCGGCAGGTCATCGACGAGGCGGCCCGCGCGGCCGGCCGTGACCCATCGGCGATCCATACCTACGTGCGGGTCAACGTCGCCGAAGGGACTCCGTTGGACAAGGTTGCCGACGCCATCCGCATGTTGGCCGACAACGGCTACCCCGACGCATTCGTCGACATGCTGTACGTGACGACCGGCACCGACGCCCACCTGGAGTGGGTGGAACGGCTTGTTGACACAACTGACAATTTCTCTGGCTGACGAAGGGGCGACGTAGCCATGGCCGACGGCGCGGCACTCCTTGCACCCCTGCGAGTTTTGGATCTGGGTGGCCCCGAATCCGACGCCGTGAGCCGCCTGCTCGCCGACCTCGGCGCCGATGTGCTGAAGATCGAGCCGCCGACGGGTAGCGCGGCGCGCAGCGCGCTGCCCACCATCGCGGGCGCGAGCATTCCCTTCGCACTGCACAACGCCAACAAGCGCGGCGCGGTGCTCGATCCGGACAACCCGGCCGACCGTGACCGGCTGATCGAACTGGCCGGCGAAGCCGACATCGTCGTGGACGGCGGCAACCGAGCGACGGCTTTTGGCACGTCGTGCGCCGCGTTGGCCGAGCGGTTCAGCCACCTCGTCGCACTGTCGGTCACCGATTTCGGGAATCGCGGTCCGTACGCCGCGTGGCAGGCGACCGACCCCGTCCTGTACGCCATGTCGACCGCGCTCTCGCGCACCGGTCCGACGTCGGGGACCCCGGTGCTGCCGCCGGTCGGGGTGGCTTCTGCGACCGCGGCGGTGCAGGCCGCATGGGCTGCGCTCGCCGCTTACTATCATCGGTTGCGTTGTGGGACAGGCGAATACATCGACTTCTCCCGGTTCGAGGCGGTCGTCCAGTCACTGGACCCGCCGTTCGGATCCGAAGGTCAGGCGGCGGTCGGGTTGAAGCGGTCCAGCGAACTGTGGCGCGGCAGGCCGCGAAACCAGCAGATCTACCCGATACTTCCGTGCCGGGACGGCTATGTGCGGATCTGTCTACTGTCGCCGCGGCAGTGGCGGGGAATGCGAGGGTGGCTGGGCGAACCCGAGCGGTTCGCCGACCCGAAATTCGACACCATCGCGGCCCGCTATGCGGCGTCACGCGAACTCAACGAGGCCATCGCGGAGATGTTCGCCGCACAGACGATGCGCGACCTGGTGGCCGAGGGTCAGCGCCGCGGGGTCCCGATCGCCGCAGTGCTCACGCCCGCGCGGGCACTGTCGTCGGAACACTTCCGGGCTGTCGGCGCACTCGCCGACGTCACACTCGGCGCGGACGCGGCCGTGTCCGTTCCGGTCGGGCCGTTCGTCGTCGATGGTGCGCACGCCGGTTACGCGAAGTCCGCGCCTTCTCTCGGCGAAGACGAAACAGTATGGGCGACAGAACGTCCCGACACATCGCCGGTCCCAGGTGCGGCCGGGCGGCCGTTTGACGGCCTCCGGATCCTCGACCTCGGCGTGATCGTCGCAGGCGGGGAGCTGGGCCGGCTGTTCGCCGACCTCGGTGCGGAGGTCATCAAGATCGAGAGCGCTGCGTATCCCGACGGCCTTCGCCAGACCGCGCCGGGTCAGGAGATGAGCAGGTCCTGGGCGTTGACTCACCGCAACGAATACAGCCTCGGCCTGGACCTGCGGCATCCGTCGGGCGCCGAACTGTTCGGGAAGCTGGTCACGCGCGCCGACGCGGTGTTCGCCAACTTCAAGCCGGGGACGCTTGCCTCGCTGGGGTTTTCATACGAACGCCTGCGGGCGCTCAACCCCCGCATCGTGCTCGCCGAGAGCAGCGCGTTCGGGGCCACCGGCCCATGGAGCGCGCGGATGGGCTACGGCCCGCTGGTGCGGGCCACCACCGGGGTCACCTGGCTGTGGACTTCTGAGGACACTCGAGTCGCGCCTCACCCCAGCTTCTATGACGCCACCACGATCTTCCCCGATCACGTCGCGGCGAGGATCACGGCGATCGCGGCGCTCGCCGCGTTCATCGGCCGGGAGCACACCGGAACCGGTGCACACGTACATATCTCGCAGGCCGAAGTGGCGGTGAACCAACTCGCCACCGCCTATGTCGCCGACGCCGCGCGCTCGGCACAGCTGCCGGTGGCCGACGATCCGGCGGTCCACCGGGTCCTTCCCTGCGAAGGCGACGACGAGTGGTGCGTGATATCGCTGCGTAACGACGATGACCGCGCGGCGGTTGCGGCAGTCACCGGTGGCGCCGACGTGTCCGAGTGGACGTCGAACCGGGACAAGACCGTCGTCGCCGATGCGTTGCAGCGTGCCGGGGTACCCGCGGCGCCGATGAATAGGGCCGTCGACGTGCTGGCCGATCCGCAGCTCACCTTCCGAAAGGTGTTCAGCGACATGACTCATCCGTTGTTCGACGAGCCGATGCCCACCGAGACCGGGCCTGCACCCTACATCCACATTCCACCCGCCGAGCTTCGGCCCGCGCCGATGCCCGGCGAGCACACCCGCGAGATCTGCCAGAAACTGCTCGCAATGGACGCCGATGAGATCGACCGACTGATCGCCGAAGGCGTGTTGTTCACCTACCAAGGGAGGTCGTGATGGCACGTTTGTTCATCGGCGGGCCCGCGAGGTGCGGTGGCGTGAAAGCCGGCGGCATCGGCCGCGAGCTCGGTGTGGAGGAGCCGACGGCCTATCAGACCCTCAAATCGATCTACCAGGTCGGCCCGGCAAACTAGACCCCATGCCCATCGACCCGAGGACGCCGGTACTCGTCGGCTACGGCCAGGTCAATCAGCACGACGACCATCCGGGTGTGGAGCCCGTGGACCTGATGGTGGCGGCCGCCCGCGCCGCCGCGGACCCACGGGTGCTGGAGGCCGTCGATTCGATCCGCATCGTCAACGTGCTGTCCTGGCGCTACCGCGATCCGGGACTGCTGCTGGCACAGCGGCTGCGCGCCAAGAACGCCACGACCCGCTACACCGGCGTCGGCGGCAACATCCCCCAGACGTTGGTCAATCAAGCGTGCCTGGACATCCAGGCAGGCCGCACCGACACGGTGCTGATCGCCGGGGCCGAAACCTGGCGTACCCGAACACGATTGCGTGCAAGCGGTGCGAAGCCCGAATGGACCAGCCAGGACGAGTCGGTTCCGATGGCCGAACGTCTCGACGAGGACGTGCAGATGGCCGGGGCTGCTGAGCTGAGAATCAAACTGGACCGGCCCGCCTACGTGTATCCGATGTTCGAGCAGGCCTTGCGGATCGCGGCAGGGGAGTCTCCTGACGAACACCTGCGCCGCATCGGCCAGCTGTGGTCGCAGTTCAGCGGGGTGGCGGCGAAGAATCCGCACGCGTGGAGCCGCGAGCCGTTGGCGCCGCACCAGATCTGGCAACCCAGTCCCCGCAACCGGATGATCAGCTGGCCGTACACCAAGCTGATGAATTCGAACAACATGGTCGACCAGGGCGCGGCGCTCGTGCTCACCTCGGTCGAGAAGGCGACCTATCTGCAGATTGCCCCGGAGCGTTGGGTTTTCCCGTATGCGGGCACCGACTCTCACGACACCTACGCCATCGGCGAGCGGGCGGAGTTCCACCGCTCGCCTGCGATCAGGATCGCCGGGCAGCGAGCGATGCAACTGGCCGGTGTTGGCGTCGATGATCTCGACGTGATCGACGTCTACTCGTGCTTCCCCTCGGCGGTACAGGTAGCCGCCAACGAACTGGGCCTTCCGATGGGCGACCCGAGCCGACCGCTGACGGTCACAGGCGGCCTGACCTTCGCCGGTGGTCCATGGAACAACTACGTCACCCACTCGATCGCGACCATGGCCGAGCGCCTGGTCGCCAAACCCGGTCTGCGCGGGTTCATCACAGCCAATGGTGGATACCTGACGAAGCACAGCTTCGGCGTTTACGGCACGGAGCCGCCGAGCCACGAGTTCCGTTGGGAAGACCTGCAATCCGACGTCGACCGCGAACCGACGCGGGCGGCCATCGTCGAATGGTCGGGTGTCGGCACGGTGGAGGCATGGACCACGCCGTTCAGTCGCACCGGTACCGCCGAAAAGGCCTTCCTGGCGGTGCGCACTCCCGAGGATGCGCGGGCGCTCGCGGTGATCCCCGATCCGGCCGAGGCAGATGCCACCATTCGCGACGACATCGCAGGCACCAAGGTGCAGGTCAACGCCGACGGCACCGCGACACTGAGCTAGCCGAGGTCGGCCAGCAGTCCGTCCACGCGTTGGCGCACCACCGCGTCCGTTCCGGGTCCGACGATGGCGTGCACCCGATCGGCCTCGACGGCCTCGATAGCGCCCTGCGCCACCTCCGCGGGTTTGATCGCGCCTGCCGGCATGCCACCCACATCAGCGGGCACTGTTGCCGCATCCGGTGGAACGAGTCTCACCGAATTGGCGCCCAGCGGCGTGTCCACCATGCCAGGGCACAGCACGGTGGCACCCAAAAGCTTTGACACCGAGCGAAGTTCGGCGTTCAGCGTCTCGGTCAGTCCGACCACCGCATGCATGGTGGCCGCATAAGGTGCCAGCGTGGGCAGTGCCATGAGTCCGCCCGCCGACGCGGTGTTGAGGAAATGGCCGGAGCCCTGCGCGATGAGCAGCGGGGCAAAGGCGCGCACACCGTTGACCACGCCCATCAGCTTGACGTCGATCAGCCACCGCCACGTGCCGGGCCGCTGCTCCCACGTCGGCGCGTTCTCGCACACCACCCCGGCGTTGTTACAGACGAGATCGACGCGGCCGAACCGTTCTATGGTCTCGTCGGCGAGTGCGTCAAGGTCGGCCTCGACGCTCACGTCGACCCGGACTCCAGCCGCGTGTCCACGCCGGCCTGCGAGCGCGTCGACGGCAACGGGAATCGCGTCCTCGCGGATATCGGCGATCATCACGTTCACGCCGCGCCGCACCAGCGCGTCGGCGAGCGCGAAGCCGATGCCGCTGGTGCCGCCGGTCACGACCGCGACCTGTCCCGTCTCGATCTTCATCGCGTTACCGTAGCGCGGTGAAGTTGCGCCGCGTCCTCGACGGTTAGGGCGCGCCTGCCGGCACGTCTGTGTACCGCGGTGTGAAGCCCTCCGCGGAGAATGTGAAGCCCTTGCCGCTCGTCTCGCTCAGGCAGGAAACCCCGGACTCCTGCACGTTGCAGCGGAATCCGGCTGCCGCGAGGATCCTGTTGAACTGCAACGAGTTGGCCGGGCCCGGCTGCAGCCAGAACTCCGGTTGTTCCAGCGCGACGAACTGCGGGTCGCCATCGCGGTCGACGACGATCGCGTTCGTCGAGTCCGGCTCGCCCTCTACGCCGAGGCCGGATTGCCAGCCGCTGGCGGCCTGACAGCCGGCCTTGGTGTGCGCGAGAATCGCGCACCGCCACTTCCCGCTGGGCGTGGTGAAGTAGTAGCCCGTGATCTCGCCGACGTGACCGACATAGTCGAACGCGTTGACGAGGCGCGCGTTGCTGGTCGGTGTCGACGGCGTCGCACTGCCGGAGGCCGGCGGGGTCGGCGGTTCGCCGGTGTTGATCACGGGTTGGTCGGCGCAGCCTGCGGCGAGTATGGGGACCGCGAGAAGCATGCCCATGTGTTGGCGGATCAAGCGGCACCCAGTGGCGCACGAGACCGGATCTGCGCCTTGATGTCGTCGAGGCCCTCCCAGATGTTGACGTTCATCCCGGCCAGCACCCGGTCCTCGCTGTCGAGCCAGAACGCGGTGAACTCGCGCTTGGCGACGTCGCCACGGAATACCACCTTCTGGTAGGTGGGAGCGTGGCCGACGTACTCCATGCCGAGGTCGTACTGGTCGGTGAAGAAGTAGGGGAGTTCGTCGTATTCGGCCGGCTTGCCGAGCATCCCTGCCACGGCGACGGCGGGCTGCTTGAGCGCATTGGCCCAGTGCTCGGTGCGGATGCGCGTACCGAACAACGGATGCTCGGCGGCGGCGATGTCACCGACGGCGAAGATATCGGGATCGCTGGTACGCAGCGACGAATCGACGAGTACGCCGCCGTCGCCCAAGGCCAGGCCCGCCCGTTCGGCAAGCGCGATGTTGGGGGCCGCACCGACGGCGACGAGGACGGCGTCGGCGTCGACGGTGGACCCGTCGTCGAGCTTCAGCCCGGTCGCTTTGCCATCGGTGATGGTGATTTCCTGCACGGAGGCGCACAGCCGGAGGTCGACACCGTGTTCGCGGTGCAGCGTGGCGAATACCTCACCGCACTCGCGGCCGAGCGCGCCCATCAGCGGCAGCTCTGCCATTTCGACGACCGTGACGTTCACGCCGCGGTCCCTGGCGCACGCGGCGACCTCGAGGCCGATCCACCCGCCACCGACGACTGCGAGTGAAGAACCTTCGGCCAATGTCGAATTCAGGACATCGGCGTTGTCGACGGTGCGCAGGTAGTGCACGCCGTCGGCATCTGCGCCGGGGATCGGCGGACGCCGTGGTCGCGAACCGGTGGCCAGCAGAAGTTTGTCGTAGCGCACGGTGCTGCCGTCGGGCAGGGAGACGGTGTGGGCGCCTGGATCGATCGCAGAGACCTCGGTGCCGAGCTGCAGCTCGACGTGGTGATCGCGATACCAGGGCGACGAAGCGACGGTGAAGTCACTGAGTTCCTTCTTGCCTGCCAGGTACTCCTTGGACAGCGGTGGACGCTCGTAGGGCAGATGCTCCTCGGCGGCAAACAACACGATGTGGCCGTCGAAGTCTTTGTCGCGCAATGCTTCTGCAGCCTTGGCGCCGGCGAGCCCGCCGCCGACGATGGCAAAGGTGGACGACGTTGTCATGTCGCCAGAGCCTACTCTCACGGAGCTCACCACCCACCCCTGGTTCACGCGACCCGCGCCGCCAGCAGCTCCTTGAGCGTTCTGGCGTTGCGGATCGCGTGGCCACCCAGGTCGTTGTTGAAGTAGACGAGCACCCGCCGACCCTCTGCGTGCCATTCGCAGACCCGATCGGCCCACTGACGCAACTCCTCGTCCGGGTACGAGCCGGCGTACATGGAATCCTGCGGCGGTCCGTGCATCCGGACATACGCGAGCTCGCTGGTCACCCGTGGAACGCACCGCAGCCCGGCGCCGCTCATCACGACGTAGGCGGCGTGGTGTCGTTCCAGCACCGCGTAGACGGCCGAGTCATCCCACGTCGGATGACGCAGTTCCATCGCCACCGGGATCCGGTCGGGCATCACGCGCAAGAAGTGGTCGAGCCGCGCGTCGTCGCGTTCCATCGCCGGATGCAGCTGGACGAGCAGCGCCTCGTGGCGATCGCCGAGTGCGGTCCAGCACTGCTCGAAACGCTCCACCCACGGTTCGGGTGAACCCAACCGCCGGTAGTGCGTGAGCCCACGGTGGGCCTTGACCGACATGGTGAAGCCCTCAGGCAGCCGCTCCCGCCATCCGGAAAACGCCGTGTCCTTGGGCCAGCGGTAGAAGCTGGCATTGAGTTCGACAGTGTCGAACTCCTCGACGTACCGGGCCAGCCGCTTCGCGACGGGCAGCCCGGGCGGATACAGCACGCCGGCCCAGTGGTCGTACGACCAGCCCGAGGTGCCGATCCGGATCATCCTCAATGGCTAGCCAGTGCCTGCCGCCCGAAACCTATTTGGCCGGCAAACTCTTGGCGTACTCGACGCCCCGCGTCACCCAGGACTGCAGCTGCCGCTTGGTCTTCACGCCGTCGAGTGCGACCCGCAGCCAACCGCGGGTCTCGCGCCCGGCCATCACCATGGGTTCGACGTGCTCGCGGGCGAGTAACTTCTCCGTCTCGTCCGGAGGAACCCGCACCATCAGGCCGCCACGTGCGCTGACGGCCACGGACATGTTGCCGTTGATCAAGAACGCCAGCCCGCCGAACATCCGCTTCTCCTCGACACCGGGCTGCGCGGCGATCAACTCGCGTATGCGGTCAGCCAAGTCTTCGTCGTAGGCCATGCGAGGACGGTAGCGCTAGGCACTGACAGCGGGCGTCCACCCCAACGTCGGCCCGAGCTTTTCGGCCATGTCGGTGACGATCTGGAGGTAGTCCTCCTCAACGAAGGTGAACGGCAGCGCGAACGCCACCTCGTCGGCGCGCTGGAAGCCGGCATGTGCGCACAGCACGTCGGCGAGTTCGTCGGAGGTGCCAACGTAGTCGGGGGAGAACAGCATGCCGCGCGGCCCCTGCGGCGTCTGTGTGCGTTCGAAGCGCCCCGCCGCGTATGCGCGGTACTTCTCGACCTGGGCACGAGAAGCGGAGTCCGTGGGGATGACGACAAGGCCTTGCGAGACCCTGGCCCGCTCCGGATCGGGGTGGTGGGCACGAAACGCGTCGATGTTCTCACCCTGAATGGTGGCGAAATCCCGCGAGTCGGTGCCCTCGATGCTGACCACCGAGCTGGTCATGTAATTGATGCCCTGCAGGCCCGCCCAGATCGCCGACGACATGCCGCCGCCGTACCACACTCGATGCGCCAGGCCCGGCGAATGGGGCTGCACGCGGCGGGTGAAGTCCTCGATGCCGACCTTGCCCTCGAAGTCGCTCACCGGGTCGCCGCGCAGGCACTCCAGCAGCCGCACCACCCGGTCCTTAGAAAAGTCCTCCAGCTCATGGGTTTCCGGGTACAGCTTGGCCTTGTAGTGGTCGTAGAGCATCGGCGTGCCGACCGACACGCCCGGATTGATCCGGCCGCCCGACAGAATGTCGACGGTCGCGAGATCCTCGGCCAGCCGCAGCGGATTCTCCAGGCCGAGCGGAATGACCGCCGTGCCCAATTCGATGCGACTGGTGCGCTGACTGGCCGCAGCCATGATCGCGACGGGGGAGGAGATGCCCGGCTGCAGGTGCCGACACCGCAGCCAGACGCTGTCGAAACCGAGTGCCTCGGCGCGCTCGATCATCGACAGCGTCTGCTGGTGTCCGGGTCCCGGGTCGGCCTCTTCGAATCGGCCGATCGTCAGGAACCCGAGCTTGCGCAGGCGTTCTCCGCGTTCAGGCATGGGTCTCCCGTCTACGCCGAGCGCGCATATCTGTACGGTGACACGCCGTCATCTGCGTACAAACACGCGCGCTCGCGCAGAACTTCCCTAGGCCGCGACGGTGGCCGCCTCTGTGCCTGTTTGGGAGGCAGGCTCCAGCGCCTGGGCGACGATCTCTGCGACGTCGGTCATCGGCTTGACCTCCAGCGACTCGAGCACATCGGCCGGGACATCGTCCAGATCGGGCTCGTTTCGCTGCGGGATGAAAACCGTTGACAGACCGGCCCGTTGCGCGGCAAGCAGCTTCTGCTTGACGCCGCCGATCGGCAACACACGGCCGTTCAGCGTGACCTCGCCGGTCATACCCACGTCCGAACGCACCTGGCGCCCGGTAGCCATCGACACCAGCGCGGTCACCATCGTCACCCCGGCCGACGGGCCGTCCTTGGGCACCGCACCCGCGGGCACGTGCACGTGGATCCGCCGGTCCAGCGCCTTGGGATCGACGCCCAATTGCTCTGCGTGCGAGCGCACGTAGGACAACGCGATCTGCGCCGACTCCTTCATCACGTCACCCAGCTGGCCTGTCAGCGTCAAGGTCGCCTCACCGGCCCCATCTGACCCGTTGGCACCGGCCTCGATGTACAGCACATCGCCGCCGAGACCTGTGACCGCCAGCCCCGTCGCGACACCCGGCACCGCCGTGCGTTCCGCCGACTCGGGCATGAACCGCGGACGACCCAGGTACTCAACGAGATCCGGCTCGTCGACGGTGATCGAGTCGCCGCCTGAGTCCAACTTGGTCGTGACCTTGCGCAGCGCCTTGGCCAACAACCGCTCGAACTGCCGCACACCCGGCTCGCGAGTGTAGTCGGCCGCGATCTTGCGCAGCGCGTCCTCGGTCACCGTGACCTCGGCCTCGGTCAGCGCGGCACGCTCCCGCTGCCGCGGCAGCAGGAAGTTGCGTGCGATCGCGACCTTATCGTCCTCCGTGTAGCCGTCGATCTGCACCAGCTCCATCCGGTCCAGCAGCGCCGACGGGATGTTCTCGATCACGTTGGCCGTGGCCAGGAACACGACGTCGGAGAGGTCCAGATCCAGGTCCAGGTAGTGGTCGCGGAACGTGTGGTTCTGCGCCGGATCCAGCACCTCGAGCAGCGCGGCCGACGGGTCGCCACGGTAATCCGAGCCGACCTTGTCGATCTCGTCAAGCAGCACAACGGGATTCATCGATCCCGCCTCGCCGATGGCGCGAACGATGCGGCCAGGAAGCGCGCCGACGTATGTGCGCCGGTGGCCGCGGATCTCGGCCTCGTCACGCACGCCGCCAAGGGCGACGCGAACGAACTTGCGGCCCAACGCCCGTGCCACGCTCTCGCCCAGAGACGTCTTGCCGACGCCGGGCGGACCGGCCAGCACCATCACGGCGCCGGAGCCGCGACCGCCGACGACCGCCATCCCGCGCTGGGTGCGACGCGCCCGCACGGCCAGGTATTCGACGATCCGGTCCTTGACGTCTTCCAGCCCGTGGTGATCGGCGTCCAGAATCTCGCGCGCGGCCTTCAGGTCGGTCGAATCCTCCGTCCGGGTGTTCCACGGCAGGTCCAGGACGGTGTCCAGCCAGGTGCGGATCCAGCCGCCCTCCGGGCTCTGTTCGCTGGAGCGTTCTAGCTTGCCGACCTCGCGCAGCGCGGCCTCGCGCACCTTCTCGGGCAGATCGGCGGCCTCGATGCGGCTCCGGTAATCGTCAGAAGATCCAGCTCCGTCCTCTGATTCGCCCAGTTCCTTGCGGATCGCGGCCAGCTGCTGACGCAGCAGGAACTCCTTCTGCGTCTTCTCCATGCCCTCGCGGACGTCTTCGGCGATCTTGTCGTTGACCTCCACCTCGGCGAGGTGGTCGCTGGTCCAGTCGATCAGCGCGCGCAGCCGCTCGGCCACATCGGGCGTCTCCAGCAGTTGCCGCTTCTGCACCTGCGTCAGGTACGACGCGTAGCCTGCCGTATCGGCCACCGCCGACGGGTCGGTCAGCTGGTTGACGAAGTCGACGATCTGCCAGGCCTCGCGGCGCTGCAGGTAGGCCAGCAGCAGCTTCTTGTACTCCGCGGCGAGCGCACGCGTCTCCTCGGTCGCGGCGGCCTCGGTGACCTCAATCACCTCGACCCACAGCGCCGGTCCGGGGCCGTTGGCACCCGCACCGATCTGGGCGCGACCGTTGCCGCGGACCACCGCTGCGGTGCCACTGCCGCCGGCGACACGGCCGACCTGCACGATCGAGGCAAGCACACCGTACGACGGGTACCGGTCCTCCAGCCGCGGCGCGATCAGCAGCTCGCCGGACTCGCTGGCCCTGGCGGCGTCTACCGCAGCGCGTGCCGCATCGTCCAGCTCAATCGGCACCACCATTCCGGGCAGCACGATCGACTCGCTAGTGAAAAACACTGGCACTGATTTGGCTTCAGCCATGAATCCTCCAAAGTTCAGTCAGATCGACTCAACCTTGGGGTGTGAGGATTTGTTCCCCAGCGGAACCACCCATCCGGGCGATGTCGGGCCGAGCCCGGGCCGGTATCCCTGACCTGCATGTCTCCATGGCGACTGCGCGAATTTCACGACGACGACCTCGACCAGGCGATCTCCGTCTGGGATCAGAGTCGCAACCCCGACGAGCCCCACCCGGTTTTCCCGGTGTCCGAGGTGATCGCCGCGGCGAAGGCGGGACAGCCCGCCGTCGTCGCCGTGGTCGGCGACCAGTTGGTTGGCATGGCGGTGGCGCAACAGCATGGGGAACGCGCGTGGATCTCGATGGTCGCCCTGAGCGACAGGTGGCGTAACCGCGGCATCGGCAGCGCCCTGCTCGGCGACATGGAGGTGCGGTTGCGCACCCTCGGGGCCAGACGCATCAGCGCGCTGCTGCCCGCCGACGCCACCGGCACCGCGGCGCTGCGCAACTCGGGCTACACCGAACGGTCCGACCTGCGGTACTTCGAAAAGCTCGACCACGTCGGGCCATCCGACGCCGGACTGCTCGCCGCGCTCGGCGGGCAGGTGATGCCGCATGGCCTTTGGCAGGCGATGGCCGGCATGGAGGCCGAGAAGCAGGTCATCGAGCGGCGGATCGTGCTGCCCCTCGCCGAACCCAATCTGGCCGAGCAGTACGGCGTTTCGCCGCCCAAGGCGGTGGTGCTGTTCGGGCCGCCCGGTACCGGCAAGACGAGCTTCGCCAAGGCCGTCGCAGGTCGGCTCGGCTGGCCGTTCGTCGAGCTGTTCCCGTCTCGGCTCGCGGGCCCTGACGTCGCGATGACCACCGCGCTGCGCGAGGCGTTCGTCAACCTGATGGAGCTCGAGACGGCGGTCGTGTTCATCGACGAGGTGGAAGAGATCGCGGGCGCCCGGTCCGGCATCCCGTCCGATCCCGCACACGGGGTGACCAACGAGCTGCTCAAGCTCATCCCGGCGTTCCGTCAGCACGACGAGCGATTGTTGATCTGCGCGACGAACTCTGTGCGATCGCTGGATTCGGCGTTTCTGCGGCACGGCAGGTTCGACTACATCATTCCTGTCGGCCCGCCCGACGAGGTGGCGCGCGGCGCGATCTGGCGGCGCTATCTCGGCGCCAACGCCGACGTCGTCGAGGTGGACAACCTCGTCGAGGCCAGCGAGATGTTCACCCCGGCGGATATCGAGTTCGCCGCCCGCAAGGGCGCACAGACGGCGTTCGAACGCGAAGTCGAGTTCCGCCGCGGTGAAGCCGCCCGCACCGACGACTACCTGGCCGCCATCGCCGACACCCGTCCCACGCTGACCGATGAGATGGTCGCCGAGTTCACCGAGGACATCGCCGAGCGCACCCGGCTGTGACGACCCGTACCCCCGAATGGCAGGGAGCCTGCCGTTCGGGGGTTACGGCAGGCTCCCTGGTTGTGGGTGGTCGCTACGCGGAGGCTTGAGCCCCCAGCACCCGTTGGATATCCGGCTTCATCTGCTGCAGCTGCTGACCCCAGTAGCCCCAGCTGTGCGTGCCGGCCGCCGGGAAGTTGAACACCCCGTTGGTGCCGCCGGCCGCGATGTAGTTGTCCCGGAAGGTTTCGTTGGTCCGCAGCGTGAACCCTTCGAGGAACTGCGCGGACATCAGGTTGCCGCCGTCGGTACCCGAGTCGAGATCCGACGGGGTGCCGGTGCCGCAGTAGACCCAGATCCGGGTGTTGTTGGCCGCCAGCTGCGCCACGTTGACCATCGGGTCGTTGCGCTTCCACGCCGGGTCGGACGACGGACCCCACATGCTCTCCGCGTTGTAGCCACCGGCGTCGTTCATCGCCAGCCCGATCAGCATCGGCCACCAGCCCTCGGACGGGTTCAGGAACCCGGACAGAGACGCGGCGTAGATGAACTTCTGCGGGTAATAGATCGCGTACGTCATTGCCGTGCTGCCTGCCATCGAGGCGCCGACCACCGCGTTGCCCGTCTGCGACACGCCCTTGTTGGCCTCCAGCCACGCAGGCAGTTCCTGGGTCAGGAACGTCTCCCACTTATATGTGTAGTCCTGGCCGTTGCCCCGCGACGGCTGGTACCAGTCGGTGTAGAAGCTGGACTGGCCGCCCACCGGCATCACGACCGACAGGCCGGACTGGTCGTACCACTCGAACGCCGGGGTGTTGATGTCCCAGCCGTTGTAGTCGTCTTGGGCGCGCAGGCCGTCGAGCAGATACACGGCGTGCGGTCCACCGCCCTGGAACTGCACCCGGATGTTGCGGTTCATCGACTGCGAGAACACATCCAGATACTCGACGGGCAGACCCGGCCGGGAGAACGCATTGGCGGTCGCCGAACCCCCGACGAAGCCGATCAGCCCGGGCAGTGTCGCCGCCACAACGGCGCTCACCGCCAGCCTGTGCAACCACTTACTCCGAAACCTCTCAATTAACTTCATAACGGCAACCAACCCACCTTTCATCACATGCCACAAAGCAATTGCCGTCGCTTCGTGCGTAATGAAACACGCACACACGTCCCGACAGTGGGCCCGACACAGCGATGCGACGTCGCGGTTGGCTAACGATTCCGACTCGGCGAGGACTCAGGAGTGCCGATTGCCTGTCGTGACCAGTGGGAATGAAGTTACGAATGTGCCTAGCTGCCGAGCCCGGGCACGCCGCGACCAAGCCGGTACAGCTGTGTCACGTGTTGCGGCGTCAATTCGTCCAGCGAGGTCACGCCAAGTAGCCGCATTGTGCGGGTGACCTGCCCGGACAGGATCTCGATCGCCCGGTCGACACCCGCTTCGCCACCGGCCATCAACCCGTACAGGTAGGCCCGGCCGACGAGCGTGAACCGCGCGCCCAGCGCGATCGCGGCGACGATGTCGGCGCCGGACATGATCCCGGTGTCCAGCAAAATCTCCGTCGCGCCGCCGAGTTCGCGCGCGACCGTCGGCAGGAGGTGGAACGGCACGGGTGCACGGTCGAGCTGGCGGCCGCCGTGGTTCGACAGCAACACGCCGTCGACGCCAATATCGACTGCCGCCCTGGCATCGTCCAACGTCTGAATTCCCTTGACCACCAACTTGTTCGGCCACTGCGTCTTGATCCACGCCAGATCTTCAAACGTCACGGTCGGGTCGAACATGGTGTCCAGGTACTCCGCAACCGTGCCCGGCCAGCGGTCCAGCGAGGCGAATGACAGCGGCTCGGTGGTCAACAGGTCGAACCACCATCTCGGGTGCGGCACCGCGTCCAACACGGTGCGCAACGTCAGCGCCGGTGGGATCGACATGCCGTTGCGGGTGTCGCGCAGCCGTGCACCGGCGACAGGAACGTCAACGGTGACAAGCAGCGTGTCAAAACCCGCCCCGGCGGCCCGCTCCACCAACGCCATCGACCGGTCGCGGTCTTTCCACATGTAGAGCTGGAACCAATTGCGGCCGTGCGGGTTTGCGGCCTTGACGTCCTCGATCGAGCTGGTGCCCAGTGTCGAAAGCGAGAACGGGATACCTGCGCGGGCCGCCGCATGGGCGCCCGCGATCTCGCCCTCGGTCTGCATCAGCCGGGTGAAGCCCGTCGGCGCTATCCCGAATGGCAGCGCAACGTGCCCCCCGAGCACGGTCCTTCCGGTGTCGACCTTCTCGACATCCCGCAGGATCGTCGGATGAAACTCGATGTCGCGGAACGCCTGCCGGGCACGGGCCAGGGACAGCTCCTCCTCGGCGGCGCCGTCGGTGTAGTCGAACGCCGCTTTCGGCGTGCGGCGCCTGGCGATTCGGCGTAGGTCATCGATGGTCAGCGCGGACTGTAGCCGCCGCTTCGTCGGACTGAACTGTGGCTTGCGGAACTGCAGCAGCGGCGCCAGTTCGCTGGGCCTGGGAACGCGTCGATGGGTCACCACGGACCTAATTCTGCGCGACGGCCAGCGCCTGGCGCACGTTGGCCCTGCGCTCCTCGATGGCCCGGCCGATATCCTGCAACAGCAAGGGTTTACGTGCGACGAGTTCCTCGATGTGCTCACGGTCGATCTGCAGCACCGACACCTCCCCGAGGGCGTACGCGGACGCCGCGACCGGCTCCCGGGTGAGCGTGGTCTGGCCGATGAAAGCGCCCTCGTCCAGGGTACGGATGGGGATCAATGCACCGTCGGCGCCGTAACGGGTGATGCGCACGTGCGGGAGTAGTTGTTCCTGCTCCGCCTGGGTCAGCCGCAGCGTCGGCGCGACGACGCGCAAGGACTCCTCGACCCGCTCGTCGGTGGCGAAATCGTCGTCGGCTTCATCCAGGTGCAACCCGACGCGCCGAGCCGCATACCAGATCCAGCGCAGGAATGTCGATCTCGCGGCCAGGTCGTCCGCGGGCGAGTGCAACGGGATCGACGTCCTGTACCCGGTGCCACCGGCAGGCGAACTCGACGGCACTGCGTCCGGTCGCAAGTGTGGAAGCGCGCCGGCCACCCGCGACAACATCGCGCACACGTCGTCGGGCGGATCTGCGAGCGAGAACACCGTGGTGACGGTGATCGTGTGCGCGCCCGCCGGACGACTGAGATTCGTGAACGACGCCGCGGCCAGCACCGAATTCGGCATGATCAGCAGTCCGGTGCCGGTGTCGATATGGGTTGCTCGCCAGTTCACTTCCGCGACTCGGCCACGGGCCGAAGGCGTGTCGATCCAATCGCCGAGCCGGAACGGCTGCTCGAACAACACGAACATGCCCGAGATGATCTGCCCGACAGAGTTCTGCAACGCCAAACCGAGGACGATCGAGGTGATACCCAATGCGGTGAACAGTCGGCCGACATCGGCACCCCAGATGAAGGAGAACATCAACCCGACGCCGATGGCGATCAGTGCGAACCGCGCGACGTCGAGAAACATCGTCGGAATCCGCTTGCGCCAACTGCCTTCCGGTGCGCCTTGGAAGAGGGTGGCGTTGAGCCCGGACAGCAACAGAATGAGCACCACGAAGCCGAACACGGTCGCAACTATGCGCACCGGAGTCGCTTCCGCCGGGACCTGCGTGCCTTTCACCAGGAGGATGAGCAGCGCACCCAGCGGCACAATGTAATTGCGGAACACATGGACCGGCCGCGCCAGATAGCTGCCGCGCCGGGTCAGGGCGTGCTGCAGCTCGGTCAGGACCACGAGCGCGATCGGTAGCCCGATCGCCACACCAACGGCCCAGTAGAACCACAATGTATCGAACACGCTGCTCATGACTGCCGCTCCAGCAGCCGCCAGACCGGCTGCTCGGTACCGTCGACGGTGATCGGAGCCGCGGAGGCGAACTGGCGGCTGTCGCGCATCGCGTCGTACACCCCCGTCGTGACATAGATCCCCGATTGCGGTCCTCCGCTCTGCACCTGGAAGGCGAGGTTGACGGCCTGTCCCCAAAGGTCATACGCCAGGCTTGTTCTGCCAATCAGGCCGCTGGACACCGCGCCGGTGTCGATGCCGGCGCGCAACTTCAGGTCGCGCCCGGACTCGGTGTTGAACCGGTCGATGATGCGATGCATTTCGACCGCGAAATCGACCGTGCGGCGGACGTTGTCCAACCGCGGCACGGACAGCCCGCAGCTGGCCAGATAGCCGTTGTGTAGCGTGCGCACCTGTTCGAGGCCGAGATTCTCTGCCGCCGAGTCGAATTGGCGGACCAGCTTGTTCACGATTTCGAGCATGTGCTCGGAGTCGAGCTCTGACGACAGCTCGTCGAGGCCGGCGATGTCGGCGAAGATGACCGTCACGTTCTGGTGGTCCTGTGCGATCGTCTGCTCGCCCTCGCGGTAGCGCTGCACGACGGGTTCTGGCATCAGCGACCGCAGCAGCCGATCGTTCTCCCTACGCTGCTCGGTGAGCAGTTCGTCCTTGATGGCCAGGTTGCGGCTCATGTCGTTGAATGTGGCTGTCAGTTCACCGAATTCATCGCGTGACAGCACCGGAGGTTGACGTCGTAGTCGCCTGCGCTGATCCGCTGAGCGCCCGCCTCGAGCCTCCTGATCGGCCGCACGAACAACCGTGCCAAGAGCATCGCCGCGAGACAGACGACGAAGATGATCACAGTGGTGGAGAGCACCAGCTTTCGCGTGAACGTCGCGACGGGAGCGAATGCCTCGGATGTGTCGATGGTGGCGACCACGGTCCAGTGCAGCCCGGGTATGTCGACGGGTGCGTAGGCCTGCAGAGTTTCGTGGCCGAGATAGTCGCGGGTGATCAGGGTGCCCCGCTGTCCCTGCTGGGCCAGCCTGGTCGCTTCGGTGGCAACCGGCTGCACCAGGGTCGTGGTCTTCTGCCGGATCGCGTCCTGCGCAACGTCGGGTGGTGTGCCCGCCTTCACAACGTCGTTGACGAACCGCTTGGGATCTTCGACGAACAGCCGGGAGTCGGATCGCATCAGATCGTCCGGCCCGACGATGAAGGTCTCGCCGGTCTTGCCCATGCCCGACTCTTCCCAGCGCTTGTCCATCGTCATCAGCCGGTTGATCTTCGAGATCGGAAACTGCAGTGCGAGCACGCCGCTGATTCGGCTGTCCGAGCCGACGGGGGACACCATCCAAGCCGTCGGTTCGTCGGCGGGCTGGTAGTCGCCGAAGTCGGTGACGCCGACATAGTCGACATCGTTTGGAGCTCATGGCTTTCATGTATGCATCGGCGAGCAACCCGCCGCGGTAGGGGCCGGTGAGAATGTTGCTGCCGAGATCAACGCCCTTGTAAGCGGAGTAGACGATGTTGCCCTGCGGGTCGATCAGACGCGCGTCCTCGAACCCGTACCGCGTGACGATCTCGCGGAAGAAGTCGTTGAACCGGGCATTGGCGGCCGACCATGCGCTGCCGTCGCGTGCGTCATCGTTCTTGACCGCCGCGTTCGGGTCGGCGAAGGGCGCGGTGTAGTGCGCCTGCAGGTATCGCTGCGCGTTCGACGTGGGCAACAGTGCGTTGACATCGACGGCATGGCCGGTCTGCGCGTCCTCGACCTTGGCGAACACATCGTTGTAGTAGTCCACGATCGACTGCTGCTGCATCGGGTCGATTGGTGCGTTCGAAAGCTGGTTGAACCCGCCGATGAACGCGTCCATGGCCTCACTGGCCGTCCAGCCGCGGGAATACACAATGAGTGAATCGGTCAAATCGGAAAACATCGACTGCAATTGCCGAGTCTGCGATTGGCGGATCTGCGTCATCCTGTCGAACACGGACGCTTGTAGCGAATGGCGGCCAGACGAATACCCGATGTAGCCGACCACGGCCGCCGACAGCACGCTGGTGATCAACAGCATCACAAGCAGCTTGGGACTGGATACTCACCCGCGACATCACCGGAAGCCGGAACTCTCTGCGCTTTCGCGCCGGCTCGGTTGTCACATCCGAAACCCGTTCTGTCGATGTCGGCTCACCACTATTGCGGCCTGTATTCAAAGGCGGCATCGGTGTCCTTTCCGCAATTGTTGCTGCGGGGCGAAGACTAGCTTGTGAAACTTGGAGATCTGACGCAGTGAGGTAATCGAGATGTCCGGTAATCATGATCGATACGCGCTGCAGCGCTTCGTCGACGCCCAGGATCGCGTCTACGACACGGTCCTGGCCGAATTGCGCAACGGCGCCAAACGCAGCCATTGGATCTGGTTCGTGTTCCCGCAACTGCGGGGGCTGGGACGCAGCGCAACCGCACAGCACTACGGCATCTCCTCGCTCGAGGAAGCACGTGCCTACCTGGCGCACCCAGTGCTCGGGCCGCGGCTACGGGACTGCACCCGGTTGGTCGCGGCGACCGACGGCCGCTCGGTCGACGAGATCTTCGGCTGGCCCGACAACCTGAAGGTGCGCTCGTCGATGACGCTGTTTTCCCATGCGACCGACGACAACGGCGACTTTCGCGCGGTGCTCGACAAGTTTTACGCAGGTGAGGACGACCCGGCTACGGTCGAGTTGCTCAGGACGGAGCAATGATCAGCCAGCCGTGCGGCGGGATCTCGGCGTCCCCGACGACCGACTGCGCCGGCGCGCCCGACCCCGCGACGACCTGGCCCTGACCGAAGCCGAGTTCGGCCAGCGACACCGACAACGGCGCATCGTCGACGTTGAGCGCGACCAGCAGCGCGTCGGAATCGCTGCGGGTCTCGTAGACGTACTGCGTGTTGGTAAGGCTTCGCGGCGAGGTTCGGGCCGCGTGCAGCCACGGGTGACGCCTGCGCAGGCCGATCAGGTACTGGTGCAGCCGGAAGACGTCGTGGCCCTGTTCGTCGACACCCATTAGGGGAGCGGTGAATTCGGGCCGCACGGCGTCGTCGCCGCCGAACCGTTCCTCCTTGATGCCGCGGTATGCCGACTCGTCGCCCGCGTACACGCTCGGGGTGCCGCCCGTCGTGAACAGGATCACCAGCGCGTGTTCGAGGTGCCGGGTGTTCTCCAGCTGACTGGCGATCCGGGTGACGTCGTGATTACCGACGAAGGTCATCGGCACGAAGTCGTCGAGAAACTCGTTGTGCCGCACGAGGGCCCAGTCGAGCTCGTGGAAGTTGCCGTCGTTGATGCTGCTCCAGATCGCCTTCCAGAGCTCGTACTGGGTGACGGAGTCGAAGCCCGACTGTCGTACCCGCGCCGAGTAGTCGCCGTGGATGACCTCGCCGACGAACCACGCGTCGGGAAACTCTTCACGAACCCGGGGGAGCACCTGTGCCCAGAATCGATCCGGGACCGCATAGGCGGCGTCCAGGCGCCAGCCGTCGGCGCCGCGCCGCAGCCAGTGCGTCATCACGTCGACGGTGTAGGCGACGACGTCGGGGTTGTCGTGGTCCAGCGCGATCAGCTCGCCGTGGCCCTCGAAAGTGTCAAACTCGTTGCCTCGCTTGCGGAACCACGAGCTGTGTGCGAACTCGGTGGCGACGTGGTTGAACACGCCGTCGAGCAGCACCCGCAACCCGCGCCGGTGAGCCTCGGCGATCAGGTGGTCGAAGTCGGCCTCGTCGCCGAGGCGCGGATCGATGCGGTAGTGGTCGGTGGTGTCGTAGCCATGGGTGCGGGACGCGAACACGGGGCCGAGCGCGATACCGGACGCGCCCAATTCGATGGCGTGGTCGAGCCACTCGACGATCCGGCGCAGTCGGTGCTCGTCGGCGGCGGGCGGTGGATCGGCCGGGAAGGCGCCGACGAAGCCGAGCGGGTAGACCTGCCACCAGATCGCGTGCTGGACCCAGCCCGGTTCACTCGCGGATGAGCGCTCGCGCGGAGACCCTGTCACCGCCGGAACTTCGCTTCGTACAGGGCTTTCATGGCGCCGGACAGCTGGGGTGCGGGCCCGTCGACGGTGACCCCCGGTGCCACCGTGTTGATCGGCAGCGGCGCCACCGGGGGCGGCGGCGCACCCCATTCGACGAGCCACTGACTCAGCTGCTCCGACGACGCGGCGTACACGATGCGGCCCAGCCCGACCCACGCGTGCCCCGCCGCGCACATCGGGCAGTGCTCACCGGAGGTGTACACGGTCGCGCGGGCGCGGTCGGCGGGAGTCAGGTTCGCCACGGCCCACTGGGCGATCGCAAATTCGGGGTGGCGGGTGTGATCGCCGTCCTTTACGCGGTTGCGGTCCTCGAACAGCGTGGCACCGTCGGCGTCGACAAGGATCGAGCCGAACGGTTCGTCGCCGCCGTCGAGCGCCACACGTGCGAGCTCCACACAGCGGCCGAGGCGTTCGAGGTCGTCTTCGCTGATCGCCACAGGCCGGAGTCTACGCAGCCGCGGGCTCGCGTCGGGGCGACCGGGCCAGCGGATAGCACGCCAGCCCCACCAGCAGCGCGCTGAAGTGGCCGAGCTGGGTGAAGTCGCGTTTGACGGCCAACGAGACGCCGAACACCACCAGCGCGGCGATGAGGTACAGCCATCGCCAGCGGGGCGGAATGTGGTAGGTGAGCACACCCACGATGCCGACGACGAAGTAGCTCACACCGATGTCGCGCGCGTCGATCAGTCGCGGGGAGGACGCGGCCTCCTGAATCCTCCAGTAGAGGTAGCCCTCGCCCAGATACGTGGCTCCGACATGGCTCACCAGCCCCACGAGCAGCCATCGCAGTTGACCCAGCCAGCGCTCGGCAGGCGCAAGGAACAACGTGAACACGATGAGGTACGGCCACCAGTACTTGCCGTCGATCCACAGCAGGCTTTGAAGCAACACTCGAATCGGATCGGACGCCAGGTGATGCAGGTTTGTCGAATCCTTCTGCAGGAGGCCATGTAGCCGGTGGACGGGGATGGAGCGCTGCGCAATGGTCGTGAGCAGCAGCACGACCAGCCACGAGTAGGTGAACGGCGCACTCTTCACATAGCGCCAAACCTTCTGCACGACTGATGACGATAGAGGCTTGCAATGGCGATGAGTCTGGCGATCGGCGATGGTCCACCCATTGGAGGTGATGGCGTGACGAAGCAGAAGGCAGTGGTCGAGAAGTGCAACGAGGTGGGATTCGACCGGCATTGCGTCGAGATCGTCACGCAGACTTCGTTGTTGACCGACCATCTCGCCGGCGCGGATCTGACCGTGCCGGTGCCGACGTGCCCGGGCTGGAACGTGTCCCAGCTTGCACGCCATGTCGACGGCGGCCAGCGCTGGGCGCGCGACATCGTCACGACGCGGGCCGTGCAGCCGCGGCGCTGCGGGCGACTTTGACCGATGTGGGGCCGGATGCGCAGATGTGGTGCTCCGTCGACGGGAGGCGGCTCAGCGTCCTATGCCCGTCGCTTCGCCTACGAGACCGCGATGCACCGGGCCGACGCGGCACTGGCGCTCGGAGTGGAGTACGCGCTCGACCCCGACATCGCGGCGGACGCGGTCGATGAGTGGATGGAATTGGGCCCGACGAGCAGGCGGCCGCGGAGATCCGGGGACTGGTCACGGACCTGCTGTTGGCGATCTACCGCCGCCGCCCCATCAGCGATCTGGAGATCACCGGCGACGCGATGCTCGTCGACTTCTGGTTGGAGCGAGTCGCTTTCGGCTGAGGCTCAGTGACAGGGGTCGGCGACCTCGAGCCGGCATGCGCACGACGCCAGGATCGGCACGTCGGCCCGGGCCTTCAGCAACTCCAGTTGTTGTCCGATGATCGCCGCCTCGTCGGTGCGGCCCAGTCGTTGCAGGCATTCGTGGTAGCCGTGCAGGCTCCAGACGTTGCCCGGGTGCTGACAGGGCCGGGCCAGTGTGGGATCCAGTCCGAGGTCGGCGGCATACACTTGCGCGGCCTCCTCGATGCGGCCCTGCTCGAGCAGGAGCGCGCCGTACGCGTGCCTTGTCGGTTGCATCCACCCCCATGGTTCGTCGTACGGGAGTGAATCGTCGAGCTCGATGGCGCGACGCAGGTGAGCGAAGGCATCGTCGAATCGCCCTTCGCGGTAGTCGATTTCGCCGTCGAGCATCTCGCCCGCGATCGCCAGGATGTCGCGCGCGGTGTTATTGAACAGGTAGCGGCTGTCCGGAATGCGGGCGTAGGCCTCTGTGAACGCCTCCCGCTCGGCGCGCGCCTGCGGGAGCTGACCCTTGGCTGCGTGCGCAACCCCGCGGCCGTAGTGGATCGTCGCCGCGGTGGTGCAATAGAGGTCGAGGTCTTGCGGAAGCGGTTGTGCGATCAACTCGTCCCACCGCCCGAATCGCACCAGCACGTGAATCTTCAACGGCACGAATGCTTCCAGCCAGTCCGCCATCGGTGGTGACTCGATCGCCACCAGCTCCGGCGTGAGCTGCCCAGCAAGTTCATCGGCTGCACTGAACGCGGCACGCGAATTACCTTCGAACATTGCGGAATAGACGATGAAGTGCAGGTTGTGCGCACGGTAAAGCGAGTAGAAGTTCAGCGGACCTCGGTGCTCGACGAACTGCCGATCAGCTTGCACGGCAGAGAGGTTCGACACCACCGAGTCGCGATAGTTGCCACACAGCACATCGATATGGCTGGGCATGTGTTGCAGGTGACCGGCATCCGGCACCAGCCCGCGCAGCAGGTCGGCGGCGGGCAGCGCATCCTGCGGGGCGCCCGACATCTCCATCGTGTGCAGGTACAGGTGCAGGACGCCGGGGTGCTCGCGGCCTTCGGACGTCGCGAGCGCGTCCTCGAGGATCCGCTTGGCGTCGACCACCCGCGAACCCGGTGCCGGCTCGCCGGTTCTGGTGTCCCACAATGCCCATGCGGTGATGTTCACCAACGCGTCGGCGGCCAGCGTCTGCACGTCGATGTCCTCGGGGTACGCCTCGGCGAGGGCGACCATGGCGTCGGCGTAGGCGCTGTGCCCGGCGTGCAGCGCCTCGGCGTCGTCCGGATCGTCGGTGGGGAAGCGGGCCTGCAGCGCCTCGATCAGACCCTGTTCGACAGCCGACGCCCGACCCTTGGCGGCCAGGCCGAGTTCCATTCGCGCCCGTGCCAGCGACGCGGACAGGTCAACGGGATCGAACGCCTCCCATGCCTTGTTGTAGTTCGGGCCGATCGAGTAGGCGATACCCCAGCGCGCGACGGCGAGATCGGGATCGAGCTCGAGCGCGCGGTCGAAGCAACGGATCGCCTCTTCGTGATTGAACGCGTACGCCCAGACCATGCCGCGGTCGAACCACACCTGGGCCTGCGGCGACGGCGTCTCAATCGGCCGGTGATAGCACCCCAGGTCGTAGTAGGCCTCGGTCTCGCCCAGCGATACGCTCATAGACGGCACGATAATTCACCCGGGACGCCGTGGCTGCGATTGCGAGCAAGCACCCCGCCGCACCCCAGATCGCCAGCGTCACCAGCGGCGTCTGCGCACCGTTGCCGCCGAAGTAGCAGACACTCCGCAGCAGCGAGACGCCCGACCCCTGCGGCACGATGTCGGTGAACGTCGAGTAGAAGCCCGAGAGCAGGGGTCGGCCCACCGGGCCGGCGGCCGCAGCGTTTCCGATCACCACGAGGAACGCGGTCACGGCCATCGAGGCGACCGAGCCGAATGCCGCCGCAACCCCGGTGATCGCGCCGCCGACGGCCATCGAGTAGAGCCACAACGCGCCGAACACCTGCCACGTATGACCCGTAAGGGCGCCAAGAATCACATCGACGTAAATCGTCACCACGCCCGCCAACAGCGCCGAATAGCCGGCCAGCGTCGCGGTACGCAATGCCAGCGTCAGTGGCCGACGGACGGTGCCCATGAGACGTCCCAACACAGTTGCGCCGACGGACGCGCCGATCGAGATGAAGATGATCGCGTAGAACTCGACCGTGCCGGATGGATCACCGGCCGACGGCGGGGCGACGTCCTCGACGGTGGGAGCGAGGTTGGCTTTGGCGGCGACGGCGCGACCGATGGTCTCGGCAGCGCTCGCAACGCTCTTCCCGCCCCCGCCTGCGACGTAGATCTGCAGCTGGCCGGTCGGCGACGCGACGAACGCGGCGTCGCTCTTGCGCTCGTAGACCTGCTGGCGCGCGGCTGCGCCATCGCCAACTTGGGTGACTGCCAACGATTCCTGGCCGCGGATACCGTCGACCAGCTGTTGCGGGCCCGCCACGGCCACGGTCATGTGATGCAGCGTCGGCTTGGCGAACGCGCCAGAATAGCTGGCGATCATCGCGAGGACGAAGATCGCCAGCCCGATCATCGCCAGCGCCGTGGTGCGGACGGCGGTGCGATCGCGAACGGGGTGCCGGTCGGGGGCTTGGTGCTTAGCCATTTTGGGGACCTTTCGAAGATGTGGTGAGTCCGAGAAGTGCGTTGACGGTGTCAAGCGCCGCTTTGACGCGGCCGTTCAGGTCGGTCGAGTCCGGGTCTTCCATCCAGGACCGCAGCACTTCCATGAACCCGCCGACGAGGAACCGGCTGACCGACTCGGGGGTCAGGCCTGCGATCGGGGAGACCACCGGCATGCCGTGCTCGGCGATCTCCTCGCATGCCGGCTGCAGTTCAGCCCGGAACGCGGTCACGACGCGCTGCGTCACCGCGCTCGGGACGATGTTGCGGTACATGGCCCGGTGCTCGGCGGCGAAGTCGAACAGCCGAGGGATGCGCACGCGGGCGTCGCCCTCGATCTCGGCTGTCGCCGCGGCGAACGCGACGGTGAACGCGGTGGCGACCGCGTCGTCGCGATCGCGGAAGTGTTGGTAGAAGACCTGCCTGCTGACTTCGGCGCGGGCGACGATGTCACCGACCGTGAGCTCGTCGACCTGGCGCTCGTGGGCCAGCGCGAACGCGGCCTCCCGCAGCCGTGTGCGGACCCGTTCCGCGCGGGGATCGACGCTGTGCGTTCGTGCTGCCACACGAGCAGCTTAGGACACTTCATAGACAACTGACCACGAAAATTTAGGTAATCTAACGCTGCTTTCGGCCGCGGTGTGGCGGCCGTTACGTCACAGTGTGTGGAGTACGGCGGTGGCGACGGCGAGTGCGAGCCCGATCGCGGCAGGCGCCATGTCTTTGGCGCTGTCCGACGCACGCAGATGGAACGCGATGGCACCGATCGACAGCAGCACCAGACCGATGGCAGCGGCGATTCCGATCGGCGCCCACAGCAGGCCCACGAGCACACCGGCGACGCCTGCGAGTTCGCATCCTCCGATGAGCCGCCACTGCAGCGGCTTGACACCGAGGTGGTCGCGGATCGCCAGGGATTGGGGGACGCCGAGGAGTTTGATGCTCGCGGCGAAGGTGAACAGCGCCGCAAGCAGGATCGTCACGACTACGGTTGCGGTGTCCATCACCGAGCAGAGTAAGAGCCCGCGTGCAATCGGGAACCGGAAATGATCCGATGCGTTCGGCTGTGGACGGGTTCCGACGATTCATGCTGCGACCGGGCGGCGTGCTGCTCGCCGAGGGCGGCGACGTTGCATTCGTCGCGGACTAACGTGCAGGCGTGCTGCAGATAATTCTCAACTACGCAGGCATCGCCGTGTTCGCTTCATCAGGTGCGACCGTCGGGGTTCGGAAAGGCTTCGACGTGTTCGGAATCGCGACGCTGGGAGTGCTCACGGGAGTCGGCGGCGGCGTGCTGCGCGATGTGCTGCTCGACATCGTGCCCCCGCAGTCCGTCCAGCATTGGCCCAACATCACGGTCGCGCTGATCGCCGTCGCGATCGCCACCCCACTGGCCCGACTCGTGATGCGGATGAATACTGCGGTCCTGGTTCTCGACGCGATCGGGATGGGGTTCTTCGCCACGTCCGGCGCAGCGATCGCGGCCGACGCCGGCGCCAGCTGGTTCGCGGCGGGCCTCATCGGCATGCTCACCGCGATCGCCGGGGGAATGATCCGCGACGTGCTTGCCAACGAGATCCCATTGGTGATGGGCCCGGACGAACTGTATGCGATTCCGGCCCTACTGGGCGCCGCGACGTACGTCGCGATCGACTACTTCGGGCCGCAGTGGATAGCGATAGCGGTCGGCTCCACAGTGGCGACGGTGCTTCGGCTCGCGGGGCTTGCGTTCCACTGGCGGTTGCCGACGGGCCCGCGCGAGTTGATCAACCCGGACGGCGCGTAGTCAGTGACCCGCGACGATATCGGCCTCGTCGACCTCCACCGGATCCTTGGCCCCCGGCAGGAATAAGTATGCGATGCAGATGATTCCGAAGAACAGATAGCCGAGCGCGACTTGCGGATTCGCCGCCCACGCCACCTCTGGTGCATGGATCAGACCGATGAATGACAACACCGCACCCGCGAACGACGCGATCGCGGCGTAGAGAAACTTCTTCTCCAGGTGAACGTGACCATGGTGCCGAGGATCGCCGACGAGCACCGCACCCTCGCCGAGCGTTTGCAGTCCGTCGTGACCGCACCCGCTCCGTTGAGCGTCTCGAGGCCGACCTCGCGGCCGAGGTCGCCCGCCGCGTTCAAGGCGTTGTCGATGAGCCCGCTGGCCCACTGCGCGCGTCCAGCACCCCGAAAAGCCCAAGGGAACAGCGGATTCCGATCATCACGCGCTGGTCAGCGAGTAGTTACCGCGGCCGCGCTCCTTCCACGGGGCGACCGATGTAGACCGCGGGCCGGAACTGCGTGACCCGAGACGCATCTCGTCGCCGTACACACTGCGCGGGATGGTGTAGGGCGTGCGGGTGCCGTTGAGTCCGGTGGCGAACTGGTCCAGATTCGTCTTGCCGACGTACAACGCGCCCGCGTCGAGCAGGCGCCGCACCACCGGCGCCGTCGTCGACGCAACGTAGGCGTAGTCGGGGCAGGAGAGTGTGGTCGGCACCCCCTCGACATCGATGCTGTCCTTGATACCGAACGGCACGCCGTACAGCGGCAATGTCCTTGCACCCGGGCGCTTTTCGATCTCTTCCGCAGCAGCCAACAGCTGATCGCGGGGCACAGTCGACAACCAGGTGCCGTCGTCTCCGCGAGCCGCGATCGCGTCGGCGACACGGACGGCCGTCTTGGTGGGCGAACCGGTGCCGCCGGCGTGTGACGCCAGGATCTCGGCCGCGGACGGCCCGATGGACGGTCCCCGCGCGTCAATAGCCATGCCTGTCGATTCTCGACAGAATGATGGCGATCACGCGTCCGGCGTGTGTCGTTTGTGTTAGCTGTGCAGTTCGCGGAACTATCGACGCATCGTGTTTCGTTACGGGCCCGTGCCCAGCATCAGCGAACAGGCCGAGCGCCTGATCGAACTCGACGTCCACCACATTGCGGGCCTGCCCGCAGACCTACTCCGAAGCGTCCCCGACAGTGCGGATTCTCTGCTGGTCGTGCACCCCGATCTCGTCCCGGCCTCGGCGCTGGCCCCGCTGCTGTGGCAGAACGACAAACCGGGTTTCGTGGTGAGCGACATGACCGACGTCGACGAGTTCACCCCGATTTCGTCGGTGACGCTGCCGGATGCGCCGCTGTATCTGGTCCGCGACGCCGACCGAGGGGATGCGATGGCGAACTGGAGCCCAGATGAGGCGTTGCCTGCCATCAGCGAGGCCGGGCGCACGCCGCTGACCCTGACCGAGGGACTGCACTGGGTGCTGCAGCGACCGGAGGTGCTTGCCCGCGGGCGCTGTTTCATGACGATCGCGTCGCGGCGGCGCAAGCCCGACGGTGCGCTGGACGCCAGGACGCCCGCCGTGTGGATCAGCAACGGTACGGGCCGTGACGGGCCTGCCAGGCGCGACGCGCCGAAGGTCGGTTGGTGCTGGGCCGGAAATCGCCATACCTGGCTCGGATTCGCCTCAGCCAGTGGCCGATTCACCGTTGGGCGATGACGCATCGTGCGCGGCGTCGACGAACGGCAGCACCGTCTCCAGCCACGCCACCGGCTCCGACGAGAATACGACATGACCGGTCGGCAGCGTGGTGAATGTGGACCCGGAAATGGCGGCATGTACTTGTTTGCCCCATCGCGGCGGGGCGGTGACATCCTTGGCGCCCCACGTGATCAGCACCGGCGCGCCGATCTGAGCGGCCCGGATGCGCAGATCGTGGCCGGGGTCGGTGAAGCTCTTCCACAATGCCGCAGCGGTCCGCGCACCCCCGTCTGTTTTGGCCCGCGCCACAACGCGGTCGGCGACGGCCTTGTCCGCTGGGTTCTTGGGCCGCATATACGCGCGCACGAATGCGGGGAAGACCGCCTTGACCACCGCGGGACGTCCCATCACCCCACAGAAGAACCGCGTGAAAACGCTGTGCGGTGTGAAGCCGCCGGTGTTGACGAGTACAACGCCCGCGACACGCTCGGGTCGCTCCAGCGCCAGCCGGCAGGCGGCATAGCCGCCAACCGAATTACCGACGATCACCGCGTTGGCCAGGCCGAGCCGATCGGCGAATTCGATGAGCAGATCGCCGAATTCGACGGCGCGCAGCGGAGTGGCGGGTAGGGGAGACTCGCCGTGTCCTGGCCAGTCGAGCGCCAGCACCCGCCTGCCGTTGCCGAGGGCCTCGGCGACCGGCGCGAAATCGGTGCGGTCGTGCAGCGCCGCGTGCAGCAGCACGACCGGCGGGCCGGAACCCTCGTCGGTGTAGGAAACAGTGCCGCGCGAGGTTTGCATCGTCGCCATCGGTGTGCCTTTCATTGACCGGTCGGTCGGTCAGTTACGACTAGCCGCACGTGGAGGTTGCGAACAAGAGACTGGCGGCCGCGCAGCAGACGCGGGCCAACCTGATCGAGACCGGACTGGTGCTCGCGGAAGAGCTCGGGCTGGAGGGGCTTTCGGTGAACGCCGTCGTCGCGGGCGCCGGCGTGTCGAAAGGGACGTTCTTCCACCATTTCCCGGACCGGGTGTCCTACCTGGTGGCTTTGCATCGGCGTTTCCACGATGTGCTGTTCGACGAGGTGATGTCCGTCATCGGCGAAATGACGCCGGGCAAGGCCCGGCTCGCCGCTGCCGCCACCACGTACCTCGACGGCTGCCTGCGCGACCGCGGCGTGAAGGCGCTGCTGCTGGAGGCGCGCGGCCATCTGCCGATCGCCGAGGAAGTCACGCGCCGCAACCGGATGAACGTCGATGTGGTGGCGGCCGACTTCGAGGCGCTCGGTTCGCGGCATCCGCGCGAGGCCGCGCGGCTATGGATCGCCGCGACCGCGGAATGCGCGCTGATGGAACTCGAACGTGGCCGACGCGATCCGGCGGCGCGCTCAGCGCTCAGCGTGCTGGTGCAATGAACCACCGATCGAGCCACCGAGACAACACCCGCCCGTCGTCGGGTCCGCCGGCGGCCGCGAGGTAGCCGTCGGGCCGGACGAGCAGCCAGCCCGAAGGCATGTCGTCGATGGACACCCGGCGCAGCGCGACGATGTCGCGCCATGGCCGGTATGCCTCCGGCGCGCGGTCGCCGGTAAGGACCAGGGTCAGTCTCGACAGGTCGAGAGAGTCGTACAGCCGCCCAGTGCCGACGCGAAAATCAGGGACGCGGTCGCCCGCGCGCAGCGACCCGAGCCGTCCGCCGCCCTTGGCAATCGGGCAATCCCGATAGCCGGCGGCGAGCTGTCCCAGTCGCGGCGCCGCCTTGTCCTGCACTCGCGACCGCGCCAACACGATCGGCGCCAGCCGGGTGAGCGCCGCGTGCACGACTGGATTGGTGGAATTGAATGCCCTGGTGGCCCGTTCGGTCATCTCAACCAGCCGGCGGATCACCGGCAACCGGTCGGATTGGTACGTGTCGAGGAGTTCCTGGCGCGCCTGCCCGCTGAGGACCATCGCGAGTTTCCACGACAGGTTGATCATGTCTTGGATACCGGCGTTCATGCCCTGCCCACCCGCGGGACTGTGCACGTGCGCGGCGTCACCGCCGAAGAACACGCGTCCGCCGCGCAGCGTGGTCATGTGGCGACTGTTGATCCGGAAGCGCGAACTCCAGTTCAGGTTGTAGAGCTGGGCGGGCAGGTGCACCGTGCGGTCGTAGAGCCGCTGAATGTCCTCCAGCGTGGGATCGCCAGTGTCGCCGGTCATGCCGTCAGGGTCGGTGGCCATGAACCGGAATCGGCCGTCGCCCATCGGGAAGACAGCGAGGAAACCGTTGCGGGCCAAGAAGATCGACAGCTGGTCCTCGGGTACATCCCCGGCCAGGTGGAGATCGCCAAGGACGTAGTTGTGGGTCAGCGACTTGCCCGTGAACGCCAGCCCCAGCGCCTTGCGGATCGCGCTGCGTGAGCCGTCGGCAGCGATCAGATACGAGGCGTCGACCACTTCCTGCGCTCCGTCACCGCTGCGCAGCACCGCGGAGACACTGTCTTGCCGTTGGGTCACGGTCAGCAGCTCGACGCCGCGTTCGACCTTCACTCCTTGGCGGTTGAGCTGTTCGGTGAGCAGCCGTTCGGTCTCCGATTGCGCCAGCAGGAGCACATAGTTGAACTCACTTGGCATCCGATGCAATTCGATGCCAGCGAGTCGCCTGCCCTCCGAGTAGAGCGTCGTCGATCCCGCGGGGTTGCCCAGCTCCACAAGCTCGTCGCCAATCCCGCGGACCCGCAACAGCTCGACGGTCCGCGCCTGGATGCCCAGCGCCCGCGATGTGAGCGAGCGTTCGGGCGCGCGGTCGACGATGCGGACACCGACGCCGAGCCGCGACAGCTCGAGCGCGGCGGTCAGTCCGGTCGGACCCGCGCCGATGATCAGTACGGCGACGTCATGCGAGGTGTTCATACTCGGCTCCTCCCCAGTAAGTCAACAACTGGTGACTTAGACACTAAGCCGGGGTGCGATAGATGTCAACGGTTGGTGACTTATTCTCGTCGCATGGCATCCTCGCGGACCCGCAACGCCGTGCAGACTCGCGCCGACATCCTGGCCGCGGCACGCCTCCGCTTCGGGTCCGACGGTTACGAGCGGACCACGCTGCGGGCGGTCGCTGCTGACGTCGGCGTCGACCCTGCGTTGGTCATCCGGTACTTCGGCAGCAAGCAGGACCTGTTCGCCGCCGCGGCGGAGTTCACTATCGACCTGCCTGACCTGACGGCACTACACCCCGACGACATTGCAGATGCGTTGCTGTCCAGCTTCTTCGCCGTGTGGGAGGACGACACCTTCGTGGCTTTGCTGCGCGCGGCGATGACCAGCCAGATCGCTGTGGACGCAATGCGCCGGATCTTCGCCACCCAGGTCGGCCCGAAGCTCGTCGCCGTCACACCCGATCATCCGGCCCAGCGCGCCGGCTTGATGGGCGCCTTCGTCATCGGCCTTGCCACCACGCGCTACGTGCTGGCCAACCCCGCCGTAACGGCCCTCAGCCATGACGAACTGAGTGCGTGGGCCCGCCCGGTGATCCGCCAGCTGCTTGTCGGGCCGGCGCCGGGGTGATTCGACAACCTGCACTAGAACGTGTTCTAGTGCAGGTGTGCTGGACTGGACCCTGGAGAACCTCAGCGCTGACGACGTCGCCAGGCTGCGGTCCATCTACGAGCCGCTCACCGAGTCGGTGCGGGCGCTGATCGATGCGACCATCCGCACGGAGGCCGGCGCCGAGACCGTTGCCGCGGCCAAGGCGGAGATCGATGCGGCGACCGCCCGACTGCGCAGCGAGCAAGTCGACGGCTCGTACGGCGTCCGATTCACGGCGGACGGCGATCAGATGCCGTGGGGCAATGTCGTGATCGGGGTCCGCAATCCCGTGGCGCCGCCCTTGGTGATCGAGCAGAGCGCCGACGGCGGCGTGTTCACCGATTTTCATCTCGGCGCGGCCTACGAAGGTCCGCCGGGACACGTGCATGGGGGAGTCGCTGCCCTGGCGCTCGACCACATCCTTGGCGCCGCCGCCAGCAGCCCGCAACGACCTCGGCTCACCGGCACCATCACGCTGCGCTACCTGCGGCTCACCCGGCTCGGCCGGCTGCACGCGCAGGCCCGGATCACCCGCACCGAGGGCGTAAAGACATTCACCGCAGGACATCTCGCCGACGAAGAGGGCGTCACGGTCGAAGCCGAAGGCGTGTTCATCCAGCCGCGGTGGGCTCGCGACTAGTCGGAACCCGTTCGGCGCGTTCACTTCTCGACTTCCTCGGGTGGGTCGGTGTTGCCGTGGAGGAGTTCTTCAGGGTGGTGGGCGTGGTTGATGTCGGGTGGTTGGGTGCCGTCGGTCCAGGCCAGCCGGCCGGTGTCGGTGACTGCGGTCTGATAGTGGCCCTCGCTCACGAGTTTGTGGTCGGGTGGGCACGCGAAGAACAGGCAGTCGGCGTCCGTCCTGCCATCCGGTGACGAGTCCGGGCTGTGGTGCACCTCGGAGTGGTAGCCCGGTGCTAAACAGCCGGGGCGCGTACAGCCGCCGTCGCGGGCGTAGCAGATGATGCGCCGATCGGCGGTGGCGATGCGGGTTTGGCGGCCCAGGTAGATCGGGCGTTCGCTGTGGTTGTCGAACACCGCCAGATAGTGAATCCCGTCCGATGCCAACCTGACGACGTCGCGCATCGGGAGTGCGGTGTCCCCGCCCGTGCGCGCTGGCGGCGGCATCGGGATATCGGGGTTGGTCACCGCGTGGGCGGCCTGATTCAATTCGGCCAGGGCGGTGCGCACGATTACCGTCACCGGGTGCCCGCGGTGGGTTCCCAGACCGTCGGAGGCGATGCCCGGCCTTCACGCCGAGTTTGATGCCGTCATGGCAACGCTGGGCGCCACTGCGGTCATCGCGGGTCTCGACCAATGTGCCGTCGGGTCGGTGGCGGCCTGGGCGCACGGCCGCGGTGACCGCCTCCACATAGGCGCGGGTTTCCGGGTCGATCCAGCCGGCCAGCCGCGACATCCCATCAGGACCCTGCTGCCCCAGTGTCAGGCCCCGCCGGCGGGCACGGTCTTCTTCGTCGAAATCCCCGTCTGGGTTGAAGATCTCATCGATACGGCGGGCGACGGCTTTGACGATCTCGGAATCGTTTTTGGTGGCTTCGCGCACGAGGCTGCGCTCCACCTCGTCGCGATCTGTGACCGAACACCGACGGCAGATGATCCTCACCGATCTTCCTCGGCCTCCACCGCGGCGGCGACATGCGGCAGCGCCGGCGGCAGCGGCTGGGCCGGTCAGTTCGCGGTCGGATGCGCGCGGCCACCTTCATCCGGCGTTTGACCTCTCGGGGCGCGATGCGCAGCCGCCCGGCCAGGCTGTTCACCACCGCCGGCACCATCGCGGTCTGATCGGGCGGATCGGCGATCTCACCGAACACCCGATACATCAGCCCGCGGTTGCTGCGCTCCTGGGTCTCGAGGTGCTCGGCCATCTCCGCCCGGAACTCGTTGCCCACCTCATCACTGGACCGGCAGCGCATCTCGGCGTAAGCGAACTCCACCTGATCGGCCAACGCGCGAAACCGCACACGCGCCGCCTCCCCAGTCACGAATCCACCCACACCCCAACGCTATCCACCACCACCGCCAAACAAGCCAGCGCAGGTCCGACCCTCACAGAATCTGTGGACGAAGTCAGAACTGTGGACAACTCCCGCGAACGCCCCGGATTTGTCAGCGGCAAAGCTAAGCGCTGTCCGCCGTTACTGCTTGGCCATAGCGATGTTGAAGCGGTCCTCCGCGGTGATCAGGTGGTCGTGGCTGTCCTCGCCGAGGTCGATCTGCACCCACTCGATCTCGCCGGTGAACTTGTTGTCGGTGGGCCCATAGTCCGGCGAAGCCGGTGAGCCGGTGTCCGAACCGACGTCGCAGGCCTCGTCGGCCGAGAACGCCATCGGCTGGGTCTTGTCCACACGCCCCTTCCCGACGGCCTTGCCGTCGTAATACAGCGTGACGTCGCCGCCCTTCCCGAGACCGCCACCGTCATAGGTGAATTCCATCCGCAACTGATGCGCGCCGGCCGGGATCTTCTTGGTGGCCTCCACCATGAAGTGTTCGATGCCGAAGTAGCAGTAGCAGTACTTGAGCCTGCCCTCGTGCGCATACAAGGTCCACCCACCCGCGCTGCCGCCCTGGGTGACGATCACGCCCGTCGCACCGTCGTTGGGCACGACGACATTAGTGGTTACCTGATGCGACTTGTTTCGCATCGAGACCAGGCACGCAGCCCTCGGCGACCCGCATGCCGGAGAACAGTAGTTGCGAGTTGCCCTTGATGAGCTGGGGACGTCCCGCGATATCCGGGTTGATGCGCTCGAAGCCGCGGTCATCCAACGGAACGACGTTGTACTTCACCGCTTCGATGAGCCAAAGCCATTGCAGCTCAGCGAGTTTCTCCGGGTTCTCCGTCGCGAGGTTGTTGGCTTGCGTCCAGTCGTCCGGCCCGTACAACTCCCACACGTCGGTGTCGAATGGCGGTGGTGCATCCGCTTTCCACGGGGTCCGGTGCTTCGTGACAGCGGTCCAGCCCTGGAAGTAGATGCCGCGGTTGCCCATCATCTCGAAGTACTGCACCTCGTGGGTCTCCGGCGCCTTCGCGTCGCGCAGCGTGGACATCATGCTCACGCCTTCCAGCGGTGCCTGCGTGATGCCATTGACGGATGCGGGCGCAGGCAGCCCCGCGGCTTCGAGGATGGTCGGCACCACGTCGATCACATGATGGAACTGGTCGCGCATACCGCCTTTCTCGGTAACGCCGTTGGGCCAGTGCACGATTGCGCCGTTGCGGGTGCCGCCCCAGTGCGACGCGACTTTGCTCGTCCACTGGTAAGGCGCGCAGAGGGCGTGCGCCCAGCCGACCGCGTAATGGTTGTAGGCAGCCGGCCGTGCCGAAGTCATCGATCTTGGAGAGTAGGAACTCGGTCGTCTCGATGCCCGGCAGCCCGTTGAGTGTGGTCATTTTCGTTGAAGCAGTCCGTTGAGCGTGCCCTCGGCGGAAGCGCCGTTGTCACCGATGATGTAGTAGATCAACGTGTCATCGAGGACTCCGAGATCGTCGATGGCATCGACGACCCGGCCGACCTCATGGTCGGCCTGCTCGAGGAATCCGGCGTAGATCTCCATCTGCCGGGCCAGCACGGGCTTCAGCTCCTCGGGCATATCGTCCCGCGCCGGGATCTCGTCGTGCCGCTTGGTCAACTTCGCGTCCTTCGGCACCACGCCGAGCTTCTTCTGCCGGGCAAGTGTTCTTCTCTCGCAGTATTATCCCAGCCGTCATCGAACTTGCCTTTGTACTTATCCGACCAGCACTTCGGCACGTGGTGTGGCGCATGGGTGGCGCCAGGCGCGAAGTAGACGAAGAACGGCTTGTCGGGCATGAGACGCCTTCTGCTGACGAATCCATGTGATCGCCCGGTCAGCGAGGTCCTCGGTTAGCGTGTAGCCCGTCCTCCGGGCTCTTGGGTGGTTCGACGGCCGTAGTGCCCTCGTACAGCCCTGGGTAGTACTGGTTGGCCTCGCCACCCACGAAGCCGTAGAAATGTTCGAACCCCGAACCGGTCGGCCACTGGTGGAACGGGCCCACCGGCGAGACCTCCCACACCGGCACCTCGTGGCACTTGCCGAACTGCGCGGTGGAATACCCGTTGAGCCGAAGGGTTTCGGCGACGGGCGCCTTCTTCGGCCGGATGCTGTTGTTGCCGGGAGCCGACGTCGCCATCTCGGTGATCGCGCCCATTCCGACCGAGTGATGATTGCGGCCGGTCAGCATCGCTTGGCGCGTCGGCGAGCACAACGCGGTCGTATGAAACCTGTTGAGTTTCAACCCATTCGCTGCGAGCTTCTCGGCCACCGGTGTCTTACATGGTCCGCCGAATGCCGATGAGGCGCCGAATCCGACATCGTCGATCAGGACGATCATGACGTTCGGTGCGCCCATCGGTGGCCGTAACGTTGTGATAGGCGGGTATTTGGTGTTCGGGTCTTTTGCATCATACGTAGTCAGGCCTACGTGTTTGAGGTCGGGCATCGGCAGCACCTCGCGCGCGATCCGCGCCTCCGGTGCAGGGGACGATTTCGTGGCCTTTGTTGGCGTCGCCTTCTTGGCCGAAGCCTTCTTCGTCGGCTTGGCCGTCTTCGTCGTTTTCGCCATATTGACCTCTCAACGATTGTCCGTAGGCCCAGAAGCGGCTCAGTTTACGCCGCCGAAAACCGC
>CAVOSY010000004.1:0-42707 GCA_963698965.1 uncultured Actinomycetota bacterium
AGCAATTCCGTTGTCGGCTGACCTCGCTGCCGTCGCCGTCGCGTCGATGCAGGGAGCGATTTTCGCCGCGAGGGTCGACAACCACCGAATCGATCTTCTCGGTGTCGGTGTGGTCGGCACAGCGACGGGTCTCGGCGGCGCGTTCATCCGAGACATGCTCCTCAATGTCACACCCGCGGTGCTGACCAACAACTGGTACCTGCCCATCGCAGTCGTCGATTCGCTGGCCGGAATGGTGCTCGTGCGCTGATCGCGCGACTCGAACCGTTCTGGGTGGTGCTGGACGCCCTGACGGTGGGGCTGTATGCAGCGATCGGGATGACCAAGGCGATTGGCATCGGACTTCCGCTGTTGCCCGGGATGTTCGTCGGTGTGACCGCCGCCGTCGGCGGCTCGGCGTTGCGGGACATGTTGTTGGCCATGCCTGTCGCAATGTTGAAGGTCGGCACGCTGTACGCGGTAGCGGCGATTGCAGGAACCATCGCACTGGCGGCATCTCTGGCTTGCGGCGCACACGTCCATGTCGCCGCGGCTGTGTGCGTCCTAGTCACCACCGCGGTGCGAATGTGCGCGGTGCGGTTCGGCTGGTCACTTCCCGAGCAACGTTCGTGGACAGTGAGTCAACGAGGAAGTTGGAGGTGACTCGCCGGCACGACGTGGTCGACGAGGTCGCCATCCCAGGTTTACCCGGCACAATGCCTGAGGTGCTCGTTGTGGTGTCCGGTCCCGTATCGTACCGTCAACCTAGTTGATACGCGGGCCGTCCATCACCGAGATCTTCTACCGTCCGGACGTCGCCGCTCGTCGAAAGGGTCACGGATGCCGCGGTTTTCGATCGGAAGCCGATTGTTGCGGCGGTGGATGCTTCTGGTGGCGGTGTTCGTCAACGTCTCCGCTCAGGGCAATTCCGACTCGATCGGCTGCCGGATCAAGATCGATGACGTCCTCAAGGACACGCGAACGGCCAACACCCTGAACGCCTTCACCTACTGCCTGGACAAGTCCGGATGAGCACCCATCAGGCCGAACGCCAGTCGAGGACAGACCGGGTCGCGGACGCGATCCGGCGTTTTTCGCCGCTGATCGCATTCTTCTGGCTGGGCCTGGCGGTGCTCACGAACGTTTTCGTGCCGCAGTTGGAGACGGTTGCCCAAGCGCACAACGTCTCGCTGAGTCCCCAAGATGCGCCGTCGCTGCAGGCCAGTAAACGGATCGGCAAGGTGTTTCACGAGTTCGACTCCGACAGTGCGGCGATGATCGTGCTGGAGGGCGACCAGCCCCTCGGTGCCGACGCGCACCATTACTACGACGGCTTGATAAAGAAGCTCTCCCAGGACACCAAGCACGTGGAGCACGTTCAGGATTTCTGGGGTGATCCGCTGACGGCGGCCGGCTCGCAGAGCACCGACGGCAAGGCGGCGTTGGTGCAGGTGTATCTGGCCGGTAATCAGGGCGAGTCGCTATCCAATGAGTCCGTCGATTCCATTCGCAACATCGTCGACCAGACGCCGCCGCCGCCCGGGGTGAAGGCCTATGTCACCGGCGCCGCACCGCTGGTCACCGATCAGTTCGAGGTGGGCCGCAAGGGCACCCTCAAGACCACCCTGATCACCATCGGGGTGATCATGGTGATGCTGTTCTCGCTCTACCGCCGGTTCACCACGGTGCTTCTCGTGATCTTCACGGTGATGATCGAGTTGACCGCGTCGCGCGGGGTCGTCGCCCTGCTGGCGAACGCCGGAATCATCGGACTGTCGACGTATTCGACGAACCTACTCACCTTGCTGGTCATCGCCGCCGGGACGGACTACGCGATCTTCATCCTGGGCCGCTACCACGAAGCACGCCACGCCGGGCAGGATCGGGTATCAGCGTTCGGGACGATGTACCGGGGGACCTCGCACATCATCCTGGGTTCGGGCCTGACGATTGCCGGCGCCGTGTTCTGTCTGACCTTCTGCCGGCTCCCGTATTTCCAGAGCCTGGGCATTCCCGCTGCGATTGGGGTCCTCGTCGCGCTGCTGGCCGCGCTGACCCTGGCGCCGGCGGTGCTGAGCATCGGCCGCCATTTCGGTCTGTTCGAGCCTGCCCGCGCGATGCGCACCCGGGGCTGGCGGCGCATCGGGACAGCCGTCGTGCGCTGGCCCGGCCCCATCCTGGTGGTGACTATCGCCGTGGCTCTCATCGGTCTGCTCGCCCTGCCGGGGTACACGACCAGTTACGACGCCCGCCCCTATCTGCCTGCCAGCGCCCCGGCCAACGTCGGCTACGCGGCCGCCGAGCGCCACTTCTCCCAGGCCCGGCTCAATCCCGAATTGCTGATGATCGAGGCCGACCACGACCTGCGCAATTCCACGGACATGATCCTGTTGGAGCGGGTAGCCAAGGCCGTCTTCCACACCGACGGCATCGCGCAGGTGCAGTCGATCACGCGACCGTTGGGCACGCCACTGGATCACACGTCGATCCCGTTCCAGATCAGCGCGGGCAGTTCGGCGCAGATCAACAACCTGCCCTATCAGCAGGCCCGCGCCGCCGATCTGCTCAAACAGGTCAAGGTGATCAACGACTCCATCGACGTTCTGCGCCAGCAGTATGCGCTGCAACAACAGTCAAGCGCCGTCACCGACGAGCAGACCGAGGCGTTCAAGCAGACGGTCGCCACGGCGCAGGACCTGCGCGACAAGATCGCCAACTTCGACGACTTCTTCCGGCCGCTGCGTAACTACTTCTATTGGGAGCCACACTGTTTCGACATCCCGGCGTGCTGGGCGTTGAGGTCCCTCTTCGACGCGCTGGACGGCATCGACGCGCTGACCGACCAGTTGAGCAACGTCTCGGCGAGCATCACCAAGCTGGATGAGCTGCAGCCGAAACTGCTGGCGCTGATCCCCCCGCAGCTCGCCAATCAGCAGACCAACCGCGACCTGACGATGACGAACTACGCCACCACCTCGGGCATCGACGACCAGACGGCAGCGGCACTGCAGAACGCCACCGCCCTGGGCCAGGCATACGACGCGTCGAAAACCGATGACTCCTTCTATCTACCACCGGAGGCGTTCACCAACCCCGAGTTCCTCCGCGGCCTGAAGCTGTTCCTCTCGCCCGACGGTCACGCCGCACGCATGATCATCACCCACGACGTCGATCCTGCTACCCCCGAAGGCATTTCGCACATCGACGCGATCAGACACGCCGCGCAGGAGGCCATCAAGGGTACGCCATTAGCGGGATCCAGGATCTACATCGCCGGGACTGCAGCGACCTACAAGGACATCCGCGACGGCGCCAAGTACGACCTGGTGATCGCCGGAATCGCCGCACTGAGCCTGATTCTGCTCATCATGTTGTTCATCACCCGAAGCCTGGTGGCCGCATTCGTCATCGTGGGCACCGTGGCGTTGTCGTTGGGCGCCTCTTTCGGGCTTTCGGTGCTGATCTGGCAGGACATCTTCGGTGTCGAGTTGTTCTGGATCGTGCTGGCGCTGGCCGTCATCCTGCTGTTGGCCGTGGGGTCGGACTACAACCTGTTGCTGATCTCGCGGTTCAAGGAAGAGATCGGCGCCGGCTTGAAGACGGGCATCATTCGTGCGATGGCCGGCTCCGGCGCGGTGGTGACCGCCGCCGGTCTGGTGTTCGCGGCCACCATGTCCTCATTCATGTTCTCCGATCTGCGGATTCTCGGTCAGATCGGGACCACGATCGCCCTTGGTCTGCTGTTCGACACACTGATCGTGCGTTCGTTCATGACGCCGTCCATCGCAGCACTGATCGGGCGCTGGTTCTGGTGGCCGGAAAAGGTTCGCACCCGCCCCGCCCGCAGAATGCTTCAGGCACGCCAAGCAGATCGTCAACTGCCTCTGTGGGAAGACGGGGACCCGGCGCACACTTCCGAATCACCGGCACGCTAGGCGGTGGAGAGCTCCCCGGATGACTCGGGCACCGACAAGGGAGCGTTCTGCAGACGCCCCTTCAACCGTGCGACCCTGCGCAGCTGCGCGACGATGTTCATGGAGGTCAACATGGGGATGCCCCCGATGAACGTTCGAAAGGAGGGGTTGCCGCCATCTTCGTGGAGCATGAAGAGACAGCCAACGACGTAAAAGAACCCCATAGTGAAGAGGACGGCGGGCATCGCGTACGCGAGCGGTGATCGAGCGTCAGAAATTAGTTCGGCCGCATAATCTACTTCTTCCTGCGACATCGATTCGCGCTTGCGCAGTTTGGCGAGAACCGCTTTATGGGCACCAACTTCTTCGCCCAGCGCAGCGGGTGTGCGATCCTCCATCCGCCTTACGAACACGAATACGCAAGCGGCGAAGAAAAATGCCATCACCGCAGCAAATATCGTGAGACAACCCCAGAGGCCGAGATCCACCTGCCGCTCCCTGCTCCCCCGTCGAACGCCTCTGAAAACGCTATCGCAACCACGTGGTTCTCTTGGTAGCAGTGAAGCGAGTTCTCAGGCAACCGACTGGTCGTGCCCCAATGTCCCTCTGACAACTCACGACCGCTACTGCTGGAGCGACTCCTGCTTGGGATTGCCAGACCGGTCAGCAGCGTCAGCGCGTGGTCGGCGGCGTCGGCTTGTCAGGAGCTCGACCGGCTGGCTGGCCGATAAACGGCCTAGGCTCCGGAAGCGGCCGGAAAGGCTAGCGACGTTGCCGACCTCAAGACCGACGCCGCCGAACTGCGGTCAAGAAAGCGCTCCCTCGAGGACCAGTTCGCCGAGGTCAAAGACCTCCTGATTTGGGCCCTGGGCGAGTAGGACCGGCCGCGCGCGGGCGCCTCCCCGATGCTGGCCGGCGGGGCAGTCGCCGGCGCGACATCGTCACCCTGTCGCGGCTAGATGCAGCGCCGCGGGTGGATGAGGTTGAACAGAGGACCGCGGCACGGTCCTCGCCAGCTCGCAGGCGGGGCGTAGCCCGGGGGTGGGGCCCAGCCAACCGGCGGCATCCAGTCGACCGGCGGAGCCCACCCCATCGGCGGAACCCAGCCCGGTGCGGGGTAGCCGTTGTTCCACCCCGAGCCCCACTCGGGGTGATACCAGTCGGTCCTCCAGCCCCAGTCCTGGGCCCAGCCCGCTCCCCCGGCCGCCAACCCGGCCTCGATCGGGCGCTGCTGGGCGGCAGGCCCGGCGGCGGAAGCGGCCGCCGGAAACGCCAGCGCCGCGGCCACCCCGGCCGTGCCCGCAACCATCGCGAGGGCACGCAGCGACGTCCGCAGCCCGGTCGTGTCGTCCCGCCGATCGCCGGTCGTGCTGACCGGTCGGCGATCACCACGTGTGTTCATGGCTTCTCCAATCTCACCGACCCCGGCCGTTCCGAGATCGTGTAAGTCAGTATTACAAGATAACAGTGTTAGATCAAGTAAGTATTTTCAGATTACCTGATCACTGTCTGCTTACTCATGCTCGTGACATAGTCTGGTGTACTCTTGCAATACATCTCTCGGCGTAGCTGGCCGGCCGTGCGCGGCGGGCCGGGGAACGCCAGACTCGGAAGTGGACGGATGGCGGCACAAAAGGGCAAGACGCTGCAGCTGCGGGTGAACGCCGACTACGCGCGGCGGTTCGCGGCGGTGGCCAAGGCCCGGGGCCTGACGGAGTCCGGTCTGCTGAAGGTGGGCGCCGATAAGGTTCTCGCCGAGGCCGAGGGTGATATCGACGCTCTCAAGGCGCAGGTGCGGGAGCAATATGAGGCCGCCAAGCGGCAAGCGCTGGCCGAACTGGACGCACTGGTGCCCCGGCCGGCCGCCCAGGACTCCTCGGCCGGCGGAGCCGGCGCCGATCAGCCTGCCGGTTCGGGCGGCTGAACCGTCACCGGCAGCGCCAGCGGGCCTGGCTCAGCAGTCCTTGTCGCGCAGCACATACACCGGGTAGGTGGTGGTGGCCGCGCTGGCGTTGTCGCTGGTCGTCACCAATATCTGCACCGGTTTAGCGGTGTAGCCGCACCAGTAGCCCACCGTGGTCCGATCGGGTGGGGCGCTCAGCACGAACTGATAGATCGTCGGCGACCCGCCCGTGTCGATGGTGTGGACCGGAATGAAGTCGCCGGCGTCCAGGTGCGGCTCGGGGGCGGCCGGATGATCGGCGTCGGCCATCAGATGGGAATCGGTGACCACGGTCGGGGCGGTCCCGTACACCGACAGCGACAGCTGGTCAGGGGGCAGGTGCGGGTCGCGGATCGACAGCCACAGCTGAAAGACCATCCGGCCGTTGATCCGCAACACCGGAGCACTGACCTGGGGGAGCACCCCCGGCACGGTCTGTGCGCCCCGGGCCGGGCTCGGACCGTCGGCCAGGGCGAACAGCTGCACCTTCGTGTTCGGCAGCCGCTGGGCCAGCGACACGGTGGTCGGGGCGCCGGGCGGAAGCGGAATGGGGTCGGCCGGCGCCTGCCCGGCTGCGGTGCCGGTGCGGCCGCCCGGCAGGAATGCGTACGGGATGGTCGGAATCATCCACTGCAGCAGCCCGAGCACCGCCACCGTGGCCAGGGCGGTAATGCCGATCGGCCGCCACGGGATCGATCGCGGTCTGGACCGATCCGCGGGTGCCGGCATGGTCTCGGGCGGCGGCGCCGCAAGCTGCTCGTCGGCCTCCCGGAACTGGCGGAGGCAGTTCACCACCGAGGTGATCGCGGCGCGCGGGGGATAATCGGGATCGGCGACGATCTCGTCGACCAGGTCGAGGAAATGGTCCCGAACATCGGGCTGGGACCACACCGGCAGGATGACGTCCTGGAAGGCCTCGGTGACCGCCATCGCCAGGCTGAACGCCGCGCCGGCGAGGTAACCGCGGTAAGCGGCGGACCCGGGTCGGGCATCCGCGCCGGAAAGACGGCGCCGGCGTCCTGGATCAGCATCACCGCGGCACACCCACCCAGCTGATAGCCGAACTTGTCCACCGGGTGGGTCCGGGCCTTGGCCTGCAGGTAGGCGGCATCCATCGCCTCGGCCAGGGCCTGCCCGTTCACCATGGCGTCGTACTGGCCCGGCGCCGCCGCGCCGCGCAACGCGTTGGTCGCCACCAGCAGCAGCAGGCTGCGCTGCAGCGCGTCATACGTGTCGCCCCCGGCGTCATGCCCACTCGTGGACCCCACGGCGCCATCGTAAGGGCCAAACGGGACCCCGACCTGAGCGCCGGCACGCCATCGGCCGGGCGAGCCGGGCCGCCCGCCCGCGGTGTAATGATGTAGTTACGTCTTACGATAAGACGACGGAGAGTGGTGCCCGTAGGACCGATAGGCAGGAGCGCGAGCGACGATGAGCACGGGCGGAGTCCGACGCCAGCGCACAGCCGCCGGGCTGCTGCTCGGCATCGCCGTGGCCGGCCTGGCCTGCTCGCCGGTGGCGTCGGCCTCGCCCGGCCAAATCGTCGACATGGCCGAGCAGTGCCGCGAGCAGTACCCCCGCGATGCCCAGTTCCTGCCCGCGGAGGCCTATCTGGTGGCACCCCGCGACGCCTTCTCCTGGCGGTGCAAGCGCGTGTCCATCTCGCCAAAAGGTGGAATCGTCGGCGATCTGGCGGTTGACCCCAACGCCTACTGCAGCCGCATCAACGCCGGACCTGCCGTCATCAGCATCACCCACCCACCCAACTGGGAATGCACCGGCTGAGCCCCGCGCATCGTTCGGCGCGAGTACACGCTCGGGGCCTCCGGCATCGTTCCTCGGGGAACTTGAGGTCCACCCCGTTGGCCATGCGGAGTGAAACTGCCGGTCGACAAGATGATCATCACTGGCAGCTCGGTCGACCACGCCGACTGGCATTACTAGCCCGGGGCTGACGCGGACAATAGTTAGGTCTGTGTGAACGAAGGCGTGACTGCCGATCACCTATGCGACCCGGCGACGCGGTGCGGGGTTGCTTCCGCGCCCAATGACCCGAAGTTCACCCGCCGTTTGTGCCCGATTCGCCCCCGCGGTGCGGCCGTTCGGGCGGGCATGGGCCACGATCCAATGGTGCCCATGAAGCCTCTGACGCCCGCAGGAGAGATCCCGGACACCGGCGTTCCGCCGGAAATCGCCGTCGGCATGACCATCGCCGAACAGTACGAGTGGCATCAGGCCTATCTGCGCCGCCACCGGGTGTCACGGCGCACCTTCCTGCGAGGCTCGGCAGCGGCGGCGGCGGTCGCCGCACTGGGCGTCTCACCGTTCGGTCACCGCGCGTACGCCGAGGACGCCCCGTTGGCCGTGGCCAACCGCCGTGTCGGGTACGGCGCCGACGCCGCCAGCCAATTGCGCTTCGCCGCGCAGTTATCACGAAATCCCGGCCGCACCAAGGTTTTTCTCGACCATGGCCCCACCTTTGCGCTGGGGGCGAGCGCCGAGGCCGAAGTCCGCAATCTGGTCACCCAGGTCCCGGCCAGCGGCGGCGGTGTGCTGGCGGCCGAGCAGTTCTACGTCCACGTTCCCCTCGACGACCTGCCCGCCAGGATGCCGCACTTCTACCGCTGGCGCACCGACGACGGCTTCACCGGCGACATCCTGCCCGCCACGACTGCGATGGCCAACGCGCGAAATGCGTTGAGCCCGTTCCGGTTCACCATGATGGGCGACCAGGGCACCGACGACACCCCGGTGCTGCCGCCCGGCGTTGCCCCCGGCATCTACGACGACCGCTATTACAAGGCCGACAACGATCCTGCGGCCGCGCACACCGCCAACGTGCTCAACCAAATCATCGCGTCGCGGCCCGACTTCCACGTGCTGGCCGGCGACATCGCCTACGCCGACCCGTCCGGACTGGGCAAGCCGGCAACCTTCATGGCGTCGGCTGCCGATCCCCCGTCCGGCTTCGACAAGTTCAACCCCTTCGTGTGGGACGTGTACCTCGGCTCCATCGAAGCCAGCGCCTCGACGACACCGTGGATGTTCGCCACCGGCAACCACGACATGGAGGCCGCCTACCCGACACACGGCTACGGCGGCCATCTAGCCCGGCTGGACTTTCCCCGCAACGGGCCCACCGCCTGCCCGTCCGTGTACTCCTTCGTCTACGGCAATGTCGCCGTGCTATCCCTGGACGCCAACGACGTCAGCTACGAGATCAAGACCAACACCGGCTATTCGGGCGGTGCGCAGAACACCTGGGTGGCAAGGACACTGGCGGCACACCGCGCCAACCCCGACATCGACTTCATCGTGTGTTTCTTCCACCACTGCGCCTACTCCACCACCGCGGCGCACGCCAGCGACGGCGGCGTGCGGGCGGCCTGGTGCGACTTGTTCGACCGCCACCAGGTCGACCTGGTGCTCCAAGGGCATAACCACGTGTTCGAACGCACCGACCCCATCCGAGCCAACAGACCGACCACGGCCGCCGCCGACAACGCGGTCGTCTACCCCGAGTCCGACGGCACCGTGTACTACACCGTGGGCTGCGCAGGACGGCCGCGCTACGCCTTCCAGCCAGGCGAGGGCGAAAGCTACCGCGGCAACGAACTCGCCGATACCTTCGTGCCCAACAGCTACGTCTGGACCGCACAGGGCGACAAGCACGAGGAGGCGGTCGGCTGGTCGCGGGTGCGGTTCGCCAACTACGCCTTCATTCGTGTCGATGTCCGCCCCGGGACCTTGATGAGCGAAATGGATGTGGTGGCCGTCGACGAGTACGGTCGGGAATTCGACAAACTCACCTATCGCCGCCCGGTGCGCGCCTGAGGCTCAAAGCGGGATCCTCCGACGGCTACAGCGCCACCACGCGATTGGCCGTCGCAGCAGCGTGCTCTGAGCAGAACCGACCCACAGCGCCCGCGAATGCGAGCGGTGCACCGTCGCTGGCAGTCATCCCGGTCCCCGATCACACAGTCGGAAGCCCGATGCGCGGACGGCGATTCAGTTTGGCACACTGTGCGAATGGCACAGATAACGCTGCGTGGAAACCCTATTCATACGACCGGGGAGTTGCCCGCAGTCGGATCACCTGCTCCTCCGTTCACCCTGACGGGCACTGATCTTGCGGCCGTGACCAGTGCGGAGTTTGGCGGAAACCCCGTATTGCTCAACATCTTTCCGTCTGTGGACACACCCGTATGCGCGACGAGCATCCGCACGTTCAATGAGCGTGCCGCGGCAAGCGGTCTGTCCGTGCTATGCGTGTCGAAGGATCTGCCATTCGCACAGAAGCGCTTCTGTGGCGCCGAGGGCATCGACAATGTCATGACGGCGTCCGCGTTTCGTGACAGCTTCGGCGAGGACTACGGCGTCCTTATCGCAGACGGTCCGATGGCCGGGCTCCTCGCGAGGGCCATCGTGGTGATCGGCGCAGACGGCAACGTTACGTATACGGAATTGGTGCCAGAAATCGCCGTCGAGCCCGACTATGACGCGGGACTATCGGCGCTGAGCACCTCGGGCTAGCTCATACGGCCGTACAAAACGCCTGGGCAACCGGCCGGCTCTGAGATCGCCGCTGGTCAGCCATACCAGGTGGGTAGCTCCACTTCTGCCCGACCGGCAGGCCCAATCCGTGTGCCCGTCATGCATTCTGCGTGATCAGGGCGGCAGGCTTCGCCGATGTCGTGCCATCACCTGCAGCGAACCCAACCCCGCGCGTGGCGTTCCCGGACTCCCGCGCCCAGGCTACGGCTGACGAGCGGCAGCGCAATGATCTGCATCCATTGCGCATCGACCGGCGAGAGGTTGTGCTCGACTAATTGACGTGGGGGAAACGCGCAGCCATGGTTAAGGCGAACCGGAAGCGAACAGGAGACGGCTCGGCGGCCGCTGAGATCGCCGTCGGGGTATCGGTGCGCGTGCATCCGGGCACGGACCATGAGCGTCTAGGGATCGTCGTCGAGGACTTCGGTGACAGCGCCGGCCAGGGCGTGGACGTCGGTGAGCATCACATCGTGGACGCGGCACGGCGGTGGGCGGTCGAGCTCGGAGACGGCAGTCTGGTGTTCGTCGACAGCGGCGACCTCGCCCTCGGCTGACGTCTCGGCAGCAGCGTTCCCGCCCTACCATCCAGCCGCAGCGGCCAACCCGGCCGGGTCAGTTAGCCGATGCCGACACCGAAGCCGAAACCGCCCTCATCCGGATGGTTCGGGCATGTGACATTGACGTACACGGTGTCGCCGGGCTCGGGCGCAGCACCGGAATGGTCGGGATTGTCGACGCCGGTCACCGTGCAATCCGACAGCTGCTGAGTGTCAAAACCGTTGACCCAGTTGATCTGCACGTCATAACCCTCGGACTGCAGATTGGCGATGACGGCGTCAGCGCCGCTCGCGCCGGCCAGTGGCGCAGCCGCGACAGCCGCCGTGGCGCCCCCAACCAGCAACACCGCCGCCACGCCCCCTGCCTTAAGTGACGTGACTCCATGATGCGCCTCGGCAAGTGAATACCGAAGCGAGGACCCGCGCCGACACCTCGGTAGAGCGTGGCCGTTTCCTCCTCAGCCGGGCTGGGTAAGCCACCGGTAGCCGGCAATCGCAGGCTCTGCGAGCAGCGTCAACGCCAAATACCCAGTCCCACAACAGATGTGCAATCCAAGTTCGAAGCGCAGAAAGGAGTGCGTCGCTGTGCGCAAATGGGCTATCTCAACCGTCTCGTCAGCCGTCCTCATGACCGCGACCGCGATGACGGACTGCAGTGTCCTGTCGTCGCCGCACCGCCCGGAGGGCACGCAACCGCACACCACCGGCGCAGCAACATCGAAGACCTCGGCGGCTAGCGACTACTCCCGCTTGCTGATCAAGCCCAATTCCATCGGCGGACTCGACGAGACCTATACCGCGCAGCCGCCGACGTTGAACCCGCACGGTGTGCCCGGTGCGTCGGTCGTGTTCGTTAACAAGGCCAACACCCGCGCTGTCGGCAACACCATCTTCGTGCTCCCCGATCCGGACGCTGCGACAGCCGCGTTGAACGGAGCCAAGAACGCGCTCGGAACCGTCATCGAGGGCGCAGTCGCGCAGCCGGCGCCGGTAGGCGCCAACGGCACCACGGCTGGTGGCCCCTCCCCGGACGGGTCCAAGTCGGTGATTGTGGTGATGTTCACCGAAGGCCGGACTTTCGTCACGCTCAAGTTCGACGCTGCGATGACCGATGCGGTCGCGCCGCCACTGGCGAGCCAGGTCGCCCAGCGACAAGACGCGCTGATCAAGACGGCCCGCATCTGAACCTGTTCGGCCCGCGGTTAACCAGCGCCGACGCGGGGTATCAGCAGCGCAGAGGCGGTGTCGCCGCCGATGGCGTCATGGTGCGCTGGCTGGATCGCGTGCAGCAGCGGAGCCGTGTCGTGGGTTTTGTCATCGCGGTGGTCTACAAGTACGCCGACGATCAAGGCGGCTACCTCGCGGCGCTGATCACCTATTACGCCGTCGTGGCGACCTTTCCGCGGCTGCTTCTGCTGACCACCGTGCTCGGCGTCGTGCTGGCCGGCCATCCCGTGCTGCAGCAGCAGGTGCTGCAATCCGCCCTGCACCAGTTCCCGGTCATCGGCGACCAGCTCGCCCAACCCCACCAGCTCTCCGGTGGTGCCGTCGCAGTGGTGGTGGGCATCGCCGGTGCCCTCTACGGCGCGATGGGCGGCGGACAAGCAGTGCAAAACGCGATGGACTCAGTCTGGGCGGTCCCCCGCAACGTCCGGCCCGACCCCGTGCGGTCCCGGTTGCGAAGCCTGGTGCTGCTGCTGGCACTCGGCAGCGCAGCCATCGCGGCGACCGTTTTGTCCGGCGTCGCGAATACCGCCGACTCGTTCGGGTTCATCAGCACCGCAGCCGTCATGACGGCGTCGGTCGCGATCAACACCGCGATCTGCCTCGTTGCGTTCCGCGTCTCTACCGCGCGCCGGCTCACCTACACACAGGTGCTGCCCGGTGCACTCATCGCCGCGGTGTTGTGGCAGTTGCTGCAGTGGTTGGGGACCGCCTACGTCTCGCACGCCGTGAAGACGGCGAGCGCGACCAACAGCGTTTTCGCGCTCGTACTGGGGATGCTGGCGTTTTTGTACCTGATCGCTGCGAGCCTGGTGCTGTGCGCGGAGATCAACGTCGTGCGCGTCGATAGGCTGCACCCGCGAGCGCTCCTGAGCCCGTTCACCGACAACGTCGAGCTCACCGACGGCGACCGCAAAACCTACACCGGGCGGGCAAAGGCCGAGCGCGCCAAGGGTTTTCAGCGTGTCGAGGTGTCATTTGATCAGCGTGAAAGCCAGCAGCGGCGCGCCGCGGACACACCCCGACCGACAACAGCCCACGGGTAAATTGCGTCCGACAAACCTGGCAGACTCGCGATCCGACGCCCTGGTGGACCCCACGCGACAGCCAGCGTGCGTAGTGTCCTGTGGCAAGCCAATGTGAACGTGGTGAGCGTCATCTTCGAGCGAGCTCAACGCCGCAGTTGACGCAACCACATCGTCGCGTGCCCGGCGGACAACTCTGACAAGCCGACGTGAAGAAAAAATCCGAAAAGACACTCGGAATATCCGAAAAACGAAGCGCTGCAATCATTCCATTTACTGAGACTTTCCTGAGACTGGGCTCGCCGCAGCGCATCGGTAGTACCCTCAATATTGGTTGAGCTTACAGCCGGTTACGGCACACCACTGGAATGCCGTTGTTCCGGCCTTCAGACTGCAGGGCCATTCGAGATCCTTCATGGGTGCATGGAGAAGGAGTTCACCATGTCTGATGCCCGCACCGTCTGGTTGAATCGCCCAGATTCTGCATCGTCCGTCGAAACACAACGATGCGGCCGCGCCGCTTGCGAAGTCCGCCAACTTACCGCCGCATGCCTGTGCGTGACCGTCGTCGGCGAGGTCGACGCGACCAATCGCCAGGCTTTCGGTCGTTTCGTAGAGCGCCACACCCGCGTCTCAAAACAACTCGTGCTGGATCTGAGCAAGGTCGACTTTTTCGGCAGCCAGGGCTTCACTGCTCTGTATTACGTCGGCGTGCAGTGTGCGCGACGAGACGTCGACTGGATGATTGTCGGCAACCGAATTGTGCGGCGAATTGTCCGCATCTGCGATACCGACGACGAGCTGCCAGTTGTCGACAACCTGGATGCTGCGCAACGCAGGCTCGATCACCTGATCAAGGACCGCAGACCAACAGCACCAAAATCGGCCGCGAGCGCGGCGGGCCGCCGCGGACGCCCTAGCGGGGTATCGTCGCCGAAGGTTTCCACCTCGGGCGCTGGCTTTGTCGACGCAATGAGCGGTGTCCCCCTATCCGTCCCGGCGCCGCGCCGTTGACCCCAATGCCATTGTCTCCCAACAACTGAGCTAAACCGGCCGACCGATTGGCATGAGCAGCCTTAGAGGCGGCGCACGCCCGAGACGGTCTCGTCGAGCAATGACGCCTCAGACCGGAGACCGAGGCGGGTACACCGTGATGAGTAGGTCCTCGAATGCGAAAAGATGACGTGATGGGTGACGGTCGAACAAGGGTGTTGATCATCGGGGGCGGATTCGGAGGGTTGTTCTGCGCGCGCAGGCTCGGGCGTGTCGATGTCGAGGTCACGCTGCTTGATCGCGCTGCGTGCCACGTGTTCCAGCCGCTGCTCTACCAGTGCGCCACCGGGACGCTGAGCATTGGGCAGATCAGCCATTCACTGCGCGAGGAGCTCGCGCGGCACCGCAACGTCACCACCCTGCTCGGCGAAGCGGTCGACCTTGACGCCGATGCGCGCCAGGTCACCGCCCGCCGCCCCGACGAGTCCACGTTCACGCTTGACTACGACATGCTGATAGTCGCCGTCGGAATGCGGCAGTCGTATTTCGGTCACGAGGAATTCGCGCAGTGGGCGCCGGGGATGAAGACTCTCGACGACGCACTGAGTGTGCGCCGCAGGCTGTTCGGCGCATTCGAGATGGCCGAAACTCTGCCCCCAGGACCTGAGCGCGACGCGTGGCTGACCTTCGCGATAGCCGGTGGCGGACCCACCGGTGTCGAGCTGGCCGGGCAGATCCGGGAAATGGCTACTCGAGCCCTGGCCAATGAGTTCCACAGCATCGAGCCCCAAGACGCGCGTGTACTGCTCTTCGACGGAGGAAGCTGCGTTCTGGGCAGCTTCGCGCCAGCCCTCACCGACAAAGCCACCAAGATCCTGCAGAATCTGGGCGTCGAACTGCACATGGGTGTGCACGTCACCGACGTGCGACACGACGGCGTGACCGTCACACCGAAGGCGGGCGGCCCGCCCGAGGAGTTCGCGGCCAGAACCGTCCTGTGGACGGCGGGCGTGGAGGCTGTGCCATTCGCGCGGCGTATCGCAAAGGTGCTCGAGGCCGAGTCCGACCATTCCGGACGCATCACAGTGGCAGCCGACCTGTCCGTGCCCGGGTACCCGGAGATCTTCGTCATCGGTGACCTCGTCGGCCGCGACAACCTGCCGGGCGTGGCTGAGAACGCTATGCAGGGCGGAATCCATGTTGCCGCCTGCGTTCGTCACGATCTCGCCGGTAAGGCTCGTCCCCACTACCGTTACCGCGATGTCGGCTCTGCGGCCTACATCAGCCGTGGACACGCCCTGCTGCAAGCCGGCCCGGTCAAGCTCTCCGGGTTCATCGGCTGGCTGGGCTGGGGACTCATCCACATCGCATTTCTCACTGGCGTAGAGAACCGCATCAGCACCGTCGCCACATGGCTGGCCACGATCGCGCGCGCCCGCCGCATCGACCGGACGTTCATCCTTGGTAGCACGACTTCACCCGAGCACCCCTACACCTGGTTGAAGTTCATGCACCCCAACATGATTGACCCGACGCATCATTCCGGCGAGGCGACGACTTAGGCACCTATGGTGTTCAAGGGCCGCCGCGCCAATGCTCGATGCGATGATGATCAGGGGTGAAACCATGCTTCACACCCCATAAGACCGCCTGGGTCCGACTGCCGACTCCGATCTTGCGATAGATCGTACGGATGTAGGACTTCACAGTGTTGGGGCTGAGATATGTCAGCTTCGCGACCTCGGCATTGCTCTTGCCCTGGGTAATGAGCGCCAGGATCTCCGACTCACGATCGCTGAGCCCTTCGCCGCGGCCGGGCCAGTCGAGCCCGACGGCGCTGCGCGCCCGCGGCGGGACATCGCTGATCACCGTCTCCCCGGCATGCACCGCCTCCAGCGCGGCGACCAACTCTCGTGCCGGCAGCGTCTTCGATAAGTAGCCGTGTGCCCCGTGCTGCTGCGCGCTGGCGATGAGGTCTGGGTGAAAGTTCCAGGTATAGACCACCACGCGGCGTGCGCGCGGATTAGCCACCAGATGGGCAATCTCTTCGTGGTCGGATTCCGGTTGGGCGAACGAGTCGTACAGGACAATGTCGACTGCGTCATCGACGGGCATCGTCGAGTCGAGTTCGGCGACGATCACCCGGTCGCGGTACCGGTCGAACATATTGGCCACACCCATTACGACCACGTCGTAGTCGTCGACGAGCGCCACTGTGATCGGACGGCTCGAGGGCGAGGGCATGCCGGGGAGATTACCTCCCTAAGGGTGTATTTCAACCCCCCTTAAGGGTGGTCGACTGAAGCAGCGTCGAGCAACTGCCCGACCGATCCGATCTCCAACTACAGAAAGGCTCACGATGATCGTTCTCGGAATTATCCTGCTCATCGCGGGATTACTGCTCAAGATTTCGATTCTGTGGACCATCGGAATCATCCTGCTCGTCATTGGCGCGATTCTGGCGATCCTGGGATCAACGGGACGCGCTGTCGGCGGCCGTCGGCACTACTTCTAACCGTCAACCACTGTCCTGCCTAGGCTCCTCGCGCGCACAAATTGACGTTTGCAGACCGCGCATTAGGTATTCCCCCGCACGCACGAAAGGACTATGAAATGCCTCTTTGGGGATGGATTTTGATCGCGGCAGGGGTCGTGGTCGTCATCGGGTTGATCGTCGCCGCAGTCGCGGCGACCCGTCGCAAAAGAACAGCGCGACTGCAAGAGCGGTTTGGTCCCGAGTACGAGCACACCGTACTCGAGGCCGGCGAGCAGAAGACGGCGGAAAAGGAGCTGGCCGCCCGTCAGCGAAGGCGAGACAAGCTCGACATTGTGCCGTTGACGCCCGAGGCGTTAGCGAAGTACGCCAACCGCTGGCAGATGGTGCAGACCGCATTCGTCGACAATCCGTCGAGCGCAGTGGGCGACGCGGACCGGCTCGTGACCGAGGCCATGCGCGAGCGGGGCTACCCAGTCGACGATTTCGACCAGCAGGCGGCCGACATCTCGGTGGATCACCCGACGGTTGTTGAGAACTACCGAGCCGCTCACAGCATTCATCTGTCGCAGCAGAACGGCGATGTCGGCACCGAGGCGCAGCGTCAGGCGTTCGTTCATTACCGCGCGCTCTTCGAGAAGTTGCTCGAGACACAGAAGGACAAAGACACGTCACAGGAGGCAAGCGCATGACAACCCACGACCAAAATATCGAGGCCACCCCTTCGCCGGAGAAGGTCGGGCCCGCTACAGCGAGGACCGAACATCGGACCGAGCACGCAGCGTCGTCCGCGGTAGCCGCGGAGCCCTCGACCGCGCAGACCGAATCGACCGTCTCGGCGGGTGAACCTTCGGCCGTGGCGACCGACGCGGTGACAAACCAAACCCCACCACCGGCCGCGCATTCCGAACCCTCAACTCCTCTGTCCGAATCGGCGATCGCGGATACCGAGGCGCCGGCTGGGATGACGGAAACTAGGACGGCACAGACCGAATCAACAACTGAGAGATCGCTGTTCGCCGACGATGAGCTCGCCGGTCTTCGTGCGCGCTGGGACAACGTGCAGGCGGGATTCGTCGACGATCCCAAAGAATGCGTCCACAAAGCGGACGGCCTGGTGTCGGATGTGGTCGACCAGCTCACGATTGGATTCGCCGAAACGCGTTCGCGGCTCGAGGAACAGTGGGCTCGTGGCGAAGAGGCGTCCACCGAAGACCTTCGTCTCGCCCTGAGGCGCTACCGCGATTTCTTCGAGCGGCTGCTCGCGGTGTGAGACCGGGACCCACGTAGTCCTCGAGCCCCAGGATGCCCTGTGGCATTCGTTGGCGACGGTCAAAAGTCGACGAGGTGGCTGGTATAGCGGCAGGCCATACGCAGGCGCTGTCACCGATGTGCGTCGTGTGCGCGCGGCGATGACTTTCGGCCAGTCGCTCGCGACGGCGCGGCCAAGCGCGCCAATCATCAAGCGTTCCAACCTCATGATGAGCGTTGCGGGAGTCTCGACAAGACACATGCTGATCCAGCCATCGGCTGATTAGGTTGTGTGATCGTCCGAGAAGCCAGGAGCTCAGGCGGTGGCCATCGTTCCGTTCTGCAACTCGTGCACCGCGGTGCGCAGTCCGCGACGCTTGCCTGTGGCCGGATCGATGCCGAAGCTCTCCCGCACGCCGTCGCGGACGCGGAACTTCAGCTCGGAATTCGTCTCGGGTGCGTCGTCGGCGGTGGCTTGTAGCAGCTTGTCTGGCAGCGCGAGTTTCGCGATCGTCCAGAACGATTGCCAGTACTGCCGCAAGAGCGGTCCTGTTGTGTACGGCAAGTCGTACTTATCGCACAGGGCGCGTACGCGTTCGCTAATCTCGGCGTATCGGTTGCTCGGCAGGTCGGGGAACAGGTGGTGCTCGATCTGGTAGCACAGGTTGCCGCTCATGAAGGCCATCAACGGGCCGGCGTGAAAGTTGGCCGATCCCAGCATCTGTCGCAGGTACCACTCCGCCTGGGTTTCGTTCTCGAACTCCTGCCGAGTGAACTTCTCGGCGCCATCGGGGAAGTGTCCGCAGAAGATCACCATGTACGACCAGTAGTTGCGGATCAGGTTGGCGACCGCGTTGGCCGTCAGGGTGTGCTTCCAGTGGCGGCCCGTCAAGGCCGGAAAGACGATGTAGTCCTTGCCGACCTGCTTGCCCACCTTCTTACCGATTACACGCAGGTCTTTGCGCACCTCGGCCCAGGACTTCTCGCCCTTGCGGACCTTCGCCGTTTCCAACCCGTGTGCCGCGACACCCCACTCGAACAGGGTGCCGAGGAGCATGTTGTACACAGGGTTACCCAGCATCCAGCGTTCCCACCGCTGGTCGCGGGTGAGACGCATGATGCCGTAACCGATATCGTCGTCGAGTCCGACGACGTTGGTGTACTTGTGATGAATAAAGTTGTGCGACTTCTTCCAGTGCACACTCGGCGAGGTGGTGTCCCACTCCCATTCAGTGGAGTGAATCTCCGGATCATTCATCCAGTCCCATTGCCCGTGAATGATGTTGTGGCCGAGCTCCATGTTCTCGATGATCTTGGCGGTGGCCAGCATGGCCGTCCCCGCCACCCATGCCACCTTGTTCCCGCTGGCGAACAGCACGGCCCGTCCGCCCACCGCGAGAGCGCGCTGCAGTTGGATGGAGCGGCGGATGTAACGAGCGTCCCGCTCTCCGCGGGACTCCTCAACGTCGGCCCGGATCGCGTCCAGCTCCCGCGCCAGCGCCTCGACGTCCTCAGGCGTCAAGTGTGCGTACTGTTTGATGTCGGTGATAGCCACGGTGGTCCTTTTCTAGATCTTCAACGTGCAGTCGCCGGACGCGGTCGACACACACGTATTGATGCGGTCACCCGCCCCGTGCTCGTCACCAGAGCGAAAGTCGCGCACGTAGCCTGATTCCAGTGGCAGTACGCAGGTTTGGCAGATCCCCATCCGGCAGCCAAACGGCATCTGGATCCCGACCTTCTCGCCGGCTTCCAGAAGCGAAGTGGCACCGTCGATTTCGATGATCTTGTCCGAGATCTCGAAGGTAACGGTGCCACCCTCGCCGCCCTTATCGGTACGCGCGATGGCGAACCGCTCCATGTGCAGGGACTCCGACAGTCCCGCGGCATCCCATGCCGATTCCACAGTGTCGAGCATCGGGGTGGGACCGCACGCCCACGTCGGCCGCTCGGTCCAGTCGGATACCAGCTCGTCGAGGTTTCCGAAATCGACCTTGCCGTCCTTATGGGTCAGTTGCAGGTGGAGCCGATAACCGGGTTGCGTTGCCTCTAGTTCGCGCAATTCGTCATGGAAGATCACCGATTCCACCGAGGGCGCGGAGTGGATGTGCACGATGTCAGGTCGCTGTCCGCGCGCCTTGAGCGAACGGAGCATCGCCATTACCGGGGTGACGCCGCTGCCGGCACTGATGAACAGGATCTTCGGCGGCGGCGGGTCTGGGAGCGCGAACTCGCCCCTAGCCGCCGCCAACCGCACGATCGTTCCCGGCGTTACGCCGTTGACGAGGTGCGAGGACAAGAACCCTTCGGGTGTCGCCTTGACGGTGATGGTGATGCGCTTCTTATCCCGCACCGGCACAGAGGTCAGCGAGTACGAGCGCCAGTGCCACCGGCCATCGACGCGTAGGCCGATCCCAACGTACTGTCCGGGACGATAATCCGCGGAAAAGCCCCACCCCGGTTTTATCGTGACCGTCGCGGAATCCTCCGTTTCCCGTCGCACATCGACGACCTCGCCTCGAAGCTCGCGCGCCGTCCACAACGGGTTGATCATCTTCAGGTAGTCGTCGGGCAGCAGCGGTGTGGTCGCCCGGGCAGCCAAGCCGCGCAGGACGTTGATCTTTGGGGTGATCGCCGTTTCGACGTTCTTGGCCGGTGCGATGCTCCATCGGGCCACATCGCGCATACTCGGGTTCATCAGGGTCGTGCCGGTAAACCTGCGCTTGCCATGCCCTCTGCGGTACCCCGGTGTGACCGCGTTCACACCTTGTCAGTAGCTGGCTACGGCCTGTCGACAGACTCAACCGACGGTCATCGACGCGCCGAGTAGATTTCATCGCCGAGTCAGAAGGCGTCAGCACAAAGTCGAGCTAAGGGACTCGAACCCCTCCATGACAACGCGTTGATCTGGGAAAACGTCAGATCCGAGGTGCGCGAAATGACGCAGAGGCACGCGGAATGACCTGCGGATACGCCAGCGGTGTTGACGGCGTCAACTCCCAAGCGCAGAAAGACCCCGGAGTTTCCAGCTCGCCTACCGGGGCTTGACGTCGGCCACACTCGAGGCTTACTGTGATCGCACTCACGAATTGAAACGTTTCAACCGACGGAGTAGCTGATGAAAGACACAACCGGCACGAAGCGGGTGTGCTTTCTGCTGCACCTCAAGCCTGATCGCGTCGAGGACTATCTGAACGCTCACGCAGTGGTGTGGCCCGACATGCTGGACGCCCTGCGGAGCGCCGGATGGCACAACTACTCGCTGTTCCTGCGGCCCGACGACGGCCTAGTGGTCGGCTATCTCGAGACCGACGACTTCGCTGCAGCCCAAAAGCGCATGGCCGCCACCAACGTCAACGGCCGCTGGCAGGCAGGCATGGCCCAGTACTTCCAGAACCCGGAAGGAGCCAACCCCGATCAGGCGATGCAGCAGCTCGCCGAGTACTTCCATCTCGACTAACACCGTCCCACCCCCAAAAGGAAACCCATGAAACTAGGAGCCCGTTCAACCACCGGCTGGCGAGCGACCATTTCGGTCGCCATGTCGAACTACATCGAAGCCGGATCAATCATCGCGATCGCCACCAGTCTGGCGTTCTGGCAGGCCGAGTTCGGCATCAGCAACTTCGCCGTCGGCCTGTTGGCAGCGCTGAGCGCCAACGCTTTCGGGGCCGCCATTGGCGCCATCCTCGGCGGTCCACTGTGTGACCGCTTCGGACGCAAGGCAATTTATACCTACGACCTACTGGTCTACATGGCCGGCGTGCTGCTCGCCGCATTCGCCGTCAACTACACGATGCTGCTGGCTGCATTCATCATCACCGGCATCGCCGTCGGCGCAGGCGTCCCCGCATCGTGGACCTACATCGCCGAACAGGCGCCGTCGGAGGGCCGCGCCAAGCACGTGGGCACGGCCCAGCTTGCGTGGTCGATCGGCCCGCTGATCGGCTTCGCGCTGGCCGCCGCGCTGGCTCCCATGGGTCTGCTCGGCTCCCGCCTGATATTCCTGCATTTGTTCATCGTCGCCGCCGTGGTCTGGTGGGTCCGGCAGGGCCTGCAGGAATCGCAGATCTGGGCCGACGAAGCCAAAGTCGAACCCACCGAGGTCGCGTCCGCGGTCGGCGTACGTGGCCTGCGCGGACTGTTCTCCCGCAAGGTCAACATCACGGCGTTGCTCTTCCTCGGCGGAATCTACCTGTTCTGGAACACCGTGGCGGGCCAGGCCGGCATCTTCATGCCCCGCGTGTACGACACCGCTGGCCTGCACAGTGCGGTCGCCCAAGACCTGCTGCAGGTCCTGGTGTGGGGTTGCACCGTCGCAGCGACCTACTTCGGGTTCATGCGCTACGCCGACCGCATGTCGCAACGCCTGCTCTACTCCATCGGCGCGGCACTCGGCATCGCAGGATGGGCTGTCCTCGTTGCCTTCACCGACAGCGGCGTACCCACCATGCTGATCTTTGCGGTGCTGTGGGGCGTGTCCAGCGGCATTGGCGCGCAAGCCTTCTACAGCCTGTGGGCAAGTGAGATGTTCGCGACCCCGTACCGCGCCAGCGCCCAAGGTGTGATGTTCTGCGTGGTGCGCAGCTTCACCGGCCTGCTGAGCTACTTCTTCCCGACGCTACTCGCCATCACCGGACTGACCGGGGTCGGACTGCTGCTGATCGGCTTACTTACCGTCGCGCTCGTCATCGGCGCGGTCTGGGCGCCGAAGACTCAAGGAAAAACGCTGCGGCAGATCGAAATCGAGCGTTACGGCCAACCCATCGAATCCACCTCCGACCAGCCGAAGGCACTAGCATGACCAGCCCGTTGCTCGACAACCTGAAGATCGAACTTCCGTCGTGGGCGTTCGGCAACTCAGGCACCCGCTTCAAAGTGTTCGGGACACCGGGCACCCCGCGCACGATCGAGGAGAAGATCACCGACGCCGCCACGGTGCACCGCTTCACAGGCCTGGCTCCGACGGTCGCCCTGCATATTCCGTGGGACAAAGTCGATGACTTCGCGGCACTGGGCAAGTACGCCGAGGATCACGGCGTACGGCTGGGCACGATCAACTCCAACACGTTTCAGGACGACGACTACAAGTTCGGCAGCCTGACTCACACGGACAAGGCGGTGCGCCAGAAGGCAATCGACCATCACCTCGAGTGCATCGACATCATGGGTGCAACGGGATCGCGCGACCTGAAGATCTGGCTCGCCGATGGCACCAACTATCCAGGCCAGGGTGACATCCGTGGTCGCCAGGACCGCCTGGCGGAATCGCTGGCCACGATCTACCAACACGTCGGTGAGGGCCAGCGACTGGTGCTCGAGTACAAGTTCTTCGAACCCGCCATGTACATGACCGATGTGCCCGACTGGGGAACGTCCTACGCACAGGTCACCGCCCTCGGTGAACGCGCGGCTGTTTGTCTGGACACCGGACACCACGCGCCGGGCACCAACATCGAGTTCATCGTCGCCCAGCTGTTGCGGCTGGGAAAGCTGGGGTCGTTCGACTTCAACTCGCGGTTCTACGCCGACGACGACCTCATCGTCGGCGCGGCCGACCCGTTCCAGCTGTTCCGCATCATGTTCGAGGTGATCCGCGGCGGCGGCCTGGACGACGCGTCGGATGTCGCACTGATGCTCGATCAGTGCCACAACGTCGAAGCCAAGATTCCGGGCCAGATCCGCTCGGTGCTCAATGTGCAAGAGATGACCGCCCGCGCACTGCAAGTCGACACCGACGCACTCGCTGTCGCTCAGGAAACGGGCGACGTGTTGGGCGCCAACGGAATTCTCATGGACGCCTTCTACACCGACGTCCGCCCCGCGCTGGCGCAATGGCGCACCGAGCGCGGCCAGCCAGCCGACCCAATGGCCGCATTCGCAGCGTCGGGTTATCAGGACAAAGTCAACGCCGAACGAGTCGGCGGCACACAATCATCGTGGGGAGCATGACAATCATGACCAATCCAACCGTCAACGAACTGATCGCCCGGTCCAACCGCCTGGGATCCGATCCGAAGAACACCAACTACGCCGGAGGAAACACCTCGGCCAAAGGCGCAGAAACCGATCCCGTCACGGGCAAGCCCGTTGAGTTGTTGTGGGTGAAGGGATCTGGCGGCGATCTCGGCACGCTGACCGAGAAGGGGCTCGCCGTATTGCGACTGGACAGGATGCGGTCGCTGGTCGACGTCTACCCCGGCGTGGAGCGCGAAGACGAGATGGTCGCCGCGTTCGACTACTGCCTGCATGGCCGTGGCGGCGCAGCACCATCGATCGACACCGCGATGCACGGCCTTGTCGACGCCGCACACGTCGATCACCTCCATCCCGATTCCGGGATCGCGCTGGCCACCGCGGCCGATGGCGAGGCACTGACCAAGCAGATCTTCGGCGATCGCGTCGTGTGGATTCCCTGGCGTCGGCCCGGTTTTCAGCTGGGACTCGACATCGCCGAGATCAAGCGCCGCAACCCGCAAGCCATCGGTACGATCCTCGGCGGCCACGGGATCACCGCATGGGGCGACACCTCCGCAGAGGCCGAAACGCGTTCGCTGGAAATCATCGACACCGCCGAGCGCTACATCGACGCCAACGGCAAGTCAGCGCCCTTCGGCCCTCCGCTCGCCGGCTACGAGGCACTGCCGGAGGTGCAACGCCGCAGGAAGGCTGCTCGGCTGGCGCCGTTCATCCGGGGCCTCGCCTCAGCCGACAAGCCGCAGGTAGGCCACTTCACCGACGACCCGCGCGTACTCGAATTCCTCTCAGCCAGTGAGCATCCGCGTCTCGCGGCGTTGGGGACCAGCTGTCCGGACCACTTCCTGCGCACCAAGGTCAAGCCGATGGTGCTCGACCTGCCCGCCGACGCGTCCATCGACGACGCAAAGGCCCGGTTGGCGCAGTTGCACGAGTCCTACCGCGCTGACTACCAGTCGTACTACGACCGCCATGCGAGTCCGGACAGCCCAGGCATCCGTGGCGTGGACCCCGCCATCGTGCTCATTCCTGGGGTCGGAATGTTCAGCTACGGCAAGGACAAGCAGACCGCACGCGTGGCCGGGGAGTTCTATCTCAATGCCATCAACGTCATGCGCGGCGCCGAGGCGATCTCCACCTACGCCCCCATCGACGAAGCCGAAAAGTTCCGCATCGAATACTGGGCGCTGGAAGAGGCCAAGCTGGCTCGGATGCCCAAGCCCAAGCCGCTGGCCACCCGCATCGCTCTGGTCACTGGCGCCGCCTCCGGTATCGGCAAGGCCATCGCCACCCGGCTGGCCGCAGAGGGGGCCTGCGTGGTGATCGCCGACCTCGACGCCGAAAAGGCCGCTGCCGCAGCCGAAGAGATCGGCAACACTGATGTCGCCGTCGGGATTGCCGCCGACGTCACCGATGAGGCCGCGGTACAGGCGGCAATCGACGCCTGCGTACTGGCGTTCGGTGGCATCGACATCGTGGTCAACAACGCCGGCCTGTCGTTGTCGAAGTCGCTGCTCGAAACCACTGCCGCGGACTGGGACCTGCAGCACAACGTAATGGCCCGCGGTTCGTTCCTGGTGTCGAAGGCGGCGGCGCGGGCATTGATCGATCAGAGGCTTGGTGGTGACATCATTTACATCTCGTCGAAGAACTCGGTGTTCGCCGGTCCCAACAACATCGCCTACTCGGCGACCAAGGCCGACCAGGCCCACCAGGTTCGCCTGCTGGCCGCCGAACTCGGCGAACACGGAGTCAAGGTCAATGGCATCAACCCCGACGGCGTAGTCCGCGGGTCGGGTATCTTCGCCGGCGGTTGGGGCGCCAAGCGCGCAGCGGTGTACGGCGTGGACGAGGAAGACCTCGGCAAGTTCTATGCGCAGCGCACTCTGCTCAAACGTGAAGTGCTGCCGGAGAACATCGCGAACGCCGCGTTCGCGTTGTGCACGTCAGACTTCTCCCACACCACCGGCCTGCACGTCCCGGTCGACGCCGGCGTCGCGGCCGCTTTCCTCCGATGACAGGGCGCACCGGCCACCTGGCCGCGGTGGATCTCGGCGCGACCAGTGGTCGGGTCATGCTAGCCACGGTCGGTCCGGGCTCACTGGACATCCGGCCGCTGGCCCGGTTCGCCAACGAACCGGTGTATCTGTGGAATGGCAAGCGCTCCGCGATGCACTGGGACGTGCCTGGGCTCTTTCACCATGTGTGCAGCGGTCTCGCAGAGGCGAGCCGACAGCATCCTGATTTGATTGGCATCGGGGTCGATTCCTGGGCCGTCGACTACGGGTTGTTGCGCCATGGAACGCTCGCGGGGCTCCCCCATCACTACCGCGACACCCGCTGCGATGACGGCGTCGACATTGTGCACGAGCAGATTTCCCAGGGTGAATTGCATGCCCGCAACGGTTTACAGTTTCTCCCGTTCAACACGCTGTACCAGCTGGCCGCCGATAAGCGGAACGGGGCGCTCAGTGCTGCCGATCGGGCTCTACTGATCCCCGATCTGATCAGCTACTGGCTCACCGGGGCGGAGGTCACCGAACGCACCAATGGATCCACTACCGGATTGCTCGGCATCGACGGCCAATGGGATGACGAGTTGATGAAATTGCTCGGCATCCCCGCCGGACTGTTCCCCGGCGTCGTTGACCCAGGCACCGATCTGGGCCCCATTCTGCCGGACCTGGCATCGAGGTTCGGTCTGGCTGGTCAGCCCCGCGTCAGTGCGGTCGCCTCGCACGACACCGCTTCGGCGGTGGTGGCCGTACCCATGGCACCGGAGTCCGCGATCTACATCTCGTGTGGCACCTGGGGACTCGTCGGCGTCGAATTGAACCGGCCGGTGATGACCGAGGCGGCCAGGTCGGCCAACTTCACCAATGAGGTCGGCGCGGACGGACGAATCCGCTTCCTGCGCAACGTCATGGGGCTCTGGCTGCTCAGCGAATCGATCAGGCACTGGGAGCGAAGCGGCACCTGCATCGATCTTGGTGAGCTTCTCGAGCAGGCCGCCGCGTGCCCACCGCCGAGCGAGGTGTTCGACACCGGCGATGCCACCTTCCAGACTCCCGGAGACATGCCAGGCCGCATCGCCGCGTGGTACCACGCGCGGGGTCTGAATGCTCCGACCACGGTGGCAGAAACCGCGCGCGCCATCATCGAAAGCCTCGCCGCTGCCTTCGCCGACAGCGTTGAGACTGCCTCGCTGCTCTCGGGCACCCCGGCGAAGACGGTGCATATCGTCGGCGGGGGTGCCCAGAACAGGCTGCTGTGTCAACTCGTCGCCGACCGGGTCGGGGTCCCAGTGATCGCAGGCCCCGTCGAAGCTACCGCTATCGGTAATGTGCTGATCCAGGCGCGAACGCACGGACTGCTGTCCGGCGATCTGGAAGCATTGCGCGCCAGCATAACCGACGCCGTGTTGGTCGATCGGTATGTGCCCCGCGGCTCGTCCAGCAAGACCCGGGGCCACAGTCTGGAACATTCATCGGCAGGAAAGGTTTGGTCATGAAACGTCAGCTCCCGAAGGTCGCCGACCTGGCACCCTTGATGCAGTTCAAGAAGCCGCAGCTGAATGCGAAGGCGCGGCGACTCGAGAAGGCGTTGACCATCGAGGACTTGCGCCGCATCGCCAAACGACGCACCCCCAAGGCCGCGTTCGACTACACCGACGGCTCCGCTGAAGCCGAACTGTCCATCACCCGGGCTCGACAAGCGTTCTCCGACATCGAATTCCAGCCCGCCATCCTGCGCGACGTATCCACCGTCAACACCGGCTGGCAAGTCCTCGGCGCACCAGTGGCCCAACCGTTCGGGATCGCACCCACCGGCTTTACCCGAATGATGCAGACCGAAGGTGAAATCGCCGGAGCCCACGCCGCGGGCCGCGCGGGTATCCCGTTCTCCCTATCCACCATGGGCACTGCATCCATCGAAGATGTCGCCCAGGCGAACCCCGGCGGCCGCAATTGGTTTCAGCTCTACATGTGGAAGGACCGCGACCGATCCATGGCGCTCGTCGAGCGGGCCGCCGCGGCTGGCTACGACACCCTGCTGATCACCGTCGACGTCCCCGTCGCCGGGGCACGCCTGCGCGACAAACGCAACGGCATGTCGATCCCGCCTGCACTCACGTTGGGCACGGTCGTCAACGCGCTCCCGCGACCGCAGTGGTGGATCGACTTCCTCACTACCGAGCCGCTGGCATTTGCTTCCCTGGATCGTTGGTCAGGCACCGTCGCCGAGCTGCTCGACACCATGTTCGACCCGACGGTCACCTTCGACGACCTGGCATGGATCAAAGCCCAGTGGCCCGGCAAGGTCGTAGTCAAGGGCATCCAAACTCTCGCCGACGCCCGCAGAGTCGTCGATGTCGGTGTCGATGGCATCGTGTTGTCCAACCACGGCGGCCGCCAACTCGACCGCGCACCAGTTCCGTTCCACCTCTTGCCCGACGTCGTCGCCGAAGTCGGCAAGGACACCGAAGTCATGTTGGACACAGGCATCATGTCCGGCGCCGATATCGTGGCCGCAATCGCACTCGGAGCACGATTCACCCTGGTCGGCCGCGCCTACCTCTACGGGTTGATGGCCGGCGGCGAAGCAGGCGTCGACCGCGCCATCGCGATCCTCTCCGAACAGGTAGCCCGCACCATGCGCCTACTGGGCGTCACGTGCCTGGAGGAACTGACCCCCGCACACGTGACACAACTTGTGAGGCTGGCCCCGCGGCCGCTGGTGGCGGACCATTTGGTGGGATAGTCGACGAGCGCACAAGAGTGCGGGGAGGGTGTAGATGGCAGCTGGTATGCGCGACGTTGCCGCCGCAGCATCGGTCTCCGTCGGCACCGTGTCCAATGTCCTGAACGCCCCGCATAAAGTGGCACCGGCCACCGTCGCTCGTGTACACGCGGCCATCGACAAGCTCGGCTTTGTCCGCAACGACGCCGCCCGGCAACTCAAAGCTCAACGGTCCCGCTGCGTGGCGCTGCTTGTGCTTGATATCGGCAACCCCTTCTTCACCGACGTCGCCCGAGGCGCGGAGAGGCGCGCCTCGGAACTCAATCTGACGGTGCTCTTCGGGACTTCCGACGACGACGCCAACCGGGAACGGTCGTACATCGATGCCTTCGACGAGCAGCGGGTCTTCGGACTATTGGTGTCCCCGGTCAGCGATGATCTAAGCCGCATGCTCACCCTGCAATCCCGCGGCACACCTGTTGTGCTCGTCGACCGTGACGCCACCGGTACCCCGTTCTCGTCGGTCGCTGTGGACGACATCGCGGGCGGTCAGCTTGCCGCAGAGCATCTTTGCGCAACTGGCCGGCGCCGGCTGGCGTTTGTCGGCGGCCCATTCGCGCTCCGTCAGGTCAGAGACCGGTTGCGCGGCGCGCAAGAAGCAGTCGCGGAATGTGCTGGAGCATCTCTCGAAGTCATCAATACTGCTGAACTCAGTGTGCTCGCGGGACGCGCAGTGGGAGAACAACTGCGGGAGCGACCACCCGACGGACGACCCGACGCCGTGTTCTGCGCCAACGATCTGCTCGCCATCGGTGTGCTGCAGGCTCTGACGCTGATGGGTGGACTGCGAGTGCCTGAGGACATAGCCCTGATCGGCTACGACGACATCGATTTCGCGCGATCTGCGGTCGTCCCCCTATCATCAATCCGCCAACCAAGCACGCAAATCGGCACGGCGGCAATCGATCTCCTGACCGCGGTGACTGAAGACGGCCATGAGCCCCAGCACATCGTCTACCAGCCAGAGCTCATCAGCCGGGCATCCACAGACACCCGCTAGACGATGTTGGTGGAGCTGTGACGGCGTCGGCGACGGCTTTGCCGAGGGTCTCGGTTGTGGCGGTGCCACCCATATCAGATGTCAGAGAGTCTCCGCCACGGGCCAGGACCGTCTCGACTGCCGCGAGCACGACAGCGGCCGCGCCCGGTTCACCGAGATGCTCCAGCATCATCGAGGCGCACCAAATCTATCCGATCGGGTTTGCGATCCCCCGCCCCGCGATGTCGGGCGCTGAGCCATGCACGGGTTCGAACAGGCTCGGGAAGGTGCGCTCGGGGTTGATGTTGGCACTCGGGGCGATACCGATGGTTCCGGTGCAGGCCGATCCCAGGTCGGAGAGGATGTCGCCGTGTGGCGGCGGGTTGTCGTCAATCCACTCGGCTGCATTCACGACGATCTTCTCGAACTCGCGGTGGCCTGACGACATCGCCTTCCGGCAGCGACACGATGAGGTTGTGGCGCTTCTCGTATCTCTCCCTTGTCTCTACAAACACCTGGTATTCAAGGTCTTTGGAGCCGTCATCGCGGATCGCGTAAGCTGCACCCGGTTCAGAAATCGAACGCCTCGTTACTTGCGGAGAAAACTTTCGTGCAGTAGTCCCGGAAGGCGACGGTCCGGCGCGTGAGACGCCCACGTAGGGTCACGGCGAGTAGGGCTACGTCCGGGACGTCGTCGGTTATGTCGAGTTCGCGGTACACCCGTCCTTCGTAGCTGAGGTTGGTGCGGGACTGTTGCAGGAGCATGGACCATCCGAATCCCCGCGCGACGAGCGCGCGCACGCCTTCCACGCTCGAGGTTCGGTGTACGACCCGAGGTGTTACCCCGGCAGCCGACAGGATCGCGCGATAGAAGACCTCTCCGGGTGAGATATCGATGAGGATCATCGGCTCGTTTGCGATGCTACGCAGCGTGATGCTGTGAACTTCCTGGCCGACGAAACCTTCTGCTACAAGAACTTTCGGACGGACTGTGAAGAGACGGTGTGCACTAAGGCCGTCGCGCACATCGAGGTCATACATCAGGACTACGTCGCATCGACCTTGAATGAGCCAGTCCTGCACTTCGCTGGTTGCGCCCTCCATGAAGCTGAAATTCACTGCGGGGTAACGGCTTAGGAAGCCCGACATCAGTTGGGGAAGAAGCACCGGGGTGAGCACAGGGTCTAACGCAACCTTTAGTTCACCCACCACTGCGCTGCCGACGCTAGCTGCGTTGCGTTCGAGCTCTCGCGCCCGTGCCACCAGCGACCGTAGCTCCGGGAGCAGTGCGGTACCGGCCGCGGTGAGCGTGACGCCCCGCGCTCTCACGCGATGCAGCAACCGCACTCCCACGATGTTCTCAAGCTCGGAGATCGCCACCGATACCGCTGATTCAGAGATTGGCAGCTCGGCGGCGGCCCCGGCGATCGAGCCCCGCTCGGCGACGGCGACGAAGTACTCCATCTGACGCAAGGTCATCCGCATAAAACCAACTTTAATTGAGGAAGTTCCGCCAAAACATGTATTTGACTCCGGTTAGGGTCTGGGAGAACAGTGGGAATCGAATGGGAATCGAGACGAGCAGGCCAATTCAGCGCAGTCGGCTCGCAGGATGAGAACCGCAAAGACGCGAGCCACAGGGTGTTGCGACCGATCTGCGTCCGGTCCGCAGTGGTAATGGCCAGCTCGGTCCTGTCATCTCATGAGAGGAACGATGAAGATGGGTCGTGTTGCTCTAATCACCGGAGCGAGTCGGGGAATTGGTGCGGCGACCGCTCTAGTCCTCGCCGAGCAGGGATTTCGAGTTGTCGTCAATTACCGCTCCAGCGCCGAGCAGGCTGACGAGGTGGTCCAGGCCGCGACCGCGGCTGGCGGTGAGGCCGTCGCGATTCGGGCCGATGTCACCGAGGCCGACGATGTAGCCGCAATGGTGGGCGAAACCGAACAGCGGTGGGGTCGCGTGGACGTGCTCGTGCACAACGCATTGATTCCTTTTGATGTCACCTCGTTCACCGATCTGAGCTGGGACCAACTCGGCGGCAAGCTGGACCGCGAGCTGCGCGCCGCGTTTCTGATCACCAAAGCCGTTGTGCCGGGGATGATTTCCCGTAATTACGGTCGGCTGGTGTACCTCAGCACGGGGTTATCGCGCCGTCCCCGCGACGGGATGATCACGCTGGGCACCGCCAAGGCGGCACTGGATCAGTTCGTCCGGTACATCGCGCTCGAGCTGGCGCCACACGGCATCACCGCGAACCTCGTCGCGCCGGCCACGGTGGACGAAACCAAGGTGACCGGGCAGTTGACGACCGACCAGGTGCGTCACCTCGGCGCAACCAACCCCATGGGGCGCCTCGTGCGCCCCGACGAGGTGGCCAGGACGGTGGCCTTCTTGGCAAGTGAGGAGTCCAGTTTCACCACCGGCCACTACCTGCCGGTCAACGGCGGCCTTGCCATGGATTGAACGGGACAGCGACGCATCAGATTCGGAAGGAAGGCAGTCCCCATGAACACGATCGACCTGGCAAGCCCGAGCGGGCAAGCCGTTGTCGTCGGAGCGACCGGCGAGGTCGGCGCTGCCATCGTTGCGCGGCTACGCAAAGCCGGGGTGCCGGTGGTCACCGTGGCCCGCGACCGTGACCGCCTCGAGCAGTTGAGCGCAACCGACGACGGGATCACGCCATGCGCCGCGGACATCGGCGATGACTCGTCGGGCGAGGCGATCGCCGCCGCGGTGTCCGGGCCCGTCCGGATGGTGGTCCAGGCAGCGGCCGTTCCGCCGGCCGGACCGCTGGCCACGATCGCCCCAGAGGTCCTTGGCCGGTCGGTGTCGTTGAAGCTCGGGGGGCTGCTGCGTCTCATCCGCGCTGTGGAGGACCGGTTTGTCCAGGGGTCCCGGATCGTCGCCATCGGCGGCGTTTTCGGTTCCCAACCCACGCCGCAAACCTGCGGGGCCGGTGTCACCAACGCTGCCCTGGCCAACCTGATTCGGCAGCTCGCCGACGCCTACGGGCCACGGGGGGTGACTGTGCACATGATCGCTCCGGGTGCCTTGGACACCGATCGGCTCCGTCGGTTCGCCGCCGCCCACGCCGAGGCGCGCGGCGTCAGCGTCGAGACCGTCCTCGATGAATACCGATCCCGCTCACCGCTGGGTCGGATGACCACGGTCGACCAGGTCAGCTGGGCGGTAACTCAACTGCTGGCGCCCGAGGCCGACGCGCTGCACGGCGCAACACTCGCCTTGGACGGCGGCGCCCGCCGAGGGCTCTTCTAGCCGAAACCCGCTGCGCGCTCACCGGCTCGACGCCATCAGATTGGGAAGGGATTCAGGCATGCGCACCATTGATCTGGCCTATGTCGAGCGTGGTGTCCACGAGGAACTGGTCGCCTATGTGGCCGACCAGGAGGGCTATTACGAGGATGAAGGTGTCCACGTCGCCATCCGCAACGGGGTCAGCTGGGACCCGGAGCGTCTGCGCCGCGGCGCGTCGATTGGTCTGGGCCGGGCCCTATTACAGGGGCTGACCGGTGGCATCGGCTGGAAGGTGCTCAGCGTCAACACCCATCGTCCGCTGTTCTGGTTTCTCGGCAACGCCGAGGTGACATCCATGGCCGATCTGCGCGGTCGCCGCGTGGCGGTTCACCCCGCCCAAACCGCCCCCGGTTGGTTCACTCGGATCAGCTTGCGCGAGCACGCCCTTGACCCCGACCGCGACCTGGAATGTGTGGTGCGGCTTCCGGGTGACTACCAGATGGACCTGCGGCGGCTTAGGGACGGCTCGATCGACGCTGCCTGCGTCGGCACCACGCTCTCCCCCGAACAGGTCGCCGAGGAGGAAGGGTTTCACGTGCTGGCCTGGGTCGGCGATCACATCCAGATCCCCACCGTGGGCATCGCGGTCGACCCAGTTCATATCCCGCTGGACAGCCCCGCGGTGCAGGCGCTGGTGCGGGCCAACAACCGGGCCCTGCGGACGATCGCCGAACAGCCCGACTTGGCCGTGGACTACATCGCCTCGTTCCTCAATCGGCTGACGCGTGATGAAGCGCAGCAGTACTACGAGCGCTACATCCGCTCGGCCTTCACCCCCGACGGCCGGGTGGACCTCAACACCGCGCAGCAAGGGATCGACGCGGTCGCGGCCGAACTCGGCGTAGCGCCTGTAGCCGCTGATCTCATCTATGCGCCGTCCGCATGAACGTCAAGACAGTCCAAACACGAAGGGTTCCAGCCATGCACACTATCGACCTGTCCTATGTCGGACATGGGTACCACGAAGAACTGGTCGCGTACGTCGCTGATCAGGAGGGCTACTACGAGGATGAAGGTGTCCACGTCGCCATCCGCGACGGAGTCGGCTGGGAAACAGAGCGTGTGCGCCGCGGCGCGACGATTGGTCTTGGCCGGGCGCTGTTGTCTCGGCTGACCGACGACATCGGCTGGACAATGCTCAGCGTCAACACTCACCGTCCGTTGTTCTGGTTTCTCGGCAGCGCCGACGTGACGTCGATGGCGGATCTTCGCGGGCGCCGCCTGGCGGTCCACGCCGCACACACCGCCCCAGGATGTTTCGCCCGCATCGTCCTGCGCAAGCATGGCCTGGACCCCGACCGCGATCTGGAGTGTGTGGTGCGGGCTCCGGGTGATTACCAGATGGACCTGCGCCGCCTTCGGGACGGCTCCATCGACGCCGCATACGTTGGCAGCACGCTCTCGCCTGAACAGGTCGTCGAGGAAGAAGGGTTCCATCTGCTGGCGTGGGTTGGCGATCACTTCCAGATCCCCACCGTGGGAGTTGCGGTGGACCCTGCCCATATCCCGCTGGACAGCCCTGCGCTGCAAACGTTGGTGCGGGCCAACCAGCGCGCCCTGCGGACGATCGCCGAAAAACCTGCCCTGGCCGTCGACTACGTCGCTTCGTTTCTCAATCGACTGACGCGTGATGAAGCGCAACAACACTACGAGCGCTACATCGCCCCGTATTTCACCCCCGATGGTCAGGCCGACCTCGATATCGCACAGCAGGCGATCGACGCCGTCGCCGCCGAACTCGGCGTCGCGTCTGTACGGGCCGACGATATTTATCAGCCCGCGCAGAGACCTGCACACCACCCGAAAGCCGGCTAAATGATTGACGTCGTTATCGCGGGAGCCGGCCCGAATGGGCTGATGCTGGCCTGCGAACTGGGATTGGCTGGGATCCAGCCGGTGGTGTTGGATCCGATGACCGGTCCTAACCCGCACCCGCGGGTCAACCGCATTGTGGGCCAAGGGGTTCGGATTCTTGATCATCGAGGCCTGTACAGCCAGCTCACCGGGACGGCAGAGCCGCCACAACCCGCTCCGCGCTCAATGTTCGCGGGCTTTGCATTGGATCTCGCGGTGGTGCCCGAATCCCAACTGTTCGTGGTTCCCGTTCAACAGCGGGGGCTTGTTCAGGTGCTTGCCGAGCGGGCTGGCGGATACGACGCGGACATTCGTTGGGGCCACTTCCTGACCGGTTTCGACCAGCACGACGATGGCGTCACGGTACATGTCGCCGGCCCGGATGGTGCCTACGATCTGACGGCCAAGTACCTTGTCGGCGCCGACGGTGGCACCAGCATGACACGCCACCTCGCCGGCATTGAATTTCCCGGGATGTCGTCGTATGACCTAATCGTCCGGATGGGGTTCGATGTACTGCCGCCGGACGAATGGGTCAACCCGGCCAGCGGGACTGTCGACGTACCCGGGTTCGGCCGCCTGCCACCCCTCCGGTTCTATCGAACTGAGCGCGGTGTTTTCGCGTGCGGTGCGCTGGGCAGCCGGGTAGTGGTGATGACTTACGAATTGGATAGGTCGGCTCGTGAAGAACGCGGCGACGACACCACCGATGGGCTGCCCATGAGCCTTGCCGAGTTGGAGGCCAGCGCCAAGCGTGTGCTTGGCGCGGACGCGCCGCTGCGGCCCGCGTCGCCCGACGCGCCACTTGATCTGCGTCGGTTTTCCGGCATCAACTCGAGGATCGCGTCCCGGTACCAGGTCGGCCGGTTGATTCTGGTCGGCGATGCCGCGCACGTCCACTCGCCAATCGGTGGACCAGGTCTCAATCTTGGCTTGCAGGACGCGGTGAACCTCGGCTGGAAGCTGGCGGCCGTTCTAAGTGGGCGCGTGGAGCCCACGCTGCTGGCCACCTATGAGACCGAGCGCCGGCCCGCTGCCGAGCGGGTCATCACGCAGAGCCGGGCCCAGCTGGCTCTCTTCCGACCGGGGCCTGAAGTCACCGCGCTGCGCGAACTCTTCTCCGAACTGGTCACCGACCCCGCAAACGTCCGTCGCCTCAGTGACCTGTTATCGGGTGCCGAAAACCGTTACGTCACAAGCGCCGATGCGCATCCATTGGTAGGGCGATGGGTACCCGACTTCGCCGTAGCCAACGCCGGCGGAACAAGACGCGTCGCGGAGCTCGCCCGCGACGGACGGCCGCTGCTCGTTGATCTCACCGACCGTGGCGAGGTGGCAGCTGCGCTGGTCGACAAAGAAGACCGGCTCACCGTCGCTGCCGGACTGCCGGTCGGCGACGTGCCGGCGGCCACGGCGCTCCTCGTACGTCCCGATGGATATGTGGCCTGGGCATCTTCGCTGCACCGGCCGGACCCGGACGAATTGCGCGACCTGCGTGGCGTTCTCACGCACTGGTTTGGGATTTAGCCGCTGCAACCACTGCCGAACGAAACCGACCTACGAAACCAACTGCCCTGTCCCGAGAACTTCCACCACGCCGAGACCTGTTGTGGCGCAACCATGACGAAGCTAAATAACTGAACAGCTGTCCCAGACATATAAGTTCACGAGTGAACGGGTCCAGCTGTGGCCAGCTAGCGCCATTACAGTCTCCGTCAGCGCCGCCTCGCTTGTCCGTCGACCTTTCCGCGCACGCCAGCACTTCTACCGACTGAGGGTGCCTTGTTAAACAACAGGTACCCGCTTGCTAATCTTCGGTGCATCTCAACCCAACGACCCCGACCCCGCGACCCTCACCGACCTGCAAATCCAGCTCGACACCTTCCGCCAGATCTACAACACCGAACGCATCCACCGCGCCCTACCGCCACACACCATCCCTGCACAGGCCTACGCCGCACTACCCAAAGCCGCCCCACCCGACCACACCACCGAAAGCCACTTCCGCATCCGCCACGACACTGTCGACAACTGCGGCAAACTCACCCTGCGCTACGCCACCCGACTCCACCAACTCGGCATCGGCATCGCCCACGCCGGCACCAAAGTCCTCATCATCGTCACCACCGCCAACGTCACCGTGCTCACCACACCCGACTACCGACTCATCGCCAGCCACACCATCGACCCCAACCGCAACTACTGGCGCAACCAAAAAAACCCCGGCCGATGGCCGGGGCGATCTGTAACCGATGACGCGACTCAGATGTAACCCATGACGCGACTCATCACACGTGGAGCTAAGGGGACTCGAACCCCTGACCCCCACACTGCCAGAGTGAAAACGCCTGTGCTGCAGCGTGTCACAGCGTCCAAGGTGTATCGGATAATGCCCGCCTGCCACCCGTTTTCGTACTGATGTGTCTCGGACGTGCTTGCGGTGACTAGGTGTCTTAGGAAACCGCTAGGACACGTTGTAAGTACGTTGTTAGGTACTTGTCGCCCCCGTTGGCGGCGAGAGAGTCGCAAAAAGCAGCCGGATTGGCGGACGACCCGACGTCAAATGTCAGCCGGCGTCACAGGGTAGGTTTCGCGGCCACAGGGGTTGCGTCTAGCGGCGTGGCCAGACGCGCGCCATCGGCGGCCGGTGGACACAGCGGTGAGATCCGAGCAGCTCACTGTCAGTCGAGTGAGGCATGGCCCAGAGTTGTACGGCAAGACTATCCGGATCGATGACGATCCCTCGACATTGTTCGTGGGTGCGCCCGCCCGCACACGCCAGGCGGATGGCCGCGGTTACGTCGGACGGGCGGGTCTTGGTCGGGGGATCACGGCGACCACCAGCGAGGCCAACCCCGCCCAGTGCGCCTTGATTCGAACGACGCCCAGCAGGATGAAGATGGTGATCAGCGGAAGTAGGGCAATGAGCGCCGACACGGTCAGACTGCCGGCAACCGGCGCGAGTTCGTGCGTGAACATGGTTCCCCTTACCGATCGATCCGTTCAACGGGACTGGGCTGAGACCGCCGGGTTCGTGATCGGCTTCTGTCCGTTCGGCGGTGGCGTGAAACAGAGTGACGTTTTAGCCGACTGTCAGAACCGGCCCGGTTCCGGTGTCCGCGCGTCATAGCCGGCACTGGCGTGCCATTCGCCGGCCCGAATCGGGTCGTCTCCTCGGATCGACGCGTCGACGAGCTGAATGGGGTGGAACATCGGCATCGCTGCCGGCAGATAGCGGCGCATCTGCAAGAGGCATCCAGGATTGGCGGTCGCCACCGCATCCGGCTTGACCGACATCACGTTGGCCATCTTGCGGCGGCCCAGTTCGGCGGCGGGTTCGGGCATCACCATGTTGTAGATGCCGGCCGAACCGCAGCAGATCTCGGCCTCAGGGATATCCATCACCTCGAGGCCCGGGATGGTGCGCAGCATCGCCCGCGGTTGGAGCCGCACACCTTGCCCGTGCCCGAGATGGCACGCGTCGTGGTAGGCGACCTTGGCCTCGATGCGGTGTCGCGGCGCGGCAGGTTCCAGGTCGGCGAGCACTTCTGAAACGTCGCGCACCTTCGCCGAGAAGGCGGCCGCCCGTTCTGCGTACTTCGGGTCGTCGCGCAGGAGCCGACCGTACTCCTTCATCGTGGAGCCGCAGCCGGCGACGTTCACCACAATGGCGTCCACGTCCTCGCGTTCGAAAACGTCGATCAGCCGTCGGGCCCGCTTCAGCGCCTCCGGCTCCCGGCCGGCGTGTTCGCTGAGCGCTCCGCAGCAGCGCTGCGCGTGCGGCACGATCACGTCGCACCCTTCCCGGGCCAACACGCGCGCCGTGGCCTGGTTGACCTCGCGGAAGAACACCCGCTGAACGCAGCCCTCTAGCATCGCGACGCGGCGCCGCCGGGTGGTGCCCTCGGCCGGGATGTACGCGGGCAGCCGGCGGGTGAGGCCGCGCAGCTGCGCTGGCGGCATCAGCTCCTCGACCGCCTGCAGTCGCGCCGGCAGTCGCTTGCGCAGCCCGCTGCGCTCGAGCAATGAGTGACCGCGCGCGCGTTGGTAGAGCACGCCCATGACGGCGGCGGCGCGCAGCCGGGTCGGGTACGGGAAGAGCTGGAAGATCATTTCCCGGAACGCCCGGTCAGCGGGGCTGCGCCGGTAGTTGCGCTCCAGCTGCGGGCGGACTGCTTCGATCAACTCGTCGTACTTCACGCCGGATGGGCACGCCGTCACACAAGCCATGCACCCCAGGCACGCGTCGAAGTGCTGGACATAGGTGTCGTCGAGCGGGACCGCGCCTTCCTTGCCGAGCTTCATCAGGTAGACGCGTCCGCGCGGGGAGTCCATTTCCTCGCCCCACAGCGCATACGTCGGGCAGGTGGGCAGGCAGAAGCCGCAGTGCACACAGTCGGATATCCGCTCATCGGCCGGCGGGTGGTGTGCGTCGAAGATGCCGAAAAAGTCTGCTGAATGCTCCACGTGTACGCGCTGATCCTCCGTCCTATTCTCTTCGCGCAAGCGCTCATCGCCGTCGCGGCTGTTGGACGATTCGTTGGTCATCGGCGAACTCCAGGATCGGGGTGGTCACAGCCAAGGGGCAAGGCGGCCAGGGGCGCAGCGGCCGTCGGGATCTAGCCGGGCCTTGAGGGCGCGAAGGAGGCCGACGGTCGAGGGTGCGGGTCCGAGCGGGTCGACGCCTGCGTCGACCTCGGCGGGGCGCTGTCGCAGCAGCACGGTCCCGCCGATCGCTAGCACTTCGCGGCGCCACTGGTCGAATGCCGCGGCCTGCTGTGCGGGCGGTCCGGAAAACCGAGCGGTGTGCAGCCCGAGCGCGCTCTGGGAGGCGAGCGAGACGTCCACCCCGGCGGCGTCGCCCGCCTTGGCGAGCGCCGCGGCGACGTCGGTCAACCGGGTGGGCAGTGTGCCTGCGAATGCCGTGCTCTGCTCCGACTCGGCGCGATGCGCACTGGCGTTCTCCCGCCAGAGCGCGGCCTCATCGGTATCGACCAACACCTCCGTCGCCTCGAGACGCTTCCGCAGCGCCGTCGTCTGCGCCGCGACGCCGGCCGCGCTGCCCTCGAACCGCACGGCCAGCCGTCCGGAGGATCCGCGGGGGTCGCCGACCCAGTCGATCGCCGTTGGCGCCAGGGGCGAGGCGAGCAGGTCGACGCTCCGTGCTGTCGCCTCCTGGACCGTCGAGGCCGCCACGACGGTGGCGCTCGTCTCCGGCAGAGGATGCAGGCGCAGCACCACTTCCGCGATCAAGCCGAGCGTGCCCAGCGACCCGTACATCAGCTTGCTCAGGTCGTAACCGGCGACGTTTTTGATCACGTGTCCGCCCGCGCGGGCCACCGTGCCGTCGGGGAGCACGAGCGTCACCCCGATCACCAGGTCGCGCAGCGCGCCGTACCGCAGCCGTCTCGGGCCAGAGTCGCCGGTGGCAAGCAGCCCGCCCAGGGTCGCTCCATCCGGTTCGGTTGGCGGGTCGAGCGCCAGCCACTGGCCGGCCTCGCCCAGCCGCTCCTGCAGAACGCGCAGCGGCATGCCGGCTTGCGCCGAAGCGGTCATGTCGGCGGGGTTGTGGTCGAGCAACCGGTCCAGCCCGCCGGTCTCCAGCACCAAATCCGGGTCTCTTGGACGGCTGGCCCAACTCATCTTCGTGCCGGTGCCCCGGAACAGCACACTGCCCCCGCCCTCGCGCAGCACCTTGGCGGCCTCGTCGACGCTGGTGGGCCGTTGAACGGTAGGGGTCGAGGAAGCGGTAGCGGTCATCGAGGGTTGCCTCCCTTCAGAACCGCTCGATCACGCCGGCTTGCTCGAGCGGATGGGGCCGCCACGGACCGGGACGCTCACCACACAGCCGGGGAGTCGGCAGCACCTTCCCGGGGTTGCAAATCCCGCCGGGGTCGAAAGCGGCGCGCACCAGTGCCATCACGGTCAAGTCCGAATCGCTGAACATCTTCGGCATCGAACAGGCCTTGTCGCTACCCACGCCGTGCTCACCGGTGATCGATCCGCCCTGCTCCACGCACAACTCGACGATCGCCGTCGCCAGGTGCTCGGCCTGCTCCGCCTGGCCCGGCACAGTGTCGTCGTAGAGGACCAGCGGGTGCAGGTTGCCATCGCCGGCATGGAACACATTTGCCACCCGGAGCCCCGCTTCCCTCGACATCTCCCCGATCCGGGTGAGCGTGCTGCCGAGCCTGGTCCGCGGGATGACCCCGTCCTGGACGAAATAATCGGGACTGATGCGACCCATCGCGGCGAACGCGGCCTTGCGGCCTTTCCAGATCAGCGCGCGTTCGGCGGGGTCCTCGGCGATCCGGATGTGCGTGGACTGATTGTCTCGACAAATCTGCTGTACGCGTTCGAATTCCGTTTGTACCTCCACCTCGACGCCGTCGAGCTCAACCACCAGCGCGGCGGCTGTGTCGAGCGAATATCCGGCGCCGGTCGCCTTCTCGCACGCCTCGATCGCCAGCGCGTCGAGCATCTCGACGGCGGCCGGGATGATGCCTGCCGAGACGATGTCGCTGACCGCGTTGCCCGCCTGTTCGGCGTCGGGGAAGTCGGCGACCAACGTGCGGACCGCCTCGGGCTTGCGCAGCAACCGCACGGTGATTTCGGTGACGATGCCGACGGTGCCCTCCGACCCGACGATCACCGCGCGCAGATCCGGCCCGACCTGATCCAGCGAGTCGCCGCCCAGGGTGACCACGCTCCCGTCGGCGCACACCATCGTGAGCCCGAGGACATGGTTGGTGGTGAAGCCATACTTCAGGCAGTGCGCGCCGCCCGAGTTCTCCGCCACGTTTCCCCCGATCGTGCAGACCACCTGGCTCGACGGGTCGGGCGCGTAGTACAGGTTGTGCGCGGCAACCGCCTCGGAGATGCCGAGGTTGGTGACGCCCGGTTGGACGACTGCGCGCTGGTTCTCCGCGTCGACGGACAGGATGTCCCGCATCCGGGCGAGCCCGATGACGATGCCGTCGGCGACCGGCAGCGCACCGCCGGATAGGCCGGTACCCGCACCGCGGGCAACGAACGCTATCCGTTCGCGGGCGCAAACCCGCACCACTGCCGCAACCTCTTCCGTGCTGACAGGAAGCACAACCAGCGCGGGAGCGACCCGAAAGCCGGTGAGCCCGTCGCACTCATAAGTGCGAAGTTGAGCCGGCTCCGCGATCAGGCCGCCTTCGCTGACCAATCCGCCGATCTCCCGGCGGATCTGCTCGGTGACCCGCCCTGTGGCCCTCTCACTGACCAACTCGAGGTAGGTCGTTGTCATCGTCACCGCCTCCACTCAACCAGCAGCCGGTATTTCGGCAGCGCGACACATTCGATGAGTCCGCGAGCGCAACACCTCATTCCGCGGACCGAACGTCGGCCACTCGCACCGATAACCACCGTTGCACTACCCACCGAGGGATGCAGGGAAACGCCCGAACCGCCGACTCGAAGGCGTTATGTCCGTGCAGCGGCAGCACGTACGTTCCGGTGCGGCGCCGAACCGACTGACCGAGGTCGAGATGCCGCGGAGGTGTAGCGGTTGGTCTCGAGCGCATTCATCGGACTGCCGTGGCCAATGAACGCGGCCGGCATCAGCGATGACGGGACATGGTTGGTCGTCATTTCACTTCCGACCGCACCCAATGCACTTTGAGTCCGTCGCGCTCGCCGAAGCGCTCCAGGTGGCGGCCGACGATGTCCTGATAGGCGGCGACGTCGGTGTCGGCGGCTTCGACGGTGATCACCAGCGCATCGGTTGTGCTCTTCAGTGTGACGTGTGCGGCGCTGTCGCCCATGTCGAGGGTGCCCGACCCGCTTGCTTCGTCCCATACCCCGACGGATTTGCGCCCAA
>CAVOSY010000005.1:0-63984 GCA_963698965.1 uncultured Actinomycetota bacterium
CTGCTGCTTTTGGTCCGAGCCCGGCGGAGAGGCCCGGCACCACATCGAGACGGTGGCGGACACGCTGTTCGCCGACGCCCAGGATCCGCGGCTGTTGGCCATCCTCGCGTATGCGGTACCGATCGAACGTGGCTCGACCGTCGTCGACGGACTCACGCAGACGGTCAGCGGACCGATCGAGCAGCGGTTCCTCGGCACCGCCGCGCTGCTGGTCGGCGCATTCGACCACGCGGCACGCCTAAACGCCGCCTCACTGTCCGGCCTGCTCGCTCAGGGTCGGCTCGCGCTGCTGGCCCGGGCCCGCGCTGCTCAGGCCTTCAGCTCGGCCCGGCTGGGCGACCTCGGCGTCGCCATCCCCGCCGCCGAGGAGGCCCGCCGCCTGACCCAGGAGACCGACCAGCCGTTCGTGTTCGGCATCGTTTGCGCGTCCCAGGCCGAGATCGCGGCGCTGCGCGGCGACCACGAGCAGGCGGACCTGCTCGCCGCGGAGGCCGAGCAGGCCGGGCTGGCCGTCGGCGCGCGGCCCGTCCTGGCCACCGTGCAGACGGCCCGAGGCATGTCCGCGCTCGGCCAAGGCCGGTTCGCCGACGCCTTCGCCTATTTGCGCCGAATGCACGACCCCGGCGACCCGGCGTTTCAGGTGGCCCTGCGCTGCTACGCGATACCCGAGCTGGTCGACGCGGCCGTCCGCAGCGGGCAGCCCGACGCCGTCGCCGACATCGTCGAGCAGGTTGAATGGTCCGCCCGGACGAACTCCTCGCCGGCCATGGGCATTGGCCTGCGCTACGCGCGTGCCGTGCTCGCCACCGGCGACGAGGCCGAGCAGCTGTATAAGGAGGCGCTCCGCGCGGTGCCCGCGGGCTGGCCGTTCCAGCGCGCGTGGGCGCAGCTCGCTTACGGCGAGTGGCTGCGGCGCCGGCGCCGCACCGCGGAGTCCCGGCCGCATCTGCGTGCGGCCCGCGAGACATTCGACGCGCTCGGGATCGTCCCGTGGAGCGAGCGCGCCCGCGACGAGCTACGCGCGGCCGGCGAGGGCAGCCCGCGCCGCAGTGCCGACGCACGCGACCAGCTGACCGCACACGAGCTGCACATCGCGCAGCTCGCGGCCGAGGGCCTGACCAACCGCGAGATCGGCCAGCGGCTCTATCTGTCCCACCGCACCGTGAGCACCCACCTACACCGGATCTTCCCCAAGCTCGGGGTTAGCGCCCGGTCCGAGCTCGGGACGGTACTGCATACGACACCGGTCGCGGCGATGACGTACACAGATAGCGTCATCTGACGCTCGCGAGCGCGCACCGCCCGTTCCTACGCTTCTCCTGTCAGCAATTGAATCGGTCCGGCGTAAACCTGCGCCGTTACTGACATTCCAAATTCGAGACGTGAGGAGAGCGTCATGGAAACTGTACTGGAAAGCAAGCTCTGGAAGTTCGCGATGACCTGGGGAGCGTTATCCGCTGTCCTGGGCGCCTTGATCCTCGCATGGCCCGGCACATCAATCCTTGTGGCGTCGACTCTTTTCGGCGTTTACCTCTTGTTGTCGGGATTCGCCGGAGTGGCGATGTCGCTTACCTTGCCCGAGTCGGCTGGGATGAAGATGATGCTGTTCATAAGCGGCGTGCTGTCAGTGATCCTGGCGGTCTTGTGCTTCCGCAATTTCGGCGACCCGTATCCGGTCCTGCTGCTGTCGATATGGATCGGTGTCAGCTTCATCGTCCAAGGCTTCTCGATCGTGGCCGTGGCGATCAGTTATAAGGAGCTGCCCGCCCGCGGTTGGTACGGGTTTCTTGGTGTCTTGTCGGTGATCGCAGGCGCTGTCGTGCTCGTTTGGCCGTGGGATTCGATTGTTGTGCTTACGCTGACGGCCGGTGTGTGGCTGGTGCTGATGGGGCTCGTCGAGATTGTGTGGGGATTTCAGATGCGCAACGACTCCAAGACCGTGCGCGAGGTGGAAAATGTGGTGCGCGAGCGCTTTGGGGAAATCAAACAGGCAAGCTGATCGCGTCACACACAACGGAGGCTGGCTTGGGCGATCCGCAGCTGATCGTCCAAGCCAGCCGTCGGTTGTCGCGGCGACGTCGATGGCAACGTCACCGGCGTCGGGATTGGCTGCCAGTACTCCATCCCTCGTGTATTCCCTTGGTGGCGTCCTGAATTCCGCTGACGCCACCCTTAGCCACCTCACGCACGGGTCGCTTACCGCAGACCGGGTCAGCCGAGAGTGGCAGGCGGGCCCCACAGCCAACAACTCGTCTGCGTCCACGACGACGCATCCGAACCTGTCTTGGATTCGGCACGAAATGTCCACGGGTACAGACACGCCCGCCGATACTCAGACCCGAGGTGGCCAACTATGTCGCGAGACAGCTGCCAACTATGTCGTGAAATCACACACTGTCCCCGCTACCAGTGTGATGTCTCAGGACAACGGATTAGTTTAGAACCTGCAATCTTTCGGTCATCCGGCGCAGCAACGTTGTCGCTGCGTACAGCATCTCGCTACGGATGTGTTCACTAGGACATCGACGGGGTGGGCAGGCCGCTCAACGATGGAGTCACGCCGGTGCTCGCCGCGGTTCACAGATCGAGCACAAGCCGGGGGCACGCCGCGCGGGAGACACAGATCATCATCGTGCTTGCCCGCCGCCTTCTCGTCGGTGAGCGGCTCGTCACGGTGGTCGACAAGCCCGGACAGCACCTTCGTCTCGCAGGTGCCGCAGATGCCCATCTCGCACGAGGAGGGCGCGTTCACACCGGCTGCGCGCACAGCGTCGAGCACGGTCTGCTCTGATGCGACGTCGACGACGCGCCCGGTGCGCGAGCTCCACCTCAAACGCTGCGGCTGCCGCGGAGCCGGACCGCGACACCGGTCCGAAGCGCTCGATGTGTAGGTGCTCGCCGCGGCCGACTCGCGCCATCGCGGGGTCCACCGCATCGATCAGCTGCGTTGGGCCACAACAGAACACCTCGCCGCCGGTGGCGTCGGCGACCAGCGCCGGGACGTCGATCACGCCGTGGGTGTCCTACGCGACCAGCCGGACACGATCGGCGAAGAGCGCGATCAGCTCGGCGCCGAACGTGAAGTGCCGAACCGAGCGCGCAACGCAGACAAGCTGGCAGGGCAGGCCGTTGTGGTGGACCTCCCGTATCACTGCGACGAACAGGGACCGCTCGGCGGGCACAAGGGCGAACGACGATCGCGGGACACCGAGCGTGACGTCGACACCCGGCCGCAACGTGCGGTGAACCTCGACCGACCCGCCGCGGCCAGGCCGTCTTCAGCACCGTCGGCCGCACACCCTCACGGGGCGTCGGTGTGCCGACTCCGGCCCGCCGCGGGGGACGTTAGGTGATCAGCTCACGAATCTTCTGAAGCGCCTGTCCCTGCGCTTTCGCGCCGTTGCGGCCCAGCAGGTCCTCGCGCCGCAGGTCGCCTTCGTCGACGTCGAGCTCGCGGGCAGCCTGTCCGCCCTCGACCTCCAGATGGAGTCGGCCGGGCAGAGCCGGGTTCGGGACCGCCACCGATTGGATGTTTCCGGCCGAGTCACGCAGCACCAAGACTTTCATGGCAATACTCCTCAATCCCTGATCGTGGCCATGTGGATGGCATAGCTGGCGTCGACGGTCCCAGTGTTCTTGATCCACCAGTGGATCTCCTTTTCCAGGTTGGCCGGGCCGTTGTACACCTCGCGATACTCGACGTGTGTGATCTCCAGGCGCGCGGATGTCCCGACCGCCGGGGGGATCGTCAGCGAGAGCATGGTGTCCACGCTGAATGCCCACACCCGTTGGGCCGCAGCGTTGTTCCATGAGACGTGGTGCGTGGCGCCCGGCGAGATCGCGGTGATGTAGCCGATGTGGTCGAAGCTGACGGTGGCCATGAAACCTCCTCCTTGACAGAGATATTCGTGGTTGCAGCGGCCTCGAATTGTGCCGCTGTCATGAGTAAGAGCGCCGACCTGCCGCCAATCGGACACTTTCTTGCGGACTTTTCAACCGATCGGCCGGCGGTAGGGTGTCGAAGGACGGTGTGCGGCTGTCCGGCCGTCGGCGTCCTGACCCGTTCGGTGAGCTTCACCGGCACGCCGCGGGACGTAATCGGCCTGCTTGCCCGCCCACAGGGGTAACTGCACGCCAGCAAGATGATCGGACCGGGCCGTAGATGCGGGCTCGTCGGGTGCGCTGCGCCGCCGCTCGTGCATCGCGGCCAGCGGCGCGTCGTCGAGCTCGGGGGTGACGGACGTGGCGTGCAGCCGTTCGTTCAGTGCTTCCACCGCGATCGGCTCGATGATGGCGTCGGCTGGCTCCTCAGCCTCTGTGTGCGGGTTTCGCCTCACGGGTCGGCGTGGTCGGTGTCCTCACGGGTTTCGAGCCGAGCCAGTCGAGATAACCGAACGCTGTTCCACCTTCAAGCAAGGCGCCAAAGATCAGCAGCGAGTCCAGGATCGAATGGAACATCTGGAGGCCGGCAAAGAGGAATGCGCCAGCGACTGCAGCGGCGATCTTGCCGGGCACGGAGTCGGTGCCGTGCTGCATCGGCTCGTGTCGTGCGCGGACCGCGACGATATCAGTCGGGTGCCCGCGACCTGCTTCCGCGAGCCATCGGCGGCGTCGGCGCGAGGAATCAATACATGAATCTTCTTGCGCAGAGCCCTATTTCGAGTGGCACACCGCTCGCAATTCAGGACTTCTTCGATGGAATGACGATGACCACGATCAACGTCAGAATCGAAAAGAACAAACCCAGAACCCCCCACACAAAGGCGCTGCGTCCTTTCGTTCCTGCGATGACAGCGCACACAACTGCGGCGATGATGCTGCCGATCGCGACAAAAACTCCCTTGATGCCACGCAGGATAAATCCCGCGGCCTCGGGCTGGCTCTGCGCGGCTACCAATAACTCGTGAAGCATCATCTGCTGCCACCCAATCTTTCCGAGCCACGCGACGATGCGCCGCCCACAATCGGCATACCCCGTGACAAATGCATCAACCTGCTAAATCGCTGGAGATCTCGAGGTGCCCGCCGCGGCACGCTGCCGAACGTGGTGTTCGTCGATCCACTCGACGGACAGCAGTTTCACTGCTGAAGGCGGCCAGCATCGGTGCACCGGTCTTCGCTTAATGTGGGCAGCGAGGCCGTCTGCGACGACCTTCGGATAGAAAATCCGCCAGGCCTTGCGGTGGCCGAGCTGGGCAACGTCGGCTCCGCGGGCCCACGAGTCTGGCGTCATCATGGCAGCAGCTGCCATGCGATGTCACCGAACCTTTCCCGGATCGCGCGAGCCTCGGCTCGTCGGTCATGGGTGACGGCGAAGAACGTGCCGCGCTTTGGAGTTTCGTCGCAGCCGCAGTAGCGCTCCCCGCTGGGATTGCTGGAATGTTGCCGATGGTTGAACATCCATGTGAATCGTCTCTTGGAGTTCGTGTCGCCGCGGCAATCGGCTTGGCCGACAGCACTACTCACCCGGATGTGTACCCGGAATGAAGGCCGGGGCGCATCCTGGGAATCCGCCCGGGTGTAGGAAGATCTTGCGGTGGTGATCTCGCAGGACGAACACTATGAGCGCCACGTCGACCTCAGCGAGGCAGACAAGCTGTCGGCCCGAGATGGACACCGACGGACTCGAGTGATCGCCGAAGAGACCTCTGCCGTCGACCCGAGTCGACTAGGCAAGAGCGTCGGATACCTCCGCGCCGACGAGATGCGCCGCGTCGATGCGGCACTGCGCATTGTGCTTGCGTTGTAAGGCATCTCACTGCTTCACCCCATTTTGTCATGATGACGTATTCGGCGGTCTCGTTATATGGTCCGGCGACCGAAAGAGGTTGCGACGTAGATAGAAAGCGGAAGTAATCCGCCTACGCCGCGCTCAGAGGTGAGTCACGGTGAGATCGAGATTGCTACGGCCGATCCCGTCACCGATCACGGCATCGCCGAGCGCGCTATCACGCTATCGACATCGTCCAGGTCGCCAACTCAAACATTAGACGAAATGTTCTACTAGTCAGTATATTTCGCGTTACAATGATTTACCTTATGTCAAGTTAACCGCCGCATGCTGCTTATCCCTTTGTGTCACAATATCTCTCGATGCAAAGTAACATGGCGCCAATTCCTCCGAGGCCGGTCCGGCCCTCGCTTAACCAGTTTCGAGCTGCCCTCATCAGCATGTAAAGGCAGCGCTGATCATTTATCAGATGAATCAGTACGAGCTGATATGTGCGAGGATCACTCGGCCGGCCGAGGACGGACGCAGCCGGACCTAGCCACACCGCTCCCCAGCCGCGGGACTGAGGGCGATGATTACCACGCCTCCCGTGGGTCAGCGACGAGCGACCGGCACCGCGACCTCGTTGCGCCGCCGGAACGGCAGGGTCCAGGGCGGATCGTAGAACCACCCGACCGGCGTGCCGGTCGGATTGAAGGCAGTGTCCTTCAGTGCATCCAGCAGCTCAGTGGTGCGCGCTGCGACGGCGGCCGACCGACGATCGCCGGTGAAGCGGAGCACGGCCACCGTTTCTTCCGGAACGGTGACGAGGCCGACCTCGTCGTCGTTGGGCGCGGGCAGTGTGTCCATGGTCCAGCCGGCCGGCATGAAGAACCGGACCACTGATGCACCATCGGCGCCCGAGGTCTTCGACACCGGCGCTGTCATGGCGATCTTCTGGCCCGACTGCCGGCGACCGGGGCCGTCATCGCGATCTTGGCGTTGCCGGTTGCCGCCGAAGATGTCGTCTCGGCGGCGATACGGGGTCCGTAGTTCCGAATCTCAAGGCCGTGGGTCACTTTCTCGCTCGTGTAACGCGGCTCCTCGGTGCCGAAGCGCAACCGCACTACCGAACCGGCCTCTTCGGCAACCCGCGCGACCAACGATCCAATCTTTCCCAACATGGCGCCAGGCGTACCCCGCCGGGCCGCCGTCTACGCCCGGCGGCGCCACGCGGTCCCAGCGCTGGAGCCACTCTCGGGCGCGGATACAGTCCGGCATCGCGACGGGCGGCTGGTGAACGGTTTCACCGTCGGCATCACTGCGACGAGTCCAGTCGAACACACAGTTGTTCCACGCCAGGGGATCGATGGACTTCGCGGCCGCTGAACGACTCTCGTAGAACAAGCTGTGCCCGCCGCTGAACGTCGCCCAGTCGAACGAGGTGCGCGCCGCTTAACGCCGCCCGGTCGAACGAGGCGTGGGGCGAGATCGCATAGGCTCCTCTCGTGCCAGCCGACGATCTGGGCTGGCTCGATGCGGTCGCGCTGCGGGATCTGGTCGCCGACGGTGAGATCACGCCGGCCGAGCTCGCGGATAGCGCGATTGCCCGCATCGACGTCGCCAACCCGGTGCTCAACGCCGTTGTGGTGCCGCTGCCCGACATCGGGCGCGCCCTCGCCGCCGATCCGGCGTTGCCGCGCGGGCCGTTTCACGGCGTGCCGTTTCTGCTCAAGGACGTCGGCGCCTGCCTGGCCGGTCTTCCGCTGTACATGGGCAACGGGCTGCTGCGATCGCTGGACTGGCGCGCACCCGCCGACACCATCCTCGGCGCCCGCTTCCGCGCCGCCGGCCTCGTCACCATCGGCAAGACCGCGCTGCCCGAGTTCGGCTGCCAGCCGACCACCCAGCCGATCGCCTTCGGCGCGTGCCGCAACCCGTGGGACACCCTGCGCTCCACCGCGGGATCCAGCGGCGGTGCGGCCGCCGCCGTCGCGGCCGGGCTGGTGCCGGTGGCGCACGCCAGCGACATCGGCGGCTCGATCCGGCTGCCGGCCGCGTGGTGCGGGGTCGTCGGGCTGAAGCCGTCCCGCGGGCGCACGTCGAGCCTGCCGATCACCGACCCCAACCTCGTCGAGCACGTGATCACGCGCAGCGTGCGCGACACCGCCGCGTTCCTCGACGCCGTCGGCGGTGCCGATCCGACCGACACCTACCACCTGCCGCCGCCGGATGTGCCCTACGCGACGACGATGTCGGAAGCACCCGACGGCCTGCGCATCGGCTACGTCGAATCGGTCGCGGCGATCGGTGTGACGGTCGCACCCGACTGCGTCGCCGCGGTCACCGAGGCGGCTGGGCTGCTCGAGGCGCTCGGCCACCACGTGCAGCCAAGCCGACCGCCGCGGCTGTTCGACGAGGAGTTCGCGGCGCACCACCTGCGATCCGCCGGCTGGGAGTTCCAGCACATGCTGGACGGGCTCGCCGCCGCGATCGGCCGGCCCCTGACCGCGGCCGATGTCGAGCCGTACTCGTGGGCGCTCGCGAGCGTCGGCGCCAGCCTGAGCGACGCCACCTACTCGGCCAGCCAGACGTGGCAGCGCGCCTACACCGCTGAAGTGTCGGCGTGGTGGGCAGGCGACTTCGACCTGCTGCTGACGCCCGCGGCCGGCGAGCCCCCCGCCCTTCTCGAGGAGCTCCTGCCGCCGCCTGCCGACCCGCTGTCGATCCTGCCGCGGTTCGAACGGATTTGGTGCTTCGCGGCACCGTTCAGCGTCACCGGCCAGCCGGCGATCAGCCTGCCGATCGGACAGACCGCGGGCGGGCTGCCGGTCGGCGTCCAGCTGGTCGCGGCGCTCGGGCGCGAGGATCTGCTGCTGCGCGTGGCGGCACAGCTCGAGACCGCCGCGCCGTGGAGCAATCGCCGTCCACCGCTGTCCTGACACGGTTTCGCGTGCGGTCGCGCCGGAGCAGTACGGGCCGTCGCGCCGATGAAAGGCTCACCATCATGGGTACGACGACCGGCCAGCGCACCCCGCAGAACAGTCACCCAGTCGGCATCGGAGGGCTGCTCTGTTGCGGGCCAACGTGTTTGCAGCACTGCGGGAGCCCAGTCCGGTCAGGTGGGGGAGCCGACGATGAAGCCTTCGCTTATCTGGGCAACGATGCGCGGGCCCTTGATGGCGCTGTTGTCGTAGACCGTGGCTTGGTCGCATCGCGTGACCGCTTCGGTGACCAGCGCCCACAGCCGGCGGTAGCGCTGGCGAATCTTGTTCTCCGTCACCGGATGTCCACCTGCCTGCCCTTGATAGGCAACGGGGACCACCGCCAGGTCCTCGGGGATGAGCACGACCGCCACGCCGAGGAGCCGCAGCGCCGTCGTGCACCACGACCGTGTAGCCGGCGGCGCCGGCGGTGTCGATGAGCTCGAGCTTGGACCAATGGGAGAACACCGTCTCGGCGATAAACGAGCGGCCCCGCTCGATGAGCTTTTAGCGGGCCTCCGCCGCGATGAGCGCAGCCTCGTGGGCGTGGGTCGGCGGGTCGTCGGGCCAGCGGTGTTTGGCGATCTCATCGGCGTTGACGAACACGCTGCCCCGAAGCAGCGGCGCCAGCGTGAGCTCGACGAAGGTGGACTTACCGGCGCCGTTGGGTCCGGCGACGAGGTCGAGCCGTTTCACGGTGTGGCTGGGGCGTTGATTTCCCTTCCGGCCCGCCTCAACGCTCGGTCACCAGGACCGTACTGCCGTCGGGTCGGTGCTCGACGATGTCGCCGTCGTCGTTGAGGGCGACTGCGGCGAAGCGGGTCGCTCGGTCACCGGTTTCGGCCATGGCTCCTCGATCCTGTAGCGAGGTGTAACACGTGTAGCAGAGTGCTACAACCGCGGTGGGCGGTCGCCCGACGGCTGGGTCTGCCATCCAGGATTGCTATAACGACGGCGCGCCGCGTACTAATCGACACGATCAGAGTGCGACGCGATCTTCCCAGAGCACCTGTGCAGCAACAGCATCAGTGTCACTCAACGTTATGCGGCGTCGAAGCAATATCTTGCGAAGAGACTCAACGGCGGCTGTGCCGCTGGCGATCACCGCGAAGACGCGCGGTCGCGGGAAGCTCATTCGGGCGGCAGCAGGTCAGGTGTGATGATCTGGAGGCTACTGGCGCCCCCAGGATCGCTACCGGTGACTAGCACTGCGCCCGAGCGTGGGTCCACGGCAGCCGAATTCGGCTGTTGCACAGTCGGGACACCCCCCAATGTGCGTGGCTTTGTGGGGTCGGAAACGTCGATGTCTCGCAGCACGTTGGATGCGGTCAACGTGACGTACAACCGGTGCCGTTGGGAGTCATAGGCCATGCCGTAGGGCTTGTCCGGGGCATCGATTCTGGCGACCGGAGTTATCTCAGGGTCGATGCGCTCGATGAGGACTGCGCCGCCGTCCGTGTCGGCGAATGCGACCAGATCGTCCGACAATGCGACCGCGTGCGTCAGTTTGACCCCTACCGGACGTTGCGCCACCAACTGGCGGGTCGAGGCGTCATATACCCATACGCCGTTGCCCTGGACGTCGGCGACGGCGGCATACTTGCCCACGGCGGCCACACCGCCGGGCTGCGGCGGGGGTGCGGGAAGAGCACTGGCCACCGCGCCGTCGCGGACGAACACCACTCCGCCGCCCTGTTCGTTGGTGATCACGATCGTGCCGTCGGTGGTCGCAGCTGCATCGTGCGGCCCGCGACCCACCCGGTTGGCTATCGAGGTCACGCTGCCGTTTGCGAGATTCAGCTGCAACAACTCGTTGGATTGCTCCAGCGGTGCCAACACCGGACCGTCCGGTCCGGCCAGGGCCAGATGTCGGGCCGCTCCGGAGGTCTTCACCGTTTGGCGTACGGCGCCGGTGGTGGCGTCGAACAGCACTACCGCGTCGGGGTTGCGGACAGCGGCCGCCCCCATCCCAGAGCTGCCGACGACTAGGCCTTCCGGCGCGTTGCCGAGGGGCACTACTCGGCCCGCGGGCGGCACGTCGGGCTGCCCCGCACTGCCCGGTTCCGCCGCGGGCGCATTGGTCACCGGAGCCGTCGACACCACAGGCCGCGGGGTCGTCGGACTACCTTCCGTTTCGGAGAAGCGCACAGAGCACCCGGCAGCCGACAGCACGACCACCAACGCAGATGTCAGCACCGCAAGCGGATTCATAGCCCCACTGTGCCCGCGTGCCGCACGTGCAGCACCCCCAGTTCAGCGGCCAGCATCGCGTTCACCGCCCCCGAAAAGCCTCAAAGCTACCGTCGCCGATCACCGTGCCGACATGCCCTCGGAGACATTCAGACCATGGCGTAGCCGACGCGGTCGGCAACGGAGGCGATGCGTTTGGCGAGACCGGGGTGACTCAGGGGCTGGCTGCTGACGGGACGCTCACTGAGCGCGGCCGCGGCCGGTGCGAACAGCGCCATGCATGCGTGGCCGGCGAACCGGCTGTTGTAGCGAATCCCGTCCAGGTCCGGAAAGGCGCCGACGATCGCGCGCGCCCACCGCTGGGTAATCGCGTGTGCGGCAGTGGACATCGCGAAGTTGCTGCCGGCACGTGTGGGCCACGCCCCGGCGCTGTCGGTGGCCACGTCGAGCAGGTGAAGTTGGCGGGTGAATCGCAGACCCGTCAGGTAGGGCGCGCCACGGATCCGGTCGATTGTTCTGTCCTGCTGGAATGCTTCGGCCAGCGCCGCCCCGGGCACCGATCCGCCGTACCAGACTCCGTGGCCGGGGTGCTCACCCTCGGGTTCGGGGTGCGGATCGAACCGCAGGAGCGGCCCATAGGTCCGAAATTCGTTCCACGCCAGGACATGATCGCCTTCCGTGCAATGCACCCGCCACCAAATCTCTGATCTGCGGACCGTCCGTGACTCGGTACGGCGTATCCCGATCTTGCGTAGCTCGTCGATGGACGGCGGATCGGGCAGTGTCTGCTCGACAGTCACCTACTGGCCCAGGCGGCGGCTTCAACGATCGTGCGGACCACCCGAACGTCGCCTCCGTCGCGCAGCCACTGCAGCGGCGACACGGGTTGGCCGTCGACGACCAGGTCGGGTTGCGCGGTGGTCAGCAACCGCGCTACGGCAAGCGGATGCATGTCGGTGGGGATGGCGGGCAGCACCTGGTCGAGATGGCGGATCTGACGCCGCCGCCCATCTGTGTTTTCAAACTGCAGCGCGGGAAAGACCCAGCCGCCAGCGTCTTCGATGGCCCACAGCGTGCGGTCTGCGCGGCGTTGACGCACGCGTGAGTCGCGGACTCCGAGCAGCTCCGCGACCTCGTTCGCCGAATAGGCCGTGCTGATCAGGCGCGCCGTATGACCCGCGGCTTCGAGGGTGACGCGGGCGTATGCCTGCTCATCCTCGGCGAAATCAACCTCGTCGAACAGGGCCGCTTCATCGTCGGACAACGACGCGGCCTCCGGTCTGATGGGCGCTAGCGTGTCCAGGGCGCTGCTGAGCTGCTCAGCGCTGACACCGAAGTGCTGGGTGATCATCTCCTCGAGATCGGTCGGCACCGCAATCACCTCCTGTACTAACGCTGATTAACGCTAGCACATCGGCGTTAATTCCGTCGGTATTGGGCGACGCCGACCATCGCGCGGCCACGCGCTGAAGGCGCGACCATCTTGGTCATGCGGGCCTGCACCGCCGAGCAGGAGACAGGCCGGCAAGCCCAGGCGTCTCCATCCCGGCATACGGGTTCACGGACGCACATCAGACATGGGCGATCCCCGTGCCCGGTCGCACGTTCACTGGATGTGCCGGGGGACAAGTGGACATTGCTGATCATTCGTGAAGCCCTCACCGGCTCAACGCGATTCATGGAGTTCTCCGCCGCGCTGCCCGGGCTGGCCAGAACGCTGCTGTCGGGGCGGCTGCGCCGGCTGGTCGAGCTGGGCGTCTTCGAGAAGGTCCCGCTCAGCGAAACCAGCCTGTACTACGAGTACGTCCTGACCGAGATGGGACAACGGCTTTTTCCCGTGGTGACGGCGTTGCGGCAGTGGGGCGCCGACTATCTCTTCGACGAGTCCGAGCCGCGCCCCTGCCTGGTCGATCGTCGCACCCAAACCCCTGTCCCGCTGGTGGCAGTGCTCTCCGCTGATGGACAGCCGGTCATGCCGACAGACACACGGGTCGTGACGTGTGAGCCAGACGGCGCGGGTCAGTAGCGGTCGAAGCGCTGGTTGGGACGCGGCCAGAATCGCCGCGTATTGCATGAGCAGCATCTCACCGCCGCGGTGACGAAAAGCGGTGGCGGCTTCTCACAACGCACCACCGCACCCACCGTCCCGCTTCGCGGCTTACATTCCGTCTTTCAAGTCGAAATGGAGCTCCTCTCTGCCACAGGCCCTTCGAGCGCCGTGCAGTGAGAGTTCAAAGCCGGCTCGTACACCACGGCGTCGCAGGTCTGCAGTGCCGACTGGTATGGCCTGTGCCGACATCGCCGAGCCGATGGTGGCATCACACCGTTCCTGTCGGGCGACTGTGCCACTGAGGTCGTCTCGCTTGGGTTTGTTGGTTGCGACGGACTAGCGGATCCCACACCTGGCGCGCATTCGCCGATGCGCGCTGGTAAAAATTGCGGGACTTCTTGTGCCCGAAGGCTCTTTACGACATGTGGTCGGCGACTTTCGTTCCAGGTACTGGTGCCCTGTCCTACCGCTGGGCATCAGCTGCGGGAGTCGCGACATTGCAAGCGCCGCTGATGCGGTGACACTCACACCGTCGTCTGCTTGCGGTTAATCGAGGCGCTGATGGTGGCGGCGGTGACCGACGCTGATCGGCACGAACATCGGCACGCTAGTGAGTCACCGCCCGGATGGACGTCGGACAAGGGCGCCGACCGCCATGAAGTCATTGTGCGCGCGCAGCTTAACGCTCCTCACGCCGCCACCGAAGGAACCGCCGCGCGCGCTTCGACACTGGCGGCTCGTTGGCGCTGCCGTGACGGCCCACAACGACGAACACCCCAACCACAACCGCAGCCAAGAACGAGCCGACCCCAGCTAACCCAACAAGAACAGTCGATGCCCCCATGACGTTACACATGCCCGATTTCTGCGCAGATAAGTCAACATCCGGCCATTAGTTTCCGATGTGAAACACCCCCCGGGGCGATTACCTGCTTGGCCTGCGCCCCAGGTAGCGTTTCCGCCTTGAGCCGGGCGAAATGCCCCCATTCGACACTCGGCGCGCAGTGCGTGGCCGTTCGTACAAAACCGGCACCTGACAAGCCGGCGCCGGACGCCGGCGGGCTGGCGCACAACGCCATTCGGCCCCGCAATCCAGCCGGCGGCGAAAATTTGCTGAAAAGTCTTCCGGCGTCAGCGGTTCGCGGTGAGCAACGCGCCGTGTGCCGTTACGCTACGGCGATGCCCGGATTGCAGACCGCGCAGGCCGCCCGCACGGTACATTCCTGCGTGCGGCGGGTGATCAGGGCCAAGCCGCGTGACTACGTGATCGCGTTGAGCACCGCGTCGGCGTCGGTACCCGTGCTCGGGCGACATCTCGAGCCGATCGGCGGGTTCGCGGCACTCGGCATCGGCGGTCGGCGCTACCTGGCTGGAATTGCCGCCGGCATGACGAAAGTCCGGTTGCGCCCGAACCGGGCGCCGGACCGGCGGGCTGCGCAGGCGTTGATGCCGAGCGTCCTGACAGAGGCGTTGCAGGGCATCGTCGCCGCAGAACATCTCACCCAGCCCTGGCCGTCGCATCGGGACCTGGCTCCGGTGTGGAAGGCGGCCGGGCAGCGGCGCTATGTGTACCGCTCGTCAGTGCGCTACGGCGAGGACGCAGCCCAGCTGCTCGACGTCTGGCGGCGCGAGGACTTGGCACAGCAGCCGGCGCCGGTCCTCGTCTTCGTGCCCGGGGGAGCGTGGGTGTTCGGCAGGCGAACGCTGCAGGGCCACGCGCTGATGGCGCACTTGGTGCGACGCGGCTGGGTGTGTTTGTCGATCGAGTACCGAACCAGCCCGCGACACCGCTGGCCGCGCCAGATCACCGACGTCAAAACCGCGATCGCATGGGCACGAGCCAACGCTGACCGGTTCGGCGGTGACCCCAGTTTCGTTGTCGTCGCTGGCTGTTCGGCCGGCGGGCATCTGGCGACTCTGGCTGGGCTGACCGCCAACGACCCGCAATGGCAGGGCGAGCTTTCCGCGGACGCCGACACCTCGGTCGATGCGGTCGTCAGCATGTACGGCGTCTATGACTGGCATGACCGCTCGACCCCCGAGCGCGACCGCTTCATGGAATTCCTCGAGCAGGTCGTCGTGCAGCGTTCGCAAGCGCGTCATCCCGAAATCTTCCGCGCGGCGTCACCGACGGAACGCGTGCACTCGTTCGCACCGCCTTTCTTGGCGGTGCACGGCAGCAACGACGGGCTCATCCCGGTCGAAGGGGCACGCGCATTCGTCGACCGTTTGCGGTCGGTGTCCGAGGCCACCGTGGGATACATCGAACTACCGGGCGTGGGACACGGCTTCGACCTGGTCGACGGCACGCGTACGGCGCCGGTAGTGGCCGCGGTCGGCCGATTCCTTCACCACGTCCACCAGCAGCGACACTCCGGCGAGGTCACTTCGGTCGTCTGAGAGAGCCCCCGCGAATTGTGTAATGCTGGGATCAAAGCGATATTTGGTTTGGGGCGCAGTCGGATTGGCGAATTCGATCGAGAAGCGAGCTTCACAGCGAGAATGCGTCGTGTTTGATGAGATTGGTTGAGATCAAATGAGTTTGAAGAAAATGACGAGCTGCGTAGCGTCCGTCACCCGCGGCGAGTCGATGAACCGATGAGCTCAGCCCACCACGGCCAAGTCCCGCGTCGGCGACAATTGGCGGTGACTCGGCGGACACGACCGCCATTGCACCTGCGCGGCAACAGGATCGCGATGTCACCTGAGGCCGCACCCGAGGACGAGGTCGCGGCTTGGTGAGGTTCTCAGTGGCTCGCCGGCAAGAATGGCTGGCCCGAACAACGTCTGCAGTTGGAAAACGATTAACGTCGAGGGACTTATCGCACACGCTGACGTGACATCCTTGCCGCCGGCGGGCGCGAGTGCCGGGGATGCTCACAGACTCAGGTGCGTGCGCGTGTCCGCGCGCGGATAGGCGCATCAGCGACCATCGTCAAGGGGACGGCTACTGGGAAATCCGGGTCCATGGACAGGATTTCGGTGCGCCGGACGATGGTGGCCAGTGCCAGGGTGGCTTCGAGCATGGCGAAGTGATCGCCGATGCACGATCGCGGTCCGGCGCCGAACGGGATGAACTGCCACCGGTCGCGGCCTGTGGAGTTCTGCGGGCTGAATCGGTCGGGGTCGAACAGCAGCGGGTGGTCCCACAGGGCGGGATCGCGGTGGATGGCATACGTCCCGACCACCACCATGGTGCCGGCCTGGACCCGGTAACCGTCGACGATGATGTCCTGCGTCGCCAGTCGGCCGATCGCGGCGGCCGGCGGGCACAGCCGCATGGCCTCGTGTAGCACCGCAACGGTGTATCCCAGGTGCGGGACGTCCTCCGGGGTGAGTTCGCGATCGCCGATGGCGGCGGCCTCCGCGGCAACGCGGTCCTGGATCTCGCGATGACATCCCAGCGCCCACAATGCGTAGGCCACGGTCGTTGCAGTGGTGTCGTGGCCGGCGCCGATGAAGACAACGAGGTCATCGCAGATCTCGTCGTCGGTCAGCGGCCGACCCGTCGCCGGGTCGGTGGCAGCGATCAAAGCGTGCACCAACGGGGCGTCCCGGGTCGGATCGGCGCGGCACGCCTGCAGGGCGTCGTTGGCGATCTGGCGGATGATCGCCGCCGCGGCGCGTGCTCGGCGCCGCGGCGGGGTGGGCAGCCATTTGGGTGCGCGGATTGGCGCCAGCCCGCGGTCGGCGATATATGTGAGCACGGTGCGCAGTGGCTCGGCGAGCGCGTCGGCGCGTTCGTCGAGGTCGAGCCCGAGCACCGATCGGCCCAGTGCCCGCAGTGTGAGCCGGCGGCACTCTGTGTCGAGGTCGATTTCGCCGCCATCGGCCCAGCTGTTGGCGATCGTGTCTGCGGCCGAAGACATCTGGCCGCCGAAGTCGCGGACGCGGTGCTTGGTGAAGACGGGCTGCAGCGCGCGTCTGCGGGGCAGCCAGGCGTCATGGGTAATGACGAAAAGGTTCGGCCCCAGCAGGTGTCGCATTTCCTGATGAACCTTGTTGCGTTCCACGAGTGCGTCCGGACGGCCGAGGATGTCGCGCGCGCCTTGGGGCGTCGTGGCGATGACGATGGGCGGCAGCAGCCAGTTGGGGCCGAAACTCAGCCGGGTCACCGGACCGCCTGCGTCGCGCAGCGTTTGCTGGCCGGTGTGAAAGACCCGCAGCGCGGTCAACTGCTGCCGGATCGGCAGCGGATTTTTTGGGACGAGCGGCAGCGCGCCGACACCGGCCTTGTCTGCTTTTGCATTGACCGTCGCGACCATGGCTGCTCCTTCATCGCTGACCGCGGACCGCTGCTGCGGCTCACGACAAGGATCACGGCGTTGAGGTGCGGCGACTAGCGTAGGTGGCTACTCGAGTTTGTTGCGGATTGCTAGCGAGTACCTGTCACTCCCTGAAGGACGAAACGGCCTTCAGTGGCCCCCATGATTTGGCCGGCCGGCGGCGGCAGATTGCCGGGTTTCGTTTGATTGCCGGGGTACTCGCGTGCGGCGGTTTCCGAACCTCAGACACCGCGACCGCGTCGCGGAGGACGGCGCGTGCACCAGCCTCGTGGCAGACACGTCGTTGACGGCCCGGTGGGCAACGCGGGTCGCCGACATCTGCGGGGTTGAGCGGGAACGCCGAGGCGCGGTTTGCCCCGGCTCGTTCGTCACAGTCGCCCAGCGTGGTGTGCGAGCATGGCTGTCATGCCGACGCACATCAGGCATGGGCGGTCCCCGTGCCCGGTCGCACGTTCACTGGATGTGCTGGGGGACAAGTGGACATTGCTGATCATCCGTGAAGCCTTAAGCGGTACAACGCGTTTCATGGACTTCTCGCATCAGCTGCCCGGCCTGGCGAGAACGCTGCTGTCGCAGCGGTTGAAGCGGCTGATCGCGCTCGGCGTGTTCGAGACCATCCCGGTCAGCCAGGCGGGCCATTACCACGAGTATGTGCTCACCGCCATGGGGCGCGAACTGTTTCCGGTGGTGGCGGCGCTGCGGCAGTGGGGCGCCGATTACCTCTTCGGCGACTTCGAACCGCGGCCATGCCTGGTTGATCGGCGCACCGAGATGCCGGACGCACCGGTGGGTGTGCAGTTCGGCTGATGGCGAGCCACTCGCGCCCGAAGACACGCAGACCGTTGTTCGTGGACCAGACAGCGTCGGTGACTAGGCGGCGGTCTGCAGCGCGGCGGTCTGAGATCCTTTGGCGGGCAACGTGGTAGACGACACCGACGCCGATCGCCGGTGACCCGCGCGGCCGGGGTGACTGGTGCCGGCAGCATCAACGCCACATGCGGCAGGGAGCATGTCGCCACATCGGCGCATTGTCCGCGGGTCCGTCAGGTCAGCACCAGTTCACGTCGACGTCGGAGCCCTGGTAGTTGACGTGTACCGAGCAATCGACCGGGCGGATGGTCGCCGAGTCCGAGTGCGTCGAGTAGACCGCGTCGTGACTGGGGGTGACGTAGTCGGGGGCCGCCATCGCGGGTCCCGCCAGGCCGAGGGTGATCGCGCCGAACGCGCCTGCACTGGCCATGGCAAGGGCGAATTTCTTCATTTCCTGACTCCTTTGTCCGACTTAGACGAGCTAAGTTCTTGCCGTCCCGTGGAACGCGCATCGCGAGATCACGATTCCGTCACGAGGTCGATTTCTGCCCAGCTCACAACCTCGGCCGGGGTGTGGCGGGCGTCACGTACGCAGGGTCGATGCGTGTCGAACTGGCAGACGTCAGTGCGCGTGCGCGCACACCGTGCGGACGCCCGCGGCGGGGTCGTCGCCGACCGCATGTCCGACGGGATCGGCGACCGCACCAGCGGAGTACACGACGCGGCCGCCGACCAGCGTCACCTCGGCGCGCTCGTCGAGCAGTCCCGCGGGGTCGTGCTCGTGGGCGTAGAGGTCGCCGGACCACACCACTAGGTCGGCGAGCATGCCGGGGGCGATGCGGCCGCGGTCGTGTTCGGCGTGCCAGGCGCGCGCACCGTGCACGGTGTAGGCCTGCAGCGAACGGTCGATGCCGACGCGCTCGTCGGGTGTCCACCCGTCGGACCCGTCCAGCCCGGCGCGGGTTGCGGCCGAGAAGACGCCGACGAGCGGGTCCATCTCACCGACCTGCCAATCGCTCGAAAACGCCACCGTCGCACCGGAATCCAGCAGGCTGCGAAACCGCCAGGCACGGCTCCAGCGCTCCTCGCCGACGTTGTTCATCCAGGTGCCCGCCACCAGGTCGGGTGAGCAGTGCCGCGGCTGCATCGCCGCAGTAACCCCGAGCTCGCGGAACCGGGGAAGGTCGTCGGGATGCAGGCATTCGACGTGCACGATGCCGTGCCGGCGGTCGCGGGTGCCGTTGACACGCGCGGCGTGCTCGATCGCGTCGAGGGTGAGCCGGATACCGGCGTCTCCCGTGGCGTGCGTGTGTGTCTGGAAACCGAGCCGGTCGAGTTCGGCGATCACGTTGACGAGCTCGCGGCCGGGGTAGCTCGGCCGGCCCCGAACGCCGGGGCGGTTCGCGTAGTCCTCCAGCATCAGCGCCGTGTGTGGCTCGATGACGTCGTCGGCGTAGAGCTTGACCGGGCCGAGCCGCAACAGTGGATTCGGCTGCATGTCGTCGACGGCGTCGCGCAGCCGGCGTCGAAACGCGCCGTCCGCGCCGACCGGGTGGAACAGCGCCGCGATCACCCGCGAGGTGAGCACCCCCTCGGCGAGTGCGCGCTCGAACAGCGGTAGTTCGGCGAGCGGCACCTGCGGCTCCACCACGGTGGTGATGCCCAGCGCGGTGGCCATGCGCATGCTGGCGCACAGCTTGCGGTAGCGCCGTTGCGGCGAGTACATCGGGATGTCGCGCTGCAGTTGCGCGAGGCCGGCCTCGGTCATTGCACTGGTGTAGAAATCGGTCACCCAGCCGGTCGGCTCGCCGGTGACCGGGTCGCGTTCGGGGCGGCCCCACGCGACGTCGGCGCCGTCGGCGATGCCGAGTACCGTGAGCGCGGCCGCGTTCAGCCACACCGAGTGCTGGTCGTAGGTGGTCACGAAGATCGGGCGGTCGGTCAGCCCGTCGAGGTCGGCGGCGTTGGGCCTGCGGCCTTCGACCACCGCGTACACCGCGTTCTCCGCGCAGATCCAGTCGAGATCGGTTCGGCGAGAAGCGAACTCGCCGATGCGCCGGCGCACTTCGCCCAGCTCGTGTGCGCCCTCCAGCGACACCGCGTCCTCATCGAAGCCGAGCAGCAGGTGATTGTGGCTGTCGATGATGCCCGGGGTGACCAGGCGGCCCGCCGCGGCGATGCGCTCACGGGCAGGTGGGGCGGCGGCCGCGTCACCGACGTAGGCGATGCGCCCGTCGGTGACGCCGACGGCTTCGGCCCACGGCATAGCGGTGTCGAAGGTGCGCACCCGTGCGCCGGTGATGAGTAGATCGAGCGTCATGCCGGCTCCTCGCTCGCCTCGATCAGCAGCAGATGCGTTCCGGTGCGCGGACGCAGATAGAGGTAGTAGTAACCGAAGCCAGCCGCGATGATGCCCAGCGCGATGCCGATGCTCAGCCACTGGCTGGGGTCGAGCACACCGACGACGAAGATGGCCGCGATCGCCGCCAGCGCGATCGCCGGCGGCAGCGGCCACAGCGGCATGCGGTAGCCGGTCGCTTCGGTTCGGTTGCGCCGCATGACGATTGCCGCGAGCGCGATGAAGCCGTAGCTGAACGCGAGGGTGGATCCGGTGGCGTTGAGCAGCACGTCGATCGGGACGAAGCAGCCGAGTACGGCGAGCATGCCCATGACGATGGTGGCGATCCACGGCATCCGGGTGCGCTCGGAGACGCGGGTGAGCGGCTTGGCCAGCGCTTCGGGCATGGCGCGATCGCGGGCGGCGGCGAAGAGCAGCCGGCCGGACTGCAGGGCGATCGCGATGATCGCGTTGACGATGGCCAGCGCGATGGAGACGAGCACGAACACCGTGACGGCGTGGCCGGCGCGCTCATCCAGGAAGCCCTCCACCGGGAGTTCGGCGGTGAACAGACCCTCCAGCGAGTTGGTGCCGAGCATGATCGCGGCCAACGGGATGATCTCGGTGAGGATCGTGATGACGGCGCTCCACAGCACGGCCCGGGCGACGGTGTGCCGTGCGTTTTTCGTTTCTTCAGCGAAGTAGACGGCGCCGCTGTAGCCGTTGTACGAGAAGATGCCCTGGGTGACGGCGATGACCAGGCCGGCGATGCCGAGCGGGGCGAGCCCGCCGGTCGCCGCGTCGATCGCCTGCGGATCGAACAACGCGGTGATCGGACGCTCGACGTGGATCAGGCCGAGCACCGTGAGCAGGGCCAGCGCGGCCATTTCGACGACCAAGAAAGCGCCGGTGACCCAGGCGTTGGTGCGGATGTTCAGGCATGCCGTCGCCGTCGCGATCGCCGCGACGATGACAGCGGTGGTCACCGGGTCGAGTCCGGCGATCGCGACGCCGAGGTAGTCGGCGACGCCCAGGGCGAACACGGCGACGATGAGCGGCAGCGTGATGAGGCCGACGAAGAAGACGGCGACACCGGCGGCCGGTCCGAGGGTCCGGCTCACCAGTGAGTAGTCGCCGCCCGCGAGCGGGTGTCGCGACGCGAGTTCGGCGTAGCAGAACGCGATGAGCAGGCTGATCACGCCCGCGATGGCGAAGCCCCAGAACACCCCGGTGCCGTAGGTGGCCAGGGCGGCGCCACCGAGGATGAACACGCTGGATGCCGGCGAGATACCGGACAGGGTGATGAGAACGTTGCCGCCGACGCCGAGGGAGCGGGAGAGCTTGGCGTCGTAGGTGGCCGTCGCGGCGCGCTCGGCGGCTTTCGTGTCAGCGGGGGGTGATGGCGTGGTCTGGGTCATGGGCGGTTCCTGCGGGTCGATGGTGGTTGAGGTCGTCACAATTCTTTGACACTTCTGTCAAAGAATTACGGAACTATGGCACCGCTCACAGGTGATGTCAAGACACGGGCCGACCACACGATCGCGCCAGAAGCCGGCGCGCGGCTGTGCGCGAGCATTCGCCACGACGTTCGCGCCAGCCTCGGCCACGAGCGGCGCAGACGGTGCGCTGCCACGGCTCGCACTCGAAGACAGAGCCGAAGTGCTTGGGCTGCAACGCAATACCATGCAGCGGCTGGCTTCGATGGGCGCGGTAGAACCGGGCTCGCGCGACGACCGCAGATCCGGGTCAGCACCTGGGTCGAGCGGAAAAAGCCCGCCCACGAGGACCGAGCACGCAGCCGAATCGACTGGATTGATTATTTGACTTCGCCGTCAAACAATCGTGCCGGTCGGGGCCGCCGTCGGCTACGGTCGCAAGATGGCCCGACCGCGCAACCAGAGCGCCCGTCGCGAGGCGCTGATCGAGGCGACATACACCGCCGGGCGCAGGCGCGGGCTGCGCTCGCTGTCACTGTCCGACGTCGCCGAGCAGGCCGGCCTCACCCGCGGTGCGATCCTCTATTACTACGACGATCTCGATGCCCTGCTTGTGGAGGCCCACGCCGCCGGTGTAGAGCGCTTCTGCGACGAACGTGACCGGCTCATCGCCGCGACCGACGACCCGCGCGCCCAGCTCGCCGCGGCCATCGACGCCGGCCTACCGAGCGGCCCCGATGATGCGCTCATGCGATTGCTCTACGAATTCGATGTTCTCGCAGGCAATTCGACGCTGCACGACGATCTGGTGCAGAAGCTCTACCTGCGCCAGTCGGCGACCTACCGGGGTATCTTCGCCGCCGGGCGGGAGGCCAGCGTGTTCACGCCGAATCTCAGCGACGATCAGCTCGCGATGACGTTCGTCGCGCTCGAGGACGCCTACGGCCTGCATGTCGTGGCCGGTAACGCACTCATGACCGTCGAGGCCGCCGGAGCGGCGATGCGCGCCGTGGCGGCCGAACTCGGCTGCCCGACGTCGATCCCTCACTAGCGAAAAGGCTTGCCGGGCACGCGTTTCGCCGCCGCGGTCTCAAGGGCCGTGCGGCTCGTATAACGCGGTGCGGCTCGGGTCAACCGCGCGGCGCCATCCGGCTTAAGTGCAGATCTGGGCGTGCCCGCGTCGGGCGCGCGGATCTCGCGCACCTTCTTGCGGATCGCGAGTCCGGCCATCTGCTACACATGTGCTACGTTTGTAGCATGTCCGTTGTGGCTTCACGCGAGCTTCGAAACGACACGGCGGGGCTGCTTCGTCGGGTTCAAGCGGGGGAGGAGGTGACCATCACGGTCAACGGTCAACCCGTCGCGGTGCTCGCTGCCGTCCGGCCGAGACGTCGGCGCTGGCTGACGAAAACCGAGCTGGTGGGACGTCTTGAAATCAGCAAGGCAGACGCCGGATTGCGTGAGGACCTTGCTGAGCTCGCCGGCGAGACGACTGACGATCTCGACACCTTGCGATGACCGATCACCCCGCGGCCGGCATTCTGGACACCTCGGTGTTCATCGCATCGGAGACAGATCGGCAACTGAACACCTCAGCAATCCCCGACGAGGTCGCAACCACTGTGATCACGCTGGCGGAACTGAATGCCGGTGTGCTCGTGGCCCAGACGGCCGAGGTTCGAGCAGGTCGCATGCGGACGCTGGACGCCGTCTCCGACATGCTCGTTCTGCCAGTCGACGAGGAGGCGGCGCGACTCTGGGCGCTGCTGCGAGTCCATGTCGCTGAAACGCGGCGCCGGGTCCGGATCAATGATGTGTGGATCGCGGCGATCGCTGCCTCCAGACACCTGCCGGTCGTCACGCAGGATGCGGGCTTCGACGCGCTCGAGGGCGTCGCCGAACTCGCCATCATTCGTGTCTAATCCCGAATTGTCTGAACGGCAGCATATTTCGGGTAGCTCCCTCCGCGCAGTCTTTCGACGTTTGAATATGTCGGCATTGATGTCGCTGTCACCTGAGCCGGACTCATCCGTCGCTTATTCGGTCAATATGAACGAAAATCAAAGGTACTAACCGGCATTCGGCGGCAACTACCGCGCGTCAGATCTTGATAATCCGTCCGGTCGCAGGTTCGAGCCGTAGAGGGCACCGCGTCCGCCTGGTCGGGCAACCCTGAGCATGTGCTCTTGGGCTAACGTGCGACGCCGTCGGGCGTTACCCTTCGGCGATGAGATCATTCGTCGCCGTCTTATCCGCGGTGCTGTTGGCGACCGCATGCTCCTCTTGTGGCATCGCCGATGGCGCGTTCAACTCAACCGTTGGACAAGCCACCTCAGTCGCGGGGAGCACGACCGCCTCGGGACCAGACGTGCCGGAGACGCTCTCAGCCGCCACTGCCGCGGCGCAGGCAAACGTCGATCGCTTCTCGTCGGGCGATTTCGCCGGTGTCTGGGAGCTCATGTCAGCGGAAGTCCGCGACGGGATCACGCAAGAAGACTTCGTGACCTTCTACGAAACCTGCAAGAAGGCGGGCCCCAAGATCCGTGTCGCCGGGGTGCGCCTGGACGCTGCGGACGGCGAGGCGATCGTGCGCATGGAGGTTGCAGGCACCGAGCGATCTCGGATCATGATCTTCGAGAACGGCAACTGGGTCATGAAGCCCACTCAGGGGTTCGCAGCGCATCTCGGCGAGCCGGTCGAGCAGATCGTCGCCGAGGAGAGGTCTGCGGGCCTCTGCTCCAACTGATCACCTCGCCCGCAGCTCGCCCACCCGGGCCCAGGCACTTTCATCTAATACCACTCGCTGCTGCGGTTAGCCGGTGATGGTGCGTGTTGAAGAGGTGCGAGTTGACCGGTTCGCCCGCGCGAGGGGCCGAGGACGAGCGTCCGTCTGTGCCGCTGGCGGATTCACGCGTCAGGTGTTGTTGAAGATGATGAACAGCGCGGTGATCAGATCATCACGGATGACGATGTAGTTGGTCAGGATCAGCTCGTCGGGCAGATTGGTCTTGTCGTAGTCGCCGTCGTAGCGGGCCCGCAGCACCGTGATGCCGGACCGCTCGATGGCCTCGGTGACCTCCATCGTGACGCGGTCGCCGATGATCTCGGCGGCCACCCACGCGCGGATGGAGTCGGCGTCGGCGAACTCTCGGTGGTTGTCGTTGACCAGAGCCTCGGGGGCGAACGTGGCCATCACCGCATCGATGTCAAAGGCGTTAACCGCGTCGACATAACGCTGCGCGGCAGGGCAGATTTCAGTAGACATGCCATCAGCCTCGGCTCGCCTGTTGCCGGAGAGTCAAGCCGGCAGCCGGGTCTTGACCCTCCCCCACGGGGAGACTTCACACTGAGCCCGTGACCATTGCATTGTCGATCGGCGACTTCTCCCGAATGACGCAGTTGTCGGTCAAGACGCTGCGGCACTACCACGAGGTGGGCCTGCTCGAACCGGACCGGGTCGATCCGGCCACCGGCTACCGGCATTACGCACCCGAGCAGGTGCCCACCGCCCAGGTGGTGCGCCGGCTTCGGGAACTCGGCATGCCCATCGCCGACGTGCGTGCGGTGCTGGCCTCCGCGCCGGCTGACCGCAATGCGCTGATCAGCGGCCATCTGGAACGGCTGCAGAACCAGCTCGCCGCGACGCGCAGCGCCGTCGAAGCGCTGCGGGCCATCCTGGAGCGGCCGGTCGCAGCCTCCCGCATCGAACACCGCAGTGTCGCAGCGACACCGGCCGCCGCGATTGCCGCAACCGTCGAACGAGACGATCTGCTGCCCTGGTGGCAGGGTGCGGTGGGGGAGTTGCAGGCAACGGTGGCCGCGGAAAAGCTGCTCACCCCGACCGGAGTGCCCGCGGCGTTGTTCGGATTCGATATCTTCGCCCGTGACCGGGGCGCGGCGACGGTCTTCATCCCGGTCCACGGCGGCGTGCGGCCCGTGGGCCGGGTGCGGCCGGCGACCATTCCGGCGGCCGAGCTGGCAGTCATCCGCCACCACGGTCCGCATGACGATGTCGACCTCGACTACAGCGCCCTCGGTGAGTACGCGACCCGTCACGAGATCAGCGTCGAGGGTCCGCTGCGCGAGTACTACGACCGCTTCTCCTGGGACACCGACGATCCCGCACAATGGGTGACCGCGTTGTGCTGGCCGGTCTTTCGGGCCGACGCGTGAGCACGCTGCAGGGCCGACGCGCAGTGATGACCGGCGGCACCCAAGGCACCGGGACCGCGATCGTGGCCCGGCTGCGGTCGGCAGGCGCGCCCGATGCCGACGACGCGTAACGACCATCCGGCAACTAGCTCACCGCGACGATTCCGCCAGCTTCAGAACCTCTCAGTTCCCGACAACTTCGATGATCCGTCGCCTGACGCGGAAATCGCTGCGTGGCTCACCGGCTCGACGATGAACCTTCCTCAGCGTCACTGGCAGTAGCGTCATCCAGCCCGAGCATCGCGGCCAGGCAGCCGCGATCCGCGCATTCATGTTGCGCGACCGCTCCAGCGGCAACTCGACGGGTCGAGGTGATGGTGTTGGCAGGCATCTCAATTCTTCTGTTTGCGTGATCATTTCGGATGTTCACCGGTTTGTTCCGGCGACCACAAGCTATGTGTCCGCACTCGCCGTGGCTCGCTTGTGCACGCAAACCGCACAAAACGCGATTTACGACTCTTGCGCATTGTGCTCAAGGGTCGATGCTGGGACGCTGGCCGGAAAACATCAACACTGCGCGTAGACGGCACCTTTCAGAACCACTCACTGTCGCCTGAGCTGGGATCGGTGCGGCTGGAGCGAGCCTCCCCTTGTGGTTCACGACAACAAGGACCTGAAGGATCTTCGCCGACTCGTCACTGCCCACGTCAAGGCTCCGTGCTCAACAACTGGTATCCGGGGGAAAACCTCAGCGGTCAAGCGAGGAAGGGTTACACCCAGCCCGACGTTAATACGTTGGGGGGTTTGGCTTTCCAGGCGTGGCGTGAATGGCAACCCATCGACGTCTCGGCGTCCACCACCGGGCAGGTCTACCGCAGGATCGGCTACGGCCCGCTGCTCGACGTGTTCATGCTCGACATGCGCAGCTATGAGGACCCCAACCCGATGACTGGTAGACCACCGACGGCGGCGGGATCCTGGGCGCCAAACAGGCGCAGTGGCTGATCGATTCGCTGCGCGCCCCCAGCGCGACGTGGAAGGTCGTCGCCAACAACCGGCGGCTGAGCATCGTCGTGCCTGACGCCCTGTCCGATCCGCCGTCGCGGCCGAAGTCGATGAAAGCCGTCGCCCAGGGCGATGCGGGGGTTCCGCTCGGGCGTGAGGAGCAGTTCGCCCGAATATTCAGTCCGACAGAGGATGTGCACAACATCGTCTACCTCACCGCCGGTGTGTACTGCACCGCCGCGATCTCCTGTCATCCCGACCGCGCGGCGTTTCAAGATGCCTGGTCGCGAGCCCCCTAGCGCGCCAGGATTTTGCCGGCCTGTACGACCGGTCGGTGTCACTGCAATCGGAGCCCGCTGATGGAACGGGCGATGACCAGCTGTTGGATCTGCTCGGTCCCCTCGAAAATGTCGAAAATCTTAGCGTCGCGGTGCATCCGCTCGACCGGATATTCACGCGTGTAACCGTTTCCGCCGAGGATCTGGATGGCCCGTTCCGTCGTCCACACCGCGACCCGGCCGGCCTTCAGCTTGCTCATGGATCCCTCCGCGGAGGCGAACTTCTGACCGGTTGCGCCCATCCACGCCGCGCGCCTGACGAGCAGCCGCGCCGCGTCGATCTCGGTGGCGATGTCGGCGAGGAGGAACGAGATCGCTTGTTTTTCGATAATGGGTCGCCCGAAGACAATTCGGTCCTTCGCGTAGTCGAGTGCGTACTCGTAGGCGGCCCTGGCGACTCCGACGGCCATCGCCCCGACGGTGGGCCGCGACAGCTCGAAGGTGGCCATCGCCGCCTGCTGGGATGTCTTGCGGCCTTTGCGCGCATGTGCGAGTCTCTCGTCGAGCTTGTCTTTGCCGCCGAGCAGGGCACTGCCTGGAACCCGCACGCTGTCGAAGAAGATGTCCGCGGTGTTCGAGGCGCGCAAACCGTGCTTGCGCAGCTTCCGCGGCGCTGCAATACCGGCAGTGTCGGCGCTCATGACGAACGCGGCCTGCCCGCGTGCACCGAGTCCGGGTTCGACCACCGCCTGGACCACCAGAACGTCGGCCACGCCACCGTTTGTCACCCACGCCTTCTGGCCGGCGATCATCCACTCATCCGACGCTTCATCGTATTTGGCGGTGGTCAGCATGTTCGCCACGTCGGAGCCGGCCTCTGGCTCAGACGAACAGAACGCGCCCAGCTTGACGTCCTTGTCGGTGCCATAGCACCGCGGCACCCATTCCGCGATCTGCTCTGCGGTGCCCGAAGCGATGATGCCAACGGCAGCGAGCGTGCTTCCCATGATCGACATCGCTATTCCGGCGTCACCCCAGAACAGCTCCTCGGCCAGAATCGGAAAACCCTGTCCGGTTGGGTCTCCCAGGAGCGTCATCAATATCTCGTCGCCGTAAAGCCCGATGCCGGCGGCCTCCTGCAAGATCGGCCATGGCGTCTCCTCGTGGTCGTCCCAGTCGAACGCAGCCGGGCGAATCACCTTTAGGGAGAATTCATGCGCCCAATCGCGCAGTTGTTGCTGTTCTTCGGACAAAGCCAGCGAGAACGTCATCGGGAATCATCCTTTCGTTGGGTGCTGCCGTTCGAATCATCGGACAGGCAGCCCATCTCGCTGTGCGCTCACTGCGGTGTCGACATGCGCCGATCTTCTACTACCATTACGGTCACACACCCTGAGTTGTTCAATGCCCCCGGTGTGATCCCAGTATCTGAGCTAGATGGTCTCGGCTTCGAGGAAGCTCATCGGTGAGGCAGTGGGCACCCATCGGGTAATCCGGAACCCGGCGCGCTCGAGGCGTCTACGGTACTCCGGCACCGTTCGTTCGCGTCCAGCCTGCAGTAGCAGCATCTCCAGATCGGTCCAATGACCGAAGAATTCGCGATCGTGGTCCGGGATCACGCAATCGATCACCAGTACCCTTGTGCCGACCTCCGCCACCGAGCGGACGCTCTGGAGAATCTCGACCGCCTTGTCGTCGGGCCAGTCATGCAGGATCATCTTGAGCACGTAGACATCGCCACCCGTGGGAACGCTGTCGAAGAACGATCCCTCGTGTAACTCCACTGGATCTCAGACATTGTGCTGACGCGACTCGGTCGCCCCGGCATGTCCGGAGTCTCTGGACTCACCGGGGCGGTTCACTCGGTCGCCCCCCTCGACGCTGCCGCGCGAGGTCGTCGCCGGCGGTGGCGAGACCAGCATCGCCAGCCGCGCCAAATTCAGACGAAGGCGGAACTGAAGCCTGTGCTGAATCGGCTTGTCGATCACGGCTACCTCTACCGTTGCCCGTCATGAAGCAGCGGGCACCCGGCCGTCCAGCATCACCGTGCGACATCGTCCACGAAGACATCAACGACGCGTCCGTAACGTCTCTCACGAGCCCGGCCTGTTCGATTCGTCAGGAGGTAGTCGCTGGCTCAGCAGTGTGCGTAACAAGCCGGGTGCACCGTCGAGTAATTCGCCGAATGTTGATGCGCGCTAGGTGGCTTTGGCCTCCACAAGGCTGAACGGTGAAGCGGATGGCACCACACGCGTGAGGTGGAAGCCGGCGCGCTGCAGCAGATCGCGGTATTGCGCTGCCGTGCGTTCGCGGCCAGCGTTCATCAGGAGCATTTCTAGATTTGTCCAGTTCGCGACGTGGTCACGATTGTGGTCGGGGATCACCGTTTCGATCAATAATAACGTTGTGCCAACCTCGGCCGCCGCGCGCACATTTCGCAAAATCTCGATCGCTTGGTCTTCCGGCCAGTCGTGAATGATCATCTTCAGCACGTAGATATCACCCCCGGTGGGGACGCCGTCGAAGAATGACCCCTTCTCCACACGCACCCGGTCAGCGATTCCGTGCTGGCGCAGCAGCGCTGCGGCCTCGGCAACCGCTTGGGGCAAATCATAAAGGACTCCGTGTGCTGTCGGCGTGGCCGCCAGGATGGCGGCTAACAGTCGGCCGACCCCACCGCCGACATCTACCACGGTGTGGTAGGCGTCGAACGGGTAGGCGGCCAGCAGGAACGGAACGGCCATCTCCGTGGTTTCCGCCATGGCCCGGTTGAAGACTTTGGTGAGTTCGGGCTGACTGCTGAGGTATTCGAATGCCTCAGCGCCGTGCAGAGCCGGGATCACTGCTTTACCGGTTCGGATTGCCTCGGCCAGATGACTCCAATGCTCTCGGTGCTCTTGCGATCCGTACAAGCTGGCCAGGCCCGCAACAGATTTCGGCGCGTTGCACCGCAATGTGTCGGCAAGTGAGTTCAGCTGATAACGACCGTCACGGCGCTGCCGGAAGATGCCGCGGCCGACCAATACGCGCAGGAGGCGGTGCAGGGCATCGGCGTCTGCGTTGACCCGAGCCGCCAACTCTTCGGCTCCCAGCGGCCCGTCCGCGAGCACATCGGCGATACCGAGGTCCACAGCTGCCGTGATCGCCTGTGCCGACCAGGCATTCATGAGCATCTCCATCATCGCCGCATACGGCGGAACGGTTCGCTGATGCACATGCAGCAGATAATGACGCGCACGCTCAACCAGTCGCGCAACTGTCGGCGGTGGAACTGGCGTAGACCTCGTCATCGCTGCCGCCTCTGTGTGCACCACTTCGCACACGCAACCACGCCCCAACCCCGATCCTCGATCGATACGGGAAGGCAACAGGGCCGCACCATATAACGGTGCGTTAATCGCACAACATCCATCAGCTCATCCTGTCCTTTCAATCGAAATCATCAATCGCCATTGCCGTACGAAGCCCCGCCGAGGCGGATAGCTCAGGTAAGCGGTGTAGTGGTATGTAGGGGTCATTGCGCGGCCGGTCGGATCTTCTGCGCGTTCCGTGAACCATGGCTTGCCATTGGCATTTCGTGGCTGCTGGCTGCGAGGACTGCCTTGACGTCCAACTCCTCGGGCGAGATGTCAGCGTCTGCAGTGAGGTTTCCGGGCGATGCGGGAAGGCACAAGGTAACGTCGGTGCCATTGGGGTCGCGCAGCCAGAGCGCAATGACGCCTCGGTCGCGGGTCGCCCGGTGGGGGGTAAAGCCTAAGGGCACCAATCGGTTCAGCGTCCGGTCCACTTCCTGTTTGTCATCGAAGTCGAGGTTGATGGCGGTAACGCCACTGGCTTCGGGATGATAGTCCAGTGCGATTTGCGAACGTTCGATCACAACCCGCAGAGACGGGCCAGTGATGGCGGTCATCCGGGCGTTGAGCGATTGCGGTCCGCCGCCAAGGAGTGCAGCCCACCACGCCACCATTTCTTGCGGCCGGTGCGTGAGCAGCCGTAATTCCACGACAGGTGCCCCAACATCAATCATGCACTCGCACCTTTGTAGGAGTCGGGTGATGTCACGCAGACGGCGAGTAGCGCCTGCCGCAACGACGCGGCGCCGTGGCGGTCCGAGTGCAGTGAGGCAACGATGTGGCCGTCAGGGCGCACGACGACGGCGTCCGGGTCGGCCCCCGTGACTCCGGTGCCAAACACGCAGCTCTCACAATCGGGTAGTGGTGCTACCGAGATCGAAAGCCCCTCTGCCGCAAGAGACCAGGTGGTGTGGCTCTCGGCGGACGTCAGCAGCGTCAATTCATTGCGACTGACCAGATCCAGTGTGGACACCCGCCGGCCGACCTCGACCCAGCTGTGCGGCAACCGGCCGCCAGCACGCACACAGGGTATATAGAACTCTGGGTCAAAGGGTGGCGGAGGCAGCCCATCGCTCACCACGGCACCGCATCGGTATTGCACTCCGAGGTCGCGTCCCCAACTGCGGTAATGACGACCCTGTCGGGCGATGGCCGCTGCCGCCCGGTGCCGCGTCCGCCGACCGATCCTGCCTGCCGACCTGGCCAGGCTAAGCCGTTGGTATGCCACCGTGGTGAGTCCACGGATGACTGCCCGCACTGGGCGACGCGGCACCCACGTCGGGATGGCGGCGACGAGCCGAGGCAGCAGACTTACCGCTCGCCGCGGTAAGCCCAGTGCGCCAACGACTTCGAACATCCCCTCGAGGTTGCGCACCGCATCTGCAGTGGCCGCCATTCCGACCGGACGGCGTTCTTGCTCGTAGGTGTCCAGCAGAATCTCACCGGCGCGGCCGGTGATCACCCAGGCCAACTTCCAGGCCAGGTTGTGGACATCGGCGACTCCCGTGTTGAGTCCGAGTCCGCCGGTGGGCGGGAAGCGGTGCGCTGCGTCGCCCGCCAGGAAGACCCGGCCCACCCGATAACCGGCGGCGACTTGAGCATGCATCGCCCATGACTGGATCGACTTGATGTCAACGTCAACATCGGTGTCACCGATGGCGTCGAGGATGCGGTCGCGGCAGACTGACGCCGGGAAGTCGTCCAACGACTCAAACGGCGGGAAAAAGGGGATCTGAAATACGAGGTCGTGAGGTGGGCGATGCACGATGACGGCACCTAGGCCCTTGCCTGTGTGCGTCCAGACGACCGGGCCGCGGCGGTGATGGAGAAAAGCCTCGAGATCTGCCGCGAAATGCACGCTGACCATGTGCTGGAGGACAGGGCCCTTCATCTCGACTCCCAATGCTCTGCGCACAGGACTGGCCGAACCGTCGGCGGCGACGACGTAGTCGGCCACGATCACTTGGTCCGCCCCGGTCGTCATGTCGGCGATGCTGACGCCGACCCCGTCGGCAAAATCGGTGTGGGAGAGGTACTTCCACCCCACGCGCAGATCGATGCGCGGGTTGTCGCTCAGGTTGAGCCACAACAACGGTTCGAGGATGCTCTGAGGCAGGTGCGCGGTGCGGGTGGGGCTTATCGACTCGATCGCATCCAGCTGGCTGTCGGGCAGATCGGCGAGCGGTACCCGGCCGAGTTCGGGACCGGCCAGGGTGGTGCAGTACGGGATACACCGCAGCTCGTGCATCGGGGCGCTGAGGGCGCGGATATCGCGCTCCATGCCGACCTCTCGCCAAATCTCCATCGACCGTGTCGAGAGCACGTGTGCCGCAGGATGAGTCTGCGGCTCCCGGCGCGCTTCGACCACGATGCATCTCAGGCCGTGGGATGCCAGAAGCAATGCTGCGGTGGCACCTGCCGGCCCGGCTCCGATCACAATGACATCGCAGCTGTCAGCGATCATCGTTCCCCTCCAACGTTGGGTGTGCTTCGTTCCAGGCGATCAGACCCCTCGGTAAGTCCGATGCGCTGATGCAACCGGATCAGCGGAGCGGGTGCCCACCAATTGAGGCGCCCGAGCATCTGCATCAGGGCGGGCAACAGCAACGTGCGAACGACTGTGGCGTCCACGAGCACGGCGATCGCTAGGCCAAGACCGAGCAATCTGACAAAGGAAACCTGAGCCGTGAGCAGAGCGGCGAAGGAGATCGTCATCAGCAACGCTGCGGCAGTTACCACGCGTCCCGTCCGCGCCAGGCCGAGTGCGACGCTTTCGTCGCTGTCACGACGAGTGCGGCTTGACTCCAACCAGTATTCGCGAATCCGCGACAACAGGAACACTTCATAGTCCATCGAAAGGCCGAAGGCGATGCAGAACAGGAGCACCAGCACGTTCGCGACCAATGTGCCGTTCGTTGTGGTGCCCAGGGCGCCAAGGTGGCCGTCCTGAAAAACCCACACGAGTGCACCGAACGTCGCCGTCAGCGAAAGCACGTTCAGTATCAGGGCTTTCAGGGGAACTACGACGCTTCCGGTGATGAGAAACAGCACAACGACGGTGATCACCGCGATCACGCCGAGCACGAGGGGAAGTCGCGCCGTAATGGACGCGACGCTGTCAACGTTGTTCTGCGCGACCCCGGTGAAAAGGACGGGTTGGCCGGCTGGCCCGGGTACCGCGTGCAGCGCGCGGAGCTGGTCGTTGGAGGCGTCGGAAAACAGCGCGGCCCTGCTCTGGACAGTGAGAAACGCCGCGCCGTTGGCTATGCCGGTCGGCGCCGTTGGTGGTCCGGTCCGGTCACCTTCAACGAAGGTTCCGGCCGGCGACGATACCCCGGCGACGTCAGGTACCCGGGAAAGCTGTGCGGCATAGGCACCCACGTCGCGGGTTGCCTCGGCGGACATCGTCGGGATGACGACGGTGACGTTACTCATCGGGTTTACTGCGAATTCGTCGCGAAGCAGATCACCTACCTGCCGGGAGCTCGCCGTGGCCGGCAGCACACGGTCATCGACAAAACCCCATCTGACGCTCAAGAAGGGAGCTCCGAGCAACATCAGCACCGCGATCAGCGTCACGCTGACCGCGATGGCGTGACGCATGACGAAGTGGGTAGTCCGATACCAGAACAAGCCCTGAATGGGACGCGGCGCCAGGGTCGTCGGCCGGTGTCGGGCTCGTCGGATGAGCCTGCGTACATCGAGGGCGTCCAACCGCGGGCCCAGCACCACGATGGCGGCAGGCGCAATGACAATCGCGGCCGCGGCGGCAAGGACGACCACCGCGAGACCCGCGTACGCAAAGGACCGCAGAAAATAATTCGGGAACAGGACCATCGCGCTCATCGATAGCGCAACGGTCAGAGCGGAGAACACCACAGTGCGTCCCGCGGTGGTCATCGTGCGCACTAGTGCCTGATGCGGCGTTGCGCCGTCGGTGATTTCGTCGCGGTAGCGACTCAACATGAGCAACGAGTAGTCCACCGCGAGAGCTAAACCCATTGCGACTGCGAGATTTAGCGCGAATACCGACACGTCGGTCAGCATTGTCACTAAGCGCAGTACGGCCAACGAACCCAGGATTGCAAATATGCCGATCGTCATGGGTAGGGCCGCTGCGAGCATCCCGCCGAACACCCAAACCAACGCAACGAAGCTGACCGGAATCGCGATCGACTCCATCAACAGGAGGTCGTGCTCGGTTTGCTTTTGGGCATCGGCGTAGGTGAACGCGCCGCCGGCTCGCACGACGACGCCACCGTGTTCAGGTGGAAAGCGGTCGACAAGTGCGCGAGCGGTCTTCGCGTAATCCGCATCACTGCCGCGCAGCCCGGCCACAATGACACCTGTCTTGCCGTCCGTGCTCGTGAGAGCGGCCGCAGCAGGCGGCGTGGTCCATGTCGAGGTCACGCCGAGGACATCAGGGGAACTCTTCAACACGGCAAGTATGTCGGCGGCTGCCTGCGCCGCGGCCGGACTGTGGGCACCGCTTGCGGAGGACACCGTGATCAGCAGCTGCACGTAACTCTGATTGAGCTTGTGCGTCAGGATGTCTGCTGCCCGAACCGATTCCGACGCCGGATCAGTGAATCCCCCGGTGGAGAGCGCCTTGGTGACTGGCAACCCGAATATCCCGCAGACGGCCATCATCACTGCCGCTGCCGCGATGATCCGTTTGGGTGCCGCGAGCGCGACCAGTGCGATCCGCTGCAGGATTGTCCCTGCAATCGGTGCGGGCACACCCAGGACGTCGAGCTCGGACGTTGACATCTTTGGTCGTTAGCCTTCGGATCGAGAAGTCGGACGAGCGGGGACGTGACACCGGGATTGCGGAGCAGAACGGCGGCGCAGCGACGCTGCACTCATCCGGCTGCACGAAGAGGCGGGCACGCGGGATCGATTCATGTCTGCAGTAGTCCACGTGCGCTGCTGCGGCGCAGCTTGCCCGACGCAGTCTTGGGTAACGTGCCGGCCGGGAACAACAGAACATGGCGCGGCAGGTGCCCGACATGACGGCTTACCTGAGTGGTGACGTCTCGGCTGATGCGCAGGCGCACTTCTTCGTCGTCTGCGCTGTGCACTTCGGCCAGCACCGCGAAGCCCTCCCGATCGCCATCGACACGCAGTGCGATCACACAGCCTGTTCGCACGCCGTCGACGCCTTCGGCCGCCCGCTCGATATCGTGCGGGTAGAGGTTCCGGCCGGCCAGCACGATGAGATCCTTCGAGCGGCCGCAGACATAGAGTCGGCCCTGCTCGTCGAGGTAACCCAGGTCTTCGGTGTCGAACCAACCGTCATCGCGGGCCAGCCTCACGACACCGGCCGCGGTGCGATAATTCTCGGCGACGCAGGCACCGCGCAACTCGATGGCCCCGATCTCCCTGGGCCCCAAGACTTCTTCGCCCCGCGTGATGCGGACCTGCATGCCGGTTACCGGTACCCCGATGCACGCAATGTGCCGCGAATCCGCAGCGTCCTCACCGACCGGCACCGCCCGCTGCGCCTCGGTGACGGCCCGCCGCGAGACCCTGTCAATGACTGCAGGCTCATGCGGCCCGCCCAGCGCCACGACCAAGGTGGCCTCGGCGAGCCCATAGCCGGGCATCGGGGCGGTGGGTCGCATACCGAAGCGCGCCCCGACGGCCACGAAGTCCGCGATATCGCGATGATCGATAGGTTCCGCCCCGTTTACCGCGACCCGAAGCGACGAAAGGTCGATGCTGCCGGAATCCTCCGGATGCTGTAACACTCGGGCAAGCACCGAGTACGCAAAATTGGGCGCCGAGGTAATAGTGGCGCGGTGCCTGCTGATCAACTCGGCCCAGATGATCGGTCGCCTGAGAAAGTCGTCCGGTGGGACGATGACGACTTCGAGACCCAGTTGCATAGGCAGGCACACAAAGGCGATCATCCCCATGTCATGAGACAGCGGGAGCCAACTCGCGAAGACGTCGGTGGCGATGTCCAGGTCGAGTCCATCATGCAACGCGACGGTGCTTGCCGCGAGATTGCGGTGGCTGATCTCGACGGCTTTGGGCACGCCCGTTGATCCGGATGTCAACTGCCGCAACGCAACATCCGCATCGTCCGGATCGGCGTCGAACTCGGTCGGTTCGGCGTTTCCTAAGGACTCGACGGTGCAGACGGTCAGTCCTTGGGCGGTTAGATGATCCCGGGCAGCCAGGAAGGGGTCGCCGACGACAACCACGTCAGCCTCGATCAGTTGGATGGCCCGCAATGTGTCGGCCAGCCAGACCGTCAGATCAGTGCGCGGTGTCGGCTGCTGCAGCATTGTCAGCGCAGCGCCGCGAAGCCACACCGCCTGCGCCAGCGGTACGACGTCGGCGGCATCGGTGGCCAATACGGCGACGGAACCGCCACGACCCACCCCCCGCGCAGCGAGACCACCACCTATCCGTTTGGCTCGCTCGTGGACGTCCTGCCAGGTGAGCCGAACCGGGTCGGCGAAGGTGCCCCCGGTCATGTGCCGTGGTGACGAGGCTGCGGCGGTGAGCACTGCCCGGGTGAAGACGCTCAACATAGACTCCTCTGCCCTGCGGGGTTTACTGCGATACGCGCGATCGCGGCCACCAAAGCCGGGTCCGGCGAACGGAATGGGAAATGCCCACCGCGGTAAAGCCGCACAGGTTGAGGCAGTGCCGAGAGGGTTGACCAGGCGGCCAACGCGTCCGGCGAGACCAGCGGGTCGTCGTAGCCACCGACGATGTACAACGGGCACGGCAACGGCGGCTCGTCCGTCGGCCGAAATGACTGCACGATCCGCAGATCGTCACGGACCGTTGGCATCAGCAATGCAACCCATTCCGGACGGCTCAGAACGTCGCCCGGGAGGCCGCCGTAGCTTGCGAGGTGGGCGGCCAGTCGGTGATCGTCAATCATCTGCAGATCCAGCGCGGGCGCCGGTCGGTGTGGGGCCCGGCACGAAGCGACGATAAGGGCCTCCGGTGGACGCAGACCGCGTGAAATACGTTGCTGCGCCAGACCGTATGCCAGCAGCGCGCCCATACTGTGGCCGAGCAGTACGTGGGGCCGGTTCAGTTGTTCCTCAAGCTCGTCGGCCAACGCCTGCACGCAGCTTTCGGCGTCGATGTGACGGGGCTCGGCCCGGCGCGACCCTCGTCCGGGCAACGTCACCACCCTGCATGCCGCTTCGGCGCCCATGTCTGCCAGGGCACTGCGTAGCGGGTGAAACGACGCGGAGCCCCCACCTGCGTGGTGGAAGCAGACCAAATCGACGGGCGTCATCCGGTTACGCCGTCTTATCCAACTGGTGCAGCACGTAATCGACCAGATCGCCGACGTTGTGGATGCTGGGTAGCACGTGGGCGACGTCAACCCGCTGCAGCTGTGGATATTCCGTCCGGAGTCGATCCAGGAGCCGAAGCTGAAGTAACGAGTCGTATCCCAAGTCGTCGGCCAACCGCTTGGATCGGGCCAGCGCGGTGACCGAATAGTTGCCCACGTCGGCGATCAATGCCAGGACCTCGTTCTCGGGATTGTCGGGAGAATCCTCGGTGCCGGTCCGGTCGACGTCGGGTGCCGTCATGTGAACCTGGCCGCCTCGCGCCCGCTGATGTGAGCTGGGGATCGGATCGTCAAACCAGAACCGGTGTGTGTCGTCGAAGACGTAGGGCGGAAGCCGCAGCAACATACCTGTCGGCTCGCCGTACAGCGGATCCAGATCCGGCGAGTACCCGTCGCGTAGCAACGTCGCTGCCACGCCGAACAGTTCCGTTCCATCGGAATCCGGGCCCGCTGCACAAGACAAGCGAAGGTTCTGGCGATGGCGGTCCGGATTGCCTGGCGAGCGAGAGCAACCCGGACTTCGGGCCAGCCTCGGCGAGATAGTCAACGTCAGCCGAACTCGCGGCAGCCCGAACGGCGTCATAGAACCGCACCGGTGAACATAACTGCGTGGCCCAGTAGTCGGCGGTCATCTCACTGCCATCGACTTGTCTGCCGAGCACGGTCGAAAACAACGGGAACCTGGCGGGCTGCGGCTCTAGCCCGTCTAACTCGTCGCGGAAGGTTGTCACGATCGGCTCCATCAGCGGCGAGTGAAAAGCATGTGACACCGCCAAGCTGATCGCCCTGCCTCCGTCTTGCTGGACGATTGCTTTTACCCGTGCCACCGCGTCGCTCGTCCCGGAAATCGTCACTGAGCGTGGTCCGTTGACGGCCGCGATCACGCACCCCGGTGCGTCGGCGACCAACGCCTCTGCCTGCGCCGCATCCAGGTCGATCGCGATCATGGCCCCGCCAGGCGGTAACGAACCCATGAGCCGTCCTCGCGTCACGACGAGCCGGGCGGCGTCGTCGACCGTAAGGACGCCTGCCAGACAAGCGGCGCTGATCTCGCCGACGCTATGGCCGATCCCGAAACTCGCCTGAATACCGCTCTGCAACAGTGTTTTTCCCAACGCGTAAGACACGGCGAACAACGCCGGCTGCGCCAGGCTGGTGTGATCGAGCCCGGTGTCGTCGCCAAATATCGCTGCCAGCAGGTCCAGGCCCGCATGAGGGCGCACGGCGGCAGCGACGGCATCCAGGTTCTTGCGGTATACGCGGTTGGCTTCGTAGAGTGGGCGCGTCATGCCCGCGTACTGCGTACCCTGGCCGGAAAAAAGCAGTCCGACGTTGGCGGGGAGTCGGCGCAGGGGCCCGGCGGACGCAAGGTGGGCATGGGTGCCAGCGAGGAATTGTTGCAGCCCGTCAACCAGACCGTCGCGGTCACCTACCAGGGCAACGCGGTGCCGATGGGATCGCTTGACGATGTTGGTCGACCGGCACCAGGCGCCAACCCGGTCAGCGGCGACGGTCCGCAGCGTGTGGGCCATCGACTCGACGTTAGGCCTCAAGGCCTGCGCGGATGGTGCGGAGATCGTCAATACTCCATGTCCACCCGAGTTGGGCAACGGGCTGGCGGGCGCCGACTCCAAAACCGCGTGTGCGTTGCCGCCGCCCAGGCCAAAGGAACTCACCGCGCCCAGCACTGCGCCTGCCCGCAGCAGTCGCGGAGCGTCGGCTAGCCGCAACCCGTTCTCGTCGAGTCGCAAGCCCGGGTTCGGACCGTCGCCGATCACCGTCGGCGGCAGGATGCGGTGGTGCAGCGCCAGGCAGGTCTTGATGAACGCCGCGATTCCCGCGCTGCCCTCGGTGTGCCCGATATTTCCTTTTACTGAACCGAGCATGCATGGCTCGTCGGTTCGGTTTTTGTGCAGGTCGCCGAGCGCATTGGCCTCTATCATGTCTCCCAGCACCGTTCCGGTGCCGTGCGCTTCTACGAAGGTCAGCTGCCCGGCCTCCACCTGGGCGAGGTGAAGCGCACGGCGCATCAAAGCCACTTGCGATCGCCGGTTCGGAGCGGTGATCCCGTTGCTGCGCCCGTCGTGGTTGGTGACCGAGCTCTTCACGACGGCGTAGATGGGTTGTTTGTCGGCCAGCGCATCGTCGAGTCGGCGCAGCACCACGGCCGCGACGCCCTCACCGCGACCGATGCCGTCAGCATCACGTCCGAACGGTTTACAGCGACCGTCCGGCGCGGAAAGCCCGGCCTGAGTATAGAAGATCGAAAGAGCCGGGGTCAGAATGAGATTCACGCCCGCGGCAATCACGGTGTCGGCTTCCCCGGAGCGCAGCGCGGCGCAACCCTGATGCAGCGCGGTCAATGACGACGAGCAGGCGGTATCGATCGCCACGCTCGGCCCGGTGAGGCCGAGGTGGTAGGAGACGCGGTTTGCCGTCATGAAGTAACCGCTGCCGGTGCCGCGGAATGCGCTCATGTCGGCGAAGTCGAGAAGCGCACAGGCTACTCCACTCGCTGGACATCACCCCGACGAAAACCCCGGTCGGCGTTCCTGCCAATGAGCGCGGGTCGATCCCGGCATCTTCGATCGCGCGCCACGATGATTGCAACAGGAGTCGCTGCTGGGGGTCGAGCGCGGCCGCCTCGATCGGTGCTATGCCGAAGAAGTCGTTGTCGAACGCGTCCACCTCGTCGATGAAGTGGCCGCGTCGGGTGTTCATCGATCCTGGCGCACCGCCGGGCTGGTAGTAGGTGTCGACATCCCAACGCTGCGGGGGCACTTCGCTGTCGGTGACGGCGCGATCCATCATCAGCCGCCAGAACGCATCTTTGTCGGGCGCACCGGGGAAGCGGCAGTCAATACCGATGACGGCGATGGGAGTCACGATGCAATGCCTAGGCTGACGAGATGGGCCACGATCGCATCGATGGTCGGGTAGTCCCACACGATTGTGGTCTCCACTGTTATTCCCTTCTCCGCCTGCAGATCCGCGCAGAGTGTCAGGCTCGCGGCGGAGTCAATTCCGTAGTCAGCCAACGGGGTGTCGACGTCGATGGCGTCGGACGTCACGTTGACGCTTCTCGCGACGTTGGCCGTCAGCCACTCGGCGAGGTCTTGGGACGTGGGCTTGGCGTGTGTCATAGGTTCCGCAAATTCAGGTTGAGATTTACCGACTGGCTGGCAATTGTGGCGACTGTCGTGCAACCGCCACCTCGTTGGGCGCGGATTGACTGAAGGAGATCCGGCCGTAGACGAAGCTGCGCACCGACGCCGCGAAGCGCGCACCGCCGACGAGCGCTGCGAAGGCGATAAGGGGTAGACCGACGACGATGGCGACCGCCAAACCGAGCACGAACCCAATCAGGGTCGCGGTGGGCACTGCAGAACCGAATCTGCGCGCAGACCTGACCACCGTGCCCCAACGACGAAATGCCTTGCCGGCCACGAGGTCCGCAGCAGCCAGGGCAGGCATGACGGGTGCCGCGTCCTGCGGGCACTGCCGCGAATTGGCGATGCGCTGCCCTACCTGCGCAACCCTGGCCAGTTCGTCGTCGCCGACACCGGCGCGGCCGAACCGCAGGAACGGCCCCCGTCTGCCCGTCAATAGCCAGCGCAGGGTGGTCACTAGGGTCGTCGACGAGGGTCGCGTGTCGGTGGCGGCCACGACGTCGACGCGGCGGGCACCTGCGCGGCGCAACAGCTGCGACATCTCAACCATCGCCGAGTACCACATGTTGCGACACGCGACCAGAGTTATGACATCGCGTCCCTGGACGGCCTCGGGATGTCGTGTCACCAATGAGCGGACGGGAAGCGACGGCGCCAGATACCACACCTGGCACGCCAGGATGACCAACTCGTCAGGCGCTGTGTCGAAACCGCCCGGCGGCACTACGAGTTCCACGAGTGCTGAAGGATCCACCGCCTGCGCGAACACCCCGAAGAATCGCCCGATCGGCCAGGGAAACGGGAAGGCCTCGCGCGGCTCGACGCCCACCCATCGGACATCCCATCCGCTGGCTGTCATGGGAGCGGTCAAAGCCTCGGCGACTTCGCGCAGCTGTCCGGTCTGGGTGTAGAGATACACAACTGCGCGTGGGCGCAGCTGCTCAGCTTGGCTGGTTTCGGACATACTCACCGTGCGGTACCCGGCGCGGACGCCGCCGACACCGCAGTGAGATGCATGAAGGAGATCGCGAATCGTCCTGACTCCGGAACCATGCACAGCAAGGTGTCGCCTTCTTTGATCAGGCCGCGGTCCATCATCTCGTCGAGAATCACGTAGATGGCCGCACTGCCGATGTTGCCGACGGTCGTCAAATTGCTGTACCAGATCTCGGGGCGATCCACAGCGATGCCCCGGCGTGAGAACTCCTTCCACACAATGTCTTTCATTCGCTCGCTCGAGTAGTGAGCGGGAATCCAGGTGAGCGTGGACGGGTCGAACTTACCCAGAGCCTGCAGGCGTTCGTACTCGTCCACCCCGACGCTGACGAGATGGGGCAGAAGCGTCAGGTCCTGCCGCAGGACCATCGCGCCGTCGGCCTCGGCAGCCGCCGCGTCCGGGTAATCGCCCCACGTCTTCGTGCACGCTTTGTCGGGGCTGCCGCCGTACATGCATGCCGTGTCCGTGTTCGCGTAGGAAGTCAACGAGATCCAGTCGATGCGCAGGCTCACCCCGGTGGCCTTGGGCTCACTTTCGATCACAACGGCTCCGGCGCCGTCTGAGAGCATGTAGCGCAGGAACGCGGCCTCTAGTGGCAGAGTCCCCTCTTCGGCGTTGGCGCCCATCGCTTTGTAACGGGAACTCTTGAACCAGCGGGAAGCTAGCTCACTGGCGACGCTGATCGCGTTGCGCTTTTCGCCGATCGCGACCTGGAGGTAGGCGTTCTTCAGTGCCATCATCCCCGAACTACATACGCCGTGCATTGTGGCGATTTCCAGGGGACCGTAGCCCAGTTCGCCCTGCACCATGCTCGCTTGTCCGGGAGCCATTACGTCGGCGATCGTGGTAGCTGCACAAAGTAATTCGACATCGTCTGGTTGGACGCCTGCGCGTTCCACCGCGACACGAACGGCATTGGCTGCCAACTGTGCGTTCGAATGGACCGTTCGCTGATTTTTGTCGATCGCGTAATGACGCGTCTTGATGCCGCAATTCGCGAGCGTAATTGCCTTGAGATCCGAGGTTGAGCGACCCGCCTCGCCGATGTAGTCCTCGATCTCTTCGTTGGGCACCGGACTGCCTGGAAGGAAGCTGCCCGTGGCCGTGATGTATGCACTCATGAATCATGCTCCGCTAGTCCGTATCGTCCCCCTAGCTATAGAACGCATTGGTTGTAGATCCGGTTCAGCGATACCTCCACGCCTCCACGGTGTTGCTAATCACATGACGCCTAGCATCGTGAAACTGAGAAATTCGTGTGCCCTTGGCTAACAACGAATCCGGGGCCCAGAGCTTGCCCCTTGCCCGACCTCAGGGTACCTGCAGTGTCGTCACAGTTGATCCGCAGCATCGGTGCGTCGCCCGCGGTTGCTCGGTAGGCTCGGACGGTGCGATGCAATCGCCGTGCCCGTTCCCATGTGCGCGGTGATGCCGGTGTCGACTCCACGGATGTGCTTGAGTCAAAGAGGTGAAGCAGACCGGTAAAGTGCCATACGGCGGCTGGTCGCCCTGACCTCGCCTAGGAGGCGGACCGGTACTCCAACATCGCCTCGTTGCTCACTACGGTCGAACCTTGGGTGACGATTAGCCTGGCGGGGGACAGCGAGTACTGCACGTTGCTATTCGTTGCCGCGAAAGCGGCTCCCATATTGGTGACGAAACGGCCTGTGTCCAAACGGTTCCAGCGGGAGTTGCGTCAAAGCCGAGGCCTCAGTGGACGGGTTGACCGGCGACGATCAATGTGGTGACGACGGGGCTTTACTTTGTGCGGCGCTACGGGCCTGATGACGAGGGCGGTATTGCCGCTGTAAGAAGATCCAGTCCATGCACCACTTGAACCAGTTACGTGGCGACCCAGCGTAGATGATCCGCAGCCATGCCGCGCTTATTATCAGTAGCCCGAAGCCGTAGACTGCCACTGCAGACCAGAACCAGCAGCGTGGTTCATAGCCTCGCCAAAGCATTGCGGCGGTGAACACGACGATAACCATGAAGGCGACGCCGTACGACAAAACGGCTACCGGTGAGTCCGAAGACTGTACGGGCCAAACGATTCCATTGATCTCGGGGTGGCATACCGTCGCGGACTCCCGAACGGGCGATTCTCGTCAAAGCGGTTTCGTAGACCTTCGCGGCCGCAGAATGGTTGGCCGCCTTAGTCCACAGAATTGCGTTGTATCCCAGCAGAATCCAGGCTGGAACAGGGAGCGCCACATACATCCAATGGGCACTGATCGCCTTTTCGGCACCCAGGGCCGCGACTGCCGCGATGCCGTAGGTAACCAGCAGGCCCACCAAGACCAGGACTTGGCTGTCTAGGCTACTCAGCGTTGACTGTTCAGCCTGGTACAACGCCGCCAACGCACTGACTCGGTTCGATTCATCGTCGTCAAGTGGTGGTGCGGTCGGTGGACTCGTGTTGCTATCGTCGGCCATCTGTATGCTCCCCTGACGCCGCCAGTTTGAAGACACGTAAGGCGTAGGTGGTTGGTCAGGCGGCACCCACGAGCCGGGGCGAGGGCGTGAGGTTGAGCTTGCCCACGGCAAGGTACTTCCGCAGTACATCGAGTCCCTGGGGCTCATCGATATGCACAACGAGGGCGTCGCGCGGGTCTTCCGCGGTGGTGACCCGTTCTCGATGATGTGGATGCAGACGTGGCGACACATCGACGACGTGCTCATCGACAAGGGTGTGCTCACCTGCTCCGAGGCCTCGGACAGCAGCCGGGCGAACTTCGTGAGGTCCCGTTTCCCGAACCCGGGCCGGGTGAGGTCCTGGTGAAGGTCGGGGGCGCGGGAGCCTGCCACTCCGATCTGCACATCCTGCAGATACCCCAGCCCGGCGGCGATGTGGCGTTTCGGCTTCCGCTTACGCTCGGACATGAGAACGCAGGCTGGGTCGAGCAACTCGGGCCCGGCACAACAGGATTCGCGCCGGGAGACCCGGTGATCGTCTACGGTCCATCGGGTTGCGGGCTGTGCATGAACTGCCGGATGGCGATGGAAAACTACTGCCAGCAACCCGGCGGCCCCAATCCTGCAGGGCCGGACACCCGGTCAGCCGCTGTTCCTTTTCCGGGCGGCAACGGGCACCCCGACCGGCGGTCGGCTGGCCGCACTGGCCGGTCGGACTGAAGTCACGGGTCGTCGTTACCACTACGACGTCCGCGGCGATGTAATTCGCACCATGCGTCTTCAACAGTTGCGAGTTCCACTTAGGGGAGCGGTTGCGGTTCGGGCTCCCGCATGTGCGCCTGAGCCGGTCCTCAGTGGAGTAGTGGAAGGGCACATGGCGGCGATACGGGGCCTCGAATCCGAGCGCTTGTTGGGCGACAAAAGGTAGGATGAACGGTAGTATCAGTGGTATGGCGAAAGAGAAGATTTCGGTCACGGTCGACGCGGCCGTACTCGCCGCGGCCGACGCGGACGCTAAGGCGGTCGGCTTGAATCGGTCGGAGATGATCGAGCAGGCGCTACGCAACGAGCATTTGCGTGTTGCCCTGCAGAACTACAGGACGCGGACCGTTCCGGCGCTGGACATCGATGCCTACGCGCAGAAGGTGTATCAGGCGAACCGTGCCGCGGGCTTGTGATCACTCCTGGCGATCTCGCACCGCGGCGCGACACCGACCACGAGCTCTATGTTGCGGTTCTGTCCAATGCGATCCATCTCGCCGCTGATACCGGACGTGTGATCACATGCCCGTTCATTCCCGGACGACTACCCGATGACGCCATGGCGATGGTCGTCCCGGTCAAGAAGCCCGAAGGCACGCTTCTACCGGAACTCGTGCAGTGGCTTCCTATCGCTGCGCTCGACGAACCGATTGGCGCCATCGGCGCAGCCGCCCTTCGCGACACCGTGGCGATGGTTACTGCGCTCATCACTTAGTCGCGGAACTCATTGGTCCGTCAACCGAACGAGTCAGAAACCGTTGTTCGGCAGACGTTTTGAGGCCAGAGGGACCACATAGAATCGCTACTGTGACGTAACCGATGGCCTGCACTCATGCGACGACGTGGTCTCTCGAGCGTCGACCGCCAGCCAGGACCGGACATCGGGACTCGCGGTCGGGCGATGTTGACTGCTTCAACAGCCTGACCGGCTCGAACTGATTGACCGCGCGAAATCCGGAACGCGGCGCCGCCGTGCTGCCAAGTGGTTCTGGATGACACAGAGCGATTCTGTCCAGGAAGACTTGAGTGTGTCGCACAAATCCAGAAAGGCTCGAGAGTGTGTGGATCCGTCCATGCCAGATCTGCTCGCCGTAACGAACCCGCGGCTTCCCCGTCGTGCCGGGCCGACCTGCGTCTGTCTGGGTTGCCGTGGGCGGCCGTGGGATCGGGGTCGCCCACGACACCGTTGAACTCCGTCTCACCGAGGGCCGGGATCTATGCCAGGCAGCGGCACGAAGCTCGGCCTGACTTCGCGCGTACAGCTGGCGCAGGAGGCTTCGCGCCGGTCTTGAGACTTCCAACTGCGTGTCCGCGGTGTCGATGGGCTGCGTGCGGCAGCCGCGTCAATGATGCCGACCCCGTTGTTCGCGGGCACACCCACGCGCCGACCGCAATGTTCGGCGCGAAGGCGGCTGCGTTGGTCCGCGCACATCCGCGCGCGTAGGAAATGAAGAGCCCCGTGAGACAAACCGGCATGGAATCGCCGTGAGCCAAGTCGGAATTAACGAGGTCAGCGCGCATTGCGTGTGAAGCAGAGCGCGATGGCCTACAGGTTGGCGCAGACGATCAAGTCATTTGGCGTCAAGAGGACGGTCTGCGACACGATCTGACGAGTGTCATTCACGGTCACTGGTGGCTTCGGGTCGTAGCGTCGCGGTTGATGCGGGCGTTCAAGTCGTTTCGGATCAAACTGCCGTCGGGCGAGCGCTACTGGACCGTCGTCGACGGCAACTTATCGCCTTGTCCAAGGCGTGGACGACTGGCTTCTTCACCTCCGCATCGGCCGCGGCTGCGCTGAATCGACGACAGAGTCGTATGCCGGCGCACTGGCGCTGTTTTTCGAGTGGTGTGCCTCGAGCACCGACGGGAACCCACTGAGGCCGCGTACGTCGACGTCACCTGCTAACCCGGGTTCGGAGCACGTACGAGGGGGCGCCCGCACCGCCCACGGCACTGCGTCGTCCGCACGATTTCCCACAGCCAGCGACGCATGTAGTCGTGGTTAGCCGGACGTGACTGTCGCGGCAGAAGAACACGATCACCGCGACGTCCCGCTTGCTTCTCAGACCCACCACAGCGATGGAGGTTTCACCGATGCTGCAACAACCCGACAGCAGCCGGATACGGCAGCGCGACAATCTGGACCACAGCGCCGAATCCGCCTGCGTGAGGAAATGGTCGTCGCGCGGCTTCGCCTACGAGCGGGCCATTATCGACTTCATCCGCCGTTGGCACCGCTTCGCGGCGGGTCAGCTCGCGACATCTTCGAGGAATTCGGCCTCAGCGAGCACGAATTCTTTTCCAAGACAATCGAATTGCTCGGATCTACCGGCGCCTCGGGCGTTAGCGAGGAGACCGCGATCCGGATCCGCAAGGTGTGCCGGTGGCGTCTGTCGATTCGCTCGCACACGCCAGCATAGCTCCGACCGTCTGCGCGGATGCCGTCGCGTCACACCTTCACAGGCGCTTTCCTTTGTCGGAGCTTGGGGGCGGTGGCTGGCAAGCGTCGAGTGTTGACGCGCCAGCACGCGTCGCGTGATGCCGGATCGGGCAACGCAAACGCCTAGTCGAGGGCCTTCAGGATTTCCTGCGCGAGGGGGCGCTGATGGGAATAACCGACGGGCGGCTTGACATTGCACACATCTAGATAGCCTTTCTTTGGATTGGAGCTAGTCGTTATGAAGAAGACCGAGGTCAAGCTACTGGCAGTCGTCGGCGTTAGTGCCGCCGTTACGCTAGGTGTGCTCGGTGTGGCTGCGGGTCAAGAGCAGGCAGGTGCCGGATCAATAGCCAGTTCGGGGATGTCGACCGGTGTCACCGTCACCGCAACCAACCCGCCGACCGAAGCTGCGAACGCCGTGGCCGTGCCCGCCATCAAGGGACCTGCCCCCCTGCCTCCAGAGGAACAGGGCCTGCCAGGATAAGGCAGTGGCGTCCCCGGCTCGGATTTAAGGGGACATCTCCTCGGCAAGGGCAATCAGCTTCGCGCGCACCAGGTCCGGTCGCTCGTCGAAACGAAGTGGCTGGCGTCCACCGTTTCCAGCGTGTAGTCGTCGGCATTGGCGGTTTCGGGCGCCACGAGCGACGTATCAATCGTCGCGTCGCCGGTGCGGAAGAGCGCGCGAATAAGAACGGTCGCGCGGCTCAGGTGCGTCGACCGGCACCTTCGAGGCGTGCGAACTGCGCGACGGCCGCACACGGTATGCCGGCAAGGGAGTCACCGCCGCGGTCGCGGCCGCCAACGGCCCGCTTGCCCGTGCCGTGCGCGGAATCGATGCGGGCAAGCAGGAACTCGTAGACGCCGCATTGCGTGACGCCGACGGGACACCATCGCTCAGCAGGCTGGGCTCGAACGCGGTGCTGGCGGTCTCGGTGGCATCCGTACTGGCCGCCGCGGCGGCTGCCGGGCAGCCCCGGTACCGGGCCGCGGCGCCGGAGAACTCGACCGCGATCCTGCCGCTGCCAATGATCAACATCATCTCCGGTGGCGCGCATACCGGACGTAGTCTGGACATCCAGGATCTGCTGGTGTTGCCCGTCGGTGCCGAGAGGTTCGCCGAGGCGATCGAAATGGCGTGGCGGGTGCGCCGTGGCACGGCGGCGGCGCTCGACGCGCGACGTGTCAGTCGAGCGTGATGGCGATATACCTCAGTACGTTGCTGCGGACGCTCGACGTAGACGCGTGGTGTAGGAGTGCCGCAGCGCGTGCAAGCTGGACTCCGCTGGTAGGCGAACAAGCGCGGCCTTGTCCTCGCTTGCGTGACAGATAAACGCGTCAAACAGCATTCGCCTGCAGCGGGGCGCGCGATCCACCGTTAGTTCTCCGGGGCACCCCGCCGATGGCGGCCATGAGCCGAACCGTCTGCACCGACCGCACTTCTTAGGGTGTGCCCCTCATGAGTCGGACTGATGTGCGCACGGGCCGGTGGGGCCAGCGGCGACGCAGCACGCGGACCGCGGCCGGCGCGCAGCTCGTCGACCGCCCGTCGGTGACCTTCCCGCGCCTGCTTCTCGGTCGCGTAGCGCATACCGGTCGCGTCGTATCCTCCACCGATGATCAACGTCTCGTAGATCAATGGCTCATCGTGGCGCAAATCATGATTCACGCCGCGCCAGAAGGTCGACACGGTGATCAGTGGAGCCGGATCGAGTGGTTCATCGGGACCGATCACATCTCGAGCGATGTGCGTGTAGCTCTCGTCCTCGAACTTCTCTGCCCACTGCTGCATCGTCATGGGCTGGCCCTGGCGATCGTAGTAAAGAGGACGCCCGTCCCAGTCCTTATCCCGGTTCATGGATCGGCAGCCTACGCCTGACATGTCCGTGGGCAATGCCCTGACCGGCTAGCAGGGAAAGCGCCGCGCGCCGACCCTTCGTCGTGCCGCTGAAAGCGGGCCCAGTTCGAAACTTCTCGCGTCTCGGGCCATGAGCCAGAGGGCAGGTCCGGGTTTCGCAACAGGGCAAACGACCAGCGCGTGGAGTTTGGCCCAGCGGAAAAAGGACGCGGGGATCGAATCGTCTACTCGTGGAGCCTCATCCGACAGGGCTGCCCGCGGGTTCGGCGCTGATAGTCCTGGAATGGGGCCCCAAGGCCGGATCTCGGTTCCTGCTGAATCAGCCGGTGACCTCGGTGGGCCGACATCCCGCAGCGACATCTTCCTCGACGACGTCAGCGTGAGCCGCCGGCACGTGGAGTTGCGTTGGGAGAAGGACGATTTCCACGACCACGCCGCCCCGTTCTCGGGCAAGTGGTATCACACCGAAAGCGCCATCAACGAGCCCCGCTACCGCGACCACATTCCGGTCATGCTCGGCGGCAGCGACGAGAAGAAGACCTTCCGGCTGGCCGCGCGCAACGGCGATCACCTCAACCTGATCACACCGATGTCAGAGCTGCGCCACAAGCTAGATGTGCTCAAGCAGCGCTGCTCCGAAGTCGGCCGCGATCTCTCGACGCTGGAAACCTCGACGCTGCTGACCGCGGTGCTGGACGGCCCGACGGTGATCCGAACCCGGGTCAGGCCATCTTCCACGTCCACGCCAAGGACATTCGCATCAACGAATGGGTTTCGACGCGCGACGGGTGACACGGTACCCATCACCGAACCTGGCTCGCGTGCCTGGAATTACGTGACTCTCGGCTTCGGCCATCCCGGCGGTGCCACGCTATGGTCCGACTTCGCCTATAACCTTCGGGCCGTCGGCTATGACGGCACGTTGAACATCGAACACGAGGACGCCCTTGTCAATTCGGTGGAAGGTGTGAGCCGCGCCGCCGACCTGCTGAAAAAGGTCGCGCTCGTCGAGCCCGCGGATTGGACGCCGGCGAACGTCTGAGTCTGGGCATCGTATGCATCCCTCACCGGCTGTTCGGTGCCGTGAACGCATGTGCCTGCCGCACTGCTACGTCGCGTCGGTCTTCAATCCTGTCTATACACGCTCCACACGGTGATGAGGAGAAAGGCACACGTCGGGCAACGGCGTCGAGACCTCTGTGGTGCGGCGATTGAACTCACGGATCGTCTGGCCACCGAGTTGAGGTCTTTCAATGCGGTCCGCTCGACGACGGCGACCGTCAGGTAGCGCGACGGCGAACATCGCGGGTTACGGCCGCACCTCGACAGGCAGGGCGGGGCGGCCACCGCCAAAGGAACTACTGGCACGGTCGATCTCGCCGAAGAAGACCATGACGTCGTTTGGGTCCGTTCCTGCCGCCTGTAGGCAAGTCACGATCGCGGAAAGCAGCGAGCGCTTCCTGTCTTCCTCGGTCCCTGACGAGAGCTGGACCTGGATCATCAGGACATGCTCGCTGCGAGGCTTCTGCAGATCGGGATAGAGAGGGTTGATGCGCAGGTCAGCTTCTTCCAAACAGATGAACCTCTGAAAGTGATCGTCCTCGGGATAACCAGCGCTGACACTAGCTTCATGGATGGCGGCGGATATTGCGTCCTTTTCTGTGACCGTTCTGCCGGAACGCATTGTGACGGTGAAAAGGGGCATCGAATTCCCGATTTTTTGGCGAGTAGGCGGTCTGTTCGTGGGAGGTGTTGATGGTCATCGTAGGCGAGAAGGGTGCGGACGTCGGTGTTGTAGGCGCGGCAGGCAGCGTGGGGACATACGGGCGGCTTGCGTCCGCCGGCGGCGCTCGACGAAGAGCTCTCCGATCACCTGGGCTATGACAAGCACGATCCGGCCGGGCGCGGTCTCGACCACCGTCTTGGTCAATGCCTTGAGCACCCCATCGGCGGTGTCGGCGAACGAAACCCCGCCGTGCCCGGACGGCTCGCACCACCTCCCGTGCGGTCGCCGGCTCCTCCGGTGTCGGCGAGCTGACCATAGGCACATCATCGTTGGTACCGGCTGCAGATGTCACAGCCCTCATGGTTTCGGTCATCGTGGGCCCTTCCCGCCAAGCTCACGCCCGGCGTGTCGAGCCACTTCCACCGACTTCGGATACTCCCTGAGGGGTCCCCATGACATTTCATCTTTCGTTGTCATCCGGGTCAGAAAGGATAGGCAGGAGGCGTGGGCTGAACGGTGATCCATCGGGTGTCGGTGTAGGCCTCGATGTTGGCTGCGGCGGTGCCGAAGCGAGATGAGTTGCCCGAGTTGCGAACCCCGCCGAAGGGCACGTGCGCGTCGTCGCGCAGCGTCTGGTCGTTGATGTGCGCGGTGCCGGTGGGAATGCGCTCGGCCAAGGCGAGTCCGGTAGCGACATCGGCGGTGAAGATGCCCAGCGCGAGACCGTATTCGGTGTCTGAGGCCAGCTCCACGGCTTCGTCGAGTGTCGAGAAGCGCGTGATGCAAGCGACCGGGCCGAACACCTCTTGGTCGTAAGCGGGGATGCCGGGTCCGGCGTCGGCTAGCACCGTGGGCCGGTAGAGAAGCCCTTCATAGGTGCCCCCGGTGAGCAGCTTGGCTCCCGCCGCGACGCTGTCGGTGACCAGTGCATGGATCCTGTCGCGCTGCTTGGCGTCGATCACCGGACCCAGCGACACATCGGCGGTCATTGGGTTGCCCACGGTCAGTGTTTCGGCCTTGGCGACGAGTCGGTACACGTAGTCGTCGTAGATGGACTCGTGCACCAGATGTCGGCCGATGATCATGCAGCCCTGCCCTTGGTTGAAGAAGCTGCCGTACGCCAGAGCGTTCATCCCGTTGTCCAGGTCGGCGTCGGGGAGCACGATCATCGCGTTGTTCCCGCCCAGTTCGAGGTGGGCGCGGGTGAAGTGACGTGCGGCGAGCTCGCCGACGGAGCGACCTGCCTGGGTGGAACCGGTAAAGGACACCGCGTTGACGTCGGGATGCGCGACCATCGCTGAACCCAGGTCGCCGCCGCCAGGCAGGACATGCAGTAGGCCGGCAGGCAGGCCGGCTTCCTCGAAGACCCTGGCAATCACGACGCCACCGGAGACCGGGGTGCGCGGGTCGGGCTTGAGGATCACCGCGTTACCGAGTGCGAGGGCAGGCGCCACCGAGCGGATCGCCAGTTTGAGGGGCATGTTGAATGGCGCGATGACGGCCACCACCCCGACCGGGGTCCGGCGGCTCATACTCAACCGTGCGCGGTCGGTGGGCAGGACTTCGCCCAGCGCGTGAGACGGTAGCTCGGAAGACTCCAGGCACTCCTGGACCGCTCCGTACACTTCGTACTGCGCCTTGAGACGGACCCCGCCGGCTTCGCGCATGAGCCAGTTGTGCACATCGGCGCTGTGTTGTGTCCACAAGTCCGCCGCGCGGCGCATGACCGCGGCCCGCTCGGTGAATGAGACTGCCGCCCAGTCGGTTTGGACCTCACGGGCTCGTGCCACCGACTGCTCCAGGTCGCCGAGTGACGCTGCACCCACGCGGCCGATCTCGATGCCCGTGGCCGGTTCGACGACAGGAATCGTCCCGCCGTCGGGCGCCGTCCACTCCCCGGTGAAGATGTTTCCGCTCCACCGATGCTCGTCGAGGAAATTCATGTCGCCACTCCATTCATCGTGTTCTTGCTTGGGCCCGAGAAGGTCCTGGAAGACTTCCAGCAGGTGGATTCGACGCCTTGGGCTCAGATCACCGTGAAGTAGCCGTCGTCGTTGAGGATGTGCCGCGGCCAATCCTGTTGCTGCGAACTAAGTTTTCTGATCTTCGCGATGAACGCCGGGTCTTGGTTGTCACCGCGATAGACGGTCATATCTGCAGCCAGCCAGGCAGGAAGAGCGGCGAAACGATGGACCGTTTGTGTCTCCAGGTACCACGTAATGTGAACGAGGGCGCCGCTCTCCTCGTACCAGACGGTCGTTTCGACGCCCGGAGCCACCCGCTGGTAGTAGAAGTGCTGGATGGCATGTCGTCCTGCGTGTGGCCCCGCTGTCAGCGTGTATTCGACGATGTCGGGCCCCACGATGGCAGGTTCGAAGACCCATCCGTTGGCGAAGTGCCAGCTTAGGCGTGCGCCCAGGATGCTAGCGAGCATGTTGATCGCCTCACTTTCTTGTCATCCGGCCTTCGTCGGGGTGTCGGTCTGACTGTCAGAGCCTCTGCTGCGTGGCCGGTGCTCCAACCACGAAACCGCAGGACGAACCGGTGACGAGCCATGTCTGCGAGTTGGCTTAGTAAAACACTGTTTCGTTATTAGCGCAACAGTGTTTCGCTAATACTGCAACTCGGTTGCGCTAAGATCGGCTGGATGGATACCTCGGATTTTCAGAGGGCCCGCAGTCCAGAGGCCAAGCGACAGCGCGAAGACGCCATCCTTGCAGCGGCGCGCTCGCTGGGCGCCGAGCGAGGTATCCGACAGATCACCCTTACCGATATCGCCGACAAGGTCGGCATGCACAAGTCGGCCCTGCTGCGCTACTTCGAGACGCGCGAGCAGATCTTCCTGCGCCTCACTGCCGAGGACTGGCGAGATTGGTCGGCGGCGCTGCGCGCGAAATTGGAGAGAATCGGCTCGCCGACCGCGAAGACCGTGGCGTCCGCCTTCTCCACCACACTGGCCGATCGCGGCATGTTCTGCGACCTGCTCGCCCAGGCGCCGCTGAACCTGGAACGAAATGTGTCCCTGGCAGCCGTAGGAGCCTTCAAGGTCGTCACCCACAACGAAGTCGACGCCATCGTCGAGGTCATGCGACGGCTGCTGCCCGACCTCACCGAACGAGACTGCATCGACATCATCGCCACCGCCACTTCACTATCCGGCGCATTGTGGCAAATGGCCAACCCGGGTCCAGAAGTAGCGGCGCTCTACCGCAGCGACCCGCGCATGTTGCCGTTCCCGATGCTGGATGCGCGCCGCCGCCACGCACCCTTTGAGATCGAACCGCTCGTACGCAGAGTGCTCACCGCGATGCTCATAGGAAATCTGGGTGAGTGAATACGGCAACTATCACAGCCGGCGCTGGCCCGGCTAGGGGTCACATCGATGTCCGTGCGAAGGTTCCCGGAATGGTTTAGCGCATACGTTGGGAACACAGCGCCGCATAGACTAGGCGACGCGAAAACGCGAGGAGCAACCATGAGCGCCGGCACCCTGTCACCGACTGTGGCCCTTGTCGTCAAGCTAGTCGCCAAGCCAGATGAGGCAGATGAGGTCAGCACCTTCCTCACCGACGCCGTCAGGCTCGCCAATCAGGAGCAGGGCACCATCGCCTGGTTCGCGCTTCGCACGGACACGACCACGTTCTGGATCGTCGATGCGTTTCCCTCCGACGGCGAGCGCCGAGAGCACCTGGAGGGCGCGATCGCCTCGTCTCTGTTGGCCAATGCAGAACGACTCCTGGACGAGCCACCAGAGATCCTCCCGGCCGAGGTCCTCGCCGCTAAGCTGCCCCACTGAGCAGCATCAGCGATGATCGGGCGGCTCACGGCTACTGGCCATCTACCACCTGACCAACCGTGAGATCGCCGAGGACGTTTACGAGGCGCCAGCGCGGTCCGCTTTCCCTCTGCGGGTACGGCCAGCACCGTTACGTCGCGTAACACGCGGGCGCATATGGCCAGGACAGTGACCCGTCGCGCAACATCGGCATGGAACATTCACGCAACGCGACCAGAACCGTCAAGTCGTTGGTCGTTGTCACGGCCTTCACCAAGGTCATCGACCCTTGCCTCACGGCGCTTGGTTTGGCCATGGATGGATCTCCTTCTCATATGCAATCTATTGCGGTGTAATGCGATTGACCTCTAGCGCGAATCGCGAAACCGGTTGCGGGGGCTGGCGATTCAATAAGACTCACGGATAGGCGTCGGATCGAGCGACCGCCGCGTCGAGTCGGCCCCGGAAAACCCATTCCGACCTGCGACGATGCATCGATGCGAGATATGTTGCGCCACAACGGATTGCGAAACGGTTATACCATTGCCTGACCGCGGTGTACGTCGTCTCGGAATTCTGCAGGTGTCTCGCAGGCATTTCACAGACAGTCCAATAAACGCAAAACTTGAACTCGCCCGGGTCACAACTCGTGTACCGACTGTAAGGACAACTCACACTGAGAGATTTCAACAAGGAGTAACCATGACTACTCGGTTCACAACAATCAAGAAACTTGCGGGTGTGGCCACGATGGCAACAGCGGTGACAGCGGTAGGTTTGGGCTTCGGCTCGGGCACTGCCCAAGCTTCGCCCACTCATCTCAATCCACACCCCCACACCATGACCCCCTTCAATCATCGCGTCGGTCACATCAATCAGCGCGTCGACAACGTCTTCGATCGCGTCCAGGATGTCTTCGGTGTCGGCGAGGGGACCCGATTTGATAACAGGATCGACACGATCTTCCACGTGATGTAGGGGCGCGAGAAGCACCATCCGGGCACCGACAGAAGTCGGGCGACGCGACCGTTGACAAACGGTGCACAACCTCGACCCATGGTCATCAGAATGATCAAAACAGATTGCACACCAACGTATTTCATTCACTTAGCTTTGAATCGGCCCCGGCGGGGAGGTAATTCACGCCGGGGTCGACAGCCGGACCCTTGGACGGTGGCGCTATGGCGAGTGCGCCTAGCAACGGAGCACATCCGGCTGTTGCCTGACTGCAGATACCCGGTGTAAGGCCGGGGCACCGGGTGCCTGGTGACCTCCGCCCGAGGGGCCGACGTCTGTGGGCCGGGCCCTCGGCGCGCTTGACGCATACCAAGCTGTGCACGACTCGGGCGGCATCGTGTTTCGGTTGTAAAGGCCGAACACATTGATGTGCCCCAACGCACCGAGGGGCCGGTGTCGCCGACACGTCCTTCCACGACCGAGCAGCAGGGCCCGACGGGTTCCTCACCTGCCGTGGACAAACACGGCCGTTCCTTGCAGGTGCAATAGGCACATCGGCAACGCCTTTCATCTCACGGCGCTCACCAACATCGCGAACTCGCCGTGGCACGTGGAGTTGCTGTCCGCGCCGGCCGGCGCGGACAAGACCACCTCGATGCGCGCTAACCGCCGCGGTCCACCGCCGTTCCGGCGGGGAAGTGCTGCTGCTCGCGTACCGCGGTCGGCCGAATGGACATCTCATTTCTGGTCAAGTGGGTGTGAATGGCGCGATGATCGAATCGCCAGGCTGCGCCCTTCGGACTGATTCCAAGGGATCGATGTCGCGGACTGCCGCTTCCGACCAGCCATCTGTGTTCATCGTCCCTTTCAGCCCGACATCGGGCCACAGGACTCTAAAACCTGCCGGACTCATTCACCGGGAATACGCCAGGGTCACTTGGCACATCGCGAACGAAAGTCCCTGGCGCGAAAGAGAAGTGGCCGGACACAAACCGCACACGATGAGGGCGCGTCCGTGTCTCCCAGTCATCAATGGGGCTCGCCATGAACGAGGGCATGTCGTGTTGATTGAATCCGATGAACCGCATGGTCATCGGCCGGTGGTCTGCGAGGACTGATTCGCCCACGAAGAACGGGGGTGCCCGACGTCGCCACCACCGGGCGATCGCTCGTTGAACGGGCCGCCTCGTCGAGCAACAACACGTCCCGATCGGGGACAAACCGATGATGCGAATCGAGCTGCAGAAACCAGTCCTCGCCGTCGCACAGTCTTGCGCGATCTCCGCGCACGCCCAAATTGCGCCCGGGGCAATTCAGTTCGCCCATCTGAATCCTTCTCACTCCAAACACGATCAGCCATGGCTCCTTGAGGAGCCCAGACTGTCAACAACCTCAGTCAGTTTCGAGCGAGGCGGTCGCGCGGACTAGATGTGACACCTCCAGGAACGTCATCGACGGGACTTCGAGAACAGCTACGGACTTCATCCCTGGTGCACGAAGGACCGGAATCCGCCGCGTCGCGGGGTGTGCTGACAGCACTACATCATTTTTTGTGATGCTATGCTGTCACCATGAGGACCACCGTGACGCTCGACGAGGATGTACTGCAGATCATCCGCCGGCGGATGTCCCAAGAGCAGGTGTCGTTCAAAACGGCCCTCAACGACGCCATCCGCGATGGAGCCACCGGACGGCCCGAACCGCAGAAGTTCCGCACCCAGACCGCCGACCTGGGTGTCCCGACGGTCAATCTCGACCGGGCACTGCAGCTGGCCGGCGAGCTGGAGGACGAGGAGCTGATCCGACGGCAGCGACGGCGCGCGTGAAGATCGTCGACGCCAATGTCCTTCTGTACGCGGTGAATTCGGCGAGCGAACATCACCGCGCGTCGCTGCGCTGGCTCGACGGCGCGCTGTCAGGGGCCGATGAGGTGGGATTCGCCTGGGTGCCGTTGCTGGCCTTCGTCCGGCTCACTACCAAAGAGGGGCTGTTTCCCTGCACCGTTGCCTCCCAGCCGGGCCATCGGCCAGGTCGCGGACTGGCTGTCGGCACCGAGCGCGACGCTGGTCGCCCCCGGCGGCCGCCATGTCGACATCTTGAGCCGACTCGTCGAGCAGCTGGGGACCGGCGGCAACCTCGTCAACGACGCGCATCTGGCCGCGCTGGCCGTCGAACAACGGGCCGCCATCGTGTCCTACGACAGCGACTTCGGACGATTCGACGCGGTGAGCTGGGCGACGCCCGATGAGCTGCTGGCGTGAACGCGGCGTCGCGTGCCCGGGCTCTGCCCCGCCGAGCGCTGCGTGGGGCGCGCGGTCCCGGTGACCACGGCCGGGTCGCGTACGTGACGACAGGCGGCGGCACAACCGCGCCGCCACCCGATAGGTCAGTCTGAGTGTCGTCGGGCCGTTCACATGCCGAGCCGGCTCAGGCCGTCAGTGAGGCGAGACTCGCTACGATCTCGGCCGCAGGCTCAGCACACGCCTGTCTGAAGGCGGTGCCGGCCCACAGGCTGGTTCCTTGCGGGTCGCCGCTCCTGGCCGCGGCGGCAAGCACAGGACCAGTCAGGAAGGCCACGTTGGGAAATCCTGCCACCGCCTGCGCATCGTGTTCGTCGATGAACCGATTGCGCAGCGCGCGCGCATATCGTCCGGTGAAAGCGCGAGTGACGGCGGTCCGTGTGAAACGAGCATCGGTCAAAGCGGCGCGGTGAACGGGACTTGTTCCCGCCTCGTCGGCGAGCAGGAATGCGGTGCCGAATTGCCCCGCGACCGCGCCAGCCCGAAGCACACGGTCGAGATCGGGCGCGGTGGCGAGGCCGCCGGCGGCGATCGCGGGTACATCGCACAGGCGGGTAACTGCTGCGAGCAGATCCTCCAGAGGCTGGTTAGGGGGCGGCGCCACCGGGTCGAAGGTCGCGCTGTGGCCTCCGGCCTGAGGGCCCTGCACGATCAGGGCGTCGACGTCGCGGGCACTGGCACGCTGCGCCTCATCAAGCGAGGTCACAGTTACCGCCGAGGTGATACCAGCGGCCCTGATCCGGGCCAACAGGTCTGCCCCCGGCAGGCCGAAGGTAAACGACACCAGGTCCGGCTTCATGGCGTACACAACATCGAGCTTCGCCGCCCAGTCGTCGTCGTGGTATCGCGGTTCGCCCAGCACCACGCCATAGCGTTCGGCCTCAGGGGCCAGGGCCGCAGCATATGACTGGATTTCGGCGATATTGTTGTTAACAGGTTGCGGCACAAAGAGATTGATCCCAATTGGGCCCGAAGTGCGTTGGCGGGCCTCGCTCAAGCTGTCGGCGAGCGTTTGCGCACTTACCAAGCCGCCAGCCAGAAACCCCAGACCACCCGCGTTAGTCACCGCGGCAGCTAGCTTCGGCGTCGACGGCCCCGCCGCCATTGGTGCGGCAATGACCGGGCACCGGAGATCCTGGATGGCGAAGTGGCTCATGACGTCCCATCCTTGAGTACTAGTCGTTTGGGCAGCATTCCCCTGACTAACGAAACAACATCACCGATCGTTCAGTCTGGACGCAGTGAGAATTGTCCTAGCCGACTGGAGCCTGAGCCGCTGTACTGTCGCCGATATGTCGCCTGACTCCGCCACAACATCGCTTCCCGCGGTTGCACCGGGCAACTCCGTCGGACACCGTGTCGTGACGCGCATCGCGCGCACCAGGCTCGGTGTCGCGGCGGTCCGTAAAGTTGGCCCGAAAATCGATCCAACATTGATCCGGTTAACCGGCGGACGGTTATCTACTGTGACTCCCTTTCCCGCCTTGTTGCTGACGCACATCGGCGCTAAGTCAGGCATCATCCGTGCAACAACCGTCGTGTACTTCACCGACGGGCCTCGGGTGGTCGTCGTCGCTTCGAACTTCGGGGCGGCGACTAATCCCGCGTGGTATCACAACGTCAAGGCGAACCCCGAAGTCGCCCTATTCGGGCGAGGCTTTAGTGGGTGTTTCATTGCCGAGGAGGCGGTCGGCCGCGAACGCGACCGACTGTATGAGCTCGCGACGAGCGCGGCCGCGCCGTACGACCACTATCAGCAGTCGGCCGGATCGAGAACAATTCCCGTCATGACTTTTCATCGCGCCATCTAACCGCTATCGGTAATCCGTTGCTTTACAGGCCGAATGGCCACACCATCCGTCCGATCACGGCGCCGCAAGATGAGTACGCGCTGGGGGAGCGAGAAGTCGAAGAAGGCATCAGGGTAACGCCGAGTCGCCGACACATGTCGCGGATGCAGTCTGGATTTAGCGGCTCGGTCAAGTGTATCGAATGTGGCTGTGACCCAGCCTCGCGAGAACCTGATTGATGTCCTCGCCGCCAGCGTTGTCCGACAAAGACGTCAATACCATTGGGGCACAGCTCCGATCGGCGTCCGCCGTTTTGGTTCTCACAGTCGATCGTGGCGTCTTAACCCGGTCGCCTACTCGTTACCGTTGCGGTATCTCAACATCGGAGACCAGCACGCGCACTCCTCCGGTGGACAGCCGTGCCATGGCTTCGAAGAACGCGCCCGCTTCCGGCGTAGCGACGGCGGCGCTCGCGGCGGCGTAGTCGGGGTAGTAGAGGTCGATCATGCGGTATGCGGGCGTGGGACTGCCGTCTTCTCTTGGCCATACCTTCGATGCCTCGAACCGTATATGTCCGGGGATCCGACGGGCAGCCTCGAGTTGTTCGGAACCGAATGCGGCTTCGAAGGCCTCGGGATCGGTCGGGTTGTCGTAGATGACTGTGATTTTTGTTTCGGACATTGACTTACCTCCGCGCAGACGATCGCTTCAATCAGCGATGGTGTCGCCGCTACGCGGTCGACGTCCTCGAAGGCCATTGCTTACGGGCAAGCTGGGCGGCCCGCGACAGGTGGAGTTGTCGACCGTCGCGAATATCAACCGCTCCTTCGGGATACGGAGTTGATGTAGGAGATGAATAATCACAAGAGCCTCGGTCACTGCGGTGATTGCCGGGAGAAGCTGTACGTCGGCACCCATTCGTCCGCCGTGAACGACCGGATTGCGCTCGTCCTTCGTCGCTTTGGCCCAGGCGTCGACGTCTTGCACCAAGCGGCGCATCACTTCGCCGTCGGGAATTGCCGCTGATGGCATGAAGCTGCGAAGAGTGGTCCCGTTGAATGCTTGACTAACGTTTACCTGCACGGACTCGTCGACAACGCCGCGGAATGCCTCGGACACTGACATGGCCCTCTTCTCCGGTGGTCGACGCTTCTTTCGCAAGTGAAACTTGTTGGGCGACAAGGGAAGAACGACAAACGCAGGCCAACGCCACATCAAATCCGCTACAGAATGAGTTCCAATTCTGGTCTTTCTCCGGTACTTCCCTGCACTTGAGTAAACCCTGATTGCCTCCGATATGCTGAAAACCACGAGCGTTGGCGGTAATCGCACACTCTCCGTAATCGCCCAAGCGCTGGTGGCAGAGGGCCTTCCGCGGTTCGATCACACCGATGCGACGCCGAGGCATGGTGAAGGCCCACATCAAGGGTAGTGCTCTCGCGTCGACGGTGTCGCGGGACATCGTCCGCAATGGTGGCCGCGACGCATACCGGCGCTGGCTGCCGATACGGCTGCGTTCGGGCGGGCGCGGCGTCCGAAAGTGAGCAAGCTGGCCGCGAATGCGGAGTTGGAGGGCTTGGTCGATGCCAAACCTGATGACGATTGGTCGATACAGCGGATCGCCCAGTCGCTGCGGCGGGAGCATTCCGGTGCCGCGGGTCTCGCACGAATCCATCTACCGTGACGTGTACAGCCGTCGCGGAAGGCATTCGACGGCAGCAAGTTTCACCGTCTGAGCGGTGATCGTTTCGAGACGGCGTCCGCTGGGCAAGCGGTCCTCCGGCCGCGGCCAGATCCGCAACAGCGTGTCCATCCAAGAGCGTCCCGTCGAAGCCGATACTCGGGAAGTAGCCGGGCATCGCGAGCGGCTGACGCGGGCATCGACGCCCGGCGATGCGCGGTCCCAGTGGCTGACATCACTACGCAGCTTGAATGGAATGAGTCCGGTCTTGCGTTGACCTGACCGTAGGGAAACTGAACGTTCAGTTTCTACGGCGGTGGTCCGACCAAGCGGGTGGGACGCCGTCTGATCAAGGAGGACAGCAATGAAAATTCGCTATATCGCACCACTTGCGATGGTCGCTACGGCGGCAGCGATCGGGTTGGCACCGCTCGCCGCAGCCGCGGCCACCACCACAAACACCGGCGCGGCGACAGTGGTCGAGTCGCCGGGCAACGCGCAGATCACCACTGAGCCTGGGGCTGCGGCGCTGCAGTCCGGCGAGCAGCAATACCCGTTCTTCGGATACGGCGGCGGGTTGCTGTTCCACCACGGCGGCCGCCGCTGACGGCTGTCCCGTTCGTGCGCTCAGGCGGAAGCCCCTCACCCGCCCGCAGCGCACACAGGGCTCTGGCCAAACCTGCCGGTCGGCGGTGGCGCACGCTTGGCAGCGGTCCGCCGGATCGCGCCGGCCATCTTCGCAACCGGTTCAGGTGCCGACACCGGGAGAGTATGTGGCGCTTGGCGCTGCGTGGCAGGCGGCATGGTTCTCTCGCGGGCGGATTCGCCGCCGCAATGGTTGTCCGGTGCCACCGAATCACTCACCGCCGCGCGACGCCCGAGGTGGTCGATCAGTATCGGGAGGCTCAGCCGCTGACCTTGGGCCAGCCCTGATTCGGTGAACTTCGCGTGAGAACGGTTGGGCGAAGGAGCCTATCGCTGCCAGTGCGCATGCGGTGTCATTGCGGCGCCACCTTGGTACACATCACGCGGCCGCATGGGGACGCTTCGTTCGATGGTTCCTATCTGGACTCATTCCAGAATCCGGCCTCGGTGGAGCCGTGTCGTCACCTGATGTCAATCAGCGCTTCCCTACTGCCTGAAACGGCATTCGGCTGAGTCAGTAGTCCCACCGTGATCCATTATTGTGAACGTCAGGTTTAGTATTCGCTGGCGAGGGGTGGCAGATGGCGGAGGATCCCCCCGCGACCCGTTCGGGCCGACCGCGCAGCCAGCAGGCCCGGGCGGCCGTACTGCGCGCGACGTCGGAGCTGATGCGTGAGGTCGGCCTGCGGGCGATGACCACCGACGACATCGCCGCCAGGAGCGGGGCGAGTAAGGCAACCATCTACAAGTGGTGGCCCAACAAGTACGCGGTGGCCGTCGAGGCGTTTCTGTCGGAGATGGCGGTCGAGTCGGCCGATCCGGATACCGGGTCGGCGCGCGAGGACTTTCGCCTTGCGCTGCGCGGTATGGTCCACTTCTACACCGGCGAGAACGGCCGGGCCTACGCCCAACTTGTCGGCGAGGCGCAGTTCGACCCCAAGATCGGCGCCGAGTTGCGTGACCATCTCGTGGGCTCGCGGCGCGAGCTGGTCCGGGCGATCTGGGATCGCGGTGTTGCCCGCGGCGAGTTGCGTGCGGACGTCGACCCCGAGGTCGCGATCGATTTAATCTTCGGGCCGGCCATGTACCGGCTGATCGCCGGCCACGCGCCCCTCGACGACACCGCCGCCGCGGCGGTCGTCGACGCGGCCATCCGTGGGCTGGCTTGCTGAGACCGACGTCACAGCGTCGGGCGGGATCAAACGCTGCCTGCCGCGCGCTGGCTCCTTTAGAAACTAAACGTCCAGTTTTGAATGGAGCAATGCATGACCACCACCGCCGGTGTCTTCCCCGCGTCCCCGCAGACCGTGACGGCGCACCTGAACCGGACGACGCGCAAGCTTGTCGTCGAGTTCATCGGAACGTTCTTCTTGGTGTTCACCGTCGGCGCCAGCGCGCGCACCGTGACCTCGCTGGCCCCGCTGGCCATCGGCGCGGCGCTGATGGTGATGGTCTATGCCGGCGGGCACATCTCCGGCGGCCACTACAACCCGGCGGTGACGCTCGCCGCGCTCGTCCGCGGCCGGATTAATGGCGGCGACGCGATCGGGTA
>CAVOSY010000006.1:0-133806 GCA_963698965.1 uncultured Actinomycetota bacterium
CACCGGGCGTTGCGCACCGAAGACCGTGCTCTGCGACACCCACGACTTCGGCATCGGCCGGCGGGTCACCACGGCATAAACCCAAACTTGGTCTGACCGTGAACTTCACCCCCATTGGGGGGCGGTCCGACCGGCTGTTCGGTCTACTCTCGACCACATGACCGACGGGACCTGCTGGGACCACTGGGCCGACTGGATGATCGCCCGGGCCGGTGAGGAGCGCCCTGCCCGCAAGACCCCGGGCAGCCGGCGGCGCCGGGTGCTGGGGCCCGCGCCGGGGATCTACGTGTTCGAGAAGGTTTGAGCTGGAGTCGGTCCGGGTGGATCAGTGGCTCTGGGCGGTACGGCTGTTCAAGACGCGGTCGGAGTCGACCGAGGCGTGCCGGGCCGGCCACGTGCGGGTCAACGGCGCACCGGTCAAGCCGGCGGCCAAGGTCCACGTCGGTGACCGGGTGACGGCCCGGGCCCACCAGCGGGAACGGATCTTCGAGGTCGTCGCCCTCATCAACAAGCGGGTGTCGGCCCCGTTGGCCGCCGAGTGCCTGGTCGACCACAGCCCGCCACCCCCGCCGAAGCACGAGTGGATGCCGGTGTTCCGGCGGGACCCGGGCACCGGACGTCCGACCAAACGGGACCGACGCCGCCTCGACGCGCTCCGTTCCGGCTGAGCCCCCGACGCCGTCAGGAAGCCTGGTCGAGGCGGGCCACGATCTCCGACCACACGGTGGCGTTGGCCCGCGCTGGCGCCGTGGCCGGACGGCCCCGCTACCTCGACTTCACAGCCGGCAACGACGCTGCCGCCGACTGACAACCCCGCTCACGAGCACCCGGTCCGTGTAGTTACACGACCCAAACCCGCTCATCGGACGTTTACGCAGGTCAACGCCCAAATCCGGCGATCCGTGTGCCCACGATCTGCGGAAGTCAGGTCTGACTGCGGGTAGTTACGCGGGTAGGCAATGACGCCCCATTTTGCTCCGCCGAAAGGCACGTCGACGAGCGCGCATTTCCACGTCACGGCCATTCCCATTGCGCGCACTTCATCGAGGTGCACGGCGGGGCTGGTAGCGGATACCGCCTGTGCCGGGACCGTGGAACGAATCGACGCTCGTTCATTCACATTGTGAATTACCAATCGCGGCTAGCGCGCCGACCAGCGATTCGATGTCACCGGAGTCGTTGTAGACGTGCAGTGACACTCGGATCGCATTCAGCCGTGCGCTAGTCACGATTCCGTAATCTCGGCGAAGCGCGGCCCGAACAGCGGTTGCGTCAAGGTCGGCATGCTGCAGCGCGATGATGTGCGGGCTGGCGGACGGGTCGTCGAGGTTGCGGAACGGATGCCAGCCAAGTGGCTCAACAGCTTCGACCAGCTCGGCCGCAAGGAGGCGCGCGTGGGCCTCGATAGTCCCCGAGCCGAGACCGTTCAGCCGGGTGATCGACTCAGTGAGCCCCAGCGCCGACGCATACGCAATAGTTGACTGCTCGAACCGGCGAGCTCCTGGTGCCTGCTCGCGGCGAGTAGCGTCAAAGGCGAACGGGTTCGGAGTCCCCATCCAACCGGGATGCGGCGGGATCGAGTCCAGCAGATCGTCACCTACCGCGAACAACGCGACTCCCCCGTGTCCGCACAACCATTTGTATCCGCTGGTGACCACGAAGTCGGCGCCCCAATCGGCCATTGCGACCTCGCCGGCGCCGGCAAGCTGAGTAGCGTCGACAATCAGTCGAGCACCGACCTCGTGAGCGCTGTCGGCGAGTACCGCGCAGTCGACCCGCGAGCCCGTGCCATACATCACTGCGCTCACGCACACAGCGGCGACGCCCGGCCGTACAGCGTCAACGACGGATTCAGTAAGGCTGACACCGGCTCTGTCCTCGACCCACCTCACCGATCGTCCACTTGCCGAACCCGCAAGCCACGGGTGCGTCACGCTGGGAAAATCCGTCGCGACCAGGACGACGTCCCCAGCCGGCACCAGAGCCGCCGCTGTTGCTAGACCCGCGCTGGCCCCTCCAAGTACGGCCACCGCGCCAGGCTCCGTGCCCAGCAGTATTGCCCCCGCGGCACGGAGTTCATCGAGAATCCGCAACTCCTGCTCATCGCTCAGTCGGACATTGCCGTGCTGGGCTGTCTGGGTGAGGTGCTGCAGCATCACCTCCAATGACTGGGCAGGGATCAGGCCCAGGGCGGCCTGGTTAAGGTAAACAGACTGCGCAAGGGCGGCGAAGTCAAGCCGCGGAACCAAAGCATCCACGCCGTGCTCCTCACATTGGCGATCCGCCGCTCGGCGCCGGTGGAACGGCGCTCGCAGCGGTGACCACTGCAGCACGCGGGGCTGGCAACGGTCTGCTTATGAACTTCCGGGCCCGGCTATATAGCCCGTAGGCGGCGAACCATTGTTCAGCCGAGACCTCACCACCTTGCCATTGGACAACTGCACGCAGACCATCCGCTCGAGATCATCCACGGTGGGGACATCAGCTACCGGTATCCATGTCTCGAATGTCTCGTCGAGTCGAAGTCGCGCGGGGAGCGGCCTGACCGGATTGAGAATTTTGGTCGGAGGATCGGTCTCAAACCAGAGATGAGTGATCTCGACCTCTCGCTGGGGCGAGAGGTTTGTCACCTTGATGAAGAATTGCTGGCGCCCTTGGTATCCGTGCGCAAAGAACGCTCGGTGGACCATGACACGCAACCTCCGACGGCGTTGATCTAGGCCGCGCGCCTGATCGGTGAGCGCACGGCCCACCGCCAGAAGCGCTGTCAGACTCGGTTCCATCAGGAATAGGTACCGCCCCAACGAGTGTAGGAACTCATCGGTCGTACTCGTCCTCCGCGTCGTCACCGTCTTCGAACTCACCCGCCGGTGTGTCGGCCGCGACGGGCCCATCGATCTTGCGCAGGATCTCCGGCCACAGCTCCTCTGGCACCGAGGAATGGATCGCGTCGGATGATGCGATCCATCTGCACCATGAGGTCGGCGATGCGGGTACCGCCGGCCCGGGATTCGATCAGCGACTGCAGCCGGGCGGCGGCGATCATGCCGGTGTTCACATCGACCGTGGTGCCCGAATCGACAAGGGTCTCATAGCCCTTCACCATCACGGTCTCGTAGAACGCCATCGGGGTGATCGCGGTGGCCACGCCCTGTGACGAAGTCGACGCCGTTCTCCTGCGCCCGCCGCTCGAGGATTGCGCGGTAGGTGGCCTGCGCAACGTTCTGCACGGGAAAGTGCCGCTTGGTGTGGTGGCGGATCGAATCGATGGTGACCCGGTCTCGCGTGTCGAGCTTCGCGTTGTCCTGTTCGAGCGCGCGCAAGATCATCGCGTAGCTAGCGCCACCGCTCAGGAGATCGTTGACCTTGTGCCGCACTTCGTCGTTGCGGCACACGCGGCAGCGGGGCTCGAGGTGAAAACCGTTGTGGCGAAGAGCCAATCCGTTCAACGCCACTGTCTCGTCGAGCACGTCAGCGAGCGCCGGCAGCTGCGACATGGCTACTCCTCGTGTTCAGAGTGCGAGGTTCCTTGGTTTGAAGTCTCCCAGGGAGCAGACGCCTTCGCACTAGCCTACGTTCTTCTGCGGTACTTGGCGGTACTTCCGTCAACGCAGGATTGCGGTCGAAGACCAGGGCCCCATTCCAATTCACCGCATTTCGTCCTCCCCATCGCCTTCGGCGGGGCCCGCTCCGTCGGCGGGACGAGTATTCCGAGAGCGTGTCCGACGCCCTGTCGGACTCTGACCACAACCTCGTTGCGATGTGCGCGCAGTGCAACGCGGGTCTGGGCGGGGAGTCCATACGGCCGCACCGTCTGCTGCTGATCTTCTCGCTGCGCGCCCACCACAAGCGAGAACGGCGCTGACCCTGAGCACACCGTGAGCACAATTTGAGCACAGTTACGGACATCTCGGTCATCTCACCAGATCACATCGGCGCAGATCAGCGATGGTTTAGGCCGCTGACCAGGACCGCTGAATACAGTTCAATCCTGACAGGAGGCTCAAAGGCGTCTGGCAACCTTTTGCAGAGTGGCCGCGTATTCAAGGCGTCGTCGTGGGCGTGCACATACCTCCGCATGGTGAATGCCGCACCCCGGTGTCCCAACCATGCCGATATCGCAGATCGGGTCTACGTGATGGTTGAGATCCGCACCGTCGCAGGCCCATCGAGAGCGCTGCAGTGTGTGTTGAGCGGCGTCCCGTACACCGTCTGATCGCATGTGCGGCACGTCCACGTGGTGTGGCCGCCGCCGTGGCCGAGGCAAGCCTGGCGGCCGACGAGGACTTGGCCGACGCCGAGTTGGTGCCGCGTTGGGGCAGTGCGGGTGCGGGTGCGTGATCCACCGTTTCGTCGTGGATCGCACCAAATCGCGGACCGTGGGGCATGAATTTAGGCTGCCTAACGTTGCACATCGTTGGGGGTTGGCGAAGGGAGTTTTGGCAATGTTCCTGACGAAGATTGCGGCCGGAGCTGCGACGGTTGGCGCACTGGGGTTCAGCGCCGTTGGCCTGGGTGCGGGCATCGCGAACGCGGCACCACCTGCGCCCGTCATCGCGGGGATTCTGTGGCAGCAAGATCGAGGCCATGGGGGCGATGGGGGCTATTGGGGTCATGGCGGCGGTCGAGGCTGGGACGACCGTGGCGGCTGGGGCTACGGTGGAAATTGGGGCTACGGGCCAGGGTGGGGCTGTGTCACCGGTCCGTACGGGCACGTCACCTGGTGCCCCTAGTCGCGTATCTTGCGGCCGATCGTTGGGTGCCGCCGCCTCTGATAACTAGTTGAATGCCGAGGGCTGCAGTCGGCCCGCCACCCTTGCGGATCTTGGATGGCGGGCCGAACGCAAGTAGGGCGCTGGCAACCTAGCGACGGACAGACGACGAAGACTTTCAGCCAATTGAAAGCCGCCTCCCGAAGAACACCGTTGGCCGTAAGTGACTGGCGGAGAAACGATTCCAACGATGCGGTGATTCGCACCGGCGGTGCGAATATGGCATTTCCCGAAACCGGCACATCCAGGTGGTAGGGCCAACGCCGTACCCGAGGCACGCCTGATGGCCGACCAGACCTCGCCCGGCGCGAGAGTCTGGCCGTGCCGGCCGCGCGTCGGCGGGTGGGTGAGCCGCTTCCCGGCCGTCGTTTCCACCAAGTCGCGGCGATCATGCTTACCCGGTGGATAGCTAACCCTTCCCTCGCAGAAGAGAAGTCTGGCTTCTGGGGCGATTACCGAGGGACCTCTTGATCGGGACCATTTCTTCTCAACAACCCACGAGAGGAAATCCCACGATGATCGAATCAAACCGCAAACTAACCGGCTTCAAGTACGCAGCGACGCTCGTCGGCGCCCTGGCTGTTGTTGCCTTGGCCCCGGCGACCGCCTACGCGCTCCCCGTCAACAACAACGAGGGCGGTGGGTGTCACTACACGGACAAAGACGGTTACGACATCCCAATCGACGAGGGCCAGGACGTTTTCGTCGACGGCAAGATCGTGAGCTGCCGCGGTGGATCGATCGTCGTTACCACTGCGCCAGCGAGCGCTGGCGGGAGCACAAAGCCGACTAATCTGCCGCCGAAGGTCAATGTCATCGGCAACCTGCCGCGCGCGGCGGCAACACGCTGAACCCCCTGCAGCAATCAAGTTCGGCCCGTCACCAGGCGAGCTGGTGACGGCCAAACCAACTGTCCCTCATCCAGGTAAATGTCAACAGAGCGTTCATTGTCCGAGGCAAACCTCGCACGCCAGTTCATCCGCTTCATCAGCGGTCAGACGCACCGACTCGTCAAGGGTGTTTCGCCACTCGCCCAAATACGCACCTCGCGGCAAACCAAAGACGAGGCCGCAGCGCAAACAATTTGCCCACGGTCACAGTGAGGTCCATTGGCCTCTGGTGACGTGTTTCGCCTGCTAGGAAGGGTGTCGAAGCGGTCAGACGAGTCCAACCGTGACAGGGGCTCCACCCTTCTGTTGCCCGTGTGTGCAGGGACCACACCGTGCATAGCCACGGACACTGGTCGGCACCGCGGGAGAGTCCGGATCTCACCGAGAACACCCGGAACAGCAGCCAGAGCAAGTCGTGGCCAATATTTCCCCCATTACCCGGCCCAAAACCTGAAGCTGTGACTTCCCCCAGTTCAGAATGTAACTGCCAGCTTCCCGGCGCCGATTGGATTTGCAAGCGGCGCCGAAAGCAAATCTGAACGTTCGTGAGCTTGCACTCGTGACTTTTGAAGATCGCGAATCAGCCGCATCACATCGGAGGACCATCGGCGACATGGCCGGAGAACGCGCGGAGGGCAGCAAGCGCCCGGGTCAGGGTGGGATCGCTGCTGAGTTGGTAGCCGCCGGCTTCCTGGACGCCGTCGAAGTTGGTCGGGGCGGCGCGGGGATTGTTTACCGCTGCCACCAAACGTCACTTGCGCGAAGCGTCGCCATCAAGGTGCTGATGTCTGATCTCGACCAAGACAACCGCGAACGTTTTCTGCGTGAGGGTTTGGCGATGGGGAAACTTTCCGGCCACCCGAACATCGAGAACATCCTGCAGGTTGGCGTGACCGACAGTAACCGGCCATACATCGTGATGCCCTACCACGAAGCGGGTTCCCTGGCGCAGCGGCTACACCGGGTTGGCCGGATCGCGTGGCCTGACGCATTACGGATCGCAGTGAAGTTGTGCGGGGCACTGGAAACCGCACACCGGTCAGGCACATTGCACCGCGATATCAAGCCCGGGAACGTGCTCGTCAACGATTACGGCGAACCGCAATTGAGTGACTTCGGGATCGCGCGAATCATCGGTGGATACGAAACGGCGACCGGGTTCTTCACCGGCACCATCGCCTTCACCGCGCCAGAGGTACTGGCCGGAAGTCCGCCGACGACCGTGTCCGACGTGTACTCCCTTGGCGCCACAATTTACGCCCTGATCGCCGGGACTGCCGCGCACGAGCGCAAGAGCGACGAGGACCTCATCGCGCATTACCTGCGGATCAGTTCGACGCCCGTGCCGGACATGCGTCCTCAGGGAATCCCGGCCAATGTGTGCGCCGCGATCGAGAAGGCGATGTCGCTGGACCCGACGAAACGGCACGCGTCGGCGGCGGACTTCGGCCACGAAATGCAGTTGGCGCAGCGTCACAACGGGTTGATAGCGGATTCGATGGTCCTCAGTGAGACCAACGGTGAGTCAGGACAGACAGCAGACACGTCAGCAATGCGATTTGCGACCGTCGGTCAGACTGATCTGTCTGAAGCGGCTTCCGTCGCACTGGGCGGGCCCCCGGGGCCAACGCCGCCTACGCCGGTTTCGAATCTGCCAGGGCCGACCGGGCCGATCTCGCCAAGCCCGCCTGGACCGATCTCGCCAAGCCCAGGTCGGCCAATCCCGCCACGCCCGCCTGGACCGATCCCACCAGGCCCGCGTGGGCCGATCCCGCCAGGCGCGCAGGGGCCGCCGATACCTGAGTCCGACGGGCCAACCAGCATCACACGAAAGACGCGGAATCGCAGACCCCTGCTGTTCGCCGCTGCAGCGGCTATCGTCGCGCTGTTGTTGGTGATAAGCGGTATCTACTTCATTTCATCGCGCGACAAAGGCAACGGCGGCACCACGGGAGTTGCGAGCCAACCAACGACTGAGACTCAGGCCGGCTGGAAACCGATCACGAATGCGCGCGTTGCCCGCGAGGCGGCGGCGACAACTCAGGCCGACGGCACCATCTGGATTTTCGGGGGGCTGGGAAGCGATGGAAGCGTCAGCGGGCGGCACGAGGGCTATGACCCTGCCATCGACAGCTGGAAGGGCGGCGACGATCTACCCGTTCCGGTTCAGCATGCGATGTCGGTGACGTGGCAAGGGACCCCAGTGGTGCTCGGCGGCTGGCGGTCCGAGGGCACCAACACAGAGAATGCGACTGACAAGGTCTGGCGGGTCGTCAACAGTCGCTGGGTGGAGTTGCCGCCTCTGTTGCAACCTCGCGCGGCGGGCGCGGCGGCTGTAGTCGGGGACCACCTTGTGGTCACTGGCGGTGTGGGTGCCAACGGCAGGCTGCTGAGCACCACTGAGGTCTTCGACGGCAATTCGTGGAAGCTCGGCGCCGCAATGCCAACGCCGCGAGAGATGCTGGGCGCGGCGTCAGACGACAAGGTGGTGTATGCCGTCGGCGGAACCGACGGCGCCGCTGACCTACCGACGGTCGAGGCGTATGACCCGGCCGCCGACTCCTGGACGTCGTTGCCTGCCCTCCCCCAGCCGCGCAGCGACCTCGGCGTGGCCATCGCCGACGCGCGTCTCGTGGCTGTCGGCGGCCTGTCCGCGGGGCAGGCCCTCAAGACCGTTTCGGTGATGGATCTGGCCACGACGACATGGGCCGGTTTGCCGGATATGAGCGCCGCGCGGCACGGCATGGCCGTCGCCGCGGTCGAAAAATCGGTGTATGCGATAGGCGGGGCGACCGGTGCCGACGACACCCAGGTGACCTCGACGGCGGAGGCGCTGAAGCTGGCACCACGCAAGCTCCAACCCGCATCTGAATGGCGGTCGCTGCCTGACGCGCCGACCCCCAGGCTGATGATGGCGTGGACCGTGCTCGACGACAAGATCTGGATCGCCGGTGGCATGAGTCATGGAAATACGCTTCAGATAGTGCAGAGCTACGATCCGCAGACCGGAGCATGGCAAGCCCAGCCTCCGCTGCCGGTCCCATTGCACCATGCGACCGCGACAACATACCGCGGCGAGATGGTGGTCATCGGGGGCGCCAGCGACGAACTCGCGAACGCGTCGAACAAGGTTTTCGCCTTGCGCGGAGGTAGCTGGGTGGAGCTACCCAGCCTCACGCACGCCCGAGCGGCCGCCGCCGCAGCGGTCGTGGGTGACAAGCTCGTGGTCGCCGGCGGACAGAACGAGAAGCAGCTGGTCCCACAGACCGAGGTGTTCGACGGTCAGTCGTGGAAGGACGCGGCCGACTTGCCGACCCCGCGCGAACACCTGGCCGCGGTGTCGGATGGGTTCTATGTGTACACGGTCGGTGGACGGTTCCTGTCCGCCGACAAGAACTCCGCGGCATTCGAGCGCTTTGACCCACAATCCGGGCAGTGGACGAAGCTGGTGGACATGCCGACTCCGCGCGGCAGCTACGGCGCTACGTTCATCGATGGCCGGATCGTCGCCCTCGGTGGCGAGGAACCGACGCGGGTACTGGCCACGGCAGAGATGTACGACATCGCCGAGGCGAAGTGGATCTCACTGCCACCGATGCCGACGGCGCGGCACGGCGAGGTGGTCGCCGCCGTCGGCGACACCGTGTATTGCATCGGCGGCGCGAATCGGCCGACGCACGAAGGCCCTGTCGCGACGGTCGAGGCCCTGGACTTCTCCTAACGCCTGCAACTCGCCGGTCTTCGAATCCACTTGCGGTGCCGACCATTTCGAGGTCGCCGGCGGGTCACTTGCGGAATGCGCTCACTCTTCGTGAGTACCGCTGTCGCGCAGCATGGCGAGCGTGACAGCCCCACGCCGGATCGCCTCATTGGCCAGACGGACCCGGCGCTCTCCCTCGGGGGGGATGGCGAACTTGTCGTACAAGTTTTGCAGATGCTGTTTGATGGCTGCCTCTGTGACGAATAGCTCCTGAGCCATCCGACGAACGGATACCGCCTCCGGAAACGGGTCGTCGGAAACCAGCGGGCGACACAGAACCACTAGAACCTCGAGTTCGCGCCGGGTCAGGCGCGGAGGGAGCTGGGTAGGGGCGACAGAAATCGTTGCTTCACCAGCCGTTGTTTCGTCGGCATCCTTTACCTCCCAGAAGACCAACCGTGACTTGCCGATCCGCAACTCGTCTCCAGAACGCAGGACGCGTTCGGCAGAGATCTTTTCTCCGTTGAGATAGGTGCCATTGCGACTACCCACATCCCGTATCGACCAAGCGAACCCCAGATTTTCCAATACGGCATGCACGCGCGAGACGGTCGAGTCGTGATTGAGCGACACGAGGTTGGTTGAAGACTTGCCGACGGTCACCCGCTCGCCGCCCAGTGTGATCAGCTGCCGTCCTGACGGTTTCCAGATTTCCAGGTGGGAAGGCATGTCGATAGCTTATTGGGTGAGGCCCAATCGCACCTGCGAGTCAGCCTGTTGGTTAGCGGGCGCGTAGGAAAACATTCCCTTTCGGCCATGGAATCTGGGTTCCGACCATACTGAACCACCGCACTCCAGGTCGTCCGGAAACCGCCTGCTCCGGTGCCAGCAGCTGGTCCTCACCGTGGATCGTCACTCGGTGGCCGGTGCGCCACCTGGTGGTGACGCACCATGTATCGCTTTGCGCCCATTGATGTTTCGTAGTAGGCACCCGAAGTCAAGGCGATGGCGACGCAGAGTCAAGGCCAGGGCATCGCGTCGTAAATGCATCGCCCGCAACCAATCCCACACGTTCTCGGCGCTCTCCGGCAAGCAACTTCGCCCTGTGACGCAGGGTTCCCGTGTTCGTCTAGGCCTCGCCGTCGGTGCCGACCAGCCGCATCCAGCCGAATTCATCCGGAGTCTGGCCGTAGTGGATGTCGAGCATCGCCTCACGCAGACGCGACGTGACCGGACCCGCGGCGCCGTCTCCCACGGGCCATTCCCGCTGAGCGGAGACCACGTGCCCGACCGGGACAATCGCGCGGAAGGTGCCACATGCGAACGTCTCGGTGATGCGCCCATCACGGCAGCTTTGCTCCCACTCGTCGAGCGTGAGCGGCTCCTCCGAGACCGGGTAACCGAGCCATCGCGCCAACCGCAGGATCGAGTCTCGGGTGACGCCCGCCAACAGGGTTCCACTCAACGGCGGCGTGCGGAGGCGGGGGCCTTCGGTGGTCGACTCCACGAAGAACAGGTTGCAACCGCCCGCTTCCTCGATGTATCTGCGCTCGCGGGCGTCCAGCCACACGACGTCGTCGCAATCGTTGGCCGCGGCCCGTCGCTGGGCGACGTAGGAGCCGCCATAGTTGCCGCCACACTTGGCCGCACCGGTACCGCCCGGCGCCGCACGGATGTGCTCGCTTGCGATCCACAACCGCAAAGGCTTCGGCTCCGCGGAGGATGCGGGCCGCGCCGGAGTGCCGATCACTGCGAACAGGTACTCCTCGGCGGGGCGGTTGCCCAGGCCCGCCTCCGCCGCGATCATGAACGGCCGCAAATACAAGCTGTGCCCGCGGGCGCGTGGCACCCAGGCGCCATCGACCCGCACCAGAGCCTCCAGCGCCGCGACGAAGTCCTCCTCCGGCAGCGTAGGCATGGCCATCCGGCGCGCCGAGCTGTTGAACCGGCGGGCATGGTCGGCGGGCCGGAACAAGGCCCGCTGACCGTTCGGGCGCCAGAACGCCTTCATGCCCTCGAAAATCGTCTGGCCGTAATGCAATGCCATGGTGGCCGGGTGAAGCGACATCGCGGCGAGGGGCCCGACCTGGGCGTCGTGCCAGCCCACCTCTGCGGACCACCGCACTGTCACCATGTGATCGGAGAAGACGTCGCCGAACCCGGGCGTCGCGAGCAGCTCCTCCCGCCGCTCGGCTGGGATCGGCTGCGCATGCTGCCGGGTGAACTCCAGCGCGGCAACATCATTCATGCGAACTCTCCTTCAGGACCGATTCGAAACGCTGGAGCGCCCGGTCGACCAGCGGACCGGACATCCCGGTGTAGCCGGACGGATCGAACAGTCCGGGCACGTCGGGGCCGGCCACTCCGGCCTCCTCCAGGGCGATGGCAAGCAGGTCGGCGACATCGGCACCGTCCCGCTCAGCCGCCGCGGTCACCTCGGCCAGTAGGCGTTTGGCGTTGGCCTTGCCGAGCAACGGCGCCAGCACCGCGTTGACGCGCTCGGAGACGATGGCGCCGCGGGTCAGCCGCAGGTTCGCGGCCATCGCCTCGGGCGAGACCCGAAGCGTCTGCGCGAGGCGCGCGGCATTGGCGGCCGCACCGGCACCGATGCGCAGGCACTCCCGCAGCGGTTGCCACTCGGCATGCCACCCACCCGAGGACCGCTCGTCCTCCACTGCCATGGAACCGAACAGCACGAGGGCGATCGGTGGCAGCTGCCGGGCCGCGGTCGCGACGAGCGTCGAGAAGACGGGGTTGTGCTTCTGCGGCATGGCCGAGGATGCCCCCCGGCCCGGCGCCTGCTCCTCGGTGACCTCTCCGATCTCGGTCCTGCTGAGCACGAGGACGTCGGCGGCCAGCTTGCCGAGCGCGCCCGTGGTGACAATCAGGCTCGCGGCGACATCGGCCAGGGGTGTGCGGACTCCGTGCCAGGGAAGGACCGGCTCGGCCAGCCCGAGGCGGCTGGCCACCAACGCCGGCAAGCGCAGCGTCGCGCCAGCCGGATCGGTCGTGTCCAACGCGTACTGGTGGTACGCCGCAAGCGTGCCCGCCGCGCCGCCCAGCGAGACCGGCAGCGCCGCGCGGGTCCGGCGCACCCGCTGCACGGCGTCGAGCACCAGATGCAGCCAGGTGGCCGCTTTCAACCCGAAGGTGACCGGCACGGCGTGCTGGGTCAGGGTGCGCCCGGCCATCGGTGTGTCCCGATGCCGCTCGGCGTGTCCGGCCAGGCTGTCGGCGCACGCCAGCAGGTCGTTGGCAATGCGGTCCAGCGTCGCCGCGCACAGCAGGGTCAGCGCCGTGTCCAGGATGTCCTGGCTGGTGCTACCGCGGTGCACGTATTCGGCGGCGGACGCGTCGACGGACCGGACCGCGGCGGTGAACTGCTCGACGAACGCCACGACGGGGTTGGCCGTCTCGCGCACTCCCGCAGCCACCACCGCGAGGTCGATGTGAGCAGGCACGGCGGCGGCCCTGATGGCCACCGCCGCGCCCGCGGGAATCACGCCCAACTCGGCCTGCGCCTCGGCCAGAGCGACTTCCGTGTCGAGCATGGCGGTCAGCAACGCGTTGTCGTCGACAAGGTCAGCCGCTCCCGTCGCCGCCCACGCGGGCGCCAGAATTCCGTAGTCCACAGTGCTCATGCCTCGGCTCCCACTCGCTCCGGTCCTCGCTCGTCCCTCGCTGCGATCCTCACTCGCGGTCGCCTTCGGGTGCTCATGCTGATCTCTCCGTCAGGTGGTCGCGGCGATCGTCGGCGAGGGGCAGCGGTCGCACGTGCTCCGTCGCGATGCGCAGGCTGGACCGGGCGATGGCGTCCGCATCACCGAGGATCACGGAGTTGACGCCGGGACGGATGCCCGCCGCGGTCACCCAGTGCACCGACTCGGTGGGCACGCCGAACGCGAAACGCCGCGGGTGCGGGCGATCGTGCTCGTCGAGCAGCCGGTACGGACGGCGGGTGACGGCGACACCACCGGCGACGTAGTGACCACCGCCGCGGATCGGGATGCGGTACGGCTGGCACTCGCCCCGGTCCAGCAGCGTCCGCAGCAGCGGGTCGGTCGTCCGGTGCAGGTCGGTTTCCGGCAGGCGCGCCTCGATCAGCGTTGCGGCCTGCACGGTGAGGTCCGGACAGGCTCCGGAGTACGCGACGAAGCGTCCGTCCGAGCACTCGATGCGCAGGTCCGGGCCGAGCACCTCGAGCACACCGGCATCCATAAGGGCGCCGAACTGCTCGATGCGTTCTGCCGGCGGCCCGATCGACAGGTGGGCATTCAACGGCATGTACCAGCGCTGCAGTTCGTCCCGGTAGGAGTCGCCTGACAGGCCACCGTGGTCCACGAGCAACCGGATCTCGTTGCGTAGGTCGCGCAGGACATCCAGGGCGGCCTTGCGGGGACCGGTCACGTTCCCCTTGCCGGCCTCCTGGACTTCAAGGTCCAGATAGGACCGCAGCCAGGTACGGAACCGTTGGGTCGAGGAGAGGTCGTCGGCGGCGAACGGCGCCGCGATCTTCCGCCAGTCCCAGCGCTGTTCGGTATCGATATCGAACTTGGCGAGCACGTTACGTTGGGCGTCGCTCTCCTCGATGGCCAGAGGGTCACCGAAGATCGGCACCAGCGCGGGATCCGCCGTCGCGAACATGGCGGTGAATTCCTCGGCATCGCAGGTGCATCGACGCTCCCGCACCAGAGTCGCGTAGTACACCGTGCGGACTTCCCGGTCGATCATCGGCCAGATGTCCCGACGGAAGTCCGCGGGTGTCCCGGCGTCGGCACGGGCCCGCAGCCGCTCGATCACCTCGGCGGTCACGTATCGGGGCGCGTGCCGCCCGAACGACCCCTTCTGGTTCTTGCCGCGGGCGTGGTACGGCACTCCGCGCCGAGATCCCGCAACCAGGCGGGGTTCCTGCCCCGAGGGACGGTAGGTCAGGGTGTCGTCGGACTCGCGCACGAACGTGCCGCCACGGCCGATGGTGAACAGCGCCATGTAGTCGAAGAAATTGAGGCCCAAACCGCGCAAGATCACCGACTCGCCCGGAGGTATGGCGTCCAGCGGCACGTCGGCCGGGTTGCTGGGCGCGACATACCGCAGGCCGTGCCGGTGGGCGAACTGACTCAGGGCCGTTTCGGACTCGCCGAGGTGATGCGGCATGTGACCGAGTGCGAGCACCACCGCCTGCAGGTCGCCGATCGTCTCCCCGGTGTTCAATACGACTTCCTGCAAGCCATCCGGGGTGTCACGAACGTCGACCGCGGTCGCCTGGTGCAACGCGAAGCCGACAGCCGGGGGTGCGGTCCGCATGATGCGGCGGCGTGCCCACTGCAGATAGCTCCCATAGAACGCCCGGGACGGATAGTCATCCGGCCCGAGTGCGACGGCTTCGGCTCGAACGACCTCCGGCACGTTCGGCCTGCCGATCAAGGCGATCGACCGGGCCCACTCGTAGAGGCTCGGCCCCGTCACCACCGGCCCGTCGCAGTCGACGGTGTCGTCCACGAACACGGTCACCTGGCAGGCAACCGTGTTCATCAAGAGCACCCGGTCCTGCGTGGTTCGCCACACCTGCCCGCCCTCGAGCACATGCGGGTCGATGACGTGGATGACGAGTTCGCGTCCATGCGGCAAGAGCGACTCAGCATTTGCGCAGACGCGTTCCGCGACCGACAAACCGCGTGGGCCAAGCCCGACGATCGCCAGCTGCAGCTTCTCAGTGAACACCGGAGGCCCCGATCTATGCGCCGCTCATGTGGCGGCCGAGTCCGGCCGCCAGCGGAGCGAGCCGGCCCATCAAGTCGGCGAACTGTTGTGGGCGGAGTGCCTGGTTGCCATCGCACAACGCCAGCTCCGGCTGGACGTGGACATCGATGATCAGCGCGTCCGCGCCCGCCGCGACCGCGGCCAGTGACAGCGGTTCCACCAGTTCTGGCCGGCCACCGGAATGGCTGGGATCCACCATGACCGGCAGATGGGTGCGCTGCTTCCACAGCGCGACCGCGGTGAGGTCCAGCGTGAAGCGGGCGGACGGCTCGAACGTGCGGATACCCCGCTCGCACAGCACCACCTGGTCATTGCCCTCGAGCAGCAGGTATTCGGCCGCGGCGAGGGTTTCCTCCACGGTGCAGCCGAAGCCGCGCTTGAGCACGACCGGAAGGCCGCTCTGGCCCACCGCGGTCAGCAGCGCGAAGTTCTGCATGTTCCTGGCACCGATTTGCAACCCGTCGACCACCGCGGCCAGACGTTTGACGTGCTCCGGGTCGACCACCTCGGTCACAACCGGCAGGCCGGTCCTCTCTCTGGCCTCCGCCAGCAGGTCAAGACCGTCCCACTGGAGGCCCTGGAAAGAATGTGGCGAGGTCCGCGGTTTGAAAACGCCGCCACGCAGGCCGACGGCGCCGTGTTCGGTGACGACGGCCGCGGTGGCCATCGTTTGTTCCGGCGATTCGACCGCGCACGGTCCGGCGATCACCGTGACGGAACCGTCGCCGATCGTGGTCGGTCCGAAGGAGACCTCGGTCCCGCTGGGGCGCAGTTCCTTGCGCCCCAACCAGACATCACTGTTCCTCGGCACTTGGTGGGTCGGCGCAGGAAGCTCCGGCCCCGCCTTGTGGATCAGGTCCACATCGGATACCGAAAGGACGTGAGTGCCGCCGAGCCGGTACATCTCGGTTGGCGCGCCGGCTGATTCCAGGTGCTGTATCCACCCTTCGACGCCGGCGCGGGTAACGGCCTCGTCGAACACGAGCAATGTGTCGGGATTAGTCATGACTCAAATGGTCGTGATGAAGACGTGCTCGCGTAATCGCCGGCGGTACCAGAATCCGCCTGTCGATGGGACAGGTTTTCCTACCCGCGGGGTAAGCACCTGGCTCGTTCGACGCGCCGCACGGAGGCCTCACAACGGCCATTACGACGCGAAAACGCGGAAGCGCGGCGCACAAGTGTGCGCCGCGCTAGCCGAGCTGAATGTCACACGGGTGACTGCTATTTCGGTTCTCAGGATGGGGTCGTGTGGATCGTCACGGCCCGGCGGACGCGCTCCTCGATCTCGTCCAGCTCGGCGATCGTCGGGGCGTCGATGAAGAAGGTGACGGCCCGGTCGTCGGAGCTGCGGATGGGGCCCAGCTCCGCTCCGCGGGCCTCATAGACGAGGACGGCTCGCAGCGCCGGCGGGTGATCAGCGGCCAGCGCTGGGATGTCGGGCCATGGATTGCCGTCGTCGACCCATCGGGCCTCGACCCCGGGCCAGTCGACCTCAACATCGACGAGTATCCCGGGCCGGTGCCCGACGTACACCTGGCGTGCGTAGCGCCGGGCCGCGGGATAGTCGGCGGTCTCTCCGAGCGCGATCCGCAGAATTTCGGGCTCCATCGGCCGGCCCGTCGCCAGCCGGTACAGCACCATGATCCCGTCTCCGGGAGTCCGGGCGGCGACCTCCATCAGACGGGCCTCGCCCCGCTCGTCGAGCCTCCACTCTGCGTGCGTGATGCCGTTCTCGACGCCCAACCTGTCGAGCATCGCGACGTTGGCCCGCTGCACCGCGTCCCACGCGTCGTCCCGTACGGCGGGCACGGTGTGGGCCATCTCAACGAAATACTGGGAGTCGACGTCCGTCGTCTCCTTGCGCGTGACCGAGGAGAACAGCGTCTTGCCGTCCTGGGTCAGACTCTCGACCGAGTACTCCTGTCCGGTGATCATCTGCTCCACGAGGATGGTCTCCTGCACCGGATAGTCGTCCAACTGCGCGGCCAACTCGGCGCGGTCGTGCACCATCTGGACACCCTCGCTCGAGTGCCTCGTGGCCGGCTTGACCACGGCGGGGAACCGGACGGACCCCTGGTCGACGGAATCGCGCGCCCCGGGCGGGATCAGCGCGGATGCCGGACTGAGATCGGGCAGGTACCAGCGCTGCAGGTACTTGTTGCGGCAGGCACGCGCCGCCCGCAACCCCGGGAACGGGAGGCCGAAGTAGTCGGCGACCAGGCCGGTCGGCTCGACCAGCGTCTCCCCGACGGCATAGATGCCGACCACGTCGTACCGCTTCCGCCAGCGTTCGGCGTGTTCGATGACTCCGGGAAGGAAGGAGCCTTCGCTCCCGACCGACCCGTCGACGAAGGCAATCTCGTCGATCGCGGAGGCGGGGTGGGCGGGATCGCCATGCGCCTCCGCATACGAGCGCGAGACGGCTGGCGTGAGCACCAGGACTTTCAAGTCCCGCCTCCGCAGGTCGTCGATGTAGATGGAATCTCGGCAGATAACGGGCAGGAAGCCGGTCAGGATGAAAGCGCGGGGCCTGGCCGCTCGCTGACGCTCGATCATGTTGCGTTCCTTTCTGAGGTGGCCGCGACGAGGCCGGTTTTCCTGGGCGCCGCGCCTTTGAAGGCGCGGTTGATGCGTACGGTCAACGCACTCGAGGGTGGCGCCGCTTTCGCGGCCATCCTCACGGTGCGGTCGATATCGGGCGGGATGATCGGCTCATTCCGGACTGCCGGACGCCGGCCGGCTGCTTCCAGCCGCAGGATTCGGCTGCCGATCCGCACGGACATCCCGGGCAGCCAAGCGGTCGGCTTCCACGGCGCGATTCGGGTCCATTGCGTCTGCCCGGCCTGTCGGATGGCGACACCGTTGCGCGACTGGCGGTCAACGATGAACACCCGGCCGTCGATACGGCGGATCTCCAGATGGGCTCGGGACATCCCGTTGGCGAGGACGTCGATCCGGATGGGACGCAATCCATTCCGAGCGGCATCGCAGTTGTGGGGGTCCCGTCCCACCACACAATCCCGGTCTAGGGTGAATCGCGAATTGTCATCGAGGACAACGCATTCGAGTTGCCGGTGGATCTGAACCGTCGTCTGCGGGAGTGGCGGCTGTCGGCGGACCGGTGGGCGGACTGCGAACGGGGCGATGGCCAGTTTCACGGTGGGCGGTTCGGCGTCCGGGACGGGGATCTCGTCCGACGCGAGGGGGAAGGGCCGGCTTCGAATCGCCCACCGGACGACGGGCACGGTCGCCAGGCCCGCCGCGGTGAGCAGGCCGCCGAGCAGCAGCCAGCCGGCCTGTCCTATCCCCAGGCATAGGGCGCCGAGCACCGCGGGCGCCACCGCGAATGCGGCGCCCAGGCCCATGTCCTGCAGGCCCACGTACTCGCTCTGCGCGTGGGCCGGCGCCAGCTCGAAACTCAGCGCGAATACGGCTGCCGCGTGGCACATTTCGCCCACGGAGTGGACGCCCACCGCCGCAAGCAAGACCGCGGCAGAGGCCCACGCCGGCAGGCCGGCCGACACCGCCACGCCGCCGCAGGCGACCAGAAAGACCAACCCGGCGACGCGCATGGCGGCGGCGCCCTGGCGCACGGTCTTGACCTTCCGGCCGACCCAGACCTGCAGCGCCACGACCCCGATCGTGTTGACGATCAACACCGCGCCGACCATCCAGCGGGGGGCGTTCGTCTCCGTCGCGATCCAGAGCGGGAGGGCGAATGTGATGACCGCGTACTGCAGACTCATCACCCCGTTGAGGACCGTGTACGCGATGAACGGTTTATCCCGCAGGGCCACCCCGCGCCGCGTGCCGGGCGGAGCAGGCAGCGGCGCGAAGTGCGGGAGCCTCGCGCACACCCATGCGCCGATCAGAAAGGTCGCGGCGTTCGCGAGGAACAGCACCTGATATGCGGCCAGGGAGTGCAGCGTCAGCGCCAACCCCCCGACCGCGGCACCTACGCCGACGCCGGCATTCTCGATGGCCCGGAGTTGAGAGCGGTAGGCGGCCGCGCCTTCGCCTCCGACGCGGCGGATGAGCCCGCCGCGCGACGCTCTCGATGCTGCGGTTGCCAGCATCTCCACGACAGTCACCACGACGAACATCCAGATGCTGGTCACGAAGACGTAGCCCACCATCGTCGCTGCCAGCACGACCAGACTCAGGGCCGCGACCCCCCGGGGGCCGCGGCGGTCGGCCAGGTGACCCATCGGGACACCGGCGAAAAGGCCGATCAGTCCGGCCACGGCCAGCCATAGGCCGACTTCGGTGACCGAAAGTCCCAGTCCCTCCGTGAAATACAGGACCGACGATGTCATGAACATCCCGGTGCCGATGTTGTAGATCCCGGTGCCCAAGCCCAGGCGGCGACGTGCGCCGGGCTCGGGCACCAGGGTCGACAGCCAGTTCCCGATCATCACGCGACCGCACTGCCGGGCGGGTCGATCATGAACTCGGCGACGGCCCGGTTCTGCTGGAGCGGGCTCTCTCCCAAATCGCGATACCTGTCACGCAATTCGCGCTTGAGCACCTTGCCCGTCACACCCACGGGGAAGTCGTCCGGGGTCACGGCGACGTCCAGTACGGCGATGCGGGGATGGCCGGCCTTTTCCAGCACGTCGTTGGCCTCGGTCAGCAGGCGTGGAGCCTCGGCCGGCGAATCGTCGGTGATGACGACGGCGACCGGAACGATCTCGTCGCCGTGGCGGCCTGCGACGACGGCGCAGTCGCTGATGGCACTGATCTCACTGAGCAGCACCTCCTCCATGAGCACCGAGTAGCCGGTGCCCTCGGCGGTCTCGATAGCGTCCTTCGTCCGGTCGACCACGAAGTAGTTGCCGTCCACGTCCTGGTACACCAGGTCACCGGTCAGCCAGTAGCCGCCGAGTTTCGAGCGATAGGTGGTGTCGGCGTCATTCCAGTATCCGGCGGTGATGGACGGGCCCTTGGCTCCGAAGAAACCCACCTCGCCCACCGGCGCCTTGCTGCCGTCGGCCCGCAGCACCGCGACCTCGGCGACGGGATCTGGCTTGCCAACCCGTCGGTCCGAGCGTTCCGACGACAGCGTCCGGGGCTGGACCACCAGGCCCCACCCGAGTTCGGTCGTGCCGAAGCGGTCGTAGAAGGTGGGCGGCCCCAGATTCGGGCTGCGTTTGGCCAGGATCGCCCGGATGTGTGCCTCATGGATGGCGTCTCCCATGGTGACCCAGTAGTCCACCGAATCGACAGTGCCGCTTGGCGTGTCGAGTGCGGCCAGCTCGGCATAGGCGTGGGCGAATGCCATCACCCCCTTCGGTTGGTGCTGGCGCACCGCCGCCGCCAGCTCCTCACCACTCGGGTCGAATAGCGCCACCAGCGGTGTGCCGGCGAGGATGGAGTAGGCGGTGTACACGATGCACCCGAGATGCGACTGCGGTTGGGCGGTCATCATCCGCTCGTGGGCCGGCTCCGTGTAGTTCTCCAGGCGGAAGCGCGGTCCGGCGACGCTGGACGCGTGAGTCTGGGTCACCGCCTTCGGGATTCCCGTCGTCCCTGACGAATGCATGATCGACACCGGGTCCTCGGGTGCGTGCTTGAAACGCCAGGCGTCGGGCAGTGCGGCCGGGGGCGGGGCGGGCTGGTCCTCGGCCAGCTGGATCCAACGCAGGCCCTCCAGCGATCGGATTCCCTCGGCGATGGCGGCGAAGCGGGACCGGTCAGTGAAGATCCCCACCGGCGTCGTGCGCTCGCACAGGCCGAGCACCAGCGCCGGCGACGCCTTGCTGTTGATGAGCACTCCGATGGCGCCCAACTGGGCGAGGGCGTTGAGGTGGATCGTGTACGCGAACGTGTCCTCCATGTAGAGCGCCACGCGATCACGCGGGCCGACACCCTGCTCGTGGTACCAGACCGACCAGCTCTGAACCAGCACATCGAGTTGGGCGAGCGTGAACTCCGTCTGCTCTTCCCCCTGGGTGTTGATCACCGGCCGGCCCGTGCGGATGAACGGGATGTGCGGGTTCGGGTGCACGGCCATGGCCGTCGCCAGCAGGTTGCCCCCGCCGAGCTCGGGCATTGCCGCCAGGCGGGAACGTTCTTCGGGAGTCAACAGTGCGTGGGTCGAAATGGACATTGTCCAGTCTCCTTGTCGTTGCGTGTGATTGGGGGAATGGAGAGTTCAGGAATTGAGCCCGAGGGCGCGGGCGGCCGTCTCGAGGTCGTGCTGCTGGTGCAGGGCGGACACGGCGAAGCGCATCAGTCCGGTTCCCCTGGCGACCGTGGGGTAAAAGGCGGGAAGGATCAGCACACCGGCCTGCTTCAACCGGCGGGCGGCGGCGAACGCTTCGTCCTCGGTGTCGAACTGCGCGCCCCGGACCGGCGAGCGCAGCCCGGCGTTGACGAGCGTTCCGCCTGTCAGCCGGTCGAATTCGGCGGCGTTGCGCCAGAGCCGCCGTTGCAGCTCGGCCACCTGGCCGTCGACGTGCAACCGGGCTGCGGCGACATTCGCCGCGAGCATGGGAAGCATGATCGAGTGCCCAAACACCAAGGGGTTGGCGAACTTTCGCAGGATAAGCATGTCTTCCTGGCTCGGCACGACCGCGAAACCGCCTGCGCCGCCGAAGGCCTTCGACAGCGAGCCGGCGAGCACGACATGGGGAGGGAGCGTCCCGCCGAGCGCTTCGAACGCGTAACCGGCGCCGAGCGGGCCGTCGATCGACACCCCGTGGGCGTCGTCCACGTACAGGTGACCACCGAACGGTTCGAGGGTGGCCAGCATCGAAGCCACGTCGATCAGGCCGCCCATCGAGCCGACGCCGTCGACCAGCACGATCGGCGTCCGACCGGTGGCTGCGGCCTCGCGGACCGCTGCGGGCAGCGCCGCGGGATCGGCCATGTCGAAGCGCCGCGTCGGCCCGATCTGCTCCAGCACGCCGCGGATCACCTGGATGGAGGCGTGCGCTGTCTTCTCGACGAGGAACGCGACACCGGCGTCGGCCACGGGGTAGCTGGGCAGCGCGCCAACGCCGAGCAGCGGCAGCAAGCCCAGATGGACGTTGCTGACCGAGGTGAAGGCGGCCACCTGCGCGCCGTCGTACATGACGGACAGGAGCGCCTCGAGCTCGCCGAGGTAGGGCGGCCGTCCCCGGTTACGCGATGTGGAGAAGTGCAGCCCGAAGCGGTGCATCGCCTCTGTCGCCGCGGCGATGAGATCGGGGTGCGACTCCAGACCGAGGTAGGAGCACGAGACGAATTCCACGGCCTCGCTGCCGTCGGTCAGCGTGACCTGCTTGCCATCTCTCGCGGTGATGACATGCCCGGTCAGGCCCTCCTCGAAGGCCCGATCGAGCGAGTCCGAGGTCTTGCTGACCCGGGACGCCACCCAGTTGGGCCGGCTCGCTGGGCTCTCCAAGGGCGCGCCGACCGGCGTGTGTGTTTCCATCAAATCCGTCATCCGAGTTTCTCCTTCGTGAGATTGGTGGTTATCGCCCTCAGCGCTTGTGCGCTGCGTTCGCGATAGGTGCCACGCAGGGGGCCGAACACCCCGCAGAGACGGTCGAGCAAGTCGCCGAACTCCGCGCAGGTGCCGTCGTCGACGACATCCGTCAACTGCGACACGCCGCGCGACAGCGCTCGGCGAGCCGCCGGGGCGTAGGGGTTGGCCGCCTGGACGTCCCAATACACCTCCGGTGCACCTGACGCGATGCGAGCCAGGAGGGACAGCAGCGCGGTGTGCGGCGGCGGACCCATCCGGTCCAGATCGGCGATGTCGACGTCCAACTCGGTCAGGGCGGCGCCGAACGCAATTACCGCGGCATGGGTGAGGGCCTGGGCAGCGGCCGCCACCCGGTCGTGCTGGTCGGCGGTCACGGTCACCACACGGGCACCCCATTGCTCGATCAGGTCGCACAGGGCGCGCCCGCGTTGGCCGTCGCGCACGACCACCGAAGCCACCGGGTGACCCGCAAAGCCCAAGGCGGGGGCGAACATCGGGTTGAGGCTCAGCGCCTCCGCCTCTCCGGCGATCATGGCGGCGGCGTGCAGGGCGGGGACCACCGTGGACTTCACCGACAGCGTGTCGGCGATGAGGGCGTCCGGCCGCAGCGTTCCGACCAGTCGTCCGATGGCGACGAGGGCGACCGGTTCCGGCACGGAGAGCAGGACGGCGTCGGCCGTTCGGACGACGTCGGCCACTTCGGCGCCGGGATCGCTGATATCGCCCCGCACGAAGCGGGTGACCCGGTGGGTGGGCCCGGGGACGGTGCGGTCGACGATGACGACGTCGTTGCCCGCTTCCTGCAGCTGCTCGGCGAAAAGTGACCCCACCGCGCCCGAGCCGCCGGCGACGACGACGCGCCCGATGGTCGGTGCGCCGCTCATTGCTGGCTCTCCTGACGGTCGGTCGCGGCCAGGGCGGTCATCATCGCCCTCGACTTGACTACGGTCTCGTCGAACTCGCCGTCCGGATCGGAGAGGGCGACGACGGCGCCGCCGACGCCGAACGTCACCCGCCCGGCGTTGACCACCAGGGTTCGGATCACGATGCTGAGGTCGCTGGCGCCCGATAGCGAAAACCACCCGAGCGCACCGGAATACACGCCGCGTGGGCCCTGCTCGAGCCGGTCGATGATCTCCATCGTGCGGACCTTGGGGGCACCCGTCATCGACCCGCCGGGGAACGCGGCGCGGATGCAGTCGATCGCCGAACGGCCCGGGGCGAGCGTGCCGCGGATCGTCGAGACGAGCTGGTGCACCGCCGCGTAGGTCTCGACGTCGAACAGCTTCGGCACGTGGACCGATCCCACCGAGCAGACCGTGTTGAGGTCGTTGCGGAGCAGGTCCACGATCATCAGGTTCTCGGCGCGGTCCTTGGGGTTGTCGCGCAACTCCTCTACCAGGGCACGATCCTCGGCGGCGTCGGCGCCCCTGGGCCGAGTGCCCTTGATCGGCTTGGCCTCGACGTCCCCGTGCAGGTCGATCGAGAGGAATCGTTCAGGGGATGCGCTGAGCACGGCGACGTCGCCGAAGTCGAGAAGGGCCCCGAACGGGACGGGGCTTACCCGGCGAAGGTGGGCGAAGGTGGGCAACACATCGATCTGCGTGTGGACGGTGACCATATTGGTCATGCAGATCTCGTAGGACTCACCGGCGTTGATCTCGTCGAAGCACTCGTCGATCCGCTTGAGATAGGCGGCCCGGTCGTGCCTGAGCTCGACATTCATCCCGATGTCGGGATCGGTCATGGCCGGGCCTGACAGCGTGAGAGCAGGCGCCGGATCGGTGGGAGCGGCGGGAAGCGCGCGCACGGCCTCCGCGGTCATCGCCAACCACGCCTTGGCCTCGGCGGTCCCGGCCGCGTCGCCCGAGATGGAGAGGGCGAGGAGATAACTGGTCCGTGTCTTGTGGTCGAGGACCAGCGCCCGGTCGGCGAAAAGCATTGCGGCGTCGGGCGTATCGGACTGGTGGGCGTCGGTGCCCCCGGTCTCCGCCTTCAGCTCGTAGCCCAGATAGCCGACATAGCCCAGGTTGAACTCGAAGGGCAGGCCTGCTGGCGCCGGCACCTCCCTGGCGCGCAGCTGGTCGTCCAGGTAGTCGAAGAACTGTTGCCGAACCCGCTCGGCGGTCCCATCGGCCCGCCGGACGATGACCTCGCCGTCAGCGACGCTATAGGTGACATGCTCGGCGAGCGGACCGTCGCCGTTCCCCATGAACGAGAAGCGCGATAACCCGTCGACCACCGAGCTGCTGTCGAGCCAGAAGCCCTGCTCGCCGCCGGCGAAGAGGGAACTGTAGGCCGTCAGCGCCTCGGGGTGGACATCGAGATGCTGGACATGCAGGTCGTAACGAGGTTGCTCCGCTTCGGCGGTGCGCGCCGGGGCGAGGGTCGATGCCGACTGGTCAGCGGCGAGGGCGAAGAAGTTGGCCAGTAGCTCGTGGCCGTAGGTGCTGCTGATCGACTCGGGATGGAACTGCAGGCCCCACAACGGCAAGTGGCGGTGGCGCACACCCATCACGACGCCGTCGTCGGTCCACGCCAGTTCCTCGAGCTCGTCGGGCAGCGACGTGACGGCCAGCGAGTGGTAGCGCACGACCTCGAACGGCGAGGGAATGCCCGCGAAGAGGTCGACACCCGTGTGCCGAACGTCCGAGATGCGCCCGTGCATGGGCTCTGGTGCGCTGACGACCTCACCGCCGAAGAGGTGGCAGAGGCCCTGGTGGCCAAGGCAGACGCCGAGCACCGGCAGACCGCTGTCGAGGATGACGCGGGCGCTGACACCGAAGTCGCGGTCTCGGTCGGGCCGACCCGGGCCGGGCGAGATGACGGCGGCATCGAACTCGTCGAATCGGAGGTCGGCCCAAGGGGTGTCGTTCCGGACAACGGTCGGCGGCTGCCCGCACACCTCGCCGATCAACTGGTAGAGGTTGTAGGTGAACGAGTCGTAGTTGTCGACCAGGATTACGCGCATCAGGCCGCGCTCCCGTCGGTGCCAGCGTCGATGATCAGATCCTCGATGCGGCAGGTCTCCCCGATGATCAGGTCGTACAGCCGCTTCATGAAGGTCAGATCCAGACCGTTGGCCTCGGCGAACCGGGCCGCCCGCTGCTGCACCACACCGATCCGGTGAGGTTGCATCATCGGCACCGCGTGCTCGCGCTTGTAGTAGGCGATGCTTCGGCAGACGGCGACTCGCGCACCCAGTGCTCCGAGGAACTCCGCGTCGATCCGATCCAGCTCGGCGCGCAGCGTCTCAAGAGTGCCCTGGTCTGCTTTCTCCCTAGCCGTTGCCAGGTATCCAAGTTCTTTCATGACTCGATCTCCCCTTCTCGAACTTCCGTTAACCGCTGATTCCGTGCTGGTAGAGGACCGGCACCTTGCCCCGCTGGGTGCGCGCGAACTGATCGATACCGGCCCGCTGCACCTCGAATTCCAGACACCGCGGGCTCACGATGACTTCGTGGATTTCGTGGGCGCCGCGCAGGGCCGCTCGGACGGTGTCAGTCGTGAAACCGTCTGGGGTGGCTGGAGATAGGAGCAGGCGCACCCGGTAGCGGTGGCCCTCCCACAGGACCTGTAATTGGCAGTCAGTCGGCCGGGACACGCCCAGCGTCGCCAGCGCTGCCAAGAGGTGGTCACTGGAGAACGTGATCGTGTCGACCGTCATCGAGTTCGGCATGCGGCCGAGGAGCATGACCGATCGCGCGGCGCTGCCACAGCCGCAGGCGCCGGTCAGCAGCCGGCCCCGATCACCGAGCCGATAACGCACGAGCGCCATTCCCGACGTCGTCAGGGGCGTGACCACGAGCTCGCCGGGCATTCCCGGGGGCACCGGCCTGCCGGCCTCGTCGACGACCTCCAGCACATTCGCGTCTTCGTGTAGGTGGTGCACCGCGCCCGTCTGGTGGCGGCACTGGTAGCCCAGAGGACCGGTCTCGGACGTCGAATAGGCCAGCGACCGCACGGCGAGGTCCGGTGCGGCCGAGCGCACCGTGCGTTCCCGCTCGGCTCCCAGCGACTCGCCGATGAACAGGAAGTTCCTCAGGGGCAGCGGCTGCCCGTCTCGGGCTCCCGCCAACAGCTCGGCGCCGTACGCCGGTGACGCCGCCAACGTATCGATCCCGTGCGCTTCGATGATCGCTGCGGCATCGGCGGGCGAGGTGTACTCGCCCATTGCGAAGGAAAGCGCCGGCAGGGACCGCGTGATGTCCTGGACGAACAGGAACGCTCCGTTTAAGTCCCCGGGGAACAGGCAATTGGCCACCCGGTTCGGCGGTGTCTCCAAGGCCGCGCGGACCCCACGCACGCCAAGATGTCCAACCCGGTCGGTGAAATCCCATGAGTGATAGAGGACTTTCGGCCGACTGGCGGTCCCGCTCGATCGCAGCACGAGCCCGGGGCTCTCGTCGAAGAGGAGGTCAGCCGAATGCGGTGGGCAACCCGCGGCCAGATCCGCGGCTGAGATAAGAGGCAGCGCCGCAAGATCGTCGACCGTCTCAACGGCCTCGAGCCCGGGGAAGCGCCGCCACACGTTGGTGGACTGGCGCGCCGCTGTCAGGGTGGCCCGCAGATTGTGCTGTTGTGTGGCGTCGATCTCGTCGCGGGAAAGCGAGTCAAGGTTGTGGGCGAGACGGATTCCTGCCACGTCGCGGAACCGCGGCTTGCTCGCGCGATCGCCGGCCGCCGCCGCCAACTTGGCCCGAAGTTTCGGGGTCAGGGCCGTGCTGTGTGCGTACGTGGTCATGACTCAAATGGTCGTGATCCAGCCGTCCTTGCGTAATCGCTGGCAATACCAGATTCCACCTGTCGATGGGAAAGGTTTTCCTACCCGCGGGGTAAGCACCGGGCTCGTTCGATGCGCTGCGGGCTGGCCGGCCACCCTCTGCAGCCATGATGGCCGTTGCCGTCTGGGCCGACAGCTAACGGGAGGTCAAGATCGGGGTTAAGTAATACCGCGCCGAGATCGGGCGAGATCGCAGTAGCGTGCTACTGCGCCCGTCGCAACTTACGCGAGTGACGATAAATCGGTCGCAGCACCAAATGGGGGAGGACTGATTCGATGTTTCCCGACGGGACACTGGCGGTTACAGCAGCAGCCGGCGACGCTCACCGGCCTGCAGATCGTGGAAAGCATCGCAACCGGCACCCGTTGCTGACCGTGGCAGGGCGGGCCGACGCGACGGTCCAAGCGTGAAGCCGGTACTGCAGCTCAAGGGCGTCGACAAGACGTACCGCAGGGGCGACGAGCAGGTGCATGTGCTCGTCGACTGTGACTTCACCTTGGACGCAGGCGAATTCGTCGTCGTGACCGGACCATCGGGAGCCGGTAAATCGACCCTCCTGCACATTGCCGGCGGGTTGGACGCACCGGACAGCGGCACTGTGGCGGTGACCGGCCAGGACGTGTGGTCGATGAGCACCGGCGCGCGCGCGGCGTTCCGGCGGCGCAACCTCGGATTCGTGTTCCAGTTCTTCAACTTGGTGCCAATGCTGACCGCCGTCGAGAACGTGTCGCTGCCGCTGGTGCTCGACGGTGTGCCTGCCCGATCAGCCGACGCACGCGCTGAGGAGCTACTGGAACGGGTCGGGCTCGGCGACCGCGCGCGGCACCGGCCGGCCGAACTGTCGGGCGGACAGATGCAAAGGGTGGCGGTGGCGCGCGCGCTGGTGGCGCGGCCGTCCATCATCCTGGCCGACGAGCCGACAGGAAACCTGGACAGCCATTCGTCGACCGAGGTCTTGGATCTCCTGCGCTCGCTGTCAGACGAAGACGGCGCGGCGGTCGTCCTGGTGACACACGACAAGGCCGCGGCGCGCTACGGCACCCGCGAAGTGCACCTTGTCGACGGGCGTCCGTACGCACTCGACGCCGCGCCTGCCGGGGAGCAGTGATGCGAGCGCTGCGCGCCGGATGGCTTTCCTTCCGGCGCCTTCACCTCGCCGCGTTGATCGCCGACTGGCGCCGGACGCTGCTCAGCGCGATCGGCGTCGCGCTCGGAGTGACGGTGGTCCTCGGAGTCCTGATACTCAAATCCGAGCTCGTCCGCCCGTTCGATGCATTCGGCCCGTCGCTCACCCACGCCGCCGACATCGGGGTAGTCGAGGTAACCCCGAACATCAGCGGCCGGTTGCCAACTGAGACGGTCAACCGGCTGCACGCTGAGGTGGCAGGGGCGGAGGCCGTGATCCCGATCGTCGCCGCCTTGACGCCCGTGGACGTCGCGGGCGGCAGTCACGGGTTCTTTCTGCTCGGCGGATCGTGCCAGATCGAGCTGCTGGTCGGCTCGTTCAATTGCGAGCAGCGCGCCCGCGACGTCCAGCCCGCAGCCGGCCCCGGCGTGCCGCTGCAGATGCCAGAGGCCATCGCCCAGCGGCATGGCCTTCGGCTCGGCGAGGAGGTACGCATCCCCGGCCTGCCTCCAGGGTCGGCGCACCTGGGTTGGACGTTCCCGGAGTTCGATCGCGTCGAGGGCATCAACGACGGCTACGTGCTGTTGGCCCCTTCCACGGATATCGCCGCGAGCCTCCTCTCCTCGCCCGGTTACGCCACATCCGCGTTCGTCCTCCCGAAACCCGGTGCTGACATCGCCGCCGACGTCGACCGCGTCATCGCCGGCGTCGCAACGGCGGGCCCGCCACGGCCGCACCTGCCGGCCGTGTTCGAAGGCGCCACACAGAGTCTCAACCTGATCGCGCTGGCCGGCATCATCGTCGGCGTCCTCATCGCTGTGAACACGATCCTGCTGGCCGTTGAGGACCGGCGGGCGGTGATGGGAACCATCGGCGCGATCGGTGCCAAGCCGGTCGGGTTGTTCGGCGGGATGCTCGGTGAAGGGGCCGTGGTGGGTCTCCTCGGGGGATTGTTGGGGGTCCCAAGCGGTTTCCTTTTCGGGACGTATCTGCTGGACAGATTCGGGCGATCCATGTTGGCCGGGTCCGGCGGCACCATCGCAGCGCACTTCACGCCGAACTTGATCGGGATCGGAGCAGCCGCGGGGATCGTCTGCGGAATCATCGCGATGATCGGCCCGGCCGCCAGGTTGCTCCGCGACGGGCCGTTGGCGTCGATGGCGAGCGTCGGCGGAGTGCAGCGCGCCAGGAAGATCCCGATGTGGCCGCTCGTCGTCGGGGTAGGCCTACTGGCGGTCGCCGTCGTCGTGTTGAAGATTTTCGAGCGCGGGTCGCTGCCACTGAACGTGGGCATCAACGGCTTGACGGTGGCGTTGTGCGGGGTCGTGTTGGTGACGGTGTGGATCGCCCCGCGTGGCGCCCGGCTGTTGATCGAGTTGCTGACGTTCGCGCGTCCCGCCGTCGGGCGTCTGTTGGGTGCCGATATCCGGCGTTACGCGCTGCTGTTCGCGATGTCCGCCGCGCTACTCGCCGAGAGCACCAGCCTGGCCATCGGCTCACATGCCATGCAACTGCTCGGAACCGTGCAGATTGCCGAGCAGAAGGCTGAGCGACTGCCCGACGCCCTGTTGATTTCCGCCCAATCGGTGCTCGATCAGCGGGACGGCCGGCTTTCCGACTCCACATTCGAGTTGGTGGCCGGGGCCGCTGACGGGCGGAGCGTGTCTTCGCGCTGGCGATCGACCATCTCGTCAGGGGCGTCGTCGCGACTGGTCGTCGGCGTCACGCCGGGTGACTGGTACAGCCAGGCGTTGTACGAGCCGACCGACGTCCCTGACGGGTTTTGGCAGGGCTTGCGTGAGGGCGAGATCGGCCTGAGCGAGATTGCCGCGAGCCGGCTCGGCGTCAGTACGGGCGACACCGTCACGCTGCCCACCGTCGAAGGGCCGAAGCAGTACCGGGTGGCCGGAATCGTTCGTCCGCAGATGGTCAATGACGCCGCAGTGGGCGACATCGTGCTTGCTTCCGAAGGATTGGCGCGTTCCGACTGGGCTGCCGCACGCGATCAGGTCGCGGTCGCCTATCCGTCGGCTGCCGACGCGACCGCCCACCGCGACGATTTTCTCGACCTCGGCGCCGGGTTGTGGGTCTACGACAACGAAGAGTGGCGCTCGGTGGCCACCAACGGGATCACTCGGTTCTTGGAGCCGTTCACGATCGCGGGGTACGTGGTGATGCTGGCCGCCGGCCTGAGCCTGCTGAACGTGTTCGTGTTGGGACTCGTGCAACGCAAGCGCGAGCGAGCCGCGTTGCGGGCGATCGGCGTGACCTCCGGGCAGGAACAGGCCGTGATCGTTGGGAACGCCGGCATACTCGGCGCGCTCGTCGCCTGCCTCGCCGTCCTCGGAGGTGTGGGCCTCACGTACCTCTGGTCGTTGGGCTCACCCGTGTACTACGGCATCAAGATCGAATGGGGTGTGTTGCCGGTTCCGCTGTGGACAGCGGTGGCAGCCGTATTCGTTATCGTCCTGACCGCCGCGGTGTATCCGGTGTTGCAGTCGCGACAGCTGGAGACCGTCGAAGTGCTGCGAACCAGTTAGCCGTGCACCTCGCGGTGCAGTCGTGGAATGTCGTCGCCTGCCTGCCGAAATCGGTGCATGTGTTCCCGACTCGCGGGGCTCGACATGGCTTCGAATTCCTTGGGCGGCAATGACATCTGAAAGACCAGTCCACGGCCATCCGCCCCTTCCACCAGGGCACCGAGTCCCGCAACGGGTAACTTCAACAACATCGTTAAGTAGGACGTGAAGGTGTCTTCGAATTGGACGCGGTAAACGCCGAAGCCACTCAGGTTCGTGATAAGCGGGTTCCACCGGGCCGGATCGAAGGCAGTGGATACACAGCGAGCCGCGCGCGAGGCTCCGGCAGCGTCCAGGAACTGTTGGTTCATGCGCATGTCGCAGTGTTCGTCGGCAAAGTGGTCCACGTTGTGGCGGATGCGTTCGGCAATCGAACTTGCAGTTTCTCCGCGTCGCAGGTCGAGGTTCAGCGTCGTGATGATATTGCCGACGAGCATCCGATCGAGGCCACAACGATTCCGCGCATTCACGGCGATGGCGAGGGTGCGACGGTCCACCGCGGGATCCGCCTTCATCAGCGCTTCCGAAGCATGTGCGCACACAACGTCGTTCGCAGACAACCACATCCGGGTTCCGTAGGCGTCGCGCATGCGCGCGATTTCGCCTTCTCCGAAGTAGAGACTCAGCGTTCGCTGCTTCCGCGCATCCTTCGCCAGGTACAGCGCACTACGTGCAAGTTCGCCAAGCCCGAGGCAACGCACCCCGGGGTCCCGAGCGCCATCGGCAGGGAGATGCTCGTCGAGGTAGGCAGCGCGGTCTTCGACGATCAACGGCTCAGCGAGCGGCTTGTCGGCAGCGGCGGCGGACCACGCGTTCATGAAGTGCATGAACGTCTGCATATCGCCGACGGCGTGGTGCCACGAGAAACCGATCGCGGTCGCATCGTCCGCAAGATGCGTGACACGTACCTTGCACACCGGACCCAATCCCCATCGAGCCGTGGCGCCGTTCACCGGGTCGACGAGCCACAGCCCGGTGTCCTCTGACGCCGATCGGATCGCTTCACGGAACGTGCGGTTGGACGACACAGACGTGAATGGCACACCCTGCCCTTCACATCGGATCCGCATCCTGCCGTTGTCGATGCCCATTCGCCCCGCGAAGATCGGAAGATTCGTCAGCGCGTGCGCAAACGCACGGCCGAGCGCCCTCGTGTCGAGATGCCGCTCGAAGAAGAAGACAAAGTGGGTCGCCAAGTTCGCGACGATGGCGTCGCCTGCATTGCAACGGATTTCGAGCCGCTGCGCGTGCGATGGTCTGATCAGCTGGGTCGACATAGTGGCTACGTTCGCCGGCTCACTGTTACGCGGCCACCGAGTTTCGGGCTATGGGCGACTCCCCGGAAGTACGACTTCTCATCGGCGGCCGCATCGGTATGGATCTGGAAATTCTGCAGCACCGTTCGTAGCACGACATCCATTTCCGCGATCGCGAAGTCTGCGCCGATGCATCGTCGTCCTCCGCCTCCGAACGCCAGCCATGCTGGTGCCGCCGGCCTGGTGCCGCGGTAGCGATCCGGATCGAATCGTTCGGGTTGAGGGTAGATCTCCGGATTCTCGTGAAGATCGGCAATGCGGACGAGCACCGTGCGATCACGCGGAATCCGCCAGTCGCCGAGGTCGAAGTTCGGCGTACTGACCCGGCGGCCCGCGACATCGATGACGGGGCGTACCCGCAGCACCTCACAAATTGTGGCCCGACGGAACGCGCCGCCCCCCTCATCGACCTCTCTGACAAGTTCAGCCAGCACGTCCGGGTGGCGCCGCAACCGCTCAAATGCCCAGCTGAGTGCTGTCGCTGTTGTTTCGTGGCCCGCGCCGATGAAGGTCAACAGTTCGTCGCAGATCTCCGACCGCGACGTCCCGGATCGCAGTAACAATGCCAGGATGTCGGTCCGCTCACCGAGATTCGGATCGACATCGGCCCTGTCGATCAGCGTGAATACGATCCGGTCGAATGCGTTGCGGAACTCGTCCATTGTGCGCCACGGACCTTGGCGTCGGGCCCAGAATGGCGGCGCCGGCACAAAAGCCATGAGCTGTCCGAGTCTCATATAAGGCGGGACGATCTCACTGAGTTGTTCTAGTTCGTCGCGTTCCGCCCCGTCCGCGCCGAAGAGGGTCCGCAAGATCACGTTCAACGTGATCCTGTTCATCGGTTCGAGAATCCGGAACTCTTTGCCCACAGGCCAATTCGCGCCTTCCCGCAGTGTCTCGTCCTCGATGACCCTTTCGTGGTTCTTGAGGCTCTGACCGTGAAACGCCGGTGCGAGCAGCCGGCGCCGATCGCGATGCCGACTGCCGTCAAGCCCAAACATCGACCCGGGCCCGAACCAATTGCTGAGATTCGGCTGCACGTTGATCAGCTGGTCGGCGCTCGCCGTACACACCGACCTCACCAGAGCCGGGTCAGAAACCACGACGGATCGACCGAAGAATGGGACGTTGATTTCGAAAATGTGTCCGTGCCGCTTGATCCAATTCCGCATCGCGCTGCGGCGAAATACAGCGAATAGAACACCCTGCACGAGCTTGGGTAAGCGCACTGGCGGCGGGTGCAACCTGTTCGGTGGCGATGTTTCGCACGGATTGGCCATGGCCGTATCGGTCATGCGGTCCCCCCAAACTTCGATACATGATCGTCGCGCGTATGGGGCGGGACTATATCGGTAGTGCACTACTGCGATCTCGCCCGGTTTCGGCCGGTAGTACTTAGTCGCGATCTTGAGACGAACACGTATGCGGAGCGGCGTGGGACTCCCAGTGCGCCGCGGATCGGACGCGATCAGCGCGATGCCGTGCTCGGCCAGCTGTCATCCGGCGGCAGCCCATCGAGAATCCGCTGGCAAATCGCGCCCAGCTGACGCGACTGGTTTCGCGTCAATCGATCGAAGACGAACTCCCGCACGGTGTCGACGTGGGCGGGGGCGACCTCCTGTAGTCGCCGGCGTCCCGCGCGGGTCAACACCGCGAGGGTGTAACGGCCGTCCTCGGGGTCGGGCTGCCGCGACAGCCAGCCTTGCTTTTCCAGGCGGGCGACGGCCTGGGACAGCCGTGGCAACGAGCTGCCTGAAATCGTCGCGAGCACGCTCATCCGCAGTTTCGACCCCGACGCCTCAGACAGCCGCGCCATGATCAGGTACTCGAAGTGGCTGATCCCGAAGTCGCGCTGCAACTGAGCGCTCAACACCGGCTGCAGCCGCAGGATCATCGTCGACAGCTGTGCCCAGGTGCGCTGTTCGTCTGAGTCCAGCCACCGAGTCTCACGCGCGGTACTCACGGTCCCACTGTACTTAATCGCTGAACCGGAAATATTCGATTCACTTAATTGTTTAACTCGGTAGGCGACCGCAGCCAACCGGAAGGGATCGAGCGATGAAGGCAGTGGGAGTGATCGGACCGGATTTCGAGCCGCGCCTGTTCGACATCGACGAACCGACCCCGGCGCGCGACGGAATCGTCGTCAAGGTACTGGCCTCTTCCGTCAACGAATTCGACCGGGCCGCGGTTCGCGGGCATCACCACAGACACGAGGACTGGCAGGCTCCCGTTTTGCTGGGGCGAGACTTCGTTGGACGGGTGGCGGCCGTTGGCGAGAACGTGGACTACATCGACGTCGGCATGTATGTGGCCGGCGCCCTAGCGCCCCAATCGGGACAGGCGGGCACGTTCACCGACGAGGTCGCGGTTGCAGCGGAGTCGCTTGCTCCGGTCCCGGACGGCATCGACCTCGCCCAAGTCGCCGGTGTTGGCCTGGCCGGGGTCTCCGCGCTCGACGCCGTCAACGCACTCGGAATCACAGGTCTGGAAATCGTGATCATCCAGGGCCCCGTCAGCGGGGCCGGCGGATTCGCCCTGCAGCTGGCGAAGTCTCGCGGTGCTGTCGTCGCCGCGTTGACGCTCCCCGAGCAGACGGATCTCGCATGGAAGCTCGGCGCCGATGTTGTCGTCCCGGCGGGCGCAAACCACAAACAGGCAGTGGAAAGGGTGCGCAGCTTATTCGGTGGCAGCGTCGACAGCGCAATACACGTCGCCGGCGACCTGTCGATCGCCGCCGAGATCCTGCGCCCTGGAGGCAAGTTCACCTCTGTCTCCGGCGCCACCACGGCGGTCAAGCACTTGCGCCCCGAGTTCGTCCCGACGGTGGTAGCCCCAAATGGGCACAAGCTGGCGGATCTGTTGTTCAAAGTCGCAGCCCGACGTCTTCACAGCCATGTGAGCGCAACCGTATCCTTCGATCAAGTTGGCGATGCGTTGAGTTCGGGTGGCGACGACTCCGGACGAGTTGTCCTCGTCCGCTGACCGTGACAGATGAGCCCCGTTCAGAATCGCCAAAGACGAAGCCCGCGTTCGCCTTTTCATCTCAGTGGACAATTGGTTGTTGTCCACTGGCTCGGCTTGAAGCGCGCAGGGCTTACGCCTTGCGTCGTTCTAGACGCGCTCCTGGTTTGACCTCGCCGCCCTAAGTGGCGCGGATCACCTGGCCTGCCGGGAATTGCAGACGGGTGCCCCGACTTGTAGGTGGCATGCCATCACTTAAACAGTTAAGTAATGGAAAGGGATCAAGGAAGAGGCACCATCTCATGAGCACCGTCACACCCCTGGTCGTCAGGATGGGTACGTTGACCGTCCGAGCGGCGCTGTCCACGATTTTCGTCGCGGTCGCCGTCGCCGCGATCCTCATCGGCTCGTTTGCAGCCCCGCCGTCGGCGAATGCCGCCGACGACTCGTGTCCCAGCATCGAAGTCGTGTTCGCCCGCGGAACGTTCGAGGCGCCTGGTGTCGGCGCGACCGGGCAAGCGTTCGTCGACGCGCTCAGCGCCCGCCTGCCAGGAAAAACGGTCGACGTGTATGCGGTGAACTATCCTGCCTCGTTGGACTTCGGCCGAGCCGCCGACGGCATCGTCGACGCCAGCAACAAGATTCAGTCGATTGCGGCAAGCTGCCCGACCACCAAGATCGTGCTCGGCGGTTACTCGCAGGGTGCGGCGGTGGCCGGCTACACGACCGCCGACGCCGTTCCGGAGGGTTTCACGCTTCCCGACGGGCTGTCTGGGCCGATGCCAGCATCGATCGCTTCGTACGTGTCCGCGGTGGTGCTGTTCGGTACGCCAACCCCTGGCATACTGCACTTGCTCGACGGTAACGCCCCGGCGATCAACATCGGTCAGCTCTACGCCGCCAAGACATTGCAACTGTGTGTCCCCGGTGATCCCATCTGCTTCCCTGGTGGTCTGGACCGGTCCGCGCACAGTTCCTACAAGAGCAACGGAATGGCTGACCAAGCGGCCGATTTCGCCGCCCGCCAGCTCGGCGCCCCGGCCCCGTCGGCGGCGGTGCAGCAGACCGCAGGTGAGGTGGGCGCCAGCCAGCGCACCGATCAGCCTGCCGCAGCACCTGCTTCCGAGCTTGAGCCACCGCAAGGCAACTGAACGACACCGACCAACGGCCGGCAATGAGTCCCCAAGACCATTGCCGGCCGTTGATCTATTGCGCGCTGCACCACGGTCGGCCCTACCGCACGTGGCGTAGATCACTAGGTTTCCCGGAATCGCAGATCCAGCCACCCACTTGTAATTGGCAGATCATCACTTAAACATTTAAGTGATGGAACTGGGATCACCGAAGGAGGTACCAACTCATGAGTAAAGCTGTGCAATTTGATTCCTACGGCGGCGTCGACGTGCTCGAGGTGCGCGACGTGCCCCGTCCTGTCCCCGAGGCCGGTGAGGTGCTGGTTGAGGTCAGGGCAGCAGGCATCAATCCGAGCGAGGCGGTGATCCGAAGTGGCGCGCTGGCCGACCAGTTCCCGGCCACGTTCCCCTCCGGCCAAGGCAGCGACCTGGCGGGCGTGGTGGCCGAACTCGGCTCCGGCGTCGGCGATTTCGCTGTGGGCGATGAGGTGATCGGGTTCTCCATGCGCCGGTCCAGCCACGCCGAATACGTGACAGTGCCGGCCACCCAATTGACCCCCAAGCCGTCCGACATTCCCTGGGAGGTGGCCGGCTCGCTGTTCGTCGTGGGCGCCACGGCCTATGCCGCAGTGGCGGCGATGCGCCTCGTACCCGGCGAGACGGTGGCGATCGCCGGTGCGGCCGGCGGCGTCGGTTCGATCGCGGTTCAACTCGCCCGCCGCGCTGGCGCCACCGTCCTGGGCATCGCCGGTCCGTCCAACGACGCCTGGCTCGCCGATCATGGCGCGATCCCAGTCAACTACGGTGACGACCTGCCGGCCCGGCTGCGCGCCGCAGCACCGTCCGGACACATCGACGCCCTACTGGACTTCTTCGGTGGTGGATATGTCGCGATGGCGGTCGAGGACCTCAAACTGCCGCGTGACAGGGTCGACACCATCGCCGATTTCGCTGCCGTGGAGCAGTTCGGGGTCTTGTCCGCAGGGGGCGCCGATGCCGCCACTGCGGCTGTGGTGGCCGAGTTGGCCGACCTCGTCGCACGGGGTGAGCTGGAAGTGCCGATCGCCGGAGTCTTCGCCCTCGACGATGTGCGCGACGCGTTCCGGCAGGTCGAACAGCGACACACCCGCGGCAAGCTGGTGCTGCGACCATGAGCGCGACAGAAGCATCGCGGGCTGCGCGCACCGATTTGATTGACACGTCACGCATATCTACTACCGTGGTGTCTATGACTACCACTGGCCGGAGTTCCGCCCACGAACCCTCGGGGCCGCCTCAGCTCGATTACGAGGCCCTCTACCGTGGCGAAAGCCCCGGCGAAGGACTGGCATCGATGACCACACCGCCGTGGGATAACCAGGCGCCCAACGACAATGTCATTGCGTGGCAGACCCGCGGCTGGGTCCACGGCGACGTACTCGACGTCGGCTGCGGGCTCGGCGACAACTCCATCTATCTGGCCGAAAACGGTCACCCGGTGACCGGACTGGATATCTCCCCCACCGCTCTGGTCACCGCCGAGCAGCGGGCCAGCGACGCCGGAGTCGACGTCACGTTCGCGGTGGCCGACTCCACTAAACTCGACGGCTACACCGACGCGTTCGACACCGTGATCGACAACGGCATGTTCCACTGCCTCGATGACGACGGCAGACGGAATTACGCGGCCGCGGTGCACCGGGCCACCCGGTCGGGTGCCACCCTGTTGCTCAGCTGCTTCTCCGACGCCAACCCGGCAGGCGAGGAGCCGCGACCGGCGGTGTCCGAAGCGACCCTACGTGACATCCTCGGCGGCGCCGGCTGGGACATCGTGTCACTGGAGCCTGCCACCCTGCACGGCGAATTGGGCGGCGCACCAGTCGAAATGGCGTTCTGGTACATGCGGGCGCAACGGCGCTAGCGTCTCACATACAGGCCCACACGGTGCATGCCGCACGGCTCACAGGGCCAGGCTCAACGCGCCAACCAGAATCATCGCGGCACCCGCGAACCTTCCAGCCACGTCACCGAATGGGATCGTCTTCTCCAGCAACACGAAGATGGCGATGGCTGCGATCCACAGGAGGTTCATCACGCCGCCGACGAACAGCAGTCCCATCAGGATCCAGCAGCAGCCCACGCAAAAGGCGCCGAGCCTCAGTCCCATGCGGAAGGCGCCCAGGCCCCCGGTGCGCCAGTGGCGCGACAGGAAATGCGCCGGGGTCCGGCAGTTGCGCAGACAGGCATTCTTGAGCGGGGTGAACTGGTAGATGCCGGCCGCGATCAACAGGGCGGCGCCAAATGCAGCGCTGCTGGAGACCATCATCGGGGAGAGCAACGCGGCCCGATCAAGCGCGTACTGAGCGAGGGTGGCCACGAGACTGAAGACCGTCCACATCGCGAGGTAGCCGCTGACGAAGACGAACGTCGGGGCCAGCGGGGTGTGCTGGGCGGCGGCCTTGCGGGCGACCGCGGCATACATCAGGGTCATCGGTGCCGTGGTGGGCACCATCATGGCAACCATCATCACAGCCCACATCGCCAGTCGCAGGCCGAACTCGGTTGCCGTCCACGGCAATAGCCCGGTCACGGCACCCATCATCGGATCCATCGACTGACCCGTCATACCCGCAGACCCGGTCGCCATTCGGTGCGCTGTCACCACGAGGTAAACCCAGGCTGCGACGGTGATGCCACCCAGACCGCTCAGTACGGCCAGACGGTCTCGGTGGCGCCAGACCCAGGACGTGGTCAGCGGATGAGTCCGTTCTGGTCCATGTGCAGAACGTTGAACTGGCAGTAGCTATCCCTGAAGTCCAGCTCGATTCCCGCCCGGGCTGTGGTGTTGCCGCTGCCCATCTCGGCATAGATGTAGCGCGGCCCATCCGGCGTATTGAGGCGTATCTTGTTCGACAATGCTGTGCTCCCCGTCTTGGGGAGCGGCGTCCCACGCGACTCGACCAGCCCGTCGATCGTGAGGCTGGCCATTCGCGCATCGACATCGATCGACAGGTCGATCGGCGCGTAGAGCGTGGCAAGCACGGTCGACATCATGGCGTTGTACACGAAGAAATGAGTCGCTCCAGGGGTGGTCGACTCGCCGTGAAGGACCTTTCGCAGTGCTTCTCGCTGAGTCGGATCCGCCCGTTCGTCGATGATGACCTGCTGCGTGCCGTTGCCCTCGTGGACCTCACCCGGCCAGTACATGAGCGCTGCGTAGTTCAGGCCGTCGACACTGGTGTCGTTGAAGTATCCCTCCTCGATGTGGCCGGCCATGAACGCCTCGCAGTGCCCCTGGGTTGACTTCGCACCGAATTGGCACGGACAGCCCCAGGCGCAGTTGCAGTTCTCGAACTCCGTACCGCGCATCATCCATCGATCAGCCACGGACTCTCCACGTGATTCCCGCTTCATGTGAATCAACCTACTTGACATTGAATGATATGTCACGCAATATTGCGAAGACAAGACAGTGCAATGGGAGGTCTCCGGATGCGCGCCACGATCGCTGAACTGATGCACGCCAATCTCCTCGAAGTCTTCAACGAGCGAGACTCCGTGCGCAGGCGTGCCACAATCGAGCGCACCTACGCCGACGACATCCGATGGACCGACGACGACGGCGTGACCACAGGTCGCGACGCGCTGGACGCCAAAGCCGCCGAGCTGCAAGCCAAGCTCGGCGATCTTCAGTTCATCGCCGCGGGTCCCGTCTATCAGACATTGGGTTTGGGCTACTTAGCGTTTCAGTTGGTCAAACCCGGAAGCTCGGCACCGGTGGGCTCGGGATTCGATGTGGCAATCGTGCGAGACGGCGTCATCGTCGAGTTGTACACCGTGCTTACGGATAACGCGTCCTGACCCACACGAACGAGGAGGCATCATGACAGAGGTCAACGAGTTCAACCGCCGAAACATCGAAGAGTTCCGCAGCAATCACGGCCGCCTCGGTGGACCGTTCGAGGGCGCACCGGTCTTGCTGCTACACACGACCGGCGCACGAAGCGGCCAAGAACGGGTGCACCCACTGATGTATCTGGCCGACGACGGTCGCTACCTGTTGTTCGCCTCCGCCGCCGGTGCTGACCGCAGCCCCGCGTGGTACTGGAACCTCATCGCCAACCCCGACGCCAGCATCGAAATCGACGACGAGCACCTCAACGTAGACGCCATTGAACTGAGCGGCGCAGAGCGCGATGCGAAGTACGCCGATCAGGCCCAACGGTATCCGCAATACGCCGAATACCAGCGCATGACGACACGCGCCATCCCCGTCGTGGCCCTCATCCCCAAGCCAGCAACGTAGTGAAGACCTGGCCCGAGCATCGTCGCGGCTAACGAAAGGCTAACGGGCGCAGGGGGCTCAACGCGCAACGGCCTTGAAGAAGGCTGCGACGCGTTCGACGGCGGCGGCCGACTCCGGCAATCCGGCGGAGATAAAGACGGGCCAGACGTGGAATCCGTGACGCCAGGGCTCGAAGGCCACGTCGACGCCAGCGGCCTGGGCTGCGTCCCTGAGCCGGGGGGCATCGTCGTAGAGGATCTCGTTCTCGCCGACCTGGATGAGCATTGGCGGAAGACGGCGCATGTCAGCGAAGATGGCAGAGCACCTCGGGTCGCGCGGATCGCCACCGGCAAGGTAATCCCTCACGGTCGCGTCGAGCATCTCCCGCGTGACCAACGGATCCAGATGCTTGCGCTCTTCGATCGAGGCGCCACTCAACGTCAGGTCCGCGAACGGCGACAGGACCGCGATGCGGGCGGGAAGCGGCAAGCCTTGGTCCCGTGCCGCGGCGGTGACGGCGACGGCTAGATTGCCGCCGGCCGAATCCCCCAGCAGGACGACCGTTTCCATGTCCGCTCCGCTGCGCGTGACAAGAAAGTGATAGGCGCGCAGGCAGTCGTCGAAGGCCCCAGGAAAGGGGGTTTCTGGGGCAAGCCGATAGTCCACCACGTGCACTCGAGCGTTGGCGGCCAGGGCAACCGCGGCCGCCAACGGAAGATAGCGGTCCGGCGGAGAGCCGCTGACGTATCCGCCCCCGTGGAAGTAAAGGACGGTGCGCTCGGGGCGGCCAGCCAGTGGTTTCAGGGTGATGACGGAGACACCCCCTAGCTCACCGCTTTGCAGTGACACGCCTTCGAATCGAGGGGAACCGTCATCGCCCCGTGTCGACGGCACCCGGAGATAGCTGACGAACGCCTCTAGAAGCTGTGATGGACCGCCGCCTTGTAATGCTTCGCGGTCGACGTTGCTCTCCGTCACGATAATCCTCCGACGTCGCCTGCCCTGACCGTCGAATATACGTGATAGATCAAGTAAAGGTGCCCTCTGCGGGTGCGTCAAGGCGCTGGCGACCGCGCTGGTCCATCGACGCGTCGGGCTAACAACGACCCACCAACGCGATATCCTGGGCGAATCGTCTGAAAAGGAATAGCCGTAGTGTCACGTAGTCAGCGCCGGAAGACGGCTCAAGATCGTTGGCTGTCAGCGTCCGAGCTGCGTGCCTTCCGTGCGTTCATGAGCGTGCAGATGCGGCTGAACTATGAGATGAATCGGCAGCTTCAAAGCGACACCGATCTGTCGCTCGCCGACTACCACGTTCTGAACGCGTTAACTGACGCACCCGGCGGACGTATGCAGGTCTCTGACCTGGCGGCGCTGATTGGGTGGGAACGAAGCCGCGCGTCGCATCAGCTGCGCCGGTTATGTGAGCGCGGCCTAGCTGAGCGGATTCCATCAGAGGATGACGGCAGGGCAACCGACGCGACTCTCACAAAGGCAGGTCGGGAAGCGATCAGGGCAGCGGCGCCCGGTCACGTGGCCTTGGTCCGGCGAATGTTCTTCGACCCGTTGCCCGACGAACTCCTCCCACCCCTCACTGCAGCGCTGGAACACATCCAGGTGAACATCAACCTCAACAGCTCGTTGCCGCCAGCTCCATGGTGAGCAGGTGCGAACGTCAGAGTGATTTATCACCCACCAGCCTGGGCGGCTGACACCTACCTGACCCCGGCCCGGTGAGCACGCTCACATCCATTCTCGCTACACGTTGTCGGAATATTCCAGCATCCCAACCGCTTGCAATAAGCGTGATATGTCACCTACTGTGAGCCACACAGCAGAACCTGAGAGAAGGATCCCATGACTGCAACGACGCGCCCCCAATCACGCGAACTCTTCGCGATGACCGACTCGATGGACGTCGATGCACTGTTGTCGGTGTTCGCGGAGGACGCTCGGCTGGTCTTCGGTAACAACCAACCGCTGGTCGGACTCGACGAGATCCGCTCGGGCATAACCGCTTTCTTCGACACCATCGCGGGCCTGCATCACACGATTGCGACGGAATGGAGCTTTGGCGCTGACACCATCATCGAGTTGAAGGTGACCTACGACCGCAAGGATGGCCAGCAGGTGACCATCCCGTGCGTGACGATTTTCCATACCGACGCCACCGGCAGGATCGACGACTACCGCGTGTACTTCGACGTGGCGCCCATCTATGCCTGACCCTCGGGCACATTCTCGACCACGCTATCGCCTTGCCGACAAGGCGGTTTGGCGAGTCGGGTACGGCGCTATGCAGCTGGCCGGAGACGGCGTCTTCGGCCCGCCGCGTGATCGGGACGAAGCGATCGCGGTGCTACGGGCAGCGGTGGACGCAGGAGTAGATCACATCGACACCGCCCAGTATTACGGGCCGGGGGTTGTCAACGAATTGATCCGGGAAGCGCTTTATCCCTACCCAAAGGGTTTGGCACTGGTAAGCAAGGTGGCGGCTCGCCGCGACGAATCCGGAGCCGTGTTGCCATACGACGACCCCGACCAACTGCGAGCCGGCATCCAGGACAACCTGACGACGCTCGGCGTCGAGCAACTCGCCGCAGTCAACTTCCGCGTGATGGACAACGCCGCACCCGATGCCCGGTTCGTTGATCAGCTCGGCGCGCTGGCGACTGCGCGAGACGAGGGGCTCATCGCCGGAATCGGAATCAGCAATGTCAGCCGCGACCACCTGATGCGGGCGCTTGAGGTCACCGAAATCGTCTGCGTGCAGAACTACTTCAATCTCGCGGCGCGTGACAGCATGCCTGTCTTGGACGAGTGCAATGCACGGGAGATCGCGTTCGTGCCGTTCTGCCCCTTGGGTTTTCCCCGAGCGCAACGTGACACAATTCTGTCCAACCGCGTGGTTGCGGACGTCGCCCGTCGCCACGACGCTACCGCCGCTCAGGTCGCCCTGGCGTGGCTGCTATCCGTCGCGCCGAACGTGCTGCTGATTCCGGGGACGCGCGCCCGCGATCACCTCGCCGAGAACCTTGCCGCCGGCGAACTGTGGTTGAGCGACCACGACATCAGCGTTCTCAATGGCGCATTTGAACTGCAAGCAACAAATCACGACGGTTAGGACATCCGAATGAACCTGGCGCTGTGGATCATCGCGATCGTGCTTGCAGTCGCCTTCGCCGCAAGCGGGCTGATGAAACAGGTTGTGCCCAAAGACAAGTTGGTCACGGCTGGCCAGGGCTGGGCAGAGGACTTCAGCCCGACTACTATCCGACTGATCGGACTTGCTGAAATCCTTGGTGCGATCGGGCTTGTTCTGCCGGCCGCGCTGCATATCGCACCCGTACTCGTACCGCTGGCTGCTGTCGGGCTCGCCCTGGTGATGGTCGGTGCGGCCGCGGTGCACGCCCGGCGCAAAGAGATGCCGATGGTCGCGATGAACGCGGTCCTTCTCGTGCTCGCCGTGGTCGTCGTGTGGGGGCGCCTGGGGCCGTACTCATGGAGTTGACGATGCCCGCGGTGGTCCTTACCGGTGATGGACGGATCGCACTACAAGACCGGCCGCGCCCGACGGTACGACCCGATCAGGTCCTCGTCGAAGTCGACATGTGTGGCATCTGCGGTAGCGATCTACATGCCTCCCAGCTGCCGCAGGTGTACCGCGGGGACTGCATCCTCGGACACGAATCCACCGGCCGGGTCGCGGCTGTCGGCGACGAAGTCTCAGACTGGGCGGTGGGTCAGCGGGTTTCGGTCAACCCCAACGGCAACGTGGACGGCACCTGCGTGTACTGCAGGTCGGGGCGGCCCAACTTCTGCCGGCAGGCCACGTTGGAGACTGCACTGGGTCTGCAGGCGGACGGAGCGCTGGCGCCGCTGATGGCCGCGTTCCCTGGCCATCTGCGCCGAATCCCCGATGAGCTGGGCACTTTGGAGGCGGCCTGGGTCGAGCCGACGGCAACGGCGCTGCGGGCCGTGGAACTCGCAGGCGATCTCGCGGGGCGGACGGTGTTGGTGACCGGCGGTGGCCCCATCGGCCAGCTTGCGTGCAGGCTCGCTCATCTCAGGTCGCCCGCACGGATCTACCTCATGGAGCCCGCCCCACAGCGTGCGCGGTTCGCAGCAGACTCCCATGCGGTGCCGATTGCCACCGACGAAACCGGCGGCGTCGAGGTCGACGTCGTCCTCGAATGCTCCGGCAGCGCCGCCGCCACCTCCGCCGCGCTGAAACTACTGGTCCCCGGCGGCATTCTCGTGGTGGTCGGAGCGGGCCCAGAACCGGGCCTTGATTCGGCGACGATCCTCCTCAAAGAAATCACGGTGCGGGGGTCGTACATCTATATCGACGAATTCGACCGTGCCATCGACCTGCTGGCCACCCAACAAGTCACGGTCGCAGACCTCACTACGGTGGTCAGCCCACTGGCCGATGCGCTGACTGCCTTCGACGCGCTTCGCTCGGGCCGAATCATGAAAGCCCTCATCACCCCGCACCCGGTAAAGGATGAGCGATGAGCAGTCCAGTCTCTGAGTCAAACCAGCCCGACGTTCTGATCGTCGGCGGCGGTTCAGCGGGCGCGGCGTCGGCCGCACGGTTGAGCGAGGACGCCAACCGCCGCGTGTTACCGGGACGGCCTCGCGTATGCGAGCTGACGAGCCCGCGCAATAGATTGACAGGGGCTTTCAAGTCTGACGGTCTGCCCCACTCCTAGTGGGCTGGCCTGGCCGCACCTGCTGGAAGACGGTCGAGGACCGGCCGTGCCCCTATGGCGCGGGACTTCCATATTGACCAGACGGCGAGCAGGCCCTGGCAACCGGTCTGGCGTGGTTGTCGCAGCTGACCGACGAAGCAGCGCTGCGTCTGGTCGCGCGCCAGGATCCCGAGGTGCGACATCCCATGGGGCCCGGCACGCCCGCCAGCCTGACCGAGGCCCTCGAACGCTTGCACGCCGCCAGGACCCCGCGGCTGGGCGTACGTGCATGACAGCTTCGAGGAAGGAATCTCGGCGATGGCCACGGCGGTCCTCGGAGTCGACGGCCGAAGCGCCGTCGGTGTGGTCAGCATTGCCGGCCCGAGCCTGCAGCTCACCAACGATCGAATGAACGAGTTGGCGGCACCGTTGAAGGCTGCGGCCGTGGAGTTGTCGGGTCTTACCGGTGCCATCGCCTCAGATATCAACTCCCGCAGGCTCAATCACGACATGGCGGTGACGGCCTGATTCTGCTGTTCACCAGGATGTCCGGGCGGCCCAGTGCACCGGCAGCGCGTTCGACGACGTCGCCAAGCCCCGCGATATCGGCGACAGTCGGCAGGAAAGCAGTCGTGCTGCCTGATCTTGTAAATTGAGCCTCCACGTGTCGTAAATGGTGAGTTGCCGGCGACCGTCGCGCGCGTGGACGACCTTGCAGGCCACATATCCGATGGAATATGCCACAATATGGCAAAGGTTTGGCTGGTAGCGGTTTCTGGTGAGGGCGGATCGTGATTGCGGCGCGTTTGCGGTTTGCTGCAGGTGTTTGCATTGTTGCTGCCTGCCTGTTGATCGGTAGTGCTTGGGCTGCAATCGCCGTAGCCCATGCCGATTCCAGCAATGCCGCGGCGCACGCTGATGTCGGCATAGATTCTTCAGGACACGGCAGCACAACGGTCAGCGGTCCGGTCCGCGGCGTAACTAAAGCTGTACAGACGGACATGCATCGCCGAGCACGCACGCTTGGTTCCTGGCAGCAAACAGGCGAACGGCGTTCGCCCGCCACGAAAAGGCTGAAGCAGGAGCTGCGCGGCGCTGGCACCAAACAAGGGATGAAATTCTCGAAACGCTTCGATGCAATTCCGCGCGTGGGCGCGGCGTCTGGCCCTCCGCCGGCGTCCGACCCGGCACCGCCACCAGCCTCCGACCCGCAACCGGCCTCCGACCCGGCACCACCACCAGCCTCCGACCCACAACCGGCCTCCGACCCGGCACCACCACCAGCCTCCGACCCACAACCGGCCTCCGACCCGGCACCACCACCAGCCTCCGACCCACAACCGGCCTCCGACCCGGCACCACCACCAGCCTCCGACCCACAACCGGCCTCCGACCCGGCACCACCACCAGCCTCCGACCCACAACCGGCCTCCGACCCGGCACCACCACCAGCCTCCGACCCACAACCGGCCTCCGACCCGGCACCACCACCAGCCTCCGACCCACAACCGGCCTCCGACCCGGCACCACCACCAGCCTCCGACCCGCAACCGGCGTCCGACCCTCCACCCACGTCTGAGCCAGCACCGGCGCTCGATACGGCCTCCGCCTCCGGCTCGGCACTGGCGTCAGCCTCAGCCCCTGCGCCTGACCCGGCAACGGGCTCCAGCACGGCAACGACGTCCAGCACGGCTGCGCCTGACCCAGCAACGGCCTCCAGCACGGCTGCGCCTGACCCAGCAACGGCCTCCAGCACGGCTGCGCCTGACCCGGCAACGGCCTCCAGCACGGCACCGGCGTCTAATCCGGCACCCGCGTCGAACCCCGCTCCGGCCTCCAACCCGGCACCGGCGTCGAACCCCGCTCCGGCCTCCAACCCGTCAGCTGCCTCCGGCACGGCAACGACTTCTGTTGTGGTCGCTCCAGCTTCCGGCGTGATCGCTCCAGTTCCTCAAGTGATTGTGTGGGTTCAGAGCATGCTCACTTCTGTCTTCGGCGCATTCATTCCGCTCACGCAATTGCAGTCCGACCTTTATTCGTTCTTGATGGGCCTCGCGGACGGAGTGCCAATAGACATGCGATCGGAAGGCACCGGCGGGGCCGGGTGGTCGGCGGTCGCCAATGCATCGGTGGCGTCGCAATTGCGGTTGGTTCTACTCCTTGCCGGTGTCCGTGTCCCGGGCGTGCCTGCCGCCAGCAGCGCCGAGATTGCAACGTTCGGCGGCGTTGCGGCATCGATTTTCACCGCGACGAGTGAGTTAGCACGGACGTCATGGCTGCCCGGCATGGCATCGCCAACGCCCAATGGCAACGCCATTGCGATGGGTTTGCGGTCGTTTGTTCCGCAAACCGTCAGCGACATCCCGCGAGCCGCTTCAATGTGGGCGCTGGCCGCCGTCGCTCTGTCAGGCTTAGGCGGGCTTGTGATCGTTACCCTGGCCGGAGTCCGCATCGGCTACCGCCAGGCCAAAGCGGCGGTGGAATTGCGCACAACGGCAATCGCGCGCTTCGCCGGTTCGGGGCCGATCGGCATCGTCCAATCGGGGTCATTGGTTCTCATCCGTACGCGCGGATTGCGTGTCGCCTGTCCGGGACCGCTAAGAGCCGAAGCCCTTTTCGAGGCCGGCTGAGCCAACCCAGGCAACCAAGTAGGTGACCGGATCTGCACTGCCTAAGCTTGGGCGAACTGCCGGACGACGGTCGCGCATCAATTGCTGCTCTGTCGCTCGGACCGGCCGGGCCCGTCGTCCGCCGACTCAGGGGAGCGATCGGCGGCCCGACCGGAGTGCTCAATTCCCGACAAAGGACTCCGGCCCAGCGCACGCGCTCCCGTGGCCGCGGCGGCGGCCCGCGGGGCATCCCGCTCGCTCCCGCCGGTATTTCCCGACCCCGAGATCGCGATGAGACGCTCGACCGTCGAGGGTTGCGTCGACTTCTCTGCATTGCCCGCCGTGTGCGACGCACCGTTCGTGCTCGACGGATCGGCAGCGGTCGGCGCGTCGGACCGGACGGCCTTCGGCCATTGGCGCGCAGGGACTTCCTTACCATCCACAAGAGCCTGGCTCGAGCCGTCAGTGGCTGCAATTGGCTGTCCGCCTTGCTCCGGCCGGACTTGCGGGGTGAGCCTCGAGTCAAGTGCCGGCGCAGTGAGAGCAACGGACTGGGTGTCGGTCTGAGACGACGCTTGACCGCCGAGTGTCTGCAGCAGCTCGGCTACCGGCTGGGTCAAGTTCGACAAAGCCCCTGACAAGTTGACCACCGCTTGGCGCACCCGCTGTGCGACCGGCGAGGTGTCCGGCTGTTGGGCAGGATGTTCAGTCACAGGCGTCGGGGGTTCGGTGGCAGAGACAACGGGCTGGGGCACGGTCGGGGTGTAGGTTGCGCCGCCCAGGATCGCTAATGACTGCTCGATCGCGCTCGGCAGTTCTTCGAGAGCTTCGCGGACCTTCTGTGGAGGGGTAATCCAGCTGAACTCCTTGACCTGGCTGGGATCAGCGGTGCGGTCGTACCCCATCTCGACGAAGACCCGCAGGACCGGGTCAAGGGCGTCGATGAATCGCTGCGCGCCGATCAGCGACGCCACCGCACGCAACGGCGCCAGCAGGGGCAGGTACTGCGGGATCGTCACGTACGTGGTGTTGCCCACGGTGGTGGATACCGCGTTGGGGCTGTCGGATGACTCCAGTACATACCCGGGCAGGATGTGTTCGAACACGATGCCGACGACAGCGTTCGCGATCGCCAGCACATTGAAATACGCAGGAAAGTCGGCAAACCCGTCGTACTGGTTCTGGTAGAGGGTGGTTTGGAAGGGACTGTCAGAGGGGCCTGGCCGGCCGAACGGGAACAAATTGCCCAGGACGCGCAGATCACTCCACGACGTGAAACGCGCGAGAATGCCGCCGTTGGGTTGATACGGGTCACCCACGAGAATGAATTTGTAGCTCTGTGCGTTGGCGACGTAGTTCGGGTCCTTAACCATATCGGCGCGCGCGATTTCGGCGACCTGTGCGCCCTGTGACATGCCGATGATCGTCACCTTTTCACCGGCCTGTGTGGCGGCGATGTCCTGCTCGAGATACCCGGCTCCGACCGCTTCGGACCGCTTGAGTGTTTGCGGCCAATATGGAAGGTCGGACAGCACCGGTAGATCCGAGATGATCGGGTAGTTCAGGTTGATCTGCGCAGGGTAGGGGACGGTGTGGAAGGAATCGCCTTGCGGGACGACGGTCCCGTAGAAGAACAGCGGGATGGTCAGTCCCAATCCGTCGAATGACCCTCCCACTCCTATCGAAGTTCCGAGTAGTCGGACCGCCGCGGTGTAGGCGGACGTTGGCGTGCTGAATGTGGCTCCCGCTGACACCACGATGACGACGCCGCCGCCAAACAACACGGACGCCCACCGACGTGAAACGTTCCGCCAGTTTGCTTTGCGCCGCGGCGCACCATTGCGATGCCGACGCATCAGCTCTGATCCTTCTTCCTCATCGCGGTGGTCCCACTATCGCGTTTGACGACATCGGCCGCGTAGATCACCAAGCTCACCCGCGAAATGTACTTCGTGGCGCCCACACGTTGCCCACGATTTGCCCACCGTCGACCTCGGGCAATGAAACTTTCGCTGTCATGAAGGCGTTAGCCCTGCGCCTAAGCACAGCCAGACGAAGTCAATCCCGACATGCGGTCCACGCCTTCCGCTGGCTACGCGGTCGCCTCCGCCACCCCTAGTTGCGCCGCCAGGTCCTGTAGGCGCGCCGAATACGCTTTTACTCCCCACGCCATCGCTTCGCCATCGAGCTCATTGGGTATCGAACTATCACGGATGCGGTCCCAGTTGCGGGCAATGTCTTCGACAGTCGGGAACGGACCGAAGGTCGCCCCTTCGGTATGCGAGATTGCGTATCGGCAGTAGTAGCCGCCGGTCGCGCCGAAGATCTGTGCTGTGGCGGGACAGCTGCTGTGGACCAGGGCCAACGCCATGGGTGTCACGCGGCTCGCGGTCAGTAACGCCACGTATTCGGCTGACTCCAAGGAGATCTCGAGTTCAGGCGGTCGCCCGCGCAACGCCGCGTCCTCGTCGGGCGTGAAGACGGAGTACAGCCTGGTGTCGAATGCGGCGGGAGCCAGGGCGTTGACCTTGATCCCGAATCGGATGCCCTCCCAGGCAATTGAGCGCGTCATCCCAACGACGCCCATCTTCGTTGTCGCATAAGCGGCCTGCCCGAACGCGCCAGACAGCCCGGACGCCGATGTCAGCGTCACTATCCGGCCGCCACCGTTTTCCTTCATCACCTTGTAGACGGCGCGGACGGTGCGGAAGGTGCCGCGCAGATTCACGGCCAGGATGTTGTCGAGGTCGTCGTCGGTGACGTCTTCGAAGTGATCGTCCAGGACGATCGCGGCGTTGTGTATCAGCCCGTCGATGCGGCCCCAGGTGTCCATTGCAGCCGCGACGATCTGCGCGGGTCCGTCGTCGGACGAGACGCTGGCTCCGCTGGCGACGGCTTCGCCTCCGGCTGAGACGATCTCGTCGACCACGGCCCGAGCCATCGTGGGATCGGACCCTCCGCCGCGTGGGCTGCCGCCCAGATCGTTGACGACGACGCGCGCGCCGCGCCGAGCCAGTTCGATGGCTTGCGAGCGGCCGATGCCGCCCGCTCCGCCGGTGACGATGACCACGTCACCGTCGAATCGCAGCTCCCCGCTCACGGGATCTCCTCTCTAGAGGTCGGGTTCCTCGTTGGGGAACAGTCCCGCCGGGGCGGCGCCGTCGACCTCGAGCAGCTTTCCCGTGATCCACGACGACGCTGGAGATGCGAAAAACAAAGCGGCAGAGCCAATGTCGTCCGGCGTGCCGTTTCTGCGCATCGGGGTCTTGGATTCCAGGCCGGCCCGGACGTCGGGCATGGCATCCATGAACCCGCGCAGCGCCTCCGTTTCGACGCATCCGGGCAGGATCGCGTTCACCCGCACCCTCGGCGCGAGTTCGACGGCCGCCAGTTGGGTGAACTTGGCGAGCGCTGATTTGGCGAGACTGTACGGAAGAAATCCCCGCTCGTTCTGCATGCCGGACATCGACCCGATGTTCACGATCGCTCCGCCACCGCGAGCGAGCATGTGCGGCACCGCATGTCGTCCGAGCTCGAACGGCGCCGACACATTGAACCGGAACGCGTTCTCCAGGATCGCGACCGTCATGTCCATGTAGGTGCCGAGCTGTTCCACACCGCCGGCGTTGTTCACCAGGATGTCCAGGCCACCCAGTGCACCGGCAGCGCGTTCGACGACGTCGCCAAGCCCCTCGATATCGGTGACGTCGGCAGGAATGGCCGCCGCGTTGCGTCCCAACGACCGGATCTCCTCGGCGACCGTGTCGAGATCTTCCTTGGTCCGAGCGACGAGCGCCAGGTCGGCTCCCGCCTTGGCGAATGTCAGCGCGATGCCCCTGCCGATGCCTTTTCCGGCTCCGGTTACCAGAGCAGCTTTTCCGTCGAGCCGGAACTGATCCGAGATGTCCGCGGTGTCGGCCAACGGTCACACCTTGATGCCGAATATCTCGGCCGCATTGCCGCGACAGATCTGATCGACCTCGGCTGCCGGCACCCCGTCGAACTGCTTCTCGATCCACTCCGCGGAGAACGGGAACGAGCCCTCGTGATGCGGGTAGTCGTTGCCCCACAGCAGGCAGTCGAGTCCGGTGATGTCACGCGATCGAATTGCCAGCGGATCCCACATGAACGTGGCATGCGCCTGCCGCTTCAGGTAATAGCTCGGATGCACGTCGATCTTGGCAGGCCCCATGATGTGGTCGATTCCAAGGTCGTGCAACCGGCTCTGGCTGAAGTGATGGTCGTAGAACTGCATTGCGAAGGCGAGCCAGCCTGCATACCCCTCCGTCATGACGACATGCAGGTTGGGATAGCGCTCGAACACACCGCTGTACGTCATCCAGCCCAGCGTTTCGCCCATGCCGCAGCACTGCATGTACCAGCCGATGTCCTGTCGCCCCGGATACGCCATCAGGCCGGGCCCGACCAGCGGGCTGCGCAGCCCGCCGACGTGCATCGTGATCGGAATCCGCAAGCTGTCCGCGGCCTCCCAGAGCGGCTCCCACTCCGCCATGTAGTAGGGACGCTCGAAGATCCCGTCCGGCAGCAATGCCGGACGAAGACCCATACCCGTGGCGCGCTCGAGCTCGGCCACCGAGGCTGCAACGTCCTTGAACGGCAAGTGGATACCGGGCGCCACTCGGTCGAGATAGGGGCCCCACGTCTCGGCCAGCCAGTCGTTGACCACCTTGCAGTAGGCGGTGTCCGCGTCGGCGGGAATGGCGTTGGGCATGTCAGTGATGCGGCCGATGAGGACCGCCCCGTACACCCCGTCACGTTCGAGGTCGGCGAGCTGTTCAGCGGCGTCGAAGCTCGGATGAGCCTCGGCCACAACGTTTCCCACCGCGCCCGTCGCATCCGCGGTGATGTCGGACTCCGTACCCTCACCGGTCATCATCGCCATCGTCACGATGTGTCCGGCCTTGAAAACATCCTTACCGTTCTCGTCCTTCTCGATGCGTGGGAAGAACTCGCGGTAATGCTCGGGAAGCTCGTTGATGAGTTCGTAGGGCGGCGCGATATGGCAGTCCGCCGTGATGAGCCTTTCAGGCACCATGGCCTTCCTCCTTCGGCTTACGACTGTTCGGTCTGGAGGTCCTCGAGTGAAGGGTTCTCCGGACCGCCCGGCATCATCGGGAATGAGCGCGAATCCCAGTAATCCCGGTTGTGGATGATGCGGTCCTGGTCGTCGGTTTCGCCGACAGACGCGCCACGGCAGGCGAATTCGATTCCGAACGCAGTCCCCGACATCGTCCACTCGACCATGTAGGAGTTCTTGTCCTTCAGCCCGCCGTGGTAGGTGAACTTGCAATCCGGGATCGCCATCAGCGTGAGTTCGACCATGTTCTTGACGCCGTCGTGGCCCTCGTAGTCGATGTGGCCGGACACGTCTTCCCACTTGATGTCCGACGCGCAGATGGCCAGCATCGGTTCGACCGCATGCGTATTGAACGCGGCGATGAAATCTTCACACCAACCCATTGAGATCCCGTTCCAATCAGCCAATCCGCACGCTAGACGTTCGTCTACCGGGGAACGATAGACGATCGTCTAGGGATGTCAATAGACGATCGTCTAGGCTTGGTGAATGGCCTCCCCCGAACCCAGCACCGGCGAATTGGGCGAAACTCCGCTCAGTGCGACGCAGGATCGCATCCTGTCTGCCGCGCTTGAGTTGTTCGGTGAGCACGGCGTCAACGGCACCTCGTACCAGATGGTCGCAGACACCCTTGGCGTCACCAAGGCCGCGATCTACCACCAGTTCAAGACCAAAGACGACATCGTCATCGCGGTCACCGAGAGGGAACTGTCGAAGCTCGGCGACGCCCTGGCAGCCGCAGAGGCCGAGAAATCACACACCAAGGCCCGCGAGCTCTTGCTCAACGCGGTCGTGGATCACGCGGTGGAGCACCGCCGCGCCGCCAGCACGCTGCAGTTCGATCCGGTCATCGTCCGGTTGCTGGCCGCGCACAAACCTTTTCAACTATTCGTGGAACGCCTATACCGTGCGCTCATCGGCGACGACACCGGGCCGGAAGCAAGACTGGACGTCGCGATCCTGTCGAGCACGATCGGTGGGACAGTCGTGCACCCGCTCGCCGCTGACATCGATGAAGAGACGCTGCGGGCCCGGCTACTCCATACAGCCCGGCGCATACTCGGTCCGAGCAACTGACGGGGTCTCAATCTCAAGGGGCACCGCGCGGCGCGAACGTGTCAGACGCCCGAGATGGACTTTGTGACGACATAGCCGTCGAGGCCCTCGCGGCCGAGTTCAAGTCCGTAGCCAGTGTTCTCCAGGTCGCCGCTTGCAGTAGCGCAGTACCGCTGGCCGCGACTTTTTGCAGTGCCGCAGTACTTACGCGTCCATGCCCGGCGCGGCCGACACTTCGACGTGTGGGTCAGCACCTGTGACTACGGTGGTTCACCGTTCCATTCGGCCAGGGCAATGTGCGGATGGTCGATCTCAAGGGGAATCCGCTTGACAGCTTCATCTCGGCGGACATTCCGGCCCCGATGCTGACCCCACCGCCTCCGCCGCCCCAACTGCCGCCGGGTACGCCGTTTTGCAGCCCGCGCGGAGCCCTGATCATCATCCCGCCGATCTGCGACGAGATCGGCGTTGACCTACCGCCCGGATCGGTGAAGCACTAGACCACTGGAAGCGGTCTGGCGCCGTGAGCATCTGCGACTTGTTCGTAGTCGCCGACCCGAACAGGTTCGCGTGGCCGCCGGGAGGCGCGCGCCCATGCGCGATGGGCGCCACCGTCCAGGCGATGCAGGTCGCGTTCACCCCCACTCGCCCACTTGGCAAGCGCTTTCAGGTGTGAGTAAGCGCCTGATCGTTGGCGGCCGGTCAGCTCTTGAACCGGCCGGCGAACCCTCGCAGCGGTAGATCGGCACTGGTGAGCAGTCCAGGTGGTGCGGCGATGACCGACTTGATCGCATGCAGGGCGGGCATCCCGGTCACCGTCATACCAATCGACGCGAAGTTCGCGGGGTCGGAGAGATCAACACCCGGCTTCGGGAAGATCATGTGCTTGTTGTACACGCAGGGATCGCCCTTGATCTGAGTGATGTAGCAGCCCTTGATATCCCAGCTTGGATCGGTGTGCGGCGTCATCTGCCACTCCAGGTGGGTCTCCACCCGCGGCACTCCGTCGACCATGCCTTGATACTTGATGTAGTTGCCGCCCAGCGAACCCTTCGGCAGCACGTACCAGCCGAGGTCGATGTCCTTGGTGCATGCGCCCAGTTCGTAGCTGAACGTGACCTCGTCGAGCTCCAGGCCGAAGCAGTCGGCCATCATCAGCACGCTGTCGGCGAAGACACGGGTGTACTTCTCCAGCTTGGCCGGGATGCTCGGATCATCAACGGGCAGGCCGTATCCCACTTCGATCCAGGTGTCCTTGCTGTGGTGGCACGACACGTCGACGGACTCGATCGTCGTGACGTTCTCGATCTCGGCGACGTCGGCCGAGCAGACCACGCCGAGGATCTGGTTGACGCCGGGGTTCATGCCGGTGCCGTAGAAGGTGGAACCACCCTTCTCACACGCCTCGGCCAACAGCTGGCTGACCGGCTTGCCCGACGGGTGCGGATGGTTGGTGTCACGGTGCCAGCCGGTGATCCAGTCTGCCGTCGTGACGACGTCGATGCCCGCCTCGAGCACCTTGACGTAGAGGTCCTCGTCGGGGAACACCCCGTGGAAGGTCAAGACGTCGGGCTTGGCCGCGAGGATCTCTTCGACTGTGCCGGTGGCGGTCACGCCGTTCGGCTCGATGCCTGCGATCTCGCCGGCGTCCTTGCCGATCTTCTCCGGCGAGTAGCAGTGCACCCCGACCAATTCGAGTTCGGACTGGGCGCCATAGCGCTTGATCATTTCGGAGCCCACGTTGCCGGTGGCGACCTGGAATACTCGAATCGGCTTGTTGGACAACAGGATCAACCCTTCTGGTTCGCGGAAGCAAGGTCCGCGGCGCTGCCGCCGCGGCCGTCGGGATAAAACTGCAGGGCCCATTTGCGAATCGCCGTGAACCCCTCGTACTCAGAACTGGCCAGCGCGGGCGGATCGGAATAGCGCTGGTGGGACCAGATGTGGATGTCCTGGCGGAACTGGCGGATGATCTCCTCGCCGAACTCGGCGGCCTTCTGTGCCGCCCGCTCCGTGTCCTTGTCAGGCGTCCTGCCGATGTAGGCCATGAACCGGACGTCGGAGGTCGACTCGTCGACGGGAGTGATCGCGGAGATGGTGCGATTGTCGATCATGCCCCAGCTCTTCGTCACCGCGACACCGAGTCCGCCGTTGATCGCCTCGACCCCGCTGCGGACGTCGTCGATGGTCTGTTGATCGTCGCCCTCGAAGGTGATGGTGAAGTCGACGTAGGACACCGGTTCGGCGAAGTCATGGCGGGTGAAGATCGGGTTGATCGGCGTGTGATGCACGTATTTGAAGTGGGCGAAGTCGACACCGTTTTCCAGCACGTACTGCGGATGCAGTTCGTGGCCCTGTTCGAAGAGCCGCTGCTGCGGGTAGTAGTCGGCGGCGCTGCTGCCGTCACGAAAGTCGGTGAATACGTCCGGTGCGTCGAAAAAGGGCTCGCGGCCCTCGATGTCGTGCCACATGTAGATCGACTCGTTGCGCTCGACCACGGGATAAGTCTTCATCCGGCGACCGCGGTTTGGTCTGCTCTCGTAGGGGACGCAGACGTTGCGACCCTGCTGGTTCCACTGCCAGCCGTGGAACGGGCACTGGATCACCTCGCCGACCACGTGGCCACCGAATCCGAGGTGCGCACCGAGATGTTCGCAATAGGCGTTCATGACAGTGACCTGACCGGACTCGGACCGCCACGCGATCAGCTCCTCGCCGAAGTACTTCATCGCGTGCACGTCACCGATGCCAACCTCGTCCGACCACGCAACCTGGAACCAGCCCGTCGGCTTCATCGATAGTGGCGGCTTGGCCATATCGACAAGAATCACAGAGGGCTCTATGATTCGTCAAGTGTCAGAGTCGGCCACCAGTGCACGACGGAGCAACCGTCGCGGTCAGGCGACGCGCGACGCCATGCTCGACGCGGCGCTACGCGCGCTGGCGACCGGTGATGTCGCCGCGGCTTCCGCCAACCGCATCGCGAAGGACGCGGGCGCCACCTGGGGCGCGGTCAAGTATCAGTTCGGCGACATCGACGGCTTGTGGGCCGCCGTGTTACGCCGCACCGCGGAGCGACGCGGGCAACTGCCGTCGCACGCCAATCCCGATGCACCCCTGCGCGAGCGGGTGGCCGCGATCATCGACCTCCTCTTCGACGGACTGTCGGCACCGGATTCGCGCGCGATCGAGACACTGCGCGCCGCCCTGCCCCGCGACGGCGCGGAGTTGGAACGGCTCTATCCGAAGACGGCCGCGGAGCTCCAATCATGGGGACGAAGCTGGATCGAGGCGTGCCAACAGGCTTTCAGTGACGTCGACGTCGATCCCGAACGGGTCCGCGAGGTCGCCTCGTTCATCCCGGGCGCGATGCGGGGCCTCGCCTCCGAGCGCCAACTCGGTTCCTATTACGACCTCGATATGGCAAGGCGTGGCCTGACCAACGCCATTGTGACGTACGTGCATCGTGCGCAAACGCTGTGAGACGAACCGTCATCATGGCGTTTCGCTGTGCTACACGGCACGGGTCGCGGAAGCCGCCGAACCCTAGCAGACCAACGAAAGCAGGCCTCCCCCATCATGTTTGATGAAGGAGGCCTACCTCTCGTCAGAGAACGCCGCTACTTGGCGTGGCGTCCATGCGACGCGGCGTGGGCGCCATTGCCCGCACCCTTGGCGGCGCCGGACGACGCCTTGGTTGTGCCCGCGTGCCCCGTCGCCGTTTCGTGACTTGCGGCGGAGCCGTTGTCACCCGACTTGGGGGCGTCGGAACCCGCCGTGCTTCCCGGCTCCGTCTTGTTGCCGGTCGTCACGTCATTGCCCTTGTCCGCAGGCGTCTTGACGGTCGAGGCGTCGGTCGAATCCGGCTTCGATGTCGAATCCTTTGTGGTGCCGGTGGATTCGGCCCCATCCGTCGACTTCTCCGGAGTGCTGGTCGATGAACCCGCACGCGTCTCGGCTGCCTTGGCGCGGATGGCCGCCACGGCGCTGCCAGTCTTCAGGGTGATCGTCTTGGCCGCCGCGGCCGGTAGCGCCGAAGGCGCGGCCAGCGTGGCACTCTTCACGTCGGCCGTGGCGGTGGCTTGCGGAGCGATCGCGTTCGCAATCGCCTGCCCCAGCGCTTGCAGTGAATTAATGGTGCCGGGAAGCTGGACGGTGAGGGGGTCAGTCGACGTGATGTTGAGTCCCCCGCTGAGAAGGCCGCCGGCCACGACCGTGATGCCGGCGCCGGCCAGGCCCGCAAGCGCCGACAGGTCGGGTCCATACCCGCCGTTGAGCACCCCGTCCAAGATCACGGCGGGGCCATTGGCAATGGCGTGCACAACGGCAGCGGGGCCCTCGGGGATGGCGCTGCCGACGTTGTCGACCGCAACGCCGAACGCGCCCGCGCCGCTGAGCGCCGGACCGAGAAGTCCAATGACGGCAAGCGAGAGGGGTGAGAGGACGCCACCCGCCTGGACGGCATTGACCGCGTTCACCAGGTTTGTCAACGGCTGCGTGAAGGCGGCTGAGAGGGTCGGGATCAACCCAGTGATCGGAAACGCCACCGCAAGAGTGGCGCCCAGCACGTTGTTGATCGCTCCCTCGACGTTGCCGCTTGTAAGGTCAGTGCGAGCGGCTTGGAGCAGTGGCGGCACCGTCGTCGTCAGTGCAGTGGAAATGGCTCCGCCAGTCGTTTGAAGCCCCGCCATCAGGTTTTCCAACGTGGTGACCTGGTTCTTCGCGATCTGCGACAGAATCGGTGTCGGGTTTGCCTTGAACGTGGTCAGCAGGGCTTGTGCATTGGCAGCGGCTTCCTGAAAAACCTCCGCGTAGGTAGCCGCGGCGAGGTTGATCTCCGCCGTGCGGAGCGCCGGTAGGTGGATGTCCGGCAGGTGGATATCCCGTACAGGTGACACGGTCGAGGCGACGACGACACTGGCTCCAACGAGCGCGACGCCTGCCGCGAAGCGTGGACGACTGGCAACTTGCATGGAAACCCCTTGGCTGTATGTGAGCGCCTGCACGGCGAAACTTACTTGCGAGTAATGTCACAAGCAGCGATGACTTAATCACCAAAGCCGTCGCGTGCCCATCGCACGAATTGACGATCTTTCAGGAGCCAAGGATTAGATGTTCGCCGAAAAAGATCGCAGCGGACCGTTCTTGCTGCTTCCGCCGCGTTGCCGGCCCCGCGAGGTCAGTCGCGCTTGGGCATCTCGACATAGTCACGCCGGCCCAGCGGGATGCGGTATCACGCGTTCGTACCAGCCCTGGCCTGTGATGCGTGCCACAACGAGTGACCTTGACGTCAATGTCATCCATTCGCGCTATCTCGCCGCTCGTGCGGACGGAATCATTCCCATTCCACGGCGTTAGGTACTACGTAACGCAGTTCGGCCCGTCGGGGGTGCGCGGCCTCAGTGATATCGGTTCGGGGCTTGACGGGATGGAAGGCTGATGGCTCGGGTCGCGCTCAGAGGACGCAGCGACGCGATGTCGCGAGCGTTGTCCGCATTGGATCGCGCCGCACGTACCGGACAGGGCGCCCTCGTGGTGATCAGCGGCGAGCCCGGCATCGGCAAGTCGGCGGTGCTTCGTGAGGTCGTCGAACAAGCGTCACGGGCGGGTTTCAATGTCGGCAGCGGAAAGGCCGAACAGGGTGACCAGATCGCCCCCGGCGCACCACTGTTGGTGTCACTGCGGTCCGGCCCGCACCCGTTGTTACCGGGCGACGCGTTCGCCAGCCTGGCCCCGCTGTACGACAAACCGCTGTGGCTCGTCGACCGGATCAGCGCGTTGCTCGAAGAGCTGGCCGTTCACACGCCGGTGCTGATCGCAATCGACGACGTGCAGTGGGCCGACCGGCTGACGGGGTTCGCGCTGCGGGTTCTGCCGGCCCGGCTGGCGGGGTTTCCTGTGGTGTGGGCCGTCACCAGCCGGTGGGTGCCCAGCGACCCTCTTGATGAGTTGATCGCGGGCACGGGCGGCGCCACGGCGATCACACGCATCGAGCTCGGCCCGCTGGCTCTCAATGACATCGATGACATTGCTGCGGATCTGCTGGGCGCCGAACCGTCCGCGGAGATGCGGAATCTCCTTGGCAGGGTTGGGGGTAACCCGTTCTGGGCGGTTCAGGTGATCGAGGGTCTCGCTCGCAGACACGAGCGGGGACAGGACGCAGGCGACCTGCACACCGACTTGTCGGTCGGCGTTCGCGCGCGAGTCGGCGGTCTGTCGGGTCCGGCGAGCGCCCTGGTACGGCTGGCCGCTGTGTGGGGCCGCGCATTGAGCGTGGCCGACGCGGGAGCGCTCCTCGGGAGCATTTCAGAAGCCCAGGTAGGCATGCTGGCCCGAGAGGGCGTCGACAACGGACTGCTTGGCAGCGCCGACGGCGAAGTGTTCTTCCCACACGACTTGGTGCGCGAAGCCGTGTACGCCGACATCCCACCAGGGGACCGTCGGGCGCTTCACCGTGCGTGTGCCCGCTACATCGTCGGCGACGGCAGATCGGCATTGGCGGCGTCGACGCACTTTCGCGCGTGCGCTGTGCGGGACGACGAAGAAGCCGTCCTCGCGCTGGAACGGGCGGCGCGCGAATGCATGGTCTCGATGCCAGATCAGGCGGCCGAACTGGCGCAGCAGGCGTTCGCGCTGACGACAGAAACGCATCCGTTGTGGTTGCTGGCCGGCGAACGGACGGTCGAGGCGCTGGTGAATGTTCAGCGGGACGCCGACGCTCTGGCCGTGGCGGAACGGCTGCTCGCGGTTGCGGACGAGCCGGAGATCGTCGCCCGCATCGAGCTGCAGGCGTGCCGGGGGCTCTGGTGTGCCGGTGAATACGTTCAGATGGAACGGCGCGCGGCAGGCGCCTTGGCTCGAGACGGTGTCTCCCCCGTGCTGCGCGCTCAGCTGTCGGCGGCACAGGCGCTCGCCGCGTCCCGGACGCTGTCAGCGGCGCGCACCAAGGCGATGGCGCAGGCCGCGCTTGCAGACGGACACCGACTCGACGATATGTACTCTCAGCGGCTGGCTGTCGTGGCGATGATCGAGGCCGCCCGCAATGAGGGCCGTCACCGCCTCGCCCTTGACCACTTCACCGACCTGCGCCGGCTCTCGGACACGGCGTACGAGGCCGAGGAGATCCGGACGCTTCAGCATCTGGATCGGTACGACGACGCCGAAGCCATGCTGGCCAAGATCCGCGAGGCCCACGACGAGCTCGACCACCAACTGCCCTCGATGCTGTATGCGCAGATGTGGCAAGACCACAACCTCGCCCGGTTGGATGCCGCCGAAGCGGGTGCGCGCACGCTGTTGACGCTTGCCGACGAAACCGGCAACTACGGGTTTCGGCTCAACGCCCGCATGGTGCTCGGCGCCGTGGCCACGTATCGCGGCGAACTCGTCAAGGCAACAGAGCTGTTGGCGCCTGTCGAGGACGACGACAGTGTCCCGCGATTACGTCTGATGCAGGGCTGGTTGAAAGCCGGCAGCCGCGATTTCGACGCAAGTCTGGCGATTCTGAGCCCGCTGCTCGACGGGGGCGACGAGTTTCGCGATCCGTGGCCATGGTCGCCGCCGTGGATGCGGATACTGACCCGAATCGGCCTCGACGCCGGGAATCGGGAATTCGCGCGCAAGGCCGCTCGCATCGCCGACCTTGTCGCACAACGCAATCCAGGGGTGGCGACCTTGGATGGAACTGCGCTGCACGTTCACGGCTTGTTGACCGACGACCCGGACTCTCTCGGCAACGCGGTGGATACTCTCCGACGATCGCCCCGGCCACTCCTACTCGCCGATGCGCTCAAGGACCACGGTTCGACACTGCTGGTTGCGCACCGGCTCGACGAGGGTGTCCACGCGCTGGTTGAGGCAGCCGAGATCTATCAACGGGTCGGCGCCGTTGCCGGCAGCCGTTCGGTGTTGAAACTTCTTCGCGGCCACGGCATCCGCGGAGTTCGGGTCAACTCACCGACGCCGCGGCCGCCTACCGGCTGGGCGGCGCTGACGCCGACTGAGTCCCGAGTCGTCGAACTGATCGGCGCCGGGCACTCGAACCGTTCTGCCGCAGTGGAATTGGGCGTCTCACCGAACACTGTCAACACGCATCTGCGGGCGGTGTTCCGAAAGCTCGACGTCAAGTCGCGGGTGCAGCTGACGATCGCCTTCCGGGAGCACTCACCCCACTAGATTCGCTATCCGGTCGTGGCCCCGCCAGCGGATCGGCCGATGCCGGCGCAGGCGAGCCGGCGCGAACGGCTTCGAGCTGCGCACCGAACGCGATACCGAGAAAGAGCGCCACCGAGGACAGGTTCGCCCAGAGCAGGAACGCGAAGATTCCAGTCAGCGGGCCGTATGTGGTGCCGAACGATTCGCTTCGGTCGACATAGAGCGCGAGCAGGCCGGTCAGCAGCAGCCACAACGCAAGCGACACACCGGATCCGAACGCGAGCCAGGAGTACCCCGGCTGACGCCTGCGCGGGGCGCGCTCTACGACAACCGTGAACGATCCCCAGGCAAGGAGAACTCCGATGGGCCACCTGCCAATTGACCAGAGGTTCTGTCTCGTCTCACCCCAGCCGTAGGTCGCCGCCAGCGAGTCGCCTAGCGCATCACCCGCGATGATGACGAGAAAGCCCAACAACGAGAGCAGCCCGGCGGTGAGCGCCATCAGCAGCGCCGCACTATATTTCTGCACTGCGGGCCGGTCGCGTTCGATACCGTAGATTCGATTGGCGCCACGCTCGATCTGACCCATGGCCGTGGTCAGCGCGACGATCGCGGCCAGCAGTCCGAGCCACAACGCGAGCCGACCGCCGGTCGCTCCGAGGTTTTGGGTGCGCTGGGCGGCCTCCTGCACCATGTCGCCCTTTTCGCCGCCAGGCAGGACGCGAGCCAGGGTCTGAATGATGACCTGTCCGGCCTTCTCATGGTGTAGCGCGCTCGACAGGCCGACAGCAGCGATGACAAACGGGATGAACGCCAGGCATACCTGCAGCGCCACGGCGCGTGCGTTGGTGAATCCGTCGGCGTATCTGAATCGGACGAACGAGTCCTTGACCAAATTCCAACGGCCGTACCGCCGCAGCGTCGTGACAGCGTCATCGGCGGAGAGTTCGTCGCCGGCGATGGTGACCGTCTCCGGCACGCGGGTCGAGGTGCCCATCTGAGACTCCTTAGTCGATCAAGCGGCTGCCGCCGCCTGCAGCGGCACACGGATGACCAATGCGCCGGGGTCGATCTGTGCGTTGAGACTGTCCCCTTCGTCGATGACCTCGCCGTCCATCTGCCGCGGCACAACTCGATCGGCCACGATGCTGATCGAGCGGCCACGATAGCGCTGCAGGTGCGCGTCGGGCGTGCGGCTACGGCGAAACACCCGCCACACCAACCGAATCCAGTCCCGCAGCGTCCGCGGCGCAACGACGACCACGTCGAGAAGGCCATCATCCGCCTCTGCGTCGGGCAGCAGTTCGAGTCCGCCCTGCAGCCGCCCGACGTTGCCGACCAGCACCGTGCGGGCCGGCAGCAGTACCGGTGGGTCGTCGTCGATGGTCAGCCGCACACGCATCACTGGGTCACGCAGGTGCCGAAAGCCGCTGGACACATAGGCGGGCCAGCCTGCGAATCGCTTCATTTCTTCGGTGGTGTCCGCCATCATTGCCGCGTCGAAGCCCATGCCGGCCATAACGGCGAACGGCTTATCGTCGACCCGACCCACATCGATGCGGCGGTCGACACCGGACAATGCCACCGCCAGCCCGTCGGTTAGTCCGATCGGCACGCCCAGGTTTCGTGCCAGCAGGTTGCCGCTTCCCAACGGAACGATCGCGACTGGAATGTCCGCACCGGCAAGGGCTGCGAGACAAGCCATCACGGTGCCATCGCCGCCGCAGATCACGACGAGTTGGACGTCCGCCGCAACTGCAGCCGTCGCCATGCCGGTACCCGGATCCTCCGGAGTCGTCTCCAGCCACAACGACATTGACCAGCCGGCGGCAGTCAGCGTGTCGTCCACTTTCCTCCGCAGCTCCGGCATCTCCGCCTTCACTGGGTTGACAATGACCGCGGCGCGCACTATCCGCTGACCAACCGCTTATCGGCGTCAACGGCAGCGTGACGCTGGCCGCCAGCATGATGGGTACGGACGTAGAAGATGACGACGCTCAGCCAGATCGCCCCGAGCAGCAGGCCCGCGAGCACGTCGGTTGGGTAATGCATACCGCGGTAAACCCGGCTGCTCGCAATCATCAGCGGCACGGCTCCGCAGACAACAACAGTGACGACGTTGATCCAACGATGTCGGTTGTGCCAGAGGATGATTGCGGCGAGCGAGCCGTAGAAGCACACGGCAGCAGCAGTGTGGCCAGAAGGAAACGACGACGTGGGTGGTGCTTCGTCGAGGTGCGGCACGTCGGGCCGCGGACGGTCGATAAGCAGTGTCGTCGCAACGAATATGGCTGTTTCACCAATTACCGCGTAGATGACAAGGAGCGACTCGCGCCAGCGGCCGAACTTCCACCGAAAAGCTGCCGCTGCAATCGCCGTCAGAGCGGTGATCGTCGTCGTCTCCGACAGCATCGTGATGATCTTGCTTTCCGAAACGCCTTCTTGCTGGCGATATTCCACCAGTCGCCGCGGCACCTCCGCATCCCACTGGCCGAGCAAAGAAGACGGCAGGACCTCGGTGACGAGATACCCCAACGCCACCATCAGCACAACGAGACAGACGGCAGCGACGAGCAGCCACCGAACGTCACGGACGACCCAACCAATGCGCGACCACACCGTGTCGAGATACCCGTAACCGCAGGTCGCTAACCGTCGCGTCAATTTCAGCTGACGCCGAGCTCAGGGGTGCCTACTTCGGCCGGCCGTTCTACCGGCTGCCCGGTGTCCCGCCGCCATGCGACATACGCCCACGTCGTCACAGCCACCCAGACGACACCGAGGGCGATGCCTGCCAGCACATCGCTGACGAAATGGACGCCGAGCACGACGCGCGCCAGCGCGACGGTGCTCACGATCAGTGCGGCAGCGACGGCAGCAGCAACGCGGCCGCGCCTTCCAAGGAAGCGCAGGGTGACCAACAGCAGCAGGCAGCAGCCGATCGTCGCGCCCAGCGCGTGGCCGGAAGGGAACGACAAACCGGGCGCCGCAGAGACGGGATCGGGCAACACCGGGCGGGCTCGCCCGACGATTTCCTTCAATGCGAAGCCGAGGCCGGCGCCGCCGAAGACCGTCACGACGAGCCACGTCGCGTGGTGTCGTTCGCCTCGGATCAGATACACCAACGCAACCAATGCGAGCACGACGCGAAATACGTTCGGATCAAAGGCTTCGCTGACGGCCTCGGCCGCGCGCACCAATTTCGGATGATCGGCGTCGATCCGGTTGAACATGTCCGCGACGCCCGTGTCGAGGCCGCGCAGCGGCGCCCAGCCGGCACGGACAAGCAACAGGAGTAGCGCGAACGTCACCGCCGCGATGAGCGTGCCGAACAGACCAGCGCCGAGTCGCAGCCCGAAGTGCTCGTCAGCGGTGGAGAGATGACGTTGAATGAACCGCAACTTACGTTTCGTCGGCGACCTGCTCTCTCGACTGGTGCCGCGCCTTGCGCGCATCCTTCGGTGTCGCCCGGTTTGCGCACGGTTAAACCGGTCACATCCAGCTGCTCGACGGTGGTGCCAAATGAAGGGCAGCCGCAGGGGGTAGCGGCTCCCGGTCACTGGCCGTTATCGCGTCGAGAATGAGCGCGACGTAGCGTCGCCAGCCGTCGCTGCCGGATTCCATCGTGAACAGCACGCTGTGCAGCATCGCGATGAGTCGTGGCAGGTCGTCGGCGACGAGGTCGGCACGGACGAGCCCGGCCTGCTGCCCTCGCCAGGCAAGATCGTTGAGCGCCTCATACAGCGAGGTCGAGATGTCAGGAGTCAGTGACCCCGCCCTGCGGGCCGCCGTCAGAAGGTTGTGTTCGCGGGCACCGAGTGAGATCGCCGCCTCGATCAGCTGGGTGAGCCCGTGCATCGGGTCGTCGGCGTGACGCGCCTCCTCGATGGCAGGCGTGAGATCCTCCGCGATGCTCTGATCCAGGGCGGCGCTGATCAGGTCACCTTTGGTTGGGAACCTGCGGTACAGCGTTCGTTGGCCGACACCGGCGCGACGAGCGATGGCCTCGATCGGTGCGTCCGGCCCCAGTTCGCCGTAGACGTCCCGCGCGGCACGCAGAATCCGCTCGGCATTGCGCGCCGCGTCAGCCCGCAACGGCCGGTCTGCAATCGCTGTCATCCCCACAGCGTAACTGACAGTTGACTGTCAATTCGACGGGCCATACGCTCTGGATAATTGGCAGCCAACTGACACTTAACGGAAAACGCCGGTGATACAACCAACTTCCGATGTGAGCCCAGGGACCGAGCTACCCGCCATCCCCGTCCCCCGCGGTGCCGACTGCCCGCTGCATCCCCCGGCTGAGTTCGCAACGTGGCGCAGCGAGCCCGGTCTGCGGCAGGCGATGTACCACGGCAAGCCGACCTGGGTGGTGAGCCGCTACCAGGACATCAGGGCAGCGCTCGTCGATCCACGTCTGTCCGCGGAGACCATTCCGGGAGCCATCATGCCGGCGGGCGCAGACGACAACACGCCCGTGGTGTTCGCCCGCACCGACGATCCCGAGCACCATCGATTGCGGCGCATGATGACCAGCGTCTTCACCTTCAGGCGGACCGACGCGATGCGCCCCCAGATTCAGGAACTCGTCGACCAACATCTCGCCGCGATGATCGCCGACGGGCCGCCTGCGGACCTCGTGCGCGACTTCGCCTTGCCGGTGCCGTCACTCGTGATTGCACTCCTGCTGGGTGTGCCACCCGAAGACCTCGAGTTCTTCCAGCACAACACCGCCGTCGGGCTGGACACCAGGTCGTCCGAGGAGGTGAAGGCGCAGGCCTTCGGGGCGATGTACGCCTACATTGAGGAGTTGGTCGAGCGCAAAGAGCACGATCCCGGCGACGATTTGATCAGCCGCCTCGTCACCGACTACGTATTGACCGGCCGGCTCAACCGTGCCACCACGGCCGTCACCGGTGCGATCATGATGCAGGCCGGCCACGAAACCACGGCCAACATGATCGCGTTGGGAACCGTTGCGCTGCTTCAGCATCGCGATGTGTACGAACGGCTCGGCCAAACCGACGACCAGGCCGTGATCGCGAACATCGTCGAAGAGCTGATGCGCTACCTCACCATCGTGCACAGCCAGGTCGATCGCGTGGCAACCGAGGATCTCACACTCGGTGGGCAGCTGATCCGTTCCGGCGACGCGCTTCTCATGAACCTTCCAGCAGGAAACTGGGATCCTGACTTCGTCGACAACCCCGAGACTTTGGACGTCGAGCGGAACACTCGCGGGCACCTGGGTTTCGGCTATGGCGTGCATCAATGCATCGGGCAGAACCTCGCCCGAGTCGAAATGCAGATCGCGTTCGCCACCCTGGCGCGGCGCCTGCCGGGCCTCCGACTGCAAACTGACCTGAAAATGCCACAGTTCAAAGGCGAATCGGACATTTACGGGATGAGGGAACTGCCGGTCACGTGGTGACAAACAACGAATTGCGCTACGACGAGCAGGTCGCCGTGATCAGCGGCGCAGGCGGCGGCTTGGGCAAGGAGTATGCGCTGCTGCTTGCATCGCGCGGCGCGCGCCTCGTGGTCAACGATATCGGTGGATCGGTGACAGGAGATGGCTCGAACTCCGAGACCGCCGACGCGGTCGCCGAGGAGATCCGTCAGCGGGGCGGTCAGGCCGTCGCCGACAGCCACAGCGTCACCACACCCGAAGGCGGCCAAGCGATCATCGACACCGCCCTGCGCACCTGGGGACGGGTGGACATCGTGATCAACAACGCAGGAATCGTCCGTGACGCGCCGTTCGAGGACATGACCGCCGATCGGCTCGATCCCCTGTTGGATGTGCATCTGAAGGGCGCGTTCCATCTGACGAGACCTGTCTGGAAGGTGATGCGCGAGCAGCGATACGGCCGGGTGCTCAACACCTGCTCTGCCGCGGGCATCCTCGGCGCCGAGCGGATGAGCAACTACGGTTCGGCCAAGACCGGGTTGATCGGCTTCACCCGCGTGCTCGCCGCCGAAGGCGCCGACCGGAACATCAAGGTCAATGCGATCGCCCCGATCGGCTACACCCGGATGCTCGCGCACTCCCTCGACACCGCGGGCCGGCAGGACGACGCGGCCGACCAGGCCCTGCTCGACGAGCTTGTGGGCCAATATCTTCAGAAACTGGACCCGGCGCTGGTGGCTCCGGTCGCGGCCTTTCTGACGCACCGGGATTGTCCTGTTTCCGGGGAGATCTACACGGTCGGCGCTGGACACGTCGCACGATTCTTCATCGGCAGGACAAGGGGGTACTACAGCCCGGCGCTGTCGGTCGAAGAGGTGCGGGATCATCTCGGCGAGATCCGCGACGAGGACGGCTATACCGTCCCCGGGGGGCCCGCCGACGAGATGACCGAGCTGTTCGCGACGATCATGACGAATTGACCCCCACAGCGCGGCGTCGTCGAGTTCCATCGCCGACAGGTCGTTGATTGCGCAACCAATGCCCACCGGCGCCCGCACTCCCCCGATGGCCTCGGGAAGCTTCACCCGGGGCTTATCGGCACCCATTCAGAAATTGACGCCCATTTCGCTGTTAAGTCGCCGGATAGACAGCAGACTTAGACGGGTCCGGGGGAGGAGCGAGTGGGCGAACGAAGCGAGCGCACGGCCCGCGTATCACGGGCGTCGCTAGAGCTACGCCACGAGTTGCGGGACGCCCGCGAGCAGTCAGCGGCGAGCCGCGAGATCTTGGCGGCGCTCGGCCGCGCAGGTACGGACCCCGGAGACATCCTCGACACCGTTCTCGAGCACGCTGCGCGCCTCTGCCGTGCGCAAGCCGCCACCCTGTACATCCCAGAGGGCGACGCGTTCAGGCTGTCCCGCGACACCGGCAAGATCCCCGACGAGTTCCGTAGGTACCTGGAGCGCCATCCGCTGGCCAGGAACCCTTCGACGACCGTCGGGCGCGCTGCCGTCGAAAGGCGCACCGTTCAGATTGCCGACGTGCTCGACGACGCGAACTATGGGCGCCCGGACCTCCAACAGCTGGGCGGCTATCGCACCCTGCTTTCGACGCCGATGATCCTGCAAAACGAGGTCGTCGGCGTGCTGTCGATGTGGCGCACCAAAGCCTCGCCATTCAACACCCGCGAGTGCGAGCTCCTGGAGGAGTTCGCCGTTCAGGGTGCGATCGTCATGGGGCAGTGGTCGCTGATGCGCACGCTCGAATCGAAGGTCGCGCAACTTGAGGCGCTGCGGGAGGTCGGCGACGCGGTCGGTTCGAGCCTCGACCTCGACCAGGTCCTGGACCAGATCGTCAGCAACGCCGTGCGGCTCACCCGAACCGACGGCGGATCCATCATGGAGTACGACGAGTCCAGCGATTCGTTTCACGTCCGCGCCGCCGCTGGCAGCAGCCCTGAGCTACTGAAAGAACTGCGGGCCATCACGATTGACCGCGAAACGACGCTGGTTGGTCGGGCCGCGACCGACCACAAGACACTCGAGGTGCCGGATCTGGCAGGCAAGGCGCTCGACCCGCATCTGGATACCTTGTTCCGCGACGGCTGGCGATCTGTGCTTGCGGTTCCGATCCTGCGCCGCGACAGGATCTTGGGTGTCCTGGTGATCCGGCGTCGGAGCACGGGCTCGTTCGGCCCCCATGTCGAGCTGCTCGAGACGTTCGCCGGACAGTCGGCCCTGGCCATCGTGAACGCGCGCCTGTTCGGGGAGCTGCAGACCAAGACCGAAGAACTCGAGATCGCCAGCCGCCACAAATCGGAGTTCCTGGCCAGCATGTCCCACGAGCTACGGACACCGCTCAACGCGGTGATCGGCTTCTCTGAAGTGCTGCTGGATCGCATGTTCGGGGAGATCAACGAACGTCAGGACGGGTACCTGCGCGACATCTGGAACTCCGGCAAGCACCTTCTGGAACTCGTGAATGACATCCTCGATCTATCGAAGGTCGAGGCGGGCCAAATGCTCCTGGAGCCAAGCACTTTCAGCGTCAACAGCGCTTTCGAGTACTGCGTGGCCATGATCCGCGAGCGTGCGGCTGGGCACGCCATCACCGTCACAGTCGAGGTCTCCGACGACATCGACACGATCGACACCGACGGCTTGCTGTTCAAGCGGGTGGTGCTCAACCTGCTCTCGAACGCCGTCAAGTTCACCCCCGACGGCGGAAAGGTGTCGCTGCGCGGCTACCGCGAGGGGACCGACCTCATCGTGACGGTCACCGACACCGGCATCGGGGTGCCGATCGAGGACCAGGAACGGATCTTCGAATCCTTCCAGCAGGGCCGCCGCGGCGCACCGAAGGAACAGGGCACCGGCCTCGGACTGACGCTGTCGCGGCGCATCGTCTGGTTGTTCGGCGGGCGAATGTGGCTGAAGAGCACCCCAGGCGCCGGAAGCACATTCGGCTTCTCCATCCCGGGCGTGCTACGGGCCGACGCCGTCAGCTCGGACGGAGGCAGCGCGGTGCCCGCCGTCCTTCTGGTCGACGACGACCGGGCATCGCTGGACCTGAACTCGGCCTATTTGGATGGTTCACCGACGCGGGTGCTGCGGGCCATGGACGGCGTCGAGGCTCTCGAGATGGCGCGCAAGGAACTGCCTGCCGCCGTCGTACTCGAGATCGGCCTGCCGCGGCTCGATGGCTGGCAGGTGGTGGCCGAGCTCAAGGCGGATCCGGCGACCGCCGCTATCCCGGTGGTCATCGCCACCGACGTCGACGACCGGTCCCGCGGCCTGGCCATTGGCGCGGATGCCTACCTGCGCAAGCCAATTGGCCGCGAGGAGCTGATCGATGCTCTGAAGCAAGTTGGTGCCCTGTGACGCCGCGCCGCATCCTGGTCGTCGAGGACAATCCGTTGAACCTCAAGCTGGTTCGCGACGTACTCAGCTTCGCCGGCTACGACGTCGTCGAGGCGCAGTCCGGGGAGGAGGGCCTGCGCGTCGCCCAACAGGATCCCCCGGATCTGGTGTTGATGGACCTACAGCTGCCGGGCATCGACGGAACGGAGACGCTGCGCCGATTGCGTCAGGGCCCACTCGGCCCTGACGTGCCGGTGGTCGCGGTGACGGCATTCGCGATGGCCGAGGACAAGGAACGAGCATCTCGCGCCGGCTTCGACGGCTACGTCGAGAAGCCGATCAGCGTGCGGGCGCTGCCCGGCCAGATCGAGGCGTTCCTCGGCGGACAGGCGGACTGATGGACATCGGGGCGACCGTACTGGCGGTCGACGACCAGCCGACCAACTTGAGGCTGCTCGATGCGGTGCTGACGCCCCGCGGCCACCGCGTTCTCACCGCGGGGTCGGGCGCGCAAGCGCTCGCATTGCTGGAAACCGAAGACGTCGACATCGTGCTGCTCGACATCCTGATGCCGGAGATGGACGGCTACGAGGTCTGCCGGAGGATACGTTCCAATCCCGCAACGGAATTCCTGCCCGTCGTGATGATCACCGCCAGCGGATCCGAACAGCGGCTGGCCGCCCTCGAGGCGGGTGCCGACGACTTCGTCACGAAACCGTTCGACAAGAGCGAGCTGCTCGCCCGAGTGGCGTCGCTGGCGCGGATCAAGCGCTATCACGCGACCATCCGGCGGCAGGCCGACGAATTGGCCGAGTGGAACGCCGAACTCGAAACCCGGGTCGCGCAACAGGTCGCCGAGTTGGAACGGACCAACCGGCTGCGCCACTTTCTATCCCCACAGCTGGCCGAAATCGTGGTCAGTGACGAGAACCTGCTCGCAAGCCATCGGCGCGAAATCGTGGTGTTGTTCGCCGATCTCAGGAACTTCACCCCCTTCGCGGAGACCAGCGAACCCGAGGAGGTGATGGGGGTGCTCGGCGAGTATCACCGCGCCATCGGGACGCTCGTCCACGCCTACGAAGGGACGCTGGAGCGGTTCACGGGCGACGGGATCATGGTGTTCTTCAACGACCCGATTCAATGCGACGACCCCGCCGAGCGGGCGGTGCGGATGGCGCTGGAGATCCGCGACGCCGTGAGGAACCTCGCCGAAGGCTGGCGGCGCAGAGGGTACGACCTCGCCGTGGGAATCGGTATCGCGCAGAACCATGCGACGCTCGGCCGGATCGGCTTCGAGGGTCGTTTCGACTACGCCGCCATCGGCAGCGTCACCAATCTGGCCGCCCGGCTGTGTTCGGACGCCGGGCCCTGGCAGGTATTGGTCACCGATCGCGTGCTCGCTGGCACCGAGCACGTGGCGGTGGCGGAAATGGTGGGCGATGTCCAGCCCAAAGGATTCAGTCGCTCAGTGCGAGTTCACAACATCAGCGCACTCAAGGACGAAAAGGAAGGCCCATGACACAACTACAGGCGCCCAACCAGCTGGGCCGGACGCTGTCAGAGCTCGACGAAGACGAGCGCTATCGCTATTTCGATGCGCTGCAACTGACGATGCCGGACGTCTGGGAGTCCATGAGGCTCAACTTGGAGGACGAATCGGTCGTGGTCGTCCCCTCGATCAGCATCGAACGCACCACGCCCGGCAGCGGCACCGTCATGCAGGCGATGGAGGAACGCGCCCTGTTCCTGCTCCTGCTGCTTCGCCAGCCACGGCTGCGCATGATCTACGTGACGTCGCAGCCGATCTCCGAATCGATCATCGAGTATTACCTCGGGCTGCTCCCCGGCGTGATTCCCAGCCATGCCCGCGCCCGGCTCACGTTGGTACCGGTCGGTGACGCGTCTACGACCGCGTTGAGCGCGAAACTGCTTGCCCGGCCGCGACTTATCCGCGAGATCCGGTCCCTGATTCCGAACGCGGCGCGCAGCCACCTGATTCCGTACAACACCACACCGCTCGAGCGGGACGTCGCGCTGAGCCTGCGGATCCCGATGTACGGTGCGGACCCACGGCTCGAAGACCTCGGCAGCAAGACCGGCTGCCGCAGGATGTTCGAGGAAGTCGGGGTGCGCTGTCCGGTGGGCGCGGAGGACCTTCGTACGGTCGACGACATCGTGGCGGGCGTGCAGAGCATGCGTGCGCGGCGGCCGTCGCTGCGCCAAGCGATCGTCAAGCTCAACGAGGGCGTCTCCGGGGCAGGGAACGCCATGGTCGACCTTTCCGACCTGCCGGACCCTGGCACACCGGACGAGGCTGCCGTCATCAGGGACCGCTTGATGAGCATGCAGCCAGAGTCCGAGAAACTCGACGTCGCCACCTACCTGGCAGCATTCGAGAAGAACGGCGGCATCGTCGAGGAGCGGATCACCGGCGAGGCGCTGACCAGTCCGAGTGTCCAAATGAGGGCGTTGCCCGACCGGACCGTCGAATTGCTGTCCACCCACGACCAGCTTCTCGGTGGCGCGAGCGGTCAGAAGTACCTCGGCTGCGTGTTCCCCGCCAAGCAGGAATACGCCGCGGCCATCGCAGAGCCCGCCATGGTGATCGGAAGAGAGCTCGCAAAGCGAGGCGCGCTCGGCAGGTTCGCGGTGGATTTCGTTGTGGTGCAGGATGACACCGGCGCATGGACGCCCTACGCCATCGAGTTGAACCTGCGCAAGGGCGGGACCACCCATCCGTTCCTCACCCTGCAGTTCCTCACCGACGGAACCTATGACGGCGAGCGCGGAGTCTTCCTGACACCCAGCGGCAGTAGCAAGTACTTGGTCGCTACCGACCACTTCGAAGACGACCGACTCAAGGCACTGACCGTGGGGGAACTGTTCGACGCCGTCGTGCGCAACGGCCTGCATTTCGATCAGGCCCGGCGCACCGGGGTGGTGTTCCACATGATCAGCTGCCTCACCGAGTGCGGTCGCGTCGGCCTGACCGCAGTCGGCGACACCCCCGAGGATGCCTGGCGGATCTACGAGCAGGCGCAGTCGGTCGTGCTCCAGGAGGCGGAACAGGCGCTCGTGGAGGGGTCGATCATCGGTTAGAGCCGGTCGGCGGCGAACGTGGCGGCCTGGTTGACCATGCCGTTCACGGAATACAGGGCGTGCGCGACGCTCGGCGCCCCAGGAGCGGCGCCGTTGCAGATGGTGTCGCCGTCGGCGCACTGGTCGATGGTCTTGGGCACATACAGCGGGCCGATGACGACAGGCGGCGCGCCGACGTCGCGCATGAACTGGTCCGACGGCTTGCCGAACAGGGTGACTGCGGCGACGTGACCGGCCACCTCGGGTGGCATCGGCGCGGGTACCAGCGCAGCCGGCACACCCTCTGGTACGACCGCCGAAGTGACGAATCCCGCCACCACTGCGCCCTGCGAGAATCCGCCGAGCACGATCCTGGTCTTGGGACAGTTAGCAGCCGTGGCCTGAACGTGGCCCGCCGCGTCCCTGATCCCTTCGATGACCGTTTCGGCGAACTGGACACCGCTGCCGAAGTCGCTGCTCGCCGGGTAGTTGACCGGATACACGTCGACCGATCTTCCGCCGGCTTGCGAGCGCAGCGCGTCGACGAAGGCCTGGCCGACGCCGCCGACACCGGGCGGCTCGCTGGTGCCGCGCGCGAACACCACGTCGACATCCGGACACGGCTGGGCGGACGCGACCGGGGCGGGTGCGCTCACCAGCGCCGACGCAGTCACGATCGCGACACCAGCGGCTGTCAGGAAACGAGCGGTTCGGCGACCGGTCATGACTCAACTCCTATACACATCTGCGGCGTGACGACGGCCGCAAGTTGATCAATACCCCGATGTTTGTTCTAGGCAAACACGATCCGATCCCGAGAGTCGATGGTCAATGGCAAAGGCGTCTGATAAACGTAAATGCCATGGCCGAAGCCGGATTCTGGGTTGCGTGGGGCCTTCCGACGCAGGGGCGGGAAAAACAAGCCCTCGACCTGCTCAACGAGACAAGGGGCTATCTCGAGCGTCTCGCGCAGGACCGCCGGGTCGGCGGCGACGAAAATGCTGAACCAGGAGAACGGCGGCATTTAGGCACCGATGATGCATCCTGGTCGCCGTCGACCACGGGGACCTCACGAAGGTGTAGGCGGGTGCGCGCGACGGTAACGGCGGTCTCGGTTGTGGCGCTGCTTCTTTCGGCACCGGCCCTGGCGTGGGCCGATCCCGAAGCTCCACAACCCGGTACGGCTTGTTCAGTGGACATGTCCGACGTGATGACCTGGCCGTCGGACGCACGGATGCCCCTGGTGTGTGCCAACGGGCAGTGGCAGACCGTGACGTCGCCGCAGCCGCCCAACGACCGCTGGTTGAGTTACGGTCCCGCGATGACACTGCACGGCCAGGGGATGCGGAACCCCAGCGTCGAGTCGGGCAACTGGACCGCCACACCGCAGGACCCGGGAAGTCAGTGCCGCGCAGAACAGGAGACGGTCGTCAGCCCGGGAGTGCTGAGTCAGCCGCAAGTGTCTGAAGGCAAACCAGGACAACCGCTTTCGTTGCAGCTGCTGCCGAGGCTCTTCTCGATACAGATGAGTGGGTACTGCCTGTGGACTCGGACCGCTAGCTGAGCCGCCGAGCCGTCGGACTCACCGGAGTCGCCGACGGTCGAATCACCTAATTCACCGGCACATTGAGAATCGGTCGCTTCTCGTAGGCATCACGGGTGTCGAAGTGCCACCACTCACCCTTGTAGACGGTCAATCCGCCTGCGTTCATCGCGTCGCGCAATCGCGCACGGTTGGCCTGGGCGGCCGGGCTGACTCCGTCGCTGGCGTAGGCGAGTGCCCGCGAAGTGAAGTCGTCGAAGTCGGTGCCCATGTCGACGGGACCGCCGGCGTTCGCGATCGTCACGTCGACCGACCTGCCGGCTTCGTGGCTGCGTGAATATGGCCCCGGGCGGGCGACCCAGTTCGGATCGGGCACCGCATCGAACATTCGCACCTGCACGTCATGCGGCCGATAGCAGTCCCAGAACATGAGCACCTCACCCCTCGGCCGCAGCACCGCCGCGGCGGCGGCCAACCCCTGGCCCATCGATTCGTGCACCAGGCAGCGGGCGTCCGCCGGGTACAGGGGCACGCCGACGAAGTTGTTCGGCGTCGCATACCGGAGGTCGATGACTGCGTCGGGCACGACGGTGCGCACATCAACAAGCCCGGCCGCGCGCGCGGCGTCGGACACCGGCGGCACCGGCGGTGCTGCCAATGCAGCGACGGGAGCAGCACAGACGGCCGCGCACAGAGCAGCGAGGACGCTCAAAACGCGTATACCCACGCGATCACCTCCGGAAAGCAGGTATGTACGTACGCTATCGGTCCCCCTGGTGCGGCCAGACCATGAAGGCGTCCCGAAATAGGAGGCCAGCATGAGCGTCGCCAGCGTTACGTGCCGCACCGTTTTCGAAGCCGACCTGCCCACCGTTTCCTACGAGGATGCGCCCACGCCAGCGGCCGCGCACGAGGCCCTGAAGCAGGCGCGGCAGCAGTTTCCGATCGCCATGGGCTCGCATGGGCCCGAGATCCTGAGCTACGAACTGGCGCACACCGCGCTGCGCGATCACCGGCTCGCTCCGCCGCGCGGGCTCGGCCTCGAGGCCCAGGGCATCTCGTCAGGACCATTGTGGGACCGGGTAACCGCGACCCTTCTGAGCGTCAACGGTGAGGATCACGCGCGTCTGCGCCGACTGGTGTCCAAGGCATTCACCCCGCGGTCGGTCGCGCGTCTGGACAAGACGATCGTCGACATCATCACGGAGTTGACCGACCCGCTGATGGCGGCGGGACGCTCCGAGATCGTCGCCGACATCGCGCGCCCGTATCCGGTGCCGGTCATCTGTGAGCTGCTCGGCGCTCCGAAAGAGGACTGGCAGCTGTTCTCGGTGTGGGCCGACGAGTTCTTCAAGACCTTCACCTGGAAGGCGGCCGAGTACGAGCCGGACATCCTGAAGGCGTGGGGTGAACTCGACGACTACGTCGACGGCATGGTCGCCGAGCGCCGCAACTCACCCACGGACGACCTCATCTCTGAACTGATCAGGGCCGAGGACGACGGCGACCGGTTGAGCATGGCCGAACTACGGATGCTTGCCGGCGGCCTGCTGATGGCGGGTACCGACACCACCCGCAACCAGGTGGCCGCAGCGGTGGACGTCCTGTGCGATCACCCGGAGCAGTGGGATCTGCTCGCTTCACACCCCGAACTCGCGATGAAGGCGGTCGAAGAACTGATGCGCTTCTACCCCGTGGTGTTCGGCGCGATGCGGATGACGATCGAGGACGTCGAGTACGAGGGCGTCGTCATCCCTGCGGGGACGTTCGTCTTGGTCAATACGGCTGCCGCCAACCGTGACCCGAGCGTGTACGACGATCCGGACCGTCTCGACATCACCCGCGAGGACGCGGCTCCGATGCAGACTTTCGGCGCGGGCGCGCACTACTGCCTCGGAGCGAACCTCGCGAGAAGGGAGATCGCCGAAGCCCTGAGAGTCATGGCTCGTCGGATGCGTAATCTGCGGCGCGGAGGCCCCGCGCCGTGGAAGCCGATGGTCGGAATCACCGGCCCGGCAGCGCTACCCGTCGAATTCGACGCAGCCTGAACACCATCCCGCTACTATCCGCACAAGTACCCGGGGGGGTTCCCATGTTTCCTGTCACGCGCCCAATACGACTGGCGCTACTTGCACTTTCAACCGTCGTTTCGCTCGCTCTCGCCTCAACGATGCAGGCCGCCGTCGGCCTCGCCGCAACCTATCTCGTCGGGGGCACGCACGCTTTCGGCGACGATGGCTCAGATCAGACCGCCGTAAGAATCCAGGTTCCCTGGATCACGAGCCTGACGGGTGCTGCACCGCCTCCACCTGTGTCCGTGGTGCAGTATCCGGCAAGCCTTTGGCCGGTTTCTTCGGGCGGTCTTTCGGATCCGAAGTTCGATCAGTCGGTCGCCGCTGGGGTGGCTGCGCTGCCTTCGCCCGATTCCGTACAACCCGGAACGGTTTTCGGCGGCGGCTCACAGGGCTCGGTCGTGCTTTCGATATACAAGCGGAAGTTCAATCAAGCCTGGGCGAGTAACCCCGAGGATGCTCCGGCCATCAAGCTTGTGTTCGTCGAGGACCCGATGAGGCCCAACGGCGGAATCCTGGAGCGTCTCACGCCGTTGCGCAAACTTCCTATCTTTGACATTCCCTTCTACGGCGCCGCCCCCACCCAGACAGCGGGCGCGGCCCAGGGCGACATCACCACCTATGACATCGCGTTCCAATACAACTTGTTCAGCGACTTCCCAACCAATCCGCTGTTCATCTTGTCGGTCATCAACTCGCTCGTCCGGGTACCTACCGCCGATCCCGCCTTGATTCAAGACGCGGTGCTGCAAGATGAGTATGGAGACACGAAGTACTACATGGTTCCGACCTATCCAGTCCCAATCCTCTTGCCGCTGAACCGAATTCCGAAGGTCGGTCCAGTCCTGGCGGACACGCTCGATCCTACGGTGCGCCTACTGGTTGAGGCGGGCTACGACCGGACGATCAGTCCCGGCCAACCGACCAAGGTCCAGCTTGGCTATTTCTCGAACCCAATTACGTTGGCTCGCAACCTTCTCATCTCGATTCCGACGGGATTGGACAACGGGTTGCAGGATACGACAGGCCGTCGACCGTTCGGGACCGAGAGGCCGGACGTGATGGGTCAGGGCGCCTACGGCATCAACGCTGCGCCGGTCACGATGACCCCGACCACGAACGAACAACGGCCCGCGACCACTGTGTCGGTACCCGAACCGACGAAGTTACGTACGCGGAAGGCATCGACGTCCACTTCGGGCGCGACAGTGTCGACCCGCCCGAAGGTTCGCGACCTGATTGGGTCGGATCGGTTGCCGAAGAAGCTGACACCTCCGTCGCCGAGGTCGTTGGTGCACAAATCCCCCCGTGAGGAGAACGACCGCCACCTATTGCGCCGCCACCTGACCGGCGACGATAGTCAACGCTGAGCACTCGCACAGTGCTGCCGGGTTCCCGGCATAGACTGCGGATTGTGCGAGATGTACTCGACGAACTGCTGACGGTCTGGCGAGCCGGCGGGACGGCCGGCGTCGCCACTGTCGTCCGAACGATCAAGTCCGCGCCGCGTCCGCCAGGGGCCACCATGGTGGTCTCCCCCGGCGGCGCGGTCGCGGGGTCGGTGTCCGGCGGCTGCGTCGAGGCGGCCGTCTACGAACTCGCCAACGACGTGGTCGCGAATGGACGACCCGAACTGCACCGCTACGGGATCTCCGACGACGACGCATTCGCCGTTGGCCTCACCTGCGGAGGGATCATCGATATCTTCGCAGAGCCGGTGTCCCGCAACACCTTTCCCCAGTTGCAGACCATCGCCGACGATATCGCCGGGCAACGTCCGACCGCCATCGCCACGGTTATCGCGCACCCCGACCCGGCTTGGCTCGGCCGCAGGCTGGTCGTGGGGCGGGACACCGTCGACGGGTCGCTGGGATCTGAGCGCGCCGACGACGCGATCGCCGACGACGCCCGGGGCCTGCTCGCCGCGGGTCGCACCGCCGTGTTGTCCTACGGTCCGGACGGCCAGCGCCAGGAAGCCGGCATGGAGGTGTTCGTGGCCAGCCATGCGCCTCGACCGCGGATGCTGATCTTCGGTGCCATCGACTTCGCGTCGGCTCTGGCCCGGCAGGGCGCCTTCCTCGGATACCGGGTGACCGTGTGCGACGCCAGGCCCGTCTTCGCGACATCGGCCCGGTTCCCCGATGCCGACGAGGTCATCGTCGATTGGCCCGATCGCTACCTCACCGCGCAGGCCGGGCTGGGGGCGATCGACTCGAGGACGGCGATCTGTGTGCTGACCCACGACCCCAAGTTCGACGTGCCTGCGCTGGAGGTGGCGTTGCGGCTGCCTGAGGTCGACTACATCGGCGTGATGGGGTCGCGCCGCACCCACGACGACCGCATGAACCGACTGCGCGAGGTCGGACTGACCGACGTCGAGCTGAGCAGGTTGGCCAGCCCGATCGGCCTCGACCTGGGCGCTCGCACCCCCGAAGAAACCGCGGTTTCGATCGCCGCGGAGATCATCGCGCGCCGCTGGGGCGGCGGCGGCAGGCCATTGACCGAGGTCAACGGCCGTATCCACCATCATTGATCAGATGAGACAATGAGGGTGGAAATGTCGCTCTCAGATGGGATAACGTCACTCTTCAGTCGTATGAGGGAGTGATTGCGTGACTGAAACGGTTGCGACCCGATACGCGGGCACCCGCGTACCCCGCGTCGAGGACAACCGCCTACTGACCGGCCGTGGCACCTTCGTCGACGACGTCTCAAGGCCCGGCATGCTGCACGCCTGCTTCGTGCGCAGCCCGTTTGCCCGGGCGAAGATCATCGGCATCGACGCCGCCGCGGCCCTCGCCCTGCCCGGTGTACGCGCCGTGTTCACGGCGGGCGACCTCAATCCGGACGTCAAGGAGGCGTGGCACGCCGTCGCGGGTAAGAACATCCAGGACACCCCGCGCCCACCGCTGGCAGAGGGCGAGGTGAAGTTCGTCGGTGACCCGGTTGCCGTCGTCGTCGCCGAGAGTCGCTACCTCGCAGAGGATGCCGTCGAGTTGGTGGACGTCGACTACGAAGCCTTGCCTGCCGTCGCCGACTTCACTCAAGCGGTCAATTCTGACGTCGTCGTTCACGAGGCGTACCCCGACAACGTCGCCGGCGGAATGGGAGGCGCGCCGCCGGACGAGGAGACGTTTTCGTCCGCCGCACACGTCGCAGAAGCGAACGTCTACCAACAGATCTATGCGCCGGTGCCGATGGAGACGCGCGGCATGGTGGTCGAGTGGGAGGCGTCTTCGGAGGAACTGACGGTATGGGCGTCCACCCAGACACCGCACGAACTGCGTGCGTTCGCGGCTCGGCTGCTGGGCATCCCTGCGCACGGCGTGCGCGTCATCATGCGCGACACCGGCGGCGGGTTCGGCCAGAAGGTCGTCCCGATGCGCGAAGACATGTGCATCCTGCTGGCCGCGCGCAAGGTGCCGTTCGCGCTCAAGTGGATCGAGGACCGGCGCGAGAACCTGATGTCCGCGGGCCAGGCGCGCCATGTCGACGGCCGGGCGCGGATGGCGTTCGACGACGAAGGCAACATCCTCGCCGCCGATATCGACTTCATGTATGACGTCGGCGCCTATCCGACGCCGTACCCGGTGCTGACCACCGCCGCCGTCGGCATGTTCTTCCCTGGGCCGTATCGCGTGCCGAAGGCGAGCTTCAACTACAAGACGGTGTTCTCCAACACCGCGGGGCTTGCCGCCTACCGCGGTCCGTGGCAGTACGAAACCCTCGCGCGCGAAATCCTTCTCGACATCGCCGCACGCAAGATGGACATGGACCCCGTCGACCTGCGCCGCCGCAATATCCTCCGCGGCGACGAGATGCCGTACTTCAACCCCAACGGCATGCCCTACGACCACGTCGCGCCCGCGGACACCTTCGAGCAGGCGGTCAAGATCCTCGACCATGAGGGCTTCCGCCGCGAACAACGCGAAGCGTTGGAACAGGGTCGCTACATCGGCCTCGGCTTCTCGGCGTACATCGAACCGACCGGCGCGGCAACGGGGCACCTCGCCACCGAAGGCGCGACCATCCGGATGGAGCCGACGGGCAAGATCAACGTGTACGTGAACGGCGGGTCGACCGGCAACAGCATCGAGACGACGGTGGTGCAGCTGACCGCCGACGCGCTCGGCGCCAACATCGAAGACGTCTCGACCACCCAGGGCGACACCGCGGTGACGCCGTATGGCGCGGGCACCCAGGGCAGCCGTTCCGGCCCGATGACCGCGGGCGCCGTGCACGAGGCGGGAACGATGCTGCGCAAGCAGCTGGTGGCGATGGCGGCACACCGGCTCGGCGTGGACGAGATCGGAGATCGAGCTGGCTGGCTCGAAAGCCGTGTTCGCGAGGATCCTTCGAAGAGCGTCAGCTTTCGCCGACATCGCGTACCGCGCGTACTACGAGCCACAGCAGCTGCCGCCTGGTATGTCGGCCTCGCTCGAGGCGACGGCGCGGTTCACGTCGCAGGCGATGATCCACTGGGCCAATGCCACCCACGCTTGTACGTGCGAAGTGGACGTCGAGACAGGCCAAGTCACGCTCACGCGCTACATCGTCAGCGAGGACGTCGGCGCGATGATCAACCCCAACGTGGTCGAGGGCCAGATCGCCGGTGGCACGGTGCAGGGCATCGGCGGCGCGCTGTTGGAGAACATGGTGTACGACGACGCCGGAAACCCCCTCGCTTCAACGTTTGTCGACTATCTGCTCCCGACCGCCACCGAGGTCCCGCCGATCGAATACGGCCACATCGAGATCCCGGGACCCGGGGTCGGCGGCTACAAGGGCGTCGGCGAGGGCGGGGCGATCGGTGCGACACCCGCGGTGATCAATGCGATCAATGACGCGTTAGCGCCGCTCGGTGTGACCCTGACACGCTTGCCGGCTTCGCCCGCGGCGATCGTCGAGTTACTGGAACAGGCACAGAGGTAAGGACCGAAACGTGGAACTGAACAACGAATTCCGTGTCGCTGTGCCGGCGGCGAAGACGTGGGAGGTGCTCACCGACGTCGAGCGCGTCGCCCCGTGCCTTCCCGGCGCCACCCTGCTGTCTGTCGACGGCGATGAGTTCACCGGCGCGGTCAAGGTCAAGGTCGGTCCGATCACCGTGTCGTACAAGGGAGATGCCGCCTTCCTGGAAAAGGACGCTTCGGCGCAACGGGTGGTGCTCAAGGCCAACGGCAAGGAGACAAGGGGTAACGGAAACGCTGCCGCCGTCGTCACCGCGCAGCTCAAGGACGAAGGCGATGCCACCAGCGTGGTGATCACCACCGATCTGACCATCTCGGGTAAGGCCGCGCAGTTCGGCCGTGGTGTCCTCGCCGACGTCGCGGGAAGCCTCATCGCGCAGTTTGCCAAGTCCCTCGAGGCCGACATGCTCGGGGGCGCTCCGGCGCCGACGTCGGCTGCTACCGAAAGCGTCGGCGCCGCACCGCAAACCACGGCGGCAGTGGCGGCCGGTCCCGGCGATTCCGTCGATCTGCTGAAGGTTGTCGCGGTGCCGATGGCAAAGCGGGCCGCGCCGGCAGTCGCGGCGCTGGTCGCCGGTGGCGTGATCGGTTTCCTGCTGGGCCGCCGACGAAACCGTCGCTCCGATGACCTGTTGGCCGCCATCACGCGGCTCATGTCATGAAAGCTGCCGCGTTCGCGTATCACCGCCCCGGCGCCGTAAACGAGGCTGTTGATCTGCTCGCCGAGTACGGCGACGACGCGAAGATCCTCGCAGGCGGTCAGAGCCTGGTACCCATGCTCGCCATGCGGCTCACGCATTTCGACAACCTCGTCGACATCTCGCGGATCGATGAGCTCGTCGGAATCGACCTGTGCAACGGCGAAGTTCGCATCGGGGCGGCGACGCCACACGCCTTCGTCGGGATGGACGACGAGGTGGCCGACTCGGTGCCACTACTGACGCTGGCGACCCCATACATCGGCCACTTCCAGATCCGTACCCGCGGCACGCTTGGCGGCGCGATCGCCCACGCCGATCCGGCGGCAGAGTATGCCGCGGTGGCGCTGGCGCTCGACGCGCGGATGGAAGCGGTGTCTCCGCGCGGCGCGCGCGAGATCGCGGCGAAGGAGTTCTTCACGGGCCTGTGGGAGAACTCCATGGCACTCGACGAGATCCTCACTGCTGTGCGCTTTCCGGTGTGGGGTGCGCGGTCGGGCTTTGCGGTTGAAGAGTTCGCCCGCAGGCACGGGGATTTCGCGATCGCAGGCGCCGCTGTCGCGGTCGAGCTGGACGACGATCACCGCGTGACCCGTTGCGGCATAGGACTTCTCGGTCTCGGATCGACGCCGCTGCGCGGCTCCCCCGCCGAGGATGCCGTCCTGGACCGTCCCGTCGGCGAGATCACCGCGGACGAGGTCGGCCGGCTGGCGATCAGCTCACTCGACGACATCCCGGCCGACCTACAGGGGTCTGCCGCCTATCGAGCCAAGGTCGGCGCCACGATGGTCGCCCGCGCCTGGAAATCTGCGACCGCGGAGGCAAGCAATGCATGAGTGGCCGGTACAGATGTCCGTCAACGGACAGCCGACCGAAGCGTCCGTGGAGCCAAGGCTGACGCTTGCCGACTACCTGCGCGAGAGGTGCGGCCTGACAGGCACGCATCTCGGATGCGAGCACGGGGCGTGCGGGGCGTGCACGGTGTTGGTGGATGGGCAGGCGATGCGCTCCTGCCTGATGTTCGCAGTCCAGGCGGACAGTTGTGAGGTGACGACGGTCGAGGGCATCGCATCCGAGGACGGTGAGCTCTCACCCGTGCAGGCTGCGCTGCGGGAGTGCCACGGCCTGCAATGCGGCTTCTGCACCCCGGGATTCGTCGTGTCGATCACCGCCCTGCTGCAGGAAAATCCGACGCCCACCGACGAGGAGATCCGCGAAGGCCTGTCCGGGAACTTCTGCCGTTGCACCGGTTATCAGGGCATCGTCAACGCAGTTCACCGCGCTGTCGAAATGCAAGCCTGACTAACTGCCCCTGACAGAGGCTCGTTTGCTGATCTCGGCGGGCGCCTCGATGCCGCTGTTGTTGCCCCAAGCCCTGCGGCGCACAGGAAGACGCGGCATCGTGGACGCCATGAAGATTGGGTTTATCGGGCTGGGAAACATGGGCGCGGGCATGGCCGGGAATCTGCTGAAGGCTGGCCACGAGGTGACGGCGTACAACCGGTCGCAGGACAAGGTCGCAGCACTCGCGGAGCAGGGCGCGAAGCCTGCGAAGGCGGTGGCGGAGACGTGCGGCGGCGACATCGTCATCACGATGCTGGCCAATGACGACGCCGTTGAAGCGGTCACGTTCGGCGACGACGGAATCATCGCCGCGCTGCGGCCCGGCGCCACGCATGTCTCGTCGAGCACCATCAGCGTCGCGCTGTCGGAGCGGCTGACGGCGGCGCATGCAGAGGCCGGCCAGCAGTTTGTCGCGGCGCCGGTGTTCGGCCGACCCGAAGCGGCCGCGGCGGCAAAGCTTTTCGTGGTCGCAGCAGGCGCCGCCGCGACGCTGCAGGCGATCTCGCCGGTGTTCGACGCGATCGGCCAACGGACGTTCGTTGTGTCGGAGGAACCGAAGGCGGCCAATCTGGTGAAGCTCAGCGGCAACTTCCTGATCGCCTCGGTGATCGAATCGCTCGGGGAGGCGATGGCCTTGGTCGCGAAGGCCGGCGTCGACAAGAACGACTACCTCGAGATCCTCACGTCGACGCTGTTCGGTGCGCCGGTGTACAAGACGTACGGCGGCCTCATCGCGCGCGGGGAGTTCGAGCCGGCCGGTTTCGCCGCTGAACTCGGCCACAAGGACGTCCGGCTCGTACTCGCGGCGGGCGAGACATTGCAGACGCCACTGCCGATCGCCAGCCTCTTGCGGGATCGCTTCCTGACGCTGCTGGCCAATGGTGGCGGCAACCTGGATTGGTCGGCGGTCGGCGCACTACCCGCCTGGGAGGCCGGCGGCTCGAGTCCGACCGCTCGGGAATAGAACGGCGGCGGATTGTTGCGTTCGGCGAAGGCGTCGTTGAGTTTGCGCTCGGCGTCGATGCGTTTGGCGCGGTTTTGGGCTCGGGTGGTTGCGGCGCGGCATCGTCAGGCCGCGGCTCGGTTCTACGGCGACGACTCCCGACGCCCTCACCGGCGCGGTGGGCTCGCACAGTGTCGGGAACGGCAGCCGACTACCCGGATAGGTGGTGTAGGTCTGGGCGGCCGGGATGGTCCAGATGACCGTGCCATCCGTCAGCTGTCGATCCAACCAGCCCCAAAAGGTCGTGAGCAGGTGGTGACACCGAACTGTCGAAGAACGTTTTAGATTGGCCACGAAGGCCGCCGGGGGTACACCGCCATCAAGGCCGCATCCCGCCGGTCGCACGCGATATTCGGATGGGCGAGGGTCAGATGAGCGGGTTGAGTGCGCCGCGTCGCTGGCCGAAAAACTGACTACCGCGGCGGCTTGACGGACCTAGCTTAGCTATGGGCGGTGACCCTCGACGCAAAAATTACTCAGGCGCAATTTGCTGAATCGGTCTGTTTGCCCTTGCCCTTGCCCTGCCTGAGGCATAGCGTTTTTGCTATCAATATTTCGCGACGACGGAGGAACACCGATGGTTAACAGTGGGGTTATCTCGAAAGGGCGCGCTTGCGACCGGCGTACTGGGTGTTGGGTTGGTGTCGGGGTTGGCGGCGGCATCACTGGGTATGACCGGAGTGGCCGTCGCATCGTGCGTGAATATCAGCGGCATCGCAATTGGCGGCGGGGGCGCCGACGGCGCTTGCCAGGCCGCTTTTGGCAGCATCGCGATAGTGATCGGCCCCACGCGGCGAGGACGGCAGCACGGCAGACCGCCGGCAATGCCGGTTAATCCTCAGGTTTAGCCTCGGCAACCTCGCCATCTCGGTGGGTGGCACTGGCGAGCAACCAACCGATACCAGCGCGGGCCAGGCTGTGCTCGAAGGCCTACCGGGACACATAGGTAACGTCGCCTTCGCTACCGCCGGAAGTTCGGCGACTTCGGATGGTCTCTTCAACCTCGCAGGCAGTTTCGGTGGTACAGCGCAGCCAGCGTCTTCGCCCTGGCGCAGGCAACAGCGCGCTCAATCTCGGCAGCGACAATGGCGCTCGCAGCACGGGCGTCGTGAACAATGCCACTAACCTCTCTGGCGACGAGAACGATGTCGAGTCGTCAAACACTCCGGGCACGGGGTTGTTGCGGCGCTTACGCCCGGCCTCAACGTGGGGTTTAACATCCTCGGCAACAACAACGCCGTGCTTGCAGGCGCTGCTGTTCCTCCTGAGTTAGGTGCTGGGAACGGCCCCTTGCGATCGCTGGCGCTATATTCGTGAACGGTCAGAACGGCGACGACGCCGAACACCCATTGTCAACAACTCGAACTTCGGCATCAGCTCAGGACCCCGTTTAGCGCGGCACCACCAGCATCAATGAGTGTCCTCGCTACGGGCAACAAGGTCACGCCCAAGACGTTGGCCGCCGGCAGTGTCAAAAACACTGGCAGCCAGTCGAGCGGGCCACTGACGAAGGCCGGCAAGCAGTTCGGCTCCTCGCTCAAATCGCTGAGCACGAAGGTCAGTGACACCGTCAAGAAAGTCACCGGAGTCGGGGGCGCCGGAGGCGACCAGCCAGCGACTAGTGACGACATCCGGAGTCGCTTGAGCTAGCGGCCCGACGTCACCGACCCCAGCGAATCGGCCCCCTCCCGACAGGGGGCCGATTTCACGTCGACCTTTCTACATATCTTGCGCGACCGTGGTTTTCGGAGCCTAACGCCGATGCTCGGGCCCAGGAGAGGGCGGGGCGTGGCCAAGAAAACGATCTTCGTTGATGACCTTGATGGCAGCGAAAACGATGTCATCACACACCGCTTCAGTCTCGACAGCGATCACTACGAGATCGATTTGTATCCGCAGAACCTGGCCGGCCTGCCCTCTCCCACACCAAAATTCGAGCTTGGGGATAACCGCTAGCTCGACACGACGCCGCGAAGCCCGTCGGCGCCGAATACCGGCTCCAACATCGACGAGTAGTCCGGACCACGGCGCACCAGCAGCCCGCCGTCGACGTTGATCACCTGACCGGTGATGTAGCTGGACGCATCGCTGAGCAGGAAGACGGCGGCGTTCGCGATGTCCTCGACCTCGCCCGGTCTTGGCAGCGGTGTGCACTCGGCATAGTCGGCGCTCAGCTCGGGTGATTCGAGGACCGGTGCAACCAGCTCCGTTCGGATAAGGCCGGGGCGGATGCAGTTCACCCGCACCCACGACGCGCCCAGCTCATCGGCCGCCAACTGCATGAGGTGGTCGATCGCCGACTTCGAGACGCCGTACGCGCCGAACCACCTGTGCGTGTTGCTGGCCGCGATCGACGAGATGCCGATGAATGACCCGCCGCCGCCCCGGACCATCTCCCTTGCCGCGTGTTTCAGCACGTACATGGTGCCGTTGACGTTCAGGTCGACCGTGCGCCGCCAGGCGTCGGAGTCGATCTGCGTGATGGGTCCGATGGTCTCGCTGCCGCCCGCGCAATGCACGACGCCGTGCAGCCGGCCGGCCCATGCGGTGGCCGCGTCGACGACGCGGGCGACCTCGTCTTCGTTGGTGACGTCGGCGGGCTCGTAGAGCACCGAGCCGGCGCCCCCGGCGGCCTTGATTTCGTCCGCCGCGGCGGCCAGCCGGTCGGCGTTGCGGCCGACAAGCATGGCGTTGCCACCCGCAGCGACCACCGCGGCCGCGACACCCTTTCCGATCCCACTTCCACCGCCAGTGACCAGCACTGTCCGATCCGCCAACGACAGCTGCACCGTGACCCCTTCGTCCGTCAACTAGAACAGGTTCTAGTTATACGTCACGGCTCGTCGCGGCGCGCAAGCTTCGGCGCTCCCAACGTCCGCCAGTCCGGCACATTCGGCGGCAGCCCGACCGGGTAGCGGTTCTCGTTGTGTGCCGCCCAGTGCGCGTGGCCCAACTCGTGGATGTGGAAGCCGTGCCGCAACGCTTCGGTGAACCCCATAGCGTCGCTGGCTGCATTCACCGAATCCTTGATCAGCAGCGCCGCCATGGTCGGCCGCTCGGCGATGCGGCGCGCGAATTCAAGTGTCTTGTCCTCGAGTTCATCGCGGGGGAAGATCTTCGAAACCATGCCGAGGCGGTACGCCTCATCGGCGTCGATCGAATCACCGGTCAGCAGAAGCTCTTTGGCCTTCCGCGGGCCGAATTCCCAAGGGTGGGCGTAGTATTCGACGCCCGGCATGCCCATTCGCACGCCGACGACGTCACTGAACTTCGCATCATCGGCGGCCACGATCAGGTCGCAGGCCCAGATCAACATCAGCCCCGCCGAAATCGCGTTGCCCTGCACCTGCGCGATCGTGATCTTGCGCAAATCCCGCCAGCGGCGGGTGTTCTCGAAGAAGAAGTGCCACTCCTGCAGATAGGTCCTTTCCGCGATCGCAGGCACGGTGGCGCCGTGCGAACGGAATGTCGGATGCTGCGCAGGACCGGGTTTGCGTTCGAGCAGCGCCTCCTCCGAACCGAGATCGTGGCCGGCCGAGAAGTTCTTGCCGCGCGCGGCCAGGATCACCACGCGTACCTCATCATCGGCCTCGGCACGGCCGAAGGCCTCGTCCAGCTGTACCAACAGCGTTCGCGACTGGGCGTTCTGGGCTTCCGGCCGGTTGAGCCAGATCCGTGCGATGCGCCCGCCGTCGAGCGTCTCGTACGTCACCTGCTGGGGCGCATCGCCTCCGACTGGGTCGGCACTGGTCAGATCGGGGCTTGCCACAGCGGACCACCTCGTTCGCTTGAGAAACCATTGACGGTTCGCACCTTACGGTGCCACAGCAGACGGCCATCACGGGGTGCCACAGGGACTTGACAGCAACTTCCCAGAATTGGGACGCGCGCACCATTTTCATTGACGATCGCGCGGTATTTCCCAGCTAGTCGGCGTAATGTCCTCGCTAGCAGATGCCCTCTGCCGCCACAACTTCGGGCGACAAACAAACAGCATAACTACAGAAAGCGTGACGATGGCGACCTTGAAGCTTCCAACACGACGACTGCTCCTTGCCGGTGGATTCGCAGTCGCGATCGCGGCTGCACCGGCGGTTGCCGTCGTCGCCATCCCCTCCAACTCGGCGCCGACGATCGCGGCATGTCCCGGCGGCGAATCCGAGGACACCTTCACCGGTGCATGCGTGCCCGATCTGGTGCCGAATTCCCCTGAGGTTGGCGAAACCTCGCCGGGCGGACTGCCGGAGATTGACGGCATCCCATGCACCGGAGCCAATTCCGGCCAGTGCATCGGGCTGTCCGAGGAACAGCAAGCCCAAGGCCCGATGCCGGTGCCGCACTCGACGGTCAGCTCGAGCCCGTAACCCAGATGCCGACACAAAGCTGGGGCGCTGCAATGCGCCCCAGCTTTTTCGTATGCACCGCAGACACATTCCCAGCGAACACCGAGAATGTCTGCAGACGGTATTCAGCGTTCGTACAATCCTGCCAACGAGTTGGTTACCGACGACAGAAGGCAACTGTATGACGACTTATCCGATCACGACCCGACGCCTGATTCTCGCCGGCGGATTCGCCCTCGCGATCGCCATTGCACCCGCCGCCGCAATCGTCGCGCATCCAACGCATTCAACGGAATCAAAGCCCCTGGCCGCATGCGATTCCGGTGAGGAAGAGGACGTGTTCACGACTTCCTGCACGCCGTTCCTGGTGCCCAACTCGCCCCAAGGATTCACGACGACCGCCGCCAACCCGGACATCCCTGAAATCGACGGCGTTCCGTGCACCGGCGGGCGCAGTTCGGGCGCGTGCATAGGTCTGGCCGAGAATGAGGCGGACGCAGGCCCGCAGCCGGTACCGCGCTCGACCATCAGCGCCAGCCCATAAAGGGGGCCGATCCGCAACCTCAAGGGACGCATTCTCAGGGAACTCGTGGAATGTATGCAGATTTCTTTCAGCTTCCATAGAATTCCCCGACGAGAAGGTCACTAACTACAGAAAGCGTGACGATGGCGACCCTTGAGCTTTCAGTACGACGACTGATCCTTGCCGGCGGATTCGCGGTCGCGGTTGCCGCAGCCCCGGCGATCGCCGTCTTCACACTTCCCAGCTCGTCGGTGCCGCTGGCCCAGTGCCCGGCCGGCGAAGAGGAGGACCTGTACACCGGGATCTGCGTCCCGCACACCGTGCCGAACTCGGGTACTTCTCCGTTCAGCAGCATCGCCGGAAACCCTGACCTGCCCGCCGTCGACGGCGTCCCCTGCACCGGCCACAACACCGGCGAGTGCATAGGCCTGTCCGAAGAAGAGCAGGCTATGGGGCCTCAGCCGGTGCCGCGTTCGACCGTCAGTTCGAGCCCGTAACGGACGGCGCCGACCCCGGCGACCACGCGGTCGCTAGAGTTGTCGTATGCCTGTGAAATCTGACCCCGCTGAGCTCGGGGAAGTCGAGCCGCTAGCCGACCACACTGCACGCCAGGCCAGGCGCGTTGTAGCCGCGTACGCGAACGACGCCGACGAGTGCCGGATCTTTCTGTCGATGCTCGGCATTGGACCGGCGAAGCTCGAGGCGTAGGTGACTCCGGGGGGCGGCCAAGGGCACGGCCCCGGGGATGCGGACTTCGTCGTGGTGGCCAACCGGCTGCCCATCGACATGGAGCGGCTGCCCGACGGCAGCACGACGTGGAAACGGAGCCCCGGCGGCCTGGTCACCGCCTTGGAGCCGCTGCTGCGCCGTCGCCGTGGTGCGTGGATCGGCTGGCCGGGCATACCCGACTCCGATGACGAACCGATCGAACAGGACGACATGTACCTGTGTCCGGTCAGGTTGTCCGCCGACGAGATAGCCGACTACTACGAGGGCTTCTCGAATGCCACGTTGTGGCCGCTGTACCACGATGTCATCGTCAAGCCGATCTATCACCGCGAGTGGTGGGACGCCTACGTCACGGTCAATCGTCGCTTCGCCGACGCCACCGCGAAGGTGGCGGCCGAGGGCGCGACGGTCTGGATACAGGACTATCAGCTTCAGCTGGTGCCCAAGATGCTGCGCATGCTGCGGCCCGATCTGACCATCGGCTTCTTTCTGCACATCCCGTTCCCACCTGTGGAGCTGTTCATGCAGATGCCGTGGCGTACCGAGATCACCGAGGGCCTACTCGGCGCCGATCTGGTCGGGTTCCACCTGCCTGGCGGCGCACAGAATTTCATGATCCTGGCCCGCCGTCTCGTGGGTGCGAACACCTCGCGGGGGACGGTTGGTGTGCGGTCCCGGTTCGGCGAAGTCGACGTCGGCTTCCGCACCGTCAAGGTCGGCGCCTTCCCGATCTCCATCGACTCGACGGCACTCGACCAACAGGCCCGCAGTCGCACCGTCCGGCAGCGGGCCCGCGAGATCCGCAGCGAGCTCGGCAATCCGCGCAAGATCCTGCTCGGCGTCGACCGACTCGACTACACCAAGGGCATCGACGTTCGGCTGCGGGCGTTTTCGGAGCTGCTGGCCGAGCATCGGGTCAAACGGGACGACACCGTTCTCGTTCAGCTGGCGACGCCAAGCCGGGAGCGCGTCGAGAGCTACATCGAGATGCGCGAAGACATCGAGCGCCAAGTCGGGCACATCAACGGCGAGTACGGCGAAGTCGGCCATCCGATCGTGCATTACATTCACCGGGCGGTCCCCCGCGACGAGTTGATCGGCTTCTTCGTGGCCGCCGACGTCATGCTTGTCACCCCGTTGCGCGACGGCATGAATCTGGTCGCCAAGGAGTACGTCGCCTGTCGCAGCGACCTCGGCGGCGCATTGGTGCTCAGCGAATTCACCGGCGCCGCAGCCGAACTCCGCCAGGCGTACCTCACGAACCCTCATCATCTCGAGGGCGTCAAGGACTCGATCGAGGCGGCGCTCAATCAGACACCGGAAGAGGGCAGGCGACGGATGCGTGCGCTGCGCAGGCAGGTCCTCGCGCACGACGTCGACCGCTGGGCACGGTCGTTCCTCGACGCGCTGGCGTCGACGAACAATGACGAAGCCGCTAAATCGGAGTGATGTACTTGATCAGCCACTTGCCGTCGATCTTCTGATAATCGACGCGCAGCCGGCTGCCGTCGTAAATGGGCGTCTTGGACTTGTCGGTCACCGTACGGTTCATGTACACCATCACCGAAGCCGAATCACGTTGTGCGGTAAGCACGCCCACGCCCACTACGTTCGCCTGGCTGACCAGCTGACGGTCGCGTGCCTGCGGGATGATGTCTTTGTTCGCGCGGTCCTCGAACTCCTGCCGATAGTCGGGCGTCAGCAGCGGATACACCTCGTTGAGGCTGCGCTCGACGGTCTGGTAGTCGTAGCCGAACACCTTCGGAATCTGTTGGGCCGCCAACGGCTCCAGCTCGTCGCGCGCCACCTGCTCGCCACGCAGCTCCGTCCGATCCCAATACAGCCAACCCCCGACACCCGCGACCGCGACGAATCCCATCGCGAGCAGGATCGTAACCGCGCCAAGCAGTTTGGCAACTGCGCTGGATTTAGTCCTCCTCACGTCCGGCCACCACATCAGTTGCCGCCGTCCGGGTATTTCAGGTCGTAGGCCGACATGTGCCCGTTGTCATCCTCGTGCACGATCACCCGCAGCCGGTAGGGCCGCGACGGCGAATTCACCCCGTCGAGATCGGTCACGGTCACCCGCACAGACACCAGCACCGCCGCGTTCTTCGCGACCTCGTCGATCTTCCCCTCCATCGCGGCGCCGTTGATGACGGCCTCCGAGCTCGCGTTGGTGTCGCGGAACAACGCTTTCAGGTTGTCGACATTGCCGGGCTGGCTCATCATGTCGCGCAGCGGTCCGCTGGTGCCGTTGACGAACCGGTTCACGCTCTCGTCGATGGAGTTCTGGTTATAGCTGAACATGTTCACCACAGCTTGTGTCGCCGTGTCGACGAAGCGCTGCTGCCGGTCGGCAGCGGCCGCCATGTGCCGGTTCGAATCGAACGCCAACCAGGTGAACAGCCCTGTCACGGCCGCCGCGACGAACACGGTGGCCAGCGAGACCCAGGTCACCAACGTTCGGTGCGGCTGCCGCCGCGGCGGCGGCGCCGGCCGGCTGATCCGCGCCTTGGCCGGCTTCGGTGCCTCGGCGCTGACGCCCGTCGCCGACGCCGCAGTCCCGGTCGCCGGGCCTGCCGCTCGCGACGCACGCCGCCGCACGGGCTTCGACGCCTCGGCGGGCGCCGAAACCGTGTCTTCTGCCATTACGCCTGCCTTGGAGCCAACATCAGATCTACCCAATTTTCCGCAGGCGCCAGTTTGTCAGTACCGGACGCGAAGACGCCAATTCCACCGGCGGGGTCGACGAACTTGCCGTTCTGGTCGTAGGTCGCGATCGACGGACCCGAGGCCTGCGGTGCCTCCGCGGGCAGCGACTGCCCGCCATCGGCTGGCGGGGCCGGAGGTACTTCCGGCGCCGGCCTGCCGTACGGCGGCACCACCTGATCCGGCGGCGCGTAGTACGGCCACGGCGGCGGCGGTCCGTTGTCGTTCGGCGGCACCGGCAACGGGAACGGCGCATGCGGCGCCGGTCCCGGCCCGGGCGCAACTCCCGGCGGCAACTGCACGACCGGCGGACCCGGATCCGGGTCGACCTGCGGCGGGATGAACGGGAACTTGTTCATCGGCAAGGTCATCCGCGGATCCTCGACCGGTGTCCCATACGGCACGGGCGGACCGCGCCACGGGTTGCTGCCGATCGGCACGTATCCCTTCGGGTCGCGGCAGAGCTGAATCGTGGGTGCCCGCTTGCCAGGGAACTCCTGGCACGGGTAGTTGCGCGCGCCGCGCACTACGGCCGGATCGTTTTGTGCTGTCTTGCAGTACAGGTCGGTCGGCAGCTCACGCAGCGTGGTGTCGGCCGGTGACCTGATCTCCGTCGGCGGGATGAAGCCCGTCGAGCACGGCGGCGGGTCCTGTAGGTCGATCTTGAAGTCCAGCTTGCCGCCCTCGTCGGCCGGCACACCACCGCCGACGGTGATTAGCGCCGCCATCAACGCCGGGAAGATCACCAGGGCCTGTTCGAGCGACTTGCGGTAGATCACCCCGATGCGACCGAAGTTGGCCAGGTTGGCGGCCAGCACCGGGAACGTCGGCCGGATGCCTTGGAACGTGGTGTTGGCCGCGTCCGTTGTCCCTGGCACGTTCTGCAACACCGACCGCACCTGAGGATCGGCGTTGGCGACCTCACCGGTGAACCGGGCCAGACCCTCGGCCAGCGACTTGATGTCGTCGCCGCTGCGGATCTGCGCGTCCAGGAACGGTCCCGCCTGATCGATCAGCTGGGTGACCTGTCCGTAGTTGGCGTTCGCTTCGTCGACCAACAGCCGCGACGACTGGATCAACCGCGCCAACTCCGGTCCGGAACCGTTGAACGCCTTGAACGTTTCGCGCAGCAGATCCTGCAACCGACTGTTGCCGACACTGCTGACCAGCTTGTCGGCCTCCGCCAGCAGCCCGGAGATGTCCTGCCCGATACGGGTGTGTGCCTGGTCGATGGTCGAGCCGTTGCGCAGCGTCGAGCGCGCCGGCGCCTCGGGCGGCACCAGGTCGATGTACTGCTCGCCGACGGCGGAGACGCTCTTGACCGTCGCGGTGACGTTTTCCGGAACCGGAGTGCCACTGTTGAGCCGCATGTTGGCCACGACGCCGTCGTTGGACAGACCTACCGACTCCACTCGTCCCACGGTCACGCCGCGATAGGTGACGTTGGCGTTCTGGTAAAGGCCGCCGCCCGCAACGAAATTCGCCTTCACGTTGTAGGAGCCGATGCCCAGCGCGGCGGGCACATGCAGGTAGAAAATCGAGATCGCACCGACGGTGAGCACGGTGACGATCGCGAAGATCGTCAGCTGAAGTCGGGTCAGCCTGTCGAGCATTACGGCTTCCCCTCGTGCTGAGTTGCAGTGCCCGGCGGAATCTTGAACGGATCGGCGGCCTGTCCGGACAGATTCGCCATCGCTCCGGTGAGGAAGTCCGGCGGGTTGACCACCTCGGCCATGTGCTTCATGTTCGGGTCCAGGCCAGCCGATGTGGTGAACACGGATTCGCCGAGTCGGCGAAGCGTCAGGTCGAACGTCACGAACACGTTGAGGTAGTCACCTCGAACCGCGTTCCGTAGGTACTTGTAGTGGAACGGGAACGTCGGCAGCAGCTCGAGGTCCTTGATCAAGAAGTCGGCGTTGTCGTTGAAAGCCTTGATGATCGGGTACAGATCCTTGAGGTCCGCTGCGAAATCGTCCTTTGTCTGCTGCAAGATGCGCGACGCGACGGTCGCGAAGCTCCGCAACGCGCCGAACGCGTCGACGATGTTCGCGCGGTTGTTGTTGAGCACCTTCAGCGCCTCAGGCAGCGAGTCCAGCGTGCGGCCGATGCTGTCCTTGCTGCGCGCCAGGATTCCGGCAAAGCGGTTGAGTCCCTCGGCGGCCTTGATGATGTCGTTGGTCTGCCGATCCAGCGAGGTGGTCAGCTCCGCCAGCCGGGGCACGAGATCGGCAAAGGTGCCCTCGCGGCCCGCGACCGCGTTGAACGCCTCGTCGGTGATGTCTTGCAGCGCACCGAGATTGCCCTTGTTGACCACCACACCGAGCGACGACAGCACCTCCTCGGTGGTGGGATAGCGGCCGGTGCGAGTCATCGGGATCTGCGAGCCGTTGGCCAGCCTCCCGATCGCCGGTTCGGCGACCGGTGCCGCCAATTCGATGTGCTGCGAACCCAGCAGTGAGGTCTGCGCGACCTTCGCGGTGGCATTGGCGGGCAGCTTGACGTTCTGGTCGAGCGACAGTTGGACCGCCGCGTAGAACGTGCCGTCGGGGCGCTGCACCGCATCGATGCCCGACACGCTGCCGACCGTCACGTCGTCCACCATCACCGGTGAGTTCTGCGGCAGCGTGGCCACATCCGGCAGCTCGACGGTGATCTTGTAGGACCCCGTGCCGTGGCCCGCGGTGCCCGGCATGTTGAGCGAGTTCAGTCCCCCGAACGAGCAGCCCGTCAACAGCAGGGCGCCTGAGCCGATGGCCAATGCTTTGCGCATCATCCCCCTGCCCCCTCCGCAGGTAGAGGCGCAGCGGGAGCCGGAGCGCTGGGATCGGCCGGCGCCGCTGCCGGGCCGCCGGCGTGTGACGTCGCCGCTGCGCCTTCCGGCGCGGGCGGTACCAACAACGAAGTCAGGTCGCCGTCCGCCGGTGGCTGCGGCGGTGTGACTCCAGGCGCGTTCTGCCACTGCAGATACGGCACCGGCGTCTGCGCTTTCGCCTCCGTCTCCGGGGAGTCGTAGATGATCTGGCCCTTGTATGCCGTGATGCTGTTGATCGGGTGGAACATGATCGGCGGGTAGTTCATCGTGATGCGCTTGAACACGGGACCCATGCGCTGGCGGCAGATCTCGGCTCGCTTGTAGTTGTCCGGCGAGGCGCCCACGTCGAATGTGCCACCGCAGATGAATTGAACGGGGTTGGCGAAGTTCGGCAGCGTCAGCAGACCGCCCACCGTGCCCTGCGCCGGGTTGTAGATGTTGTAGAAGTTCGCCAACCCGTTCGGGGTGATGTGCAAGCATCTGCTCGATGTCGTCGCTGTGATCGGTCAGGATCTGGGTGAACTCGGACAGCTTCGAAACCTGCTGGATCAGCGCCTGATTGTTCTGGTTCAAGAAAGCCCTTGACGTCGGACAGCGCCTGGTTCAGCGTCCCCAAGGTGCTGTCGAGGTCTGTCGAGCTGTCCGCCAGCACCTGCGACACCGAAGCGACGTGGCTGGAGAACTGCACGATCTGCTCGTTGCTGTTGGACAGCGCATTGACGAGCACCTGCAGATTGCGGATGGTGCCGAACAAATCGGTGCGCGAGTCACCGAGCCGACCCGCGGTCTGCGACAGCTCGCGCAGTGCCTGGCGGAACGAGTCGCCGTTGCCGTCGAACGTGTCGGCCGCCTGGTTGACGAAAGCCGACAGCGGGCCCTGCATCGAACCCTGTTGCGGCCCAAGCTGAGTGGACAGCTGCGTCAGCTGTTCCTTGACCTCGTCCCATTCGACAGGGACCGCCGTGCGATCCAGCCCGATCTCCGCGCCGTCTGCCATCACCGCGCCGCCGGTGTAGGCGGGTGTGAACTGAACGAACCGGGCCGACACCAGGTTTGGCGCGATGATCAGCGCCTTGGCATCGGCGGGCACCTTCACCCCGTCCTTGACCGACATGGTGATCTTCACGTCGGTTGCCCGCGGCTCGATCGAGTCGACGGAGCCGACAGGAACACCGACGATGCGGACCTCGTCACCTGGGTACAGGCCTACCGCCGAGGTGAAGTAGCCGACCACCTTGTGTCCGGCTCGCGACGGCCACACCACGTACACGCCCGCGAGCAACATGGCCACCAGCGCCGCGGCCAGTGCGACGCGCGGCCAACGGGCACGCGTCGGAGACGAATTGGCGTGTGTCACGGCGACTTCGGCCTCACGAGTAGCCGCTCAGAGATGTATCCGCGCAGCATGTCGGCGAGGCTGTCCGGCAGCTTGCCGGGCTGAAAGTAGAAGTCCAGCAGCACTTCGGACGTACTTGCCGGCGGCAGGCCGTACAGGTTGATCTGGAAGCCGGGGCCAGACCCGACCACCTCGCCGAGCGCAGTGGCGTAATGCGGCAACCGACGCAGGGCCTCGCCGATGTGCTCCTTGCGCTGCAGCAGGTTGTCCATGACGGCGTTCAGCTTGTCCAGCGCCGGCTTGAACTCGCGCCTGTTGTCGGCGACGAAGCCGGAAAGCTGTTGCGAGACATCATCAATTCCCGCGATGAGATTGCTCAACGCCTGACGGCGCTCATCCAGCGCCGCGAACAGCATGTTGCCGTCGGTGATCAGCTGGTTTACCTGACCGGCACGCTGCGCCAAGGTGTCGGTGACGTTCTTGGCATGTGCGAGAAGTTGTTCGAGTGCCTCGTCGCGCTTGTTGAGGGTGCGCGATAGGTTCGCGACTCCGTCGAGTGCGCCGCGCAGCTGCGGGGTCGCGTCGCGCAATGTGTCGGTCAGCGTCTGCAACGCCTGCTCGAACTTCGGCTTGTCCAGTTCGCTCGCGTTCTGGCCGAGGTCCTGGAGTGCCGTATTGAGCGTGTACGGAGTCGTGGTGCGGCCCAACGGAATAACAGTCACCTCGCCTCCGCCGCGCGGGGTGACCGCCAGTGACTTCTCGCCGAGCACGGTGTCGGTCTTGATCGCGACCAGCGACTGGTCGCCCACCTTGACGTCGCGGTCGACGGTGAACGTGACCTTTGCCGCGTCACCCGCCAACTCGACTCCGGTCACCTTGCCGACCCTGATGCCCGACACGTTGACGTCATTACCCGGTGAGATCCCGCCCGCGTCGGTGAAGTACGCCTGGTAGGGCTTTCCCTGCGGCCAGAACGGAAGTTGGGTGTAGCCGAACGACACCAGCACCAGGCACGCCACCAACGCGATGCCGAAGATACCGGTGCGCAGCGGATTGCTTTCGTCAGACCTAGCCATTCTCCGAACACCTCCCCTTCGACGGGTCCGGCGGACCACCGAACGGGATCAAGATGTCGCTTCCGGCAGGGCCGTTGATCTTTATCCGGATCGAGCAATAGTAGATGTTGAAGAACGACCCATATGCGCCAAGAGCGTTGAGTCGCAAGTAGTTCTCGGCGAGCGGTTCGATGACCTTGTTGATATCGCCCTTGCGCTCGTCCGCGCGCTGCGCCAGCGGCCGCACATTCTCGATCACGCCCTGCAGCGGCCTGCGCGACTTCTGCAACATGTCGGTGAGGTCGTTCTCGGCCGACGCCAGCGGCGGGATGGCGCCTGCGATCGGGTCGCGGCCCTCCGCGAGCCCGGTGATCAGCTTCTGCAGTTGATCGACGCTGGCGTTGAACTGCGTACCCTTCTCGTCGACCGTGCCGAGCACCGTGTTCAGGTTGTTGATGACGTCGCCGATGAGTTCGTCTCTTGCGGCGAGGTTCTGGGTGAACGCGCTGGTGGAGGACAACAGATTCGACAGCGCGCCACCCTGACCCTGCAGCAGTTCGAGTACGGCGTTGCTCACCTCGTTGACCTTGGCACCGTCCAGCCCCTTGAGCACAGGGCGCAATCCGCCGAGCAGCGCGTCGAGATCCAGCGCCGGCTGGGTGTTCTGCTTCGGAATGGTCGATCCGGGCGACAGCTTGCGTAGCTCACCCGGCCCGGACGTGATCTCCAGATAGCGGTCACCGACCAGGTTTTCGTAACGGACCACCGCCCTGGTGGAGGTGTAGAGCTGGTAGCGCTTGTTGATGTCGAACGCGACGTCGACAGTGTTGTCCGGGTTCAGCGAGACTTTGTTCACGCGATCCCACCGGAACGCCCGCGATCCGGACGTCCTGCCCGGCCTTCAATCGCGAGGCGTCGGTGAACGTGGCGTGATAAGCGCTGTCCGACGCAAATCGGAACTCGCCGAACACCACTATGAGGAATGCCGCCACCAACAGCATCGCCACCGTGAATACGGAGACCTTCAGCAGCGCCCGATCGCCCGCCATCAGTACTCGTCCCTTTCCGCGAACGCTCCGTTGAACAGGAACTGAACCGTGGACGGCGCGTCGAACTGCAACTCCGTGTTCGGCTGGTACGGGATGTACGCGTTGTCGGTCACCAGAAACGGCGTGTGGTACCAGGAACCGCCATTCTGCTTGGTCGGCACATTCGGCAGTCCGCGGCAGTTCGGTCCGCCGGACGCGTTCACGATAGGCAGACTCTCCGGGATACGTGTAGCCCGGCGAGCCTGGCAGGAAGTTGGACGCGACGAACAGGCCCGGCCGGATGCCGCCGATGACAGGGGCGAAGGTATCGATCGCCTTCGCGACACCCTGGAAAAGGCAACCGAACTCGGGCGAGTAGTCGGCGGCGACCTTCAACGGGACCCGCAGTCGCTGAATTGCTGCGATGTAGTCGTTTTCGGCGGGCTCCAGCGTCGCGGTGCCGTTGTTGGCCAGTCCGGTGGCGGCGAGCAGTGTGGCGTTCAGATTGTCCTGCTGGTCGACGATCGTGTTGCTGATCGCGGGTGTGTTGTCGAAGATGCGGGCCAGATCGGGGCCGGCGTCGCCGTAGATGTTGGCGACGACCGCGGTCTTCTGAAGGTCGTCCTGCAGCGTCGGCAGCTTCGGATTCAGCTGCTGCAGATAGTAATTCAGCCCTGACAGCGTGGCGCCGAGGTCGTCGCCGTTACCGCGCAGGCCCTCGGCGAGGGCGGATAGCGTCGCGTTCAGATTGACCGGGTCGATCTTGTGCAGCACATCGGTCAGGGTCTGGAACAGTGTGTTGACTTCGAGCTGGACGTCCTTTGCCTGAACGTTGGCGCCGGGACGCAGTGGCCCGCTCGGCTGTTCCGGCGGCAGGAACTCGACCGACTTCGCACCGAAAACCGTTGTGCCCGCGATGCGCACACCCGCGTTCGCCGGTATGTAGCGCATCTCGTTGCTGTTGATCGACAGCGTCAGCTTCGCCTGATCACCGGCGTACTCAATGGATTTCACCTCGCCGACCTGAATGCCGCGGTACTTGACCTTGGCGTCCTGTTCCATCACCAGGCCCGCTCGCGGAGATGTCACCGTGACGGTGTCGGTGTCCGTGAAAGCGGCGGTGTACGCCAGGTAGGTGAACACGGTGGCGGCCACCAGGATCGCGGCCAGGATCGCAGCAGCGATCCTCACGTGGCTGCGCTTGGCGTCTCCGTCAGACATTGTCCCCCACCTATCCGGAGAGGTTGAAGTTGCCGGACGCGCCGTAGACGGCGAGCGAGATGAACAAGGTGATGGTGACGACGACGATCAGCGAGGTGCGAACCGCCTGGCCGACCGCGATGCCCACGCCGACCGGGCCGCCGGATGCGTTGTAGCCGTAGTACGTATGCACCAGCATCACGGCGATCGACATCACGATGGCTTGGAGGAACGACCACAACAGGTCGGTCGGCACCAGGAAGGTATTGAAGTAGTGGTCGTAGAGGCCCGCGGACTGACGGTTGATGAACACCGTGGTGAACCGCGCCGCGAAGAACGCCGCCAGCACCGACAGGGAATACAGCGGGATGATCGCGATCAGGCCGGCGATCAGCCGGGTGGACACCAGATAGGACACCGAATGCACAGCCATCGCTTCGACGGCGTCGATCTCCTCGGCAACTCGCATGGCACCCAGCTGTGCCGTGGTGCCCGCGCCGATGGTGGCAGCCAGCGCGATGCCTGCGATGACTGGTGCGACGATGCGCACGTTCAGGAACGCTGACAGGAAGCCGGTGAGCGCCTCGATGCCGATGTTGCCCAGCGACGAGTAGCCCTGGACGGCGATCACGCCACCGGATGCCAGGGTCAGGAAGGCGGCGACGCCAACCGTGCCGCCGATCATCACCAGCGCGCCGGTGCCCATCGTCATCTCCGCGATGAGCCGGATCGTCTCCTTGCGGTAGCGGGTCAGCGCGTTGGGGATGTAGCGCATCGTCTCGCCGTAGAACAGTGCCTGCTCGCCGACGGTGTCGACGGCCTTCGGCACGCCGCGGAAGGCACGCCGGATGCGGACGCCGAGGTCGTAGCTCATCGGCGTCCTCGGCTCTTCACGCAAGCGTTCATCGCACCAGCACCCGGACCCCGACCGCCGTCATGATCACGTTGATCACGAACAGGCAGATGAACGCGTAGACGACGGTCTCGTTGACCGCCGTCCCCACGCCCTTGGGGCCACCCGACACCGTCAGCCCGCGGTAACAGCCGACCAGACCCGCGACCACACCGAACAGCAGTGCCTTGACCTCAGCAAGCACCAACTCACCAAGGCCGGTCAGCACCGTCAGCCCGTTGATGAACGCGCCGGGGTTGACGCCTTGCAGAAAGACGGAGAAGACGTAGCCGCCGGACAGGCCGATGAGACAGACAAGGCCGTTGAGAAGCAGCGCGACGAACGTCGATGCCAACACGCGCGGCACCACCAGGCGCTGGATCGGATCGATGCCAAGCACCCGCATCGCGTCGATCTCCTCGCGGATGGTGCGGGCACCGAGGTCGGCGCAGATGGCGGTGGCGCCTGCGCCGGCCACCACGAGCACGGTCACAACGGGGCCGAGCTGAGTGATGGTGCCGAACGCCGTGCCCGCCCCCGACAGGTCCGCGGCGCCGATCTCACGGAGAAGGATGTTGAGGGTGAACGCCACCAACACGGTGAACGGGATGGCGACGAGCAGCGTGGGAATCAGCGAGACACGCGCGATCATCCACGTCTGGTCGAGGAACTCCCGAAACTGAAATGGGCGGCGGAAGATCTTGACGAACGTGTCCAAGGACATTTCGACGAACCCGCCCACGGCCCGAGCCGGAGCCGCGAGCTGTTCGATCAACCTCGGCTCCGTTCTCGGCAGTCGGCGTGTGCTGAACGTGCGCCATGGCGAAGAGTTCGTGACTACTTGCCGTGGCGGTTCTCCCACCCAATTCTTAAGCGTTGCTCTTAGTAAGCCGGATCATAGTAACTAGAACAAGTTCGCACTGTCAAAGAATGGCCCAAGTGCTCGAAATCGTGACCTTTGCGCAGCTCAAGGCCACTGTGACGCAGATCATTCTGGAACGTGTTCTAGTCCCCACAGGACCCTGACAAACAGAGAATGTCATTCTCCTTGGGACATCAGTCCCGTCGCTGAGAAATTCCGTTCGGGATCACGGTCAGCAAAGTAATTCTGCAGTGTTTCCGAGAGGTCTGACGGGTCCCACGCATCGGATTCCGCACTGAATCGGTGCTCGGCGGTCGGCGCCGCAACGAGCGTCACCGTCGGACCGTAAACGATGAACAGCTGTCCGTTGACATCACGCGACGCGGGTGACGCCAGGAACCGCACGAGGTTGACGACGTGCTCCGGCGACAGCGGATCGATTTGCCCCTCGGCCAGCTCCGGCGACTCCCCGAAGACGTCGGCCGTCATCGCCGTGCGAGCCCGGGGGGCGATGGCGTTGGCGCGCACGCCGTAGCGCTCGAGCGCACGCGCAGCCGTGAGCGTCAGCGCGGTGATGCCCGCCTTGGCGGCGCCGTAGTTCGCCTGACCGACGGGACCGGCCAGGCCCGCCTCCGACGACGTATTGATGATGCGGCCGTAGACCTGTCCTTTTTGGCTGCCCTCTGCTTCCTTGGCCTTCGCCCGCCAATAGGTGGCCGCGTTGCGCGTCAAGAGGAAGTGGCCGCGGAGGTGGATCGCGATCACGGTGTCCCAGTCCTCGTCGGACATGTTGAACAACATGCGGTCTCGGGTAATGCCTGCGTTGTTGACGACGATGCTCAGGCCTCCGAGGCCGTCGGCCGTTTCCACCAGTTCGTCGGCGGTGGACCGCTCGCTCACGTCACCCGCGACGACGACGGCCTTGGACCCGGCGGTGGTGATCTCGTCGATGACATCGGATTTGTCCAGCGCGCCTGCGATGTCGTTGACCACGATGGTCGCACCCGCGCGAGCGAGTCCGATCGCCTCGGCCCGGCCCAAGCCCGCGGCAGCGCCGGTCACCACCGCGACTAGTCCGGACAGATCAGTCGCGTCGTTCGGAGTCAATTTATGAATACCTCTAGTCTCTGCGGATCAGGGCGGCTCGCGGGCACTCGGCGATCGATTGCTCCGCCAAGTCCTCCTGGTCGGCCGGCACGGGGTCGGCCTTCACGACGGCGTAATCCTCGTCGTCGAGATCGAACAGGTCGGGGGCAATTCCGACGCACACGGCGTTGCCCTCGCAGCGGTCACGGTCCACTTCCACTCGCATTACAAACCTCCTCGTGGTCAGCGCTGCCTCGAGCACCAGTGTGGCACCGGCCTGGACCCCAAGACTAGAACGTGTTACAACCGGGGGTGAAAGCGGGCCCACACGACGGGTTCGTTATACCCCGAAATATCCCCAGAAGTGTTAGGACATGGCGATGCGGATCGGCTACACCCCAGAGCAGGAGGAGTTGCGCCGCGAACTGCGGGCCTACTTCACCAAACTCATGACGCCTGCGCGTGCCGAGGCGCTGGCCGCAGGCGACGGCGAGATGGGGCGTGGCAACGTCTACCGCGAGACCGTCGCGCAGATGGGCAAGGACGGCTGGCTGACGTTGTCCTGGCCCAAGGAGTTCGGCGGCCAGGCGCGCCCGCCGATGGATGGGCTGATCTTCAACGACGAGGCCGCGATCGCGAACGTCCCGGTGCCGTTTCTGACGATCAACAGCGTCGCGCCGACGATCATGGCGTTCGGCACCGAGGAGCAGAAGAAGTTCTTCCTGCCCAAGATCGCCTCGGGCGACCTTCACTTCTCCATCGGCTATTCGGAGCCCGGCGCGGGCACCGACCTCGCCGCCCTGCGCACCACGGCGGTGCGCGACGGCGACGACTACGTCATCAACGGTCAGAAGATGTGGACCAGCCTGATCGCCTACGCGGACTACGTGTGGCTGGCGGTGCGCACCGCGCCGGCCAAACATCGTGGAATCTCGATGCTGATCGTCCCCACGACGGCCGAGGGCTTTTCGTGGACACCGGTGCACACGATGGCGGGTGTCGACACCAGTGCGACCTACTACCAGGACGTTCGCGTGCCGGCCAGCAGCCTCGTCGGCGAGGAGAACGGTGGCTGGAAACTCGTCACCAACCAGCTCAACCACGAACGCGTCGCGCTGGTCTCGGCGCAGCCGATCTTCGTGGCACTCAACGGCGTTCGTGAGTGGGCACAGAACACCAAGGACATCCACGGCAACCGGCTGATCGATTCGGAGTGGGTGCAGCTCAACCTCGCTCGGGTACACGCCAAGGCCGAGGTGCTCAAGCTCATCAACTGGGAACTCGCCTCCACCGAGGATGCCGCTCCGTCGCCGGCCGACGCATCGGCCGCCAAGGTGTACGGCACCGAACTGGCCACCGAGGCGTATCGCCTCCTGATGGAAGTACTGGGCACCGGCGCAACGGTACGGACCAACTCCCCCGGCGCCCTGCTGCGCGGCCGCATCGAGCGCATGCACCGCTCTTGCCTGATTCTGACGTTCGGCGGCGGCACCAACGAGATTCAGCGCGACATCATCGGCATGGTCGCGCTCGGCCTGCCCAGAGTGAACCGGTAAGGAACATCATGGATTTTTCGACGACGGAAGCCGCGGACGATCTGGGCGGCCTGGCCCGCACCATCACCGAATCGGTCTGCACTGCAGAGCACCAGCGGGAGCTCGACGGGCTCGAGACACGGTTCGACCGCGACCTGTGGGGCAAGCTGATCGAGGCCGACATCCTGTCTGCCGCGATGCCGGAATCGTTGGGCGGTGGCGGTTTCGGGGTGCTCGAGCAGGTGGCGGTGCTGGTGGCGTTGGGCCGTCAACTCGCCGCCGTGCCGTACCTGGAATCGGTGGTGCTCGGTGCGGGCGCGCTGGCGAAGTTCGGTTCCGAGTCGCTGCAGCAGGAGTGGGCGACACCGGCGATCAACGGCGAGAAGATCATCGCGCTCGCGCTGGACGGTGAGATGGGTGAGGGCCCGGTGCAGGCTCAGGCTGTTGGACCGAGCGGCTCCGGGTTCAAGCTGACCGGCTCGCGAACGCTGGTCGTGTACGGACCGGTGGCCGATGCGTTCCTCGTGCCTGCCGAAACCGATTCAGGCACCAAGGTTTTCCTGGTCGGCAAGGATGACCCCGGCGTGACGGTGACCCCCCTCGACACCACCGGACATGGGAGTGTCGCGCAGCTGGAGCTGCAGGGCGTCGATGCGGACCGGATTGTCGGTGGTGATGAGGCGTTCGCCTGGCTGACCACCCATGGCGCCCTCGGTCGCAGCGCGTATCAGCTCGGCGTGCTCGAGCGGGCGCTGGAGCTCACGGCGCAATACGCCCGTGAGCGCGAGCAGTTCGACCGTCCGATCGGCAGCTTCCAGGCCGTCTCGTCGCGACTCGCCGACGGTTACATCGACATCAAGGGCCTTCGATTGACTCTGACCCAGGCAGCGTGGCGGCTGTCCGAGGACCTGCCGGCGGACGTCGACGTCAGCACGGCCGCGTTCTGGGCGGCCGACGCCGGCCACCGGGTCGCACACACCACGGTGCACGTGCACGGCGGCGTCGGGATCGACACGGACCACCCGGTACACCGGTACTTCCTCGCCGCCAAGCAGACTGAGTTCGCGATCGGCAACGCCACAGGACAGCTGTTGCGTATCGGCCGTGAATTGGCCGACACCCCTGCCTGATCAGCGATGAGCGCGGGTCTGCCGACCGTCACCGACCTGCTGACACCATTGGTCGAGGTTGACGGTCGGGGCGTGCAATTCGAGGACGCCTTCACCAGCTGGCGTGACCACATCCGGCACGGCGCCGCGATCGCAGCGGCGTTGAAGGCACGTCTCGATCCTGAACGCCCGCCGCATGTCGGGGTGCTGCTGCAGAACACACCGTTCTTCTCGGCGGTGCTCGTCGCCGCGGCGCTGACGGGCATCGTGCCGGTGGGGCTGAATCCAGTTCGGCGGGGCGCCGCGCTGGTCCGCGACGTGACGCACGCGGATTGCCAAGTGGTGCTGGCTGATTCGGCCTCCGCAACGGACCTCGATGTCGACTACATCGACGTCGATTCGCAGGAGTGGGCGGCCGAGGTCGCCGCGTTCCAGGACACGCCCGTCGTCGCCTACGACGCCGATCCGAGCGACCTGTTCATGCTCATCTACACGTCGGGCACCAGCGGCGAGCCCAAGGCGGTGAAGTGCAGCCAGGGCAAGGTCGCGATCGCGGGTGTCATGATGACGCAACGCTTCTCCCTGGGGCCAGAAGATATCTGCTACGTGTCGATGCCGCTGTTCCATTCGAATGCGGTGCTGGTCGGCTGGGCGGTCGCGCTGGCGTGCGGGGGCTCACTTGTGTTGCGACGCAGGTTCTCTGCATCACAGTTCCTTCCGGATGTCCGCCGCTACGGCGCGACGTATGCCAACTATGTGGGCAAGCCGCTGTCTTACGTGCTCGCTACACCCGAGCGATCGGACGACGCGGACAACCCGTTGCGGGCCGTCTATGGCAACGAGGGCGCGCCCGCGGACGTCGAGAGGTTCGCGGAGCGGTTCAACACGCTGGTGATGGACGGGTTCGGGTCGACGGAGGGCGGGATCGCCATCGGCCGCACGCCCGATACTCCGCCTGGCGCACTGGGTCCGCTGCCGCCCGGCACCGAGATCGTCGACGTGGAGACCAGTGAGCCGTGCCCTCCCGGCGTGACCGGCGAGTTGGTGAACGTTTCGGACGCAGGGCGTTTCGAGGGTTACTACAACGACCCCGGCGCCGAGGCCGAGCGGATGCGCGGCGGCATGTATCACAGCGGGGACCTGGCCTACCGCGACGAGAACGGCTACGCGTACTTCGCGGGCAGGCTCGGCGACTGGATGCGCGTCGACGGCGAGAACCTCGGGTCGGCGCCGATCGAGCGGGTGCTGCTGCGACATCCCGACGTGGTCGAGGTCGCGGTATACGGGATCCCCGCCCCCGATGTCGGTGATCAGGTGATGGCGGCGTTGGTGCTCACGCAGGGCGCCGAGTTCAACGCCGACGAGTTCAGGGCCTTCCTGTCCGAGCAGCCGGATCTCGGGCCGAAGCAGTGGCCGTCGTTCGTGCGAGTCGGTACCGAATTGCCGCGGACCGAGACGTTCAAGGTGATCAAACGCCGGCTACAGGCGGAGGCCACCGAATGTGCCGACCCGGTGTATCCGATCGGGCGTTGACGCAAGTCGAACCATCCCGAGATGTCATCGGGCACCGGTAGCCTGACCACCGTGGGCTATCGCGAGTTCCCGCCGCCCACCACGCTGCGCGGCCTGGTCGAATGCGCGTGGGTGGTGGACGGACCGCCGGAGCCGGTGCGCGTACTTCCGGACGGGTGCATGGATCTGATGCGCCTCGCCGGTCGCATCATGGTGGCAGGCCCGGACACCACCGCGTCGGTGAGCCCACGCGATGGAGAACCGTTCGTGGGCTTGCGATTTCATCCGGGCGTGCTTCCACGTCTGCTCGGAGTGCCGGCGTCGGAGCTGCGCAACGAACGCGTACCCCTGTCCGAATTGCAGACCGGATTACTCCAGCGTGGCTCCTTGACCGAACTCGCGGCCGCGCTCGCATCGGCAGAACCGCGGGCCGAGACGGCGCCCTGGTCACTGCCGGTGCTGAGCCACGTGACCGGCACACTGGCGGCGGGCTCGGCCGTCACCGAGGTGGCGCAGCAGGTCGGCTGGTCGGCCCGCACGCTGCAGCGCCAGTGCTCAGCCGTATACGGCTACGGCCCGGCGACGCTGCGACGCATCCTGCGCTTCCGGCGCGCGGTGCGGTTACTGAGCGGCGGACTGCCGTCGACCGAGGTGGCCACCCGCGCCGGATATGCCGACCAACCCCATCTGCACCGCGAGGTCAGAGGTCTTGCGGGCGTGCCGCTGGCGTCGCTGCGTCAGGAATCCAGCAGTGCGAACAGATCCACCCAATTGCCGTCCGGGTCGGCGACGGTCGCATAACGCATCCCCCACGGCGCGTCGTACGGCGCCAACGGGCCGGCATGCCCTGCGGCCGTGACCTTCTCGAACAATGCGTCGACCTCCGCAGGAGACGCGACGCCGAGCGCAAGCGCCAGTCTGCTGGTCGGGGACGACGGCGGCGTCCATCCCGGATGCATGCCGGCGATCGTTTCCTCCGTGTCAAGCGACAGCCTGTTTCCTCCAGGCAGCTCGACCGCGACGTGGGGCACGTCCGGGTCCGGTACCTGCAGGCCGAGCAGTCGGTAGAAATCGATCGATCGCTGAAGATCTTGAGCGAATACCTGGAAGACGGCCGATGTCAGATGAATGTCCATGACAGCACGCTAGGTCGATCGAGGGGGTGCCGTCATGAACAAATCGGACAACCGTCACTCGACGCCGAGCGGGATTGTCGTCAACAGGTGACGCCCCTGGTGGCTCGACATGTCATCGCGCCTTTCTCCGACCTTGTCAGTCGCCTCCTGGGACGAGCGAGGCGCTCCGGGCCGCCTGGAAAAGCGCACGCAAGCAGGGAATCCGCTGCACGCGTCCGAGATTGAACCACCCACGGTTCCACATCGTGTCACTGGTGGGAACTGTGACGATGGGGTCATGCAGCTTGTGTGCACTATTCGCCGACCAGAAGCGAGGAATAGATCCCCCTATGACACAGGTCCAGGACGGCCGCGATGCGGTTGTCATCGGGGCGGGTCCCGCCGGTCTCGCTGTCGCACGTGAGCTCAAACATCAGCACGGCATCGAGACGCTTGTCATCGACCGTGCCCCGGCACCCGCGATTTCGTGGCGCACGCGCTATGACAACTTCCGCCTGAACACGACGGGGTTCTTATCACATCTTCCTGGACAGCGGATCCCGTTGACCGCCGGTCGTTGGCCAACCCGGGAAGACATGGTTTGTTATTTCGACAATTACGTGCGGCGGCAGAACATCACGCTCGAGCTGGGCTGTGAGGTCACCGGGGTTTACCGCGCAGAGCGCGGCTGGCGGCTCGACACGTCCTCCGGCGAAATCCAAACGCGGGCAATCGTGCTCGCGACGGGCAACTACCGCACGCCCACCATCCCTCCCTGGCCAGGGCTGAGTAGTTTCAAGGGCGAGCTGGTGCATTCCGGGAGCTTCAGCAACGCTTGGCCCTTCCGCGACCGCGACGTTCTCGTCGTGGGCGCCGGCAATTCGGCCGCCGACATCGCCGTCCAGCTCGCCGACAACGGCGCACGCAGGATCTGGCTTGCGGTCCGCACACCGCCGCACCTCGTGCGGCGGTCCCTCGGACCGATTCCATCGGATATCTTCCTCGAACTGTCTGCCCGCGTGCCTGCAAGCAAGATCGATCCGATTATCAAGTTCTCGGAGCGCCTGATGTGGGGCGACCTGACGGCCCACGGCTTCAACCAGCCGCCGCTCGGGCTGAAGGCGACGGTGGAACAGACAGGCCGAATCCCCACGCTCGCTGATGGGCTCATTCACGCCGTACGCGCCGGCCGCGTCGAGGTCGTCGCTGCCGTGGAGGCGATCGAACCCCACCGTGTGATCCTCGGCGACGGCACCTGCATACCGCCCGCGGTGATCATCGCCGCCACCGGATTCAGCGTGGATCTCGAAGGTTTGGTCGGCCACCTTGGCGTCCTAGACGACCGCGGCAAACCGCGCGGCGGGTTCGCCTCGCATATCGGCGATGGCATGTTCGCGATCGGCTATGGCATTCCGCCCAATGGCCCGCTCCGTGCGATCCGCCGCGCCGCGACACCCCTGGCCGACGAGATCACGGCCCACCTGGGTCTTGGGTTGACCTCGTCCGTCGCTCGACGCACCAATACGCACATCACGGGTTCACACATCACAGCTGGTCAGCGTTCATAGTGAACTCGCAGCATTTGTTATGCAGCACAAGTGAAGTCGCTGAATTGAGAGTGGATCACGGCGAGCGAGGTTTGTGACGTCGGCCACGTCACGTGAACGAAAGCTGTTCACGCTCCGTGTCACTTGGTAAGGCAGAGTGGCCCCGCTATGGGCGACTGGTCTCGTTGCGTGGGCGTCACCGCACGCCGATGGTCATCCGTACGCGCAGCGTCGCTGCCCGAAATCAAAGGAGACGCAATGGTTTTGCTTTCGGTCGAAAATTGCTACTCCCGCGGCGCTGAAGGATACGAGGTGGCCCGTCGGGCCACCGTGTGGAATGGCCTTCTACCGGCCCGCTTTCCCGACGTGATAGTGCAAGCGCATGACACCGGCGACGTGGTCGCCGCGCTCCGCTACGCGCGTGCCAACGGCCATAAGGTCGGCGTACGTTCGGGGGGACACAGCTGGGCCGCCAGTCATCTGCGTGACGGCGGTCTGCTGCTCGACGTCAGCCGCCTCGACCACTGCACGGTCGACGCAGCTCGGATGACCGCGGACGTCGGGCCGGGCAAGATCGCCAGCATCTTCGCGACCGAACTCGACTCGCAAGGGCTCTTCTTCCCCGCGGGCCACTGCGAAGGCATTCGCCTCGGCGGCTACCTGTTGCAGGGCGGATACGGCTGGAACAGCAAGGTGGTCGGACCGGCATGCGAAAGCGTACTTGGACTCGAGGTTGTCACCGCCGACGGCGAACAGATCTACTGCGACGCTGAGAACCACCCCGACCTGTACTGGGCCGCCCGCGGGTCTGGCCCTGGATTCTTTGGTGTGGTCACCTCGTTCAAACTGCGGATTCACCGGCGCCCGGCCGTCTTGGGCACCTGCATGTACATGTACCCGATACAGCTCGCCGACGAGGTGTTCACCTGGGGGCGCTCCATCAGTTCCGAGGTCGACGACCGCGTCGAACTGCAGATCATCACCACGCGCGCCTATCCGACAATCGGGATCGACCGCCCCGCCATCACCGTCGCCTCGCCAGTCTTCGCCGAATCTGAAGAGGAGGCGACGAAAGCCCTTGCCGTACTTGGCACCTGCCCCGTTGCCGATCAGGCCATGATCAACATTCCCTACGCACCGACAGACTTGACCGGCTGGTACACCGCGGTGATGGCCAATTACCCGGAGGGTTACCGCTACATCGCCGACAACATGTTCACTTCGGCTTCAGCCGAGGAGCTGATGCCCGGCATCCGCAAAATCATCGAAACGATGCCACCACACCCCTCGCACTTCATCTTGACGGGTTGGGGCACATCCGCCGAGCGCGCCGACAAGGTGTACGGGTTGGAGGACGAGATCTACATGGCCCTGTACACCGTCTGGCGGGACCCGGCCGACGACGAACGGTACCGCGACTGGGCCGCCTCGAACATGGCGAGTATGTCGCACCTTGCGACCGGCATCGCGCTCGCCGACGAGAATCTCGGCCGGCGCCCGGCGAAATTCATCACCGACCCGAACATGGCGCGCCTCGACAAGGTGCGCTCGACCTACGATCCGGACGGTCGCTTCCACAGCTGGATGGGGCGCGGATGAAGATACCAAGCGCGCGCCGGATTCTTGTCATCGGCGCCGGGGTGGGCGGCATCTCCATCGCCCGGGCACTACTGCGAGACGGACATGACGTCACCGTCTTCGAACAGCGGCCGGACATGCGGCCCGGTGGCGGTGCGGTGACCATCTGGCCCAATGGGTCGACGGTTCTGGAACAACTGGGCGTCGATATGAACGGGGCTGGGCAGCTGCTGTCCACCGTGCGGATCGCGACATCTACTGGTCGCCCGCTCGTCACCATCGACCTGAACGCGATCGTGGACCGCCTGGGCGCACCTGTACGGCAGGTCCCACGTCGAGTCCTGCTTGGCCGTCTGCTGAAAGGCTTTCCGGCTGATCGCATCCTATGCAACTTCCGTGCAGTTGGGGTCCTCAGTTCGCACGACGGGGTGCGGGTGCAGTTCGAAGACGGCAGCTCGGCCGACGGCGATCTGTTGATCGGCGCGGATGGTCTGCACTCGATGGTTCGAGATGTCGTCGGCGGGCGACCCGCGAAGCCGACCGGCTGGTGCAGCTGGCAAGGACTGATCACCCTCCCCGATGTCGTTGACAAGGACGTCGCACTGCAAATCATCGGCGAGCGCGGAAACGTTGGTCTGTGGCCGGCCGGCGGCTCGGATCTGCAGTGGTGGTTTGACCTGCCGTGGTCGACCGACTTCGTCAGGCCGGACCGTCCGATCGACGTGATCCGGTCGAATTTCACAGGATGGTCCGAGTCGGTCGATCGGGTACTCGCGGCGTTGACCGACGACGACCTGATCGATTCGCCCTTCCCACATTTTCGGCATCCGATCGTCCGCTCGCCGCGCGATGGCGCGGTTACGTTGCTCGGCGATGCCGCCCACACGATGCCGCCCATCCTCGCGCAGGGGACCAATCAAGCGCTGCTCGACACGATGGTGTTGCGCAGGGCACTTTCGGACTGTGGGGCCGGATCCGATGGAGGCAGCGGTGATCTCGCGGGTGCGCTTCGCTGGTACGAGAAGACAAGGCAACGCAAGATCACGGCCGTGTCCTGGGTGACGTCGCGTCAGTTGGCCCAGAGTAAGTCGGTGCTGGGACCTGCCGCCATGATCTCGGACTCGTTTGGCACCTGGGCGATGACGACGTTTCTGCGTTCGGTAAGTCACCGCCGGATATCCTCGGTACTCAACCGTGACCTGACTAGCGGGGTGCCGCGATGTCGGTGACCGTGAAGGTGCCGCCCCCTGAGCTGGCCCGCGCTATCGAGTGGATTCGCCACCATCTGTACCGGTTTCACCAACGGCTGACACCTGCGCCGGCCTCGATGCTCGAGATGATCCTTGCGGGCTGGACATCGCAGGCGGTCACCGTGGCGGCCGAACTCGGTGTCGCCGACGCCCTGGCTCACGGACCCCTGGCGATCGACGAGTTGGCTACGCGGGTGGACGCGGACGCGGACGCACTGCGCCGGTTGCTGCGGGCGTTGATCAGCCGGGGCATCTTTCGTAATCGTCGCGACGGCCGGTATGAGCTGAACTCCCTTGCCGACACCCTGCGTTCCGACGCACCGATCTCAATGAATTGGGCGGCCCGGTTCTACGGGTCGCGCGAACAGCGCGAACGCTGGACCCTGCTGGTGGATTCGGTGCGAACCGGGAATGCGGTCGTCGCGGCATTGCGCGGCAAGGAAAGTTTCGACTACTTCGCCGAACAGCCCGAGCTTGCCGAGCTCTTCAACCACACGATGACGAGTGTTTCGGCGATGACGGATGCGACCGTGGTCGCGGGATACGACTTCAGCGCCTACCCGACGATCGTGGATGTCGGCGGTGGACACGGCCCACTGCTAGCCGCGATCCTCGCGGCGGCGCCGGGTTCCCGAGGCGTGCTGTACGACCTGCCGCGCGTCCTTGCGGAGGCCCCAAACCTGTTGCGGGAGCGCGGTGTCGCCGACCGGGTTCGTATTGCCGAAGGGTCGTTCTTCGACAGCGTTCCGGGCGGCGGTGACGCCTACGTACTCAAGAACATCATGCATGACTGGCCCGACGAGAAGGCGGTGCAGATCCTGGGTAACGTTCGCACGGCGGCCGGCTCCCAGGCCACCGTGTTGCTGGTCGAATTCGTCATCCCCAATCACGACCGCGACTTTGCAGGAAAATGGGTGGATCTGGAGATGATGCTGAATCTGGGGGCCCGTGAACGCACCGCGGCCGAGTACCGCGACCTGCTGAGCGAAGCCGGATTCCGTATGACACGCGTCGTGCAAACCGCTTCACCCCTCAGCGTGGTGGAGGCCAGACCCGCGTAACGACAACGAGCAAAACGCATTGCCCTAAGGCCCAGACTCAGCTGTCGCGGATGCCATCCAGTCGCCGGGTGGCGTCCGCGAAGCCCTGCACCAGTTCCGCGACGATGTCGGCGACGGGCCGGATCTCGTTCATCCGACCGACGATCTGGCCGACCGGCATCGCGACGGTATCGGGGTTGTCCGACTCGTTCATCCGCTGATGCGCCTCGCTGACAAGGATGTTCTGCAGCGGCATCGGCAGCGGCTCAGGCGCATCCGGGGCGTCCCAGGCGTCGGTCCAGCGCGTCTTCAACAGCCGCGCCGGCTTACCTGTGTAGATGCGGCGGCGCACCGTGTCGCTTGACGTTGCGCGCAGCAGCGCTTCCTGAATGGTCGACACTCCGCTCGGCTTACCGTGGCCCAGGTCGTATTCGGCCGACGTCAGAAACGCCGAGCCCATCCAGACACCTTGGGCGCCAAGGGCCAACGCCGCCGCTACCTGCCTGCCGGTGCCGATGCCGCCGGCCGCCAGCACCGGCGCCCTACCTCCGAGAGCGTCGACGATCTCCGGCCACAGCACCATCGACCCGATCTCGCCGGTGTGTCCCCCGGCCTCATGCCCCTGCGCGACAACGATGTCGACACCGTTGTCGACATGGCGCTGTGCATGTTTGGCGCTGCCGGCGAGCGCGGCCACCGGAACACCCGCGTCGTGGGCCTGATCGATGACGTCCTTCGGCGGCGAGCCCAGTGCGTTGGCGATCAGCTTGATCGGATGCTTGAGCGCCACCTCGACATGTGAGCGCGCCACCGAATGCAGCCAGCCGAGCACCCCTTCGTTGCGCTCCTCGTCATCGGGAAGCAGTGGAACACCAAGCTCGGCAAGGGTTTTAGCGACGAAGTCGCGGTGGCTCTGCGGAATCAGCTTGTTGATGTCGACCGCTGAGCCCTCCTGCGGCACCTTGGCGGGCATGACGACGTCGACACCGTACGGCTTGCCGTCGGTGTTCTCGTCCATCCAGCACAGCACGCGCTCGAGATCGTCGGCGTCGTTGAACCGCACACACCCGAGCACGCCGAGGCCGCCCGCCCTGGTGACCGCCGCGGCGACCTTCTCCGATGGCGTGAAAACGAAGATCGGATAGTCGATGCCGAAGCGGTCACACAACTCGGTCCGCATCAGGGCGCTGTCCCCACATGGTTGGCGTGCACGTCGTCGGCAGGCCGCTCCTCCGTCTGGTCCTTGGCCCACCGGTAGTCAGGCTTGCCTGCGGGTGAGCGCTTCACCTCGTCCACATACCAAAGACTGCGCGGCACTTTGTATCCCGCGATTTCGCTGCGCACGAAGCCGTCGAGGTCGGCCAGCGTCGGCCGCGCGCCTTCGCGCGGTTGGATGACGGCGGCGACGTGCTGGCCGAAGCGCGGATCCGGGACGCCGACGACCAGCGCGTCGAACACGTCAGGGTGACCCTTGAGTGCGGCCTCCACCTCTTCGGGGTAGATCTTCTCGCCCCCGCTGTTGATCGACACCGACCCACGGCCCAGCATCGTGACGGTTCCGTCCGCCTCGACCTCCGCGTAATCGCCTGGGATCGCATACCGCACACCGTTGTAGGTGCGGAAGGTCTCCGCGGTCTTCTTCTCGTCCTTGTAGTAGCCAACCGGGATGTTGCCCTTCTTCGCGATGACGCCACGCACTCCGGAGCCGGGCTTGACCTCGTTGCCGTCCTCGTCGAGCACGACGGTGCGATGGTCGATCGTCACCCGCGGACCACCCATGTGGTGCTCACCCTTGGCGACGATGCTCGTGCCGCCGAAGCCCGTCTCCGACGAGCCGATCGAGTCGGTGATGACCCGGTTCGGCAGCAGTTCGAGCAGCCTCTCCTTGATGCTCGTCGAGAACAGGGCCGCGGTGCTGGCCAGCAGGAACAGCGACGAGAGGTCGTACTCCTCTCCCAGCTGCTGTGCAGACTCCAAGGCATCGAGCAGCGGTCTGGCCATCGCATCGCCGGTGAAGAACAGCAGGTTCACCTTGTGGTCGTGAATCGCCTTCCACACCTCGTCGGCGTTGAATTCCGGTGCCAGCACGGTGGTTTGACCGGAAAAAAGCGACATCCAGGTCGCCGACTGCGTGGCGCCGTGGATCATCGGCGGGATCGGGTAGCGGATCATCGGGGGATTCTCCGCGGCGGCCTTGGCCAGGTCGTACTCATCCTTGACGAACTCACCCGTGGCAAAGTCGGTGCCGCCGAACAGCACTCGGTAGATGTCCTCGTGGCGCCACATCACACCCTTCGGGAAGCCGGTGGTGCCGCCGGTGTAGAGCAGGTAGATGTCGTCGGCGTTGCGCTCGCCGAAGTCGCGCTCCGGTGAACCCTGCGCGATCGCCGAGTAGAACTCGACACCGCCATATTTTCCGAAGTCGCCGGCTGGATCTTCTGTGCCATCCTCGACGACGAGGACGGTCTTCACCTCCGGGGTCTCCGGCAACACGTTGGCGACCCGGTCGGCGTACCGGCGCTCATGCACCAGCGCGACCATGTCCGAGTTCTCGAACAGATACTTGAGCTCGCCCTCGACATAGCGGTAGTTGACGTTGACGAGGATGGCGCCTGCCTTCACGATGCCGAGCATCGCGATCACGATCTCGATGCGGTTGCGGCAGTAAAGTCCGACCTTGTCGTCCTTCTTCACACCCCGGTCGATGAGGTAGTGGGCGAGGCGGTTGGCCTTGTCCTCCAACTGGGCGTAGGTGACCTGCTCGTCTCCGCAGATCAGGGCGACACGGTCAGGCACAGCGTCGATGGCGTGCTCGGCGAGATCGGCTATGTTCAGGGCCACGAGACCTAAACTAGAACGTGTTACATTTTCATTCAAGTCTGTGGCATCGACGCTGGAAGGCAGCTGTTCCGTGAGTGACGTAAAAAGCGCAGAAAAAGGTCCCGACGCCCTCATTGAGCAGCGCGGACATACTTTGATCTTGACGCTGAACCGGCCGGAGGCGCGCAACGCGCTTTCCACCGAGATGCTCTCGACAATGGTCGAGGCGTGGGACCGGGTCGACAACGATCCGGAGATCCGGACCTGCATCCTGACCGGCGCGGGCGGCTACTTCTGCTCGGGCATGGACCTCAAGGCGGCGACGGCCAAGCCACCGGGCGACTCGTTCAAGGACGGCAGCTACGACCCGTCGCGGATCGACGCGCTGCTCAAGGGCAGGCGGCTCACCAAGCCGCTCATCGCGGCGGTTGAGGGCCCGGCCATCGCGGGCGGCACCGAGATCCTGCAGGGCACCGACATCCGCATTGCGGGCGAGAGCGCGAAGTTCGGCATCTCGGAGGCCAAGTGGAGCCTGTACCCGATGGGCGGGTCGGCGGTGCGGCTGGCGCGTCAGATCCCGTACACGGTGGCCTGCGATCTGCTGCTGACCGGACGTCACGTCACGGCCGCCGAGGCCAAGGATATGGGCCTGATCGGCTACGTCGTCCCGGACGGTACGGCGCTGGCGAAGGCGCTTGAGATCGCCGAGGTGATCAACCGCAACGGTCCACTTGCGGTGCAGGCGATCCTGCGGACGATCCACGAGACCGAGGGGCTGCACGAGAACGACGCGTTCAAGATCGACACCAAGATCGGTATCGAGGTGTTCCTCTCCGACGACGCCAAGGAAGGCCCGCTGGCGTTCAAGGAGAAACGCGCGCCGAACTTCAAGATGCGCTGAGGTACTCATCACGGCACGCCCGCCGGGCAAGCTTGCCGCTGGTGGTGCGCGGGATGGCACCCGCGGGCAGGAAGCGAACGTCGAACACCGTCAGCCCGTGTTTCTCCGCCACCGCCTTGCGAATGGCGTCGATCGCAGGTCGCGGATCCTGTCGGGCGGTACCCGCCGCGCGCTCGGAGACGATCACCAGGCGTTGGCTGTCGTCGGTGAACGCAGCCACGTATCCCCGCCGCACCATCGGCGACGCCTCCGCCGTGGTGGCCTCGATGTCCTGCGGATAGTGGTGCGCGCCGTCGATCGTCACGAGGTCCGCGATTCTGCCGGTGACGTAGAGCTCGCCGTCGAGATACACCCCGAGGTCCCCGGTGCGCAGCCAACCACCCTCGATCGCAACGCCTTCCGTGTGGCTGGCCTCGAGCAGTCGGGCGTGCAGCCGGGCGCCGAACGTTCGACGGGTTTCGTCGGGTCGGCCCCAGTACCCGCGACAAATGTTGTTGCCGTGTAGCCAGATCTCACCGACGTGCCCGTCGGGCACTTCCTCACCGGTATCTGGATTCACGATCACGGCCCACTGGCTTCGCGCGACCTGACCGCACGACACATGCGCGACGGCGTTGGGGCTGTCGGCTGCGATCCGCACCGCGCTACCGCCGGCCAATTGTTCACGGTCGAAGTAGCTCACGGTGGGCTCTGCGCTCGGCGCGATGGTCGAGACGAACAGTGTCGCCTCGGCGATTCCGTAGGACGGCTTGAATGCCGATCGCGGTAAACCGAAGGGCGCGAACGCCTTTTCGAAGACGCTGATCGCATCCATGCTCACGGGCTCGGATCCGATGATCAGCACCACGTTGCTCAGATCGACGTCATCACCCGGATCCGGTAGGCCGCGCTGAGCGGTCCATTCGTAGGCGAAATTCGGCGCGGCGGTTATCACGCGGCCCTCGCGGGAGCCATCCGATAAGGCGCGAATCCATCGCTGCGGCCTGCGGAGAAATGCCGTCGGTGCCATCAGTGTCGAATGGCCGCCATAGACAGCCGGAAAGCCGATCATCGACAAACCCATGTCGTGGTATAGCGGTAACCAGCTGACGCCGTGGGTATTTCGGTCCAACAGGTCGATCGAGAGGATCATCTGCAACAGGTTGGTGCCGACGGCCCGGTGGGTCACCTCGACGCCGACAGGGGGCCGCGTCGCTCCCCCGGTGTACTGCAGGTGAGAAACGTCGGCAACATCGATCGTCACCGGGTTGAAGGCCTCTGCCGCAGAGTCCGGTATCTCGTCGATGACGATGACGTGCGGCCGGCCGGCAGTCGACATCGTGGCCAGGAACGCTTCCACCACGTCCCTGGCGGCCACGGTGGTCAGCACGACGGTCGGCCTGCAGTCATTCAGCGCGGTTTCCAGACGGTCGACATGGCCCGGCAACTCGGGTGCAAACAACGGCACCGCAATGGTTCCCGACTTCACCGCCGCATAAAAGCCAGCGATGTAGTCGATGCTCTGCGGCGCCAGGACCGCTACCCGATCGCCTCGGTTGGCGACCCGCTGGATGTGCGCACCGATAGCTTCCAGCCGGACACCGAGTTGGGTCCAGGTGACCTCGGTGGGCTGCCCCGCCTCCGACCGGGTGAAGTCCAGGTACCGGTAGGCCACCGCGTCGCCGACGTTGGCGATGTTGCGGTCGATGAGCCCTATCAGCGTGACCCCCGGTGGTAGCACGATGCCGCCGTCGGCGTCGAGGCAGTCCTCGATCTGCAGCAGCCCGACCATGACCGCAGTGTATGCATCGCTACGGGTGGTGGCCGCCACCTGTGACGGACCTCGCGCCAGGCGGCCGGCCCAGGTGCGTATATTCCCGTCACGTGCCGGACACGCTCGTCGCGAGGGCTCGCGACCTCGCCGCGCAAATCATGCGCGAGTACCCCGACCGCCTCCGCCATCTGGCGGCGGTGGCCGCCCGGGCGGACGCGCTGAGCGTCACGGTTCCGACTGACACGGTGGATGCGCTCGTGGCCTCTGCCTGGCTTCACGACATCGGGTACGCGCCTGCATTGCGGCAGACCGGTTTCCACCCGCTGGACGGCGCAACGTATCTCCGTCAGGAAGGCTGGCCGGACGACGTGTGTGCTCTCGTGGCGCATCACTCAGGCAGCCGCTTTGTCGCGCGGATCAACGGCCTCGACGGTTCACTGCGGAAGTTCGAGTTTGCCGAGGATGCCGCGTCCGATGTGCTCACCTCGGCAGACAACACTGCCGGCCAAGACGGCTCGTTGGTGAAAATGACTGAGCGACTTCGCGAGAAGATGCAACGCCATGGGCCCGATTCACCGGGTGCCCTCGCCAACCCCGAACGTGACGACTACATCCGCGCCGCGGCGCGCCGTGTGGTCCACCGGCTCGCAAAGGTCGGTCGCACCGACGCCTATCTGGATGTCTGAGGGGTAGTCCCGCCGTTACGCCTGGACCGGCTTGGTTGGCGTGAATTTCACCGGCATCGACTCCAGGCCGCTGACGAAATTCGCAGGCCGCAGCGGCAACTCGGCACCTTCGGCGAGCCGCAGATCGGGAAGCCGCTGAAGCACCCGGCCAGTCATGTTCACCAGCTCGATCCGGGCCAGCTGGTTACCCAAACAGAAGTGCGTGCCGAAGCCAAACGCTAAGTGGCTGTTGGGGTCTCGCTGAATCCGGAAGTTGTCGGGATCGCCGAAAACGGCCTCGTCGAAGTTCGCCGACTCGAACATCAGCATCATCTTCTCGCCAGCATGAAGCTGGGTGCCGTGGAACTCGGTGTCCGCTGTCAGCGTGCGGCACATGTTCTTCAGTGGCGACGTCCAGCGCAGCATCTCCTCGATCGCGCCGGGGACCAGGTCCGGATTCTTCTGCAGCAGATCCCACTGGTCGCGGTGGCGTATCAGCTGTTCGGTTCCACCGGAGATCGTGTGGCGGGTCGTCTCGTCGCCGCCGACGAGGATCAGCAGGGTCTCCTGCAGGATGTCGTCGTCGGACAGCCGTTCACCGTCGACCTCGGCGTGCACCAGGACACTGATCAGGTCCTCGGTCGGCTCGGCGCGGCGCTGTTCGATCTTGCTGCGGGTGTAATCGTTGTACGCGACAAAGGCATCCATCGTGGCCTGTATGTCCGCCTCGGCCACAGTGGAACTGAGTCCGACCATCATGTCATCGGACCACTTCAGGAACATCTCCCGTTCGTCAGGGAGCACACCGAGCATGTCGCCGATGACCGCCATGGGCAGGGGTGCGGCGATGTCCCGGACGAAATCACATTCACCGCGCTCGCAGACCGCGTCGATGAGCCAGTCGCACAGCGCGCCGATGGACTCGTCTTGGACCTTCAACCGCTTTCGGGTAAAGCCGGCGTTGACGAGCTTGCGGCGCAACAGATGTGCGGGATCATCCATGTCGATCATCATTGGCAGGGCATCTTGATCGGGGCGGATGCCGCCTGCGTTCGAGAACAACTCGGGATTGCGTTCGGCGTCAATCACGGCCGCATAGGTCGTCGCCGCGGCCAACCCGTTGCGGTCGCGGAACACCGGCTCGTTGGCCCGCATCCATCGGTACGCTTCGCGCGCTCCTGGTCGATCGGCATAGAAGGCACCGTCGGACAGATCCACATCCGGCTTCGTCGTGGTGGTCATCAGATCTCCTGTGCGTCGTCGAACGACATCTGTACGTTCGCAGCAGAACTCGACACGAGGGGGCGTTTCGGTAAGCCGAGCGATGCAAGTTCCTTCGCGTATGGGTGATCACCCAGCGTCACGCTGGCCCCGCCCAGCCGGTACCGAACACCCGAAAGGGTCGTATGCCCGAGGGTTTCGCGCGTGATGCCGTCACGATGCGAGTAGGTGCTGTACACCTGCTCGCGCGAGGTGAATGCCGACGGAATCGGCAGGCCCCGTTGAAATTCCATGCCGACCGCCAGTTGGCCGTCGATGCTGACGTCGAAGCCGAACTGCCGCCCGTCCCGCACGGTGAAGTCGGCCATCACCTTCGGATAGCCCCAAATCGTTTGTCCCGCTTCCAATGTGAACGCCTGGTTGACGGGGAGGTGATGGATGAAGGCGCCTGCACCCTGAAGGGCGCGTGGCCCGCCCGCAGTCGAGCCTGGCGGATTGACCATGACGTTGGTGCCGTACTCGAGGTACTCACCCAGGTCGCCGTCGATGTAGTGCATCAGCATCAGGACCACGATGGCGCGGCCCGGTATGTACCGGCAGACCTGCATGCCGCTGTAGTCGATCAAGTGCTGCGCGGCATCGGCGTCGACCGAGAACATGGCCATGTGCTGATTGGCCTTGCGGATCTTTACCGGCATGGTCAGCACCGTGCCTGCGATGGTGTGCTGCGAAGCGGTCATCCGGCCAATCTAGAACGCGTTCTAGACAACTAGCAAGAAGTGTTCACACCAGCGTGGCGACTTCCCTGATCTGCTCCGGTGACCGACCTGCAACCACCATCATCGTCACGCCGACGGCCTCCCAGGCGGCGACCTGCTTACGCACGTAGTCGATATCACCGACGATCGCGGCGTCGTCAACCAGGTCGTCGGGGATGACCTTGGCCGCCTCGTCCTTGCGGTCGGCGCGGAACAGCTTGGTGACGTCGTCGACAACCTCGGCGTAGCCCATCCGGCGATACACGTCGGCGTGGAAGTTGGTGTCCTCCGAGCCCATGCCGCCCATATACAGCGCCAGGTACGGCTTCATCGCGGCCAACGCTGCCGTCCGGTCGTCGGTGATGACGATGTTGGCGGTCGCGCAGACTTCGAAGTCGTCGCGGCTGCGTCGCGCACCCGGCCGGGAGAAGCCCTCGTCCAGCCATTCGTTGTACATCTGGCCGAGCCGCGGCGAATAGAAGATCGGCAACCAGCCGTCACAGATCTCGGCGGCCATTGCGACGTTCTTGGGCCCCTCGGCGCCCAGCATGATCGGAATGTCAGGCCGAAGCGGGTGGGTGATCGGCTTGAGGTTCTTGCCCAGGCCGGTCGTGCCCTCACCGGTCAGCGGAAGCGGGTAATGCGGGCCGTCGCTGGCTACCGGCGCCTCGCGGGCCAGCACCTGACGCACGATGTTGATGTACTCGCGGGTGCGGGCCAACGGCTTGGGGAACTTCTGGCCGTACCAACCCTCGACGACCTGCGGCCCGGAAACGCCCAGTCCAAGGATGTGCCTGCCGCCGGACAGGTGATCCAGCGTCAACGCCGCCATCGCGCAGGCGGTCGGGGTGCGCGCCGACAGCTGCACCACGGAGGTGCCCAGCCGCAGCCGCTTTGTCTGCGACCCCCACCAGGCCAGCGGTGTGTAGGCGTCCGAGCCCCAGGCCTCGGCGGTGAACACCGCGTCGAAGCCGGCCTCCTCGGCGGCGGCGATCAGTTCAGGCGCGTTCTCCGGCGGCTGCGCGCCCCAATATCCCAGCTGAAGCCCAAGCTTCATTAGCTCGCCTCCCTACGCGTCCTTGAAACCATTCTTAGAACCTGTTCTACTCGATGCCGTGACCACCAGCCAAAGCAGCCCGGTGCAGATCGATAAGCATGAGCGGCCTCTGTCAGCTCCGCTGAGGCTCTCATTCGACTACACCCGTTCAGTCGGCCCACTCCTTAGCCAGTTCTTCACCGCCCTGCGCGAACGACGCATCCTCGGGGTGCGCGGTTCGGACGGGCGGGTGCACGTGCCACCTGCCGAGTTCGACCCCGTCACGTATGACCGACTGACCGAGATCGTACCGGTGGCCGGCGTCGGAACAGTGGTGTCGTGGACATGGCAATCCACGCCGCTGGAGGGCCAGCCGCTGGACCGACCGTTCGCGTGGGCGCTGATCAAACTCGACGGGGCCGACACCCCGCTGCTGCACGCAGTCGACGCGGTCACCTCCGACGCGATCAGCACCGGAGCGCGGGTGCACGCGCACTGGGTCGACGAACCGGTCGGCGCGATCACCGACATCGCCTGCTTCGCGCTCGGGGATCAGGCCGAACCCGAGGGCGAGCCCGACGATCGGGAGCCGGTCAAGGTGCAGGTGGTGCCGTCGGCAATCGAAATCCAGCACACCGCATCGCTTCCCGAGACCAAGTTCCTGCGTGCGCTCGAGGAGGGCAAGCTGCTCGCCGCGCGCACGAGGCGCGGACGCGGCGAGAAACCAGGCCCTGTGTACTTCCCGCCCAAGGAAGCCGATCCGGCCACCGGCCTGGAACTCGATGAGTTCCTCGAACTTCCGGACAACGGCACCGTCACCACCTTCGCGATCATCAACATCCCGTTCCCAGGGCAGCGCATCAAGCCGCCCTACGTGGCGGCCTACGTGCTGCTCGACGGCGCAGACATCCCGTTCCTGCACCTGGTCACCGAGATCGATCCGGCGGATGTGCGAATGGGCATGCGGGTGGAAGCCGTGTGGAAGCCCCGCGAGGAGTGGGGCCTCGGCATCGACAACATCGACTACTTCCGGCCGACGGGCGAGCCCGATGCCGACTACGACTCCTACAAGCACCACCTGTAAAGGCCTGTAAATGACTGACATTGCTGTCGTCGGCTTCGCCCACGCGCCCCATGTGCGCCGCACCGACGGGACCACCAACGGCGTCGAGATGCTGATGCCGTGTTTCCACCAGCTCTACGACGAGCTGGGGCTTCAGCAGACCGACATCGGATTCTGGTGCTCGGGGTCGTCGGATTACCTTGCCGGCCGCGCGTTCTCGTTCATCTCGGCGATCGACTCGATCGGCGCGGTGCCGCCGATCAACGAGTCGCACGTCGAGATGGATGCGGCGTGGGCGTTGTACGAGGCCTACATCAAGCTGCTGACCGGGCAGGTCGAGACCGCGCTGGTGTACGGGTTCGGCAAGTCCTCGGCAGGCACGCTGCGTCGCGTGTTGGCACTTCAGACCGATCCGTACACGGTCGCGCCACTCTGGCCTGACTCCGTGTCGATGGCCGGACTGCAGGCCCGCTTCGGCCTCGACGCAGGCAAGTGGACAGCCGAGCAGATGGCCCAGGTGGCGCTCGACTCGTTCGCCGTCGCCGAGCGCACCGACTCGGAGAAGCCGGCCAAGAGCATCGACGAACTGCTCTCCCGGCCGTACTTCGCCGATCCGTTGCGCCGCCACGACATCGCGCCGATCACCGACGGCGCGTCGGCGATCGTGCTCGCCGCGGGCGATCGGGCACGGGAACTCCGCGAAAATCCCGCCTGGATAACCGGTTTCGAGCACCGCATCGAGACCCCGATTCTTGGCGCCCGTGATCTGACGACCTCCCCGTCGACCGCGGCGTCGGCCAAGGCGGCGACCGGCGGCGACGTCGGCTCGATCGAGGTGGCCGAGATCTACGCGCCGTTCACCCACCAGCAGCTGATCCTCACCGAGGCGATCGGGCTTCCGTTGTCCACCAAGGTGAACCCGTCCGGCGGCGCGCTGGCGGCCAATCCGATGTTCTCGGCCGGGTTGGAGCGCATCGGGTTCGCCGCGCAGCACATTTTCAACGGCTCCGCACAGCGCGTGCTGGCCCACGCGACCAGCGGCCCTGTGCTGCAACAGAATCTGGTGGCGGTTCTGGAAGGGAAGAATTAGATGGCGGGGCAGGTGGCCGCGGTGCTGGGCACCGGGCAGACGAAGTACGTCGCCAAACGACACGACGTGTCGATGAACGGCCTTGTGCGTGAGGCCATCGACAAGGCGCTGGCGGATTCCGGTTCGACGTTCGACGACATCGACGCCGTGGTGGTCGGCAAGGCGCCCGACTTCTTCGAGGGCGTGATGATGCCCGAACTGTTCATGGCCGACGCGACCGGTGCCACGAACAAGCCGCTGATCCGCGTGCACACCGCAGGCTCGGTGGGTGGCTCGACCGCGATCGTCGCGGCCAGCCTCGTGCAGTCCGGCAAGTACCGGCGCGTGCTCACGATGGCATGGGAAAAGCAGTCCGAGTCGAATGCCATGTGGGCGTTGAGCATTCCGGTGCCGTTCACCAAGCCGGTGGGTGCGGGCGCGGGTGGCTACTTCGCCCCGCACGTGCGCGCCTACATCCGGCGCTCGGGCGCGCCCAACCACATTGGGGCGATGGTGGCGGTCAAGGACCGGCTCAACGGGGCGAAGAACCCGCTGGCACATCTCCATCAACCGGACATCACCGTGGAGAAGGTGATGGAATCCCCGATGCTGTGGGATCCGATCCGCTACGACGAAACCTGTCCGTCCTCCGACGGCGCGGCCGCGATGGTGATCGGTGACGAGCAGGCCGCCGACGCCCGGGTGGCCGACGGCTACCCCGTCGCCTGGGTGCACGCCACCGCGCTGCGTACCGAACCGCTGGCCTACGCGGGCCGCGACCAGGTCAACCCGCAAGCCAGTCGCGACGCCGCGGCGGCCCTGTGGAAGGCGGCCGGGATCAAGAGCCCGATCGACGAGATCGACGCCGCAGAGGTGTACGTGCCGTTCTCGTGGTACGAGCCGATGTGGTTGGAGAGCCTGGGTTTTGCGCCAGAGGGTGAGGGCTGGAAGCTCACCGAAGCCGGCGAGACCGCGATGACCGGGCGGATCCCGTTCAACGCCTCCGGCGGGGTGCTGTCGTCCAACCCGATCGGCGCGTCCGGGATGATCCGCTTCGCCGAATCGGCGATCCAGGTCATGGGGAAGGGCGGTGATCACCAGGTCGAGGGTGCCCGCAAGGCGCTGGGCCACGCGTACGGCGGTGGCGCACAATACTACTCGATGTGGGTCGTCGGGGCGGACAAGCCGTGACGCGCATGCAGTACACGGTCAGCGTGGCGATGAGCCCAGTCGACCAACTTACGGAACTCGCCAAGACCGCGGAGGCAGTCGGGTTCGACTCGATCGCGCTGCCGGATTCGATCTTCTACATGGAGAAGCAGTCCGCGGATTATCCCTACACGGCCGACGGTTCGCGGATGTGGAACGAGGACACCCCGTGGGCCGATCCGCTGATCGTCGCAGGCGCGATGGGCGCGGTGACGTCGAAACTGCGGTTCTACACGAACGTGATGAAGCTGGGTTCACGCAACCCGCTTCTGTTGGCACGCCAGGTGGGGTCGGTGGCGAACCTGACCAAGAACCGGTTCGGGTTCGGCGTCGGGATCGGCTGGGCGCCTGAGGAGTTCGAATGGTGCGGCGTCCCATACGCGAAGCGAGGCAAGCGCGTCGACGAGATGATCGAGGTGATCAAGCTCGTGCTTGCCGGCGGCATGGTCGAGTTCCACGGCGAGTTCTACGACTTCGACAGGCTGCAGATGAGCCCGGCGCCGACCGAGCCCGTGCCGTTCTATGTCGGGGGCCACACCGACGTGGCGTTGAAGCGCGCCGCGCGCGTCGGCGACGGCTGGACCAGCGCGATGCTGACGTGCGATCAGCTGGCCGAGATCATCGGCAGGCTCAAGAAGCTGTTGGCCGAGAACGGCCGCGCCGACGACCCATTCGAGTTCCAGGCCGTATGCATCGACAAGTTCGGCGTCGACGGGCACCGTGAACTCGCGAAGGTCGGGGTGACCGACAACATCGTCATCCCGTGGATATTCGAGGGACTCGGGTTCGACGCACCTCTCGATAAGAAGCAGGACGCCATGAAGCGGTTCGCCGACATCTACATTCGTTCGGGATGGCAGGAGTGATGGACTCACCGGCTCACTTGGCGGGCAAACGCTCCCGCGAAGCCGCCATGGCCCGCGACAAGGAGGGGTGGCTGGCCCTGTTCGCCGACGATGCGATCGTCGAGGATCCGATCGGGCCGTCGCACTTCGACCCTGAAGGGAAGGGACACCGCGGCAAGGAGGCGATCGCTAAGTTCTACGATATGGCGATCGCGCCGAGCGAACTCAGTTTCAACTTCGAGAAGACCTATCAATGCGGCAACGAGGAAGCCAACGTCGGCAACATCGTGATCAGGGCCGCCGGATACGAGGTCACCGCCGAAGGTGTGTTCACCTACAAGGTCAACGACGAGGGCAAGATGGTCGCGCTGCGGGCCTACTGGGAGCTGGACCGCGCCACCGCCAGCGCCCGCAAGATCTAGCCGCCGATCAGCTGCCCGAGGCGATAGTCGAAAAGCCCCGCATAACCAGCGAGGTGCGGATGCGCCGCACGCCCCTGATGTCCAGGATCCGTCCGGCGATGCGGTACAGGCCGTCGGCCTCGCGCGCGACCACCTCGATCAACGGGTCGACGGTTCCACTGAGCCCCTTCACCTCCACGACCTCGGGAACCTGTGTGAGGGCGCCCGCGACCTCGTCGAGCAGTCGCTGCTTGGTCTCAGCCGAAGTAGCGTTGCCCCATGCACGAATGGGACACCTTTGCTGTGATCATCGGGGGCTCCGCGGGGGCGCTCGTCGGCCTGTTGTTCGTGGCGCTGTCGATCCACGCAGGACGCGTCGCCGAGTCGGCGGACTTGCGCAACAGGGCCGCCCAGACATTGGCGATTTTCGCCGTGGTGCTGTTGATCGGGGTCCTCCTGGCGATTCCACTGCAGCCGGAGTGGCTGCTCGGGGCGGAATTATTAGCGCTCGGCATACTAGCGGCCGCCCTGCTGATCGTCCTGGATCACCGGGCGGGACAGAGTGATTCACGTAAATCGCTCGCCCAGGCGCTCAAGGTGGTCAACCCGTCGACGCTGACAGCGGGGGGCACGGCACTGGCGGGTGCGCTGATTCTCTGCCGAATCAGTTGGGCGAAGTTCCTCCTGGTGCCCACCGTCTGTGGGGCGATGATCCTCGGACTTGCCGGCGCGTACCTGCTGCTGACGAGACTGACCGACTAGTGCACCGTTGCCGGCTGGGAATTGCTTCAGCCGACTTGGTTGCGCAGCAAGACCTTCAGCGCACCGGTTTCGGCGGCGCGAGAGAACACATCATAAGCCGCGTCGAACTCGTCGAGCCGGAACCTGTGCGTGATCATGGCCGAGGTGTCCAGATGATTGCTGGCCACCAAGCCGGCCAGCGTCGGCGTGGAGTAGGTGTCCACGAGCCCGGTAGTGATGGTCAGATCCTTGATCCAGATGTCTTCCAGGTGCAGTGTCACCGGCGCGCCGTGCACGCCGATGTTGGCGACGTGGCCTCCGGGACGGACCAGCGATACCGCCAGTTCGAACGTCTCCGGAATTCCGACGGCCTCCATCGTCACATCGGCACCGAGCCCGCCGGTGATGTCGTCGATCACCGCCGAGGGGTCTTCGCGTTCGTTGTTGACCACAATGTCGGCACCGAACTTGCGCGCCGCATCGAGCCGGGTGTCGGCCCGATCGATCGCCACAATGTGGCTGGGGGTGAACAACTTCGCGGTGAGGACAGCCGCCAACCCGATGGGTCCGGCACCGACGATCGCGACGACGTCTGCAGGACGCACCGTTCCGTTGAGCACGCCGACCTCGTAGGCGGTGGGCAGGATATCGGCCAGCATCAACATCTGCTCGTCGCTGACGCCGTCGGGAATCTTGTGCGTCGAACTGTCGGCGAACGGTACCCGGACGTATTCGGCCTGCGTGCCGTCGATCAGGTGGCCGAGGATCCAGCCACCTCCGCCCAGGCATTGACCGTATGTGCCCTCCCTGCAATACCGGCAGCTACCGCACGCCGTGATGCACGAGACAAGCACCCGGTCACCGACTGCCACCCGTTGCAGGGACGCCCCGACCTCGACGACGGTGCCCACGGCTTCGTGTCCAAGCACGCGCCCCGGCGTGACCTCGGGCACGTCGCCCTTCAGAATGTGTAGATCGGTTCCGCAGATGGTGACCGCATCGACCCGCACCACCGCATCCGACGGCTCCCGGATAGCCGCATCGGGAACTTCGTCCCACGCTCGCTGTCCCGTGCCGTGGTACACCAACGCCTTCACGATTGACTCCCTGCGCCGTAATTCGAGAATGATGCAGCGACCGTAAGCCCAGGCCCCGAGCCATGTCTGGGGCCAAAGGGCCCAAATCGGCAAGCACTCAGTAGATGTTGGACGGCCGCACCATGCCCTCGGCCAGGTCGCCGAAACCGGGCGCGATGATGGCGCCCGGATTGCCCACCACGTGCTCGACGATCGCCGTCTCGGTCGTGATGAGCAGCGCGGCGATCGACGCCGCGCTCTCCAGTGCCGCGCGGGTGACCTTGAGCGGGTCGATCACACCCTCTTCGAACATGTCGCCGTATTCGCCGGTGAGGGCGTTGAATCCGTGCCCAAGCGGGAGGTCTTCGACGATTTGCACGACGTCTTCGGCCTCGAAACCCGCATTGTGCGCGATCCAGCGCAGCGGCTCGGCAAGCGCCCGGCGTACCACCTGGGTACCGATCCCCTCGTCGCCCGGCAGGTTCAGGTCGGCCAGCGCACGGTGCGCTTGAGCCAGCGCGGTGCCACCACCCGAGACGACGCCCGCCTCCAGGGCGGCTCGCGTCGCGGACAGCGCGTCATCCACCCGCAGCATGCGCTCCTTGAGCTCCACGCTGGTGGCGCCGCCAACTCGAATCACCGCGACCCGGCCTGTCAGCCGGGCGATGCGCAACTCGAGGCTGTCCCGGTCCGCGTCGATCCGGGCCCGTTCCCGCTGAGCCTCGAGATGTCCGACGCGAGCATTGATCAGCCCCTGCTCGCCGTGTGCGCCGACGATCGTTGTCTCGTTCTCCGTCACCGTGATTCGATCGCAGGACCCCAGATGCTCCCGCGCAACTTCGGACAGCTCGATGCCGGTGTCCTTGGCTATCACGTGGCCGCCCAATGCGACAGCGAGATCCTCCAGCTCGGCGACACGGCGGTGCCCGAAGCCGGGAGCGCGCACAACCACCGACTGCATGGTTTTGTGCATGTTGCCGCCGACGAGCAGCTGAAGAGCCGGCCCGTCGACATCCTCGGCGAGCACCACCAGCGGGCGGTCGGCGCGCTTGGCCGCCTCGATGGTGGGCATGATTTCCTGCACCGCGGTGATCTTCTTGTTGGTCAGCAGGATCACCGGGTTCTCCAGCACCGCTTCCATGCGTTCGGGGTTGGTGACCATGTACGCGGAGATGTAGCCGTGATCGAACTCGATCCCGTCGACGACGTCGACGGTCAGCCCGAGCGTGTCGCTCTCCTCGGTGGTGATCACGCCCACTTCACCGACGTGCTCGACCGCGCGGGTGATGACCTCACCGATCGCGTCGTCGTCGCTGGCCGCCAACGAGGCGATCCGCAGGAGGTCGTCGCGACCGCTGATCGGGACTGCCTGCTCTGTCAGGGCTTGCAGGACGACAGGCACGGTCCGCTCGATGCCGCGCCGCAGCCGCATCGGGTTGGCGCCCGCGTCGACGGCCCGCAGACCTTCGCGCACCATCGCCTGGGCCAGCACCGTCGCGGTGGTGGTGCCGTCGCCGACCATCCCGTTGGTCTTCATCGCGACTTCCTTCACCAGCTGGGCGCCCATGTTCGCGAACGGATCGGCCAGCTGGATCTCGCGCGCGATCGTCACGCCGTCATTGGTGATGGTCGGCGGCCCGGTCAGCTTCTCCAGGACGGCATTTCGCCCCTTCGGGCCGAGCGTCACCTTGACGGCATCCGCCAGCGCGTTGACGCCCTGCTCCAGCCGCGCGCGCGCCTCGGTGTTGTACCGCAGCTCCTTGGCCATGGTCTCGTTCCTTCCTATCGGCCGTTCAGGGAATCAGAATGGCGCGGCCGCGCACCCGGCCCGCGTCGAGATCGTCAATCGCCCTTTGGAATTCCTCCAGCGGGTACTTGCTCGTGTGCAACTTCACCTTGCCCTGTGCGGCGAGCACCATCAGCTCCTGCAGGTCGTTGTACGAGCCGACCAGGTTGCCGATGAAGTTGATCTCGGTGGAGATGACGTCGATCGTGGGAACGTCGATGTTCTCGCCGTATCCAACGACGAAGTAGTTCCCGGCGCGACGCAGCATGGCGACACCCTCTTTGGTCGCACCGCCCTCGCCGACGAAATCGAGCACCGCCTCGGCGCCGTGGCCACCCGTGAGGTCCAGGACCTGCTGCACGTGGCTGCCGTCGGCGACGATCACCTTGTCGGCCCCGATCTCGCCGGCGAGCTGGACGGCGGCGGGATTACGATCCACGACGACGACGGTTACTCCCGAAATCGCCTTGAGCACTTGGATTCCTATGTGCCCGAGGCCACCCGCGCCGATCACGACACAGACCTGACCCGGGTTGGTCGCCCGTGCCACCTTCGCGGCCGCGTGATACGCGGTCAGGCCGGCGTCGGCGAGGGCGGCGACATCAGCCGGCTCGAGCGAATCGTCGATCTTGACCACGCTGCGCGCGGTGGTGCGCAGATACTCCGCATACCCACCGTTGGTGTCGATGCCAGGGAAACTGCTTTTCTCGCAGTGCACATCGTCGCCCGACCGGCAGGCGCGGCACAGCCCACAGGTGATCAGGGGATGCAAGATCACCTTGTCACCCACGGTGACGTTGGTGACCGCGTCGCCGACGGCGTGCACCCACCCGGCGTTCTCGTGACCTATCGTGTACGGCAACTCAACGCCGGACTTTTGCTCCCATTGTCCTTCCAGGATGTGAATATCGGTGCGGCACACCCCCGCACCGCCGATCTTCACAATGACGTCCAGCGGGCCTTCGATCGTCGGCTCTGGTACGTCGGTGAGCTGCAGCTTGGTGTGGTATCCGACGACCTGCACGGCTTTCATCACGGGTTCCTCGTTCTGGAGTTGGTGAATTGCATTACGTCGTGTACGCCGCCGCCCTCATCGTCGTAGCGCGTCGCCAGCAGTCCGCGGCAGAAGTGGCCGTTGCCTTCCATCGAGATCCGAACGGAACGGGCGAACCGCAGCCGCATCGGCACTTCCTCGGCCACCAGCGGACGACCGACCTCGTCGACCATCACACGGCCGTTCGGGCACATGCTCAAGCCGAGGGCGAAACGGCGGCGCAGCAGCGCCGCCTTCTCGCTCCCCTCGGGCAGATCGCGCAGGGTCAACAGGTGAATTTCGCTGGCGCCCACG
>CAVOSY010000007.1:0-347862 GCA_963698965.1 uncultured Actinomycetota bacterium
GCCGCGGCCGCCACCGCCTGGAGCCGGCCGGCTAGCTCGTCATCCCGCAGCGGCTCGAATCGGTTGAACAACGGAGCGATCACGACGGGAAGAGAAAGCCGAGGCCGACGCCGAGCGTGGTGACGAGCACCCAGCCCACCAGCCACCACCAAGAAGTGGTGCGGATCAACCAGTACAACGGCACCAGCAAGGTCAGCCCGAGCACCGTCGACAACGCGAAGCTCTTCAATTGATCGGCCACGAAGGTGGTCGGTGTCTGCGTCGACAATTCCCAGCGCCGATCGTGGCCGAAGTCGACCCATGCATCGATCGGCACGTCGATGAGCAGCAGGCACGCCTCGAGGGTCACGAAGACCAGCGCGAGCTGTACCGGCCACGAACTCGAGCGGGCCGAGTCGACGATCGATGAACCGAGACCCGCCAACAGGAACACGAGGACCACGCCCGTCGAGAGCATGATCCGTGCGAACCGGATCCACCGCAACGGACGCTGGTACGCCCGAGCGCGATCGACCTCCTCGGTCGTGAAGAAGTCGTACGGATCGGCAACCGCCGGTCTCCAGATCGAAGGGGGCGACGCGATCGCCGACATCAATCAGTCGTCGCGGACTGCCGCGGATTCGAGGAAGGAATTCAGGACGTCGAGATCGTGGTCGTACGACAATCGCTCGGCCGCCTTTTCGAGACCGACCCACTCCACCTCGTCGATCTCGTCGTTGGCCACGAACCGCTCCTGAGTCGAGAGCTCCATCGTCCAATAGCGCACCGTCTTGGGTCGTCCTTTGGCGTCTGTGTAGGAAGTCCCGGCGAGCTCCACCCCGAGCTCGCCCCGGCACGCCGTCTCCTCCTCGACCTCTCGCACGGCCGCTTCTTCGTGCGTTTCGCCGGGATCGAGTTTGCCCTTGGGAAAGCTCCAATCGTCGTACTTCGGACGATGCACGAGCGCGACTTCGATCGCACCGGCTTTGCGACGCCACAGGACCGCACCGGCGGCGCGCACCGTCTCGGTTCGGCTCATCGAGCGCGGGCCGCCGCTCACGCAGGCGTACGTCGCTCGAGCGCGAGCTCCTGGAACCGCCGATGGGTCTCGATCTCGCCCGGACCGGTCACGTGCCGCCATGTGCAGTCGGACGAGAGAGTCCAGGCCAGCGTGTCGTCAGCCAGGTTCACGTCGATGATCTCGTCGAGTTGCTCCTGCAACGCCGGGTCTTCGACGGGCACGAGCGCTTCGACCCGACGATCGAGGTTGCGAGGCATGAGATCGGCGGACCCGATGTAGTACGCCGGGCCCCCACCCTCGGCACCGTGCGCGAAGCGGTACACGCGCGCGTGCTCGAGGTAGCGCCCGACGATCGATCGCACGTGCACGTTGTCCGACAGACCCTCCACCCCGGGGCGCAAGCAACAGATGCCGCGAATGATGAGGTCGACTCGCGTGCCGGCCTGCGACGCGGCGTAGAGCGCGTCGATCATCTCGGCGTCGACCAGACTGTTGAGCTTCAACACGATGTGGCCATCGGCGCCGTGTGCGGCCTCGTTGGCGATCAGATCGAGGATCGCGCCCCGCATGAACGACGGCGCCACCAACAGCTTGGAGAATTGCGGCTCGCGGGCGTATCCGGTGAGCAGGTTGAAGAGCTGGGTGAGGTCGGAGCCGACATCGGGATCACAGGTGAGCAGGCCCAAGTCCTCGTAGAGACGAGCCGTCTTCGGGTTGTAGTTGCCGGTACCCACGTGGCAATAACGGCGGATGCCGTCGGCCTCCTCGCGCACGACAAGCGTGGTCTTGGTGTGGATCTTCAAGCCCACGAGGCCGTACACGACGTGTACGCCCGCCTTTTCGAGCTCTCGGGCCCACACGATGTTCTTCTCTTCGTCGAAGCGCGCCTTCAACTCGACCAACGCCGCGACCTGCTTGCCGTTCTCGGCCGCGCGGATCAGCGACTGGATGATCGAGCTGTCACCTGAGGTGCGGTACAGCGTGAGCTTGATCGCCAACACCTTCGGATCGAGCGAGGCCTGCCGGATGAACTCCTCGACCGAGGTGGCGAACGAGGTGTACGGGTGGTGAACGAGCACGTCACCGCGCCGCAACACGTTGAAGAAGCTGATCTCCTCTTCGTCCCGGCTGGCGAGCCGCTGGTCGGCGATGGGTACCCACACGGGGTCCTTCAGATCCGGGCGATCCAGCGCGTGGATGGCCCAGAGACCTCCGAGGTCGAGTGGGCCGACCGTGAAATAGACGTCCTCGTCGCTCACATCGAGCTCGCGCTGCAACAGCTCGCGAACCTCCGACGACATCTCGTGGTCGATCTCCAGCCGCACCGCGCGGCCGAAGCGGCGCCGGCGCACCTCCATCTCGACCGCGGCGAGAAGGTCGTCGGCCTCTTCTTCCTCGAGGGTCAGGTCGGCGTTGCGCGTCACGCGGAAGGTGTGGTGGCCCCCGATCTCCATGCCGGGGAACAACGCCTCGAGGTGGGACGCGATCACCTGCTCCAGGGGAACGAAGCGTTCACCGTCGGGCATGGCTACGAATCGGGGCAGAAGATTCGGAACCTTGACGCGCGCGAAGCGGCGCTCACCGGTCTTCGGGGTCGAGCACCTCGACCGCGAGGTTCAGCGACAGGTCCGAGATGTACGGGAACGGATGACCCGGATCGACGGCCAACGGCGTGAGGACCGGGAAGATGCGCGCGTCGAACACCTCGTCGAGGTGTTTGCGATCGTCCTCGTCGAGATCGTCGACATTGGCGAAGACGATGCCGTGGTCGGCCAGCGCGGGTACCACCTGCGCGATGAACCGGTGCTGCTGGACTCGCCCCAGCGCCTCGACCCGATCACGGACGTCGAGCAGTTGCTCGGCCGGTGTCTTCTCGTCGGGAGTGGTCGGGCTGAGCCCGGCCGCGACCTGGTCCTTCAAACCGGCCACGCGGACCTGGAAGAACTCATCCAGGTTGGTGCTGAAGATGGCGAGGAACTTCACCCGCTCGAGCAGCGGAACGACCGGGTCCTCGCTCAGGTGCAGGACCCGGGCGTTGAAGTCGAGCCACGACAGCTCGCGGTTCAGGAAGCGCCGCGGGCTCGACGCGAGCGACTCGACGTTCTCGACCGGCGCGGGTATCCCGATGGCGTCAGGGGTGATCACCGTGGGCTCGCCGGACATGGGCCAAGCCTATGGGCGACCGGGGCGTCGTGTCGCCGGCCTACGCCGATGCCGGCGCGCTGTCTTCTTCGGGCACACCCAGATCCCATTCGAGGGTCAGATGCTCGCGCTCGGCGTCGCGAGCGACACGCTCGCGGTTGCGCCGGAACTGGGGATCGTGCGGCGGCAGGAGCAGGAGTCGGGCCTGGGCGCGGTCGCGGAATCCGTCGATCAGGGCGCGATCACCGAAATCCGACCGGATCTCCCAGTGCGGGGCCACCGGACCGAGGTACACGACCTTCACATGGCCGCGCGGCGGCTCGATCAGGGTCGATCGTGGACTCATCGGACATGACCATCGGAACTCCATCGCACTCGAGCGGAGGAGCAAGCGTACCCGCTCATCCCCCGCGACGATCGAGGGTGATGTCGGCTTCTCGTTTCTTGCCGTTGCGCTCGTATTCGACGGTGACCTGGTCACCGGGCTCGTGAGCGCGGATTCCGTCGACGAGCTGAGCGGCCGTGGTGATGCTCTGTCCGTCGAGGGCCACGATGACGTCGCCGACCTCGAGGCCGGCGTTCGGCCGCCGGGCTGTCGGGGGCGACTTCGGTGATCACGGCGCCGCGGGAGGCGCTGATGCCGAACTGGTCGAGCTGGTCGCTGGAGAGGTCGCTGACGGACTGGGACGACACGCCGAGGAACGCGGTCTCGGGCGTGATCTCGCCGCGTCCCTGGCGAAGCTCCTCGATCAAGGGCTTGATGACGTCGATCGGGATGGCGAAGCCGATGTTCTGGGCGTCGGCCGCGATCGTGGTGTTGATCCCGATCACTTCGCCGGCCGCGTCGAGGAGCGGACCGCCCGAGTTGCCCGGGTTGATCGCGGCGTCGGTCTGGATGAGGCCGCGCAACGTGACGTCGGGGGCCTCGATGATCCGATCCAAGGCCGAGATGATCCCGCGGGTGACGCTCGGGCGAGGCGCCGAGATTCAACGCGTTGCCGATGGCCACGACCTCGTCGCCCACCCGGGCCTCGGAGGAGTTGCCGAGCTCGCCGGCGTGAGGTCGCTGACGCCCTGGACCCGCACCAGTGCGACGTCGGCGTCGGGGAAGCTGCCGACGACGTCCGCGGGGTACTCCGTGCCGTCATCCAGCGTGACGCGCACGGTCTGGGCCCGGGCCACCACGTGGGCGTTGGTGAGGATGTCGCCATCGGCGCTGACGATCACGCCCGTACCGGCGCCACCGTTCTGGCCGCCCGACGCGCTGCTCTCGTCGGTGTGGATGGTGACGACCGACGGTTGCGCCTTCGCCAGCAGGGCCTGGATGTCGAGACCCGACGAGCCCTGCAGCCGGCTGCTCGGCGGGGCCGCGGCCGGCGTGTCGTTGCGGTCGAACGTCAAGAAGAGTGCGCCCGTGACGATGGCCGCCACCAGCGCGCTACAGGCCACGATGGCCGCGATCACGCCCCTACTGGGCCCGGAGGACGGTGGGGGCTCGGGCCGGGCGTAGGCCGGCAGCGGCGGCAGGGGCCGACCACCTGAGCCGAAGGGCGAGGACTCGTAGGTGGGCGGGGAATCGGGCAACACGGGTTCGGTGCGGACCGACTCGCCGGCGCGGGGTAACGGGGGCGGAGGCACGGCTGCGTTCGGCACCGGCGGCGATGCCGGCGGCTCCGAAGGCCGGGGCGGCTGGAACGGGGGCTCGAAGCCCGTCGGCGGGGGCGGCGGAGGCGGCGCGAGGGCTGGGGCGGCCAACTCCGTGGTCGGGGCCTCCCGAAAAGGTGGTGGTTGCTCGATGGTGGGCTCATCGGCGCCGCCGGTGGCGCCAACCGAGGAGCCGGGTGCCGCCCATCCCGGCGGAGATCGCCGCGAGGTCGGTGCCGGGTGCTGCTCCACAGCATTCCCTTCGCACGACGAGAACGCCCCAGGTCGAGACGTCGAACAGCATGGTACCGACGGTTTCCCCTTCGGCGACCGGCGGGCAGTAGCCTCAGAGGGCGGCCGAGGATGGTCGCTGGGAACTTCTTCGGCCTCAGCTCCGTACTACAGGGGACACATCAACACGGGCCACGGCCTCTCCGCTCGGCGGCGAGGCCCACGGAGGCGTAATGGATACATCATGGATGGCTCGAGGCAACTGCGCCTTCGAGCCGCCATCCACGTTCTTTCCCAGCGACGGCGTCGGTGTGGAAGTAGCCAAGCGCGTCTGTGAGACGTGTGCGGTCAAGGAGCGCTGCCTCGAGTACGCGCTCGAGAATCGCATCGATCACGGCGTCTGGGGCGGCACCTCGGAGCGCCAGCGTCGGCGCATCCTGAAGAAGCGCAAGCTGACCTCCGCCCCGCTCGCGGCCACGTTCCTCTGACGAGGACGTTGGACCGGGCCCGCGGCTTCGCTCCACCTAGGCCGGGAAGCTCCACCTAGGCCGGGAAGCCGAACCCTTCGGCGATCCACTCGCACGTGTCACCCACACGGTCCGTCATCGACGGCGCCGGTGGGTCGGGCACGGCCGCGGCCACCGCCGCCACGTCGTCCTGTGGTGCACTGCCCACGGCGGTGACGATCAGGTCGTCGCGTGCCAGCACCACCACGTCGATCGACCCACCCGCTGCGGATGATGACAGCGTGACCGTCCACGCGTCGTCGCCATCCATCTGCACCCGCGTTCCTCCCGACGGCAACCCGTCCCACTGCACCCGGCCGCGTTGCTCGAAGACCGAGACCGTTCCCGTGTCACTGCGGTACACCACGTGCACGCCTTCGGGCATTCGATAGGCGGCTACCCGTCGATAGCCGTGGTCGACGGTCGCGGGCGCTTCGTACGGCGCCATCGAGTCGGCTGCGTCGTCAGCGATGGGCGCGTAGCCCTCGGGCAGGTCCTGCGTCGACGACGCCAGCATCGCGTGCCGCTGCGCTGAGATCCTCGACGGGAGGCGCGAGACGGTGACCCACGGGCGCCACCGCGACGACGAGCACGATCGCTGCGGCGACCGCCCCGATCGATGCGAACACCAAACCAGGCGCCCGGCGCCGACGGCGCTGATGCGCTGGTGAGAGCGGTCGGATCGCAAGCAGTCGCTCGTAGAACCCGAACGGGGCGTCGACCTCGGGCAAGCCCCGCACCAGGCCGCGGACGCGCTCGATGTCGGCCAGCTCGGCGTCGGGCCTCGTGGTGAACGCTCCAACAGGGCCGCCACCTCGGCGCGCTCGGCGTCGGTCAGCTCGCCGTCGACGTAGGCATCGAGCAGCTCGAACTCGTCGACCGTGTCATCCGGTTGCGTCACACCAACACCTCCCGGAGCTGGGCCCGACCGCGGTGGATGCGGCTGCGGACGGTACCGACCGGTACCTCGAGCGTGTCGGCGATCTCCTGGTAGCCGAAACCGACCACATCGCACAGCACGACGGCGGCGCGGTACTCGTCGGGCAAACCTCGTAACGCGTCTTGCACGTGATCCGGCAATGCGGCGTGCGCGAGTGCTTGATCGGCCGACGGCGCGCTCGGCACCAGCCGATCTTCGTCATCCCCCAATGAATCGGTGGGTCGCCGCTTCCGCCGACGAACGTCGTCCAGGAACGCGTTCGTCGTGATGCGACTCAACCAACCGTGCAATGAGCCGGGCTCATAACGCGCGGAGCCCGCGCTGTACTCGAAGCAGCACCTCTTGTACCAAGTCCTGTGCGTCGTCGTGGTTCCCCGTCAATCGGTACGCCACGGTGTAGAGGAACCGACCCTGATCGCGGGCGATCTCCTCCCAGGTCGGAACCTGGTCAGCGGATGGCTCTTCCCTCACCGTGAACCCGTGAGACCAACGACGCGCGTGTGCAACCGGTTCCCAGGGTGAAGACAGGGATGGACTAGGAGGTCTTCTTCTGGTCCCCGTCGTCGTCCGGGCTGTCGTCCTTCAAGCCGGTCTTGAACTCTTTCTGGGCTTGTCCGAGCGAGCGAGCCAGCTTCGGCAGCTGCGTGCTCCCGAACAGCACCAGGACGATCACCAGGATGAGAATGATTTCGGGAGCGCCGAGATTCATGCGCGTAGCCTACCGCGTCACCCCTTCCGGCCACCTGCGGACCGGTCCCTAGCCCAGGTCACGGCTTCGTCATGCTCGAGTGCGTCATCAATCTGAGTGAAGGCCGCCGACCCGAGGTCGTCGAGCTGATCGCCCGCAATGCCGGAGCCGAGCTGCTCGACGTGCACATCGATGGCGATCATCACCGCTCCGTGGTCACGGTTGTGGGCGAAATGGCCGCCCGAGCCGTGGCCACGGCCGCGGTCCTGGCTCTCGACCTGCGCGCCGCACGATGGGGCGCATCCCCGGTTCGGCGTGGTCGACGTGGCGCCGTTCGTGCCCCTGGGGTCGGCGACCATCGACGATGCGGTGGCGGCCCGGGATGCGTTGGCCCGCACCATGGCCGAGCAGTTGGGCGTGCCGTGCTTCCTCTACGGGCCCGATCGGGGCCTGCCGGAGGTCCGCCGCCGGGCGTTCGTGGACCTGGAGCCGGACTTCGGGCCTCGAGAGCCGCATCCGACGGCCGGGGCCACGGCGGTGGGGGCGCGACCCGTACTCGTGGCGTACAACGTGTGGCTGGCCGAGCCCGACCTGAGCACAGGCCCGGGCCATCGCCGCCGAGCTGCGAAGCCCGTCGGTTCGAGCCCTGGGCCTAGCGGTCGGTCAGCAGGTGCAGGTCTCGATGAACCTGATCGCTCCGCTCACGGTTGGTCCGGCGGAGGTCTACGACGACATTGCGGCGCGTGCCCCGATCGATCGCGCCGAGCTGGTCGGGCTTGATACCGCGGCGCGTTGCTCGACGCGCACACCGACCGCACGTTGGCGTGACCTGGACCTCGGCGAAGACCGCACGATCGAGGCCCGCCTCGCGGCACACGGCTTCCAGATCGATTAGGCGCTCGCTGTCTTGGCTTCGGCCGCGGCACGCGCCAAGCGCCCGCTGGCGGCGGATGCGGCGACGCTCGCGCTCGCTCATCCCGCCCCAGATGCCGAACTTCTCACCGTTGGCCAACGTGTACTCGAGGCAGTCCTCGCGTACGACGCAGCCCCGGCAGACCTCTTTGGCTTCACGTGTCGAGGCGCCGCGTTCCGGGAAGAACAGATCGGGGTCGACGCCGAGACAGTTGGCGAAGTCCTGCCATGACTTGTCAACTACGGGTTCGGTGACTGCTTCCATCATTTCTCCGGCCTCCTCCTCCCGCGCCAGCGCGATGACTGGCCCCTCACGGGCGGACTTTTGGTGTGCCATCGACCGAGACGCCTCCGCTGGCCCCCTACGACGGTCTCGCGTAGCACAGGTGTAATTACATTGGTGTGATCTTGGCCGCCCGAACGCAAGAGTGCAAGGGGAAGATCGAGAAATCGGTGAAAAAGCCCAGTTCGGGGCAATCTGATTCGTGGTCGTCCCGACGCCGAAGGGCGCGATCGGACAGACTTCGCGTCGTGCAGCTGCAGGCCGTGCAAGGCGACATCACCAAGTTCGACGTCGACGCCATCGTCAATGCGGCCAACACCGCCCTGCGGCGTGGGTCCGGCGTGTGCGGGGCGATCTTCGCCGCCGCCGGCGAGGAGCTCGACACCGCCTGCGCCGCGCTCGGGTCGGTGCGAAACCGGCGATGCGGTCGCGACCCCAGGCTTCAATTTGCCGGCCAAGTGGATCATCCACACGGTGGGCCCGGTCTGGAAGGGCGGCATGTCGGACGAAGCCACGTTGCTCGCGTCGTGCTACCGCCGGTCACTCGAGCTGGCCGACGAGCTCGGGGCCACGTCGGTCGCGTTCCCGGCCATATCGACCGGCGTGTTCGGCTATCCGGCGAGCGAGGCCGCGCTTCTGGCGGTCAACACGGTTCGCTCGGCCAAGACTGCCGTCGAGCGGGTGGTGCTGGTCGCGTTCGACGAAGAGACGTACGAGCGCTATCGCTCGCTGGTCGCGCAGCTCACCTGACGTCGCCGCGTCAACCGGCGCGCCGGCCGTCGGATCAGGCTGCGACGTTGCTCGATGAAGTCCACGAGCACGTAGTCGCCGAGTGTCTCCGGTGTGGTGAAGAACGCCCGACCGCGATTGAGCTCCGTCAGTCGTTCGACGAAGTTCCGCAGGTGCGGCGTCGGATCGAGCATGAAGGTGTTGATCCGAATGTCCTCACGCGTGCACCGCGCCACTTCGCGGAACGTGGCGTCGACGGTCTCGCGCACCGGCGGGTAGTTGAAGAACGACATCACCGGACGACGTGATGTGGGCCGTCGGCTCGCCGTCGGTGATCATGATGATCTGCTTCGTGCCGCTCTGGCGGGCGAGCAGCCGTCGGCTGATCTGGAACGTGTGCTGCATGTTCGTGCCGTACACGAAGTCCCAGGAGACCTCGGGGAGCTGCTCGGCTTTCAGCTCGCGCGCAACCTCGCTGAAGCCCACGATGCCGAGGTAGTCGCGAGGGAACTGCGACGTGATCAGCGAGTGGAGCGCCATCGCCACCTTCTTGGCGGGCAGGAAGTTGTCGCGCATGGGCATCGAGAGCGACAGGTCGAGCATGAGCACCGTGCTGGATCGCACCACCTGCTCGGTGCGCTCGACCTCGAAGTCGTCGGGCAGCAGGCGCACGGGCGTGCCACCACCGGTGCGGCGAATGGCATTGCGGATCGTCCGTTCGATGTGGAGGTTGAACGGGTCGCCGAACTCGTAGGGCTTGGTGTCGAAGTCACGCTCGTGACCGACACCGCTGCGTTCGAGCTCGTGGCGACCCATCTTGTCGGCCGCGAGCTTCTTGAAGAGGTCGTTCAGCGCGTTCTGCCCGATGCGGCGGATGCCGCGGGGTGTGAGCTCGTAGCGGCCTTCCTTGTTCTCGATCAGGCCCGCTTCCTCGAGCATCTTCGCCAGCTCGGACATGCGCTCGAGGCTGCGCGCCGACTCGTCACCAAGGAGCTCGCGCGCCCGATCGAGATCGACCTCGGCCAACGCCCCCGGGCTCGTCGCGCCCCGCAACAGGTTCTCGAGCTGGTCGATGTCACCCAGCTCCTGGAGCATCGAGGCCGCTTCGGCGAACGACAACGGATCCTGCCCACTGAAGTCGTAGCGCCGGTTCCAGCCGAGGTCCGGGAACATGGACTGGAGGTTGGACGACAGCTGATCGACCTGCCAACGCAGATCCATGTCCTCGAGCAGTTGTTCGGACAACCCTTGGAGCTGGGCCCGTTGCTCCGGGGTCATCGAGTTCATCAGCGCTTGCATCGCCGCCATGCGCTGCGCCATGACCTCGAGCAGCTCTTCGACGTTCTGTGGATTCTCGGGGAAGAAGTCGCCGTAGCGCTCCATGAATCCCTCGAAGTCGGTTTCCTCGCCGCGCTCGATGCTGTTCGAGCATCTGGTTGAGCTCGGACATCATGTCCTTCATGCGCTGCATCTGCTCGGGCGACACGTCGCTCATCGCGCCGGCCATCTGATTGACGTAGCTCTGCGTGAGCTGTTGACGAAGTTGGTCGAGGAGCTCGTCGAACTTCTCGCGTGCCTCCGACGAGGTGAACTCGTACTCCTGTAGGTCGCGCACCATGCCGGCCAGATCGGGCGACAGCATGTCGAGCTGCATCTGGCGTTCCTGCACGACCTCCTCGGTGATCTCCTGCCGGCGCGCGTCGCCGGACTCGCGAGCTTCGGCCCCCATCTCGTCGAGTGAGCCGCGTTCGAGATCGACGACGTCGCGCAATTCCTGGGCGATGTCGTCGTACACACCGCCGAGGTCGTACTGCTCGAGTTGCTCGCGACGACGGCGGCGGAGGTCGTCGAGCATCTCGCGCAGCCCTTTGAGCTGCTCGCCGTTGCGGTCCTCGAACCCCGACTGCATCATGCGGCGGAGCGCCGCGTTCAGGTCGCCGTGGTAGAGCAGATCGTCGGTGATCTCCTCGAAGACGTCGTACGCGTCCAGTTCGAAGCCGGTCTGCGTGCCGTCCCAGCGGGAGTACCCGAACCGAGGTCGCTGTGAGCGCTTCGCCATGGGGTCACGGTAGCGAGGATCGGGCGCCGACATTCACGAACCTGCAGCGCAAACGGTCGCCGGAGCGCGCTTTTCCGCTGCAGGTTCGATGGGGCGGGTCAGAATGACGGTTCATGACCTTTCCCGAGGACTTCTGGTGGGGCAGCGGCGCCTCGTCGACCCAGACCGAAGGCGCCGCGCCGAACTCCGATTGGTATCGCTGGGAGCGCGCCGGTCGAGCCCCGCTCTCCGGCGACGGCAACGGGTTCTCGACGCGGTTCGCCGAGGACTTCCAGTTGATGGCGGACCACTCGCTCACCCACCACCGGCTCTCGCTCGAGTGGGCGCGCCTCGAACCGGAACCCGGCCGTCACGATCCCGACGCGGTGGAGCACTACACCGAAGTACTGCGCGCGGCTCGGGCCGCGGGGATCAACATCTGGGTGTGTCTGCACCACTTCACGTTGCCGGGCTGGTTCAGCGAGAACGAAGGCGGATTCGTCGACGAACACGCCCGGCAGTACTTCTGGGCCCGCCACGTGGACTGGGTAGGCGAGACCTTCGGCGACCTCGTCTTCGGCTGGAAGCCGATCAACGAGCCGATGTTCTACGCGTTGCTCGGCTTTCGCGCCGGCCTGTTCCCACCCGGTCGGACCGACGGCGAGTCGTTCGCCGAAGCACTCGAGGCCATTCATCTCGCGTCGCACGACGCGGCCCGGCTCCTGCGAAGTGGCGGCCGGCCGGTGGCCTCCATCGAGGGGATCATGCCGGTCTATCCGATCACCCGGGCGAACGATCCCAGCGAGCGCGAGGCCGCGGAGCGCGCCGCCACCACCTTCGACGACCGATTGTGGTGCGGTATCCGATCGACACGGGATGGCGTGCTGCACGTGCCCGGTCGAGCGCCCATCGAGATGCCGGGCATGGTCGAGCAACTTCGATCTGGTCGGGTTCTCGTACTACGCCGCCGAGTCCGTGTACGCCGACGGGTCGCACGGGCCCTATCCCACCGATGCGACGGTCGGACCCATGGGCTATGCCCCGTGGGCCGAAGGACTGGGCGTCGTATTGCATCGCCTGGCCGACGAGCTGCCCGGCCAACCGATCCTGATCGATGAGTGCGGACTAGGGACCTCACCGGTCGACGGGTCCACGCCGCGATGCGGACGATGAAGCCCGGGTGACGTACTTGTCGCAGTGCCTCGACGAGGTCGAGCGCGCCCTGGCGGACGGGGTCGACATCCGCGGCTTCTTCCACTGGACGATCGTGGACAACTACGAGTGGCTCATGGGCTCCAACGTGTTGTTCGGTCTCGTCGATCGAGATCGGAACCCCAAGCCCAGCGCCGAACTGGCGCGTCGCTTCGCCCGCGGCACGGGAGCGAGCCGATGAGCGCCGACGTCGACACGTTGAAGGAGCAAGCCGGTCGGCAGGCGGCCGCGCACGTCGAGGACGGCATGCGCGTCGGCCTCGGTACCGGCTCGACCGTTCATTGGACGATCGTCGACCTGGGCGAGCGAGCGCTCGACATCACTTGTACGGCTACGTCGGAACGAACGGCCGAGTTGGCGACCTCGCTCGGCCTCACGGTGGTCGCGCCCGACGAGATCGGCCGATCTCGACATCGCGATCGACGGCGCCGACGAGGTGGATCCGGCGTTCAACCTCACCAAGGGTGGCGGCGGTGTGTGGCCGATATGTTCGGCGCAGTGGTTTCAGAATGTGAGACATGCGGATGATTCTCGACGACCGTGGGGTTACACGGGAGTGGCTCTGAACCCCCAGCGCGGCGCCGATCTGCCCAGCCCGGTGGTCCCCCCGAAGTCCGGTGCTCCCGGCTCTGCTGCTTTGCGGCGGGTGTTGCGCCGCGCCCGCGACGGGGTCGCGCTCAACGTCGACGAGGCCGCGATCGCCATGACCGCCCGTGGCGAGGACCTGGCCGATTTGTGTGCCAGCGCAGCGCGGGTGCGCGACGCGGGGCTCGAGTCCGCGGGCCGGCGCGGCGGCAACGGACGGCTGCCCGTCAGCTACTCGCGCAAGGTGTTCATTCCCGTCACGCATCTGTGCCGCGACACCTGCCACTACTGCACGTTCGTCACGGTGCCTGGCAAGCTGCGCGCCGCGGGCATGGGCATGTACATGGAGCCCGACGAGATACTCGACGTCGCCCGCCGGGGCGCCGAATTGGGTTGCAAGGAAGCGTTGTTCACGCTCGGTGACCGTCCCGAGGCGCGGTGGGACGAGGCGCGCCAGTGGCTCGACGAGCGGGGCTATGACTCGACACTGGACTACGTGCGCGCGATGGCGATCCGGGTGCTGGAAGAGACGGGGCTGCTGCCACACCTGAACCCGGGCGTCATGTCGTGGTCGGAGCTGTCGCGGCTCAAGCCGGTCGCGCCGTCGATGGGCATGATGCTGGAGACCACGTCGCGTCGACTGTTCGAGACCAAGGGCCTGGCGCACTACGGCAGCCCCGACAAGGATCCCGAGGTGCGGTTGCGCACACTGGCCGATGCCGGTCGGTTGTCGATTCCGTTCACCACCGGGTTGCTGGTCGGCATCGGGGAGACGCTTGCCGAGCGCGCCGAGACCATTCACGCAATCCGCCAGTCGCACAAGGAATTCGGGCATGTTCAGGAAGTGATCGTGCAGAACTTCCGGGCCAAGGACCACACCGCGATGGCCGCGATGCCCGACGCGGGCTTCGACGATTTCGTGGCGACGGTGGCGGTCACCCGGCTGGTGATGGGGCCCAAGATGCGCATCCAGGCGCCGCCGAACCTGGTGTCGCGCGCGGAGTGCCTGGCGTTGATCGGTGCGGGTGTCGACGATTGGGGCGGGGTGTCGCCGCTGACCCCCGACCACGTCAACCCAGAACGGCCGTGGCCCGCGCTGGATGAACTCGAGGCCGTCACCGCCGAGGCGGGTTACGACCTGGTGCAGCGGCTGACGGCGCAGCCGAAGTATGTGCAGGCGGGTGCGGCGTGGATCGACCCGCGGGTGCGCGGACACGTCGACGCGTTCGCCGACCCGGAGACCGGGCTGGCTTTGGATGTCAATCCGGTTGGTCGGCCGTGGCAGGAGCCCGACGAGGCCGCCGAATCGCTGGGCCGCACGGACCTGCACGCGGCGATCGACTCCGCGGGCCGTCTTACCGAGAGCCGCAGCGATCTGGGCACCGCGTTCGGTGACTGGGAGTCGATCCGCGAGAAGGTGCACGAACTGGCGGCGCGGGCGCCGGAGCGCATCGACACCGACGTGTTGGCGGCGTTACGTTCGGCAGAGCGCGATCCCGCCGGCTGCACCGACGACGAGTATCTGGCGTTGGCGACCGCCGACGGCCCTGCGCTGGATGCCGTTGCGGCGCTTGCAGATTCACTTCGCAAGGACGTAGTGGGCGACGACGTGACGTTCGTCGTCAACCGCAACATCAACTTCACCAACATCTGCTACACGGGGTGCCGGTTTTGCGCGTTCGCCCAACGTAAAGGTGACGCCGACGCGTACTCGCTGTCGACGGCAGAGGTCGCCGACCGGGCATGGGAGGCTCACGTCGCAGGCGCGACGGAGGTGTGCATGCAGGGCGGCATCGACCCCGAACTGCCGGTGACGGGCTACGCCGATCTGGTGCGCGCCGTCAAGGCCCGGGTGCCGTCGATGCATGTGCACGCGTTCTCACCGATGGAGATCGCGAACGGGGTGACCAAGAGCGGGCTCTCGATTCGGGAGTGGTTGACCAGCCTGCGCGAGGCGGGCCTGGACACCATCCCCGGCACGGCCGCCGAGATCCTCGACGACGAGGTGCGCTGGGTGCTGACCAAGGGCAAACTTCCGACGTCGATGTGGATCGAGGTCGTCACCACCGCCCACGAGGTCGGGCTGCGGTCGTCGTCGACGATGATGTACGGCCACGTCGACCAGCCGCACCACTGGGTGGGGCATCTCAACGTGTTGCGTGGGATCCAGGATCAGACCGGTGGGTTCACCGAGTTCGTGCCATTGCCGTTCGTGCACCAGAGCAGCCCGCTGTATCTGTCAGGCGGCGCGCGCCCCGGGCCGACGCACCGTGACAACCGCGCGGTGCACGCGCTGGCGCGGATCATGTTGCACGGCAGGATCTCCAACATCCAGACCAGCTGGGTGAAGCTCGGCGTCGAGCGCACGCAGGTGATGCTCAACGGCGGCGCCAATGACCTCGGCGGCACGCTGATGGAGGAGACGATCTCGCGAATGGCGGGCTCGGAGTTCGGCTCGGCCAAGACGGTCGAGGAACTCATCGACATCGCTGCGGGCATCGACCGGCCCGCCCGCCAGCGCTCGACGACATACGCGCCGCTCGCCGCCTGAGTCGAGCGCGATCGTGAACTAGCTGCCACGCTCGGTACGTGTACATCACGAACCGACGCTCAGGAGGGCCATGACCACGATCACCGGTATTCCCGCACACGCGCTGCTTGTGCACGCGATCGTGGTGCTGGCGCCGCTGATCGCGCTGCTCGAGATTCTGTGCGCGTTCTGGCCAGCGGCCCGTCGGCGGTTCGTATGGCTGGTGTTGGCTTTCGCGGCGGTGACGCTGGTGCTCACACCCTTGACGACCGAGGCGGGGCAGTGGCTGTACAACAAGCAGTCGTATCGCCAGCCCGATACTTCAGGACGCACGCTGCGCGCGGTCACTGGATGATCTACTTCTCGATCGGTCTACTGTGGTCGCGATCGCGCTCGTCGTGCTGCATTGGCTGACGAGACAGATCGGACAAGCCGAGAACGGCAGCGACGGTGATCGTCGCGGTCCTCGCGCTGGTGGTCGGCGTTTCGTCGATCGTGGGCGTAGTGCGGATCGGCGACGCGGGCGCCGAGGCGGTGTGGGGCCGGCAGAGTTGATAGACGCCCGCCGGCCCCACAATGTCAGGCCTGCTTGAGCGCCTCGATGTCCAGCGCGATGGTGATCTTGTCGCCGACGACCGTGCCACCCGTCTCCAGCGGCATGTCGATGTCGATGCCGAAGTCCTTGCGGTTCAGGACGACTGAGGCCTCGAAGCCGGCGACCTCACCGTGGCCCATCCCGGGGTTCACTCCGTTGAACTCGAGGTCCAAGCTGACGGGCTTGGTGACGCCCTTGAGGGTGAAGTCGCCGTCGACCACATACTTGTCGCCGCTGGTCCGCACGCCGGTGGACCGGAACGTCGCGGTGGGGTACTTCTCGACCTCGAAGAAATCAGCCGACTTGATGTGGGCGTCGCGCTGCTCGTTGTTGGTGCTGATCGAGTCGACCGCGATCTCGGCCGTCACCGACGGGGTGCCGTCCTCGGCGACGACGATCGCGCCGCTGAAGTTCTCGAAGCGGCCTCGCACCTTGCTCACCATGAGATGGCGTACCGAGAAGCTGATCGACGAGTGAACCGGGTCGATGGCCCAAGTCCCCGCGCTGAGCTGGGCGGTTCCTGCGGCATCAACGGTTGAGGTCATGACTATCTCTTTCACCTATGGGTGTCGGCCTTCCCGACGCCTTCGATGAAGCAAACGGACCGTAGTCCGAATCCATTCCCGTCCCGACGAGCAGGCATGAAATCCACAGATTCGTCGGCGCGTCGTGGGCAGACACAGCGGTGGCGGGGACGGCAGACGGGTTCGGCGCTAGGGCGGGTTTCAGTCGATCACCCCGCCCTGGCGTCACACCAGGGCCGCTACCTAGACGTTGCCTTCAGACCTCGGTTCGACAGCTACGGGCCGTCGGCGCCATCGTTGCCGTCGGCGCCGCCGACGCCGCCAGCTGCTGAGGGTGTGTCGGTGTGTCGGCATACGAACACGACCGCTCAGTGTGTTCGGCCTACAGCCTGGCCGCCAGTTCGGTGCCTTGCCGAATCGCTCGTTTGGCGTCGAGTTCGGCTGCCAGTGCCGCACCGCCGATGACGTGCGGCTCGATGCCGCGGCCGCGCAACCCGTCTTCGAGATCGCGCACCGATTCCTGGCCCGCACAGATCACTACGTTGTCGACCTCGAGCAGGCGCCTGTCGGATCGATCGGGACCGAAGCTGATGTGCAGGCCGTCGTCGTCGATGCGCTCGTAGTTCACGCCCGACAACTGCTGTACGCCCTTTGCCTTCAGCGAGGCGCGGTGCACCCAGCCCGACGTCTTACCCAGCCGCGTGCCCTGCGGGCCCTTGGTCCGCTGCAGCAGATACACCTCGCGCGCCGGCGGCGCAGGAATCGGTGTCGCCAACGCGCCGCGTGCCTCTTGCGGATCTGCCGCGCCCCACTCCGCCTTCCATTCCTTGAGAAGGATTGACGAAGACCTGTATTCGTCGGCCGGCCCAGCCGACGCGGTGACCAAGAACTCGCTCACGTCGAAACCGACCCCGCCCGCGCCGACAACGGCCACGGTCTTGCCGACCGGCTCGCCCGTGATCGCCTCGGCGTAGGACAGCACCATCGGATGGTCGATGCCGGGAATGTCGGGCATCCGCGGCGAAACACCCGTCGCCAATACCACCTCGTCGAAGCCTGATAGTTCGTCCACCGTCGCGCGCGTCCGAAGCCGCACATCGACGCGGTGCTTGTCCAGCATCCGCGTGTAGTAGCGGATCGTCTCGCTGAACTCCTCCTTGCCGGGAATCCTTCGGGCCAAATCGAATTGGCCGCCGATCACATCGCCCGCCTCGAACAGGGTGACCGCATGTCCGCGCTGCGCGGCCGTGACAGCGGTCGCCAGGCCTGCCGGTCCCGCGCCCACCACAGCCACCCGCTTGGTGCGCCGGGTCGGCCCGAGAATCAACGTCGTCTCGTGGCCTGCCCGCGGATTAAGCAGGCACGACACCGTCTTGTGCACGAACACATGGTCAAGGCACGCCTGGTTGCAGGCGATACAGGTGTTGATCTCATCGGCCGCGTCGGCCTGCGCCTTGACTACCCACTCGGGGTCGGACAGCAGCGGGCGCGCCATCGAGATCAGCTGCACGTTGCCGTCGGCGAGGATCTGCTCGGCGGCTTCCGGCATGTTGATGCGGTTGGACGCGACCACCGGAATCTGCACGTGCTCGGCGACCGCGTTGCTGATGTCGACGAACGCGCTATTGGGCACCGAGGTGACGATGGTCGGCACCCGCGCCTCATGCCAGCCGATGCCGGTGTTGATGATCGTTGCCCCCGCTGCCTCGACTTCGGTTGCCAGCGCGATGATTTCGTCCCAACTCTGCCCGCCCTCGACATAGTCGGCCATCGACATCCGGTAACAGATGATGAAGTCGTCACCGACCGTGGCGCGGGTTCGACGCACGATCTCGACCGGCATCCGGCGGCGCTTCTCCGGCGTCCCACCCCAGGCGTCGGTGCGCTTGTTGGTGCGCGGCGCGAGGAACTGGTTGAGCAGGTAGCCTTCGCTGCCCATCATCTCGACGCCGTCGTAGCCCGCTTCGCGGGCGAGTTCGGCACAGCGGACGAAGTCGTCGATGGTCCCGTTGACATCGCGCAATGCCCGCGGACGGAACGGGTTGATCGGCGCCTTGATCGACGATGCGCTCACCGAAAAGGGGTGGTACGCATAGCGACCCGCGTGCAGGATCTGCAGCAGGATCTTGCCGCCCGCGTCGTGCACCGGTCCGGTGATCCGCCGGTGCCGACGGGCGTCCGACGACGAGAGCATCTGGGCGGCGAACGGCAGCAGCCAGCCGGTGCGGTTGGGGGCGTAGCCGCCGGTGATGATCAGCCCGACGCCGCCGCGGGCGCGCTCGGCGAAGTACTCGGCCAGCCGGTCGGTGTCGCGGGCCCGGTCCTCGAGGCCGGTGTGCATCGAACCCATCACCACACGGTTGCGCAGCGTGGTGAAGCCGAGATCCAACGGCGACAACAGGTTCGGATAAGTCATCGAGTCTCCTCCATGGCGGTCGCCACTTCGTCGAGCCAGTCGATTGCGCTTTCCTCCGCGCGAATGCCGCCGCGCAACACGAGGTACTGATGCAGTGCACTGCCTGCCAACGCACTCGGGTCGGGGAACTGGCGCTTCTCGAATCCCCGATAGGTGTCCAGCAATTCGGCGCGCTCCGCACGCAGCGCGGCCACCTGGGCGTGCACCGCATCGATGTCGCCATGTTCGGCACCACGAATCTTCACCGCGATGTCGCGCGTGCGGTTGTCGGCCACCGAGCTACCGCGCCCCGACAGCGGTTCGGCAATCCAGCGCGCCAATTCGGCACGGCCGGCGTCGGAGACGGCGTAGACCTTCTTGTCCGGTCTGCCTTGCTGAGCGACGGGTGTGACCGACACCCAGCCGTCTTCCTCCATCGTTTTCAGCGTCCGATAGATCTGCTGATGAGTGGCTGCCCAGAAGTAGCCGATGGATCGATCGAATCGGTGGGCCAGCTCGTAACCGGAGCCGGCCTGTTCGCACAGCGACACCAGGATCGCGTGAGGAAGCGCCACGTGGGCAGCATAAGTCGACCGAGCCTCCTATGCAACTTGTTGCACTGCAACCAAGCGCATAGACCGCTCGCTCGTCAGATCAGCACCAGTTCACGTCCACGTCGGATCCGCGGTAGTTCACATGCACCGCGCAATCGACGGGCCGAAACGTGCCGCCGTGGTTATGCGACGAGTAGACGTCTTCCCGTCCCGGGACTACATAGTCTGGCGACGCCATGGCGGGGCCGGCCAAACCGATGGTGATCGCCGCGAAGGCGCCAGCGCTGGCCAGGCCGAGGGCTAGTTTCCTCATTCCTGACTCCTTGAATTGGCTTAGGTCACCCTAAGCAGACTGATACTTGTTTGAACGCACGGTTAGGCGCCGACTCTTCCGCTCGGACCCCCGTTTTGCCTGGTTGCGTCGAACATCACAGTCCGTTTCGAGCGAGACGGCTCGCCACAGGTCGCCGCGAAGCCAAAAGCAGGTGTCTCCCTAGGCGTGCTGTATGTGCAACGTCTAGTATCAGTAACCACGCGGAACCCTTAACCGGGCGACGTGGAAGTTAGGGCACACTGAGACGCGTGTCCAAGTAACGGCAACGGATACTTGGCAGCGACTTTTCGGCGGGCCCGACCAAAGGACTGGCAGCCCCACTGACAGGAGATCGAGGAGACCTCAGTGACGTACACGATTGCCGAACCCTGCGTTGACATCAAAGACAAGGCATGTATCGAAGAGTGCCCTGTCGATTGCATCTACGAGGGCGCACGCATGCTGTACATCCACCCGGACGAGTGCGTCGACTGCGGCGCGTGCGAGCCGGTCTGCCCTGTCGAGGCCATCTACTACGAAGATGACGTGCCCGATCAGTGGAGCGGATACACCCAGATCAACGCCGATTTCTTTGCCGAACTCGGTTCGCCCGGCGGCGCCTCCAAGGTGGGGCTGACGGAGAACGATCCGGAATCGGTCAAGAGCCTGCCGCCTCAAGGTGAGGACTCCTAACGGCTCGCCCGGACATTCGGAGGCGCGTTAGTGCGTCATTGCCGGTGTTCCCCTGGGACACCCTGGCCGACGTCACCGCGCTCGCACGGTCGCACCCCGACGGCATCGTCGACCTCTCGGTGGGCACCCCGGTCGATCCGGTGGCGCCACTGATCCGTGAGGCGTTGGCCGCTGCCAGTTCGGCACCCGGTTATCCGACCACCGCCGGCACGCCGGTGCTACGTGCGTCGGCCATCGCGGCCTTGGGCCGCCGATACGGCGTCACCGGGGTGGCCGACGACGCCGTGCTTCCGGTCATCGGGACCAAGGAACTGATCGCGTGGCTGCCGACGCTCCTCGGCCTCGGTCCCGACGACCTCGTCGTGGTGCCCGAACTGGCCTATCCCACTTACGAAGTCGGTGCTCAACTGGCCGGCGCCCAGGTGGTGCGTGCGGATTCGCTGACACAGCTTGGTCCGCAGTCGCCCGCGCTGGTCTATCTCAACTCGCCGAGCAACCCGACCGGCAAGGTGCTGGGCGTCGACCATTTGCGCAAGGTCGTGGGCTGGGCCCGTGAGCGCGGCGCCCTGGTTGCGTCCGACGAGTGCTATCTGGGGCTCGGTTGGGACGCTCAGCCGTACTCGGTGCTCCATCCCGACGTCTGCGACGGCGACCACACCGGATTGCTGGCCGTGCACTCGCTGTCGAAGACGTCGTCGCTGGCCGGGTACCGCGCAGGCTTCGTCGCCGGCGACCCCGACGTCGTGGTCGAGTTGCTGGCGGTGCGTAAGCACGCGGGCATGATGGTGCCCACGCCGGTGCAAGCCGCGATGGTCGCCGCGCTCGATGACGACCCGCACGAAAGCGAGCAGCGGGAGCGATATGAGCGGCGGCGGGCGGCGCTCCTGCCTGCCCTTCAATCGGTGGGGCTGACGGTGGAAGACTCCGAGGCCGGGCTCTACCTGTGGGCCACCCGCGGCGAGCCGTGCCGCGACACTGTTGCGTGGCTGGCGCAGCAGGGAATCCTGGTGGCGCCAGGCGAGTTTTACGGACCGCGCGGGTCGCATCACGTCCGGGTGGCGTTGACGGCGACGGACGAGCGGATATCGGCTGCGGTGCAACGGCTTACGGCCTGATTGGCCCACGGACTCCGGGCGGAAATGGCCCGGCGCTCGTCGATGCGGCGACGCTAGCGTCGGGGACATGCCGCCGATCGGACCGTCGCCGACCAATACGCTCGACGTTCTGCTGCACCAGAATCCAACGATCGCAGCGAACTCCTGCGCGATGGTCGCCACGGTCACCATCCCGCCCGGCGACCCGGGCAGCGGCCCGCACCGCCATTCCGGTCCGGTCTTCGGCTATGTGCTGGAGGGCGAGATCCTGTTCGAACTCGAAGGCGATGAGCCGTATCCGGTGAAGGCCGGTGAAGCGTTCTGGGAACCGGGTTTCGACGTCGTGCACTATCAGGCGGCAAACCTGCGATCCGACATCGCCAGCAAGTTCGTCGTGTTGATGCTGTGCGCACCGGATGTGCCGATGATGACCTACCTCGACGAGGACGAGATCAATGCGCGGGCTCATCTGCGGCAGCGCTACTGAGGTCCGGCCGAACGTTCCTTACCGCTCGAAAATCTGGCGATTCTTCGAGCGGTAAGGAACGTTCGCCGGACTGTTTAGCGCTCGGTGGCCCGCAAGCCCAAAGCGAGGACCAGCCGGTCGTCGGGATCGTCCAGGGACGTCGACAGCAGCTTTTCGATCCGGCGCACGCGATAGCGCACCGTGTTCGGATGCACATGCAGTCGGTGCGCCACCGCTGCGATGTCACCGAACCCGTCGAGATACGCCTGCAGCGTGTCGGCCAGCATCGGTTCTTCGTCGCGCAGTTGCCGCACCCGCGGGTCGACCAACCTGGGCTGCCCTGCCACCTGCGAGACGATCTCGTCGAGCAGCACCGTGGTGCGGGCCTCGTCGAGCGAGCTGACCTGTCCGATGGCGCCTGGGTGGCGCTCGGCGCTGTCGAAGACACGGTCCACTTCGGCGCGGGCCGCCGCGGCGCCTGCCAGCCCGGCCAGCGGGGTGGCGATCACGGCGCGCAGGGTCAGGCCGAGTTCGCGACGCAACGCCGCGACCACACCGCGTACCCACGACGTCACCGACGACGACCCGCCGGTCTTGGGCAGCAGCACGTACACCCGCTCGCCCATCGACGCGATCTGGGCGTCGGCACGAAAAGCGCTGGCGCTCAACGCAATCACATCGGCTGGCACTGAGCTCTCAACGCCGACGAAGCCGATCAGCGCGGCACGCCCATCGAGTGTGATGCCCAGCTCGCGGGCGATCGCGCCGATGTCCGCTTCCTCAGTGGCCAGCCCGAGCAGTTCATGCACCCGCACCGTGTGGGTCGACGGCGTGGCCGCCAGCCGCGACATGATGCGCGCCGCGAGCACCGCGCCGCCCCGCAGGATGTCCTCGACGTCGTCGGCGAGTGGCGCTGATCCCTGCTGCAGCCAGATCGTCCCGGCGAACCCCGGCCTGCGACGCGAATCGGTCGGCGGCAGATGGATGCCGACCGCGAGGCGCGGTCGCAGCCCCAACTCCGGGCGGTCGGCGACCCGGACAACGTCGCCGCCGGCGCGCAAGGCGTCGAAGATTCCCCACTGGCCGATCCACTCCAGGTGTTCGGGCGGGCCTGCGCGTCCCAGAATCGTCAGACGGCGCAGCTCGTCGGCTTCGTCGCTGGACGCCGAGTAGGCCAGCATGTGGGAGTCCGCGTCCTCGATGCTGATCATGCCGCGGGTACGGTCGGCGATCGATTGCGCGAGACCGAACAGGTCAGTGCCGGAGTCATACAGCGGGTCGCCGCGGTCGCCATGGTGCTCGAATGCGTGGTTGACCAGTTTGTAGAGCGACTCCCACCGTGCCCGCGGTTCGACGGCCACGACCGCGATGCCGAGTGCGACCGCCCGCTTGATCGCGGCGGCGGACGGCTCCTTGACGAAGATGGCCGCGGGGACGCGCCCGCTCTGGTGTCCGATCCACCGCACCGCCTCAGCGTCCGACACGCCGAGCAAGAAGAACAGATCCGCCGAACCCGGGCCGACCGCGAGCCCGAGCCGGACGTCGTCGGCGTCGACGAGCGCCACCGAACCCACCGGCATGTCCAGGCCACGGGGCGCCTCGACCAGCGTCACCATCGTGCGATCGAGGGCGAGCAGAAGCTGGCCGAGACCCAGCCCTGATGTCTGCACCTCCACGCCGCTTCTCCTTTGTCCGATTCGACTATAGATGCCGAGGTGTGTTGTCGGATCGGCCATCGGTTACGCGTCGAAACCAGGGGATCCTTGCTGCATGGACGCCATCACCGACGTGCCCTTGCCGGCCAACGAGCCGATCCACGAATACGCACCTGGTTCGGGTGAACGCACCCGGCTCACCGAACAGCTCCGGGCGCTCGCCCAAGACCCGATCGACCTGCCGCACGTCATCGGGGGCACCCACCGCATGGGGGGCGGCCAACGTGTCGATGTGGTCCAGCCGCACCGGCACTCCGCGCGGCTCGGCACCTTCACCAACGCCGAGCACTCGGACGCGTCCGCCGCGATCGAGGCGGCGATCTCCGCCAAGGCCGGCTGGGAGGCCACCCCGTTCGACGAGCGTGCCGCCGTGTTCCTGCGCGCCGCTGACCTGATGGCAGGGCCGTGGCGGGAGAAGATCGCCGCGGCCACCATGCTGGGCCAGTCCAAGACCGCCTACCAGGCCGAGATCGACACACCGTGCGAGCTCGTCGACTTCTGGCGATTCAACGTCGCGTTCGCGCGGCAGATCCTCGCGCAGCAGCCGATCAGTAGCCGCGGCGTGTGGAACCGCACCGACCACCGTCCGCTGGAGGGCTTCGTCTACGCGATCACCCCGTTCAACTTCACCGCGATCGCGGGCAACCTGCCGACCGCGCCCGCGCTGATGGGCAACACGGTGGTGTGGAAGCCGTCGCCGGCACAGACCTTCGCCGCATACCTCACCATGCAGCTGTTGGAGGCCGCGGGTCTGCCACCGGGTGTGATCAACCTGCTCACCGGCGACGGCATCGCGGTTTCCGATGTGGCCCTTGCGGACCCGCGCCTGGCCGGGATCCACTTCACCGGGTCGACGGGCACGTTTCAGCACCTATGGCGCGAGGTCGGCAATAACATCGACCGCTACCACACGTATCCGCGGCTGGTCGGCGAGACCGGCGGCAAGGACTTCGTGGTCGCGCACTCGTCTGCGCGGCCGGATGTGCTGCGCACGGCGCTGATTCGCGGCGCGTTCGATTACCAGGGCCAGAAGTGCTCAGCGGCGTCGCGGGCGTTCATCCCGCGGTCGGTCTGGCAGCAGATGGGCGACGACTTCCTGTCGGCCACCGAGGCGCTGCGCTACGGCGACGTAACTGACCTGTCCAACTACGGCGGGGCGGTCATCGACGAGCGGGCATTCGCGAAGCACGTCAAGGCCATCGAACGTGCCAAGAGCGCCGCCAACGTGACGATCGCGGTCGGCGGCGAATATGACGATAGTGAAGGATATTTCGTCCGTCCGACGGTGCTGCTGTCCGACGACCCGACGGACGAGGCGTTCTGCACGGAGTACTTCGGGCCGATCCTGTCGGTGCATGTGTATGCCGACGACGAGTACGACCGGATTCTCGGCGTCGTCGACAAGGGCGCGAAATACGCGTTGACCGGCGCGGTGATCGCCGACGACCGGGCGGCGGTGCTGGCCGCCGAGCAGCGGCTGCGGCACGCGGCCGGCAACTTCTACGTCAACGACAAGCCCACCGGAGCAGTGGTCGGGCAGCAGCCGTTCGGCGGGTCGCGCGCGTCGGGCACCAATGACAAAGCCGGGTCGGCGCTGAACCTGCTGCGCTGGACCTCGGCCCGGTCGATCAAGGAGACTTTCGTCCCGCCGACAGACCACAACTACCCGCACATGGAGACCGAATGATGGCCGAACTGTTCCACCGGGTCGCACGCCCGGCGATCCTGGCGGTCAGCCGGCGGGAGGGGTTACGGCGAACCGCCGAGCGGCTACCCATGACTCGTGAGGTGGTGCACCGCTTCGTACCGGGCGAAACTGTGGCCGACGCGATGAACTCCGTTGAGCAACTGCGGTATTCGGGGCGCCTGGTCAGCATCGACTATCTCGGCGAGGACGTCACCGACGTCGACACCGCGAATGCGACGGTCAACGCCTACCTGGAGTTGCTCGACGCGCTCGGCACCTGCAAGGAACCGGCGTCGAAGGTGCGGCCGCTGGAGGTGTCGCTGAAGCTGTCGGCGCTGGGTCAGGCGCTGCCGCGCGACGGCGAGAAGCTCGCCCTTGAGAACGCGCACACGATCTGCGAGCGGGCGCAGCGGGTTGGGGCGTGGGTGACGGTCGACGCCGAAGACCACACCACCACTGACTCGACCCTGTCGATCGTGCGGGAGCTGCGCACCGAGTTCGATTGGCTCGGTACGGTTTTGCAGGCATACCTGAAACGCACCGAGGACGACTGCCGCGAGTTCGCCGCGAGTCTGGGGCGCGGATCCGGTTGTGCAAGGGTGCTTACGACGAACCCGCGTCGGTGGCCTACCGCGCCGGCGACGACGTCACCGATTCTTACCTGCGCTGCCTGCGAGGTGTTGATGGCGGGGTCCGGTTATCCGATGGTGGCGTCCCACGATCCGCAGATCATCGCGGCCGTGCCTGCGATGGCCCGCGAGAATGGCCGCGGGGTAGACGATTTCGAGTACCAGATGCTCTACGGCATCCGCGATGCCGAGCAGCGCCGGCTGGTCGACGAGGGCAACCGCGTCCGGGTCTATGTGCCGTTCGGTACGCAGTGGTACGGCTACTTCGTGCGCCGCCTGGCCGAGCGCCCGGCCAACCTGACGTTCTTCCTGCGGGCGCTTGCGGAGCGGCGGCACTGACCTCAGCTGCGCTGAACACCCACGGCACACCAGTCACTCATGCAGCATCTGGCTGCGACGCACCGCTGATTGACTTACGTATCAGATCTGTGTGAACCTCCAGCATTCAGTCAAAATACGTGGGATAGTGGCCACCGAACGCCATCTCGGCGGTGATCACGACGGCACTCGGGGGCGGTCATGATGTCAGCGAAGGACCACCGCGAGCAAGCTTCGCCCGGCGGGAACAGAAACGACCCTGCGTTCCTCGCCAGCAAACTCGCTGAGCCGGGATCCGCCAACGCGAGGCCGGCGAGGGTTTCGTACGCCAGATACGTCGGCCGCATCGGCGCTCTGGCAGTCGCCCTTGGGATCAGCGGTGCGATGGCCACCACCCCTGCCGTGGCTTGGGCCGATGAATCCTCGACGTCCGATTCCTCAAGTTCGTCCGAGTCGAACCACGAGTCGTCTTCTGCGGACCCGTCATCGACACCCGGATCGTCTTCCGGGTCAAACCACGCCTCGATTTCTTCGGACCGCTCCACCGCGGAATCGGGAGGCGGTGCTCGCGCGAAGGACACATCAAAGTCGCTGTCCGAGAAGATCAAGGCCGCCCGATCGGGCGTCATCGTCCGTAGCTCGGGCGGCGCGCATACGTCGAGTGGCAACGATGCCTCCCCGGGCGCCGACGGCGACCAGGCCGAGGACGAAAGTCAAGGCACAAAGGAGACGACAAAACAGCAGCCCACCGGGAGTGAAGAACGTCCGGTAGTCCCGACCGCCACGAAAGCGCGAGCCGACGGCAGGCTCGGACACAACGCGGGCCATATCACCGGACGCAGGCGTGACCGCGGTATCGCCCGAGACGCATGCCAACGGTCAGCAAACGCGGGTATCGAGGAACGCAACCGCGGCTCAGCTCAACACCCCCTCAGGCCCAGGTGGCGACAGCGCGGATCTGACCAACCAAACGCTCGCCAACGCTTTCACCACGCTGTCGACAACGACATCGAGTGCGCGGGAAGAGACTGCCACGCCGATCGCGCCAAGCACGTTCATCAGCGTGGCGAGGAATCTGATCAGTGCCGCCGTCTCGCCATTCTTCGCCCCTGATCCCACGACGATCCCGCCGGAGTCGCCGCTGCTTTGGGCTGTTCTCGGGTGGGTGCGCCGGCAGTTCGCCCAACCGTTCGCCGATCAGACACCCGCCGCTGCCGTCGTGCTGACGAGTCAGACGCGGGCCCTCGGGTCGGTTTCGCCGTTGGCCGGAACGATCGACGTGATGGCCGATCCCGTGATGAGCCCGAACCTGCTCGTCAACCCGGGCGCCGAACTCGGTGACGCGTCGCTGTCGGGCTACAGCTCGGTGACCGTGCTGGGCTGGACGGTGACCGGAACGCCGACCGTCATCGAATACGGCACCCTGCGTCGTCTGCCGTGGCCACTGCCCAACCCGGGGCCGACTCTGCCGGCGTTTCTAGGTTTTCCGACCGCGAACAGCGCTCCTCCCGGCAGCGGTGAGCAGTACTTCGGCGGTGGACCCGTGGCCACGTCCACACTCAGCCAAACCGTCGACCTGAGCGCGGCGGCGGCCGACATCGACGCCGGCACAGTGCCTTACACGCTGAGTGGATCGCTCGGCGGCTTCATATTGGACCCGTCGGCCGCCTCAGTCAGGGTCGACTTCCTGGACGAGAACCAGTTGTTCCTGGGCAGCGCCCAGCTTCGGCCGGTCACTCTGCTTGACCGCGGGCTCCTTCAGACGGAGCTGCTGCAACGCGAAGCCTCCGGGACGATCCCGGTAGGGACTCGTAGCGCGCGCGTGGTGGTGACGTTCACCGACCGCAATCCGGCAACGGGCAACTACAACAATGCATATGCGGACAACCTTTCGTTCACCGTCGGCGCCGCGCTACCTGCCCCGGCGCTGCCCACCCCACCGGTGTCGACCGTCGGCCCGCTCGATCACGTGTTCATGGTTTACCTGGAGAACAAGGGTTACGGAGACATTGTCGACAGCCCGAATGCGCCGTACCTCAACAGCATCATCGATGCCTACGGATCCGCGGCGAATTACTACGCGCTGACCCACCCGAGCGACCCGAACTACTATCCGATCCTCGGCGGGTCGGACTTCGGCACCAACTACAACTGCCCCGCGAACTGCTTCGACCAGCCCAACCTGGCCGACAGCATCGAGGCAGCGGGCCTGACGTGGGCCGGCTACGCGGAGGGTGGGGGCGGCTACACCACGCCCACCGACCGGCTGCCGTTCCTGGCCTTCGGCGATATCTATAACAACCCGACCCGCGTCGCGGATCACCTGTTCGACTTGACGCAGCTGGGCCAGGATCTCGAGATGCCTGCCGACGCGCCGAATTTCGTGTGGTTCGCCGCGGACGACGCCACCAACATGGAAGGCCCCACCGATACCGTTTCCGGCGTAATCCGGTGGGCTATCAGTCAGTTGACGCCGATGGTGTTTGGCGGACATCAGTACAACGTCGCCGCGGGCGATGCATGGTTGCAGGACACGCTGCCCATCATCTTGGAATCGAATACGTGGAACGACCCCACCCAGAAGAGCGCCATTTTCATCACCTTCGACGAGGACTACAACAACCTCTCGACGGGTAACGGCAACGAAGGCAACCACATCGTCATGGTGGTTATCCCGTCGCCGGGCGCGGTGGCCAGTGGTATGCGTAGAGGCGTTTTCGTCGCCTACGACTACTACGACCATTACAGCCTGCAGCGCACCATCGAAGAGTCCCTCGGACTCGAGCCGCTCACCAACAACGACAAATACGCCCAACCCATGAACGAATTCTGGACGTAGCGCGTCCGTGCCGATAACTAATCGGTCGAGCAGAACGAATGGTGTTCGTGCGTAACGACCCACCGGCCGTCGCGTTTCCGCAGACCGATGGTCAACCGCAGTCTGTTGTCCGGGTTGGCCGCGAACTCTTCGGGCCTTCCGCACCGCAGTAATGCGTGCGCGAACGCGACGTCGTCGCCGGCTGTGACGTTCAGCTCCATGATCTCGAAGATCGCGCCCGAGGACTGCCACTCGAAGAACGGGGGCCAGGAGTCGCGGTACTGCTCGATGCCGCGCAGCCCGTCGTAGGGCGGTGGCACGTCGAACATCACGATGTCCGGATCATGGTCTGCCAGAACGGCATCCAGATTGCCCATGTGCACCGCCTCGGCCCACCGGGTGATCAGCTCGCGGATGGCGGCTTCATCACTCATCGTGTCACCCCTTCGACCAATGATGTTGTCACTGTGGCTTTGATGTGCAGACCGGTGCATGCGGACGAATTCATCGCTTGGAGGTGAGCTGAATTGTGGCCTACCAATGACCAAACGCAACAAGCACTTGTCGGCAAGTCTGGGAGTCATGTGTGCGCCACCGAGAATGTCGATACGACGTGCTATGAGATCACCCTCACTGGCACCGGCATCAGCCGCTACTTCGAAACTGGGGACAGATCGCGAATATTCGCAGAATCGCGATGTGGCCGCAGTCTCGGGGGGTTGGTGCACTCAGCGGAGCCCCGGGACGACACGAGGACGTAGCCTGCGGTGGCGAATAGTACGGGCACCATCGCCATCATCCCGAACATCGCGGTCATCGTGTCACCCCTTCCTCAGCTTGTTTTTGTTGGCTGTCTTGTTAACGGTTTAGACCCCTGCGCGGTTCAAAACTCATCGCGTGAGGTCGAATCTCGTGGCCCCGTAGGGCTCGGCGGTGCCGAATGCGAACACCGTGGACGGGGTGATCTTGTAGACCTGCCACGGTGGCGGGCCGGCCGACGGCGCACTGTATTCAGCGGTCAAGGCGTCGCCTTCGACCTGCGCGGGCCAACCCTCCCTGACGTATTCATCAGCGACGGAACGCAGTTCGTCGGTATCGGTCACGCGTTCTGCGCTGCCCTCGACCACCAGGTCGAACGGGTGCGTCGCGACGCTGGCGACGCAGCGGGCATCCGCGGAGATGTTGCGTGACTTGCGGGTTCCCGGTCCTGAGGTGAAGTACCAGACGCCGTTCAGCTCGACGAAGCCCACCGGGGTCACGTGCGGTGAGCCGTCGCGGTTGATGGTCGTCAGCCATGTCGTGTGCCGGTTCGGTCCGCCGGTATCCGGCGCCTGCGTGATTTCGGAGGTCAGCACGTCGCGGACCCGCTCCCAGGCGATCGGTGGCGCGCCGTAGCCGTCGAGGTTCGTGGACTTGGTGTTCATGCCCGTATAGACCGGCTGTCACGAAAGAACTCATCGTCGCTGTGCCTAGTACAGGCCGTCGTGCGGAAGGCCTGCCGCGTCCGCCTCCAGTTCCGCGAACGTCATCTGCAGCAGAGTCACGGCGTCATTGACCGCTCCGACGTCGGTGTCATCCAGCGAAACACCCATGGTGCGTTCCGTCGCCGACAGTTCCAGCAGCCCGGCGTAGACGGTGGCCACCTCGTCGACCGTGGCCGTGAGCCTCTCGAACAGCTTGGCCCGTCGCGCCTGCAACCGGCCGACCGTGTTCTTGATCGACTCCGTCGCATGCTCGCCATGGCCGGATACCCTCCTGGCCGCCGAGATCGCCGCGTCCAGCGCGTCCACCGCCGCGGCCACCTGCAACACCGAAGGGCGGGCCGCGTCAGCCGCCGCAACCGCGTCTTCGGCCTTGGACTGCACGACACCCGACAGAGCCTCGGTCCGCAATGCCCGCAAAGACCGCACATGGCCGTCGAGCAGGGTGATCAGCCGGTGCTGCCGGGTGCCTGGCCGCAGCTGCGCCCGCACCTTCTCCCGTGACCGCGTGAAGGCGCCGACCGTCGCCGCCGTGCCGAGCATCACGCTCGCGGTGGCGACCGACAGCGGGATCGACCCGTCGACTGCCCACACGGCGCCGCCGCCGAACGCCGAAAGTAGCAGTGCCCGTGGCTCGCGAACTCCCGCCCGTAGCCGCGTGCCAAATCGATTGCCGGCCATCAGAAGTTCGACAGCACGTTGGTGAATACGGAGTCGATGGTCAGCGGGTCGGTCGCGTCGTAGGCCGCAGCGCGAGACGCCTCCGAGATGCGCTCGAGGCTGGCCAGGTCGGCGTCCGCCCCGTAGGCGATCGTGAAGATGCGTACGCCGCCCTCCGCTGCCAGACCCCCCAGCTGGCGGACCAGGCCGTCGAGATCGGTGTCGTCCGGGTACTCGTTGCGACCATCCGTCATGACGACGATCGCGCTGATCGTCTCCGCACTCGCGGATTTACGAAGCGCTTCGGACGCCTTCCGGGTGACGGCGTACAGCGGTGTACCGCCGGACGGGATGAGCTGCTGGATGCGATTGCTCAGCTCCTCGCGCTGCTGGCCGAGCGGCTTGACGGGGAGGTACTGCCAGTACACCTGCTGCTGGTCCGGGAAGACCCACAACCCGACCTCGTCGGCGTCCGACAGCTGCGCCAGGCTCTTCACCGCGGCGGCCTGGGCCAGTTCGAGTCTGGTCTTGCCTGCGCCCGCCGACTGTCCCATCGACCCGGATACGTCCAGCACCAGCAGTATGCGCGCCTTCTTGCGCAGTTCCCCCCATGCGTCGCGGACCGAGGAAAGGACGGGTGGGCTCGGCGGGGCCAGTCTGGGGACACCGATGTTCTCGCGCAGGTATTCGCCGGCGCTGACAGCCTTGCCCGACCGGCCGTCGTAGGAGCGGAACCCCGCGTCGGTGAACATCTCCTGCTGCGCGGGCTCACGGAGGAAGGCCAGATAGTCCTTGGCGCCCGCCTGCTTGGCAGCGTCAGACCAGGGCGCGTGAAGGACGGCAAAGGGGTTGTCGCTGTTGAGCGTTCCCTCCTTCGGATAGACGGCGACCAGCGGCACCTTCGGTTCGCCGTGCCGGCCCTTCGTTTCCAGATCGCCGGTCGGATTGCCCTCGTTGTAGTCCACGACGGACTTCTCCTCGACGGCCACTGCGCCGACATAACCGAGCGCAGCCCCCGCGTCGTCGGCGCGCTGCAGGTTCGTGAGGAAGGTCAGCGCGGTGTCGCCGTAGTGGGCGACCGACTGTTCCACACCGGCGACGAACTCGCGCACGTGCGGATCCTTCATCGTGTCCAGGGTCAGGTCGCTGGAGGTGCCGGTCGCGGCCACGAACATTCCGACTGTGGCCGAAAGGCCCGATGTGGACACGTTGGGGTTGGTCTTGCCCAGTTTGAACCTGCCCCACTCGGGGTGGCCCTTCGACGCCCAGCCGCCGGGATCCTTGGCGAGGTTCAACAGGTCCGACCAGCCGATCGCCGCATCAGGCCAGCCCAGCGCCTTGGCCATCGGCTCGGGCATCGCGAGGACGATCGGCGTGGCGACCACCGACTCGGCTTGCGCCGGCAGGATGTCCGGCCGGTCATGCGACGACCGGTCCTGGCGAAGCAACTGCAGCCAGGTGGACGCCGCGGGCGACCACGCATCCGGCGCCGGGCCCCATGCCGGATCCCAGCTGGACTCGGCGAGCCGCGACTCGGCTAGACCGGAAGCCATTGCGCTGACTGTGATTCCGTAGCAGCTGCCGTTCACATGACGATCAGAGGCGTTGTATCGCTTGGCGACCTCACCCATCAAGTCGGCCTTCTCGACAGAAGCTGTGACCACCACCGTGGCACAGCCCGGTCGCGGATTGTCGTCGCGTCGGTTCCACCAGTAAGCCACGCCGACGACCATCAGCCCCGCGATCGCGGCGGCCACCAGTGCCTTTCCGTTGCTCGCCATTTCGTGCCCCCTTTTAATCGTGTGCAGATGATCGCGCGGCCGCCACCGGTGAGAAACGGAAACGGCGTCTGACGCCGAATTCCTTGCACTATCCTCAGATTCGCGGAGCTGAAGGCTCACGGCTCCTGCCGGCAGCGGCGGCTAACGAACCCGGCGCACAGCCCGCACAACGTTGCAAGGAGAACAGTCGCGCTCACCACGATGGCCACGCTGAATACGAATGAACTCAGAATGGCGCCGAGGAGAGTCACCACGTCCAGGAAGTCATTCCCCATGTGCCGGAACGTGAGCCACGGCTGGTAAGGGCCGTAGACCTCACCGTCGACCTCGACGTGGTAATCGCCTTCTTCCGCAACATTGACGACCCACATCCGCACCCACATGTCTTCTGCCGTAAAGTATTTCGTGCGACGGCTTTCAGTCGTCGCGGGCTGCGGCAATCCACCTGAACCGGAAATCCGTATCGACAGCGGCGGCACCGGCTGTCCGTCAAGGGACCCCACTGAACGCAGGGTGAGGTCCACCTCGCCAGCAGGCAGATGCAGGGTGGCCGAGCCGGGGATCGGCACTTCGCCGTACGGATCTTCGTGTACGACGAACGGGAGAGCGTACATCCCGATCAATGCGAGAACCGCGAACCCGATTGCCAACCTGCGCCCGGTGATCCAGCGCTTCACGTCGTGTAAGGGCCGGTGTCTCTCGCCGAGATGGCGCTGTGCACAGCGTCGATCACCCGCCGCATGCCGATGATGGGTGGTGTGGCGAGCTCAACGAGATCCTCCAACTCCGAGTAGTGCCGGTAAGCCTCGTCGAAGCTGAACACGGTCGGCAGTTGGCCGAGAGCCCCGATCAGTCCGACCGCCAACGCCCGCTCGTCGGCGGGGCGGCCACCGATCGCGTTGCGCAGCGCGGTGGTCACCTCGGATGCCAGACCCCTGACGAGATCGTCATCGTGCAACCGAAGACGGTGCGCGGGAATGATGCCGAGCACCCGCCGGCGTTGCACCCATAGCCAACCGTCCGCTTCGAGCTGGGAGCGGACGGCCCCGGGAGCCTCTCGCTGGTGGCGGGCGACCGCGTACGTCCAGTCTTCCGAGTCGTTCTCGCTGATCTCATCGAGGGCTGCCCGGAGCAACGGATCATTGGGCCGCGTGGCCCCGACTGGTCGGGGCCTGTCTTCTTCGGTCGTCAGATGGCCGGTCAGGTACAGGTCGGCGAGCATCGCGGTGCGCAACGCCAGGCCGAACCGCCAACGGTCATTGCCGTCGAGCCGGCGTCGAAACCGGTCGTAGGCCAACAAGAAGAGTTGGCCATGCAGCGTCTGTGGCAGCTCGACACGCACTCCGCCGTCGGCAGCATCCTCGATTGACCTCGGAATCATCACTCAGCCCCCCCAAATTCCGTCCTGGGGCAAATGATCGGCTCGATCACCGCAGGCGCGGAACACGATCCGCTTGAATCGCGAACTTTCTTGCACGATCCACAGATTCACGGTCAACCGTGCAGCTCTCGATACGCGCCGACGGCGCCCGGATGCAGCGGTATCAGGCCAGTCTGGATCATCGAAGGCGCGGCGAGGTACTGCAGCCCCCGGACATAGGGAGGCACCAGTTGCGGTGCGTCGGTGGCGAGTACGTCCACGACGGCGGCGACCAGCTCAGCGGCGATGTCATGACGGCACAGCAGCAGGTCGGGCACCCCGATTGACCGTATGCCGGGTGGCACATACCCGCCGGTCGGCACGCTGCGGACGATGTACGGGTAGCCGGCTAGGTCGCTCATCGGCGCCACCAGCGAGCTGATATCGAGTATCCGCAGCGGCAGTTCGGCGTTGAGGTCGGCTATCGCAGGCGTCGGAACGCCCCCCGACCACACCAGCGCGTCCAGACTGCCGTCGGCGAGCCGCGCGAGCGCATCCTTCAGGCGGAATGTTGCCATGTCCACCCGACCGCGGAGGCCGGCCGCCTCGAACAGCACCCCGCTCGTCGCGGCGGCGCCGGATCGGGCTGCACCAAAGGAGACTCGCATGCCCTGAAGGTCTGAAAGCCGTTTCGCGGCGGCGGAATCGCGCACGATCACCTGCAGATAGTTCTCGTACACCCGCGCCACCGCCTGTGGCGCGGTAACCGCGGGATCGGTGGCTCGATCCCGCTCGGCGACGTCGGCAAGAGCCAGGCCCATATCGACGTCCCCGGAGCGCAAGCCCGCCAGATTCTCGACAGTGCCCTCGGTGGCGAGGACGTCGACGGTGATGCCCGGATAGCGGGTCTGGACCCGTTTCGCCAGAATCTCCGCGAACGCCAGGTACATCCCGCCCGGATCGCCCGCGGCGAGGCGAAGGTGGCCACCGGGGTCAGTGCGGAGACAGCCTGCGGCCAGCGCCGCCGCCGCGCCGACGATGAATGCGCGACGACTCAGGTCGCCAGATCTGTTGCGCGTCATGTTGTTTCACTCGCCACTGGAAGGCGGTACCGGATGAGGAGGCCGCCTTCGGGGGCCTTCTCCACCGTGATCGTGCCGCCGTGACCCGCGGCGATCTCTGCGGCGATCGCCAACCCCAGGCCGGTTCCGGCGCCGTCGTCCTGTCTTCGCCAGAATCGGGTAGCCGCCCTCGCCAGATCCTCGTCGGGCAACCCGGCGCCGTCGTCGCTGACGACGAGTTCGACAGCCTCGGCGGTCTGCTCGGTCGACACGGTAACCGTGGTGCCCTGACCGGCGTAGCGCATCGCGTTCTCCAGCGCCACGTCGAGCAACTGTTCCACGTCATGGCGAGCGAGTTGCGCCGCAGGCCCTGGATGAGTCGAGCGGTTGACCAGTTGTTGGTCCTGGCCGTCGAGGACCGGTTGCCAGTACGCCACGCGCTCCTCGATCACGTCCGCAAGGTCCGTGGACTCCGCCGCTGCGGTGGACAGGCCGACCTTGCGGCTGCCGCTGACCTGCTCCGCGCGTGCCAGGCGTAGCAGCTGTTCCAGCAGGTTCTCGAAGCGGTCCAGCTCGGCAGTCATCGAGCTGTACGTCGGCCACCCGTCCTCGGCCACATAATCCTCGAGGGTGTCCGCGCGCAGGCGAACGGCAGCGAGCGGATTGCGCAACTGGTGCGACGCATCGGCGACCAGCCGCCGTTGACGGTCGAGGGAAGCCCGCACCACCTGTGACATCGTGTTGAACGCCGAGGTGAAATGGCGCAGTTCGGGCGGCCCCGCCACATCGGCGGGCGGCCCGGCGATCCCTTCGGTCATTTCGGCGACCGCGCGCTCCAGCCCGTTGAGCGGCCGCAGCACCCACTTCGTCAGCGCTCGAGCGACCACCGCGGCCAGGACGAGGAACGCGAGACAGCCGACCGCCACCCAGAGCCAGCCCTTCGCGACGTCGCGCGCTGCGACCGTCGGATTGACAGCCAAGACCACGGCGCCGACCAGCTCACCGTCGTTGCGGACACCCGCGGTGGCGAGAAGCCGGCCCTGGTCCCAAGGGAGAACCGGTGCCCAGCGTGACGCCGGTGCGTCGACGAGAGCGTGGGTCGCGGCCGCCGCGACGCTTCCGTCGGCGGTATCGAGTCCCCGCGAAGCCAGGGTTCGCCCATCGGAATCGATGATGAGCAGGCCTTCCCCGTACACGTCGTAATAGCGGTCGACCAGACGCTGCAATGGGCTGTCCGGCATGGCGGCAGCGTCGGCCAGTGCAGCGAGCTGTCGGTCCCGTTCGGCCGCGAGTTCAGCGGTTCGGCGGTCCGCCAAACTGAGCGCCAGAGGGACTGCGAGTGCCGCCACCGCCAGAAGCAACAGGACGACGAGGATGGCGCGAACTCGCAGGCCCATCAGGCGTCCAGCCGAAAACCGAACCCGCGCACCGTGTGGAGCGGAAGCCCGGTGAGCTTGGCCCTGATCTGCCCGATGAAGAAGTCCAACGACCTGGACCGGCCAACCACCGCGGTGCCCCAGACCTCGAGCATGAGTTCCTCGCGGCTGACCGCCTCACCTTGCCGGGCGGCGAGGGTGGCCAGAATCTGGAACTCGGTCTTGGTCAGCGATTGCAGGGTTCCTGCCATGCTGACCTCTCGGCGCTCGTGGTCGATTGTGACGGGACCGGCCATCACCGGACCGGACGACGACACGGAAGGATCACCGCCGACGCGGCGGACGCGTCGCATGACGGCCTCAATCCTCGCCAGCAGCACGGCTTTACGGACCGGTTTGACCAGATAGTCGTCAGCCCCCGCGCGTAGACCCAGCACCACCGCGCCGTCGCTGTCCCTGGCCGTCATGATGATCACCGGCACCGTCGACGCCCGCCGAAGCGTGCGCAGTACGTCGAGGCCGTCCATATCGGGCAATCCCAGGTCCAACAAAACCAGGTCGCAGCCCTTGACGCGATGGAGGGCGTCGGCGCCCCGACCGGTCCGGATGACGGACGCGCCGGCGTGGCCGAGAAGCTCAGCCAGCGCCGACGCGACCCCCTCGTCATCCTCGACTAGCAGCACCTGCATGGCGCTGATGCTAAGCAGGGTCGGCCACGACCTCATCGACTTTGGCCTGTTCTCGCTCGCCCGCACCGAGCTCGCGCGTCTCCCGCTCCAACTGCGAGCGGCGTGACGGCTCACCCATGAAGACGTAGACCAACAATGAGATCAACCCGCAACCGGCTACGTAGAAGAAGAACCAACTCTCGTGGCCGATGTTCTTCAGTCCCAGCGCGACGTACTCCGTGGTGCCACCGAAGATCGCGACAGTGAGCGCGTATGGCAGTCCAACACCGAGCGCGCGGATGCGGGCGGGAAAGAGCTCAGCCTTGACCACGGCATTGATCGACGTGTATCCGGAGACAATGATCAGGCCGAGCATCATCAGGCCGAAGGCGGGCAGCGCGGAGTGTGCCTGCGAAACCGCGGTGAGCAGCGGGACAGTGCACAGCGTCGCGCCGACGCCGAAGGCGATGAGAAGTGGTCGCCGCCCGATCCGATCCGAGAGCGCGCCGAACGCAGGCTGAATGCACACGAAGATCAGCAGCGCGACGAAGTTGATCCACGTCACCTGCTCCTTCGGCAGGCCTGCGGTGTTGATCATGAACTTCTGCATGTATGTGGTGAACGTGTAGAACGCGATGGTGCCGCCGAGCGTGAGACCCACTACCGTCAAGCACTCGCGCGGATAGGAGAGCAAGACCCTGAGGCTGCCGCGTTCGGTGTTCTCGGTGCTCTCCCTGACGGCGAGTTTGTAGTTTTCCGATTCGTCCATGGTGCGCCGCAGCCACATCACCGTCACGGCGGCCGCCGCTCCGATGATGAATGCGATCCGCCAGCCCCAGGCATGCATCTGCGCAGGCGTGAGGAACTGCTGCAAGATGATCTGCACACCGAGTGCGAGCAGTTGGCCGCTGGTCAATGTCACGTATTGGAATGAGGAGTAGAAGCCGCGCCGGTGTGGCGTGGCGACTTCGCTCAAATACGTTGCAGAGGTGCCGTATTCGCCTCCGAGCGACAGGCCCTGCAGCAGCCGCAGTGCGACCAGCAGGATGGGTGCCAGCGCGCCGATCTGGGCATACCCCGGCAGGATGGCGATGCCGAGAGAACCGATGCCCATCAGGGTCACGGAAAGCGTCAATGCCGCGCGTCGCCCGAATCGGTCGGCGTACCTACCGAACATCCAGCCGCCGAGCGGGCGGACGAGAAAGCCGACCGCGAAGATGCCTGCGGTGTTCAGCAGTTGCGCCGTCTGATTCCCTGATGGGAAGAACACGCTCGCGAAGTAGATGCTGAACGCCGCGTAGGCGTACCAGTCGTACCACTCGATCAAGTTGCCGAGCGATCCGCGAATCACGTTGCCGGCCACCGATCTCGTGGCAGGCGCCTTGCCTTCGCTCTGTTGACCCAAATTCATGTTCGTTGACCCCCTTGTCGCCTGTTGGTGCGCTCATCATGTGAGTGCGGCCACAGCCGGGGAAGAGGAATCCGCCCTCTTGCGGCCCTTTCTTGCACAATCCACAGATTCATGCGCTCAGTAGGCGGCCTGGCGCGGCGACAGTAGTTGCGGCACAGAGTGATAGCCACTACGGTGCCGGGCGAAATCTGTGAATCATGCGAGGAAACAGCACGACACGGCCCTTTTCCCTTCCCGTGCTGTTGCGTTCTTCACATCATGGCTGCAACGACGGCGCGGAGGGGGGCCAAGATGCAGTCGATACAACAGGCGACACGCGAAGCAGCGTGCGGCCACGAAACAATCCACCGATTCCACGTCGAGTCCGCGGACGTCGGCACCCTTGGCTTCGTCGACGGAGGCAAACTACTCGAATGGATCGACGAAGCGGCCCACGCCACCGCCGCGCAGTGGTGTGGTCGGCGCTGCGTCACCGCCTCGGTCGGCAATGTTCACCTCGACCGGCCCATCAGCGTCGGGGAACTCGTGGAGGTCCAGGCCAGCCTCGTCTATACCGGGTGCTGCAGCATGCACATCCTTGTCACCATCTGCTCGAGCGACCTGAGCCAGGCCTATCCCGTTCAAACCTCGCAGTGCTCAATCGTTTTCGTCGCTGTCGATGAGAGCGGCCACCCCGTCGAGGTTCCCCGGTGGACACCGGTCACGATGCTCGAACTGCAACGGCAACGCCAAGCGCGGGTCCGGATGCGGACGCGCAAACGCATCGATGACGCCATGGACGCGGAAAGCTACACCGCGGAGGGCACCGCTTCCTCCGCCGCGCTGCGCCTCGTCGCCACCGACAAGATCGACGGCGGCGGCGTCCTGCGGTGGATCGACGAAGTTGCCAACGTATGCGGAGCCGATTGGGCTGGCGCCCAAGCCATCACGTCCTACGTCGCCGGGGTCTGCTTCTACCGCCCCATCGTCATCGGCGACGCCATCGAGGTCACCGCGCGAGTCATCCACACGGGACGGCGCAGCATCCACATCAGTGTCCGCGTCACCAAAGCAGACGCAACCCTTGTCGCACGTGGACTCACGGTCGTCGTCGCACTCGACGAGCGCGGCCGGGCCAAACCTGTCCCGCAGTGGCAGCCCGCCTCCGGAGAAGACCATCGACTCGATCAGCACGCCCGGCACCTGATCGAGCTACGGCAACTGCTCGAACCCTTCACCACTGCAATCGCATTCCACGAAGCGGGCTGACGGAAACGGTATGGACAACCCGGTCGTCGTGCTGCATAGATGAACCATGACAACCAACCAGCCTCGGGTATGGCTCATCACCGGCGCGAGTTCGGGCTTCGGGCGAGCGATCGCGGAGTGCGCGCTGGCTGCGGGCGATATCGTCGTCGCCGCTGCACGACGCACGGACGCACTCGCGGACCTGGTGGCGTCGGCACCCGAACGCGTCACCGCACTGGCGCTCGACGTCACGGACGCCGACCGCATCCGCGCCGCCGTTGCCGAGGTGCTCGACCAACACGGCCGGATCGATGTGTTGGTGAACAACGCAGGCCGCGGCGCGATCGGCGCCGCGGAGGAGACCAGCGACAGCGAGCTGCGCGCCCTGATGGATCTGCATTTCTTCGGCCCGGCCGCGCTGACGCGTGCCGTGCTGCCCGGCATGCGTGAGCGGGGTGGCGGCGCGATCGTCCAAATGAGCAGCATGGGTGGACGTTTCACGTTTCCCGGTGTCGGTGCCTACTCCGCGACGAAGTTTGCGCTCGAGGGGTGGTCGGAGGCGCTGGCCAAAGAGGTCGAGCGGTTCGGCATCCGGGTGCTCATCGTCGAGCCTGGTGCATTCCGAACCTCGTTCAACGGGCCCGGCGCTCTGCTGATGTCGAAACCCATCGCCGCCTATGACGACCAGATCGAACCGCTGCGCACCGGCATGCCGGACGATGACGGCAAGCAGCCCGGCGATCCGGCCAAGGCGGCCGCGGCGATCCTGCTGGCGCTGGATTCCGAGGACCCCCCGCTGCGGCTGGCGCTGGGCAACGACGCCGTCGACGCCATATCCGAAGCTTTGACCGACGCCAAGGCAGAACTCGCCGCGTGGGAGCGGGTCGGTCGGTCCGCGGTGTTCGACTAGCGCCCGGCCAGCAACAGCATCGCCCACGCCGCGATGGACTGCGCGTCGGTGATGACGCCGTCGCGGATCATCTGCTCCAGCTGCGCGCGGGAGAACCACTCGCTGTGCATGTCCTGTTCCTCGTGCTCGCGGTCATGCTCACCCTCGGTGAGCTCCGTCGCCAGGAAGACCCGGCCGCGTTGGCTGCTCATCCCTGGCGCGACGTCGAGCATGCCCAGCAGCTCCATCGAGGCGGCCCGCAGCCCGGTCTCCTCCCGCAACTCGCGGTTGGCCAGCTCGATGGGATCCAGATCTCCGCGGCCCGGCGCGGTGCCCTGCGGAAACTCCCACCGTCGCATGCCCAGCGGATAGCGGAACTGCTCGACCAGATGAACGCGGTCGCCGTCACACGGGATCACCAGGGCGTACGTGGGCTTGTCGATCACCGAGTAGATGCCGGTGCTGCCGTCAGCGCGCCGGATGTCGTCCTCCCGCAGGATCAGCCAGTCGTTCCGGTACACCTCGCGCGACCCCGTCCGCTGGATGTCTGTCACGCGCCAAGTATGCCCAGCCAGATCCAGCCCGCCAGCCTTGTTGCCGTTCCGCGATGGGCGCGCGCGGACCGCGCCCGACAGGCACGGCAGGTTCGACCCGCGCGACGATGCGCAACGCCCGGACTGTTTGCGCGACCGTCTCAGCCGTGTTTTCCGGGTCATACGGGGTGGTGACGGCGTCATGAACGGCGGCGGCGGGTAGCGTCGCTGCCGTGCTACTGGCGTCGCTGAACCCCGCCGCCGTCGCAGGCGGCGTCGACATCGGCGACGCCGTGCGCATCGGCGACGCCACGCTGAGCCGTAGTGATCTCGTCGGCGCAGCAACGTCGGTGGCCGAGCGGGTGGCCGCCGCCGACCGGGTGGCCGTACTGGCGACCCCGACCCCGGTGACCGTGTTGGCGATCGCCGGAGCGCTGATCGCGGGGGTACCTGTCGTCCCCGTGCCCGCCGACGTCGGCGCCGCAGAACGCGCGCACATGCTCGACGACTCAGGCGCACAGGCGTGGCTGGGGGAGAAGCCGCAAGGTACCGACGACCTGCCGCACATCCCGGTGCGACTGCACGCCCGGTCGTGGCATCGCTATCCGGAGCCGCATCCGGACGCGACCGCGTTGATCATCTACACCTCGGGCACCACCGGCCCGCCCAAGGGCGTGGTGCTGAGCAGGCGCGCGGTCGCCGCCGACATCGACATGCTCGCCGAGGCCTGGCAGTGGACCCCGGACGACACCCTGGTGCACGGGCTTCCGCTGTACCACGTGCACGGGCTTGTGCTGGGGTTGCTCGGGTCACTGCGGATCGGAAATCGTTTTGTGCACACCGGGAAACCGTCTCCCACCGCCTATGCGGCAGCGGGTGGCTCGATGTACTTCGGCGTGCCGACGGTGTGGACACGCGTCGTGCAGGACGCCGACGCGGCGCGCGCGCTCGCGTCGGCTCGACTGCTTGTGTCGGGCAGCGCGCCGCTCCCGGTGCCGGTGTTCGACGGGCTGGCCCGACTGACCGGACATGAACCGGTCGAGCGTTACGGCGCCACCGAGTCGCTGATCACGCTGTCCACCCGCGCTGACGGCGAGCGCAGGCCCGGCTCCGTGGGGTTGCCGTTGACCGGTGTGCAGACCCGGCTGGTCGACGAGGACGGCTCCGCGGTGCCTCGCGACGGGGAATCCATTGGGCGCCTGCAGATTCAGAGCCCGACGATGTTCGAGGGCTACCTCAACAAGCCGGACGCCACCGCCGAGGCATTCGACGGGGACTGGTATCGCACCGGCGACGTCGCGACGATCGACGGTGACCGCATGCACCGAATCGTCGGCCGCGAGTCGGTCGACCTGATCAAGACCGGCGGCTTCCGGGTAGGGGCGGGCGAGATCGAAACCGTACTGCTCGGCCACGCCGGCGTCGACGAGGCCGCGGTGATCGGGGTTCCAGACGACGATCTCGGCCAGCGGATCGTCGCGTTCGTCGTCGGTGACGCCGACCCGCAGGCGTTGATTGACTTTGTTGCGCAACAGCTTTCGGCACACAAGCGACCGCGGGAGGTGCGACTGGTGGACAGTCTGCCGCGCAACGCGATGGGCAAGGTGCTGAAGAAGGAGTTGACCGAATGGCTCTGACGTTCGACGAGATCTGCATCGACGCCCACGACGCCGAGGCACTCGGTGCCTGGTGGTCGAAGGTGCTGGGTTGGCGGCACTATGTCGACAAGGACGGCGACGTGGTGCTCGAGGCCCCACCCGGCGCCGGACCCAAGTGGCTATTCATCGACGTGCCCGACGACAAGGTCGTCAAGAACCGCATCCATCTCGACTTCCGGCCAGACGACCAACAGGCCGAAGTGGGCCGCCTGATCGGTTTGGGCGCCCGGCACGTCGACATCGGTCAGGGCGAGCAGACCTGGGTGGTACTTGCCGACCCGGAAGGCAACGAATTCTGCATCCTCGCCGCCGACGATTAATGGCCCTGTCACTACCGCGAGCGTGCTCCCCCTGGCACGCGGTGGGGGCACCCCCAGCTTCGCGAGGGGGAGTGCCTCCAGTCTGCACAGCGACACGCCGCATTTCATCCGCAGTTTGCGCACGCTCGTCAGTTGCTCGTCGCAGCAGCGGCATTGCTTGTGGGTGGCTGTGCCACCGTGGTGCCGATAGAACCCGTGTCGACGACCGAGCCGACGGCTCCGCCTGCGCCGCTCACGATCGGTCCGGCGGCCACCGACACCTACGGCGGATGGATTCCCGACGGCCAGACGCTGAGCCCGTTCGACGTGTCGAATCCGGTGTTGGCCCAGCTTGATCCAGCCCTGCTCAACGCGGTCCAGGAGGCGGCCCGCGCGGCGGCGCAGGATGGCGTCGACCTGAGGATCACCTCCGGGTGGCGGTCAAAAGGGTTCCAGGAGAAGCTGTTCGATGACGCTGTCCGCACCTATGGCAGCGCGGACATAGCGAGACAGTTCGTCGCATCGCCGGAGGTGTCGAAACACGTTGTCGGCCAAGCGGTGGATGTCGCGCCCGTCGATGCCGACAAGTGGCTGATCCGCAACGGCGCCCGGTTCGGCCTGTGCCAGATCTACGCGAACGAGTTGTGGCACTTCGAGTTGGCGGTCGATGCGCAGGGCAACTGTCCGCCGTTGCGACCCAATGCGACGGGGTGAGCACCCTACGCCCGTGCGGGAAAGCTCTTGCGAAACAGCAGGACAACGGCTAGGCCGAGACCGATCAGCGCGGCGCTGACCCACGGTAGCGACCACAGCCCAGCCGTTTGGAGCAGCCCGGCGCCGATGGCCGCTCCGCCCGCAATGCCCACGTTGGCGGTCGCATTGATCCAGGCACCGGCGCGTTCGGGCGGCATTGCATGTGTGCGGACCGCGCACGTTTGGTAGATCGACGGCACACCGCCGAAGCCTGCGCTCCAAACCGCCGTCGCGACAATCACTGCCGCGAGAGTCGGCCAGGTGCTGCCGAGCACGACGACCGCTCCCATCATCACCGCCAGAACGGCGACCGCCGTCCGTCGCGGGTTTCGGTCAAGCCCCCGGCCGGCGTACCACAGGCCGAGAAGCCCGCAGGCACCGCATGCGAGCAGGATCGGGCCGACGAACGCCGGGACGACTCCGCTGGTCAGCAACAACAGGCTGATGAACGTGTAGGCCGTGAACTGCCCGAGGAACACCAACATGTTCGACGTCGCGACCGCGACAAGCGGTCCGCGACCGCCACGCTCGGAACGTCGTGACACCGGTTCGGCCTGCACCGCTGGGAGCAGCCTGCTCACGAGGATGAACGTGAGTATCGACAACGCGGCCAACACGGCGAACGACACCCGCCATCCGGCCGCGGTACCCAATGACGTCAGCAGCGGTACGCCGAGGACCAGACCGGCCGACGCGCCACTGCCTGCGAGCGCCAGCGCGCGGCCGACGTGTGCCCGCGATACGAGTCGGGGGGCGTATCCGATGACCAACGAGAAGAACAGCGCGTGCGTCACCCCGCCAACGGTCCGTCCCACCGCGACAACGGCGAATGCCGGTGCGGCGGCCACCAGCGCGTTGCTGACCGCATAGCCGGCCAACGTCGTCAGCAACAAGGGCTTGCGGGCGAACCGGGTAGTGGCGACCGTCAGCGGCACCGCGAGGGCCGCGACCATCACGGCATACAGGCTGACCAACAGCCCGGTGGCCGAATTCGGCACACCGAACGTCGCGCCGAGGCCCGGCAGCAGTCCCACCGGCAACATCTCGGTGCTCACCGCAAGGCACGACGCCAACGCCAACGACAGCAGTCCCGGCAGGCTCCCGCGAAGCCCTTGTGCCGGAACGTGGTCAGCGGCCAGTGTCACGTGCGCTGAATATACTCGCGTAACGAGCATATTCAAGTGGAATACTACGGGCGATGGCACAGGATCCGCGGCAACCCGCACAGGTGCGCTGGTTGAGCGCCGCTCAGCTGATCGGGGTGGTGCGGTCCGCGCCGGGTATCACTCGGGCGGCGGCCGCGCAGCGCCTCGGTATCGGCAGCGGTGGCGCCACTGAACTGGTAGGGCGGATGCGGCAGGCGCGACTGCTCGACGAGACACCGGCCCCAGCGCAGGGACGTGGCAGGCCGACGACGGTGCTGGGTCCCCATGTGGACGGGCCACTGGTGCTCGCCATGGACCTACGGGCGGCGGACTGGCGCCTGGCTTTGGCCGGCATCGACGGCGTGCCACAGGTGGTGGCCGAGGGTGCATATGCAGGCGAACAGTTGGGTCCTGTCATTGCTCAACTGGCAGATGCGATCGGCGCGATCTACCGACGGAAGTCCAAGCGGCTCAGGTCAATTGCGGTTTCCGTTGCGGGCACCGTCAGCGGCGCAAGGCTGGTCCAGTTCACCTCTCGCGGCTGGAATGACGTCGACCTATCGGTACTGACTGCAAAGATTCCCGCTCGCGCAGGCATCCGCCTGTTGCTCGGTAACGACGCCACGCTGGCCGGACTGGCCGAAGCGCGCACCGGCGCGGCCCGCTCAGCCGCCACCGCGCTGTACTTGATCGTGGCGCAAGGCATCGGCGGCACATTGGTGGTCAATGGGGAGCCGCTCACCGGCGCCCACGGCGCGGCGGGCGAGTACGGCCACATCCCCTTCGGTGACCCGAAGCTGGTCTGCCCGTGTGGTGCGTCCGGTTGCTGGGATCTGACCGTCGACGGACGAGCCTTGGCCCGGTACCGGGGCGACAAGCCACCCGCCGACCCCGTCGGCTACGTGCACGACGTCGTCGGCAAGCGGGATGCCGCAACGCGTCGGGCGTTTGAAGCCGTGGCGGCATCGCTTGGCCGCGGCACCGGTGGCCTGGTGAATCTGCACGACCCCGAGGTCGTCACCCTTGGCGGGGTTGCGGCGATGCTGAGAGCCGCCGCGCCTAACGCGTTCGATGACGCTTACCGCGACGGCCTGATGGCTTTTCGCAAGCATTCGCCGCCGCCGGTCCGCGACGCCCAGCATGGTGAGGACGGACCGCTACACGGCGCGGTCGCGCTGGCGCTGGACCACGTCACCACCGCCGCCGGATTGGCGGATTGGGTTGGCAGGCAGCGCGTTTGACGGGTCAGCCGCGGGCGATCTTTTCGATCAGGTCCGCGGCGAGCACGCGTCCCGGTGAGGACTGCAGCCGCTTCGACGCGGCGGCGAGGCGCGTCGCCAGCTGCTTGTCACCGCTGAGCCGGTCGATCGTGCCGTGCAGCTCGTCGTCGGTGAACTCGTAAGTGGAAAGCCTTACCCCGTAGCCACATTCGTCGATCCGCTGTGCGTTGTCGTATTGATCCCAGAACAACGGCAGCACAATCGTCGGCACCCCGAATGTGAAAGCCTCGCCGACGGTGTTGTTGCCGCCGTGCGTGATCATCACGTCACATTGCGGCACGATCGCGGTCTGCGGCACGAACTGCTCGCCCCACATCCGCTCGCCGAGCGTGAGCTGGTCGTGCAGTGGTCCCATCGAGACGATCACCCGGTGCGGTGTCTGGTTCAGCGAGTCGATCACCCGCTGCATCAACGGCACATCCATGCAGCCGAGGCTGCCCAGCGAGAGGTACACCAGTTTGCCTTCTGCGCCGACCTTCTCGGTCACGTCGAAGGCACCGTCCGAGTTGCGGGTGGAGGTGTCAACGCGCTGCCACGTCGCACCCAGTGGCCGTGAGCGCTGGTAGTCGAGCTCGGCGGGATACATGTAAAGGTTCAGATACGGCGATTCGTACTGGAATTCGCCGTCCGGCAACGGTGGCGCGCCGCACTGCTCGTGGAATGCCGACGACCGCCCGACGAGGGGATCGGTCAGCCGGCGATACTCCACCCAGAAGTCGTCCCACCCGGTGCGGTCACGTGACGGGTAGCCGGAGAACACCGGCGGGATGTCGGGGTCGGTGACCTCCAACGGATTGGCCGACACCACGCGGATCCACGGACACCCGGCCAGCGACACGGACGGGAAGCTGGCCACGCAGTCGTGCACGATCGCGTCGGGCCGCAGTTCGGCCCAGATCTCGGTCAGCCGATCGTGCGAATACTCGGCGCCGTCGACGAATTCGGCCCAAATGGGCGCGGTCACCGTCTCCAGCTGTTCGATGGTCGGCCTGCGGAACTGCGGTGATGTTTCGCGGACGAACTCCGCCCAACCGCCGCCGACGGCCTCATCGCCCTCGGGCGGCTGCGCCATCCGCATCAACCGCTCCTCGAACCCTCGTGTGGCGAGCTCTCCCTCGAAGGACTCCTCGATGACGAAGACGGCGCGGATACCCCGCTCCCGCAGATGATTTCCGAGGGCGACCAGGTTGTTGGTCGGCCCCCACGCGCCGGGCTCCGGGAACAGTGCGACGGTCGGCTGGCTGCTCATCATCGCAACTTACGCCGTCATCGCGCGCCCCGTCAGCCGCGAGCGACCCCAAAATGCACGCCGTTGCCCGCGTGTCGACGTACAGACACGGTCGCTCGCGGGTGCGGATACCAGCTCGCGGCAACGGCAACCTAGTTCTGGTGCAGGGCTTCGTTGAGGGTGATGCCCGTGCCGTCGCGCTTGACGACCTCAACCGCGCCGGAGATCGAGTTGCGGCGGAACAGCAGGTTGTTGGCGCCGGACAGCTCGCGTGCCTTGACGGTCTCGCCGTCGGCGGTCTGCACCTTCGTCCCGGCGGTCACATAGAGACCTGCCTCAACGACACAATCGTCGCCGAGCGAAATGCCCAGCCCGGCGTTGGCCCCCAGCAGGCAGCGCTTGCCCACCGAGATGACCTGGGTGCCGCCGCCCGACAGCGTGCCCATGATCGACGCGCCCCCGCCGACGTCCGAGCCGTCGCCGACGACCACACCTGCCGAGATGCGGCCCTCGACCATGGAGCTGCCCAGCGTCCCGGCGTTGAAGTTGACGAACCCCTCGTGCATGACGGTGGTGCCGGACGCCAGGTGGGCGCCCAGCCGCACCCGGTCGGCGTCGGCGACGCGCACGCCCGACGGCACCACGTAGTCGACCATCCGCGGGAACTTGTCGATGCCGTAGACGGTGACCGGTCCGCGGCGGCGCAGCCGGGCCCTCACGACCTCGAAGCCCTCCACCGCGCACGGCCCGTGGTTGGTCCACACCACGTTGGTGAGCACGCCGAAGAAGCCGTCGGCATTGAGCCCGTGCGGGGGGACCAGCCGGTGCGAGAGCAGGTGCAGCCGCAGGTACGCGTCGTAGCCGTCGGTGACCTTGTCCTCGAGGGACGCGATCGTCGTGCGCACCGCCACCGTCTCGACGTCGCGGTCCTCGTCGCGGCCGGTCAGCTCGGCCAGCTCGCCGGGCACCTCGGCGACCGATAGGCGCACGGTGCCGGTGGGGCCGTCGGCGGCGAGTTCGGGTTGTGGGAACCACGTGTCGAGTACGGATCCGTCGGCGGCGATCGTCGCCAGGCCGACGCCTGCAGCAGATGTCACGGCGCTAAGACTAACGTCAAGCCTGTGGGCCTGGATCTACGTGGCGACCCCGTCGCGCTGACCGCGGCGCTGGTGGACATCCCCAGCGAATCGCGGCACGAGCAGCGCATCGCCGACGAGATCGAGGCCGCCCTGCGCGAGCAGACCACCGGCTTCGAGGTCGTGCGCAACGGCAATGCCGTGCTCGCCCGCACGAATCTGGGCCTGCCGTCGCGGGTGCTGCTGGCCGGCCACACCGACACCGTCCCGATCGCCGACAACGTTCCCAGCATGCGTGACGGCGGCGAACTGCATGGCTGCGGCACCTCGGACATGAAGTCCGGGGACGCGGTGTTCCTGCACCTGGCCGCGACGGTCGCGAACCCGGCGCACGACCTCACGCTGGTGATGTACGACTGCGAGGAGATCGAATCGGCCGCCAACGGCCTGGGCCGCATCGAACGTGAGCTGCCCGACTGGCTGCACGCCGACGTCGCCATTCTCGGTGAGCCGTCGGGCGGGTTCATCGAGGCCGGTTGTCAGGGCACACTGCGGGTCGTTGTCAGCGCCGCGGGAACACGCGCTCACTCCGCGCGATCCTGGTTGGGCGACAACGCGATTCACAAGCTCGGCGAGGTGCTGCCCCGGTTGAAGACGTACCAGGCGCGCGAGGTCGACATCGACGGCTGCACGTACCGCGAGGGGCTGTCGGCGGTCCGCATCGACGGCGGGATCGCAGGCAACGTCATCCCTGATGCGGCGTCGGTGACCGTGAACTTCCGGTTTGCTCCGGACCGCAGCGTCGAGCAGGCGCTCGAGCACGTCCGCGAGGTCTTCGACGGGCTGGATGTCCAGATGGAATTGACCGACTCCGCTCCCGGTGCGCTGCCCGGGCTGACCAAGCCTGCCGCCGCCGCGCTCGTCGACGCCGCAGGCGGGCAGGTGCGCGCCAAGTACGGGTGGACCGACGTCGCGCGCTTTGCCGCGCTGGGCATCCCAGCGGTCAACTACGGACCCGGCGACCCCAACCTCGCGCACCGCGTCGACGAGCGCGTCGAGGTCGCCAAGATCACCGCCGCCGCGGACATGCTGCGGGGTTACCTAACGGGTAACGCGGTCTAGCGCAGCCTTCTCGCGACACCTGCGGTCCCCGGGGCGGAAATCCGATGCGCGTCGGCCGTCTTGTCGCTGAGCGGGATCTGCGCCACCATCTGTTGCACGCCAGGCCCGTAGGTGAATATGCCGGGCGTCTGGTCGGGCGACGAAATCTTCGCTACCACATCATTTCTCAGGTCCGAGTAGCTTCGCCGGAAGTTGCCGTTGTCCCACACCTCGAGGAATGCACCGGTGAATGCGCCGTTGACGGGACCGTCCATCGACGTCTGGCTGTCGCGGCATCCGGAAATGAGTAGGACGGCGGCTTTGGCATCGGTCGGCCGCGCGCAGGGCTCCCACCAGGTGCGCTGCGCGTCATATGCCGCCTTGTTGGCTTTGAACTCGGCTTCGGTCACCTCGAGCGGCGCCTGTTTCGAATTCGGCCCCGGCGCTCGGAGAACTTCTGCTCGCCGAATGTCGCGGCTCCGAACGATCTGTCGCGTGACCGTCTCGCTGTGACAGCTGTCAGACATGACGAAGATCCGTACCCCCGGTGCGAACGTGCACAGGGCGCCGAACAACGAGTCGTCGACGAGCTCACTGTCATAAAGAACCCAGGTTTCGTCGAGCCGGTCGGATTCGTCGCCGTCTTCGTCGGGTACCTGGCCGCCGTGTCCCGAGTACGTGAGGAAGAAGAAGTCGCCTTCTGTGAGCTCTGCGGCGGCCGCATCCAGATGGGCGCGCACCGTCTCGGTGGTGGCGTCCGCGTTGAGCAGCATTTGCGGTTCGAAGCCGCGGCTGACCGCGACGTCGTGCATCGCGTTGGCGTCGTTCACACAACCTGACAGTGCCCCGTCCCATCCGCCGTATTTCGTCGGATCCACGAAGTTCATCCCGATGTGAAGTGACCGGCGTTTGGCCATGATGTCTCCTTTTCGTCCAGATGAATTCTCATCCGCCGGGAGACGGCGTGGCGTGAGTAATGCACTACTCGAATTAACCGTTTGACTGCCCGCCTACCCTGGACACCGGCAATAGTTGCGACGCGAAGGTGGGCCGAAGACATGCTGGGAGGCGACATCTCCGGGTGACCCGGAGCGATCTGCCGTCCTTCCCTGTTCGGTCTCGACGAGAGATGTCGCATGTCTTCCATCGTTTGTTCAAATCTGTCCTTTTCCTGGCCCGACGACACCCCGCAGTTCACCGACCTGTCATTCGCCGTCGGCGATGGCCGCACCGGCCTGGTCGCACCGAACGGGGCGGGCAAGAGCACCCTGCTCAAGCTGATCGCAGGCGAGTACAGGCCCAGTTCGGGTTCGGTGACCGTCGAAGGCGCCGTCGGCTACCTGCCGCAAACGCTGCCGTTCGTCGCTGACCGCACGGTGGCCGACGTGCTGGGTGTGGCGGCGGCCCTGGCCGCCCTCGAGGCGTTGGATGCCGGCGACGCCGGTGATGACGTCTTCGCCGCGATCGGCGACGACTGGGACATCGAGGAACGCACCCGTGCACAGTTGGACCGTCTCGGCCTTGGCCACATCGCCTTTGATCGACGGCTCGGTTCGTTGTCCGGCGGCGAAGTGGTGTCGCTCGGGTTGGCCGCGCAGTTGTTGAAGCGGCCCGATGTCCTGCTGCTCGACGAGCCGACCAACAACCTCGACGCGGATGCGCGGCATCGCCTCTACGACGCGCTGGATGACTATCCGGGATGTCTGATGCTGGTCAGCCACGATCGCGTGCTGCTGGACCGGATGGACCGCATCGCCGAGCTGTATCGCGGCGAAATGCTGTTCTACGGCGGCAATTTCAGCATGTACCAGCAGGCCGTGCAAGAGACCCGACAGGTCGCGGAAGCAAACCTGCGCAACGCCGAGCAACAGCTGAGGCGCGAAAAGCGGCAACGGCAGGAGGCCCGCGAACGGACTGCCCGGCGGTCGAGCGCCGCGGCGCGCAACCTGAAGAATGCCGGGCTGCCGAAAATCGTCGCAGGCAAGCTGAAAAGGGACGCGCAGGAGTCGGCAGGCAGGTCCGATGACGTACACGCCAAACGGGTGAACGAGGCGCGGGTACAACTCGACGAGGCAGAACGTGCGCTTCGCGACGACGACACCATCGTGCTCGACATGCCCGGCACCAACGTGCCCGCGGGGCGCACCGTGTTTCGGGGCGACGGCCTTCAGGTCAGCCGTGGTGGGCGGAAGCTGTTCGCCGACAACGGCATTGACCTGACAATTCGCGGCCCCGAGCGTATCGCCCTCACCGGTGCCAACGGTGCGGGCAAGTCGACGCTGCTGCGCGTCATCGCCGGTGACGTCCAGCCGGATGCGGGCACGCCGGTCCGGTCCGATGGCCGCATCGCGTACCTGTCGCAGCGCCTGGACCTGCTCGACCCGGATCGCACCGTTGCGCAGAGCCTGGCTGCGTTCGCGCCGAGCCTGACGCAGACCCGCCGCATGCATCTGCTCGCCCAGTTCCTGTTCAGCGGCAATCGGATTCACCTTCCGGTGGCTGCGCTGTCGGGAGGCGAGCGGCTTCGCGCCACACTGGCGTGCGTACTCTTCGCCGAACCCGCGCCCCAGTTGCTGCTGCTCGACGAGCCGACCAACAACCTGGATCTGGTCAGCGTCAGCCAGCTCGAGGCCGCGCTCAATGCATACGAAGGTGCGTTCGTCATCGTCAGTCACGACGAACGGTTCCTCGATGAGGTAGGGATCCAGCGCCGGCTCCGGCTATCGCAGGGCCGGTTGGAGTCGGCGAATTCGCCCTAATCGGCCACGCGATTGGCGAACCGACAGCAATCGCCAGCACGGTAAATTTGTATGCCATGGCGATACAGCCTGATTCGAGTCCGTACGGCTCGCAGACGGTGACGGGCCCCGGCTGGCCGAACGTCGACGAGGAGATGTTGGCGGCCGCGGCCGCGACGTATGAGGCGTTGGCCGCAAAAATCACCGGATCGATCGTGCCCCAGCAGCAGGGCCAGCTGATGAAGCTCGCGGACGTCTGGGAGGGTGCCGGGTCACTGGCGGCGACCGGCGAGGCCACCACGATCATCGGCGGTCACGAGGCCAACGCCGCACACGCAGCCGCGATCGCGGGGAAGCTGCGCGCCATGGAGGCCACCGTGGTCAAAGCCAAGATGCTGGCGAACACGATCGCGCAGGAGGTCCAGCACGAGTGTGAGGCGATCGCGGCGATGCCCTTCAGCAATGCCCAGGAGCTGGTGCAGAGCCGCATCAAGATGGGGCTGTCCCAGAACATCGCCAACGTGACGACCCATACGACCGAACTCGCCAACACTCTCGGCGTGCCCCCGAACATTCCCTTCGCCGGTGCCGCCCCGTCTGTGCCCGGCGGGAAAGAGGCGAAGGACACCAGCGAAGAGGCCTCGAAACAGACCGCGCAGGGATCCCGGCAGGCGATGCAGATGATGAGCCAGATGGGCTCCATGGCCGCACAGCTCCCCATGCAGCTCGGCCAGGCGGTGATGGCTGTGCCTCAACAGATGGGCCAACAGCTGCAGCAATTGTCCCAGCCGCTACAACAGCTGACGTCGATGTTCGGCCAGGGTGGCAGGGCGGATTCACTGGGTAGCGCAGGCCTGCCGTTCTCCTCGTTCTCGAACCATCCGCTGGCAGGCGGCTCCGGTGCCGGCGGTGGCTCGGGCATGGTGCGGGCGGCGTCACTGCCCGGCTCCGGCGGGAGTCCCCTGCAGACGCCACAGATGGCCAAGCTGACGGGCACCAAACCCGTGAGCACCGCGCCCGCAGAGGGAGCAATGGCCGGATCTACTGCAACCGGCGGGGTCGCCCCGATGGCCGCCGCGGCTGGCGGCATGGGCGGCATGGCACCGATGATGGGGCAGCGCGGTGAAAGTGGCGGCACCGGTGCAAGCCTGGCGGTCCCCGCACCGCTCCAACACGACCTCGACGAAGGCGACGACGATGACTGGTGATCACAGGGGAGAAAAGCGATGACCATGCCGCTGAAGAAGCCCGAAGGCATCAGCTGGAACGCGGCATCCGTCGAGCTTCCCGAGATACCGATGCTTCCCGCCGGCCAGGATGCGCTGAGCGCGACCATCTCGGCAGTGCTTCCGACACTGGCCGCGCCGCTGGCAGCCAATGTCGCGACGCTGCAGGCGAAAGAGACGATGTTCTCAGGCAAGTTGGGCGCCGCACAGGCGGCCTACCAGAACTCCGATGACGCCGGCTCGCAGTCCGTCGGCCAAATCGTCGGCATACTCGGCCAAGTGGGCCAGCAGGCCGGGCAGATAGGGCAGATGGCGGGTGCGCCTGCACAGGCGATCGGCGGGCAGACCGGCGTGTTCGGTCAGCTCATCCAACAAGCGCTGCAGGGAGCTCAGGGCGGCAAAGGCGGCCAATCCCTCGGCGGTCAGGATGTCGGCGGGGCAGCGGGCAGTGGCGCCTCGAGTCCGGCGGAGGCAGCCGCGCCAGCGCCGGTGCGCGACAACGCCGTTGACGCCAAGGACGAACAAGCGACCCAGGCGCACGAACCCCAGCGGGAGGAGCGTGAACCGCTGCACCGTGCCGAAGCCAATGACCGCGCGATGGCAGGACCGTCTGCATCCGATGACAAGCATGGCCCGGCCCCGGTGAAATCGCCTGAGCATCAACAGCATCGCGGCGAAGGCGATCTCGGCCGCAGGTTGTGACCCGATTCAGTCGGACTGCGGACGGGTCTGTGCCGGCTCGGCACGCCGGGGCGGTAGGTCGGGCGCTCTGCCGGCATCGGCCGTGTCGCCCGCCGCGGCATGATCACCCTGCGCGTCTGGGAACCGCTCCTCGGGCACGATGCCCGGCCCGGCGCGGCCGCTGCGAGCGATGGGGTCGCCAGGCGCCTTGTCGACGGACGACCCGGCCGCCTGCGACACCTGTTGAGCAAGTTGCTGCGCGCCCTGCATGACTTGTTGCGGAATCTGTTGCAGCCCTTGGGCCATTCCTTGCAGCGGTTGCGCGATGGACTGCGCCGTCTGGCCGAGCTGCTGCCCCACCTGGCTGACCATCTGGCCCACCATTTCGGCGCCGCCGCCCGCGCCTGCCGAACCAGCACCGGCGGCCCCCGCCGCGCCCGCTGATCCTGCCGCACCCGCTGCTCCGGACGCGTTCGCGTCTTGTATCGCCTCGGCCGCGGCCCTGAGCGTGGCGGCGCCCTTCTGGTCGCCGTGTTCGTACATCTGCGCGGCCTTCTGCAGTAGCTCCGAAATGGTCTGCGCGGACGTCGATGTGGCCTGCAGCGTGCCGTGCCTGCGGCCCAGTACCTGGCTCAGGGCGCCGCTGACGGCCGACGCGATCGGCCCGTGCGTGCTCTCCACCCCGAGCGCTTCTGGCGCGGCCGTCCCCAGCAACTGAGACAGCGCGCCAACGACCTCGTCATGGATCTGGGCGTAGGACCGTACGCCGTCAGGCTGGACATACAGGGGGTCAGTCATCTGCAATCTCCGTGGCTCACGCTCGGCAAATCAATCCTATGGCCGCACGCCCACCGTACGTGACACGAATTTCCTGGTCGGGCCCCGCGTCAGCCATGGCTGGTGCTACCAGCAGCGACGGGCCAGCCCGGCCGTGTCGACGTTGTTCTTGTCGATGGCGGGCGCCGTCCGCACTAGGCGCTCGCAGCCTGGGCTGCCGCAGCGGCCGCCGAGCGCTTCATGCCGATCGCATCGAACCGCGCCGACACGTCGTTGAGGGCGGCCGCGTCCTTTGCGACCAACGCCCGCGCGTGCTGAAGCGCCAATTGACCCAATACGCAATCGACTTCGCCACTGAGCCGCGCGATGCCATCGGCCGCGCGGATGTCGCCCAGTCGCGCCGCGTCGAGCAACGCGCGCAGCGCGACCGCCGACTGACCGCCGCGTTCGGCAGTGCGCGCGGCGTCGCGGGCCGCCGCGATCGCTCCGTGGTCGTCGCGTCGCGCCGACCTCGTCCAGGCACGCGCCAGCGCCAGTTCGGGCGCGAACAACATCGACTTCAGACCATGCCGAGATTCGGCCCGCGACAAGACCTTTCCTGCCTCGGCCGTCTCACCCAGCTGCCCAAGCGCCTGCGCCAGCAGCATCCACGCCAGCGGACCCCACGAATACCCGGTCGGCGCCAACGCCGCCGCGGCCCCACGCAACAGCGACATCGCCGACTCGAGCTCACCCTTGACGATCAACACGTCGGCCACCAACACCTCACCGATCGCGCGGCCCGGCTGCTGCAGCTGGGCAAAGTCGGTGAGCTGCTGGCCCAGCGCCTGGGCACGGTCCAGTTCACCGGCCATCACCAGCGCCGTCGTCTGACCGAAGCCGCTGGTGAACCGCAACAGACCGGGATGCCCTGCCGCGATCGCGCGCTCGGCCAGCGCGTCGACCTCATCGAAGCGGCCCATCCGCGCCGAGCTCAGCGCCGCTGCGGCCGCCGCCCACCCGATCGCGGTGTCGTCAGCCGCGGGCGACGCGAGCACCTCGTCGGCGATCTGTTTGGCGCGGCTGGGGCTGCCCGCGTTCATTGTGAACGTCGCAGCCAACGCGTCGAGAGTCGTCTGCGCGGCAGGCGTCGACACCCGTCCGCGCGTTGTCCGCAGGAACGCGGTCGCGCGCTCGGGTTCGCTCAGCATCCAGAACTGATTGGCCGCACGCGGCAGCGCCCACGCCATCAACTCGGTCTCGGACAGTGTCGACGGGTCCACGTTCGCGAGCACCGCGTCGGCTTCTCGGCCGCGGCCCTGCCACGCCAGCGCATAGGCCAGGGTCAGTCGGATCGGCAGCTGCGGTGACCGCTCGACGGCGGCCCGGCCCAAGCGTTCACTGAGTTCGAGATCGCCCAGCTGCAGCGACTCCTCGGCCGCCGCGGCCAGCTCGGCCACCGGCCGCGGGCTGTCGCTGTCCAGCGAGAGCACGGCGAGCCGCAACCGGTCCACCACTCCGCGCGGCCCCGAGGCGGCCAGCCGATTCACCAGCTCTGTGCGCAGCCGGCGTAGCTCGGGTCCGCCGAGCGCGTCACGGACCGCGTCGACGAACAGCGGGTGCGCCGGACGGACGCGATCCCCTTCGATCGCGACGGCACCAGCCGCCTCGGCGTCGGTGACGGCGTCGCGGCCCGCCAGCGCACAGGCATCGGCGAGCGACAGCGGATCCTCGACCGCCAGGTACTCCAGCACCCGGTGCGCCGGGCCTGGCAGCGCCGCGACGAACTCCTCGACCAGGGTGGCCTGTCTGTTGTCGTCGTGGCCCGGCGGCTCGATGCCGACCCGCGCCAGCAGATCGTCCCGCCACAGCGCCGAAATCTCATCGGCGACAGGCCCGTTCGGTGCGACCGTGACGATCATCTTCACCGTGCCGCTGACCGCCAACTGGTAGACGAGCGCTGCGGACAGCTTGTCCAGCAGATGCGCGTCGTCGACGATCAACAGTCTGCCGTCACCCAGCGCCTCCCGCGCAGCGCGCAGCACGGCCGCGGTCTTACCCGTGTCGGGCACCTCGATCAGGTGGTTGAAGGCGGAGAACGGAACCGCAGGAGTCGTCGCCGTGACCCAGTCGACGCGATCGAACTGCGACGCCAGCCGCTGTGCCGCAGCGCGTGCCAACCACGTCTTGCCGACGCCCGCCGAACCGATCAGCACCGTCCCGGTCTGCTCGCGGACGCCCGTTTCGAGCAGTTCCAATGCCGGTTCGTGCGATGAGGTAACCCACTCAACAGGCACCGCGCGAGTGTATGGCTACGTTGTGCGTGTGTCCCCAGAACCCAACCGCGAATGGGCGGTCTGTGTGTACTGCGCGTCCGGGCCAAGGCATCCGGCGCTGTTGTCCTTGGCGGTGCGGGTCGGAGAAGCGATCGCAGAACGCGGCTGGACGCTGGTGTCCGGCGGCGGCAACGTCTCCGCCATGGGCGCACTGGCCAGCGCGGCCCGTGCGCGTGGCGGAAGGACCGTCGGCGTCATCCCGAAGGCGCTGGTGCACCGGGAGGTTGCCGACACCGAAGCCGACGAGCTCGTCGTCACCGACACCATGCGGGAGCGGAAGCAGGTGATGGAGGACCGCGCCGACGCGTTCATCGCGCTGCCCGGCGGCATCGGCACCCTCGAGGAGTTCTTCGAAGCCTGGACTGCGGGCTATCTGGGTATGCACGACAAGCCGGTGGTCATGCTCGATCCGATCGGGCATTACGACGGCCTGCTGGCCTGGCTGCACGGGCTGGTCGACAGCGGCTACGTCGCCGAGAGTGCGCTGGCTCGGTTGGTCGTGGTCGACGACGTCGACGCTGCGATGGCGGCGTGCACACCGGGTGACAGTGGTCACTAGGGTGTTGCGCACAGACGAATATCGGAGGGGATGTACCGCATGACCGATCAGAGATCGGGGACCCGCAGCAGCGTCGGGCTGCTCGACATCGCCACCCATGTGCCGCGTCTGCTGATGGATCTGCCGACCATCTTGACCGGTGTGATCACCGGATTCGGGGCCCGGCCGTCGGCGAAGACGTCCATCGGCAAGGTTTTTCAGGATCGGGCGGCGCGCTACGCCGACAAGATGTTCATCAAGTTCGGCGACGAGCGGATCACCTACCGCGAGGCCAACGAGACGGTCAACCGCTACGCGGCCGTACTGGCCGCCCGCGGTGTCGGACACGGCGATGTCGTCGGCATCATGCTGCGCAACTCACCGGAGTCGGTGCTGCTGATGCTGGCCACGGTCAAGTGCGGTGCGATCGCGGGAATGATCAACTTTCACCAGCGCGGCGACGTGCTCAAGCACAGCTTCGGGCTGCTCGAAGCCAAGGCCATCGTCGCCGAGACGGACTTCGTCGAGCCGATCACCGAATGCGGCACCGACACCACCGGGCTGATCACGGTCGACGAACTACAGCGGCTGGCCGCGACCGCGCCAACCGGCAACCCGGCGACGACCGCGGCCGTGCTGGCCAAGGACAAGGCCTTCTACATCTTCACGTCCGGCACCACCGGGATGCCGAAGGCCAGCGTGATGACGCACTACCGGTGGCTGCGCGCGCTGGCCGGGTTCGGCGGCCTCGGCATGAGGTTGACCAGCAACGACACCCTGTACTGCTGCCTGCCGCTGTACCACAACAACGCCTTGACAGTCGCGTTGTCCTCGGTGCTGAACTCGGGCGCGACGCTGGCGCTCGGCAAGTCGTTCTCGGCGTCGAAGTTCTGGGACGAGATCATCCGCTACGACGCCACCGCGTTCATCTACATCGGCGAGATCTGCGCCTACCTGCTCAACCAGCCGCCCAAGCCGACCGACCGTCAGCACAAGGTGCGGGTGATCGCGGGTAACGGGCTGCGCCCGGCGATCTGGGACGAGTTCACCGAGCGGTTCGGCATCGACCGGGTCTGTGAGTTCTACGCGGCCAGTGAGGGAAACACCGCGTTCGTCAACGTTCTCAACGTCGACAAGACCACGGGGATCTGCCCGACGCCAGTTGCGTTCGTGGAGTATGACGGCGACACCGGCGAACCTCTGCGCGGCGAGGACGGCCGGGTGCGCAAGGTCCGCAACGGCGAGCCGGGACTACTGCTGTCGAAGGTGAGCAGCATGCAGCCGTTCGACGGCTACACCGACAAGAAGGCCAGTGAAAAGAAGTTGGTGCGCAACGCTTTTCGCGATGGCGACGTCTGGTTCAACACCGGCGACCTGATGCGATCGCAAGGCTTCGGGCATGCGGCGTTCACCGATCGGCTCGGCGACACGTTCCGGTGGAAGGGTGAGAACGTCGCCACCACCGAGGTCGAGGCTGCCCTTGCCACCGATCAGCAGATCGAGGAGGGCACGGTCTTCGGTGTCGAGGTGCCGGGCACGGGCGGCCGCGCGGGCATGGCGGCGATTCAGCTCAAGGAGGGCGAGCAGTTCGACGGCAAGGCGTTGGCCAAGGCGGCCTACGGGCGGCTGCCGGGCTACGCCGTGCCGCTGTTCGTCCGTGTCGTAGGGGAGCTGGCGCACACGTCCACCTTCAAGAACCTGAAAGTCGACCTGCGCAAGGAGGGCTACGGCTCGGACGTCAAGGATCCGATCTATGTGCTGGCCGGCCGCGACGAGGGCTATGTGCCGTTCTACGACGAGTACCCAAAAGAGGTCGTCGACGGAAAGAAGCCCAAGAACTAGCGATTTGGGCGCGCTAACGCCCGCTGAGCGACCGTAGGCGCGCCGAAATCACTGGGCCAGGCACTATGGAAGGCGTGTTGTCGACCTTCTGCGGCCGCCCGGTGGCCGGCGATCGCGCCTTGATCATGGCGATCGTGAACCGGACACCGGACTCGTTCTACGACCGCGGCGCCACCTTCACCGACGAGGCAGCCAAGGCGGCGGCCCACCGGGTGATCGAAGAGGGCGCCGATGTCGTTGACGTGGGTGGCGTCAAGGCCGGACCAGGCGAGACAGTCGGCGTCGACGAGGAGATCGCCCGCGTCGTGCCGTTCATCGAGTGGCTGCGCGACACCTTTCCCGACCAGCTGATCAGCGTCGATACCTGGCGCGCAGAGGTGGCCAAGCAGGCCTGCGCAGCCGGAGCCGACCTGATCAACGACACCTGGGGCGGTCATGACCAGGCACTTCCCGAGGTCGCTGCTGAGTTCGGGGCCGGCTTGGTGTGCTCGCACACCGGCGGTGCAGCGCCGCGGACACGACCGTTCCGGGTCAACTACGGCACCTCGGAGCGGGGCGTCGTCGACGACGTGATCGCAGAAGTGACGGCCGCAGCCGAACGCGCGGTGGCCCTCGGGGTGGCGCGTGACTCGGTGTTAATCGACCCGACCCACGATTTTGGCAAGAACACTTATCACGGTCTTAGTTTGTTGCGCCACGTAAAAGACCTTGTAAAAACTGGATGGCCGGTCCTGATGGCACTCAGCAACAAAGATTTCGTCGGGGAGACTCTGGGTGTGGGTCTGAGCGAACGCCTCGAAGGCACCCTGGCCGCGACCGCCTTGGCCGCCGCGGACGGGGCCGCCATGTTCCGGGTGCATGAGGTCGGGCCCACGCGGCGCGTGCTCGAAATGGTCGCGTCGATCCAGGGCGTGCGTTCGCCGACGCGCACGGTGAGGGGACTGGCATGACACTGACACCAGAGCTGCCCGGGACGGACGTCGTCATCGGGAGATGGCTGACCGACCACAGCTGGAACCGGCCGACATGGACCATCGCCGAACTGGAGGCCGCGAAGGCCGGACGCACCATCTCGGTGGTGCTGCCCGCCCTCAATGAGGAAGAAACCGTCGGAAGCGTCGTCGAGACCATCACCCCGCTGCTTGGCGGGCTGGTCGACGAGCTCATCGTGCTGGACTCCGGCTCCACCGACGACACCGAGATCAGGGCAGTTGCGGCCGGTGCGCGAGTGATCAGCCGTGAGACGGCGCTTCCCGAAGTGGAGCCGCAAGCCGGCAAGGGTGAGGTGCTGTGGCGGTCGCTGGCCGCGGCCACCGGCGACATCATCGTGTTCGTCGACTCCGACCTGATCGACCCTGACCCGACGTTCGTGCCCAAGCTGGTCGGCCCGTTGCTCACCACCGAGGGCGTCCACCTGGTCAAGGGCTTCTACCGGCGGCCGCTCAGGGTCAGCGGCAGGGAGGACGCCAACGGCGGAGGCCGGGTCACCGAGCTGGTCGCGCGCCCGCTGCTCGCGTCGTTGCGACCCGAACTGAGCTGCCTGCTGCAGCCGCTGGGCGGCGAATACGCCGGCACCCGCGAGCTGCTGACCTCGGTGCCGTTCGCGCCAGGCTACGGCGTGGAGATCGGGCTGTTGATCGACACCTACGACCGCCTGGGCCTGGACGCGATCGCCCAGGTCAACCTCGGTGTGCGCACGCACCGCAACAGGCCCTTGACCGAACTCGCGTCGATGAGTCGGCAGGTCATCGCCACGCTGCTGTCGCGCTGCGGCGTTCCGGACTCCGGTGTGGCGCTGACACAGTTCTTCGCCGACGGCGACGACTACACGCCGCGGACCTCCTCGGTCTCGCTGGAGGACCGCCCGCCGATGATCTCGTTGCGCCCGCGCGGGTAGCACTTTCGGTACTCCCCCGCGAGCGGGTGGGCCCCCAGCTTGCGAGGGGAGTGCCCCCAGTCGGACTCGTCGGGCAATATCGACAGCGTGACCTTGGTTCTGCTGTACCTGGTAGTGCTGATCCTGGTGGCCATCGTGCTGTTCGGGCTCGGCAGCGTGCTGTTCGGCCGAGGGGAGCCGTTGCCGCCGTTGCCGCGCAACACCACCGCCACGGTGTTGCCGGCCTCGGGCGTCACCGGCACCGACGTCGACGCCGTCAAGTTCACCCAGACACTGCGTGGCTACAAGACCAGTGAGGTCGACTGGGTGCTCGACCGTCTCGGCCAGGAGCTCGACCTGTTGCGCGGCCAGCTGGCCGCGGTGCGCGCGGCCCACGGCCTCGACGACGACACGAACGAAGCCGACCAGCTGGCGGAGGGCGGCGCCCACGCGCTGCCCTCTGACAGGGACGACGCGTGACCGTCGAAGACGACGGCCGCATCCGGTGCGGATGGATCGACCAAACACGTTTGGCCCCAGACGATTTCGTCCTCTACCGGGACTACCACGACACCGAGTGGGGCCAGCCGCTGCGCAACTCCGCTGCCCTGTTCGAACGGATCAGCCTCGAGGCGTTCCAGAGCGGCCTGTCGTGGCTGATCATCCTGCGCAAGCGGGAGAACTTCCGTCGCGCATTCCACGGGTTCGATGTCGAACGCATCGCCCGCTACACCAAACGCGACTTCGATCGGCTGATGGCCGACACCGGGATAGTGCGCAACCGTCTGAAGATCGAAGCCACCATCGCCAACGCGCGTGCGGTCGCCGATCTCGACGTCGACCTCGCTGAGTTGCTGTGGTCGTTCGCGCCGCCGCCCCGTCCGCGACCCGCCGACCTCTCCCATGTCCCTGCGGTGACTCCGGAGTCCACCGCGATGGCCAAGGAACTGAAGCGCCGCGGCTTCCGATTCGTCGGACCCACGACGGCATACGCGTTGATGCAGGCCACGGGAATGGTCGACGACCACATCGCCGACTGCTGGGTTCCCGCGATCAGAGCCGCATCCTAACGACGGTCATAGCCGGGTCTTTGCACACCTAGCGCCACGGATAGGGAACAATGGGGAAAGATCAACAGCCCGAGCGGGCCAGCTCATGTGGAGGGAGCACTCGATGGCGGCGATGAAGCCCCGGACCGGCGACGGTCCACTGGAAGCAACCAAGGAGGGGCGCGGCATCGTGATGCGGGTACCACTGGAAGGCGGCGGACGACTAGTCGTCGAACTCACTCCCGAAGAAGCGGCCGCCCTCGGCGACGAGCTCAAGGGCGTCACCAGCTAGCAATTTCGGCGTGCTCGGTTGCGGTGAGCGCAGCCGTTCACGCCGAAATTCATGAGGACACTTTTCGGTAGATCTCCAGGGTCTGCTCCGCGATGTGCGCCCAGGAAAACTCTTGGATACAGCGCTGCCGCCCGGCCCGGCCGTACTGGCGGGCCTTCCCCGGATCGGCCACCAACGAGTTGACCGCGTCGGCGAGCCGACGCTCGAAGGACTCCGGGTCGCTCGCTTCGTAGTGCACCAACAGACCCGTCTGCCGGTCCGCGACCACCTCTGGAATGCCGCCGACGTCGGAGGCCACCACGGCCGTCGCGCACGCCATCGCCTCGAGGTTGACGATCCCCAGCGGTTCGTATACCGACGGGCACACGAAAACGGTTGCTGCTGAGAGTATTTCGCGGATCTTGCCGATCGGCAGCATCTCGCGCACCCAGAACACGCCGCTGCGGACGCGCGCCAGCTCCTGTACTGCCGACGTCACCTCGGCCGCGATCTCCGGGGTGTCCGGTGCGCCCGCGCACAGCACGAGCTGGATGTCGGGTGCGAAATGATGGGCGGCCGCGATCAGATGTGCGACCCCCTTCTGCCGGGTGATCCGACCGACGAAGGCCACGATGGGGCGCTTCAGGTCGACGCCGAGCTCTTCCAGTACCGAGTCGTCCTGCCTTCCCTCGACCGCGTACCAAACATCGGTGTCGATCCCGTTGCGCACCACATGCACTCGGTTGGGATCGAGTGCGGGATACGTCTTCAGCACGTCGTCGCGCATGCCGGAACTGACGGCGATCACCGCATCGGCGGCATCGACCGCGATCTTCTCCACCCACGACGACACCCGGTATCCGCCGCCGAGTTGTTCGGCCTTCCACGGCCGCATCGGTTCGAGCGAATGCGCGGTCAGCACGTGCGGAATGCCGTACAGCAGCGCGGCCAGGTGCCCGGCCAGGCCGGTGTACCAGGTGTGTGAATGCACGACGGTGGCGTTCGACGCGCCATTGACCATGTTGAGGTCTGCCGACAGCGTCGACAGCGCGGCGTTGGCGCCCTTGAGTGCCGGATCGGGCTGCGCCACGAACACCCCCGGACGAGTGGCCCCCATGCAGTGCACGTCGACCTCGCACAGATGGCGCAGCTGAGCGACAAGCTCAGTGACGTGCACCCCTGCCCCGCCATAGACCTCGGGTGGATACTCCCGAGTCATCATCGCCACCCGCATAGTCACGACCGTATCCAAAAATGTGGGCCGTTGCTTCCGCATGAACGCTTGTTTTGAACGCGATTGCGCCAAATACCTTGACCGCCAGAACCATCAATAGCCGCCAATGGCTAGCCGCGGCGTCAACCTGCGGATAGGTTTGGGGCATGAGGGAGTTGCCACACGTCCTTGGCATCGTCCTGGCCGGCGGGGAAGGCAAGCGGCTCTATCCGCTGACAGCTGATCGCGCCAAACCGGCCGTTCCCTTCGGCGGCGCCTACCGGCTGATCGATTTTGTGTTGTCCAATCTGGTCAACGCCCGATACCTGCGAATCTGCGTGCTCACCCAATACAAGTCGCATTCGCTGGATCGCCATATCTCGCAGAACTGGCGGTTGTCCGGGCTTGCCGGCGAGTACATCACCCCGGTGCCGGCGCAGCAGCGGCTCGGCCCGCGCTGGTACACCGGGTCTGCCGATGCGATCTATCAGTCGCTGAACCTCATCTACGACGAGGACCCTGACTACATCGTCGTGTTCGGCGCCGACCACGTGTACCGCATGGACCCTGAGCAGATGGTCCAGTTCCACATCGAGAGCGGCGCAGGCGCGACGGTCGCGGGCATCCGGGTGCCGCGGGCCGAGGCCAGCGCGTTCGGCTGCATCGACGCCGACGAGTCGGGCCGCATCCGCGAGTTCGTCGAGAAGCCTGCCGATCCGCCGGGCACACCCGACGATCCGGAGCAGACGTTCGTCTCGATGGGCAACTACATCTTCACCACGAAGGTGCTCATCGACGCGATCCGCGCCGACGCCGATGATGACCACTCCGATCACGACATGGGTGGCGACATCATCCCGCGCCTCGTCGTCGACGGGATGGCCGCGGTCTATGACTTCCACAACAACGAGGTGCCTGGCGCCACGGAACGCGACCACGGCTACTGGCGCGACGTCGGGACGCTCGACGCGTTCTACGACGCCCACATGGACCTGGTGTCGGTGCACCCCGTGTTCAACCTCTACAACAAGCGCTGGCCGATCCGCGGCGAGTCGGAGATGCTGGCGCCGGCGAAGTTCGTCAACGGTGGCTCGGCGCAGGAGTCCGTGGTCGGCGCGGGCAGCATCATTTCGGCTGCCTCAGTTCGCAATTCGGTGCTGTCGTCCAACGTGGTGGTCGACGACGGCGCGATCGTGGAGGGCAGCGTGATCATGCCGGGTACGCGGGTGGGCCGCGGCGCGGTGGTGCGCCACGCGATCCTCGACAAGAACGTCGTCGTGGGGCCCGGCGAGATGGTCGGCGTGGACCTCGAGAAGGATCGCGAGCGATTTGCGATCAGTGCAGGGGGAGTGGTCGCGGTCGGTAAGGGCGTGTGGATCTAGCCGCTTTCCGTCGCTGCCTTGCGTCGTCGGCGACGCACGAGCCGCACCACCGCCAAGACCAGTGCGATCAGGGCCACGAGTACCAGCACCGGGACCAGGATCGCCAGGAAGACCAGCCCGACGCTGGTGATGTCCTCGATGGTGGACAGCACCGGCGCAGCCATGCCAGCGGTGGCGACATTGGCCGCAGGCCGCACGGTCGATTTCGTCAGCGACACCACCAGCGCGGTCACCACTCCGATGGCGACGGGAACCCATTGACCCGAGTGCACAAACGCTCCGGGATCGGTCACCGCGGACGTCTGCGCGGCGGTGCCGGAACCGAACACGATGCCGCCTGCCGTCGGCCGGACGAACGTCTGGATAGTGTCGTTGATGCTGTCGAGCGCAGGGATCTTGTCGGCGACGATCTCGACCACGAGCAGCACCGCGACGATCGTCATCACCCAGCCGTTCTCCAGCCAGGCCCAGCCGTGCGGCAGCGTCACCAGGTGGGTGAACCGGGACAGCAGGCCGAGCGCCAGCAGCGGGATGTAGGCGTTGAGTCCCGCCGCCGTGGCCAGCCCGAAGCCGGTCAGCAATTCCACATACGCATTATCAGCCCAGATCAGTCCGGCACGGCCAAACTGACGCGACGCAGCCGCTGCGGGTCGGCGGCGATGTCGATCTCGGTGATCTTGTCTCCGACGACACCGAAGCGCAGTACCAGCGCCAGCTTCCCCTTGGGCGCGACGACGATGCCGGCGGCGCCGTCCACCAACGCGTGCTCGGCGAACCGCGCGTTGGCCGAGAAGGCGTGCGCATTGGTGGCCACCGCTTGGGCGCCGCGGATGGTCGTCGGGGCGCCCGCCGCGGTGGCATCGACATGCAGCACCACATCGCTGTCGAGTACCGCGAGCAGCGCATCGAAATCACCCTCGCGGGCGGCGGCGAGGAACGCGTCGACGAGCAGGCGTTGGCGCACCAAATCCGTTGCGGGATCGGGAGTCTTACCGCGTACACGGCGGCGGGCGCGCGCCGCGAGCTGCGCGGCGGTGTTCTCCGTGCGGCCCACGATCGGTGCGATGTCCGCGAAGGGCAGATCGAACATGTCGTGCAGCACGAATGCGAGGCGCTCGGCCGGGGACAGGGTCTGGAGGATGACGAGCAGCGCCACTCCGACGGAGTCGGCAAGTACGGCTTCGGCTTCGGGGTCGACGGCATCAGGTGCGGCGACGGGGAGAACGTCGTCGAGCGGCTCCTCGGGCCGCGCATTGCGCGCCCGCAGCATGTCCAGGCAGATGCGTGCGACGACCGTCGTCAGCCAGCCGCGCAGATTACGCACGTCGCTGACGTCGGTGCGGTCCATCCGCAGCCACGCTTCCTGCACGGCGTCGTCGGCCTCGGTCAGCGATCCCAGCATGCGGTAGGCGACCGCCCGTAGATGCGGGCGGTGCTCCTCAAAGGGCTCTGCGGGCACGTCGCACCTCCTGTCGCCATCTGTATGACGGATGATGGACCGTCGGCATGACAGGAAGGACTGACGTGAGTGGGCCGCCGGCCGTCACCAGACGCCGGGCACCAACCGGTAGTGCACCTTGCGCGTGTACTCGTCATAGCCGTCGAGTTCCTGCCGCAGCATCTTCTCTTCGTCCTCGATGCGGGCCGCAAGAACCGGCAGTGCCAGGACAATGGCGAGCAGTCCCCAGTACGAGTCGAGCGCAAGCGGCGTGCCGATCATCATGATCAGCGTGCCGACGTACATCGGATGCCGGACAAGGCCATAGAGGCCGGTCGAGACGACCTTCTGGTCCTCCTCCACCGTGATGGTCGCGGCTGCGTAGCTGTTTTGAATGACGACCAGCTGCGCGACCACGAGCCCGACGGCGACAAGGATGTTGCCGACGATGACGATCGGTGTCGGGACGCTTGACCAGCCGAACCGGTGGTCCAGGGCGCTGATGACCAGCACCGCTATCACGGCAAGGATCGTCCCCGTCATGACAAGTTTCTGCACGGATCTGGTTTCGGCCGTAGGCCCGGCCTTCATCCGCCGCTGCAGCGCAGCCGGATCCTTCACGGCCAGATAAGCACTCGGCACGAGCGTGCACACGATGAACACGGCGATGAAAACCCATGCCTGCCAATAGTTCAGCGTGCCAGCCGGCCAGAACAGCAGCGCGGCGAAGAACGCCACCCCGAAAATACCCGATGCCAGTGTTTGCACAGCGATCTTCAACTCTCCTCCTTCACCAGACGTAGGGCACCAGCCGGTAGTGCACCCGCTGCGCGTAGTCGCGGTAGCCGGCGAGCTGTTGGGTGAGCACCTTCTCCTCGTCGAGGATCCGAGTGGCGAGGACGGCAAGGCCGGGGATCACGAACAGAAGTCCCCAATAGGAGCCGAGCGCCAGCGGGATGCCGATCATCAGCACGACGTTTCCGAAGTACATCGGGTGCCGGACCACGCCGTACAAACCTGTCGATACCAGGTCCTGTCCCGACTCGACCTTGACGTTCGCGGCGGCATAACCGTTCTGGATCGTCACGATCATCGAGATGCCGAGTCCGAGCGCCACCAGCACGTCGCCGATCACCGAGATCGCCGCGGGCACGCTGGACCAGCCGAAGCGAAAGTCCAACGCGCTCACCACGATCGTCGCCCCAAGTGACACGAACGCGAACGAGATGATGAGTTTCTGCAGCGGCCTTGTCTCCGCGGCAGGACCCGCCTGCATACGCCGCTCGAGCGCCGCCGGATTCTTGGCTGCGAGATAGAGGCTGGGGATCATCGTCGACGCGGCGAACACGGCGATGAACGCCCAACCCTGCCAGTAGTCGAACGTGCCTGCCGGCCAGAACACCAGCAGCCCGAACACGACCAGTCCGATCAACCCGGACGCAATTGCCTGAATAGCGACCTTCATGATTCGCGACCCTCACCACACATGCGGAACCAGCCGGGAATGCACTTTCTCGGTGTACTCGCGGTACCCGGCCAACTCTTCCGTCAGCGCCTTCTCCTCATCGAAGATGCGAGCGGCGAGAAGGATCACGCACGGTAGCAGGACGACGAGCCCCCAATAGGAATCGAGCGCGAGAGGGATGCCGAGCATCATCAGGAGACCGCCGAAGTACATCGGGTGCCGCACCAGGCCGTACAGCCCGGTTGACACCACCTTCTGGTCGGGCTCGACGGTGATATTCGCGGCGGCATAGCTGTTTTGGACGACCACGAGCATGCTGATGCCGAGCCCGACCGCTACCAGGATCTGCCCGATGAGCACGACCGCCGTCGGCACGTTCGACCAACCGAACCGATGGTCGAACGCGGAGACGACCAAGAGTGCGAAGAACATCAGCACCACGCCGGAACTGACGACCTTCTGTACTGGCCGGGATTCATGGGTCGGACCTGCATTCATCCGACGCCGGAGCACCTCGGGCGTCTTCACTCCCACATAGACGGTGTAGACCGCCGACAGGATCACGAATATGCCGAGGAAAACCCATGCCTGCCAGTAGTCGAACGTGCCGCCCGGCCAAAACAACGCCAGACCGATCAATGCAAGTCCAAGCACCGATGACACCGTCAATTGAAGCGCGGTCTTCATGTTCCTTTCTCTTTCTCTCTTTGTCGTTCGCTTGGCGATCACCAGACGAACGGCATCAGCCGGTAATGCACGTCGCGGGTGTACCCGAGGTATCCGTCCAGTTCCTCCGTGAGCATCTTTTCCTCGTCGACGATGCGGAAGGCGAAGGTGAACGTGGCGGGGACGAGGACGAGCAGCCCCCAATAGGAGCCGAGGGCAACGGGTGTGCCCGCCAAGATGATCAGGATCCCGACGTACATCGGATGCCGGACCAGTTCGTACAGTCCGGTCGACACCACTTTTTGTCCTGCCTCCACAGTGATATTGGCCGCCGCATAACCGTTTTGGATGATGACTGCGAACGTGATGGCGATTCCGACGGCGACGACGACATCGCCGAGAAGGGAGACCGCCGCGGGGACTTCCGACCACCCGAAACGGTGGTCGGCCGCGCTGATCACCATCGCCGCCGGAAACGACAGCAACGTGAACGAGCTGGCGATCTTTTGCGCGCCCCGGGTTTCCGCTGTCGGGCCGCCACGCATGCGCCGCTGAAGCGCTGCCGGATCTTTCAGCGCCAGGTACACGGTGGGGACGGCCGACGCGACGACGAACACGGCGATGAACAGCCACGCTTGCCAGTAGTCGAAAGTGCCTGCGGGTGTGAACAACAACGCGCCGAACAGGACAAGCGCGATAAAGCTTGACACCAGTGTTTGGGTCCCGAGCTTCACGATCGCCTCGTTTCAGATTGCGTCGCGGTTGCGATAGATCCAGCCGGCAAGCAGCGTCAACGCCGCGGCGACGACGACCATGACTGTCAGTGCACCGACGGAATAGTGTGACGGTGCGGTGGTGCGACCCACCGGTGACAGGTCGATCAGCCAGCGCGGCAGCCTCAGCAGTGCGCCGAGGTACAGCGACGTGACGACGAATGTGACCGCGAGCCAGCCGATCCAGCCATGCCGCACGGCGACGGCCAGCGCCGCAACGCCTGCGATGACCGCCATGGCAGGCACATAGGCCAGTCCGGCCAATGTGAGGCGCCAGATGGTTTCGGGCTCACCGACGGTGATGCCCGCACCGAGCCCGTTGCCCAGCCCGGCGAAGAACATCAGCACGATCGACCCGACAAGGGCGGACGCCACCGCGGTCAGCAGCCACCGCCACCGTGATACCGCGCCGGCGAGCACCGCCTCGCCGAGGCCTGACTCTTCGTCGCTGTACACCCGGAGCACGGCGCTGACGACGTACGCGGTAGCGGCGGCCGCCAGGAACTGCGTCATCGTGGTGTAGACACCGTCGGTGCCCTGCGCCGTGAGCACCCGTGCGAGCAGCGGGTTGTCTTTCGCGGCGTCGAGCAGTGACTTGGTCATCGAGCCAAAGGCCAAGCCGCCCAGGAACAATCCGATGGTCCAGCCGATGGTCTGGCCTCGCTGCAACGTCAGATGCAGGCCGAAAACGCCGTTGATCGGACGCGCGTTCGGGCGCTCACCGGTGGACGGGATGACTCCGTCGTCGTACTGCCGCCTGCTCTCCAGCCAAGCCGCCAGTGCCATCAGCGCGATCGTCAGCGCAACGAGCATCGCAAACGGCCACCAGCGCAGGTCGACGAACGCACGCATCTGCTGAGCCCACGCGATGGGGGAGAACCAGCTCAGCGCGGACCCGGAATTGTTGATGACGTCACCGATGCCGCGCACCAGTGCGGCCACCGCCAACGTAGCCATCGCCGCCCCTGTCGCGGTGCGGGCCTGCCGCCACAGCTGCGCGGTGACCGCGGCCACCGCCCCGAATGCCATGGCCACCCCGGTGACGCCGAGGCACATCGCCGCGGTGTCGACGATCCGGAAACCCGTCGAGGCCATCGCGAGCGTCATGGTGATCGCCAGCACCGCGTTCACGCCGCCGACCAGGATCAGCGCGGCGAATGTGCGCGCGTAGCGGCCGACGACCGATGACATCACCAATTCCGCGATGCCGCTCTCCTCCTCAGCGCGAGTGTGCCGAATGACGGTGGTGATGGCGAGGATCGATGCAGCGACGATCAGCGTGAGCACCAGTTCGTTGGCCATCATCACGCCGAGGTCGGTCTCGTTGCGGCCAAACATGGGGCCGCCCAGCATCATTCCGGCGGGCGTCTTGAGCAGGTTCACCCGAGCCAGCCGTTGCGCGTCCTCGGGGTAGGCGAGCTTGACCGCATTCGGGGCGTACACCATCATCAGCGTCAGGACCGCGATCCAGATGGATAGCCGAATCCGGTCGCGGCGCAGCGCGAGCCGAAGCAGGCTTGGCACGCCGGTCAACGGCGATCCCGTCTGGGCCGCAACGTGCCGCGCCGCGTGGGGCGCGACGGTAGCGGTGGTCATCGGTTCGCTCCCTGATACTCGCGCAGGAACAGATCCTCCAGCGACGCCGGTGTCACGGTGAGCTCCTCGATGCCGAGTTCGGTGAGGTGCTCCATGACGAAGTCCAGGTCGTTGCGATCCACCGAGAAGCGGACGTAGGCGTCCTGGCCGGTGAAGTCGTGTACATACGGAACCTGTTGCAGCGCAAGGGCGTCGCTGCGGGTACGCACCGTGATCGTGGTTCGCATCAGGTGTCGCAGCTCTGCGAGCGTGCCGGATTTCACGGCGCGGCCGGCACGGATGATCGTGACGTTGTCGCAGAGCTTCTCCACCTCGGCGAGGATGTGGCTGGAGAGCAGCACCGCGGCACCACGGTCGGCGACCTCTTGGACGCAGGTCTGAAACGCCTTCTCCATCAACGGGTCCAGGCCCGACGTCGGCTCGTCGAGGATGTAGAGTTCGGCGTTCGTGGAGAACGCGGCGACGATGGCCACCTTCTGCCGGTTGCCCTTCGAATACGTGCGCGCCTTCTTGTGCGGGTCGAGTTCGAACCGCTCGATCAGCTGGTCGCGGCGCCGGGTGTCCACGCCGTTGCCCCGCAGCCGGGCCAGAAAGTCGATGGCCTGAAGGCCGGTCAGGTTGGGCCACAACGTGACGTCGCCGGGCACGTAGGCGATCCGCCGGTGTAACCCGACCGCGTCGCGCCAGGGATCGCCGCCGAGCAGCCGGACGGTTCCGCCGTCGGCGCGAAGCAGTCCGAGCAGCACGCGGATGGTGGTGGACTTGCCCGCGCCGTTCGGGCCGAGGAAGCCGGTGATGTCACCAGGCGCGACGGTCAGATCCAGGCCGTCGAGCGCCTTGGTGTGGCCGAAAGACTTGGACAGACCCCGGATTTCGACGGCGCGCTGCGACCGTGTGGTGTCAACGCGCTGCAGGGACCGGGCTGTTTGAGCCGTCATGGCCTTCTCCTTCGTTGGAAGTGAACGGGATTCCTTTTTCACGCGTCTCGAGGAAGGCGTCGTACATGGTGGAGTCGGTCATCAGACCGTGGGTGTAGATCTCGAGGGCAGGCAGCATCATCTCCTCGGTGTAGTCGCGGAGAACGGCGCGCAGATCGGTTGGGGTGTCGTGCATTTGCAGATAGAGGAAGAAGCTGCCGCCGCCGGTGATGCCCAAGTACTTGGCCCTGGCGCGCGGATCCCGGCTCGGCTTCAGCACGCCGTTTCGCACGCCTTCTTCCAGGTATTGCTCGGCGTCGTCGATCATCTTGCGCCACAGCATCTTTGCCAGGTCGCTGCCGGACTGCATGCTGCGCACCAGATAGGCCATCATCGGCGCGTACGACTCGACCTCGGCCATCTGGGCGAACCAGTCCGCCGGGTCTCTGGTCTCCATTGATGCCGCCTTACCGGTGCGGATCTCCTCTGCGATGTAGTCGTCGCACGCCTTCCGCAGGCCTTCTTTGGATCCGAAGTGATGGATCACGAGTGCGGCGGACACGCCCGCAGCCTCGGCGATGCTCCGAAGCCCGACGTTGAACCCGTGCTCTCCCCACTGTTCGATCGCGGCATCGCGGATCCGGGCGATGGCAGTTCGATCGTCTGACGCTGAACGCATGTTCAGTACGCTAAACGTGCGTTCAGTGGTAGGTCAAGCACCCACGCCGTCAGAAATGCGTAAAAAGCCGTCACGATTGCGTAAAGAGTCGCCTCATCAGCCCGACCAGGGCCCAGTTCGTGAAAGAAGGTCAGTCGCGGGCGGCGGCGAGCAGGCCGTCGCCGAGCGGGACGAGCACCGGAGTCAGCCGCTCGTCCTCGGCGATCAGCCGGGCAGCCTCACGCACGGCGCTGACCTCGGCGTCCTTTGCGGTGGCGTCGCCGGCACGCCCGCCGAGCGCCGCCCGGTGCACGACGATCGCGCCACCGGGCCGCAACAGCCGCACCCCTTCGACGACGAACTGCGGCTGGTCGATCGGATCGCCGTCGATGAACACCAGGTCGTAGGACTCGTCGGCGAGCCGGGTGAGCACCTCCTGCGCGCGGCCGCAGATCAACCGTGTCCGCCCCGGTCCCACGCCGGCCTCGGTGAACGCCTGCTTGGCCACGCGCTGATATTCCGGTTCGACGTCGATCGTGGTGAGCACGCCGTCCTCGCGCATGCCTGAGAGCAACCACAACCCGCTGACACCCGCACCCGTGCCGACCTCGACGACCGCCTTGGCGCCGGTCAGCTTGGCGAGCACACAGAGCAGCGCACCGACCGCAGGGGTGACCGCGCCCGCGCCGATGTCGACCGCCCGCTCACGGGCGGCCGCGACGATGGCGTCCTCGGAGATCGACCCCTCGGCGTGCGTGACGATCGATTCGCTGCGGCTGCGGGGCGCACCCGTCGGGTCATTGGTGCTGGCCATGCCCCGCAGCGTAGAGCCAACCGATGAGGGCCGCAGCCGCGACACGCCCGTGCCGGAGCCCGAGAATCACACCCCCGACGGGGCCCGTTTTGCCTGGTTGGATAATGGGTGGCAATCTTTCTCAGGAAAAGTTCAGTTTGCTCATATGCCAACCACACCCCGGTCGGAGACCGTATCTCCCATGGAACACGGCGGACGCTGGCGTTACGGGAATAAGCACCTGGAAAAAGGCGTTGCCGTAAGCATCGAGTCGTCGATATGTGATGACGGCTGTGACCAGGAGGATCCGACGACCACAACGAAACTGGCCCCCGTCGCCCCGGTGTCTATGGCACACCTCGAGCAGTACACCGACGGGGATTGGGTGGAGCCGACCGACGAGTTGACTGGCACCGCGGTTTTCGATGCCACCGGCGACAAGACCACGATGCCGTCCTGGGACGAATTGGTGCGTCAGCATGCCGACCGGGTGTACCGGCTGGCCTACCGCTTGTCAGGCAATCAGCACGATGCCGAGGATCTGACGCAGGAAACGTTCATCCGGGTATTCCGCTCGGTGCAGAACTATCAGCCCGGCACGTTCGAGGGCTGGCTGCACCGCATCACCACCAACCTGTTCTTGGACATGGTTCGTCGGCGCGGCCGCGTCCGCATGGAAGCGCTGCCCGAGGACTATGACCGGGTACCGGCCGACGAGCCGAACCCCGAGCAGATCTACCACGATTCGCGGCTGGGCCCCGATCTGCAGGCCGCGCTGGACTCGCTGCCGCCGGAATTCCGCGCCGCGGTGGTCTTGTGCGACATCGAAGGCCTGTCCTACGAGGAGATCGGTGCCACGCTGGGGGTCAAGCTGGGCACCGTGCGCAGCCGGATCCACCGCGGCCGCCAGGCGCTGCGCGATTACCTGGCCAGCCACTCGGGCGACACGGCCAAGACTGCCTGAGGTTCGCGGGTGTCGGCCACCGGCTGCCGCGCTACATTCAATTCAGGACCGTCGTTGCGACGTGACCAAACGAGAGGAGCTGGGTGATGGTCGACCCGGGACATGTGTTCCGCCGCGCATTTTCCTGGCTGCCGTCTCAATTCGCCTCGCAGAGCGACGCGCCGGTCGGGCCGCGGCAGTTCGGGTCCACTGAGCACCTGTCGATCGAAGCCGTCGCCGCCTTCGTCGACGGTGAACTGCGGATGACTGCGCATCTGCGCGCAGCGCACCACCTCTCGTTGTGCCCGCAGTGCGCGACCGAGGTGGACGCTCAGCGGCAGGCCCGAGCGGCATTGCGGGACTCGTGCCCCATCGTCGTTCCCAGCTCCCTTCTGGGTATGTTGTCCCAGATCCCACACCATGCTCCGCCGGAGCCGCCCGACCAAGCGGACCAGCCGCAGTTAGCTGACGGCACACAGCGTTACCGGCGCAAGCGCCGGTAGGGTGGATGCGGAGTCGAGCAGTGACCTGCGCCGGCCATTGCGGGCGCTCCAACAGAGGGTGATGAACGGGTGACCAATCTGGACCAAACTGGGCGGGAGCGCCTCGAACCGCGGCCCGTGTCGCGGCCACCCGTCGATCCGGCATCGAGTCGCGCGTTCGGCCGGCCCGACGGCGTCGACGGCTCGTTCGTGGGGCTGGAGCGCTACCGCGATCAAGGTGACTACACACCGACGAACCAACCGCCCGACCCGGTGCTGGCCGAGGCATTCGGTCGGCCGTACACGGGAGGCGACTCGCTGCAGCGGCACCCCGCCGACACCGGTGCGCTGGACGCCGAACGCGAAGGGCAGGGCATCGACGAACCGGATGACCCGTGGCGTGACCCCGGCGCCGCCGCAGCGCTGGGCACCCCGGCGTTGCCTCAGGCCCCTCCGGCCCCGTCGATCGCTGCGATGGGCAAGCTCGGCGTTCGCGACGTGTTGTTCGGCGGCAGGGTGTCGTACGTCGCGCTGGCGGTTCTCGCCATCGTCGCCCTGCTGATCGGCTTCGCAGGCGGCTGGGTCGGCCGCAAGACGGCCGAAGTCGTCGAGGCGTTCACCACGTCGAAGGTGACGCTGCAAACCAACAACAACTCCGAGCCGCCGCAGGGGCAGTTCGCGAAAGTCGCTGCGGCGATTGAAGATTCGGTGGTGACGGTCGAGGCCGTCAGCGATTCGGAAGGATCGCAGGGCTCGGGCGTGGTGGTCGACGGCCGCGGCTACATCGTCACCAACAACCACGTCATCTCCGAGGCCGCCGCCAACCCCAGTCAGTACAAGACGACGGTGGTGTTCAACGACGGCAAGGAAGTGCCCGCCAACCTCGTCGGCCGCGATCCGAAGACCGACCTGGCCGTGCTGAAGGTCGACAACGTCGACAACCTGACGGTGGCCCGGTTCGGTGACTCCGAGAAACTCAAGGTGGGCGACGAGGTGATCGCCGCGGGCGCCCCGCTGGGGCTGCGCAGCACCGTCACGCACGGCATCATCAGCGCGCTGCACCGGCCGGTTCCGCTGTCCGGTGACGGCTCGGACACCGACACCGTCATCGACGGCGTGCAGACCGACGCGTCGATCAACCACGGCAACTCCGGTGGTCCGCTAATCAACATGAACTCCGAGGTGATCGGCATCAACACCGCGGGCAAGTCGCTGTCCGACAGTGCCAGCGGTCTCGGCTTCGCGATCCCGGTGAACGAGGTCAAGTACACCGTCGAGACGCTGATCAAGGACGGCAAGGTCGCTCACCCGACGCTGGGTCTGACCGCGCGCTCGGTTAGCAACGACATCGCCTCGGGTGCGCAGGTCGCCAATGTGAAGGCCGGGGGACCCGCCGAGAAGGGCGGAGTCCTGGAGAACGACGTCGTGGTCAAGGTCGGCAACCGTACGGTCGCTGATGCCGACGAGTTCGTTGTCGCGGTGCGCCAGTTGACCATTGGTCAGGAGGCGCCGATCGAGGTCGTCCGCGACGGCCGCCACGTCACGCTCATGGTCACGCCGGGCAGCGACACTCCCACGACGTAATGTTCGCTAACGTGGGCTGGGGCGAGATGCTGGTCCTGGTGATCGCCGGTCTGGTGATCCTCGGGCCCGAGCGGCTCCCTGGCGCCATCCGCTGGACGTCGAGTGCACTTCGGCAGGCCCGCGACTACATCAGCGGGGCCACCAGCCAGCTGCGTGACGACCTCGGACCGGAGTTCGAGGATCTGCGCGAGCCGCTGAGCGAGCTCAACAAACTGCGTGGCATGACACCGCGGGCCGCGCTCACCAAACATCTACTCGACGGCGATGATTCGTTCTTCACCGGCAAGTTCGACAAGCCGGAAGACAAGCCGCTGTCGGCGCCGCCGCCTCAGCCCGTCGCGCCTCCGGAGCCTCCAGCCACCACGCCGTTCGACACCGACGCCACCTAGCCGCCCTGACGTCCGGCGCGCGCGGCAAAGTCGTCCAGCGCGCTGAGGACTTGACTCGCCTGCCACATCCGATTGCGGGTAAGGCCCGTGAACTCGGACAGCACCCCCACGTTCACCAGCGGCGTGATCGCGCGAAGCACGTTTTGAGTAGTCATTTGGAGCTCCGTTGCGGCAGTCGCGGCGTCGACTACTGGTTGGCGAATCAGGAGATCGGCCAGCCGCCAGGCCGCGGCGCCCCGGCGGGCGGCGACCACGTGAGTCCAGCCTTCCCGGATTGCGCGCAGGTCGAGCACGAGCCGACGGCCATTGGCGATTGCTGCGAATGAAGCCTCAGCGAGCTTTTCGACGATCGACGCTGGATTGCCTTCGCGATACGTCGTCAGGCTGTCGAAGTAGCTGCGCGTGTCGGTAAGGAGGCCCGCCGACACCGGCACAGTGACGTTTCGGGTCAGGCGGTGTCCGCGAAGCATCGCGTGAATGAGAGCCCGACCGGTCTCGCGCAGGCCGCTGCCGCATCGGGGGAGTCGGCGATCAGCTTGCTGGCGGTGAACCAGTCCTCCGCGAACGTGACCTGCCTGCCGGCGTCTTCGACGGACAGCTTGCGCCGGCCGTGTCGGGTTCGGCGTTCGCGCCAGTCCCCGATCACCAGGGCGACGATCCCGATTCCTGCGGTCAGGATGGGCGTGACGATGGTCAGGGTGATGCGTATGACCTGCTCAGAGTCCATCGCGCCGATGATGCCATCCCCGGCGCGTCGCCGAGATCGATCTGGTTAACGCCCTGCTGGATCCAGGCCAAGCGACATACCGGCCAGCCCACGCTTGCGGCTCGACAGTGCGTCGGCGATCTTGCGCAGCTCCTTGCCCGCCGCCGAATCCGGCGCTGACAACACCAGCGGCAGACCGTCGTCGCCGGCAGAAACGAGCGCGGGGTCCAGTGGCACCTGACCGAGCAACGGCACGTCGGCGCCGACCGCCCGCGTCAGTCGCTCGGCGACCTGCTTGCCGCCACCTTCGCCGAAGATCTGCATCGTCGTACCGTCTGGCATCAGCAGCCCGGACATGTTCTCCACCACGCCGACGATGCGCTGGCGGGTCTGCAGTGCGATCGCGCCTGCCCGCTCGGCCACCTCGGCGGCGGCCAGCTGTGGCGTCGTCACCACCAGGATCTCAGCGCCAGGAATCAGCTGCGCGACCGAGATCGCGATGTCGCCGGTGCCCGGGGGTAAGTCCAGCAGCAGCACATCGAGGTCGCCCCAGTACACGTCGGCCAGGAACTGCTGCAGCGCACGGTGCAGCATCGGCCCGCGCCACACCACCGGGGTGTTGCCCTGGGTGAACATCGCGATGGAGATCACCCGCACGTCGTGGGCGACCGGCGGCAGGATCATCGACTCGACCTGGGTCGGCCGTTCGGTGGTCCCCATCATCCGCGGGACGGAATGGCCGTAGATATCGGCGTCGAGCACGCCGACGGACAGCCCGCGCGCGGCCATCGCCGCGGCCAGATTGACCGTGACGCTCGATTTGCCGACGCCCCCCTTGCCCGACGCGACCGCGTACACACGGGTCAGCGAGCCCGGCTGGGCGAACGGGATGACCGGTTCCCGTGAGTCGCCGCGCAGCTGCTTTCGGAGCTCGGTGCGCTGCTCGTCGTTCATCACGTCGAGGCTGACCTTGACGGCACCCGTGCCGGGCACGTCCGCGACCGCACGGCTGACGCGCTCGGAAATCTCCGTCTTCTTCGGGCAGGCCGCGGTGGTCAGATACACCTCGACGTGCACGCCGGCATTGGCGTCGACGGTGACGTTCTTGACCATGCCGAGTTCGGTGATCGGCCGCCGCAGCTCGGGGTCGATCACCTTGGTCAGCGCGGCACGGACCGCGGATTCCAGGTCAGGGGGAGTTGGAGACATCGAGGACATCACAGTCGAGTCTAGGCCGACTCGACGGACGTCCTTAACCAGCCGGTCCGGGCGCCGGACCCGGCGCTGGTCCGAGCGCCGGCGGGAGGACCGCGGCTGCCGGCTGTTCGGCCGGTGGCGGTGGCGGTGCAAACGGATCGGGGGCCGGAGCTGCAGGCGGCGGTTGCGGCATCAGCATCTGCGCCTCACCCGGCGCGGCCGGAGCAGGCGCCGCGGGAGGCGGCGTGATACAGAACACCGCGCATTCGGGCGGGCGTTGCGGCTGCGGCGCGGGCTGCAGCCAGGGTGGCAGCCACGGCGGCGGTGCAGGCTGCTCCGGCGGCGGCTGCGGAACCGCGAGCGGCGCGGGTCCCGGCAGTGGCCCAGGCAGCGGTCCCAGGGCCTGACCTGGATAAACGGGAATCTGGCTCGCGACGTCGCCGCGTGCCATCAACGGCATCAAGGCCAGCGGATCGTCGGCGGGCAGCCCGGTGGCGTTCATCGGCAGTCCGGGCCCCAGGCCCTCGTAGTTGTCCAGATGGGCGTCGCCGAGGGGCGGCACCGGGCCGGTGATCGGCGGCAGGTTCACCGGCACCACACCGGTCGCGTATGCCGCGGCCCAGCCCAGCACGTTGCGCGCATAGGCGACCGAGTTGTTGTATCGAAGAATCGCCGTCATCACCTGCCCGGGATCGCGCAGATTCAGCCCGCCGCTACACAGGTAGCGGGCTGCCGCGAGCGATGAATCGAACACGTTCTGCACATCGGCCTTGCCGTCACCGTCGCCATCGCTGGCGTACCGGGACCAGGTGCCGGGCAGGAACTGCATCGGACCCATGGCGCGGGCATACATCACCCGGTTGGCGCTACGGCTCTGCACGATGACCTCGTTGCCCGGCAGAGTGCCGTCCAGCGTGGGCCCGTAGATGGGCCGCACCGCGGTGCCGCGGGTATCGGTCGCGCCACCGTTGGCGTGCAGCGACTCGATGCGTCCGATGCCCGCCAGCAGATTCCAGCTCATGCCGCAGCCAGGGGCGGCCGATGCCATCATCCGTTCGGCGTTGCGGTACGCCGACAACGCGATCGCTGGAATGCGAAGCGCTCCAGGAGAATTCACGACGACAGACGGCGGGGGAGCAGAAATCGTCGCCGCGGCGATGTGAAACGCGGACGGTGCCTTGGTGACCGCTACGACGGACGGACCGGAGCGGTCGACGGAGGATGACTCGACGGCCGCGAGCGGCGTCACTGCGGAGTCGCGAAGCGGCGCGACAGTCGACGGTGCCGACGCGCCGACGGCGCCGGCGAGGATGAGCGGGGTGATGATGACAACGCCGAAGGCAGGCTTGCGTACGGCTCGCCCTGCTCGGCGCCGCGCTGCCTCGAGGGAGGCTCGTCCCCCTATGTGCACTCAACCGTCCTTGTGTGCCGGTGACTTGTGAACCAAGTCACCATACCTACTCTGGATTCCGCCGTTGCAGCAATGGCCGTAGCCCGTTCAGCCCGGTTTTTTGGTCCGCCTCTCTGAACCGTCCGACTTGCTTGGCGCTTTTCCGTCGGACGTCGGTTGCGGCTGCAGCAGGTCGGTCAACCTCTCGCTCAATTCCTCGAGTTCGCGACGCAGGTAATCGCGGGTGGCCACCTCGCCGACAGCCAGCCGTAGCGCGGCCAGCTCACGGGCCAGATATTCGGTGTCCGCCTTGGTCTGTTCGGCTCGTCGCCGGTCCTCTTCCAGCGCCACCCGATCGCGGTTTTCCTGACGATTCTGGGCCAACAGGATCAGCGGCGCGGCATAGGCGGCCTGTGTGGAAAAGGCGAGGTTGAGCAGGATGAACGGGTACGGGTCCCACTGCAGCTTGATCGCGAACAGGTTCAGCGCGATCCAAACGATGACGAGGATTGTCTGCCATGCCAGGTAGCGGCCCGTCCCCAGGTATCGCGCGATCGATTCACTGAAATTCCCGACCGCCTCGGCGTCGACGTTGAACGAAACGCGGCGGCGCGACGTGCGCGGCGTGTCCAGCCGCTGACGCGCCGACGAGTCGCTCATGTCACCCCTTCGGCGCCGGACAGCTCAGGTTCCTCGCGCTCCCGCCAGTCGTCGGGAAGCAAGTGGTCGAGGACGTCGTCGACGGACACCGCGCCCAGTAGGTGGTTTTCCGCGTCGACAACAGGACCGCAGACGAGATTGTAGGCAGCGAAGTAGCGCGTCACCGCCGCCAGTGGGTCTTCGGGACTCAAGGTCGGCAGATCTTTGTCGAGGATGCCGCTGACAAGCTCGGCGGGAGGTTCGCGCAGCAGCCGCTGCAGGTGCACGCAGCCCAGATAACGCCCGGTCGGCGTGGCCGTCGGCGGCCGAGTCACGAACACCAGCGACGCGACCGCGGGTGTCAGGTCGGGATCGCGGACGCGCGCGAGCGCTTGGGCGACGGTGGTGTCGGGGGCCAGCACCACCGGCTCGGACGTCATCAAGCCGCCCGCGGTGTCGGGCGAGTGACTCAGCAGCCGCCGCACGTCCTCGGAGTCCTCCGGATCCATCCGGCGCAGGAACTGCTCCGCGTCGGCGGGGGTCAACGTCCCCAGCAGGTCGGCGGCGTCGTCGGGATCCATCGCCTCGAGCACATCGGCCGCGCGCTCGGTCTCCAGCTGCCGCAGCAGATCGGCCTGCTCGTCTTCAGGCAGCTCCTGCAGCACGTCGGCGAGCCGCTCGTCGTCGAGTGCCTTGACCACCTCGTAGCGGCGCTTCTCGGGCAGTTCGCGAAGCGCTTCGGCGACCTCGATGGGGCGTTGGCCTTCGAACTGTTCGAGCAACTGACCCACACCCTGGTCGGGCATCGCCAGACCGGACGGCGTCAGGCCCTGCACCTGAAGCCAGCCGGCGATGTACACGTTGCTGCGTCTGCCGAGCCGACGCTGTGGCCGCACGGCGACCTTGGTGACGACCCAGTCCCGGGTGCGGGTCTGCTCGATGCCGAGATCGACCACGACGACGTCGATTCCGGCCAGTTCCGGCAGATCGGGATCGTCGACGCGGACTCGTGTCTCGATCACCTCGCCGAGCACCAGCACCTCGTTGGGACGCAGGGAGAATCGGCGCATCGATACATTGCCCGTCGCGAGTGTGACGGCACTGGGCTCGATGGCCGTAACCCGCAGGATCGGAACGAAAATCCTTCGGCGGGTGAGCAATTCGACGACAAGACCCAACACCCGCGGCTGATGGCCAGAGACGCCGATGCTGATCACCACATCGCGCACGCGGCCGATCGACTCGCCGTCGGGACCAAGCACCACCATCCCCGCGAGTCGGGCCACGTAGACCCTGTTGACCGCCGCCATGTCTGTAGAGGGTAGAGAGTGTGGTTGTGGAAAACGCCTATCGGCCCCGTCGAACCTGCCTTTCGGTCCCCGGCAGCAACGCCAAGATGATCGAGAAGGCAAAGAATCTGCCCGCGGACGAGGTGTTCCTCGATCTGGAGGATGCGGTCGCACCGGACGCCAAGGCCGAGGCCCGCACGCAGGTCGCCGTCGCGCTGGCCGAGCCGGGCTGGGCGGACCAGCTGCGCGGGGTGCGGGTCAACGACTGGACCACACCATGGACCTACGCGGACGTCATCGAGGTGGTGTCGACCGCCGGCGCATCGCTGGACATCGTCGTGCTGCCCAAGGTGACTGACGTCTCGCACATCCACGCGCTCGACCTACTGCTGGGCCAGCTCGAGACCACGCACGGACTACCGGTGGGCCGCATCGGGATTGAGGCGCAGATCGAAAACGCAGAGGGGCTGACCAACATTGACGCCATCGCGGCGGCCCCTCGGGTGCAGGCGCTGATCCTGGGACCCGCGGACATGGCGGCCAGCCTCAACATGCGCACCCTCGAGGTCGGCGAGCAGCCGGAGGGTTATGACATCGGCGACGCGCATCACCATGTGCTGATGCGGATCCTGATCGCCGCCCGCACGCACGGCGTCCTCGCGATCGACGGGCCGTATCTGAAGATCCGTGACGTCGACGGTTTCCGGCGGGTTGCCGGCCGGTCGGCGGCGCTGGGCTATGACGGCAAATGGGTGCTGCATCCCGACCAGATCGCAGCGGGCAACGACGTTTTCAGCCCGCGGCAGCGCGATTACGACCACGCCGAGTTGATCCTGGAGGCCTACGAGTGGCACACCTCGCGCGCGGGCGGCGCACGTGGCGCGGTCATGCTCGGCGACGAGATGATCGATGAGGCCAGCCGCAAGATGGCGTTGGTGATCGCGGGGAAGGGTCGCGCCGCGGGCATGGAGCGCACGACCGAACCGTTCCGGCCGCCCAGTTAGCTCGTTACGGCGCCCACTGCCAGCCGCTGGCGAAGATGCCGATCGACAGCAGCAGGTAGATCATCCAGCCTGCGACGGCGAGTCCGCCGATGATCGCTCCGATCAGCGCGATCGCGTAGCCGTCCTGGCCGGTGCGTTTGGTCTCGCGCATCCCGACCACGCCCAGCACCAGTCCCACGATCGACGACAGGCCGCAACACAATAGCCCTGCCAGGGACGTGACCAGGGCTGCGATCGCCATGTTGTTCGTGCCGGGCGGTTTGGTGGGCCGGTACGGGTCGTATGCCCACGGGTGGTAGCCCGGATAGCCGGGGTAACCCGTCGCGTAGGGCGGCGGGTAGACGGGCGGCGGCAACCCGGCATCCGCCGGATCGTCGACCGGCGGATTCGGATTCTGCTGTGGCGCAGCGTCCTCCAGCGACGGCTGCTCGGGGTCGCTGGTGGGCACCGTCAGTTACTCAACGCAACGACAAAAAAGATGAGGCCGACGATCAGCGATAACGCGCCGATGGCGATGCCCGCGATCGCCAATCCCTGGCCGTCTTCGCGGGTTTGCTTGATCTGGTTGATGGCGACGATGCCGAGCACGATGCCGGCGATCGAGCCGAGCCAACACAAAAACCCGACGAGCGAGCAGACAAGAGACGCGATCGCCATCGAGTTCGTCTTCTGCGCGGGTGGCCCGTAGGCCGAGTACTCGGGTGCCGGATAGCCGATCGGCGGCGGCCCGTAGCCGGCTGGCGGCGGGGGATAGCCGGGAGGCGGTGCCCCGTATTGCGGTGCGCCGTAAGGCGGCGGGTACGACGGCGCGCCGTAGCCGGTCGGCCCGGGGTAGGGCGGCGGGTAGCCGGGCTGCGCTCCTCCGGCGGCGGGATACTCCGTCGGCTGCGTGTAGTCGGACGCCGGAAAGTTCGGATAACCCGGCTGCGGCGGGTAGCTGGGCGCGTCATAGGCGGGCGGAGGGTTGTACGCCGGCGGCGGGGTATAGCTGCTCTGCTCGGTCGGCTGCGATGCCTCCGGTTGGCTGGGCTGCTGCTGGGACTGCTCGATCGAGGGCGCTTCGTAACCGCTGGATGCGGGCTCCGACCCGCTGCCACTGGAGTCGGATGATGGCGTTTGGCCTGCGTCCTCGCCCGGATTTGTCATGCTGATCAACCTAGCGCAAGCGCAGGGCACCATTGCGGCCGTCGCAGCGTTGGACGGTGTGAGAGCGGCTGCCAAAGTTAGCCGCCGATACGAGGAGACAGAACACCGATGACCAGCCCGTTTCAGCCTGGACAGAATCCCGGCATGACGCCGGGTACCCCGACGAAGCCTGGGCGTGGCGGCCCCGCCGCCCTGCCCACACCGCCGAAGGGCTGGCCGATCGGCTCATACCCGACGTACGCCGAGGCGCAGCGCGCCGTGGACTACTTGTCCGATCAACAGTTCCCGGTGCAGCAGGTGACCATCGTCGGCGTCGACCTGATGCAGGTGGAACGGGTCACCGGCAGGCTGAGCTGGCCCAAAGTGCTCGGCGGAGGGGTGCTGACCGGGGCGTGGCTGGGTCTGTTCATCGGCCTGATCCTCGGTTTCTTCAGCCCCAGCCCATGGGGCGCGCTGGCCACGGGTCTGGTGGCCGGTGTGTTCTTCGGCTTGATCACCTCGGCGGTCCCGTATGCGATGGCTCGCGGCACAAGAGATTTCAGCTCGACAATGCAGCTCGTCGCCGGGCGCTACGACGTGCTTTGCGACCCGCAGAGCGCCGAGCGCGGGCGGGATCTGCTGGCGCGCTTGACGATCTGAACCCGTTTCGCCGCGAGCCGGGCCCCCGCGTGCAACGGGACCGTGTGCATCTCGACACGCCGGTGGTAACAGGGAGTTTGCGGTCGCTCGCGATTGAGTAACGTTGTGCGACGCGCGCGCCGAAAGTGTTGCAAATCACGCGTGTCTGGCAATACGGTTTGCCCGCGGGAGATCCCCGCCGGACGGGAGTTGGGTTGTGCGCGCTCGGCGGCTAGGTGCTGCGGCATTGGCCGCGTTGACGACTGCGTCAGTGGTATCCGCCTGTGGGTCGGGTGGCGGCGGCCTCGTCATCAATTACTACACCCCGGCTAACGAGATGGCCACGTTCACGGCAGTCGCCAAGCGCTGCAACGAAGAACTGGGTGGCCGTTTCAGGATCCAGCAGGTCAGCTTGCCGAAGGGCGCCGACGACCAGCGCCTACAGCTGGCTCGACGGCTCACTGGAAACGACACGACGCTGGACGTGATGGCGCTCGACGTGGTGTGGACCGCCGAGTTCGCCGAGGCGGGTTGGGCTTTGCCCCTTTCCGATGACCCGTCCGGAAAGGCCGAGGCCGACGCCAAGAGCAACACGCTGCCCGGGCCGCTGGAGACCGCCACATGGCAGGACAAGCTGTACGCTGCGCCCATCACCACGAACACCCAATTGCTTTGGTATCGCGCCGATTTGATGGATGAGCCGCCTAGTACCTGGGATGGCATGGTCGCTGAGGCGACACGGTTGCACGCCGCCGGCAAGCCCAGCTGGATCGCCGTCCAGGCCAAACAGTACGAGGGTCTGGTCGTGTGGTTCAACACCTTGCTGGAAAGTGCTGGCGGTCAAGTGCTTTCCGACGACGGCACGACAGTCACCCTGACCGACACACCCGAGCATCGCGCGGCGACCGTCAAGGCGTTGCAGATCATGAAGGCCGTTGCTACCGCGCCCGGTGCCGATCCGTCGATCACGCAGACCGACGAGGGCACCGCACGGCTCGCGCTCGAGCAGGGCAAAGCGGCGCTCGAGGTGAATTGGCCGTTCGTGCTGCCGTCGATGCTCGAGAACGCCGTCAAGGGCGGCGTGAGTTTCCTGCCGCTGGACGAGAAGCCCGATCTGGCGGGCAGCATCAACGACGCCGGGACGTTTTCGCCGACCGACGAGCAGTTCAAGTCCGCGTATGAGGCGAGCAAGAAAGTGTTCGGCTTCGCGCCTTACCCGGGTGTGCAACCTGGCGAGTCCGCCAAAGTGACGCTGGGCGGCCTCAACCTCGCGGTCGCCAAGACCAGCCGGCACCGCAAGGAAGCGTTCGAGGCCATCCGGTGCCTGCGCAACGTAGAGAACCAGCGCTACACCTCGGTTGAGGGCGGCCTGCCCGCGGTGCGGGCCTCGCTCTACGACGATCCGACTTTCCAGGCCAAGTACCCGCAGTACGAGATCATCCGCGAGCAGCTCACAAACGCCGCGGTCCGGCCCGCCACCCCGGTGTATCAGGCGGTGTCGACGCGAATCTCGGTCACGCTGGCGCCGATCACCGACATCGATCCTGAGCGCACCGCGGACGAGCTCGCTGTGCAGGTCCAGAAGGCCATCGACGGTAAGGGGCTGATTCCATGACCGCGCCGCCGATCACCGCCGCGCAAGCTGCCGCCGCGCCCACCGCGGGCACCGACGACAAGAAGTCGGAGCGACGGCTGGCGTTTGTGTTGATCACCCCGGCGGTCCTTTTGATGCTTGCGGTCACCGCCTACCCGATCGGGTACGCGGTGTGGTTGAGCCTGCAGCGCTACAACCTCGCCACCCCGGACGACACGTCGTTCGTCTGGTTGCAGAACTACATCACCGTCCTTTCCGACCGGTATTGGTGGACGGCGTTCGTCGTGACGCTGGCCATCACCGTGGTGTCGGTGGCGATCGAGTTCGTGCTCGGCATGGCGCTGGCGCTTGTCATGCACCGCACGATCTTCGGTAGGGGCGTGGTGCGCACCGCGATCCTGATCCCGTACGGCATCGTCACCGTCGCCGCGTCGTACAGCTGGTACTACGCGTGGACACCGGGCACCGGCTATCTGGCCAACCTGCTGCCGGACGGCAGCGCGCCGCTGACCGAACAGATTCCGTCGCTCGCCATCGTGGTTCTCGCCGAGGTGTGGAAGACCACGCCGTTCATGGCGCTGCTGCTGCTCGCCGGGTTGGCGCTGGTGCCACAGGATCTACTTAACGCGGCTCAGATCGACGGAGCCGGCGCGTGGAAGCGGCTCGTCAAAGTGATTCTGCCGCTGATCAAACCGGCGATCCTGGTGGCGCTGCTGTTCCGCACGCTCGACGCCTTCCGCATCTTCGACAACATCTACGTACTCACCGGCGGCGCCAACAACACCGGGTCGGTGTCAATCCTGGGCTACGACAACCTCTTCAAGGCGTTCAATCTCGGTCTGGGCTCGGCCATCAGCGTGCTGATCTTTCTGTCGGTGGCGCTCATCGCGTTCATCTACATCAAGTTGTTCGGTGCTGCGGCGCCCGGATCCGATGAGGAGAGGCGCTGATGGCCGAGCGGGTCGGCGCGGGGCGTGGGACGGGTTGGACCGTCGTCAACATTCTGGTCGTCGTGTACGCGCTGTTTCCGGTGCTGTGGATCCTGAGCCTGTCGCTCAAGCCGACGTCAACTGTCAAGGACGGCAAGCTGATCCCTTCGCAGATCACCTTCGACAACTACAAGGGGATCTTCTCCGGTGACATCTTCACCTCGGCGCTGATCAACTCGATCGGCATCGGGTTGATCACCACGGTGATCGCGGTGGTCGTCGGTGGCATGGCCGCGTATGCGGTTGCGCGACTGTCGTTTCCCGGTAAGCGGTTACTTGTCGGGGTAGCGCTGCTGATCGCGATGTTCCCGCAGATCTCGCTGGTGACGCCGATCTTCAACCTGTGGCGCAGCATCGGGCTGTTCGATACGTGGCCGGGCTTGATCATCCCGTACATCACGTTCGCGCTGCCACTGGCGATCTACACGCTCTCCGCGTTCTTCCGGGAGATTCCCTGGGACTTGGAGAAGGCGGCGAAGATGGACGGCGCCTCGCCTGCTCAGGCGTTCCGGAAAGTGATTGCGCCGCTGGCAGCGCCGGGCATTGTCACCGCCGCGATCCTGGTCTTCATCTTCGCGTGGAACGACCTGCTGCTGGCCCTGTCGCTGACGGCCACCCAGCGGGCCATCACCGCGCCGGTGGCGATCGCCAACTTCACCGGCAGTTCGCAGTTCGAGGAGCCGACCGGATCGATCGCGGCCGGCGCGATGGTCATCACCATCCCGATCATCATTTTTGTTCTAATCTTCCAACGACGAATCGTCGCCGGCCTGACGTCCGGTGCGGTGAAGGGATAGCTCCATGGCCGAAATTGTGTTGGACCGGGTGACCAAGAGTTACCCCAACGGCGCGACGGCCGTGAAAGACCTGTCGATCACGATCGCCGACGGCGAGTTCATCATCCTGGTCGGGCCTTCCGGCTGCGGGAAGTCCACCACGCTGAACATGATTGCCGGCCTCGAGGATATCTCCGCAGGCGAGCTGCGTATCGGCGGTCAGCGGGTCAACGAGAAGGCGCCCAAGGACCGCGACATCGCGATGGTGTTCCAGTCGTACGCGCTCTATCCGCACATGACCGTCCGGCAGAACATCGCCTTCCCGCTGACGTTGGCCAAGGTGAAGAAGGCCGAAATCGCCCAGAAGGTCGAGGAGACCGCGAAAATCCTTGACCTGACCGACTTTCTGGATCGCAAGCCTGCCCAACTGTCGGGCGGTCAACGCCAGCGGGTCGCGATGGGACGCGCGATCGTGCGCAATCCCAAGGCGTTCCTGATGGACGAGCCGCTGTCGAATCTCGACGCCAAGCTGCGCGTCCAGATGCGCTCGGAGATCGCGCGGCTGCAGAACCGATTGGGCACGACGACGGTTTACGTCACGCACGACCAGACCGAGGCCATGACACTCGGCGACCGTGTGGTGGTGCTGCTGGCCGGCGTCGCCCAGCAGGTCGGCACGCCCGAGCAGCTGTACAACCGGCCGGCCAACCTGTTCGTCGCGGGATTCATCGGATCGCCGTCGATGAACTTCTTCCCGGCCACCCTGACCGACGTCGGTGTGCGCCTGCCGTTCGGTGAAGTCACGCTCACCCAAGAGGTGCACGACCTGCTGGCGCGACACCCCAAGCCGAACAACGTGATCGTCGGCGTGCGCCCCGAGCATCTCGAGGATGCCGCGCTGATCGACACCTACGCGCGGATCCGCGCGCTCACATTCGAGGTGAAGGTCGATTTCGTCGAATCGCTTGGTGCCGACAAGTACGTCCACTTCAAGAGCGAAGGAGCGGGTGCGCACGCTGCCCAGCTGGCCGAGCTCGCCGCCGATTCCGGAGTCGGTGAAAACGAGTTCGTCGCACGCGTTTCCACCGAGTCGAAGGTCACGCCGGGCCAGACCATGGAGCTGGCTTTCGACACCTCCAAGATCGCGATCTTCGACGCGGACACCGGCGTGAACCTGACGATCGAGCCGACGGGCGCGCAAGAGCCGCCTGCGCCGAGCGCGGCGCCCGCACCATCGGGTGAGCAGACGCCAACACCGCCGCCGACCGACCAGACTCCGCCACTACCGGCCGAGTGATCGACGTCCTGGCGGAGGTGCGCGCACACCTGCGTGAGCACTTCGCCCGGTCGGGGACCAGCGCAGAAGCCGACGAAGCCAGCGTGACATTTCTGGGTACCGAGCGCATTGACGTGCTGCGGTTCGGCCCCACTGCCGACGGGGTCAGTCACTATGTGTCGGTTGGCTGTTCGCGCCATCCGATGTTCGACCCGACGGAGATGGTGACCGATGCGCTGCACGGTCCGCGGGCCGAGGTCGTCGTCGCATTGCGCGGCCGGTCGCCGTCCGGCCTTGCCCGTTCCATCGCGATCCTGGCCGCGGCGCCCGCCGTCGAAGGATTGATACTCGAACCCGACGGATTGATCGATCTGGAATCGCCGCTTTGGGAGTCGACCCCGTTCACCGCGTTCCTATTGGGCCGCAGCGAGATTGACGACGTTCCGCTGACCGCACCGCTGCCACCCGTCACAGTGCTGTCGGCCACCCCGATTACTGCGACCGAGGCCGCGTGGGTGCGACTCAAGGGTGCCGACGCCATGCGGGACGCGTGGCAGCAGGACGGCGTCGACGTCCTCGACCAGTCCAGGTCTGCAGCGCGACCGAGCTAGGTTCCCCACGCGCGAACGTTCCTTACCGCTCGAAAAATCGCCAAATTTTCGAGCGGTAAGGAACGTTCGGCGAGATCAGAGCCAGTGGTTGCGCCGGAACGTCCGGTGCAACAGCGTGCACACGACCGCCATCAACACCAGCACTGCCGGATAGCCCCACACCTGATGCAGTTCGGGCATGTGGTCGAAGTTCATCCCGTAGATGCCCGCGAGTGCGGTCGGCACTGCCGCGATGGCCACCCACGCCGAGATCTTGCGCATGTCGACGTTCTGCTGCATGGCCACCTTGCCCAGCGCGGCCTGCACGAGCGAGCTGAGCATGTCGTCGTAACTGGCGATCCGGTCGGAGGCCTGGATGTTGTGGTCCAGCACATCGCGCAGGTACCGACGGACCTCGATGGAGATCAGATCGTTGTGGTCGGTGCCCATTCGCTGCAGCGCCAGCGTCAACGGCGCGACCGCCCTGCGCAGCTCGACGACCTCGCGCTTGAGCAGATAGATGCACTCGATGTTCGTCTGCGTCAGCGGCGAGAAGATGTCTTCTTCCATCGCGTCGATGTCGGTCTCGATCAGATCGGTGATGTCCAGATAACTGTCGACGACGTGGTCGGCGATCGCATGCATGATTGCGTACGGACCGAGCTTGAGGATCGCGGGGGAGGCGTCGAGTTGCTTGCGCACCCCGGCCAGACCGCCGTGTTCGCCGTGCCGGACAGTGACCACGAAATCGGCTCCGACGAAGATCATGATCTCGCCGGTCTCGACGATCTCGCGCGCGTGCACCATCGATACGTGCTCGACGTATTTAACGGTCTTGAGCACCAGGAACAACGTCTTGTCGTAGCGCTCCAGCTTGGGCCGCTGATGCGCATGCACGGCATCCTCGACGGCCAGTTCGTGCAGGCAGAACACGTCGGCAACGGCCTGCATCTGGTGCTCATCGGGTTCGTGCAGGCCGATCCAAACGAACGCTTCCTTGCCTTCGCGTTCGAGTTCATGCACCTTGTTCAGCGCGCCGGCGTGGGTGTACTTGCCGGGCGCCCGCTGACCATCGACATAAATGCCGCAGTCGACCATGGCCCGCGCCACGGGTACGTGAATGGACTTGGCGTCCGTGTGTGTCGGCTTGGGTCGTACGACCGGTCGAAGCGATGGAGGCAAACCCCGAAACGATGGCATCGGCTCACCCTCCCCGTGAAAGAACAGTTGCGCAGGTCCGATCGAGCGCCGTTAATGCTACGCGCGCGGCTATACCCGCACCGTCGATGAGCAGGTACGTCCCGAAGATTCACAGCTGAGCCGGGTGCGCTAGTTTCGTCCAGGACCCAACCGAAGCCCAAGGAGCATCTGACGTGAGCACAACTCCCCTCAAGGTCGCGGTCACCGGTGCCGCCGGCCAAATCGGCTACAGCCTGTTGTTCCGCCTGGCGGCAGGATCGCTGCTCGGCGAGGACCGCCCGATCGAACTGCGTCTGCTCGAGATCGAGCCGGCTCTCAAGGCTCTCGAGGGTGTCGTGATGGAGCTCGACGACTGCGCGTTCCCGCTGCTCGCAGGTGTCGAGATCGGCGCGGACCCGAACAAGATCTTCGACGGCGCGAACCTGGCCCTGCTTGTCGGCGCCCGTCCGCGCGGGCCGGGCATGGAGCGCGGCGACCTGCTCGAGGCCAACGGCGCGATCTTCACGGCGCAGGGCAAGGCGCTCAATTCGGTCGCCGCGGACGACATCCGGATCGGTGTGACGGGCAACCCGGCCAACACCAACGCGCTGATCGCGATGAGCAACGCGCCCGACATTCCGAAGGAGCGGTTCTCCGCGCTGACCCGCCTCGACCACAACCGGGCGATCAGCCAGCTGGCCAAGAAGACCGGCGCCAAGGTCACCGACATCAAGAAGATGACGATCTGGGGCAACCACTCGGCCACCCAGTACCCCGACATCTTCCACGCCGAGGTCGGCGGGAAGAACGCCGCCGAGGTCGTCAACGACCAGGCCTGGGTGGAGAACGACTTCATCCCTACGGTGGCCAAGCGCGGCGCGGCGATCATCGACGCCCGCGGCGCCTCGTCGGCCGCGTCGGCCGCATCGGCGACCACCGATGCCGCCCGGGACTGGCTGCTGGGTAGCCCGAAGGACGACTGGGTGTCGATGGCGGTCATCTCCGACGGCAGCTACGGCGTGCCGGAGGGTCTGATCTCCTCGTTCCCGGTGACCACCAAGGACGGAAACTGGTCGATCGTGCAGGGGCTGGAGATCGACGACTTCTCCCGCGGCCGGATCGACAAGTCGACCGCTGAGCTGGCCGATGAGCGCCAGGCCGTCACCGAACTGGGTCTGATCTGAGACAGGGGCAATTAGATTACCTACCAGTTCGTCAGTAACGTGAGGCGAGTGTCCGATAAGCCAGAGAATCCGCAGGTCGTCATCACTGACGAGGAGATCTTCGAGGCGCACGTAGCGGGCAAGCTCTCGGTCGAGCTGAAGTCGCCGCTGGATACCCAGCGCGCCTTGTCGATCGCCTACACCCCGGGTGTGGCGCAGGTGAGTCGCGCGATCGCCGCCGATCACACCCTGGCCGCCCGCTATACGTGGGCCAACAGGTTGGTGGCCGTCGTCAGCGACGGCAGCGCGGTGCTCGGCCTCGGTGACATCGGCCCGGCGGCGTCGCTGCCGGTGATGGAGGGCAAGTGCGGCTTGTTCAAGGCCTACGGCGACCTCGACGCAATCCCGATCGTGCTGGACACCAAGGATCCCGACGAGATCGTCGAGACCCTGGTGCGGTTGCGGCCGACGTTCGGCGCCGTCAACCTCGAGGACATCTCGGCGCCGCGCTGCTTCGAGATCGAACGACGCCTCATCGAGGCGCTCGACTGCCCGGTGATGCACGACGACCAGCACGGGACCGCGATCGTCGTGCTCGCGGCGATGATGGGCGCGACCAAAGTGCTCGACCGCGATATCGCATCGCTGCGCGTCGTGATCTCCGGCGTCGGCGCGGCAGGCATGGCGTGCGCGAACATCCTTCTGGCCGCTGGTGTTTCGGACATGACGGTGCTGGACTCCCGCGGCATACTGCACCCGCATCGCGAGGATCTGACACCGGTGAAGCTCGATTTGGCGCGGCGCACCAACCCAGACGGCCTTTCCGGCGGAATGGTGGAGGCACTGAAAGGTGCTGACATGTTCCTCGGGCTTTCGGGCGGCATCGTGCCCGAAGAGCTAATTGCGACGATGGCTCCCAACGGAATTGTGTTCGCGCTGTCCAACCCCGACCCGGAGATTCGACCGGAGATCGCCGCCAGACATGCCGCCGTGGTGGCGACCGGTCGTAGCGACTACCTGAATCAGATCAACAACGTGCTCGCGTTCCCCGGTGTGTTCCGCGGCGCGCTGGACGCCGGTGCCCACCGGATCACCGAGAAGATGAAGGTGGCTGCGGCCGAGGCGATCTTCGGGGTGGTGGGCGACGACCTCGCTCCCGAGTTCATCGTGCCGAGCCCGCTGGATCCGCGTGTCGGCCCGGCGGTTGCGGCGGCGGTGGCCGCGGTGGCCGCTGAGATCTGATCGGCCCGATGCGCGTCTGCCGCGGCAGCGGCGCAATCGGCTTGGGCCAGTTGGCGTCCATATTCCTCGCGCTCGTCGTTGTCGGCTGCGGGAGCCACGCCGGCCCGCCGTCGATCGCGGTCGGCTCGACGTCCGAACCCGACTCGAAGTTGGTGGCGCACCTGTATGCGGCGGCGCTGCGGTTCTACGGCAGCCCCGCACACGTGCTTTCGGTGCAGGATCCGGTGAGCGAGCTGGACCCGGGGAAGGTTCGAGTTGCGCCGGGGTTCACCGGCCAGCTGCTGCAGAGGTTCGACCCCGACGCCGCCGCGCGGTCGGACGCGCAGGTGTACCGCACGATGGTGTCGGTGCTACCCGAAGGTGTCGCGGCAGGTGACTACACGACTTCGGCGGAGGACAAGCCCGCGGTCGCGGTCAGCGAGCGGACCGCCGAAGCGTGGGGTGGCCGCGACCTGACGGCCGCGGTTCGCAATTGCGCGAAGGTGGTCGCCGGCGCATTGGAGAACACGCAGCCACCTTCGAAGGTCGGCCCGTGCCCGATGCCGAAGCCACGCGAATTCCCGGACAATGCAACGCTTTTTGCCGCGTTGCGCGCCGGTCAGATCAATGCCGCGTGGACGACGACCGCGACGCCGAACATTCCGTCCGAGCTGATGGTGCTCTCCGATAAGACCGCACTGGTCCGGGCCGAGAACCTCGTTCCGCTGTACCGGCGCAACGAACTGAATGAGCAACAGGTGCTGGCTCTCAACGAGGTGGCGGGTGTGCTCGACACCGGGTCGCTGGCCGACATGCGTCGACAAGTCGCCGAGGGCAAGGAGCCGGGACTGGTGGCGGATGCGTGGCTCGACGCCCACCCGTTGGGCCGCTAGCGCGTTACTTCTTTACAGTTTGTTGACAGCGAATTTGGTTGACGGCGACAGGTTGTCAGCCTTTACTTGGGTTAGGCGCGTCGGGCGGTCCGGCGCGTTCAATCGTGTTGAGAGTGAGGTGAGCGGCACATGCCGGACGACAGTATCGCGCGGGATGCGATTGCTCCCTTGCGGATCGGTCACTAGGCGTAACGCCCTTCCCCGCTAGTGGTCAGTGCGACCACTGGATCTGTCTGGTTTGTGCCCGTGTCATCCCGAGTGGGATGGGAGTGCGGCATGCCGTCAAAAGTAATGGGCCTGATTAAGGGTGCCTGCAAGACATTTCAGGTGACTCGCGCATGACATCGATGCGAACCTTTCCGGCCCAGGGCGCGCTCGTCCGGCCCGCGCGCAACTGGGTTGCCGACGCCGTCGTCTTCGTCGCCGCCGCCACGCTGCTGTGGCTGGTCGTACGGCTGGCCAGTAGTGCAAACGTCCCGTGGACGGTCGAGCATGCACCGTCGACCGTTTCCACCGATCCGGCAAACCTTCCGTACTACGCCGCGCGGTCGTTGTTGCGCATGTTCGTGGCGTTGGCACTGTCGGTCGTGTTCACTTTCGTGTACGCGACCGCGGCCGCCAGGCTCCGTCGGGCCGAGAAGGTCTTGATCCCACTGCTGGACATCCTGCAGTCGGTCCCGATTCTGGGTTTCCTGTCGATCACGATCACCGGCTTCATCGCGCTGTTTCCCGGATCGGCCCTGGGTTTGGAGTGTGCATCGATCTTCGCGATATTCACCTCGCAGGCCTGGAACATGACGTTCGCGTTCTACTACTCGCTGAAATCGCAGCCGCGTGAACTCGACGAGGCATCACGGTTGTTGCGGCTGTCGCGGTGGCAGCGGTTCTGGCGCGTCGACGTGCCCAGCGGCATGATCCCGCTGGTCTGGAACGGCATGATGAGCTTCGGCGGCGGCTGGTTCTTCCTGACCGCCTCGGAAGCGTTGAGCGTCAACAACCATCAGTTCGCGCTGCCGGGAATCGGTTCCTACGTGGCCGCTGCCAGTGATGACGGCGAGCTCGGCAAGGTGTTGCTCGCGATCGCAGTCATGATCCTGATGGTCGTCGGGGTCAATGTGCTGTTCTGGCGGCCGCTTACGGCTTGGGCGGATCGCTTTCGGGTCGAGGAGTCGGAGGGGGCCGAGGCGCCTCGCAGCCTCATGCTCGACCTCCTGCGGCGCTCGCGCATCCCTCGGGCGGTTGGCCAAACCTTCGGCAAGCTGGTGTATCCGATCGACCGCGCTTTCGCCCCGTTGGGGGTCGCCGAGCATCCGCTGCGGACGTCGGCAATGCGCCGCCGGGCCGGCGACTGGGCGTTCGGCGCCCTACTCGGCGTCGCCATCGGTTATGGCGTGTACCGGCTTATTGAATTCATCGGTAGCACAGTTGGTTTCGGCGAGGTCGGTCACGCGCTGCTCCTTGGGCTTGCGACCTTCGGCCGTGTCGTCGTGGTCGTCATCTTCGCAACGCTGATCTGGGTCCCCATCGGAGTGTGGATCGGGTTGAACCCCAAGATATCTCGTCTCGCACAGCCGGTCGTGCAGGTGCTGGCGTCGTTCCCCGCGAATTTTCTATTCCCCATGTTCGCTGCAGTGTTGGTGGTGACGGGCATCAGCCTGAACCTGGGTGGCATCGTGCTGATGGCTCTCGGTTCGCAGTGGTACATCTTGTTCAATGTGATCGCTGGGGCCAGCGCGATACCCAACGACCTGCGGGAAGCGGCAGCCAACCTGCGGCTGCCGCGAATATTGCGGTGGCGCAAGTTGATCCTGCCCGCCATCTTCCCGAGCTATGTTACCGGCGGCATAACTGCCGCCGGGGGAGCGTGGAACGCGTCGATCGTGGCCGAGGTCGTGTCCTACCACGGGATTACGCTGACGGCGACCGGACTCGGCGCATACATCAGGGACGCCACGGCGGACGGGGACTCCGGTCGCATCCTCGTCGGGGTGATCGTCATGAGCTGCTACGTGGTCGCCATGAATCGGTTCTTCTGGCGTCGGCTCTACGCGCTGTCCGAACGGCGCTTTTCCCTGTCCTGACACGGCTTTGAACGAGGAGGTATCACGATGAGAATCGATGATGAGGTGCTGGTCAAGGTCGAGCATCTCGACAAGAGCTTCACCGGTGCGGCAGGCGACACCCTGTTGGTCCTGGACGACATCAGTCTCGACCTGCATGCCGGTGAGATCGTGGCGCTGCTCGGCAGGTCCGGATCGGGGAAGTCGACGCTGCTGCGCTCCATCGCCGGCCTGATCGCCCCGACGAGCGGGTCGGTGCGCTACCGCGGTGCGGAGTTGAACGGCGCGAACCCCGGCACCGCGATGGTGTTTCAGACCTTCGCGCTGATGCCGTGGTTGACGGTGCAGGACAATGTCGAGCTGGGGCTCGCGGCACGCGGTGTCCCGCCCGCTGAACGGCACGGTCGCGCCCTTCGGGCGATCGACCTCATCGGCCTCGATGGGTTCGAATCCGCCTATCCCAAGGAGCTTTCGGGCGGTATGCGGCAACGAGTCGGCTTCGCTCGTGCGCTGGTGCTCGAACCGGACGTGTTGCTGATGGACGAACCGTTCTCCGCGCTCGACGTGCTGACCGCCGAGAACCTGCGCACCGAACTGATGGCGCTGTGGACCGGCCAGAATTTCCCCACCCAGGCGATCTGCCTTGTCACCCACAACATCGAGGAGGCTGTGCTACTTGCCGACAGGGTGATCGTGTTGGGCGACAACCCCGGCCACATCCGCGCGGAGGTTCCCATCGGCCTCGAGCGGCCACGCGACCGCCGGTCGACGACGTTCGCAGGCCTGGTCGACAAGCTGTACGAACTCCTCACCGGTACCGAACCCGGCGCCCCTGAACCGGAGCCGACCCAGGCCTCACCGACGACTCGGCCGCTACCCAAGGCGACGGTGGGCGGCATTGCCGGTCTCGTCGAGATCGTCTACGCGCAAGGCGGACATGCTGACATGCCCGATATCGCCAACGAACTCAACTTCGCGATCGACGATCTGCTCCCGCTGGTCGACGCCGCCGCCTTGCTCGACCTACTTTCCGTTCGCAGCGGCGACCTCGAACTGACCTCCGTCGGAACTGAATTCACCACCGCCGACATCCAAACCAGCAAACAGATCTTCGGTGGGCAGGCTCGCACCCGCGCGCCCCTCGTCCGCACGATCTGTAAGGCCCTTGCCGCGAGCGCTGACGGCAGCCTGCGCGCGGGTTTCTTTCTCGACCTGCTCAGCCGCGGATTCGGGCCAGACGATGCGAAGCAACAACTCGACACCGCGATCGACTGGGGCCGCTACGGCGAGTTGTTCGACTATCACACCGACACCGACCAGATAACTGCTGACCCCGCCGCAGGAGTGTTCGCGCCGCCGACCTAACCCCCACTACCGCGAGTTGGGGGCACCTCCCCGCGTGCAAGGGGGAGCGTGTCTGCACACCGACACACCGCAAACTGCGGACATTCTGCGCACGTTCGCGGGCCGCGAGGTTTCGAGTAGTGCGGTACTCAGGGCGCCGAGCCCGGTCGGTGGCATGCTAAGCAGCGCAAGCGGATCGCGTTGCACCAACACAATCCGATGGGGGTAGGAAGACATGGCGCTGCAGTATGGCGTGTTGCGGGCACGGTTCGACAGGGCCAAGCGCGAAGACGGGTTGAGTACACCGCACCTTCAGATCCGGGCACTCGACTCGACAGGGCAGCCGTGGCGGGTGGCCGTCAATGTGCAGTCGCAGGATCACAGCGAGGTGGTCTTCTGGATCGTTGACCCACTTGTAAGCCACCCGATCGTCGATTCGTTGTCGACGAGGCCGTCGGGGTTCAGCCCGGCCGGGCCCAATGCGACCACGTCGCTGGACTACGTCACCGCACCACTGTTCGACTTCTCGCGTGGCCGGGTACTGCCGCCCAGCGGTAGCGCCAATGCCGACGACCTGCAGGACCTGCTGGGGTTGTACCTCGACCAGTGCAAGGCCGCCGGTGGTGAGCTGTTCACCTTTGGAATGAAGTTCGACTCGAACCGCCACCTGCCGATCGACGCGGAGTTCGGAAACACCGACGGGCTGCACGGCGTTCACGACATCCACATGATGCAGGGCAATGTCGGTGAACACGCCGGGGACAACGGCGCATTCCGCGACGGTGCCCTACTGCTCGCCTTCCCCGACCGGATCGTGGGCATTTTCTTGGCGTTTCAGACACAGCGCATTCCCACCGACGGCAACGGCAGGCCCCGATCCGATGCCAAGCCGTTGTCGTCGCTGATCGCACCGGGCCCGCCGACGCCCGTCACCCCCACCGGATCGGCGGTATACCTCGAGCGCGCACTGATCAACCCGGCCGGAGCCGATCCGGGGCACGAGGTGGTCGTGCTGGGGAACTGCGCCACCACGCCGCATAAGCTGGCGGGGTGGCAGTTGGTCGATCGCAACGGCCGCATCACTGACCTCGACATCGAGATCGGCGCTGGGGCATCGGCGTTGGTGCCACTCGACGGCACGGGCGTGCAACTCGGCAACGGTGGCGGAAACGTCGTGCTGCGGGACGAACAGGGTGATCAGGTCGACAGCGTCACCTACTCCGCGCAGGACGCCGGTCCATCGGACCGCTTCATCCGCTTCCGCCGGTAGCGATTCGCCCTCGGCGTCAGCGTGCTTCGGGCACTATCCGCGACATCACCGTCGAGAACAGTCGCTGGTAGCGCGACCCCGTGATGCGGACGATGAGGTCCAGCGCCGTGGCATCGGGGCCGACGAGTACGCGGGCCTTGTTCTTGCGAACACCGTCGAGGATGATCCGCGCGGCCTTCTCCGGTGTCGTGTTGGCGAGCATCTTGTCGAAGGTCTTCGTCAGCTGCGCCTTGTCGACGCTGTCCACGGCGGTCATGTTGCGCACGATGTTGGTCTTGATGCCGCCCGGATGCACGGTCGTCACCTTCACCGGATGCCCGGCCAACTCCATTTCCTGTCGCAACGCCTCTGTGAAGCCGCGAACCGCGAACTTGGCCGCGTTGTAGGCGCCCTGCCCGGGCACCGAGAACAGCCCGAAGATGCTCGAGACGTTGATGACGTGGCCGTCGCCGGATTCGATCAGATGGGGAAGGAACACCTTGGTGCCGTTGACGACGCCCCAGAAGTCGACGTCCATCACCTTTTCGATGTCCTTGAACTGGCTGACCTCGATGTCACCGGCGAATGCAATGCCCGCGTTGTTGTAGATCTGGTTGACCTTGCCGAAGTGCTTCTTGACCGCGTCGGCATATAACTCGAACGCCTCGCGCTCGGTGACATCCAGCCGGTCGACCTTCACCGACGCCCCGATGGCCTTCAATCGCTCCTCGGTCACCGCCAGGCCCTCGGCATCGACGTCGCTGATCGCCACGCTGGCGCCCGAGCGAGCCAGCTCGGTGGCCAGCGCCTGTCCGATGCCCGACCCCGCGCCCGTCACCACCGCGACCTTCCCGGCGAAGCCCTCCATAGCCGCACTCCTCGTGTCAGTTGACTCGCGTCGAGGTTAGTCGGTACCCGCGGTCCCGCCTAACCGGGCCTATGCCGGTTTGGTGGCCGTGATCAAGTGGGTGCCCATCCCAGGACCCCACCACATTCGCCAGCCCAGGCTGCGGCGACGGGCGTCGGTCCAGCCGAGGGCGCGTAGTTGACGCACGTGGTGCCCGGTGGCCCAGATGTCGGCGAGGATGAGTCGGCCACCTGGGCGCAGCACGCGGGCGGCCTCACTGATGGCCTTCGAGCGGGCCTCCGGGCTCGGAATGTTGTGCACGACGAGGCTGCTGACGATCACGTCGACGCTGTTGTCGTCGAATGGCAGCTCGGTGATGTCCGCGGTGCGCACCTCGACGCGATCGGCCACGCCCTCGAGCTCGGCATTGCGCAGCGTGTTCTGCTGCGAGTTGTCGGTTTGGTCGGCCCGCCAGATGTCGACGCCGATCGCGCGGCCGTTGGGCAGCAGCTTGGCGGCCGCGAGCAGGACCGCGCCTCGCCCGCAGCCGAGGTCGAGCAGCGTCTCATCGCCGCGCAGTCGCAGCCCCTCGAGGATCTCCGCCCACACCTCGAACTTCCCGATGCGTGTCGTGCGAATGAACAGCGCCGCCGTCGTGACGATGAACGCACCCGTGCCGCCGGCCACCGCGGCGGCGACAGGCTTGCCGCGCACGAGACATCTGGCTGCATAAGCGAGCAAGCCGGCACTGACGGCCCCGACGATCTTTGCCGCGGTCGGCGCGGACACCCTCCGGTAATCCCCGTCGAAACCGTAGTCGGCCCTGTGTTGGCGAACGTCTACGACAGTCATCTACCCACGGTAGATCGCTGCGAGCGCCCATGCGGCGCTGTGTATTTCGCCTCCAATCGGCTGTGAACTCGCTGTACGTGCACGTGAGAGGCGACAGGGCGTGTCCATCGACGGTGCTCGTGAAACTAGCTGCCGAACGCCTCGTCGATGATCTCCTGCTGCTCGACGGCGTGCACCTTCGACGAGCCCGACGACGGCGCCGACATCGCGCGCCGCGAAATCCGTTTGATGCCGGCCAACGTGTCCGAGCACACTTCCGGAAGCGTGAGCCCGAACGTCGGCCACGCGCCCTGGTTCGCCGGCTCCTCCTGCACCCAGAAGAACTGCTCGGCGTTCGGATACCGGTCGAGGGTCTCCTTGAGCCGCCGCCTCGGCAGCGGGGCCAGCTGCTCGATGCGCACGATAGCCACATCGTCGCGCTGATCCTTGTTCTTGCGAGCGACCAGCTCGTAGTAGACCTTGCCGCTGGTCAACAGGATTCGGCGCACCTTGTTGCGGTCACCGGTGCCCTCTTCGTAGGTCGGCTCCTCGATCACCGACCGGAACTTCATCTCGGTGAAGTCCCTCAGGTCGCTGACTGCGGCCTTGTTGCGCAGCATCGACTTCGGCGTGAACACAATCAGCGGGCGATGGATCCCATCCAGGCCGTGCCTGCGCAGCAGGTGGAAATAGTTCGCCGGCGTAGACGGCACCGCTATCGTCATCGAGCCCTCCGCCCACAGCAGCAGGAACCGCTCGATGCGTCCCGACGTGTGGTCCGGACCCTGCCCCTCGTGGCCGTGCGGCAGCAGCAGCACCACATCGGAGAGCTGGCCCCACTTGGCTTCGCCGGAGCTGATGAACTCGTCGATGATCGACTGCGCACCGTTGACGAAATCGCCGAACTGGGCCTCCCACAACACAAGTGCGTCGGGGTTACCGACGGAGTAGCCGTATTCGAAACCGACGGCGGCGAACTCCGACAGCGCGGAGTCGTACACCATGAACTTGCCACCGGTCGATGTGCCGTCGCTGTTGGTGGTGAGCAGCTGCAGCGGGGTGAACTCCTGACCGGTCTTGCGGTCAATGATCACCGAATGACGCTGGGTGAATGTGCCGCGCCGGGTGTCCTGCCCGGAAAACCGGATCGTCTTGCCTTCGGCCAGGAATGAACCGAGCGCCAGCAGCTCCGCGAACGCCCAGTCGACCTTGCCTTCGTAGGCCATCTCCCGGCGCTTGTCCAGCACCGGCTTGACGCGCGGATGCACGTTGAAGCCATCGGGAAACGCCAAGTGCGCGTCGCCGATTCGGGCCAGCAACGACTTCTCCACGGCGGTGTTCATGCCGGCGGGGATCATTTGGTCCGACTCGACCGACTCACTCGGTTCAATCGCATGTTTCTCGAGGTCACGAACTTCGTTGAAGACCCGCTCCAGCTGTCCCTGATAGTCGCGCAGGGCGTCTTCGGCCTCTTTCATCGAGATGTCACCGCGGCCGATCAACGCTTCGGTGTAGGTCTTGCGGGATCCGCGCTTGGTGTCGATGACGTCGTACATGTATGGCTGCGTCATCGACGGGTCGTCGCCCTCGTTGTGCCCGCGCCTGCGGTAGCACAACATGTCGATCACGACGTCCTTCTTGAACTTCTGCCGGAAGTCCATGGCCAGCCGCGCCACCCAGACGCATGCCTCGGGGTCGTCGCCGTTGACGTGGAATATCGGCGCGCCGATCATTTTCGCGACGTCGGTGCAGTACTCCGACGACCGGGAGTCCCCTGGCGATGTGGTGAACCCGATCTGGTTGTTGACGATGATGTGGATCGTGCCGCCGGTGCGGTACCCGCGCAGCAGCGCCAGGTTCAGCGTTTCGGCAACCACGCCCTGGCCAGCGAACGCGGCGTCGCCGTGCATCATCATCGGCACGACGGAGAAGCCGTCGGGCCCGTCGCCCTTGTCCAGCAGGTCCTGCTTCGCGCGCACCAGGCCCTCGAGCACCGGGTCGACGGCCTCCAGATGCGACGGGTTGGCGACCAGCGACACCTGAATGTCGTTGTCGCCGAACATCTGGATGTAGTTACCGGTGGCGCCCAGGTGATACTTGACGTCGCCGGAGCCGTGCGCCTGCGACGGGTTCAAGTTGCCCTCGAACTCGCTGAAGATCTGTGAGTACGGCTTGCCGACGATGTTGGCCAGCACGTTGAGCCGTCCGCGGTGGGGCATGCCGATCACGACCTCGTCGAGCGCGTGCTCGGCGGCCTGGTCGATCGCCGCGTCCATCATCGGAATGACGGTCTCCGCACCTTCGAGCGAGAATCGTTTCTGCCCAACGTATTTCGTCTGCAGGAACGTCTCGAATGCCTCTGCCGCATTCATCTTGGACAGAATGTACTTCTGCTGTGCGACGGTCGGCTTGTCGTGTTTGACCTCGATCCGCTCCTGCAGCCACTTCTGCTGCTCGGGCTCGAGGATGTGCGTGTATTCGACGCCGACGTGGCGGCAGTACGCGTCGCGCAGCAGACCCAGCACGTCGCGCAGCTTCTTGTGCTCTGCGCCGGCGAAGCCGTTGACCTTGAACTCGCGGTCGAGGTCCCACAGCGTCAGGCCGTGCGAGTTCACATCGAGGTCGGGGTGGCTGCGGAAGCGGGTCTTGTCCAGTCGCAGCGGGTCGATGTCGGCCATCAGGTGGCCGCGGTTGCGGTACGCCGCGATCAGCTCGAGGACGCGGCCGTTCTTGTCCTCGATCGAGTCGGGGTTGTCGGTGCGCCAGCGCACAGGCTCGTACGGGATGCCCAGTTCGCGGAAGATCTCGTCGAAAAAGTCGTCGGACAGCAGCAATTCGTGGATCGTGCGCAGGAAGTCGCCGGACTCCGCGCCCTGGATGATCCGATGGTCGTAGGTGGATGTGAACGTGACCAGCTTGCCGACGCCCAACTCGGAGATGCGTTCCTCACTGGCGCCCTGGAACTCGGCCGGGTACTCCATCGCGCCGACGCCGATGATCGCACCCTGACCGCGCATCAGCCGCGGCACCGAGTGCACCGTGCCGATCGTGCCCGGGTTCGTGAGCGAAATCGTCACGCCCGCAAAGTCTTCGGCGGTCAGCTTGCCGTCGCGGGCACGCCGCACAATGTCCTCGTAGGCGGCGATGAACTGGCCGAAGCGCATGGTCTCGCAACCCTTGATGGCGGCGACCACCAGCTGACGGTTGCCGTCCTTGCCCTGTAGGTCGATGGCGAGTCCGAGGTTGACGTGTGGTGGGGTGACCGCGTTCGGCTTGCCGTCCACTTCGGCGAAATGGCGGTTCATGTTCGGGAACTTCTTGACCGCCTGCACCAGTGCATAGCCGATCAGGTGCGTGAACGAGATCTTGCCGCCGCGGGTGCGCTTGAGGTGGTTGTTGATGACGATCCGGTTGTCGATCATCAGCTTCGCCGGTATGGCCCGCACGCTGGTCGCGGTCGGCACCTCGAGCGAAGAGGACATGTTCTTCACCACGGCGGCCGCTGCGCCACGCAGTATCTGTACCTCGTCGCCTTCGGCGGGCGCCGGGCCCGCGGGTGCCTTCGGCTTGGCCGCAGGTTTCTCCGGTTCCGGCGCCTTGGCGGGAGCGGCGACGACGTTGGCCGCAGCGGCCTTTGGTGCGGGGGCGGGCGCCGGCTCCGGCGGTGCGGTCGGTGCGGGCGCTTGTGCCGGTTGCCCATTGCCTGTGGTGGTGGTGGTCGTGGTCTGCGCTTCGGTGGTTGGCTCGGGCGAGTAGTCGACTAAGAATTCATGCCAACTCGGGTCTACCGACGAGGGATCCTCGCGAAACTTGCGATACATCTCCTCGACCAACCACTCGTTCTGTCCGAATGGTGATGGTGAGTTCACGGCAGCTACTCGCCTCGATTCCTTCGCTTCAGGCAAGCGGTTTGGTAGACGCTCGCCACCCATATTCCCGCGGTCCGCGGTCACCCGCGATTCCGCCGCTTAAAGGCTAACGCTTCGGCCGTCGGCCAAACCATGCGAACGGCAGTTATCCTCATCGCTCGCTAGGGCCGGGCAGCACGTGCAGCGATGAGGGCCACCGCGGCGGCGGGTTGCCGAACGCCTTGCGAGCGTTGGCGACGATCTTCTTGCCCATCAGCCGGTTTCCCATGCCGCCGACGACGGCGCCAATGCCGACTGGCAACAACTTGCCGAACGCGATCGCGCCGCGCTTGAGCGTGTACCGCTTGACGAAGTACCGCAGCAGCCGCGAGTTCAGCTGGGACACCGCAGGCAGCGGCAGCGTTGCCGCACCGTCGGACAGCCACCCACCGCTGGTGCGGCTCGGCCCGAGCAGGTCGGCGACTGCGTGCTTGCTTTCGTCGCCCACCAAGACGGCAAGCACCAGGGCGCGGCGGCGCTCGCGGTGATCGGCCGGAATGCCGTAGACCTCCGCGACCGCAAGCACGTACACGGCCGTCGCCTCAAGGAATACAACCGTCTCACCGGCGACCGCCGAGAGTGCCGCCAGCGTGCCGATTCCCGGAAACGCGGCGGCGGAGCCGACCGCGGCGCCGCTGGCCATCACGGCAGCCAGGTAGTGCTTTTCCAGCTTCTTGGCGATGTCGGCAGGCGTCGCGTCCGTGTTGTGCTGACGCAGGCGATCGACGTAGGCCTTGATCGCGGGCCCCTGCACTCGGGTGCCGCGTTCGAGGATCTGCGACAGCACCTTGGCGGCGGCGCCGGGATTGTCGTCAGTTGTCGCCGGCAGCTGGCTCTTGGTGCTTGATCGAGCGCTCATGTGCGGCTCCCCCTCGTCGACCGGGTTCGACCTGTTCGAACCTTCAGGCTAACGCTTGCTGAACGAATAGAGGCGGCCTCCGGGTGCCCGATCGTGATCGCGGTCACCATCTGTGACGCAGGGAACAAAGTATTGCGAAGCGGCGCTAACCACTTCCATGGCAGCATCGACCGACGTGGACGTGAAAGCAGCTGAAACCCCAGAAGGGGAGTCGAAGCCGCCCAGCCGCGTCCGCATGATCGCCGTGCTTGGCGCTCTCGTCGCACTGGGTCCGCTGACCATCGATATGTATCTGCCTGCGCTGCCCAAGATCGCCGACGACCTGTCGGTGTCCTCGTCGGTTGCGCAACTCACGCTCACCGGCACGTTGACGGGGTTGGCCCTCGGCCAGCTGATCGTCGGGCCGCTGTCGGACTCGCTGGGCCGCCGCAGGCCGATGATGGCGGGGATCGTCCTGCACATGCTCGCGTCGGTGATCTGCCTGTTCGCGCCCAACATCACGGTGCTCGGGGTGGCTCGCGGGCTGCAGGGCATGGGCGCCGCCGCTGCAATGGTGGTGGCGATCGCGGTTGTGGGTGACCTCTATGCCGATTCCGCCGCCGCCACCGTGATGTCGCGGCTGATGCTGGTGCTGGGTGTCGCGCCGGTCATCGCCCCCTCGCTGGGTGCGGTGGTGCTGCTGAAGGCCTCGTGGCACTGGGTGTTCGCGGCACTGGTCGTGTTGGCCGGCGGCCTTCTTCTCCTGGCCGCCCTGGCGCTGCCGGAAACGCTGCCTGTGTCGCACCGGCGGCCACTGAAGGTGCGCAGCATCGCCGCCACCTATGTCGAGCTGCTGCGTGACATGCGCTTCGTCATCCTGGTGCTGGTGGCCGCGCTCGGCATGTCCGGGCTGTTCGCATACATCGCGGGTGCGTCGTTCGTGCTGCAGGGCCATTACGGCCTGGACCAGCAGGCCTTCGCGCTGGTGTTCGGCGCAGGCGCGGTCGCGCTGATCGGTGCCACGCAGTTCAACGTGGTGCTGTTGCGACGGTTCGCACCGCAGACGATCGTGGTCTGGGCGTTGGCGGCTGCCGTGCTTGCGGGTGTGGTCTTCGTCGGCCTGTCATCTGAGCACATCGGCGGTCTGCCGGGGTTCGTGGTGCCGGTCTGGGCCATCCTGGCCGCGATGGGGCTCGTCATTCCCAACGCCCCCGCGGTGGCGTTGTCCCGGCATCCCGACGCTGCGGGCACCGCGGCCGCGTTGCTCGGTGCGGCCCAGTTCGGCCTGGGCGCTGCCGTGGCGCCGGTGGTCGGCGTGCTCGGCAACAACGAGATCGCGTTAGCCTTGGTGATGACGGCCGGCATGGTGATCGCGTTGCTGGCGTTGCTGGCGGTCGGCATGCCGGCCACCGAAACAAAGGACGACGTCACCGGCGACGCCGTCGCCGAAGCGGCCTGACGTTCGTCACTGGGTGACCCCGGACTTGTCGCGGGATAGCTGGGTCCGTACCGTCGGCTGAATTGTTGTGTACCAGGTCGACTCGAGATGTACGAAACGCTGACTACCGGGCAGGATGGCCGCGCTCGAGGGGGAGTGCGGCGCCAAGTCGACCCTTCGAAACACGCCCCGCACGCCGTCGAAAACCCGTGGAATGCCTTGTGGGCGATGCTCGTCGGCTTCTTCATGATCCTGGTCGACGCGACCATCGTCGCGGTCGCGAACCCGTCGATCATGGCCAAGCTCGGCGCCGACTACGACTCCGTCATCTGGGTGACGAGTGCCTACCTGTTGGCCTATGCGGTGCCGTTGCTGGTTGCCGGCCGCCTCGGCGACCGGTTCGGACCGAAGAACCTCTACCTGCTGGGCTTGACGGTGTTCACTGCCGCGTCGCTGTGGTGCGGCCTGGCGGGCACCATCGGAATGCTGATTGCTGCCCGCGTCGTTCAGGGCATCGGCGCCGCCCTGCTCACGCCGCAGACTTTGTCGACCATCACCCGGATTTTCCCGCCCGAGCGCCGGGGCGTGGCGATGAGCTTGTGGGGTGCGACCGCGGGAGTGGCGACGCTGGTCGGTCCGCTCGCAGGTGGGGTGCTGGTGGATCACCTCGGCTGGCAGTGGATCTTCTTCGTCAACGTGCCGGTCGGCATCATCGGCTTCGCGCTGGCCGTCTGGCTGATCCCGGTGTTGCCCACGTCGACTCACCGGTTCGACGTACTCGGCGTGGTGCTGTCCGGGGTCGGCATGTTCATGATCGTGGTCGCGCTGCAGGAGGGCCAGTCGCACGATTGGGCGCCGTGGATCTGGGGCACTCTCGCCGGCGGCATCGGGTTCATGGCGGCGTTCTTGATCTGGCAGTCGGTCAACCGCAACGAGCCGCTGATCCCGTTGGTCATCTTCCGCGATCGCGACTTCTCGCTGTCCAACATCGGCGTCGCGACCATCGGCTTCGTCGTGACGGCGACGTTCTTGCCGTTGATGTTCTACGCGCAAGCGGTGTGCGGACTTTCGCCGACGCGCTCGGCGCTGCTGACGGCGCCGATGGCGATCGCGACCGGCGTGCTGGCGCCTTTCGTCGGCAAGATCGTCGACCGGTCTCACCCGCGGCCGGTGATCGGGTTCGGGTTCTCCGTACTGGCCATCGCGATGACGTGGCTGTCCATCGAGATGACGCCGACCACGCCGATCTGGCGCCTCGTGCTGCCGCTTACGGCGATAGGCATCGGCTCGGCGTTCATCTGGGCACCGCTTGCGGCGACGGCCACCCGCAACCTGCCGCCGGAGCTGGCCGGCGCCGGATCCGGCGTCTACAACACGACCCGGCAGGTGGGCTCGGTGCTCGGCAGCGCCGGCATGGCGGCGTTCATGACGTCGCGGATCAGCGCCGAGATGCCGCCCATGCCGACGCAGGCTGTGCAAGGCGAGGGTTCGGTGACCCAGCTGCCGGCATGGCTGCACGAACCGTTCGCCGCGGCGATGTCGCAATCGCTGTTGCTGCCCGCATTTTTCGCGTTGTTCGGCGTCGTCGCCGCGGTGTTCCTGCTCGGCTTCGGCAATACCGACCGTCTGACCGAGCATGAGGACTTCGACGACGCGGACCGCAGCGCCGGTTACGCGGTCGAATACGGCGGTGACGAGGCGTTCGTGGATGACGACGAGTACCTGGAGTACGAAGTGCCCTGGGACGACGGGCCCGAACCGGTGACGCAGGCCGTACCGGTGGTGCAGGCGGGCCCGGTGGTGCCGGCCGACGACACTGTCACAGAGCCGATCCGGGCACGTGCCGAGCACCTTCTGCACGCCCCGGCGGAACCCTGGCACTCTGATCCGATCGAGTCCTGGCGGCACTTCCCGCGCGACGACGAGCCCGAGGAGCCCGAACCTGGGAGTGACCCTGAGTCGCACAGCGTTCTCGACGAGCTGCTCAGCGACGTTCCGCCGCTCAGACCGAAGACTGAACCAATCGGCTTCGCGCACAACGGGTTTCACGTCGACGAGGAGCGGTTCCAGCCGCTGCCTCCGTCCGCCCCGGAAGAGGCCAGGCCGTCGCGCCACGAACGCTCTGCGCGGCACCACCTGGCCGAGAACCAACCGGAGAAGAGGCAGTTCTGGTTCGAGTCCAACGGCAGGCATTCCCGCGACGACGACCCCGACGACGCGCCGAGGTACGGCAGGCATTCGCTGCCGGGGCGCGACTAGCTGAACAGCACTGCGGGATTGAGGTATCCCGACGGGTCGAACGCGGCCTTGACCGCGCGCATCGCCGCGATATCAGCTTCCGTGCGCGACATCGACATGTAGTCACGCTTGCGAGTGCCGACGCCGTGCTCGGAGCTGACGTTGCCGCCCCAGCGCGCGATCAACGCCATCATCGGCGTGTACAGCTCGCGCTCCGCATCCGGCCCGCAGCGCACCACATTCAGGTGCAGGTTGCCCTCGCCGATGTGACCGAACAGCACCGGGATCGCGTCCGGGGCATGCTTGGCCACCAGCTGCGCACCTTCAGCGGCGAAGCCCGCAATCGCCGACAACGGAAGGGACACATCGAATTTCAGCGGAGGCCCGTACAGGCCGAGCACTTCGGCGACCGATTCGCGGACCTGCCAAAGCCGTTGCTGCGCGCCGACGTCGACGCCGACCGCGGGCTCGTCGGACATCCGCGCCTCCTCGAGTGCGTCCGCCAGTCGCTCGGTTTGGTCGGTATCACCGGCCAATTCGATGAGCAGCTGCCATGCGCCGTCGACGGGCGCGGCCACGCCGACGTGCTCGGCCGTCAGCGCGCTCGCGCGGGCGTCGATCATCTCCAACGCCGCGATGCCGTCCATGTCGCGGAACACCCGCCCGGTTTCGACCAGCGCGTCGAGGTCGTCGAAACCGCATATCGCGGTGACCCGGTGTGTCGGCGTCGGGTGAAGCCGCAGATCCAGCGCGGTGATGACGCCGAGCGTGCCCTCGGCGCCGACGAACAGTGACGCGAGGTCGTATCCGGTGTTGTCGCGGCGAACCTGACTGTGCCGGTGCACCACCGATCCGTCGGGCAGCGCCACATCGATGCCGATGACCTGCTCGCCCATGTTCCCGTAGCGGACAGTGCGCAGCCCGCCCGCGTTCGTCGACGCCATCCCGCCGACCGTCGCCGAATCACGTGCGGCCAGGTCGACGCCGAACACCAGACCCGCGGTGGACGCAGCGCGCTGCACTTCGGCCAGCGTCACGCCCGCGCCGACGCGGATGCGGCGCTCGACCAAATCGACCTCACCGACGTCGCGCAGCCGCTCCGTCGACAGCAGCACGTCGTCGTGTTCGGGCACCGTTCCCGCAACCAGCGATGTCCTGCCACCCTGCACCGTCACGTACACGCCGGCGTCGCGGCAGGCGCGCAGTACCGCCGCGACCTCGTCAGCCGAGCCCGGCCGCACCAGCACGCTGGCTTGCCCGTGATAGCGCCCTGTGTGGTCGACACTGCGGCCGTCCAGCACATCGGCATCGGTGATGACGTGCGCGGCGCCCACGATCCCGGTCAGTGTGTCGGTCAGGCTCACCCCGTGGGTGTATCACACGTATCGAGCGACAAGAACGCCCCCAGCTCCACCAGGCGGTCCGGCGTCGCAGGCAGGTAGTCGGTCAGCAGCGCCGATCGGACGATGACCGCGGTGTACTTCGCCCTACTCACGGCGACGTTGAGTCGATTCCTGTTGAACAGGAACGAGACCCCACGCGGCACATCGTCTGCCGACGACGCGGTCATCGAGACGAACACCACCGGCGCCTGCCTGCCTTGGAACTTGTCGACGGTGCCGACCTCGACTTCGGTCAGTCCCGCCGCGTCCAGCCTGCGCCGCAGGGTCACCACCTGCGCGTTGTACGGCGTCACGACGAGCACGTGCTCCTGAGCCAGGGGGGTGGTGCCCTTTTCGTCGGTCCACGCAGTGCCGAGCAGGCGGCGAATCTCGGCGACGATCGCGTCGGCCTCCTCGGGGCTGTCGGTGGCGTTGCCGTCGTGTTCGACCGTCAGCACCCGGACTCCTGGAGCCACGCCGTCGAGGCGTCGCGCGGCGCTGACGTTCTCATGCGAGCGCAGCCGGCCGTCGTAGGACAACCGCGAGACCGGTTCGCACACCGCGGGATGCATACGGTACGAGTAATCGAGGAAATAGCCGCGGTTCGCCGGAAGCGTGTGATGTCCTTCCACCAGCCAGCCAAGCGCGGATTCGTTCACCGGTTCTGGATGTGTGCCCTGGCTGACTTGGGGTAGTTGTTGCGGGTCACCGAGCAGCATCAGGTTCCTGGCCGACGGCGCGACGGCGATCGTGTTGGCCAGGCTGTACTGACCCGCTTCCTCGATGACGAGCAGATCGAGTGCAAGCCGGGGAATCTTGTTGGCGTTGGCGAAGTCCCATCCCGTCCCGCCGACCACGCAGCCGTCATGCGCGGCGATGAAACCGGCGAACTCGGGGTTGGTCAGATCGGTCCAGCCCGCGTTGACGGTGTTGAGCTTCTTGCCGACCCGCTGCCCGTCGACGCCGGCCTTTAGAACGTCGCAGAACAGGTTCTCGACCACCGCATGCGACTGTGCGACCACGCCGATCCGCCATCCGTGTTGGTTCACCAATCGTGCGATCACCTCGGCGGAGGTGAACGTCTTACCCGTGCCCGGTGGTCCGTGTACCGCGAGATATGAGCAGTCGAGGTCCAGCAGCGCGGCGGTGATGTCGTCCGCAGTCACCCCGGTGCGCGGGAGCGGTCCGCCGCTGACCGTGCGGGGACTGCGGCGCAGCAGGATGTCTGTCACGGCGTCGGCGGGCAGGTTCGGAAGGCCGGCGGCGACGAGCGCAGCGGTCTCTGCGATGGAGTCCTGCAACGGTTTCGTGTTGATGGGCGGACCAGGGGCGAGCGCGAACGGCACCTGGCCGAAGACGTCGCCGTCCTTGGGTTGCTTCTCGACGACGAGCGCCTCGGTGGGTGCTTCGGGGTTGTCGCACTCGACCACCGTCACCGAACCGAACCCGCGTCGGTCGGGGTCGTCGGACAGGCCCGCAGGCGCGGGCGGGTCGTATAGCGCATACATGTCCGTCGACAGTTCGCCGTTCGCGATCTCGCCGATCAGCCGCACGTGCCGCTGTGGCTTGCGGGCCTTCGGCGGTTGGTGCCAGTCGTTGACGATCTCGGTGCGTTCGGCGATGAAGACGTCGGTGTTGTCCGCCCACTCCTCTACGGGATTGTTGACGCGGTCGAAGTGGCTCCACCAGAACGGCTTGTCCTCGCGCTTGTGAAAACCCCGTGCAGCCGCCACCATCGCCACTGCTTGCTGTTCGGCCGTGCGGACCTCGACGCCGTCGCCGGCGAACTTGAGCAATTTGCGTTCAATGTCGTCGCCGATTTCGATCACGCCGTCATCGCGCACCGGCTGCGGGCCGCGAGGCGGTACGCCCGATTCGATGGCGCGCGCCATCATCCAGTCGCGCAACCGCCGCGTCGACCGGCAGTCGTAGACGTTGTAGTCCTCGATCTCTTTCAGCACCGACGCGGCCTCGTCAGCTCGTCCTTCATCGCGCAGCGAGCAGTAACGCGCGTATTGCGTGATGGAGTCCGTGGCCGTGGTCACCTCACCGCTGCGAAGCGCGTTGCCCATGTACAGCGGCTCCAGCGACTTGATGCTGTAGTTCTCGGTGCCTACCCGAATGCTCTTGCGCACCAAGGGATACAGATCGACGAGGATGCCGTTGCGGAGCAGGTTGTCGACTTCGTTCTCGCCGACGCCGTAGCGGCCGGCCAGCCGGAGCAGGGTGCTCTTCTCGTAGGCCGCGTAGTGGTAGATGTGCATGCCGGGATAGCGCCGCATCCGCTTGCGCACCATCGCCAGGAAGTCGATCAGTGCCTGGCGTTCGCTGGCCCGGTCGTGCGCCCAGAACGGATGAAACTCGTCTGTAGTGGTGAGGACGCCCCACAGGTATTCCAGCCCCCACTCGCGGCCGTCGACGGTCCACAGCGGGTCACCTTCGAAGTCGAAGAACAGGTCGCCCTTGTTCGCGTCGGGCAGCACCATGAGCGGTTGCGGGTCGACCACCTGATAGGGCGGCTTGCCGTCGATGCGGTCGGCGACCTGCAGCCTGGCCTGCGCCGCCAGCGTCTTGACGGTGCGAGTGGACATCTGCTCGACAGCGCCAGTGTGGTCGGCGAGCTGGTGCATGGTGGCGATGCCGGCGTCGATCAGCCGGGCGCGCTGGCTGACCCGCATACCCGCCACGAGCAACAGGTCGTCGGTGGCGCGTACTTGAGTCTCGCATTCGGGACAGCGGAAGCACGCCCGTACGGTGTCGTCCTCCCACCTGACCGAGGTGCCGCCGGTCAGGTGGGCGTCGAGCAGACGCTGCAGCGCGGCGCGGCGGGGCAGGTACACCGGCAGCAGCTCGTCTACGCGGTAGGTCGCGGTCGCGCCGTCGCCGAGCACCAATTCGACCTCTTCGGCCACGGGTACACCCGCCTCGGCGAGCGTGTCGGCGTAGGCCGCGAGTTGCAGCAGCGCCTCGACCTTGACCGAGCGGGCCAGCTTGGTGTCGCGCAGCCGGTAGCGCTCACCGTCGAACACCAGGAAGTCCGCGAAACCGACGAACCGGCCGTCGAACATGGCGGCTTGATAGATGACCGGCGCACGACGCTCGACGGCCCGCATGGTTTGCTCCGCGGCGGCGGTCAGCCCCGCGACGGTGTACTTCGGCCTGCCGATGATCGCGATGGTGTCATCGGCCATCGCCCGCAGCTCGTCAAGATGGCGCTGCTCGTGCTCACCGCCGAGTTTGGCTGTCCGCGCGAGCAGTTCGTCCTCGATGGCGACCGGCGGTCCCCAGCCGAGCTGCGCGTCAAACGAGCGCAGCAGCGCATACTCGCAACGCGCGGCGGCGGCGAGGTCGGACGCGCTGTAGATGACTTGGCCGTCACCCTCAGAGGCCACGAACACGCTGCCACTGTATGTGAGCCAGCCGACACCTCACGCCAGGCGCGAACGTGGGTTACCGGCACGCAAAATCCCGCCTCGGCGTGACACGAGCCCACACTCGTCCATCCACAGGCACGCGTTGATCCACAGCCCGGCAGGCCGCACGGCCGCGACCGCCGATTTTGTGGGACCACCCCCCGACGGTGAGCGCATGAATAGGGAATTGCTGCCGTTCATCGGCACTGAAGCGTTGGCGGCCGGCACGGTCACCAGACGATCGTTGGCCAGTCGTCACGACATGGTCTATCGCAACGTCTACCTGGCCAAGGGAGTGGAGCTCACGCCGGACAGACGAGCGGTTGCGGCCTGGTTGTGGTCTGGGCGAAACGCCACCATCGCGGGAATGTCCGCCTCGGCGCTCCACGGATCTCAGTGGATTGATTCGGAGCTGCCTGCCGAGCTGATCCGTGGCGAAGCCTGTGACGTCGACGGGATCGTCATCCACCGCAACCAACTCCGCGACGACGAGATCTGCCCGGTGCGTGGGATGCCGGTGACTACGCCGGCACGGACGGCGTTCGACATCGGGCGACGAGATCGCCTCGAGACGGCGATCATCAGAGTCGATGCGCTAGCGAACGCTACCGGCCTCAAGCCGGTCGACGTCGAGCGTCTCGCCGAGAGCCGTCGCGGCGCTCGCGGCATGGTGCAGCTGCGGCGTGTGGTGGAACTCATGGACGGCGGCGCCGAGTCGCCCCAGGAAACCCGGACGCGACTGCTATTGATCGCCGCAGGTTTTCCGAAACCGCAAACCCAGATCCTCGTCGTCGACGAGCACGGCTGCTTCGTCGGCCGCGTCGACATGGGGTGGGCCGAATGGAAGGTCGCCGTCGAATACGACGGTCCACAACATTGGACCAACCCGGACCAGCACGCTCGCGACATCGACCGGCTGGCCGAACTGGCAGCCCAAGGCTGGACGATCATTCGGGTGAGTCGAGATCTGTTGCGCTACCGGCCGCATGTCTTCCTCGCCCGTACACGGGATGCGATGCAGGCGGCAGGTTGGCCACATTGGGATGAGATCCGACTCGATGCGCGCATCTCGTGGCTGGCTCGGTCCCGCCGAGTGTGGGCTTGACGCACACAAACGCGCAGAAAGCGTGCTGGTAACCCACGTTCGCGCCAAGGGTTTAACCAGTGTTGCCGATCAACTCGACACCGTTGCCGTTCCAGCGGAACTTCACCACGCTGTCGAGGCCCTCGACGCCGCCGGTGTACTTCAGCGCGATGGTGTCGCCGGTGGTGGCGGAGTCGTCGATGCCATTGAAGCCGTAGGTGTCCGGTACCCCGGTGGGGATGAACTTGCCGAGGTGGAACAGCACCGCGCGGGTGTTCGGGTTGTCGGAGTTGGTGTTGGCCTTGACGATCACCGCCGACAGCTGTGCGCATTCGTTGTAGTTGCCCGCCAGTGGCTCGGGGTTCCAGGCCTGATTGCTCCGCGGGTCGCGGGGTAACTCGGAGACTGCCTTGATGATCTCGGACGCGGCCAGGTTGACCGCGCACGGATCGGCCGCCGCGGCGGTCGTCGGCGCGACGACGGGCGGCGGCGGGGGCAATGACGGCGGTGCGCTCTGGGCGGTCGCCGGGGCCGGCGAGGTGGCCGTGGGTTCCGGCGTCTTGGACGCCGTCGAGTCGCCCGAACCGCACCCGGCGACCGTGACCGTCGCCGCCACAAAGAGGACGGCCCATCTCACAAGAGGGCAACCTACCGCCAACATCGCGGGCCGTCAGACAGGCGCGCGGCGGGGAATCGCGCCGTCAACCACTAGACTTCCTGCGAGATGACGTCCTCCGAACCGGATCCGACCAGCGCCGATCTGACCTTCGCAGACCTGCAGATTCACCCGTCGGTGCTGCAGGCAGTCGTCGACGTCGGATACGAGTCGCCGTCGGCCATCCAGGCCGCAACCATCCCTGCGATGCTGGCAGGCTCCGACGTCGTCGGGCTGGCCCAGACCGGAACCGGAAAGACCGCCGCCTTCGCGATCCCGATCCTGTCCAAGATCGATCCGTCGAACAAGTCCACCCAGGCGTTGGTGCTGGCGCCCACCCGCGAGTTGGCGTTGCAGGTCGCCGAGGCGTTCGGCCGATACGGCTCGCACCTACCGGCGATCAAGGTCCTGCCGATCTACGGCGGTTCGTCCTACAGCGTGCAACTGTCGGGGCTGCGGCGCGGAGCGCAGGTCGTGGTCGGAACGCCGGGCCGGGTGATCGATCACCTCGAGCGCGGGACCCTCGACCTGTCCGGGCTCGATTACCTGGTGCTCGACGAGGCCGACGAGATGCTGCAGATGGGCTTCGCGGAGGACGTCGAGCGCATTCTCGCCGACACCCCCGAGTACAAGCAGGTGGCGTTGTTCTCCGCCACGATGCCGCCCGCCATCCGCAAGATCACCAAGAAGTACCTGCACGACGCCGTTGAGGTGGCCGTCACGGCGAAAACCACCACGGCCGAGAACATTACGCAGCGCTACATCCAGGTGGCAGGGCCACGCAAGATGGATGCGCTGACCCGTCTACTCGAGGTCGAGTCCTTCGAGGCGATGATCGTGTTCGTCCGCACCAAGCAGGCCACCGAAGAGGTCGCCGAGAAACTGCGGTCGCGTGGTTTCTCGGCGGCGGCCATCAACGGCGACATCCCACAGGCGCAGCGCGAGCGCACCATTGCCGCGCTCAAGAACGGCAGCGTCGACATTCTGGTGGCCACCGATGTGGCGGCTCGCGGCCTGGACGTCGAGCGCATTTCACACGTGCTGAACTACGACATCCCGCACGACACCGAGTCCTACGTGCACCGCATTGGACGCACCGGCAGGGCGGGTCGATCGGGTCAGGCCCTGTTGTTCGTGTCACCACGCGAGCGCCACATGCTCAAGTCCATCGAAAAGGCCACCCGCCAGACCCTCACCGAGGCAGAACTGCCCACCGTCGACCACGTCAATGCACAGCGCGTTGAGAAGTTCCGCGACTCGATCACCGACGCGCTGGGGGCTCCGGGGTTCGAACTGTTCCGTCGGATGATCGAGGACTACGAACGCGAGAACGATGTCCCGATGGTCGACATCGCCGCGGCACTGGCGGCACAGTCACGCGACGGCGAGCAGTTCCTGATGGTCGAACCACCGCCGGAGAAGCGACGCGAGCGCGAACCGCGCAGTGAACAGCCCGACCGCAAACCACGCGAGGGCCTGGTGACGTACCGCATCTCGGTCGGCAAGCGGCACAAGGTGGGCCCGGGCCATATCGTCGGTGCCATTGCCAACGAAGGCGGATTGCATCGCAGCGACTTCGGCCACATCACCATCCGGCCGGACTTCTCGCTGGTCGAGCTGCCCGCGAAGCTACCCAAGAGGACGTTGAAAGCGCTTGAGAACACCCGTATTTCGGGGGTGAAGATCAACCTGCAACCCGACGTCAAGCCTGGCAGAAGCCCCGACAAGCACCGCCGGAAGCCGCAATGACCCTGTCCAGGGATCTGGACGCGCAAGGTGGCCTGGAGTCGGTCAGCAAGGCCGAGCGCGTCGCGTCGCTGACCGGTATCCGCGCGGTCGCGGCCTTGCTGGTGCTGGCCACGCACGCCGCCTATACGACAGGTAAGTACACCCACGGCTACGTCGGGTTGGTGTACTCGCGCATGGAGATCGGCGTGCCCATCTTCTTTGTACTTTCCGGGTTTTTGTTGTTCGGGCCATGGGTCAAGGCCGCGGCCTCGGACAGTGCTGCTCCGTCGGTGCGCCGCTATGCCTGGCACCGGGTGCGCCGCATCATGCCGGCCTACATCGTGACCGTGCTCGTGGCGTATGCGCTTTATCACTTCCGGACGGCGGGGCCGAACCCTGGACACACGTGGATGGGGTTGCTCCGCAACCTGACGCTGACGCAGATCTACACAGATAACTACTTCAACTACTTCCATTCGTATCTGCACCAAGGCCTTACCCAGATGTGGAGCCTCGCGGTGGAGGCCGCGTTCTACGTGGTGCTGCCGCTGTTGGCCTACCTGCTGTTGGTGGTGTTGTGCCGACGGCGCTGGCAGCCGAGCCTACTGCTGACGGGTCTGGCGGCGCTGGCGTTGATCACGCCGGCGTGGCTGATCCTGGTGCACACCACCGACTTCCTGCCCGACGGTGCACGGCTGTGGCTGCCGACGTATCTCGCGTGGTTCATCGGCGGCATGGTGCTCGCGGTCCTGCAGTCGATGGGATTGCGCGCGTACGCGCTGGTGTGCGTGCCGTTGGCGGTGATCTGTTATTTCATCGTCTCGACCCCGATTGCGGGTGCCCCGACGACGTCACCGGCCAACCTGCGTGAGGCCCTCTTCAAGGCGGTGTTCTACGCGGTGATCGCAACCCTGGCCGTCGCGCCGCTGGCGCTCGGAGATCGGGGCGTCTACGCGAAATTCCTCGCCAGCAGGCCGGTGGTCTTCCTTGGCGAGATCTCGTACGAGATCTTCCTGATCCACCTGGTGACGATGGAACTCGTGATGGTCGAGATACTGCGCTTTCCCATCTATACCGGCAACGCCCTCGCCTTGTTTTTGGCCACGTTCGTGGTGACGGTGCCGGTGGCCTGGCTGCTGCACCGGTTCACCCGCGTCCGCTCGGACTAGGGCCGCAGCCCGACAAAGTTAGGTTAAGCTGCCCTAAGTAATCGATACGAGGGGCCAAGCATGCCAGACAAGACGCCATCGCGCGGGTTCCAGGGCGCCGTGCTCAAGCTGCTGCGCGCAGGCGAGTACCAACTGACCGTGACCGGCCGTCGCGAGCTCAGCGCGCACTACCTGCGGCTGAGCTTCCAGGCGGGCAGCCTGCTGACCGATCGGCCGCTGCACCCGACGATGTGGATCCGGATGTGGTTCGCCGACGGCGACAAGCTGCATCAGCGCGGGTACACCCTGGTCGACCCCGATCCGGAGGCCGACACCGTCGACATCGAGTTCGCAATGCACGACGGGGTGGCCTCGCGGTGGGCCCAGGACGCGCGGCCCGGAGACACCATCGAGGCGACGATGCTGGGCAGCAACTTCACGCTGCCCGAGCCTGCGCCCAAGGGGTACGTCATCGTCGGCGACACCGCGTCGCTGCCTGCGATCAACTCGCTGCTGACCGCGATCGGTGACAGCCCGGCCCAGGTGTTTCTGGAAGCCGGGCACGACGACGACAAGCAGTTGCCTGTGGCGCGCAGCGCCGACGTGGTGTGGGTGGACCGCAAGAACAGCGGGGAGGCGCTTGTGGAGGCGGTCAGCTCATCGGCGTTCGAGGCGGGCGACCACTTCGGCTGGGTGGCATGCGACAACCGAACCACCCGGGCGGTGGCCAAGATCTTCCGCGACGACTTCAAGATCCCGCGCAAATCGATTAAGGCGCAAGCCTATTGGGTGGCCTGACGGCTCGGTAGCACGATCGGCACCACGAAATCCTCGAGCATCACCCGCTCGTCGGCATCGTTGTGGCCGGGGAACAGGAACAGTGAGGTCATCACCCGCACCAGCCAGCGGGCCCGGTGCGACACCAGTTCGGGATCGTCGGGTCCCAGCGAGACGACGAACGCCTCCGTCAGCGCCTTGATCACCTCGGACTGCTCGGCCATCTCCGCACCGATCGGCCGCTGTGTGGTGGCGAACCACGATGCGAGAGCGGGGCTTTCGCGGACGTTGCGCAGCGACGCGAGCATGCCCTCGATGAGGCGCTCACGCGGATCTGTCACGGAATTGATCTGCTCAATCATCTCGCGGTAGAGCCGGTAGCTCTCACGGTGCACGTACGCGGTGTACAGCGCTTCCCGGTTCTCGAAGTACCGATACAGCGTCGCTCGTGAACAGCCTGCGGCCGAGGCGATTTCGTGCATGCCGACCGTCGCCGCCTCCTTTTTGGTGAACAGCTCACCCGCCGCGTCAAGGATCCGATCGGCGGCCACCTCGGTGCGCCGCGCGGCAAGCCAGTCCCCGGGCATTATGCCTTCACCTTGAACGGAACCGACAACGGCCGTCGCACGTAACTGCCGCCGGCCCAGACGATTCCGGACTCGTCGACCTCAAAGTCAGGAATTCGCGTCATCAGCTCGGTCAGGGCGACGCGAGATTGCATCCGGGCCGCCGCTGCGCCGAGGCAGTGGTGCGCACCGTGGCTGAACGTCAGGATGTTGCGCGGCTTGCGCGTCACGTCGAGTTCGCCAGCGTCGTCGCCGTACTGACGTTCGTCACGATTGGCCGAGCCGTAGAGGAACATGACGCGGCGGCCTTCCGGGATGGTGGTGTCGCTGACCGTCACATCGCGAGTCACGGTGCGGCCGAGCATCTGCGCCGGAGTGGTCAGCCGAAGGAACTCGTCGACCGCATCGGGGATCAGGTCAGGGTTTTCGGCCAGCAGCTTGCGCTGGTCGGGCCGCTGATGAAGCAATTGAACAGAGCCGCCGAGCATGCCGGTGGTGGTGTCGTTGCCGCCGGTGACCATCGTGAACGTGAAGGCCAGGATCGACAGCACGCCCGCGATGTCCCCGTCGGCGCCGACGCCCGCGGCCACCAGGTGTGACACGGTGTCGTCCTCCGGCTCGACGCGGCGGCGTTCGATCAGCGCGGTGAAGTACGCCATCATCTCGCCCAGCGCGTCGCCGAGCGTCCCCAACGCCCCAGCGACACCGCCCTCGACGGTGTTCGCCGCGACGATCGCCTCGGTCCACCCGTCGAACTTGCTGCGGTCCTCCTCGGGCACCCCGAGGTAATGCGCCACGACCATCGACGGCAGCGGCTTGAAGAGTTCGGTGACGATGTCGGCGCCGCCGTTGGCCCGGATGCGCTCGATGCGCTCGACGACGTATTCACGGACCTTCGGTTCGACGGCCTCGACCTGTCGCGGAGTGAAGCCTCGGGACACCAACTTGCGAAACTCGGTATGCACCGGCGGGTCCTGCATGACCATCGGCGGATTGTCGGCAAGGCCGATGAGATCGAGCTCGCCGTAGTTGACGGTCAGGCCCTGCGCGGAGGAGAACGTCTCGTGGTCGCGGGCCGCGGCCCAGACGTCGGCGTGCCGGGACATCACGTAGTAGTCATGGTCGGGCTTGTCCTCGGGGACGACCCGGTGCACTGGGTCGCGGTCGCGAAGCGCCTTGTACATCGGCCACGGTTCGGCCCATGTGACGGCGGTGGCGAGCTGGAACCGGGCCGGCGAGCTGTGAGACAGAGTAGCTGTCATGTCTCATTGGTACGACAGGGCGCCAGGAGGTGTCAATAGCATGCGCCAGATTGAGCGATTTGTGTGCGGCGAGGAGCGGTCAGTGCTCCCGAACGCACACAACTCAGATGGCTGCGCCGGGGTTGAGGATGCCGTCGGGGTCGAGCGCGCGTTTGATGCGCTGGTTGAGCTCCATCGCTTCTGATCCGAGTTGGCCCGCAAGCCAGGGTCGTTTGAGCCGGCCGACGCCGTGTTCGCCGGTGATGGTGCCGCCCAGCCCGACGGCCAGATCCATGATTTCGCCGAACGCCTTCTGGGCGCGCTCGGCCATCGCGGCATCGGTGGGGTCGTAGACGATCAGCGGGTGGGTGTTGCCGTCGCCGGCATGCGCGATCACCGAGATCATCACGTCGTTGTTCGCCGCGATCTTGGCCACCCCGCTGACCAGATCGGCGAGTGCGGGCAGTGGCACGCCGACGTCCTCGAGCAGCAGTGAACCCTTGGCCTCCACGGCGGGGATCGCGAACCGGCGCGCGGCCACGAACGCCTCACCCTCCTGCGGGTCGGAGGTCGAAAACACTTCCTTGGCGCCGTGTTCGGTGAACACGGTGGCCATGAACTCGGCGTCCTCGACGCCCGAGGGTCCGCGGTCGTCGGTGGCCGCCACCATCATCGCCGCCGCGCTGCGATCCAGGCCCATGCGCAGCTTGTCCTCGACGGCGTTGATCGACGCGGCGTCCATGAACTCCAGCATCGACGGCCGGATCTTGCCGGTGATGGTCACGACGGCGTTGGCGGCGGCCTCGACCGAGTCGAACGTGGCCACCACCGTGCACGCGACGTGCTGGGGTGGCAGCAGCCGCAACGTCACCTCGGTGATCACCCCCAGCGTGCCCTCGCTGCCGACGAACAGCTTGGTCAGCGACAACCCGGCGACGTCCTTGAGCCGCGGCCCGCCAAGGCGCACCACCGTCCCGTCGGCCAGCACCACCTGCAGCCCGAGCACGTAATCGGTGGTCACGCCGTATTTCACGCAGCACAACCCGCCGGCGTTGGTGGCGATGTTGCCGCCGATGCTGCAGATCTCGAACGACGACGGGTCCGGGGGATACCACAAGCCGTACTCGGCGACCGTCTTCTTGACCTCGGCATTGAGCAACCCGGGCTGGGCGACGGCGGTGCGGGTCACCGGATCCACCGCGATGTCACGCATCTTCTCCGTGGACAGCACGATCCCGCCGTTGAGCGCTGTCGCCCCACCGGACAACCCTGTGCCCATGCCACGCGGCACGACCGCAATCTTGTGAGCGGTCGCCCAGCGCATCACCGTCGACACCTCCTCGGTGCGACGCGGCCGCACCACCGCCAGCGGCGTACCCCCACTGGGATCCGCAGCCCGGTCCTGTCGATACGACGCCACGATGTCCGGATCGGTGACCACCACGCCCTCAGGCAACTCGGCGATCAGACTCGCCAAAGCCTCCGCGCTCATACGTCGATGCTACGAGTCGCTCGTGGCTTACCGATCGGGGAACACCATCCTGATCAGTTCCTCGCGAGTGGCCGCCCCCGTCTTGGCCATCGCCCGGTAGACGTGGCCTTCGACGGTGCGCCCCGAGACACATAGCCGCTCAGCGACCTCTCGGGTGGAATATCCGGACCCGAGGAGGCGGACGATTTCGCGCTCGCGAGCGGTCAGCGGCAACGGTTCGCTGACCTGGCGCAGCGCAGGCGTGCTGATCCCGCCACATCGCTCCGCCAACACCTCTGCACGCCTGGAGCAGCCCAACGCTGAGCCACGTAGCTCCTTGCTGCGGAACGCAGTGCAGGCGTGGGCTGCAGCGTCCACCGCGGCGACGAGGTCGCCCATCTGCTCGAAATCGGCGGATACCTCCTCCAATGCCGGTGCGTCGGAGTCTGCGAGTGCGGCCGCGAACCGGGCTGCCAGTGTCGCGCGCGGGCCCTCGGCGATCGATGTCAGCTCGCTCAACCGCGCGGCGCCCGAGTGATCACCGAACTGGACGGCCGTCTGCAGGCATAGCACCTCCGCCGCGAATTGTTCTTTGGCGGCAGCGGTTTTGGCGGCCGACAACATCGTGGTGACCGCCTCGGTGAGGGCGCCCTGCCCAGCGACCAGCCATCCGCGTGCCACGCTTTGCTCGTAATCCAACTGGCGGAACGGCCGCCGGGTTTTTGCGAGCGCGGCGAGCACCGCGGCCGCCTCGTCCGTCGCACCCCGCATAGCCAGCGCTGTGGCGTATGGAATGTGGTAGCGGTATCCCCAGCCCATCGCATTTCCCGACGCGGACAACGCCGGTGCTGCGTTGCCCAGACGCGCACACGCCTCGTCGAGCCGGCCCGCGAAGAGCGCGGCCCGACCGGCGATCGCGGTACCGACCAACTGGGCGGCACCGGGCATCTCGGCGCCCTGCTCGCGCACGCGTTGTGCCACCTCGAGCCCGTCGTCGATCCGGCCCGCCAGCAGCAAGGCGGTGACGTGCGCGTCGGCGATGTTGAATCGCATCTGCGGGGAGTCGAAGAACCGGGATGCAACAGCGTGCCCGGTGTTGACGACGGCCACCGCCTCGGCGGTGTGTCCCGCATCCGCGAGCATCTCCGCAAGCGCCCACGCGGTCTCGGCGCCCGCGACGGCCGGCAGCTCCTCCAGCACGAGGCTTTTCGACGCCTTGAGCGCTTCTTGCGGCTGGTCCAGTGCAAACCAGTACACGGTGAGGAAGGCGTCGATCCACATCCGGGGCGACGTGCCACGCGCGGCGTCATCGATGATCTCTTTTGCACGTGCGGCATCACCGACAGCCCACAACATGTTGAGGGCGCGTTGGTAAGCGAGCCGACCGCGGTCGTCGTCGCTGAGCTCTGTATCGGCCAAATCCGCCAGCACGGCCTCGGCCTCCTGGCCGGCGGGGAACCACGACAACGCGTGTGCGCGAAGGAAACTCGCGCGCGGCGAGCCGCCTGCGCGAATCGCCGCCTTCGCGAGCCGGTCGGCCAACCGCAGATCTCCCGCCCACACGGCGCCGCCCGCCGCCTTGAGCACCAGATTGGTGTCGGGCGTCAGATCGGAGTCGAGGATCAGCGAGGCGCGGCGCACCACTGTGCTCATCTCGTCGCTGCCGGGGGCCGACGCCAATTCGGTTGCGACCTGTCCGCGCAGTCGGCGCAACCTGGTCTCGGGTGATCGCGACCGTCGCACCTCGCCGTACAGCGGATGCGCCAGTCTCACCTCCATGCCGTCCTCGCGTTCGTCGACGGTTATCAGACCGCGCACATGGGCTTCCTCGATCGCGTCGGGCTCCGCGATCCGCCGCAGCGTCGTCATTTCCAGCGGTTCGCCGACCGCGAGCGCGTCGATCACCTCACCGACGGGCTGCGAGAGCCCACCGAAGCGGGATTCGATCAGTTCGACCAATCCCTTCGGCATGGTGGGTTCGCCGATCCACTGCCAGTAGCCGTGCTGCTGCTGCTGAATCCGGCCGTCAGCGATCTCCTGCTCGACGATGTTGCGGAGATAGAGCGCGTTTCCGCGCGTCAGCTTCCACAGCCGGCGGGCGGCGTCGGGATCCACCGGCCCGCCCAACGCTGCGGTCAACAGCTCGCTGATCTCGCCTGCCGACAGCGGTTGCAGGTCCAGTCGGTCGAACTGGCCGCCCCGCCAGATCTCGTAGATCTCGGCGGGAACACGTTCGCCTTCGCGGACCGTAAGCACGACCTTGGCGGCCTCGCGCTGCACGATCTGGTGCAAGACGAATGTCGACAGCTCGTCGAGCAGGTGCACATCGTCGACGCCAAGCGCCACCTTCGTACCGGGTGGCGAGGATGTCACCGAGTCGATCACGCTGCGCACCAGTTGAAGACGGTCGGTGATCGCGGACCCGGTCCATGGCGCGAACGCACCGAGGGGGAGCTTGCGCGCCGACATCGTGCCGACCACCCAGCGCGGCTCGAAGCCGTGGGACGCGACCTCAGCCAGCCCCTCCCGCACGATCCGGCTCTTCCCGACGCCTGCGGGTCCGCTCACCAGGATCCCCGCGAGACCCGGCTCCGAGATCGCGGCGACGATGGTTCGCATCTCCTCTGAGCGACCGATCAATGGCCACGTCAACCCCACATCGAGAGCCTAGAACGCGGACAGGGCCCGTCGGGGTGAACCTGATATTCCGGGCGCGGTGTATGCACGTAGCCGATCGGCTACTTCGCGGTCGGGCGATCCAATTCACGCAGCGCAGGCATGAAGATCGCGACCAGACCCAGCACCAGCATCGGCAGCGACAACGCCAGGAAAGTCGCGTGCAGTCCGGCGGCGTCGGCCAGCGGACCGGCCAGGATCAGCCCCAGCGGTCCCGCCGCGTAGGCCAAGGAGCCCATCACCCCGACGACGCGCCCTCGAAGATGTTGCGGCGCATTGGTTTGCATGACGTAGTTGTAGATCGGCGCGATCGGCCCGTAGACAAGGCCGACAACGGCGCACAGCACAAGGATCACGGGCAGCGGCGGCAGGAACGCGATGATCGTCATCGCCACGCCCAGGGTCAGCACCGCGGTCAGCATTACGGTCCGCCTGCGCGAGTACTTCGACAGCACCGCATAGCCCAGCGCGCCGACCAGGCCGCCCACGCTCAAGGCCATCAACACCCAGCCCAGGTGCGCCGGTTCGTTGCGATCCGTGAAGTACTTCGGAAAGAGGACCGACTCCATGGGCATGTACAGACCCGTGGCCGTCAGGTCGACGATGGCCAGGGCCCGCAGCACCTTGTTGTTCCAGACGAACTTCAGCCCCTCGACGATGCCGGCCCACACTCCTTCGGGCAGCGCCGCGCGGTCCGGCTTGCCTGCTCCCTCCAGGCGCAGCAACGCTATCGCGACGATCGACAACCCGAACGCCGCCGCGGTCACCCACATCGTGTTGATGCCGCCGAGGGTCGCGATCAGCAGGCCGCCGATGCCGGGTCCGACGATGTAGGCCAGGTTGAAGATCGCCTCGTAGACGCTGTTCGCGTGGTCCAGGGTCCAGCCGGCGCGGGTGGCCGCCTCAGGCAGCATCGTCTCGCGGGCAGTCATCCCCGAGGGGTCGAAGAAGGCGCCCAGCGCGGCCAGTGCCGCCAGCACGGCGACGTTGATGACGTGCGCCCCGAACGTCAGCGCTAGCACGGGGACGGCGGCCACCGACAACGCCGACAGCGCGTCGGAGATCATGGAGACCCGCCTGCGGCCCAGGTAGTCCACCGCGGCGCCGGCGATCAGCGTGGCGGCGAGCAACGGCAGGGTGCCCGCCATCGCCACGATCGATGCGTCCAGCGCAGAGCCGTTGCGCTGCAAGACAAGCCAGGGGAACGCGACGATCGAGATACCGTTTCCGGCGCCTGCCATCAGCGCGGCGAACAGAATCAGGAACAGGGGGCCGCGTTTGCTGTTGGTCATGGGGTATCGCGGCCGAATCTAACAGCGGCCGGGGTCGCTCGGCACGCGTTTTTGCCGTGCATGCACAGTGGTCGTGTGAAGCTGGCTCATCCGCGCACCGGCGAGATGTTCGATTCGCCCGTGCCTCCGGGCACGGGCTGGCCCGGCGATTTGGCCACTCCGCGGACCGCGGTCGCCGAGACGTCGGCGCACGTCGTGTCGATGGCGGCGGCCGTCGGAACCGTCGACGCACTCGACGCGGAGGTATCGGTGTGCCGCGCGTGCCCGCGGCTGGTCGAGTGGCGCGAAGAGGTCGCGGTCGTCAAGCGCAAGTCGTTCGCCGACCAGCCGTACTGGGGTCGGCCGATTCCCGGTTGGGGCTCCGCGCGGCCGCGGATAGTCATCGTGGGGTTGGCGCCGGCCGCCCACGGCGGCAACCGGACCGGTCGCGTGTTCACCGGCGACCGATCAGGTGACTTTCTGTTCGCGGCGCTGTATCGCGCCGGCCTTGCCAACCAGCCGGAATGCGTGGACGCCGCGGATGGCCTGGCGCTCAACGACACTCGGGTGGCCGCGGCCGTGCGCTGTGCCCCGCCAGGCAATGCGCCGACACCGGCAGAACGCGCAACGTGCGCGCCGTGGCTGGACGCCGAGTGGCGGCTGGTCGGTTCCGACGTGCGCGTGATCATCGCGCTCGGGGCGTTCGCGTGGCGGGCTGCGCTGCAGATGATCCGGTCCGCTGGGGGCACGGTCCCGACGCCAGCGCCGCAGTTCGGGCACGGTGCGACGGCTGTGGTCGGCGACGTCACGCTCATCGGTTGCTACCACCCGAGTCAGCAGAACACGTTCACCGGCAAACTGACTCCGCAGATGCTCGACGACATCTTCCAGCAGGCCCGGGAACGTTCACAGAGATGATTGCGTTGACCAAGCAATGCGTCTTTCCGTTCTAGACCTCGTTCCGGTGCGCACCGACCAGTCGACTTCCGATGCGCTTGCCGCGACGACGCAGCTCGCACAGACTGCTGATCGCCTCGGCTACACCCGCTACTGGCTGGCGGAGCACCACAACATGCCTGCGGTGGCGGCCACCAGCCCGCCGGTGTTGATCGCGCATCTGGCCACGCAGACGTCGCAGCTCCGGCTGGGTTCGGGCGGGGTGATGTTGCCCAACCATGCGCCGCTGGCCGTCGCGGAGCAGTTCGCGCTGTTGGAGGCCGCGCACCCCGGCCGCATCGACCTCGGCATCGGTCGCGCTCCCGGGTCCGATCCGGTGACCTCGCTGGCGTTGCGCGGTGCGGCTGGCCGCGACGAGCGTGACATCGAGGCGTTCCCGGAGTACCTGGACGATGTGGTGGCGCTGATGAGTGCGCGCGGCGTCCGGGTGCCGCTTCCGCGGGATCTGATGCGGGAGAACTACATACTCAAGGCGACGCCCGCGGCGGTCACCGAGCCGAAGTTGTGGCTGCTGGGGTCGTCGATGTACTCCGCCCATCTGGCCGCGGCCAAAGGCCTGCCGTACGTGTTCGCCCATCACTTCTCGGGGCAGGGCACCGCCGAGGCACTTGAGGTGTATCGCTCAGAATTCCGGCCGGGCACGCTGGCCTCCGAACCGGTGACGTTCTTGACGGTCAACGCGGTGGTGGCCGAAACCCGTGATGAGGCAATGGCTTTGATCCTGCCGAACCTCCAGATGATGGGTCGCCTGCGGACGGGTCAGCCATTGGCTGCGCTCGATCTCGTCGAGGACGCCGAACGACAGGTACTGAGCCCGCAGGCGCAGCGGGTAGTGGAGTCCGGGTTGCGGCGAGCGGTGGTCGGGACGCCGACCGAGGCGGCCGATCAGGTGCGTGCGCTGGCCGATGAGTTCGGCGTCGACGAAGTGATGGTCAACCCCGTCGCGTCGGCACGCCGTGGCACAGACCCGGCTTCGGCGCCCGCGCGCGACAAGACGTTGGAGCTGCTCGCCAAAGAGCTGTTCTAGGCCGTCACTCCCGCCACATCAGCATCAGGTGGCGGTGCACGATGTGCGCCAAAAACCTGGTATCACATGCGATATCACATTTCCGGCAAGGTCGTATGTGCCACGCTGGGGTGATGTTCGAGCGCTTCACTGACCAGGCGTCAGGCGTATCACCGGGATCGGTCGTGAGGTCCGCTTCTGGTACCCGATGTACCTGTCCTTGTTGCCCCGCATGTTGTTGACGATCTGCCACAGCCGCGCATAGTCGGGGTCGTCCGGAGTCACCGGCTTCGCAGTAACGCTGAATCGCTTTGGGCCGACATTGATCTCAACGTTGGGATTGGCGTTCAGGTTGTGATACCAGCCGGGCGCCTTGGGATCGCCGCCCTTGGACGCGACGACCAGGTAGTCGTCGCCGTCGCGGGCGTAGCTGAGAGTGTTGTCGCGTTTCTGGCCGGTTTTTGCGCCGACAGTGTGGAGGATCAGGTTCGACGGGCCGCCGGGAATCGTGTGCCCGATCCGGCCGTCGCTGGCGATGTAGACCTTGTCGTGCAGCATCAGCAACCGGGCGCCGACGTTTTGCTCGAGCCATCTGGAGATGTCCATGGCGTCAGTCTTGTTGAGCCGCGTCCAGTTGCGCTAGGGCCTCGCGCAGCAGCCGGCCGGATTCTTCGCGGTCCGGATCCCGTCGCAACAGCATCCCCTTGGCGAACGACAGCTTGTCTCCGTTCTGCCGGGGCAGAACATGCAGATGGATGTGGAACACGGACTGGAAGGCGGCCTTGCCGTCGTTGATGACGACGTTGTTGCCGTCCGCGTGCAGGCCCGAACGGCGTGCCGCCCTGGCGATGCGCTGACCCAGGCGCACCATGTCGGCGATCGTGTCCGGCGGGGTGTCGGTCAGATCAACGGTGTGGCGCTTGGGAATGACCAGGGTGTGGCCGCGGGCGAACGGCCGTATGTCGAGGATGGCCAGGTTCTCATCGTCCTCGTAGATCCGGATGGCCGGAGCCTCCCCGGCAACGATGGCGCAGAAGACACAGGACATCCCGCCACGGTATCGGCTCAGCTGCCGACGTTCTCCTTCGCCCACTCGGCCATGCGGCGGTCTCGTTCCTCGGGGGAGACGTCCTCGACGCGGGTCATCACGGTCCAGCGCTGGCCGAACGGGTCCAGGATCGAGGCGAAGCGGTCGCCGGTGACGAAGGTCTGCGCGGGTTCGCGGACGGTGGCCCCGGCCTGCTCGGCCTTGGCCACGACCGCATCGACGTCCTCACAGTAGAAGCCCATGGAATGCGTCGCCGGCGCCTTCGGGTCGGGCGCGGCGATCTGATACGCCTCAGCGGGGTCGCCGAGTTGGAGGCGGCCGTTGCCGAAGTCCAGTTCGGCGTGTGCCACGGTGCCGTCCGGGCCGTCCATCCGGTCGACAAGCTTTGCGCCGAACACCGAGACGTAGAAGTCGATCGCGGCCGATGCGCCGTCGATGCACAAGAACGGGGTCAGGCTGGTGTAGCCCTCCGGAATTGGTTTCACGCTCATGCCCGCCAGCTTTGTGCACCTCGTGTTGCGTGTATTGGAGAAACGCGACAACTACGATGCAAATCCGTCCCGCAGCCATTCGCCCTGTAGGGGTAGAGGTTTCGAAACCAACGGCAACCCTGGCATTCCGCGCGCTGTGAACTCAGCGACGCCGGCCGCACGGCTGACCGGCCGGCCTCATGGTTACGCTGTTCCGCGTGTATGACGACCCAGATCTCGACGGTGAACTCGCATACGAGCCCGAAGACGACGATGATGTCGAGGCCGAAAACGCCCACACACTCTCGATTCGTCGCGCAGGCGGCGAAGAGGTGCTGACCATCGTCTCGCCGAATGAAGAGTGGAGTGTCTACCTCCCGTCGGGTGGCGGCATCACGAACGCGTTCGTGGGCACCCCGAGCGAGCCGATCGTGTGGGTCAATCCGACGGATCGGCCGGTGGAGCGCGACGAGGACGGCACCTACGTCGTCCACATCGACTAACAGTTTCGTAGCCTGCTTTATATGGGCGCTCGTGATATCGGGACACCAGCGGCGCCCGTCCGCGGCCTCGTCGGCCGGGCCGGCAGCACGTCGGTGTTCGACCTCGATCGGTGGGCGCCGTCGGATGCCACAGCGCGGTTCGTCGAGCACTTCTGGTCGGTCAACTGGGACCTCCGGCACCAGGGCCCGTTCGACAGCACGGTCATTACCTTCCCGTCGCTGCACATCACCCACGAGTGGGGTGATGACGGCCCGCGCCACGGTTTTCCGTTGCCGAACACACTCGTGCACGGCGTCGTGGAGCGGGTGTTTCGCGCGACGATCAGTGAGCGCGGCTGTGTCGTCGGTGCGCGATTCCGGCCGGGCGGGTTCACCGCGCGGTTCGGCCGCGATGCCGCCGCGTTGACTGGGCGCGTGCAGCTTGTTGACGACGAGTTGTTCAATGGTGCAATCCATCTCGAGGACAACATCGGTGCGGCGTCGGCCCGTCTTGACGAACTCATCGGGGACTCCAGGGGTGAACTGGACTCGACGTACGTGTCACTGAGCCGGCTCGTCGACCGGATCCGCGACGACAGTCAGCTGCACCGGGTGGAGCAGGTGATGCAGCATTCGCCGTGGAGCGCACGAACCACGCAGCGGGTGTTCCGCCGCTATGTCGGTGTGCCGGTCAAGTGGGTCCTCTGCCGTTACCGGCTGCAGCAGGCCGCGCTCGAGATCGAAAGCCGTCCCGGGATGGACCATGCCGACCTCGCAATCTCCCTCGGGTGGTACGACCAGGCACACTTCATCAACGACTTCCGCGCCATGTTGGGCACCACGCCGGGTGAATATGCCACCACCCACGGGAGTTAGGAGGTTGCGTGGATTCTCATGAGCTCGCGTTCGCCGGCGCCGCACAACAGGCCCGGTTGCTTGCCGACGGTGCCATCACGGCGCCCGCTCTGCTGGACGTTTATCTCGAGCGCATCGGCCGCCTTGATCCGGAGCTGAGGTCGTATCGCGTGGTGCTGGCCGACAGTGCGCGAGAGGAAGCGGCCGCCGCGCAGGACCGGCTGGCAGCGGGTGAGCGCCTGCCGCTGCTGGGTGTGCCCATCGCCATCAAGGACGACGTCGACGTCGCCGGTGAGGTGACCACATACGGCACCGCCGCCCACGGACCCGCGCGCGGTGAGGACGCGGAAGTGGTCAGGCGGCTTCGCGCGGCAGGCGCGGTCATCATCGGCAAGACCGCGGTGCCCGAAATGATGGTGTGGTCATTCACTGAAACGCTGACGTTCGGGGCGACCCGCAATCCGTGGAACACCGACTACACGCCTGGTGGCAGCAGCGGTGGCAGTGGTGCGGCTGTGGCCGCGGGGTTGGCGCCGATGGCGCTCGGCTCTGACGGCATGGGTTCGATCAGGATTCCGTCGACGTGGTGTGGGCTGTTTGGGATCAAGCCGCAAAGGGACAGGGTGCCGCTGGCGCCGCACGATGACGCGTGGAACGGGTTGAGTGCGAACGGCCCGATGGCGAGGACAGTGGAGGATGCGGCGCTGTTCTTGGACGTGACGGCTCCGGGCAACGGTTTCGTGGCCGCAGCCAACCGGCCGCCAGGGCAGTTGCGGATTGCGTTGAGCACCAAGATTCCTCCGCCGCTGACGGCGCGTGTCGGCAGGGCACAGAGGGCCGCGGTCGAGGAGGCTGGGGCGGTGCTACGTGAACTCGGCCACGAGGTGATCGCGCGGGATCCGGATTATCCGATGTCCGGAGTGTATGGTCAGGCACTCCCGCGCTACTTCCGCGGGGTGTACGACGACGTGAAGTCACTGGCGCATCCGGAACGGTTGGATGCGCGGACTCGGGCGTTCGCGAGGATTGGTGGCTTGTTGTCGGACCGGCGGATCAATGCCATCCGTGGCGCGGAAAGCGAAGTGGTCGAACGTGTTCAATCGATCTTCGACGACGTCGACGTGGTCGTCACGCCGGGGACGGCGACGGGTCCGTCGAAGGTCGGGGCGTACCAGCGACGGGGGGCGATCTCGACGCTGACGTTGGTAGCCCAACGCGTACCGTTCCAAGCGATGTTCAACGTGACGGGCCAGCCCGCGGCGGTCGTGCCGTGGGACTTGGACAGCAAGGGCGTGCCAACATCAATCCAGATCGTGGGCAGGCCGTTTGACGAAGCGACGTTGCTGTCGTTGGGTGCGCAGATCGAGCAGGCGCGGCCGTGGGCGCAGCGCCGTCCGCCCGTGTCCTAGTCCATCGCCTCCGCCCACGCCATGTGACCCTCAAAGCCGAGGTCTGCAGCCATCTTTCGGTATCGATCGCGAAGTTGCCGGTATGTTGCGTCGTCGCCCTTTGCCTGCGCGATCAGTGTGCGCAGTTTCAGCGTCCAGATGTCGTACAGCACGATCCCTGGTTCGATCTCCACCGTCCTCAACCGGTCGACCGCCGACTGGGCTTCCTGGATATCTCCGTCGGTACCGCGTTTCAGCAACGCCTCGACAAGCGCATTGGTCGCTATCGGGACGAATATTACGCCGCCCTCGTCGATCTCTTCTTTCACCACCGCCCGCGACAGCTCGATGGCCCCATCCAGGTCACCTCGCAACGCCCGATCCTGCGCCACGAAGACATCGATCATCGGGATCGCGGTTCTGGAGTACCGCTGCCGCATGGCAATATCTCGAATCTGTCGCAGCAGTTCCAACCCGTATTCGCGTGACTCGCCATCCCGATGTAACAGGGCGAAGGCAACATTGGACTTGGCCAGCCCGAAGGCGACGTCCTCGCCGGTTTGTTCGGCACTCGACAGGATTTCGGTCATCTCGTGCAGGATGGCGTCGTTTGGCCCCAACACGCCGTGCAACATCGACATGGTGTGGGTGTAATACAAAACCCCGCCCCGCGTCACCGCCTCTGCGGTCTTGACCATCTGAACGGCTTGTTCGAAGTCATTGCGCCAGCCGGTGATCCCGAGGCACCAGCGGGCCAGACCCCGGAAGGACATGGCAAGTGCCAGTGGTGAACTCGTCGCGATCTTGCCGCCCTTGGTGGCATCGCCGCCGGAAAGATCGATCGCGTACTGCGCCAACCGCAGCACCTCATGCATCTCCGCAGTTTCATGCTTGACCGATATTGCGGCGGTGAGCAGTGCCAGCGTCAGTGTCGGATCGCCGATCGATTCGAGCAGCTGGACCTGCTCAGTGGCCAGCGCGGAGGCCTCGCGTCGCTGCGCGTTGAAGTATGTCTCCATGATCGGCCCTGACATCGCGATCGCCAGCGACCGCTGATCATCTGCGGCAAGGCAGAGATCGCGTAGCTCGTCGAAGCCGGCGGAAAATCCGCTGCCGCTCGTGCGGAATCCGGTTGCACACAGAAGAGTTCGAGGCGCGATGCGCATCGACAGTCGACTCGGGTCATCGTCGGGAAGCCGATCCGCGACCTGCTGTGCTCTTCGCCAGCTCTTCGCTGCCGCGAGATTGTCGCGGTAATTCACCCACGATGCTGACCGCATGTGCCAGTCGAATGCCGCATGTAGATCGCCGGCGACCTCGAAATGCTCTGCAATCAGGGCCGCATTCTGGTCAGCCGACCCAGGATCGCGATCCCGGATCACCGTGGCCAGCCGTCGGTGTAGTAGTGCGCGATCGGCTTTGAGTTGTGATTCGTTGGCAACTGCGCGTATCAGCGGATGCCGGAACGCGTACTGGGGCAGTGGGCTGAACCGCACCTGATCGACCAGCTCCGCCGCGATGAGCGGCGCCACGTCGGGCTCATCGACCAACAAGGCCAGCAGATCGGCGTCGAATCGCGAACCGATGACCGCCGCGGCGTTGAGTGTGCGTTTGGCGGCCGAGTCGAGTCGGTCGATGCGTGCGCCGATGGTGGCGTGGAGGGTGGCCGGGACATCAGCTTCGTTGACGTCACCGCGCAGCTTGTACGCCCCTGGCCGACCATCAAGCACGCCGCGCTCGGCAAGGTCGCGGACCATCTCCTCGGCGAAGAACGGGTTACCGCCCGCACGCTCGGCTACGCGTGCGGCCAGGTCGCTCAGTGGTGGATCCGCGCCGAGCAACTGGGCGGTCAGTGTCGTGGATTGTGCCTCGCTCAATGGTCGCAGCGCGATCGTCTGCGCGCCCGGTATCTGGCTGAGTCGACCTCGGTACTCGGGCCTGTATGTGATCAGCGTAAGCGCGGGGATCTGGGGCACCACCGCAAGGAAGTCGGCGAGCATCGACTCACTGACGTCGTCGATCCAGTGCACATCCTCGATGACGTACACCATGGGGTCGGGGCGGGCGAGCGATGCGGAGTTGATCAGCGCGGTCAACCGTCGCCGCTGCGCATCTGGGGCGACATCGGGCAGTGGGGCAGCGGCGTCCCGAATGCCCACCAGGTCTTCGAGCAGGACGATGTCTTCGGGATCCGCGTCTTGGAACTGGTCGCGGACGTGGGACCGGGCGGTCACGGAGTCGAGTTCGTTGATCCCGATACCTGCGCGCAACAACCGGGCTACCACATGGAACGGGATGTCGCGAGTGTGCGACTCGCAGTATGTGGTGATGACTTCCACACCGCGGCCGGCGGCGATCGCGGCGGATTCACGGATCAGTCTGCTCTTGCCGATACCCGGCGGTCCGACGACGGTGACGACACAGCCGGCGCCGCCGATCGCCTCATCGAGGATCGCAGTGATCGTGTTGAGTTCCCAACTGCGTCCGACCAATTCTGATTCCGTGCGGCGTAAGGGCCTGCGTTCGCCGATGGCCAGAAGCTGCCGGGCACGCACGGGTTGGTCGGCACCCTTTATCTGAACGAGTTCGGGCTCGCCGAGGACGGCCGCGTTTTCAACCAGTCGGGCGGTAGATTCGCTGAGCATCACTCCACCTGGCGGGGCAACCGATTCCATGCGTTGAGCCATTCCCACTTGCTCGCCGATCGTCGTATACCCCATTGGGCTGGAACCGATTTCGCCCGCGATCACCTGACCCGAGTTGAGGCCTATCCGCAGCCGGAACTCGATTCCGTCGCGTCGCTTCACCTCGAACGCAACAGTCTCTGTCGCCTTTTGAATCTCAAGTGCCGCGAGGCCGGCGCGAAAGGCATGGTCCTCCAATGTGACCGGTGCGCCGAACACCGCCATGATGCCGTCGCCGGTGAACTGGTTGACGGTTCCGCCGTAGCGCTTGATCACAGCCGTCGAACAGTCGAGTAGTTCGGCCATGATCTCGCGAAGGCGCTCCGCGCCCACCGCTGCGGCGATGTCCATGGATCGCACCACATCGGCGAACAAGACGGTTACCTGCTTGTACTCGGCGGGAGTGCTTGGAGTCGCGATGGGTGTGCCGCACTGGAGACAGAATCGGGCATCGTCGGGAAGTTCCTTGGCGCACGACGTACACGTGGTCATGGCATCGCCTCAGCCCACGCCATGTGCCCCTCAAAGCCGAGGTCTGCCGCCATCTTTCGGTAGCGGCCTCGTTGGTCTCGGTAAGCAGTATCGTCGCCGCGCGCCTGTGCCAGGAGGGTGCGCAACCGCATCAGCCAGATGTCGTGCAGCACGAATCCGGGTTCGGTCGGGTAAACCGTCATACGGTCGATGGCCGCTTCCGCCTCGCGCAAGTCGCCGTCAGCGCCGCGTCGCAACAGCGACTCGACGAGCACGGCGGCTGCCCGTGCGATCCACTGCGCGTCATCTGCGGCGAGCAATTCGCCGAACGCCTTACGAGCCAGTTCTATCGAGCCATCGAGGTCGCCCATCCGGGCCTTCTCCCGGGCGAGATGGACCTCGATAACGCGTAAGTTGTTACTGAAGTGATGGACGCCCGATCCCATGAGCTGTGCGAGTAGCTCAGCACCGGCATCACGCTCTGCTCCGTCTTGATGAACCACGATGATTCCTCGCGCGGTCCTGGCCATGTCCAGCACAAGGTTGTCGCCGAATTGCTCAGCCGCAGACAGTATCTCGGCTGTTTCGCGAAGGGCTATCGCGTCCGGCAACAATATGCCGTTCGAGATGGGAACGAGGCGAGCGATCCAGAGCGCGCCGGAGCGCATCGCGGGATCTATCGCATCGGCTGCTTCGAGGGCGCGCGCAAAATCATCCTTCCAGCCGGGTAAGCCCGTGAGGCAGCGGCTGAGGCCACGATAGGCAATAGCTGTCGTGAGCGGCGATACCGTCAGCATTCTGCCCTTGGTGAGGTCGCCGGCGGCCACGTCGATGACTCGCTGCGCCATTACCAGAGCCATCGAAAAGCGACCGGTTTCCAGGTTGACGGACATCAGCGGGACGCTGAGCGCAACCGTCAGCGTGGGATCGCCGACTGAATCGAGCAGCTGGGTGAGTTCTGACATGAGGCGCGACGATTCTTGTTCGTGGCCAAGTCCTGCCAGCTGCCTGGCCATCAGCAAGCCGCACGTCCCGATCGCCTGCGAGCGTTGGTCGCCGGCAGCGGTGCAGAGTTCCCGCAGCTGGTCGAATGCGATCTGGAGACCGTCCGCGCCGTAGCGATACGCGTTGGCACACAGGAGAGTGCGCGGGGCGATGCGCATCGGTACACGCCCCGGTGCGTCGTCGGGCAGTCGATCGGCCACTTGTTGCGCTCTGTACCAACTTGACCGCGCGGCGTGGATGTTGCGCCAGGTCGACCACGCCGCGGCTCGCATGTGCCAGTCGAAAGCGGCGCGAAGCTCACCGGCGGCCTCCAGGTGTTCGGCGATCAGCGCCGCATTTTCGTCGGCCGAAGCACGCGATTCGATCGCAGCCGCCAGGCGCTGATGGAGTTGAGCACGATCAGATTTCAGCTGAGCTTCGTACGCAACGGCGCGAATCAACGGGTGGCGGAAGCTGTATTCGACTGTCGGTGCGAACGTGACCTGGTCGACAAGCTGCGCATCGATCAGTGGCGCCACGTCCGCGTCGTCTACGAGGGCGGTCAGCAGTTCGGTGTCGAACCGCATCCCGACCACTGCGGCAGCGTTAAGCGTTTTCTTCGCAGGCAGATCGAGGCGGTCGATGCGAGCACCGATAGTGGCTTGGAGCGTGGCAGGCACATCGATGCCGGTTACGTCGCGCTGCAACACATAGGCCCCAGGCTGACCCGTCAGCACGCCTCGCTCGGCCAGGTCACGGATCGTCTCCTCGGCGAAGAACGGATTGCCTGCCGCTCTGTCGGCGACCAGCGACGTGAGTCCATCAAGTGAGGGATCTGCACCCAGCAACTCGGCGGACAGCGCGGACACCTGCTCATCGGTAAGTGGCCGCAGGGCGATTGTCTGCGTTCCGGGTACGCGGGTCAGCGCACCTACGTATTCGGGGCGGTAGGTGATCAGCATCAACGATGGAGTCTGCGGGACGACCGCCATGAACTCGGTCAGCATCGACTCGCTGGCTTCATCGATCCAATGCGCATCCTCGACGACGTAGACCGCAGGCTCGGTTCGAGCCGCCAACCCCGCGTTGATCAGCGCCGTCAATCGTCGACGACGCGCGTCAGGGGCGATGGCGGGCAGCGCCTCTGCGGTGTCCCGGATTCCCAGCAGATCCTCGAGTATGCGTACATCGTCGGAGTCGACGTGCGGCATGCGTTCTCGAAGTCGTTCACGCGCCGACTCCCGGTCGAGCCCTTCGAGCCCCGATGTTGCGCGGATGAGGCGGGCGATGACGTGGAAGGGAACGTCACTGGTGTGCGATTCGCAGTACGTGCTGAACACCGGTATGTTGCGCGCCGACGCGATCGCGGTGACTTCGCGGACCAGCCTGCTCTTGCCGATCCCCGCCGGACCGACGATGTTGACGACACCGCCGAGGCCGCGGGTGGTTTCATCCAAGATTGCGGTGGCGGTGTTGAGTTCCCACGTACGTCCCACCAGCTTCGACTCGCTGCGATGTCTGCGCTGGTGTTCGCCGACCGCCAGTAGCTGACGGGCCCGCACCGGTGTGTCAATGTTCTTGATGCGCACCAGTTCCGCGTCCCCGAGTACGACGCTGTTCTCGACAAGTCGAGCCGTCGAATCGCTCAGCATCACCCCACCGGCCGGAGCGACGGACTCCATCCGCTGGGCCATGCCGACCTGGTCCCCGATTGCGGTGTAACCCAAAGCCCCAGTGCCGATTTCGCCAGCTATAACGGCGCCAGAGTTCAGGCCGATGCGAAGCTGCAGGGCGAGCGCATTGCGGCGCTGTACGTCTGATGCGACCCGCTTGGCCTCCTCCTGTATTCCCAGTGCGGCCAGGCATGCGCGAAGGGCGTGATCCTCCAATGCCAGTGGAGCCCCGAAGACTGCCATCAGCCCATCGCCGGTGAACTGGTTGACCGTGCCGCCGTAGCGAGTGACGATGTTTGTCGCACACTCGACGAGCTCGGTCATGATCTCGCGCAGGCGCTCTGGTCCGACTGCCGTCGCGATGTCCATGGAATGCACCACATCGGCGAACAGGACCGTGACCTGCTTGTACTCAGCCGGTTTCGAGACCTTGCTGACCGCGGCACCGCACTCGTCGCAGAACTTCGCGGTGGGGCGAAGTTCGACGTTGCAAGCGCTGCAGGCCGTCATGGCATCGCCTCGGCCATCGCCTTGTGACCCTCGAAGCCGCGCTCCGTGGCCGGCCGGGTCGACGCGATCGGTTCGCCACAGGCAGCACAGAACCGGGCGCCCGCGCGCGGCTCGCCCCCACACGCCCGGCATGTCATTGCGGCCGTCATCTGTAAACCCCCGGTGTCCTGCTGCACTGAGGATAGGGGTCGAGAACGCCGTCCGGACGGTTATTGACGTGCGGTTATGGCTGCCCGCCATACCCCCAGCTTGTCGGCGTAACGCATGGTCTGAGCGGGGCTGGTCGACGGCAGCCGCCGGTAGGCGAGATCCGGTGAAACGCGGACCAATCGGCTGAAGTTCTTTTCTGCCGCCGCACCGTTGAAGAACACCCGCGTGATATGCGGCTGGCTTTCGAAGAACTGACCAAAGTCGTTGGCCACCATGCTGTCAGGCTCCACTGCGGAGTCCAGGCTGCCAACGCGACGGCATGACCGCAGCACATCCCACACCGCAATGCCGTTGGCCTTCAGCGCCGCAATACGCACGGCATACGGCGCCGATGCATCGAACCCGAAGATCTCAGCAGTGATTCTCCAGAACGAATTTCGCGGATTGGCGTAATACTGCTGCGCACCCAGTGATATCACGCTCGGCATGTTGCCCAGGATCAGAGCGTTCGCGCCGTCGTCGACGATCGGCGGCAGCCCGTGCAACAACTCGGAGGACATGCACCCGAATATCGCACCTTGCCGGCGGTATACGTTGAGGCCGTGGCGGAAGAGTTCGATCTCGAAGCGTCAGGTTTGCTCGACGGTCTCGAGGGCAAGGCCCGCGCCGAGCGGGCCGAGCTGATTCCGTGGCTTCTCGACCAGGGCGTTTCCGTCGAGCAGATCCGGGGCGCGTTCATGCCCGCTTTGCTCGCCTCACGCCGGCTGCTTGGCGATGACGGAACGTATGTGTCCGCCAGGGAAACCAGCGAGAAGATGGGTATCGATCTCGACCTGCTCGAGCGCATTCAGCGGGCCATGGGGTTGCCCCGCGTCGACGACCCGGACGCGGCAGTCTATCTGCGCGTCGACGCCGAGGCCGCCGCGTTTGCCCAGAAGACCCTCGAGCTGGGCATCGATCCCGACCAGCTCGTGCAGATCACCCGACTGCTTGCCGAGGGCTTGTCACGCGCCGCCGAAGTGATGCGATACGCCGCGTTGGCGACGATCCTGGACCCAACCGCGACGGAGCTCGAAGTCGCGAAGAATTCCGAGGCGTTGGTACGCGAGGTCGCTCCCATGCTCGGGCCGATGATCCAGGAGATGCTGCGTTTGCAGCTACGACACCTCCTGGAGACCGACGCCGTCACCGCGTCCGAGCGGGCCGAAGGACAGCGGCTTCCCGGCGCCCGCCTTGTGACGATCGCCTTCGCCGATCTCGTCGGCTTCACCGGCCTCGGCGAGGCGGTGCCGCCGGAGGAACTGGAGCATTTGGCTCACCGGCTGGCCGATCTCGCTCACGAGGTCGCGGTCCCTCCGGTGCGCTTCATCAAGACCATCGGTGACGAGGTGATGTTCGTCAGTCCGGACCCGGTGGCGCTGCTTGACGCGGTGTTGGATCTGGTGGACGCCTCCGAGGGCGATGACGACCTTCCACGGCTGCGCACCGGCGTCGCCACCGGCATGGCGGTGAGCCGGGCAGGCGACTGGTTCGGTAGTCCGGTCAATCTCGCGAGCCGCGTCACCGGTGCGGCGCGGCCGGGTTCGATTTTGGTGTCCGAGTCGACGCGGGACGCGATCGGGGACGACGTCCGCTTCACGTGGTCATTCGCGGGAGCACGGCACCTGAAAGGGATCAAATCGGACGTCAAAGTGTTCCGCGCGCGACGGCCCGAGGCGAAGAATGAGAAGTTCTGACCCCCTCCCACTCTCAATCTATAGCGCATAGGGGGGCTTGCGGCAAGACCCGGGTGTTGCCGCAAAATCGCTGGCCGAAACCAAAACTCGCGGAAATGGGGGCAGCGAAAATGCGTGTGTTGTTGTCGACGTGGGGTTCGCGCGGGGACGTCGAACCCATGGTGGCGCTCGCGGTGCAGTTGCAAGCACTCGGTGCCGGGGTACGGGTATGCGCGCCGCCGGACTTCGAGGAACTGTTGGCGCGTGTGGGCGTGCCGATGGTGCCCCTCGGCAAGTCGGTGCGCGAACTGGTGCACGGGGAAAGGCCGTCCACGTCCGCGGACGCACCGCGGGTCGCGGCCGAGTTGGTCGCGGCGCATTTCGACACTGTCGCCCCGGCCGCGGAGGGATGCGATGCGCTGGTCGCGAGCGGCTTGATGCCCGCCGGCCAACGGACGATAGCCGAAATGCTCGGCATTCCCTACGTGCTCGTGACGCTCCATCCGTGCCCCCTGCCGTCGCCGCATCACTCCCCGCTGCCTCGGCCAGGTCGCCCATTCCCTCCGGGCGTCACCGACAACCGGGTGCTGTGGGAGGTGGACGCCGAACGGGTCCAAGCGCTCTACGGCGCTCCGCTCAACGCGCAACGCGCGTCGCTGGGACTGCCGCCGGTCCACAACGTCCGCGACCACGTGTTCACCGACCACCCGTGGCTGGCCGCCGACCCGATCCTTGCGCCATGGCCTGGTTCGCCGGACCTCGACGTCGTCCAGACCGGCGCGTTGATCCTGCCGGACGAACGCCCACTTCCGGCCGATCTGGAGAGGTTCCTGGACGCGGGCGCACCGCCGGTGTACGTGAGCATGGGCAGCGTGCGCGCTCCGGGTGACATCGCCAGGGTGGCCATCGAGGCGATTCGCGCGCATGGTGGCCGCGTCGTCGTGGGCCGCGGCTGGGCCGACCTGGCGCTCGTCGACGACCGGGACGACTGCTTCGCTCTCGGTGAGGTCAATCACCAGGCATTGTTCGGCCGGGTGGCCGCGGTCGTCCATCACGGCGGCGCGGGTACCACCACGACTGCGACGATGGCCGGCGTACCCCAGGTGGTGGTCCCTCAGATCGCCGACCAGCCGTACTGGGCGCGCCGGGTGGCCGACCTGGGCATCGGTGCGGCACACGACGGGCCGACGCCGACGGTCGAGTCCCTCTCGGCCGCGCTCGCCACCGCCCTGGCCCCCGAGGTCCGCACCCGAGCGGCCGCGGTGGCAGGCATGATCCGCACCGACGGGGCGAGGGTGGCTGCCAGGCTATTGCTCGACGGCGAAACCTCTTCTGCCACTTCAGTTTCAGTGGTTTCAAGTGAACCGAAATCTGTCAGATGTCCGCACTAGTGTTCGATATATGGGTGCGGATCGTGAGGAGATTTTGGCGACTGTTGATCCCTAGCTACCGGGATGGGCGGAATCGGCGCAGCCTGAGGCTGTTGCTGACGACAAAGACGGAGCTGAAAGCCATTGCGGCGCCTGCGATCATCGGGTTGAGCATGCCCGCAGCCGCGAGGGGGAGTGCGGCGACGTTGTAGGCGAATGCCCAGAACAGGTTGCCCTTGATCGTCGTCAATGTCTTGCGCGACAGCCGGATTGCGTCGGCGACGGCACGTAGGTCGTCACGCACCAAGGTGAGGTCACTCGCCTCGATCGCGACGTCGGTGCCACTGCCCATCGCGAGGCCGAGATCCGCTTGTGCGAGCGCGGCTGCGTCGTTGACGCCGTCCCCGACCATCGCGACGACCCGGCCGTCGGCCTGCAGACGCTTGATCGTCGCCACCTTGTCCTCGGGCAGTACCTCGGCGATCACCTCGTCGATGCCGACTTGCGTTGCGATCATGCGGGCGGCCGCCTCGTTGTCTCCGGTGAGCATGATCGGCGTCAACCCCAGCGCACGCAGTTCCGTTACGGCCTCGGCCGAGGTCGGCTTGACCGCGTCAGCCACGACGAGCACTCCGCGTGCCCTCCCGTCCCAGCCGACGGCAACAGGTGACTTGCCTTCAGATTCCCCCTCTTGCATCGCGACCGCGAGTTCGTGAGGCAGTTCGAGCAGCCGTCGCCGCCCGACCAACACCGTGTGACCGTCGACGACACCCTGCACGCCGAGGCCCTCGAGATTCTTGAATTGCGCCGCACCTGGAAGGTCGCCGATCTTGTCCCGCGCACCCGTCGCGATAGCCTTGGCGATCGGATGCTCGGACGAATCCTCGAGTGCCCCGGCCAATCGCAACACCTCGTCGGGTTGCTCACCGCCGGCTGCGATCACGTCCAGCAGCGTCATCGTCCCGGTGGTCACCGTGCCTGTCTTGTCCAAGACGATGGTGTCGATGCGACGTGTGGACTCGAGCACTTCCGGTCCTTTGATCAGGATGCCCAACTGGGCGCCACGGCCGGTACCGACCATCAACGCCGTCGGCGTCGCCAGCCCCAGCGCGCACGGGCACGCGATGATCAGCACCGCGACCGCTGCGGTGAATGCCGCCGCCACCGATCCGCCAGTCCCGATCCAGAATCCCAACGTCGCCACCGACAGGGCAATGACGATGGGCACGAAGACGCCGGAGATCTTGTCCGCCAACCGCTGCGCCTGGGCCTTGCCGTTCTGCGCGTCTTCCACCAGACGCGCTATCTGGGCAAGCTGGGTGTCGGAACCAATCCGGTTGGTCCGCACCACAAGCCGGCCATCGACATTGACGGTCGCACCGACCACGTGGTCGCCTGGCCGAACGTCCACCGGCACGGACTCGCCGGTGAGCATCGACGCATCCACCGCCGAACTGCCGTCGACCACTGTGCCGTCGGTGGCGATCTTTTCACCCGGACGCACTACGAACTCATCGCCGACCGACAGCTTGTCGATCGGAACGCGTTGTTCGACACCATCTCTGAGCACCGAGACATCCTTGGCGCCGAGTTCCAGCAGCGCCTCCAGTGCTGCTCCCGCGCGACGTTTGGCCCGAGCCTCGAAGTAGCGGCCGGCAAGGATGAACGTGGTCACTCCCGCCGCGGCTTCGAGGTAGATATTGCCGGTTCCGTCGGTGCGCGCGATCGTCAATTCGAACGCATGCTTCATCCCCGGCATGCCGGCGGTGCCCCAGAACAGCGCGTAGACAGACCATCCCAGTGCCGCCAGCGTGCCCATCGAGATAAGCGTGTCCATCGTTGCGCTGCCGTGCCTGAGGTTCGCCAACGCCGCCCGGTGGAACGGCCATGCGCCCCAGATCACGACCGGCGCCGCGAGTGCCAGGGACAACCACTGCCAGTAGGTGAACTGCAGCGCCGGCACCATGGCCATGGCGATCACCGGAACGGTCAGTACCGCAGAGATCAACAATCGTTGCCGAAGCGACGCGATCGGATCCTCGTCGGCGGCCGCCTCGAGAGGCGCCGCGGGCAGATGCGCTTGGTAGCCGGCGTCCTCGACTGTCGCCACTAATTGTTCGGGCGTCACCTCGTTGCCGTATTGGACGTGCGCCTTCTCGGTCGCAAAGTTCACCGTCGCGGTGACGCCGTCAAGTTTGTTGAGTTTCTTCTCGATTCGATGTGCACACGACGCGCACGTCATGCCATCGATCGAGAGGTCGACGGCAGTCACGACGGTCCTCTGTGCGGCGTTCATCAGCCGGCCAGCTGATAGCCGGCTTCCTCGACGGCGTTCTTGATCGCGACGGTCTCCACCGGGTCCTCGCTCTCGATGATCACCTTCCCGCTGCCCAGATCCACGTCGACGGTGTGGACGCCTGGGATCTCGCCGATCTCTTCACGCACCGACGACGCGCATCCGCCGCAGCTCATGCCCGTGACGGTAACCGTGGTTGTGCTCATACGTCATGTGTACCATACCCCCCTAGGGTATGAAAAGTGTGTAGAAAGGAACGATGACCATGTGGAAGCGAACGTCCCTGATCGGCGCCGGTGCCCTCGTGGTGCTGGCCATCTCGACCGGCTGTAGCGCCTCCAACGAGCCCGAGCATCCGGCGGGACATACTTCGTCGTCGAGTGCGGCCGCCGCCCCGACCAGTGCCGCTGCCGAGGCCCACAATGACGCGGACGTGATGTTCGCCCAGCACATGATTCCGCATCACCAGCAGGCCATCGAGATGAGCGACATGCTCCTTGGCAAGCAGGGCATCGATCCTCGAGTCGTGCAGCTGGCGAATCAGATCAAGGCCGCCCAGGGACCGGAGATCCAGCAGATGCAGGGCTGGCTGACCGAATGGGGCACTCCCGCGATGCCGCCGACGTCCGGCCACGACATGCCGAGCATGCAGGGCATGATGTCCGATGCAGATATGACGGCGCTGCAGAACGCACAGGCCGTTGAGGCCTCGAAGCTGTTCCTGACGCAGATGATCGCGCATCACGAAGGCGCCATCACCATGGCCCAGACGGAAATCAAGGACGGCCAGTATCCGCCTGCCGTCGAACTGGCGCACGCGATCGCGACGACGCAGCAGCAGGAGATCGACACGATGAAGAGCATCCTGGCGACGCTCTAACCCTTGCGGGCGGCGCCGACGAACAGCGCGCCGCCGAAATGCGGCTCGATCCGGCCGGTGCCGTGCAATCCGTGACGCGCCAATTCGGCGGCGAACTCGTCTGCCTCGAAACGGTTTTCACGCGGATGGACGGTGAATGTGCGGAAAACCCACGTGTCCAGCATGTGGCGGGGGATCTCCTCGAACAGCAGCAGGCCGCCGGGACGCAGCACGCGCACGATCTCGCCAATCGATGCCTGCCAGTCCGGTACGTGATGGATGATCCCGAAATCCACGACGGTGTCGACCGTGCCGGATGCCTGCTCGATCGCGCAGATGTCGCCCACGGACAACGACACCGGACGGCCGTGCAATCGTCGTCGCGCCAACTCGACCATCGAGTCGTCGAGATCGAAGGCCGTCACTCGCTCGGCACCGAGCCGATCGAGGATCACCTCGGAGCCGACGCCGCGGCCGCAACCGACTTCGAGCACGTGCTGGCCGGCCAGGTCGCCGCCCGCCAACCGCCGGAACCACGCCGACTCCCGCCGGTGCTGATGTGCGGCCCGCACGGGGTTGTTCACAAATGCACGTTCGATGGAGTTGAGCTTCATGTCGCGGACGGTACCCCTATGGGGTATTGCCCGAAAGGCCTACGTCTGGTGGTCGTGGCACGATCTGCGGTCATGCGCATTCTCGTGCAACGAGTGACGTCGGCGTCGGTGACTGTCGGTGGTGATGTAGTGGGCGCGATCAACCCGGATCGCCAGGGGTTGCTCGCGCTTGTGGGTGTCACGCACACCGACGACGCCGCGAAGGCGCAGCGCCTGGCCGAAAAGCTCTGGCAGTTAAGGGTTCTCGACGATGAGAAGTCCGCATCAGACGTCGGTGCGCCGATCCTGGTGGTCAGTCAGTTCACGCTCTACGCCAACACCGCCAAGGGCAGGCGGCCGACGTGGAACGCCGCCGCGCCCGGTGCGGTCGCCGAGCCGCTGGTGACGGCCTTCGCCGACGCGCTGCGCGCCCTTGGCGCCCAGGTGGAAACCGGCGTTTTCGGTGCCGACATGCAGGTCCAGCTCGTCAACGACGGGCCGGTCACGGTGTTACTCGAGCTGTGAGCTAATGGGTCGCGACGGGAGGGAATCCCTCTGAAGGCTGGACGATGACGAAGCCCTGCCCGTAGAACGACACCTGAAGCGCCTCGCCGGAACCGCGACCGATCAGCGCCCCAGCCTTGAAGCTCGTCTTCAGCTGCGTCTGCAGATTCGCCGACCACGCCACCACCGCGTTGGTGTCGGCAAATGTCGGCGCCTCGGCGGCATTCAGGACCACGGGCGGCCCGTCGGTGGTCAGCGCCACCCAACCGGTGCCGCGCAACGTCGTGTTGAACAGCCCGCCCGCGACCATGCTGCCGCCCTTCACCCGTTCGATGTTCCAGTCGAGGTTCGAGGAGAAGGCGAGGACGTTCTTGCCGCTGATCGACAGGCCTGCGTTGGTCAGGTTCAGCAGGTGCACGTCGTAGGCCCGTTCGGCGAGGAACACATCTCCCTGCCCCTGACACCGCATCAGGGGCAGTCCTTCTCCGGTCAGGGCTTTCTTGATGAATTTCGAGGCGCCGCCGCCCTCGAACGAGAACTCCACGTTGCCCTGATAGGCCACCATCGAGCCTTGACGGGCCATGAACGGCTCGCCGAGTCGCACGCGCAGCAGCTTCGAATTCTGGTTCGCGATCGGTTTGGCCTCTTTTTCGCTGAACCGTCCGTCGACGAGATCGCCGGTGATGCCTGCGAATCCGTCACCGGCGGGCTGACCGACCGGAGCGCGAACCGCTTGCGGCGCAGCTGCCTGAGGCGGCGCTCCACCACCCATCGGCGCCCTTCCGACCTGACCGCGATGCGATACCTGATCGGTCCAGCGTTGCCCGTCCCACCACCGAAATTCGTAGCGGCCTTCGGGGTCGGGTTGCCAGCTTCCGGGTCCACTTCCTGTCATGAAGACCAAAGTAGGCCAACCGCTGGCATTCTTATGTCATGGCAAAGGAAATCGACCGGGTCCGGGCGCAAAGCGCTCTCGCGGTCATCAAGCAGCACCCAGGCATGGTGCTGTTCGCCGTATCGCCGGTGATCGTCGCGCTGGGTCTCGTGTGGTGGTTCGTCAGCCCGGCCCTCGCCGTGCTGCTGCTGATCGGGGCGGTGGTCGGCGGCGGCGCCGTCCTTCTCATGAAGCGTTAGGTACCGGCCGGCCCTGTTCGGCCGCGAGTTGCTCGATGGTGGTTCCGCCGAGCCGCTTGTCGAGAACCCCGATCATGTGGGGACATTGGTCGACCGGATGATCGGCTGGGCAGGCCAGCGCGTGCTCGAGAAAGTCGCGTGCACCGTGCGCCCGGGCGATGAGCTCGTCGACGGCGGCGATCTGCCCGCGCACCACGTCTCGCCACTGGTCGCTCGGCTCGTCGAGCACAGCCGAGGCGGCGTCCAGGCGGATGCCGAGGCGCTGCATCAACTGGATGAACGCCAGCCGTCGCAGCTGTTCCCGGCTGTACATCCGCTTGCCCGCGCGCCTCTCGGGGGTCACCAAACCTCTGTCCTCGTAGTAGCGCAGCGCAGAGGTATTGAGTCCGAGCATCTGGGCGGCATCGCCGATCATCACGAGCTCCATCTTTCTATTTGACTTCAACCCGACTTGAAGTGCCAACGTGGTGCCATGGCACCTCGGTCACGACCCGCGATCCTCGACCCGTCGACCAACAATCCGTTCGCGCATCCGAGCGGCTGGCTCGGCCGACTGGCGGGCCGGTTCATGCTGTGGACAAACAAGCACGACGGCGTGCTCGACGTCCTCGGGGTCCAACCGGGCCAGGACATCCTCGAAATCGGCTATGGCCCAGGCGGTCTCATCCGGCAGCTGGCCGAACGCACTGATGCGGCGAGCGTCCGCGGCGTCGACCCATCCCCGGAGATGCGCGATCAAGCCATACGGCACAACCGGCGAGCTGTCCGTGCGGGTCGGGCTCAGCTCGACCTCGGTACTGCGGACCGCACCGGGCTGCCCGACGCCTGCGTCGACCGCGTGGTCTCGGTGCGAAACGTCGCAATGTGGCCCGACCTGGAAGCCGCGGCGGGCGAGCTGCACCGGGTCGTTCGTCCTGGCGGCACGGTCGTCATCGCGTGGCACGGCGGCACGACGCCGTCCCGCATCGCGCGGTCGCTGCGCCTGCCGGAGGAAGCGCTCGGCCGCATCGAGCGCGCGCTGCGAATCCACTTCTCCGACGTCACCCGCCACCAGCTGGCCGGACTCGACGTCGTCAAGGCCGTTCGCTCGCGGTGAAAGCGACCCCACCAGTGTTGTAACGGTGTAATCATGTAATCATGCGACATCATCACCTCCATGGCCGACGGTCCGGCCGCTCCGGCGGCTGGCAGCAGGCCGAACAACCCGACGCAAGCGACGCAGCCGACTGGTTCGCCGGCCGGCTGCCCGACGGCTGGTTCGCCGGCGACCCGACGGTCGTCGTCGACCGCGAAGAGATCACCGTCATCGGCCGCCTGAAGGAGACCGAGACCACCGAGGGCACCGAAAGCGAGGCCCGCGCCTCAGGACGCGTCGCGCGCTTCCGTGAAGAGACCCGCCCTGAGCGCATGCGCATCGCCGACGAAGCCGAGGCCCGCTACGGCCGCAAGGTGGCGTGGGGCATAGAAATTGGGGCAATCGGGGACGACAAATATGAGCGAATCCTGTTCACCCACATCGCCGTACCGGTGATGACGCGGCTCAAGCAGCCCGAACGTCAGGTGCTCGACACCCTTGTCGATGCAGGCGTCGCACGGTCACGTTCGGATGCGCTGGCGTGGTCGGTCCGCCTCGTCGGTGAGCACGCCGACGAATGGCTGGGCAAGCTGCGCGACGCGATGAAGAACGTCGACGACCTGCGCGCCGACGGCCCGCAGCTCTAAACGCGCTCGACCCCGACGTACGACGAGCTCAACGCGGCGGTCTGCGACAGCGGGTCAACCGGTCCGCCGTCGATCAGCAGGTTGCGGTTGACCCCGTAGGACTCCGGCTGCGAACCGCCGCGTGGATCGAAAATCCGTGAGCCCCAGCCATGGTCGATGACGACCACGCCGCGCCGCGGCCGCTCGTTGACGGAAGCCGATAGTTCGATCGCCCCGACGGGGGAGGACACCCTCACCCTGTCGCCGTCGCTGATGCCGAGCGCGGCTGCGTCGTCGGGGTGGATGACCACCTCATTGCGCTTGCCGGACGGATGCAGACCGGGCAACTCGTTGAGCCATGAGTTCATCGAATGACGGTTGCGCCGGTTCGCCAGCTGGAACGGGTACTCGGCAGGCGGCTGCGGTCCCGGTTCGGCGAGCAGCTCACGCGCCCGCCGCACGAACTCCGGTGGCGCGGCGTGCACCTTCTTGTCGTCCGTCCGTAACGCTTCCCTGAAGTGGCCGAACTCCCGCGGACCCAGCACCCAGCCGTGCGGATGCGCCATCACGTCGCGCCATTTGATCCTGCGGCCGTTGACCCTTCGGCCGGTGGCAACGACAAGTCGGTCGATCCAGTGCGGCCCGAACTCGAGAGCCGGCTGGCGCGTGAGGCGCGCGAGTCGGCGGGTGGCCTTGATGAAGCCGTTGAGCCCCTTGGCTCCGAACAGCGGCTTGCGCATGGCGATCGCGAGGTCGACGAAGATGCGCCACTCCTGACGGGCGCCCTGGGGCGGTTCAACCGCCTTGGCCCCGTAATGCAGATACGGCTCGTCGTGCATATTGCTGGTGAACGCGAGTAGGTCGTTGCGTTCCAGCCAGTGCACGGCCGGCAGCAGCCAGTGCGCGTGACGGTGGCTCTCGCGTTGCACAAAGTCGATGGCCACCAACAGATCCAGGTGCGCGAGCGCCTTGTCGAGTTTGGCGCCGTCGGGTCCCGAGACAACGGGATTACCGCAGTTGATCAGCATCGCCTTGATCTGGCCGCGCCCCGGAGTCGTTATCTCCTCGGGCAATTCGCTGAGCGCATGCGCACCTGCGACCATGTCCCGGCCCGCCAGCCGGCTCTTGTGCGGCTTCACCTTTGCCATATCGGCCAGCCGCAACGCGTCGACATAACCGGGCTCATACCTGCGTCCGCCCGGACGGTCCATCCGGCCGGTGATCACGTTGAGCACATGTCCGAGCCACTCCGCGACGGTGCCTGCGAGATGCAGGGACACTCCGGTGCGCGTCACCACCATCGCGCCGCGTGCGGCGGCGAAGTCGCGGGCCACCTGTTCGATCTGTGCTCGGGGGATATCGCATCGCGACGCCAGATCGTCAAGGTCGGCGTCGGCGACGAGCGCGCGTAATTCACCTAGACCCGTGGCGAGTTCGGTGCAGTCATGGCGATGTTCGAGGCCCTCATCGAGGACCACCTTGACCACCGCCAAGAGAAGTGCCCAGTCCTGCCCGGGCCGGACCGCGAGGTGGACGTCGGCCTTCTCGGCGGTCTCGGTTCGCAATGGGTCGACGACGATGATCTGTGCGCCCTGCTTCTTGCGCTCCAGCGCGCGCCGCCAACCACCGGGCACCGTTTCGAGCCAATTCCATGCGCTCACAGCGGGGTTGGTGCCGACGAGCAGGAAGTAGTCGCAGTTGTCGATGTCGGACACGGGGGCCATGAGCATGGACCCGTACATCGCCTCGGCGACGACGTGCCATGCGTTTTGGTCAACCGATCCGACCGCGTACCGGTTGCGGGTGCCGACGGCGTCCAGCCATGCGTTCATGAAGACGATGTTGGACGAGGAGAAGCCGGACGGATTGCCATAGTAGGCGCCGATCGCGTCCGGGCCGTCGGCGTCGATGAGCGCGTTCATTCTTGCCGCGATGTCTGAGATCGCCTCGTCCCAGCCGGCCTCGACGTAGGTGTCGCCGACGCGACGCATCGGATTCAAGATCCGTCGCGGGTGCTCGACGAGCTGGTTGGCGGTCCGGCCCTTGGCGCAGAAGTCCTGCCAGGTGTGGGGGTTCTCCTTGTCGGCGGAGATCTTGATGACCCGGTTGTTCTCAACCGTCACTTCCACACCACACGAGGCGAGGCAGTACCGGCAGAAGGTGTGCACCGTCCGGGTACTCATGCGGTCATCCTGCCCGAAGTGCTCGGCGGTGGGCGCCGTTAAGCGGATCGCCTACTCGCTAGGCCTGGGTCATGGCCCAGTATTCACCGCGACGGGCGAGCAGTTCCTGATGGCTACCGCGCTCGACGATCTTGCCCGCTTCCATCACCAGGATGACGTCCGCATCGCGGATCGTCGAAAGCCGGTGCGCGATAATGAAACTCGTTCGATCGCGGCGCAGTTCGCCCATCGCGTGCTGGATCAACAGCTCGGTGCGGGTGTCCACCGAACTGGTGGCCTCGTCGAGAACGAGCAGCTGCGGACGGGCCAAGAACGCGCGCGCGATGGTGAGCAGCTGCTTCTCACCTGCACTGATGTTGCCGCCGTCATCGCTCACCTTCGTCTGGTAGCCGTCGGGCAGCGTGTGTACGAACCGGTCGACGTAGGCGGCCCGCGCGGCGGCGATCACCTCGTCCTCGCCGGCGTCCGGCCTGCCGTAGGCGATGTTGTCGTAGATCGTCCCGCCCAGCAGCCAGGTGTCCTGCAACACCATTCCGATCCGGGAGCGCAGCGACTGCCGGCTGACCGACGAGATGTCCACGCCGTCAACGAGAATGCGGCCGGAGTCGACGTCGTAGAACCGCATCAGCAGATTCACCAGCGTCGTCTTGCCTGCGCCGGTCGGCCCGACGATCGCAACGGTGCTGCCCGGTTCGGCCACCAGCGACAGGTCCTCGATCACCGGTGTGCCGGGGCGATAGCTGAAGTTCACCTGCTGGAATTCGACCCGGCCCCGCGGACCGCCGTCGAGGGACGGCAGCGTCACGGCCTGGTCCGGCGACTCTTCCTCGGCATCGAGCAGATCGAAGACCCGCTCCGCGCTCGCCACCCCGGACTGCAGCGTGTTGTACATCCCGGCGAGCTGAGTCAGCGGCTGGTTGAACTGGCGGACGTACTGGATGAACGCCTGGATGCTGCCCAGCGTGATCTGGCCCGTGGCCACCTGGACACCGCCGACGACCGCCACCGCCACGTAGCTCAGGTTGCCGACGAACGTCGTCGCCGGTCCCACCAGTCCGGAGAAGAACTGTGCGCCGAAGCTGGCGTGGTAGACGTCGTCGTTGAAGGTCTGGAACTGCTCCCGCGCCCTGGCCCGGTGACCGAACGTCTTGACAACGGTGAAGCCGCTGTAGGTCTCCTCGATGTGGGCGTTGAGCCGGCCGGTGTTGGCCCACTGCGCGACGAACAACCGCTGCGAGCGGCGGGCGATCGCCCGCGTCACCAACAGCGACAGCGGCACGGTGATGACGGTCAGCAGCGTCAGCAGGGGTGAGATGGTCAGCATCATCACCAGCACCGCCACCACGGTCAGCAGCGATGTCAGCAGCTGGCTGATCGTCATCGACAGCGACTGCTGGATGTTGTCTACGTCGTTGGTGACCCGGCTCAACACCTCGCCGCGTTGCCGCGAGTCGAAATAGCGCAGAGGCATCCGGTGCACCTTGTTCTCGACATCCGATCGCAGCGCCACCATGGTGCGCTGAACCGCGACATTGAGAATTCGGGCCTGCAGCCAAACCAGCAGCGCGGCAATCAGATACAAGCCGAGCGCCAGCATGAGCGTGCGGCCGACGGCGCCGAAGTCCACGCCACGGCCCGGCACCACGTTCATGCCGGACAGCAGATCGGCGAACGTGTTGTCACCGCGCGCCCGTGCCGCCGCGATCGCCTGTTCCTTCGTCAGCCCTGCGGGCAGTTGGCGCCCGATTACCCCGTTGAAGAGCAGGTCGGTGGCGTGGCCGAGGATGCGCGGGCCGATCACGCCGATAGCTATGCCGCCGACGCCCAGCAGGATCACCATGGCGGCGAGTCCGCGCTGTGGGGTGAGCTGTTTGACCAATCGGATCGCCGATCCCTTGAAGTCGCGCGACCGCTGCGTCGGCGCCTGCACGGCGCCGCGGATCGGACGTGCGATCGGCCCTGCGGTCATCGGTGGCCTCCGGTTCCGGCGCCAAGCGACTGCGAATCGGCGAATTCGGCGTAGGTCGGGCAGGTGGCAAGCAGGGTCTCGTGCGTGCCGATGCCCACCACCTGGCCGTCGTCGACGACGACGACCTGGTCGGCCTCCGCAACGGTCGAAATGCGCTGCGACACAACCACCACCGTCGCGTCGGCGGAGACTTCACGCAGCGACGCGCGGACCCGCGCGTCGGTGTGCACATCGAGCGCGGAGAACGCGTCGTCGAACAGATAGATCGCCGGCCGGCGGATCACCGCGCGTGCGATCGCCAAACGTTGCCGTTGTCCGCCGGAAAAGTTGATGCCGCCCTGCGCGACCGGCATCGCCAGGCCGTCGGGGTGGGCGCGGACGAAGTCGTCGGCCGCCGCCACCCGCAACGCGTCCCACATCTCGTCGTCGGTCGCATCGTCCTTGCCGTAGCGCAGGTTTTCCGCGACCGTGCCGGAGAACAGGTAACCCCGCTGCGGCACCAGGCCGATCGACGACCACAGCTGCTCGGTGTCGTAGTCACGAACGTCGACCCCGTCGACGCGCACGGAGCCGCCGGTCACGTCGTAGAGCCGGCAGATCAGCGATACCACTGTCGACTTGCCCGAACCGGTCGACCCGACAATGGCGGTGGTGGCGCCAGGTCCGGCTGTCAGCGAAACATCCTGCAGCACAGGGCGGTCGGCCCCGGGATAGCTGAACGTCGCTCTCTCCAGGCGGATCTCGCCGCGGACGGTATCCGGCCGCACCGGCTCCAGCGGGCTGCTGATGGCAGGCGTGGTGGACAGCACCTCGGTGATCCGCTCGGCGCACACCGACGCCCGGGGCAGCAGGACCAGCAGGAACGTCGCGAGCAACACCGCCATCAGGATCTGCATGAAGTAGGACAGGAACGCGATCAGCGAGCCCACCTGCATCTGCCCGTCGTCGATTCGCAAGCCGCCGAACCAGATCAGCGCGACGCTGGAGATGTTGATGACCAGGGTGGTAACGGGCAGCATCAGCGCCTGCAAACGACCGGCCTCCAGCATGGAATCCGACAGCGCCTGGTTCGCGATGCCGAATCGGCTGCGCTCGAACGGTTCCCGGGCGAACGCCCGGACCACCCGGATACCGGACAGCTGCTCGCGCATCACCCGGTTGATGCCGTCGATCTGACGCTGAACGCGGCGAAAGATCGGCAGCAGACGCGACACGATCAGGTAGTTGGCCAGCGCGAGCACCGGCACGCTGATCAGCAGCAGCCACGACAGGCCCGCGTCCTGATGCACCGCCATGAAGATGCCGCCGATCGACATGATCGGCGCGGTGATCAGCATCGTGCAGGTCAGCTGGACGAACAGCTGGATCTGCTGGACGTCGTTGGTCGTGCGGGTCAGCAGTGACGGGGCACCGAACCGCGCCGTCTCCTCCGTCGAGAAGCTCGTGACGTGGCCGAAGATCGTCGAGCGGAGGTCGCGTCCGACGCCCATGCCGGCGCGCGACCCGAAGTAAACCGCGCCGACGGCGCAGACCACCTGCAGCCCGGTGACGCCGAGCATCACCCCACCGAGCTCGACGATCCGTCGCAGATCACCTTTGGCGACGCCATCGTCGATGATCGCGGCGTTGACGGTGGGCAGGTATAGCGACGCGAGCGTACTGATCAGCTGGAGGCCCGCCACGATCGCGAGCAGCGAGCGATACGGACGTGTGTACCGTCGCAGCAGCGCCCACAGCATCCCGCTACTGTCGCATACCACCCCCGGCGTAGTTGTGTTCGGCAGGGCCACCTGAGAATTCGCTAAAAGGGCTGGTCAATCGGCATGTCGGTGGTTGAGGTATCGGGCTGCCGCTACAGTGCATGGCGTGACCCCCAGCAAGTGCGCGACCGGTAAGCCGCGGTCGGCGAAGGTGCTGGCCGTGGCGGCCGCGGCCATGATCCCGGTGTTTGCGGCATGCTCCAGCGACTCGGGGTCGACATCGCCCAGTGCGCCGTCCTCGCCCGGACCGGCGCAGAACGCGTCGCACGGGCCGATGTTTCCAGAGTGCGGAGGGATCACCGATCAGACAATCGCCGAACAGACCCGGGTCACCGGCCTGGTCAACACGGCGCGCAACTCGGTTGGCTGCCAGTGGCTGCAGGGCGGCGGCATCCTGGGCCCGCACTTCTCGTTCACCTGGTACCGCGGCAGCCCGATCGGGCGCGAACGAAAGACGGAGGAGCTGTCGCGCGCCAGCGTGGAGGACCTCAACATCGAGGGTCACAGCGGGTTCATCGCCATCGGTGAGGACCCGACGATCGGCAACAACCTGTGTGAGGTCGGCATCCAGTTCCAGGACGACTTCATCGAGTGGTCGATCAGCTTCTCCCAACAGCCGTTCCCGGACCCGTGCGATGTGGCCAAGGAATTGACCCGCCAATCGATTGTGAACGCCAAATGAGCCGCTCCTTTGGTTGTCGGGCACGCGCGGGCGTGATCGCCGCCCTGTCTGTGTTCGCGCTGTTGACTGGCTGTACCTCGACCGTCCAAGGCACAGCGACGAAGTCGGGAACGGGTGACGTGCCCCGCAACGACGACTCGGCCAAGCAGTACCCGAACCTGCTGAAGGAATGCGAGGTGCTGACGGAGGACATCCTCGCCAAGACGGTCGGCGCCGACCCGCTCGATATTCAGAGCACGTTCGTCGGTGCGGTGTGCCGCTGGCAGGCGGCCAACCCGGCAGGCCTGATCGACATCACCCGGTTCTGGTACGAGCAGGGCAGCCTGGACAACGAGAAGAAGGTCGCGCAGAACCTGAAGTACCAGATCGAGAACCGGTCGATCGCGGGTGTTCCTTCGATCGTCATGCGGCCCAACGACCCGAACGGGTCGTGTGGGGTGGCCAGCGACGCGGGCGGCGTCGTCGGTTGGTGGGTGAACCCGCAGACGCCTGGCATCGACGCGTGCGGGATGGTGGTCAAGCTGATGGAGCTGACGCTGGCCACCAGCTCTTAACGGGGCACGTGGAAGCCGACCAGCGCGGCGCTGCTGAGCGTCAGCTGGTCCCACGGCTCGGCCGTGCGCAGCACCGCGATGGCCGATGTCGGGAACTTCGTCGAAATACGTTCGGCCGCGGTGCCATTGCTGCCGTCCGGGGTAGCGAGCCCGAGCGCCAGCGACGACATCGTCGGTTCGTGACCGATCACCAACAGGGTCTCGACATCGGGTCCGAACCGTGACACGACGGTGTTGATCTCGTCTATCACCGTGCCGGGCGTCGCGTCGTAGAGCCGGTCGACGTAGTTCACCGGCGCGTCGATGCGGGTCCGCGCCAGGGTCTCGCGGGTGCGGGTGGCCGTCGAGCACAACACGGCGTCCACCGCGGGCGCGTGCGCCCGCAGCCAGTCGCCTGCCATCTTGGCTTCCCGCTCGCCCCGGGGGGCCAGCGGCCTCTCGTGGTCGGGCACCCCCGTCGGATAGTCCGACTTGGCGTGCCTCAGCAACAGCAGCGTGCGGTACGGATCGGTCACCCCAATAACGGTAAGGCATGCCGAAGCACCTCCCGGGACTTGTCGGCGCCCGGACCTACACTCGCGATGCCGAGGGAGATACGGGAAGAAAGGAGGGGCCGAGATGCGATTCGTGCACACTGCCGACTGGCAACTCGGCATGACTCGTTACTTCCTGAACGGCGAGGCCCAGCCGCGGTATTCGGCGGCCCGCCGCGACGTCGTCGCAGGCATCGGGCCGCTCGCGCGCGACGCGGGCGCCGAATTCGTCGTCGTCGCAGGAGATGTCTTCGAGGACAACCAACTTGCGCCGCGCGACGTCAGCCAGTCGTTGGAAGCCATGCGCGCCATAGGCATTCCGGTGTACCTGTTGCCCGGCAACCACGACCCTCTCGACGCGGCATCGGTGTACACCAGCGCGCTGTTCACGGCCGAATGCCCCGAGAACGTCACGGTTCTCGACCGCGCAGGCGTGCATGAGGTGCGGCCAGGTCTGCAGATCGTCGCCGCGCCATGGCGTTCGAAGAAGCCGACCAGCGACCTGGTGTCCGAGGTGCTCGACGGGTTGCAGGCGGACGGTGTCACCCGAATCGTCGCCGGGCACGGTGGCGTTGACATCTTCGAGCCCGACAAAGACAAGCCGTCGCTGGTCCGGCTCGCCGCGCTCGAGGCCGCGATCGAACGCGGCGCTGTCCACTACATTGCGTTGGGGGACAAGCACTCTCATACCCAGGTCGGTTCGACGGGGCGCATCTGGTACTCCGGGTCGCCTGAGGTCACCAACTACGACGACATCGAGCCGGATCCGGGTCACGTGCTGATGGTTGACATCGACGAGGACGATGCGCGGCGGCCGGTGCGGGTCGATGCGCGACGTGTCGGTCGTTGGCGCTTCGTCACGCTCTGCCGAACCGTGGACGGCAGTCGCGACGTTGCCGACCTCGACATCAACCTCGACCTGATGCCGGACAAGGAGCGCACCGTCGTGCGGTTAGGGCTCAGTGGGTCGCTGACCGTGACCGACAAGGCCGCGCTCGATGCGTGCCTTGACAAGTACGCGCGGCTGTTCGCGGCTCTGGTGCCGTGGGACAAGCAGACCGACATCGCGGTGATCCCCGCCGACGGTGAGTTCGACGACCTCGGCATCGGCGGGTTCGCCGCGGCCGCGGTCGACGAACTGGTCAACACCGCGCGGTCAGACAGTGAGGATGCCGACGACGCGCGCGCGGCGCTGGCGCTGTTGCTGCGCCTCGTCGACAGGGGCGTCGCATGAAACTGCACCGCCTCGTGCTGACGAACTACCGCGGCATCACTCACCGCGAGATCGAGTTCCCTGACCACGGCGTGGTCGTGGTCAGCGGTGCCAATGAGATCGGCAAGTCTTCGATGATCGAGGCGCTCGATCTCCTGGTGCACTCCAAGGACCGGTCGAACAAGAAAGACGTCAAGCAGGTCAAACCGACCCATGCCGACGTCGGCGCCGAGATCACCGCCGAAATCTCCACCGGCTCTTATCGTTTCATCTATCACAAGCGGTTCCACAAACGCTGTGAGACGCAGCTGACGGTGGTGGCACCGCGCCGCGAGCAGCTCACCGGCGACGAGGCGCACGAGCGCGTCCTCGCGCTGCTCGACGAAACCGTTGACATGGAGCTCTGGCAGGCGCAGCGGGTGCTGCAGGCGGCATCCACCGCGGCGGTGGATCTGTCAGGGTGCGACGCGCTGTCGCGCGCGCTGGATGTGGCGGCGGGTGAAGCCGCTGCGCTGTCCGGGGCCGAACCACTCCTGATCGACCGTATCGACGCCGAATATCTGCGCTACTACACGCCAACGGGCCGCCCGACCGGAGAGTGGGCGGCCGCCATCAAGCGGCTGCATGAGGCCGATGATGAGGTGGCCCAGTGTGCGGCCGCGGTGGCCGAGGTGGACGACGCCGTGCGCAGGCATACCGCGCTCACCGACAACCTCTCACGGCTCACCGAAGAGCGGGCCGAAGCGACGAAACGCCTCACTGAGGCCCGTCTCGCGGCCGAGGCCGTAAACGCCCTGACGCAGCAGCTCAAGCAGGCGGAGATAGTGGCCGCGGCCGCAGACGCCACCCACACCGCATCCGTCTCCGCACTCACTGAGCGGCGACGGCTGCGTGCCGACATCGACCAGCGCACGGGAGCGATAGCCGCGCTCGAGGCCGCAGCAGCCGAAGCCCTCGACGAGCTCGCCACCGCCGCTGAGGTCCAGGAGGCGGCCGAGGTCGCGGCGGAGGGGGCGCGCGGCGCGGTTGAGACATCGCAGGCCCGTGTCGACGTGGCCCGCCGCGTGGCGGAGCGGGTGTCGGACCGCGACGAGGCCAACCGGCTCGAGACCCGCCTCGGCAAGCTCGACGCCGCGCGGCGCGAACTCGACCGCGTGGAACATGAGCTCGCAGGCATCGTGCTGACCGATGACACCATGCGCGCTATTGAGACCGCCGCCGTCGCGGTCGAACGTGCTGCCGGCCAAGCCGAACTCGCCTCCGCCCACATCGAACTCGTCGCGATGGCCGACGTCGACGTGCAAATCGACGGCGACCCGGTCACCATTCAGGCCGGCGGCCACTGGGCCGCCGGCGTCAGCTCGCCGACCGATATCGAACTGCCGGGCCTGCTGCGTGTTCGGGTCGTGCCGGGAGCGCCTGCGTCGGATTCACACGCCAAACTACAAGCGGCCCAAGAGGTTCTGGCGGCGGCACTGGCGAAGGCGCGGGTCGCTGACGTCGCAGCGGCACGACTGCTGGACGAACGTCGTCGCGAGTTGATCGCTTCCCGAGACAAACTACTCGCCAGGTCCGAAGCGCTGGTCGGCGACGACAACGTCGGCGAATTGCGAACTCGCCTAGCGGAATTGCGCGACGGCCGGCCCGCCGAGCCGGGCCTGTGGGACGGCGATGCAGCCGACCCGGCCGCCGCCCGCGCGGACCTCGACGCCGCGGTGACCGCGCATAAGCAGGCCATGGCCGACTGCGAGACGCATCGGAAGGTCGCCGAAGCCGCGGCCAGGCGGCTGGGGGAGAGGACGACCCACGCCAACGTCGCTCGCGAGAAACTCGGCGCCGCACAGTCCGAACTGATCGCCGCCCGTGAGAGGTTGACCGTGCAGCGGGCGACGGCGACCGATGACGACCTTGCAGTCAAAGCAGAGGGTGACGGTGAAGAGGCGCGACGTGCAACCGGACACGTCGCTGACCTGGGCGCCGAATTGGCGCGTAGTGCGCCGGATACTGTCACAGCCACGCTCAACGATGCGGTCCGCCGGGCCGACTCGCTGGACAGCCGCCACGATGAGGTGTCCGAGGCGCTACGCGAGGTGAGTGCCCAGCTCAAGGTGTACGGCACCGAGGGCCGTAAGGGTCAGCTCGACGCCGCCCAGACGGAACGTGAGCACGCAGAAGCGGACTACCTGCGCATGCATCGGCGTGCCCGCGCCGCCCAATTGCTGCGCTCGGTGATGGCGCGCCACCGCGACGCCACCCGGCTGCGCTACGTCGACCCGTTCCGAAACCAGGTCGAGCGGTTGGGCCGCATCGTGTTCGGTGACAGCTTCGAAGTCGAGATCGACAGCGCGCTACGGATCTGCAGCCGGACACTGGCGGGCCGCACGGTTCCATACGAATCGCTGTCCGGCGGTGCCAAGGAGCAGATGGGCATCGTTGCGCGGCTCGCAAGCGCGGTGTTGGTGGCCAAGGAGGACGGCGTTCCGGTGGTCATCGACGACGCGCTCGGCTTCACCGACGCCGATCGGCTGAACAAGATGGGCGCGGTGTTCAACGCCGTCGGCGGCGACGGTCAGGTGATCGTGTTGACCTGCAGTCCCGAGCGCTATGCCAGCGTGACCGGTGCACACCACATCGAGCTGACGGCCTAGCCGCTCGCCGCGCCGGATGTCTAGGCGACCAGCAGGCCCGGATCGCCCGACAGCGTGAACACGCGTCGCATCGCGTCGATCGCCGCGGCGTCGCCGTCGAACCTCACCCGCCGCAGTGCGGCCCTGCGTTCGGCGGCGGTCGTGCCCAGCCTCGCCGCGATCAGGTCGGCGGCGGTCGCGGTGACCGTGACATTGGGCTGACCCTGCGTGGCTGTCAGACCGTCGCGCGACACGGCGAACTCGAAGCGCCGATCGTCGATCTCGATGCGGTACGAGGCGTTCAGGTTACCGGCCCTCGCGGGATCGAAGGCCAACAGGATGCCCGCGAGAAATCCGTTCAACGGCGTCAGTGCACTGTCGTCCGGCACGACCATGTCGAGCCCGAATGTCGCGATCGCCTTCACCACCGGCAGCACCTTGCGCCACCCCGTCTCGCTCAGGGTGTAGACCGTCCGAGCGACTGGGGGCGGTAGTTCCTCGCGGTCGACCAGGCCGGCATCCTCGAGCTCGCGAAGCCGGTCGGCCAGCAGATTGGTGGCGATGCCGGGCAGCTGTGCGCGCAGATCACCGTACCGGCGGGGGCCGCCGATGAGCTCTCGCAGGATCAGCAGCGTCCATCGCTCGCCGAGCACGTCGAGGCCCTTGGCGATCGGGCAGTTCTGCTGATAGCTCCTGGGCACGGGAATAACTCTACCACTAAGACAAGTATCTAGTCTTATTACTTGAAAAACTTGTCTGAAAGGTTTACGGTTCTGCCATGAGTACCCGCACCCCAGTCTTCAAAGGCCACCCGATCGCCGCGCTTGTATTCATCTGCCTGAGCGTCTTCGTCATCAGCGTCGACGCCACCATCGTCAACGTCGCCCTGCCCACGCTGTCGCGCGAACTGGACGCCGATACCGCGCAGCTGCAATGGATCGTCGACGCCTACACCTTGGTCATGGCCGGGCTGATGCTGTCGGCGGGCAGCTTGTCCGACCGCTTCGGTCGCCGCGGCTGGCTCAGCGCAGGCCTCGCTCTCTTCGCAATCACGTCCGCCTTTGCCGCGCAAGTGAACACGGCTGACGGCCTGATCGCGGCGCGCGCCGCGATGGGAGTGGGCGCCGCGGTGATCTTCCCGACCACGCTGTCTTTGATCACCAACATCTTCACCGATCCCGTGAAGCGGGCCAAGGCGATCGGACTGTGGGCGGCGATGGTCGGCGTCGGCGTCGCCGCGGGCCCGATCTCGGGTGGCTGGCTGTTGGAGCACTTCTCATGGGGCTCGGTATTCATGGTCAATGTGCCGGTGGCCGCGGTGGCCATTGTCGGCGGCGTTCTGTTCGTCCCGACCTCGCGTGACCCTGCCGCACCGCCCGTGGACGTGCCCGGCTTGATGCTGTCCTCGATCGGCATCACCGCCCTGGTTTACACCGTCATCGAGGCGCCCAACTGGGGCTGGCACAGCGCACACACCGCCGCGGGTTTCGCGGTCTCGGTCGTCGTGCTCGCCGTCTTCGCGCTGTGGGAGCGGCGCACCCCGCATCCCATGCTCGACGTGTCGGTGTTCTTCAACCGGCGGTTCTCGGGCGGCAGTCTGGCCGTGACGGCGGGATTCCTTACGCTATTCGGGTTCATCTTCGTGATCACCCAGTACTTCCAATTCATCAAGGGCTACACCGCATTCGAGACCGGCGTGCGACTGCTCCCCGTCGCGATCTCGATCGCGGTCGCCAGCATCGTCGGGCCGCGCATCGTCGAGCGGATCGGCACCACCGCCGTCGTCGTCGGCGGCCTGGTGATGTTCGCGGCGGGGCTTGCATGGGCGTCGACCGCCGATGCCGCTACGCCGTACATCCAAATCGCGTTGCAGATGGTGCTTCTCGGCGGCGGCCTCGGGTTGACCACCGCGCCTGCTACCGAATCGATCATGGGCTCGCTGTCCGCGGACAAGGCAGGGGTCGGCTCGGCCGTCAATGACACCACCCGCGAACTCGGCGGCACCCTCGGCGTCGCGATCGTCGGCAGCGTGTTCGCGTCCATCTATTCGAGCAGGCTGTCCGGCAGCGCCGCATTGGCCAACCTGCCTGCGGAGGCACGCACGACGATGGAGCGCTCGATGGCCGCCGCGCAGAGAGTCATCGCTGCGCTGCCGCAGGGCGTTGTCCCCGACGTCCGCGCGGCGGTCAACACCGCTTTCCTCGACGGCCTCCAGATCGGCTCCCTCGTCAGCGCAGGTATCGCGTTGACGGCCGCGGTCATCGTCGCCTGGTTGCTTCCGGCCCGGGCACGGCAGGCCGCGACCGATCAGGCCGAACCCGAGGCGGTGTCGGCATGAGCACGTACACCGACACGTGGACCGACGACCACGGCACCGTCCAATACTTCACTCGCTCCGACGGATCCCGGCTGCGGTACTTCACCGCAGGCAGCGGGCCGGCGCTGGTATTGATGCACACGATCCGGACCCAACTGGACTACTTCCACCGCGTCATTCCGCAGCTGTGGGACTCGTTCACTGTCTATGCGTTCGACCTCCCTGGTATGGGCTGGTCGGACATCGTGCCCGGCGCGCGATACGAGGAGGCGGACCTGCGTGCGGCTGTGGTCGAGTTCGTCACCGGGCTCGACCTGCACGACGTCACCCTTGCCGGCGAATCGCTCGGCGGCGCGCTCGCGCTCCAATCCGCCGTCGACCTCAAAGAGAGGGTCAGCCGCGTCGTCGCGTTCAACACCTACGACTATCCAAGCGGACTCGAGCGAGGCAATCTGTTCGCCCGGTTCATCATCCGTAGCGTCCGCATGCCGGGGGTGGGTGCGGTCTTCGCCGCCATGGAGAACCGGCCGATCATGACAGGCGTGATGCGCGGAGGTGTCGTCGACAAGGCCACGCTGCCGGGCGAATTCATCGGCGAGCTTCGAAAGAGCGGACGGCGCAGGGGCTATCCGCGGGTCGCCCGGGCGGTCTATCGCAGCCTGAAGGGTTTCGTCAAGGCTCGGGAGCGCTACCGCGACGTGCCGGTTCCGGTGACGCTGGTGTACAGCGACAGAGACTGGTCACGGCCTGCGGAGCGCGAGCACGTCGCAGGTCTACTTGCCGACGTCGAGCGGATCAGCCTGCCCGATACCGGACACTTTTCCGCCCTGGAACGGCCGAACGAGGTGGCCAGGATCCTGCGGCTGTCGAATTGACCGTGCGACACTTGGCGGACTCATAGACTCCGGCAGGTGGACGCCGACTACATCGTCGTGGGAACCGGCTCGGCCGGATCGGTCGTGGCAAACCGGCTGAGCGCGGATCCGTCCGCCTTGGTCGTGGTGCTCGAGGCGGGCCCGCGGGACAAGGACAAGTTCGTCCACATCCCCGCGGGTTTTGCGAAGCTGTTCCGCAGCGACATGGATTGGGACTACCTGACCGAGCCGCAGAAGGAACTAGACGGCCGTGAAATCTATTGGCCGCGTGGCAAAGTACTCGGCGGGTCGTCGTCGATGAACGCCATGATGTGGGTGCGCGGCTTTGCGGCCGACTACGACGAGTGGGCCGAGTACGCCGGCGCGCAGTGGAGCTACGCCAACGTCGAGAAGTACTTCGACCGCATCGAAAGCGGCCCACTGGTCATCTCTGCGCAGCGCAGCCCGCGCGGATCGACCGCAGCTTGGCTGAAAGCTGCGGTCGAGTGCGGCCACGACGGGTTTGTCGAAACCCGCGTCACGCAGCGCAGGGGAGCGCGGTGGAGCACCGCCGACGCGTATCTCAAACCGGCGCTTCAGCGGAAGAACCTGACCCTGCACACGCAGGCCGTCGCCACGCGAGTGCTGTTCGACGGGACACATGCGGCGGGAGTCGAATTCGAGCAGTTGGGCCAACGACGGGTGGTGTATGCGCGGCGCGAGGTGGTGTTGTGCGGCGGCGCCATCAACAGCCCGCAGTTGCTGATGCTGTCGGGCATCGGTGCTCGTGACCACCTCGCCGAGCACGGCATCGACGTGGTGCGGGAGGCGCCTGGCGTCGGCGCCAACCTGCTCGACCATTTGATCGTCCCGCTGGGGTTCGACGTGCCGAGCGACACCTTGTTCGCCGCCGAGAAGCCACTGGAACTGCTGAATTATCTGGTCCGCCGGCGGGGCATGCTGACCTCGAATGTGGGAGAGGCGTACGGCTTCGTCAAGAGCCGTCCGGACCTCGAATTGCCGGATCTGGAGCTGATTTTCGCGCCCGCCCCGTACTTCGAGGAAGGCATCGGTGAACCCTACGACCACCACGCCGTGGTGATGGGACCGATTCTGCTCAAGCCGCAGAGTAAAGGCGCGATCACCCTGCGGTCTGCCGACCCCAAGGACAAGCCGATCATCGACCCGGCGTATCTCACCGACCATGCCGGCGCCGACCGTGCGGCGTTGATGGCGGGCCTGCGGATGTGCGTGGTGATCGCGAAGTCCGTGGCGCTCAAGGGCATCATCGGCAAGGTGGTTCGGCCGCGTGGCGCGACGGACCTCGACGACGAAACACTTGACCGGGCGCTGAACTCGTTGTCGCACACCCTCTATCACCCGGTCGCCACATGCCGGATGGGCACCGACGACGCCAGCGTGGTCGACCCCGAGCTGCGGGTGCGCGGCGTGGACGGGCTGCGCGTCGCCGACGCATCGGTGATGCCGACGCTCATCCGCGGCCACACCCACGCGCCGAGCGTGCTGGTCGGCGAGAAGGCCGCGGACCTGATCCGCGGCGGCTAGGTGTCCTCCGGCCGGCTGTCTTCGGGAACGAGTCGTCCGATGTCGTCCAGGAGCGATTCCGCCAACGCGATATCCCCACGAAGGTCGCGGTCTTCATTGTCGCGGGGCAGAACGCCGGCCAGCGCCAGCGCGTCGCCAACGGCGCCGCTGAATTGGCCATCGAGCCCACGCTGACGCAAGAGTCTCACCGCGCCAACAAGTTCGCAGCAGAGCAACACCCGGTACGCGGCGATGGACCGCTCGAGTTGCTGCGCGCCCTGGGAGGCGAAGGTGGCGTCCTCCTCGGCGCCCCGAGACAGCACGAGTGTGCCGGCGGCGGCAGGCTGCGCCGCGTTACGAATCTCGGCGATCGCGCCTGCGGCCACGTATTCGACCATCATCAGTCCGGATGACCCGGGCGCATCGGCCGCGAGGAAAGCGTTGCCGCCGTTGGTATCCGGGTCGTTGATCATTCTGATGCGCGAATGGGTGATCGGCGCGGTGAGCGCGAGCGCCAGCGTGGTGCCGTCCAATTCGAGTGACAACGATGCTTGGTAGAAGGCGCCGTGATGGACGACGGCGTCGTCCTCGAAGTCGAAGAGGGGATTCTCCTGCGCGGCGTTGAGTGTCCGCTCGAGTTGTTCCTCCAGCGAATGCAACGACGCCAGCGCGGCTGCCTGCGCTACCGGATACACCCGCAGCCCATAGGGATCCTGGATGCGAGTGGGCCGGCGATCCGGCCGGCCCTTCGTCGCCAGCAGTGCGCGCAGGCGACCCGCAACGGTGTCGACGTAGGGGGCGGCCGACGCCTGCGCTGCAACTGATGACAGCGCTTCGGGATTGCCGTCGAGCGCGAGGAAACTCAGCACGTAAATCAGACTCGACGCCCTCTCTAGGCGCGAAAGCTCGTCCAGTGCAAGGCAACCGCGCCCAACGGTAAGCGCGCTGCTGCTCATGAACGGCAGCGCGCTGTCGGCGCCCCACGGCTCCATCGGCGTCAACGGCTTTGACGCAGGCCGCTCGCCGATCAGAGTCAATGCTGTGCCCGCGAGTGGGGCGAGGTCTCCTGTCCCGATCGACGCGTATTGACGAAGTTCCGGTAGGGCGTCGTCGTTGAGCATCGTCTCGAGGCCGGACAAGATCTTGGGGTCGAGTCCGGCGCCGGGCACGCACAGCTGGGCGAGCCGCACCGCGAGCATCGCTCGCACCGTTCTGTCGTCCAGGGGGTCCCCGGCGTCGACCGCGTGGCTGCGAAGCAGTCGCATGCCGTATTCGGTGTCGGTCGGCGATACCGACGTGGTTCGATTCGCGCCGACACCGGTCGTTCGTCCGTAGATGGGGAATCGGGTGCTGAGCTCGGCCGCGACCTGGTGCGCATGGTCGACGGCCTCAACGACCCGCGCCGAAACCGAGACCTGCTCGCGGCGGTCCGCGAGCGCCACCACGTCGGCGATACCGGCGGATCCGTTAAGTACAAGCATGAAATTCTCCTCGTTCCCTATCGCAGACGCGCGATGAGACCTATCATCACCGAAACGACAGATTGCCGCTAGATGGAATTTGAATTCTACTCAGTGGAAATCGACGGACGAGTTGATCGGAACAAACCCCTCGAGATTCCATCCCGGCGAGAGGAGGTCACGGTGGCCGAACCGTCCACGCGGACCGTGGAACGCGCGCTGGCCCTGCTCGCCACCATCTGCGACCGGGGCGGCGCGAATCTGGCCGACAGTGCCAGGGAGTGCGATCTCGCGCCGAGTACGGCACTTCGGCTCCTCCGCACGTTGGAGAACACCGGGTTCGTCACCAGGGAGGAGGTCGGCGGTACCTACCGGCCCGGCAGCCGCCTGATGCAACTCGGCGCGCAAGCGCTGTCCAACGAGTCGTTGGTCGACTTCGCCAAGCCTGTGATGGAGAAGCTGGTCGCCGAGGTGGGGGAGTCGGCGTATCTGAGTGTCGAGGGCCACGCCGGCACTGCGCTTTACATCAGCATTGTCGAGGGCACCCACTCGGTCCGGCACGCAAGCTGGGTCGGGCGAACCGTTCCACTCGACATTTCCGCGGCCGGGCACGCGCTGCGCGGCCGCGTCCCCGTCGAAGGGTACGTCATCGTCGAACGCGGCGTGGAGGCGGACGTCACCGCCATCGCGTGCCCGGTCTATTCCGAGGCGCGGATAGTAGCTGCGCTGAGTCTCGTCATTCCGAGTTACCGGCTTACGAAGCAGGAGGCAGTCCAATACGGCCGAACGCTCGTTTCAGCCGCGGCGACCCTGTCAGATGGACTGAGTCGCCCCAAACTAACAGCTGCAGAAGGACAGTCATGATCACGTTCGAAAACGTTTCCAAGGTCTACCCCGACGGCACGGTGGCCGTCGACAAGCTCACACTGACCGCACCCAACGGAAAGATCACCACCCTGGTCGGCCCGTCCGGCTGCGGAAAGACGACCTCGATGCGGATGATCAACCGACTGATCGAACCGACGTCGGGCACGATCGAACTCGACGGGGTCGACACCCAGACCCTCGACAGGGTGGCGCTGCGACGCAGAATCGGCTATGTCATCCAGAACGCCGGCCTATTCCCACACCGCACGGTCGTCGACAACGTGGCCGCCCTGCCGCGACTGCTCGGCGGCAGCAAGAAGGAAACGCGTTCGGCAGCAATGGAACTCCTCGAGCGTGTTGGCTTGGATGCCAAGTTCGCCCGCCGGTATCCGTGGCAGCTGTCCGGCGGTCAGCAGCAGCGGGTCGGCGTTGCGCGCGCCTTGGCGACCGATCCGCCCTTCCTGCTCATGGACGAGCCGTTCAGCGCCGTTGACCCGATAGTCCGAAGTCAGTTGCAGGACGAGTTCCTGCGGCTGCAGGCCGATATCTCCAAGACGATCGTGATGGTCACCCACGACATCGACGAAGCCCTCAAGCTGGGCGATCAAGTCGTCGTGCTGCGTGAGGGCGGAACCCTCGCGCAGGCGGCGACTCCTGTCGAACTGCTGGCCGCGCCGAACGATGCCTTCGTGGCCGACTTCGTGGGATCCGCCCGCGGCTACCGGGCGCTCGGCTTCCACACCTCCGACGATCTGCTCAAATTCAACGACGAGCCGACTATCACCGTGGGACAGCCGGTGTCGACGATCCCGTCGACCCATGGACGCTGGATCCTGGTGGTCGATGACAAGCGGACACCGCTCGGCTGGGTCGACACCGAAAGCGTGCGCGGCGATTGCATACAAGACAGCGACGTGAACCTGTGCGCCACCTCGGCATCTCGGAATGACCCGCTGCGCGATCTGCTGAACTCGGCGCTGTCCAGCCCGAGCAGCCGCTGCGTGATCACCGACGACTCGGGCACGCTGATCGGCACCGCATCCGATCACGATGTCATCGAGGCGATCCGGCGGGCGAAGGAAGCGAGGACGGCGGCATGAACTGGATTTCGTCGAACATCGACCGTATCGTCTCGCTGACGATCAGCCACGCCTGGCTGACCCTGGTGCCGACGATCCTCGGGCTCATCATTGCGCTGCCGCTCGGCTGGTGGGCGCATCGCTTCAAGCGCGGGCAGGCCGCGATCGTCGGAACCGCGGGTCTGCTCTACACGATTCCCTCGCTCGCGTTGTTCATCATCCTGCCGGTGATCCTGGGGACGAAAATCCTTGATCCGTTGAACATTGTTGTCGCGCTGACGCTTTACACGTTGGCATTGCTGGTGCGGGTGGTGACGGACGGGCTGGACTCGGTGCCACACGACACTGTGGCGGCCGCGGAGGCCATGGGCTACCGGGGCTGGCAGAGACTTGTGCTTGTGGAGCTGCCCGTTGCGGTCCCGGTCATCGCCGCTGGATTGCGCGTTGCGGTCGTGTCCAACGTCAGCATCGTGACGATGGCGGCCCTGCTGGGTATCCCGCAACTCGGATCGCTGTTCACGCAGGGATTTCAGCTGCGGCTATACGTTCCGCTCCTCACCGGCATCCTTCTGTGTGTGGTGCTCGCGATCGTCTTCGACGGCCTGATCATCTGGCTGAACAGACTCCTGACCCCATGGCGGCAAAGGACGGTCACCTCATGAACATCTTCTCGTGGTTCACCGATCCAGCGAATTGGACTGGCTCAGCAGGTATTCCGGCCCAGATCGGCTACCACCTCCTGTACTCGGCGATCGCGCTGCTGGCCGCCCTGGTCATCGCGGTGCCGCTGGGAATTCTCATCGGCTACACGGGACGGGGTGAGGCGTTGGTGGCCGGGTCGGCGAACGCGTTGCGTGCGCTGCCGTCTCTGGGGCTGCTCGTGCTGCTCTTCCTGATCATCTCGCCGGTCGTCGGTGGGAAGCTCGTCTACGTCCTTCCCACCATCATTGTGCTTGTTCTGCTTGCGATTCCACCGATCCTCACCGGAACGTATGCGGGCATTCAGACTGCCGATCCGGACGCCGTCGGAGCGGCCCGCGGCATGGGCTTCACGAAGCCGCAGATCCTGTTGAGAGTGCAACTGCCGTGTGCATTACCCCTCATGATCTCAGGGGTGAGAAGCTCAACACTGCAAATCGTTTCGACGGCCACCATTGCCGCGTATCTGGGTCTGCAGGGCCTGGGACGGTTCATTCTCGACGGCAGAGCGCAGGCCAACTTCAGCGAAATGGCAGGCGGGGCAATTCTTGTCGCAATCCTGGCGCTTGTTCTGGAGTTCACCTTCGCCTGGCTTGGCCGTGCCATCGTCTCGCCCGGCCTGCGCCGCACCGTATCGAAATCCAGTTCACCCATATCCACGACCGTGCTCGAGCCGGCCACCACCTAGGTGCCGCCAGGCGCCGACCTCACATCAGGAGAATCACCATGAAGAAACGCACACTACTGTCGGCCCTGGCCGTCACCTCCGTCCTCGCGCTGTCCGCATGCGGCGGTGGCGGCGGCAATCCGCTCGAGGGCGGCGGGAACAACAGCGGATCCTCCGGCTCGCAAGTCATTGTGGGTTCGGCCGACTTCACCGAAAGCCAGTTGATCGCCAGCCTTTACTCGCAGGCGCTGCAGGCTGCGGGAGTCAGCGTCAAGGAGCAGTTCAACATCGGAAGTCGCGAGGTCTACATCGCGGCCCTCAAGGACGGCTCGATCGATCTGGTACCCGAATACACGGGCGCGCTGCTGAGTTACCTCGATCCGAAGTCGACGGCCGCGACGACCGAAGCGGTGACAACCGAACTCAAGAGCAAATTGCCGTCCGGGATCTCGATGCTGACGCCGTCGCCCGCCGAGGACAAGGACGTGGTGGCCGTGACCAAGGCCACCGCCGACAAGTACAAGCTGAAGACGGTCAGCGATTTGAAGCCAGTCGCCGGTGAACTGGTGCTCGGGGGTCCGCCGGAGTGGAAGACGCGTACCCAGGGCGTGGTCGGGCTCCGCGACGTGTACGGCCTCAACTTCAAGGACTTCGTCAGCCTCGACGCAGGCGGCACGTTGACGATGACGGCGCTTACCAATGGTCAGATCCAGGCCGGCGACCTCTTCAGTACCGATCCCGGCCTTGTCACGAACAACCTCGTCGCCCTTGAGGATGACAAGTCGTTGTTCGCCGCGGAGAACGTGGCTCCGCTGATCAAGTCCGGCAAGCAGAACGACACCATCACCAAGACGCTGGACGCCGTGTCGGCGAAGCTCACCACCGATGACCTGATCTCGATGAATGCCGAGGCGGCCAAGGGCACCAACCTGTCGGACATCGCCAAGAAGTGGCTCGCCAACGCAGGCATCTCGAAGAGCTGACGTCAGCTCACTGACTGCAGCCGCTGCGGGGGCGTGACCTTCACTGGATCCAGCCCGAGATGATCGCGCAACGTATTGCCGGTGTACTCGGCGTGCGTGAACAGGTTCTGGCCGATCACGCGCTGTACGCCCAGGGTTACGCAGCGTGATGGTGCGATGTTACACCAGTGCGATCAGGTTGCGTGCCGGCTGCGGCGCTGGCCCCGCCGACTCCATGCAACCGGGTGGCGGCTTCGGCGCGACGTCGTCGAGACGGACCTTGACCTTGGCGACCTTCATGGGCTTCCTCGGCGAGCCGCGCATCGGGTGTGCCGTCGGTCTCGAGGCGGTGGCCGCGGCGATCGCCTCGGCGGCGTCGAGCACCGCGGCCCTCGCGATGTAGGCGGTGGCGGCCAGTTCGCCGAGTTGCTTCTGGTACAGCAGGTCGTCGACCGGGCGTTCGGCCAGCGCATGGCTGAAGCTGCGATCGCGCGAGCGCAGTATGCGCGCCGATCGACGACGGCGGCCAGGATGCCTGCCACCACCGCGTGGATGTACAGCTGCAACGACGCGTACTGCACCGTCGGTACGGGGTCGGCGTCGTACGGTGTGTCGCTCAGGACCTCGTCGTTCGACACCGCCACGTTGCTGAACACCGTGGTGCCCGTGCCGGTGCGGCGTTGACTGAGGGTTCCCAGTCGTCGATCAACCGCACGCCGTCCCGGTCGGCAGGCACGACGACGGTGGCGACGGAGTCATGGTCAGTGGTGGTGGCGACGGTCAGATAGTCGGAGCACAGCGTGCCGGTGCTGTAGTACTTCTCGCCGTCCAGCCGGTAGCCGCCGCCCTCGGCAGGCAGCAGGCGGGTGTTGAAGACCAGGCTGCCGACGGCCAGTGAGCCCTTCTCACTGAATGCGTTGCCGAAGATCTTTCCCTCGGCTACCTTATGCAGCCACCGCGCCGAGCCAGCGTCATCGGCCGTACGCAGCCGCTCCTCGACGAACCAGAAATGCGTCCGGAAGATATGGGCCACAATGGGATCGGCGTGCGCGACGTCGATCACTGCGGAGAACAGCTGCGGCACAGTGAAACCTGCGCCACCACGATGTTCTGGCAGTCGCAGTGTGCCGAATCCTGCGCGTTTCAATGCAGCGACTTGATCAAATGGGTTCTCGTCGTTGAGGTCTCGGTCCTTTGCTCCCGCGGCGATCTGGGCGCGCAGGTCGGCCCATTCGGGCGAACCGGGCAGGATGCGAGTCACGTGATCCACGGAGGTCATGGCCTCGTTCTACCGACACGCGGTGGCGGCACGCACTGCTTTGGATCACCCCGAACCTAAGAACAGGCGACGGGGCAGAATGTGTGGTGATGACGATGAACGCCAAGCGTCGCCGGGCGCACGACAAGCTGGCCGCGTTGCCGGGTGTGCGTGCGGTGCGACGGCCGGTGGGGCCAAGGCGCGATTTCGCAGGTCAGGCGGCTCAGGGCGGCGACCAGGAGTTCGACCTGTTTTACGTGCGTACGGGCCGCAAATCGGCACATCCGCTGGTCATGATCCCCGGCGGCCCTGGCGCCGCGTCCATCGCCCTCTACCGGGGGTTTCGTCGGCACGCGGCCACCGAGGGCCTCGACGTGATCATGGTGGAGCACCGGGGGGTGGGGATGTCCCGCCATGACGATAGCGGTGCTGACCTGCCGCCCGAGGCGCTGACCATCGACCAGGTAGTCGACGATGTGGCCGCCGTCCTCGACGACGCCCAGGTGCAGAAGGCGGTCATCTACGGCACGTCGTACGGCACATACGTGGCCGCCGGAGTCGGTGTGCGGCACCCGGATCGGGTGCACGCGATGATTCTCGACTCACCGGTGCTGTCCGCCAGGGACATCGATGCCGTCCGGGAGGCGACCCGTCGGCTGCTGTGGGACGGCGACAACCCCGAGACCGCTGACTTGGCGGCCAAGGTGCGCAAACTGGTGGACCAGGACATGTTGAGCCCGCAGGCGGCGCAGTTGGCCGCGGCGGTGTACGGCTTCGCGGGGCCCGTGCTATTGCGGCGCCAACTCGACTTGTTGCTGGCCGGCCGACGGACGCTGTGGTCGGCACTGGACAGTGGTGCCCGGTTCCTGTTCGAACGCAAGGCGCCCTACCGTCACGAGCCCGACCTGGTCGGCCGGATCGGGTACCGCGAACTGAACTACGCTGCCGTTCCCGACGGAAAGCCGCTGGACCCGGCCATCGCCTTCCGCGAGTTTGCCACCAATACAACGGAATTCGAGGCCGAGCCGTTCGATCTGAGCACCGAGATGCCCGGGTTCACCTGGCCGACGGTGATCATCTCCGGCGGCCGCGACCTGATCACCCCACCCGCCGTGGCCCGCAGGATTGCGTCGTTGATCCCCGGTGCGGTGCTGGTGAATCTAGCCACCGCCGGGCACTCCGCAGTCGACCTTCGCGAGCGCGCCGCGCTGGACATCATCAAGGCCACCTGCGACGGAACCAGTTCAGGCCTGCCGGCACGCGCCAAAAAGCTGGACTCGGCGCCGGGCGGACTCGGCGTCCGGGTGTTGATCTGGGGCATCGCCGCCGCTGCCGCCATCGAAAAGGCGGTTCCTGCCGTGGTTCCCCGTACGCTGCAACGCGTTACGGCTTCATGAAGCCGATCTTGCTGTAGTCCGCGTCGGCAAGGCCGAAGGCGCCGAAATTCGCCAAAGTGCTTCGGACCGCGACGTTTCCGGGCGACTGCGTCAGGGGCAGGCTGAAGCCCTCGGCCCAGACTAGCTTGTCGACCTCGTTGGCGAGGTCGCGCGCCTTGGCCGGGTCGAGCTCTTCGAGCGTCTGCTCGATCTTGGCGTCGATCTCCGGGGTGCCGATCTTGCCGAAGTTGCTTTTGCCTTGGGACGCATAGATCTGCGGCAGCCCCGACAGCGGGAAAGCGTCGCCCACCCAGGAGAATTGGGCGATGTCGAAATCGCCGACGTTGATGTGGTTCGAGAAGAAGCCGGCGCCGCCCTTGGCGTCGAGGTCCAGCTTCACGCCGACCTGGGCGAGGTTGTTCTGGGCGATTTGTCCGAACTGACGGGTGGCAAGTGAGTCGTAGAGCACGTCGCGGATGACGAGCTGGCGGCCGTCTTTCTCGCGGAACTGTCCGTTTAGTTTCCAGCCCAGGGCATCCAGCTCCTGTTTGGCCTTTTCGGGGTCGAACGCCACGACGGCGCTGTTGTCCTGGTAGCCCTCCTGGCCTGCGACGAAGACGTGGTTGTTCAGCGGGGCAGGATTGTCCGCAAGCCCTCGCTGGGTGACGTTCGCGATCGTCTGACGGTCGATGGCCTTGGCGATGGCCAGCCGCAGCGCCTTGTCGGCGAGGATGGAACCGGGAGCGCCGTTGAATGTGAAGTGATACCAACTGTTTCCGGGTGCACGCCGAATCGAGACCCCGTTGGTGCTCCGCGCGATGGTCAGCTCATCCAGGGTGACCAAGCCGGTGGCGTCGATTGTGTTGTTCTGCAGGGCGGGGATTCGCGCGGCGTCGTCGAGCACGAGATACGTGATGCTGTCGAGCAGCGGGGGAGTACCCCACCATTTCGGGTTGCGGGTCAGCACAATTCGCTGCGCGGTGCGATCGAGACTGGAGATGATGAAGGGCCCCGCGGAGGGACCGGGCCCGTTGAGCTGACCCTTGTTGAACGCCTCCGGCGTGCCGGTCATGCTCTTCGGCAGCAGCATCGTGTTGCCCGACAACATGCCGCGCCACTCCGCGTACGGCTTCGCGAACGTCACGATCGCCTGCCGGTCGTCGACACCGCGGGTCACCGATTCGACGCGGTCTGCGCCGTTGGGGCTGGCGCTCGCAAACGCCTTGTCCTTGCCGCTGGTGGCGTGGATCTGGGAGGCGATGTCCTCCCATGTGATCGGGGTGCCGTCGCTCCAGACCGCCTTGGGGTTGATGGTCCACTTGACCACCTGTGGGTTGGTGCTGGTCAGTTCGGCCCCGGTGAAATAGTCGGTGTTCAGCGTCATCGTCCCGTCGGCGGCGATCCGGAACGCCCGCGGCATGCTGGCCTTCAGCATGCCTGCGGAGTCGGCGGAGTTGCCGTCGATATTCAACGAGTTGAAGTTCTCCGGAAACGCGGTGAGCGCCAAGCGCAGGTTGCCGCCCGGCTGCAGGCGGGATACGTCCTGCGGGTTGATGTCATTGGTCGTCCCGACCTCCGCGAATCCGCCTGCAGGCGGCGTCTCCTGCTTGCCGCCGGAACATGCGGTCAGCGTCAGACCTGCGACGAGGGCAACCACGGCTAAGCGTCGGATCTTCATGGCGACAGACGTTACCTGCGATTCGGTCGCGGTTGAGGCACTGCGGCAAGCAACCGGCGCGTGTAGTCCTGCTGCGGATTGGCGAACACCCGGTCGCCGTCACCCTGTTCGACGATCTTGCCCTTGTACATCACTGCGACTCGGTGGGCCAGATGTTTGACTACCGACAGGTCGTGCGACACGAACAGATAGGAGAGGCCGAAGCGCTCCTGCAGATCCAGCAGCAGGTTGATGATTCCTGCCTGAATCGACACATCGAGTGCCGACACCGGTTCGTCGAGGGCCAAGATCTTCGGCTGGAGCGCCAGCGCCCGCGCGATGCCGATGCGTTGCTTCTGACCGCCGGAGAACTCGGCAGGATACCGACTGGCGTCTTCGTGGCGCAGCCCGACGATGCCCAGCAGTTCGGCCACCCGCGCGTCGGTATTGGCCTTGTCAAAACCGTTGGCCTGCAACGGCTCTGCGAGAACTTCGAACACCGGTAGCCGCGGGTCAAGTGAGGCGACCGGATCCTGGAACACGACCTGCAGGTCGCCACGCAGCGCGCGCCGGGTACGCCGGTCGAGCGTGGCGACGTCGGCGCCGAGCACCTCGATCGAACCGGACTGCGGCGCGGACAGTTCCAGGATCTGGTGCAGCGTGGTGGATTTGCCCGAGCCGGATTCGCCGACGATGCCGAGCGTGCGGCCCTGCTGCAACTCGAAGCTGACGCCGTCGACGGCCCGCACTTCCCCGACCTGCCTACGCAGCACCACGCCCTTGGTCAGCTTGTACGTCTTCGCCAGGTCACGCACCCGCAGCACCACCGGCGCCTCGGCGTCGGCTGCTGCAGCGGGCACCTCGGTGGATACGCCGTAGATCTCCGCCGCGGCCCGGCCTGCCACGTGTTCGGTCCTGATGCACGCAGCCTGATGTCCGCGCGCGACCTCGATCAGCTCGGGTTCGTTGGCGCGGCAGTCATCGATGGCCAGCGGGCAACGCGGCGCGAACGGGCAGCCCGGCGGCAGCGCCGCCATCGATGGCGGGGCGCCTGGGATGGGCACCAGCCGGGCACCCTGCGGGGCGTCCAGCCGAGGCACCGACCCGAGCAGCCCTGCGGTGTAAGGCATTCGGCGGTCTCGGTACAGCACTTCGACGCCGGCCGTCTCCACCGCGCGGCCCGCGTACATCACCAGTGCGCGGTCGGCGAATTCGGCGACCACCCCAGGTCGTGGGTGATGATCAGCACGCCCGCGCCGGTGACGTCGCGTGCGGTTTTGAGGACCTCGAGGATCTGCGCCTGCACAGTGACATCCAGGGCAGTGGTCGGCTCGTCACAGATCAGCAGGTCGGGATCGTTGGCGATGGCGATGGCGATCACAACGCGTTGGCGTTCTCCGCCGGAGAGTTCGTGCGGGAAGGAGCGGGCGCGGCGTTCGGGCTGGGCGATGCCAACCAGTTCGAGCAGTTCCACGGCGCGGGTTTGCGCGGCGCGCTTGCCGATACCGCGATTGTGCACCTCCAGCGCCTCGGCGATCTGGTCGCCCACGGTGTAGACCGGGGTGAGTGCCGACATCGGGTCCTGGAACACCGTGCCGATGGACTTGCCTCGGATCTGCGACATTTGGCTGTCGGACAAGCCGAGCAGTTCGTCGCCATGTAGCCGGATCGATCCCGACACTTCGGCGGACTCCGGCAGCAGCCCGATGATGGCCATCGCGGTGGCCGACTTACCCGAACCGGATTCGCCGACGAGCGCCACGACCTCACCCACGGATCGACGTCAAAGTTCATGCCGCGCACCGCGTTGACCCGTTCGGTGTCGGTCGGGAAGGTCAACCGTCAGGTCGGTCACCGACAGCAGACTCACTTGCGGCGCCTCCGCAGCGGACGGCACCCGGATCCAGCGCGTCACGCAGACCGTCACCGACAAGGTTGGCGCATAAGATGATCAGCACGAGGATGCTCGCAGGGAACAGGAATACCCACGGGAACGTCGTGACGGACTTGGTGCCATCATCGATAAGCGTGCCGAGTGACACGTCAGGTGGCTTGATGCCGAAACCCAGGAAGCTCAACCCCGTTTCGGCCAGTATCGCCAGTGCCGACGTTCAGTGCAGTGTCGATGATGATGATCGACGCGACGTTCGGCACGATGTGGCGGACGATGATCCGCCAGTTGCTCACGCCCATATAACGTGCAGCAGCGACGAATTCGCGTTCGCGCAGGCTCATCGTCATGCCGCGCACGATGCGGGAGCTGATCATCCAGCTGAACGCGGCGAGCAGGACGATCAGCCAGACAATGTCGCCCTTGGTTCGCTGTACGCACGATTGTGATCAGCAGGAAACTCGGCACGACGAGCATGAGGTCGACAATCCACATCAGCGTTCGATCGCGCCACCCGCCGAAGTAGCCGGCGATCGTTCCCACTGTCGCGGCGATGATCGTCGAGATGAACGCCACGCAGACGCCGATCAGCATGGATTTCTGCATGCCGCGCAGGGTTTGGGCGAGCAGGTCCTGGCCGAGCGCATTGGTGCCGAACCAATGGTCTGAGTTGGGCGGCTGTTGCAATGCATAGAAATCGAGATCGGTGTAGCTATAGGGCAGCACGGGCGGCAGTGCATAGCAGGCGATGAACAGAACGACCAGCAGTATCAGCGACACCACGGCAGGCTTGTTGCGCAGGAATCGGCGCCACACGAGTGTTCGACGCGACGCGAACCGCGCGACATCGACGCCCGACTTGGCCGTAGTGGTGGTGTCTGCGGTGACCGGTTCGCTCATCGCACCCGCACCCTCGGATCGAGCGCGGCGTAGATGACGTCGGACAGCAGCCCGGCCAACAGGATCGTCACGCCGGAAAACAGAGTAATCGCCGTGACGATGTTCGTGTCCTGCGTCGCGACGCCTTGAATGAACCACTCACCGACGCCGTGCCAGCCGAAAATCTTCTCGGTGAACACCGCGCCGGTGAAGAGACCGGCGATGCTGTAGGCGAACAGTGTGGCCATCGGGATCAGCGCAGTGCGTAATCCGTGTTTGAAGAGTGCGCGGCGTCGGGTCAATCCCTTGGCGCGCGCGGTCCGAATGAAATCTTGGCCGAGGACGTCGAGCATCGCGTTACGCTGATATCGGCTGTAGCCGGCGATGGCGCCCAGCGCCAACGTGAACGTCGGCAGCACCAAATGCTGTACGCGATCGACGAATTGGTTCCATGCGCCACCGATTGCGTCAGGTGAGGTCTCGCCGGTGTACTCGAACAACTGCACGCCGAGCACCGAGTTCACCCGCAATGCCGCGAGGATCAGAAGGTTCGCGATCACGAACACCGGCGTGCTGATCACCAACAGCGACAACACAGTGATGACGCGATCGGACAGGTGGTACTGCCGGATCGCACCCCACGCACCGACCACGACGCCGATCACGGTGCCCACGACCGAGCCGATGACGAGCAGACGCAAGCTGACGCCGATGCGCCGCCACAATTCGTCCGTCACGGGTTGTCCGCCGATTGTCTTGCCGAAGTCGCCATGCACCACGCCGGCCACCCAATGGCCGTAGCGGACGGGAATCGGCTTGTCGAGACCCAGTTCGGCGGCCTTGGCGTCGATGACGGCCTGCGGTGGTCGTGGATTTCGCTGCAGCAGGCTGTCGAGTGGTTCGAACTGGAGCGAGGCCAACGAGAACGTCAGGAAGGAAGCAACCGCCAGCAGCACGACGTAGTTCAGCAGCCGCCCGACGAGGAAGCGCGTCATAGGCGACGTCCACGGGCTGCCTGCATGACGCACAGGGTAAGAGATGGCGCCTGCGGTGGCCCGTTGTTGCAGCTACGGCGTGGCTAGACGATTCCCATCGGCGCTTCAGCCCGTTTCCAGTTTGATGGCGAAGACTTCTTTCCACCTGCAAGTTTGTCCGTCGCCGCGCAGGCGTGGCGGTCGGGCCAACCGCCAGGAAGGTGAGGTGATCGAGGAATGGATTCGCTCAAGCGCGACAACGTGAGGTTGTTCGCGGTTCTGATCGGCGGCAGTGCCGCCGTCGGCGCGCTGTCGGTGGTCCAAGAGTCGGTCGCCAAGTCGTCAAGCATGACCGTCGGCTCGACAAGCACCGAGACGACGCCCTCGACTGTAGAAGCCACGACGATGGCGGCACCGGCGATGCGGGGTCCCGCGGCGCCGCCCGCCGAGGAACAGGGGCCCGCCGCGCCGTAACCAATCGAATATCGATTTCTGAGGTGCACGCTGACTGAGCGCGCACCTAGGTACTTCGCACCTCTACTCCAGAGTATTCACAGGGTTCTCGCATTCACTAGTCCGACCTGCACGTCTGTCGATCCGCCATACCGATGTGGCGGGACCCGGCTGACATCCAGAGAGGAGCAAATTAGTGCATGCAAACAGGCGAACCAATGTGAAGATGCTGGCAGCCGTAATCGGCGGTAGCGCGGTCGTCGCCGCGGGGACCGTGACCATGGCGATCACGCAGGAGCCGGCCTCGTCAACCAACTTGAGCAGCTCGGGCATGACGGTCGGCGCAACCAGTACCCAGGAAACACCGCCCACAGAGCCCGAAACGACGCTTGCGGCGCCCGCCGTGAAGGCCACACCGTTCGGCGGCGCCGGCTCCTAGACCGAACGTTTCACCTCCGATCGCTTCGGTTACCCAAAACAGCGGAGGGGTTGAAGGTCGATCCCTCGCGAACTGTTCGAGTCAACCAGGGACCGAATGGAGTGGTCAGAGGTGAAATCGACGCCGTCGACCATCCCACCCACGGCAGAACAGCACTGATTCCGTCCACGGGTCGGGGATTGGAGACATGGCATGAGGTCGAAACAGCTCAAGCTCGTAGCCGCAGGCATCGGCGCAGGCGCCGCGGTCGCAATGGGTGCACTCGGCGTGACGTTCGCCGATGAGCCGAACAGCGCAGGCACCGTCAGTGAGGGACCCGAAATCACGTTGGGTGAGACGACGACGTCGTCGGTCGCGCCTAGCGAAATAGCGACGACGTTTGTGACGCCGCCGGTGACGGCCGAGCGACCCGACGGCTTCGCGGCCGGAGGCTAACCACTAGTTGTGGCGCGGCGGCCCGCCGGGTCCATTCGGGCCAGGGGGCCCACCCGGCAGTGGGTTGCCTATGTTGGTGACGGTCGCGGTCTGGCCGTTGCGAGTGGCACGGACGACCACCTGGTCGTCCACCGCGAACGGCGCCCCCGCATTACCCGCCGTGCTCGGAATGACGTAGGTCTGGGTGTAGCCGTCCTCGCTGCGGACGGTGATAGAGGTCGGCGAGATCGCGCTGACCGTGCCCGTCTGCGTCAGGACCGTGGTGTAGCGGCCCGCGCCGTCGGGCTCGACGAACTCGCCGTGCAGCGATGTCGCATCCACGGCGGCCGGTCCTGGTCCGCCGATGGCGCCCCGTTGGCTGCCGGGGCCATCCGGTATGCCGCCACCGCCGGGCATGCCGCCACCTGGCCCGAACGCCTGATGCGGTCCGCCGAAGGAATGCGAATTGCCCGCGGTGGCGGCGTAGACCGCGGCACCACCGAGGGCGGCGATGACGGCGGCGACGGCCACGGCTGCCGCGGTTTCCCGCCATCCCCAACGCGGAGGAGTGGGCTCGGGTGCGCCCCATACCTGGTGCGTGGTGATTTGATCGGTCGTCATGCGACCACCGTGCAAGCGGTTCATGTGAATATGCTGTGCGTTGAGTCAGCGTGGGGTATGTCTATGCACCTTCACAGCTCACACATAGATAGGGCACAGTCTGAACCCATGGGCGCCACCAATAATGGGGCCGTGTCCAGTGCCAGCGCTTTCACTGTCAACGACAACGAACCCGCACGCGTCGTGATGCGGCGCGCCGACGGCAAGCCCATCCACGTGCTTGTCGTCGACGACGAGCCTGTGCTGGCCGAACTGGTGTCGATGGCTCTTCGGTACGAAGGCTGGGAGATCGCGACGGCCGGTGACGGCGCCTCGGCGATCGCGTCGGCCAGGGAGACCCCACCCGATGTGGTGGTGCTCGATGTCATGCTGCCGGACATGAGCGGCCTGGATGTCCTGCACAAGCTGCGCGAACAGATTCCAGGGCTACCGCTGCTACTGCTGACCGCGAGGGATTCCGTCGAAGACCGCATCGCCGGTCTGACCGCGGGCGGCGACGACTACGTGACCAAGCCCTTCAGCCTCGAAGAGGTGGTGCTGCGCCTGCGCGCGCTGCTGCGGCGAACCGGCGTGGCAAGCGAGACCGGCGGCGCCAAGATCGTCGTCGGCGATCTGGTGCTCGACGAGGACAGCCACGAAGTCACCCGCGGCGGTGACGTGATCTCGCTGACCGCGACCGAGTTCGAGCTGCTGCGGTTCATGATGCGTAACTCCAAACGCGTACTGAGCAAGGCGCAAATCCTGGACCGAGTGTGGAGTTACGACTTCGGCGGACGGTCCAACATCGTCGAACTGTACGTGTCGTATCTGCGCAAGAAGATCGACATCGGCCGCGAGCCGATGATCCACACCTTGCGCGGGGCGGGTTATGTCCTCAAGCCCCCGCGCTGACGCGGCGCGGCGCCGCTTCCGTTCGCCGCGAAGCTGGTCCCTACGGGCCCGGCTGCTGGCTTCCCAGATCGTGCTGCTTGCGCTGGTATGTGCGGCGATCGGGGTGGGCACCGAGTTTGCGCTGCAACGCTTTTTGATGAATCAGCTCGATGACCGATTGGCTGAAACCGGGCATCGGTCAGTCGGGCTGTTCGAATTCGGGCCTCCCCGTTTGCCGCCGGGCATGGGCCCGATGGCCGGCCTCCCGGACCCGCCGGGATATCCGCGGCGCATGATCATTCGTAACGACTTCGGGCCGGGCCCCGCCTTCCTCAACGCCCCGGGACAAGCCGCCCGCACCGTCGGGGCGGTGGTCAGGAGGGGCGCGGCGGTCGACGCGGGCGTCATCACCTCCGGCGGCACGCAGTCCGAAATCAGTGCCACCGCAGCGCAACAGCTCGCCTCCGTCCCGTCGAACGACACACCGAGGACGATGGAACTCGACGGGCTGGGCCGGTACCGGGTCATCGCGATGCATGCGCGAGGCCCAGGCGTAACGATCGTGACGGGATTGCCCACCTCGGAGGTGGACGACACCCTGCTGTCGGTGGTTGTCATCTTCTGCGTGGTCGGGGCCCTCGCACTAGTCGGTGGCACAACCGCGGGCATCCTGATCATTCGCCGCCAACTCGCCCCGCTGTCAAGGGTTTCCGAAGCGGCCCGGCAGGTGGCCGACCTCGAGCTGGACCGCGGCGAAGTGCGGCTGCCGACGCCGATCGTCAAGGTCGATCCGGCCAGCGCGGACACCGAGATCGGGCAGCTCGGCTCCGCGCTGAACCGAATGCTGGACCGCATCGCGGGCGCACTGTCCGCGCGGCATGCCAGCGAGACGCGCGTACGCCAGTTCGTCGCCGACGCCAGTCACGAACTCCGCACACCGTTGGCCGCGATACGTGGCTATACCGAACTCGCGCAACGCAAACGGGACGACCTGCCCGATGACGTCGCGCACGCGATGAGCCGCGTCGAATCCGAAACTGAACGGATGACCCAACTCGTCGAGGACATGTTGCTGCTGGCGCGGTTGGACACCGGACGGCCATTGGAACGCGAGCAGGTCGATCTGTCCCGACTCGTCGTCGACGCGGTCAGCGACGCCCACATCGCGGGACCCGACCACCAATGGTTGTTGGATCTGCCCGATGAGCCCGTCATCGTCGTCGGCGATGAAGCCCGGCTGCATCAGGTGCTCGCCAATCTGCTCGCCAACGCCAGGACTCACACGCCGCCCGGCACCTCTGTCACTACATCGTTGGCCGTCGACGAGTCCGGTGGTTCCGTGTTGACGGTTGCCGACGACGGTCCGGGGATCCCGCCATGGTTGCAGCCGGAGATCTTCGAGCGGTTCGCCCGCGGTGATTCGTCGCGCTCTCGCCGTGGCGGCAGCACCGGGCTTGGCCTGGCGATCGTCGCGGCCGTCGTCAGGGCACATGGCGGCACGATCGGCGTGCACAGCGTGCCAGGCAAGACGGAGTTCGAAGTGAGCCTTCCGGCTTATTCACAGTCGAGTCACAGCACAGCCAAAACGGGCGCCTAGCGGGCTCAACGAAACTCGCCTTGATGACCACCGTTGCCGTTCCTGCCGAGCAGACGCAGAAACGTACGAAACCCCCGCTAGTAACACGTTTCTATGTCTGGTCGCGCATAAGACTGGGTGTGCTGCTTATCGCGACGGCGGCGCTGTACCTGTGGAGTCTCTCGGCGAGCGGATGGGCGAACGCGTTCTACTCGGCTGCCGCGCAGGCTGGTGCCAGCGACTGGACAGCGATGCTGTTCGGGTCCAGCGACGCCGCCAACGCCATCACCGTCGACAAGACGCCGGCCGCGCTGTGGGTCATCGACGTGTCGGTGCGACTGTTCGGGCTGAACCCGTGGAGTGTGCTTGTGCCGCAGGCGCTGGAAGGCGTTGCGGCGGTGGCGTTGTTGTATGCCGCCGTGCGGCGGGCTAGCGGCGACGGTGCGGCGTTGCTTGCGGGCGCGGTTTTCGCGTTGACGCCAGTCGCCGCGTTGATATTTCGCTTCAACAATCCCGATGCGCTTCTGGTGCTGTTGCTGCTCGCGGCGGCATACTGCGTGCAGCGTGCCTGTGAAAAGGACAGCAGCCGTTGGTGGTTGATCGCCGCGGGCACTCTGGTGGGCTTCGGGTTTCTGGCCAAGATGCTGCAGGCGTTTCTGGTGCTGCCCGCCTTCGCCGCGGCGTACCTGATCGCCGGCCACCATCGGCTGCGCCGCCGCCTCGCTGATCTGCTGCGCGCTGCCGCTGCCGTCGTGGTGTCCGGTGGCTGGTATCTGTTGCTCGTCGAACTATGGCCGGGGGATTCCCGGCCATACATCGGCGGGTCTCAGCACGACAGCATCATCGAATTGGCACTGGGGTACAACGGTTTGGGCCGCCTGACCGGTGACGAACCGGGCGGGCTCGGCAACCTCAACTTCGACGTGGGCTGGGGTCGGCTGTTCGGCTCCGGGATGGGTCTGGACATCGCGTGGTTACTGCCTGCCGCGGTGATCTGTCTCGCGGCGGGATTCGTCATCACCAGGCGCGCGCCACGGACGGAGCCGACGCGGGCGGCGTTGATCATGTGGGGTGGCTGGCTGGCCGTCACCGCGGTGGTGTTCAGCTTCGCCAACGGCATCGTGCATCCCTACTACACCGTCGCGCTGGCGCCTGCGATCGGCGCATCGATCGGCATCGGCGTAATGCTGTTGTGGCGCAAGCGCTCCGACATCCGTGCTGCGACAGCGTTGTCCGGCATGGTTCTGGTCACCACCGTCCTGGCGGCGGTTCTGTTGTCGCGGGACAGCGGATGGATGCCGTGGCTGCGTGCAGCGGTCGCGGTCGGGGGAGTGGGAGCGGCCGCGCTGCTCCTTGTCTCGGGGCGCCTGCCCCGGCCAGTCGCCCGTTCGGTGGCCGCCGTGGCGGTCGCGGCCTGCCTGGCGGCGCCCGCCGCGTATGCGGTGGCGACGGCGGCAACACCGCATAGCGGCGCGATCCCGTCGGTGGGCCCGGCACGTCACGGCTTCGGTGGCTTCACAGGGCCCGGCGGGCTGCTTGACTCGCCGAGTCCAGGACCCGCGCTGTCAGCGATGCTGTCCGCCGGTGCCCACGACTTCACCTGGGCCGCGGCCACCGTCGGCTCGAACAACGCGGCAGGCTACCAATTGGCCAGCGGTGCGCCCGTCATGGCCATCGGTGGCTTCAACGGCACCGACCCAGCGCCGACGCTCGCGGAGTTCCAGCGGTACGTCGCCGACCGGCAGATCCACTACTTCGTCCGTGGCAGGATGATGATCGGCCACTGGGGACTCCCCGGGTCGGGCGGCAGCAGCGAATCCGCTGACATCGCCGAGTGGGTGGAGGCACGCTACACTCCGCTGACCGTTGACCGCGTGATCATCTATGACCTCACGCAGGCTCCGAGGAATTCATAGCTGAGGCATAGCTTCGGCCAACGGGGCACACACGCTGTTGCTCAACCATGGACTTCATGACAGACATCGCCCTCGAACCCGACGCAGGCTTGGGACACCGAATCCACTTCGAACCGCGGCCGAACGCTGCCCTCGCGGCGCGCGCCGCGGGCGTGCCGGTGCTCGACGTCGTGGTGCCGGTGTACAACGAGCAGGCGGCCCTCGCCGATTCGATTTACCGGCTGCACCGCCATCTTCGGGAGAATTTCCCGTTCGAGGCGCGCATCACGATCGCCGACAACGCCAGCGTCGACGACACGCCCCGGATCGCGGCAGAACTGGCCGCCGAGCTGTCCGACGTCCGAGTCGTGCGGCTGGAGCAGAAGGGGCGCGGCCGGGCGCTGCACGCGGTGTGGTCCACGTCGAATGCGCCGGTGCTGGCCTACATGGACGTCGATCTGTCCACGGACCTCGCGGCGCTCGCTCCGCTGGTCGCGCCGCTCGTCTCCGGTCACTCGGACTTGGCGATAGGCACCCGGCTGGGCCGTGGCGCGCGCGTGGTGCGGGGGCCGAAGCGGGAGATCATCTCGAGGTGCTACAACCTGATCCTGAAATCGACACTCGCCGCCCGCTTTTCCGACGCGCAGTGCGGCTTCAAAGCCATTCGCGCCGACGTGGCCGAACGCCTGCTCCCGCACGTCGCCGACACCGGATGGTTCTTCGACACCGAGCTGTTGGTGCTCGCGGAGCGCAGCGGACTGCGGATCCATGAAGTCCCTGTGGACTGGGTCGACGACCCGGACAGCCGCGTCGACATCGTCGCCACCGCGACTGCCGACCTCAAGGGCATCGGGCGGATGCTGCGTGGCTTCGCCGACGGCTCGATCCCGGTGAACACCATTGCCGCGCAGCTGGGTTCATCGCGGCTGGCGGCCGCACCTGGGTCGCTGTTCCGCCAGGCGGTGCGGTTCGGCGCCATCGGCGTCGCGTCGACCGCGGCCTACCTGCTGCTGTTTCTCTTGATGCAGGGGTGGGCGGGCGCACAGGCGGCGAACCTGATCGCGTTGCTGGTCACGGCGATTGGCAATACCGCCGCCAACCGGCGCTTCACGTTCAGGGTCGGCGGTCGCGCCAATGTGACACGCCATCACCTCGAGGGCCTGGTGGTGTTCGGAATTGCGCTCGCGATCACCAGCGGTGCGCTGGCCGGGCTGCACGCGATTGTCGCCCAACCGCACCACATGGTCGAACTCGCGGTGCTGGTGATCGCCAACCTGGTTGCCACCGCGGTGCGTTTTGTTCTCCTGCGCGGCTGGGTGTTTCACCCGCGCCGATCGCTCTGACTCCCACCGACGACAAAGGAATCGATTGATGACGGTCATCTCCAATGTGCGAGCGGTGCGTCCGAATAATCCGGCGGCGCCGTACGATCCGCAACGACCAGCCGCTCAGCCGCGCTGGGTCCACCCCGGCGTGCTGGCGCTGCTGGCCGCGACCGCCGTGCTGTACCTATGGGGGCTCGGCTCCTCCGGCTGGGCCAACAACTACTACGCGGCAGCGGCGCAGGCCGGCACGCAGGACTGGAAGGCCTGGCTGTTCGGATCGCTGGACGCGGGCAACGCGATCACGGTCGACAAGCCACCGGCAGCCATGTGGGTGATGGGCTTGTTCGGCAGGCTGTTCGGGTTCAACGCGTTCACGATGCTGTTGCCGGAGGCGCTGATGGGCGTCGCCGCTGTCGGGCTGCTGTATCTGACCGTGCGGCGCACCAGCGGACCGGCCGCAGGTCTGATTGCAGGCGCGGTGCTCGCGCTGACCCCGGTCGCCGCGCTGATGTTCCGGTTCAACAACCCCGACGCGCTGCTGGTGCTGCTGCTGGTGGCCGCCGCCTACTGCATGGTGCGGGCGACCGAGACGGCAAGCACCCGCTGGATCGCGTTGGCGGGTTGCGCCATTGGTCTCGCGTTCCTGACGAAGATGTTGCAGGCGTTCCTGGTCGTGCCCGGTCTCGCAGTGGCTTTCCTCGTGGCGGCGCCGGTCGGCATGTGGAAGCGGATCGGCAAGCTACTCGTCGGCGCCGCCACGATGATCGTGTCGGCGGGGTGGTACATCGCACTGGTCAGCCTGTGGCCCGCCGACTCGCGCCCCTACATCGCCGGCTCCACCGATAACAGCCTGCTGCAGCTGGCGTTGGGCTACAACGGGATTGAACGCATCACCGGCGGCGACGGCGGTCCCGGCGGCGGCCACTTCGGTGGCGGCCCTGGCGGGGCCAAGCTGTTCTTCGGCGGCGAACCCGGCATCGGCCGACTCTTCGGCCCGTCGATGGGTGTCGAAGCGTCCTGGCTGTTGCCCGCCGCGCTCATCGGGCTTGCAGCGGGGATCTGGTTCACCCGGCGGACCGCCCGCATCGCAACCGTCCGTAGCGGACTGCTGCTCTGGGGCGGCTGGCTACTGGTGACCGGCGCGGTGTTCAGCTTCATGGACGGCACCGTGCACCCGTATTACACCGTGGCGTTGGCACCGGCGGTCGCCGCACTGATCGGCATTTCGGTGGCCGAGTTGTGGCGGGGGCGGGAATTCCTGGTGCCGAGGATCGTGCTCGCCACCATGGCCGCGACCACCGGTGTCTGGGCCTTCATCCTGCTGGACCGCACGCCGGACTGGTTGCCCGCGCTGCGGTGGATCGTGCTGGCAGGATCGGTGATCGTCGCGGCCATCCTCGCCGTGGGTGTGCACCGGCTGGGCCGTGCGGCAGTCGTACTGGCCACCGCCGCAGCGCTTTTCGGCCTGGCTGCGCCCTCCGCATTTGCGATCTACAACGTCACGCACGAGCACAATGGGCCGGGCACGATGTCCGGGCCCAGCCGCGACGCCGGCTTCGGCCACGGTGGCCCCGGCGGCCCGGGTGGGCCGTTCGGCGGACATGGTCCGGGTGGGGGAGAAGCGGATAACGCCGCACTCGCCCGGCTTCTCGAAGGCGCTGACAGCCGTTGGGCGGCAGCCAGTGTCGGGTCGATGGGAGTGAGCAGCCTCGAGCTCAAGACGGGCGCGTCGCTGATGGCGATCGGCGGGTTCACCGGCTCGGACAACTCACCGACGCTCGCGCAGTTCCAGTCCTACGTCGCCGACCATGAGGTGCGGTACTTCATCGGCAGCGACCGCGGCGGACCTCCCCACGGCAGGTCGGGCCCTGCGCAACAGATCACACAATGGGTGCAGCAGAACTTCACCCCGATCGACGTCGGCGGGACGACCGTCTACGACCTCAGCCAACCCCGTTGATATCTGGGTCCCGTTGATTTGAGACGGCCCCCCGATCAGGCGGCCGCCCTGCTTCCCCCGGGCAGGGCGGCCGTCGCCATCTACTCGCGGCGATTTTCAGCCGTGGCAAGCGGCCGCTCCATTGCTATGGTCGCGTCGAGACAACGAGGAGGTCCCAATGTCCGTGACCGACGAGTACCTGAAGAACATCCAGGCACATCGGTTGCGTTGCCGGTAAGAGCGTCAAAAGAGCCGTCTACCTGCGAAAAGGCGTCATTACAGATCGCTGGGGCTCGCTGCAGCTATGCCCAGATTGTGTCCACGGCGTGTCCACCGGCACGACGACGTGTTTGGCCCCGTCCGGGCCGTCGCCGGTCTACGGTCGTGGCCGTGCGTGTGGTCGAGTGTGCCGTGCTGATTGCCGCCGACCTGTTCACCTACGTCGAGCAGACCCGGCGGCGCATCACCTTCAGCGACGTCGAGCGTCACCTGGCCGAGCTGGGCAGCCATCACCACGGCTGTTCGTGTGGCCGTTGCGCTTTGGTGTCGCCGGTCAACGCGCAGCGGGTCTATGCGATCGCCAGCGGCGGTCGTCCAAGTCTGGCGCACTTGCCCGAAAAGACCGGGGTCGTCCAAGTCGGTGAGCCAAGTACCGGGAAGTGCCGCAGAAAGCCCAGGAAACTACGGGTGCTTCCCTGATGCGCCGCAGGCGTTCGCCCTGGGAGACTTGGGACCGAAGCGACGAGCGCGGTGCGTCGTCGTCGGATCGAGGAGAAGAATCATGACGCTGTCCCAGGCGCTCGCCACCCCTGTCGACGACACCGTAGAGTCATCGGCGTTGGTCCCGCGCAATGGGTTCCCTCTGGAGCCGTGATGCCGTGTGTGCCGAAACGATCCGGTGCGCAAGAAAGTGAACGATCTGTTGGCCAGCGGGGCCAGCTACGCCCAGGTCGTGCGCGCAGTCGCGGCGGACAATGCCGAACTCGACAAGTGTGACCGGGTCACGATTGACTCGGTCAGAAACCACTGCGGGCGTCACTTCCCCGTGCAGAACGTCGCCAGAGCCACGTACAGGGCGATCCTGGAGCGCCGGGCGAAGGCGAACGGCGTCGACTTCGTCGAGGGCGTGGCCACCGCGATCACCCCCATTGCGTTCTTCGAGACGGTCATGGTCAAAAGTTATGAGACCCTTGTCGACTCGAACACCAAGGTCGATGTGAACACCGGCATCGTCGCGGCGGGTCGGCTGCAGTCGCTGATCGATTCCAGGGACTACAGCCGGGACCTGTTGCTAATGAAGGTTCAATTGGACCAGGTCTGCGAGGCAGTCAAGTCCACAGTGCCGCAGGAGATGTGGGGCGAGATCGTCGAGAAGCTGGAGGAGTTTGAGCAGCACTCGGAGGCGCTCGACGTCGGGGAGGACGCCTTCGATGACTCTTACGACGACCCGTACGACCCGACCGAGTTCATCGAGGAGGACGATGAGTTTTGACCTCCGCAGCGCCCGCCGTCACCGCGTGCGATGAGGACCGCTGCCGGTGTGGACGGGGCGTTCGCGGTCGATTGGACCCCAGCGGATTCCGAGCAGTTCGGTTCTCGTTGCACTATTGCTTCACTGCGCCTGTGACATCTATGCCGTTGATCTTGCCGTCGCGGTGGTGGCCGCCCGGCGTCAACGCATCACGAGCCGTTGATGATCCATTGTCGTGCCGCCTCGATCTGCCCAGCGGGGAAATGCCTGATCTCCGCTTTGACAAAGTGTGACGTTAAATGCTCTGCGACGTCTCCCAGGTGGGAGTCCGTTACGACGGCGATTCTCTTGATGCGCTTGTGATGATCGCGAACAAAGCGAAACTGGTTGACCATTGCCCCAAAACTCTTCCATCCGGGGAACGACGGAGCGTCGACGATGAGGCCAGCCAGACCGCCGGTTGCCTCGATGTGCGGGTCGACCGCCTTCGCGAGATTCACAAAGTCGTCCTGCTCGAGCGCCGATTTTGGTTGCACGTGCAGGATGGAATGCTCGGTATCGAGGTTGTATTCGATCATGTATCGCTCCTCTTACGATCGTTGCGGTGCAAGGGACGAACTCGCCAACGGTGTTGGCATCGACGGTTTCGCGGTCTCACACATCACCGCCGGACACGGTTGTGGGCGGTTAGCAGTAGGTGGTCGAACACCGGGCGCGCGGGCAGGGTGTCGTCGTAGTTGAGTCCCCGAAAATCGGCCAGGAGCTGTTCGGCCAGCACCCGCAGCTTGACGTTGGCTGCCTGCGACCGCCATGTGAGGAGGTCGAATGCCGCGTCGGCGTCGATGCGATAGACCATCATCAAGATGCCCTTGACTTGTTCGATGACGGCCCGGTTGGCTGCGATCTCGGCGACGGCTGCGCTGATGAATGATTCGTGCTCCTCGGGTGGGAAGGTCACGTCGACATAGAAACCGTTCGTGCCGATCACTTCGCCGCCCTCATCGCGTAAGTGTTCGGCGACCACGATGACGTCATGGATGCGGCCCTGGACGTCGATGATGCGGTGGCGGGTGCTGAACGGCTGATGCGTTCGACGGATGTCGTCCAGTGTGGCGGCCACCTGCTCGTAGTCCTCTGGATGTTTATGGGACAGCACCATGCTGGTTGTTGGTTTCGCGGTGCCGGGTTCATAGCCGTGCAGTCGTTCGACTTCGGGTGACCATTCCCACCGCTCGTCCTCGAAGTACAGCCGGAACCACCCGGTGGGATGAGGCTTGCCTCCGGCCAGTGCCTGCGCGAGTTGAGCGTCCTCGTCATGCCCGCTGACCATGATCAGAAACCTATCCGACCATTGCCATCGATGGCCGATAACCGACCGCTACCGTCTTCGTCGCAAGCAGGGATGATAGGCGGCGAACCCGAGCTGTGCTGTGGTCTCAACCTCAGGGCTGCTCTCGGCGTTCGCCTTGTAAGGGGAGCGGATGCAGCCAACCTCTATCCCCCACATGAGCGCTGAATAACCCATCCATGCAGCCTGAAACGCCATCGCGAGGGCGCGGCGCGAAGGGTGGGCGGAATAGGACTCGGCCCCGCCACCCACGCGGGATAATTAGCAGGTGGAGACCGCCATCGTCGTCATACTGATGCTTTTGGGTGTGGGCATTGTGATCGATCAGCTTCTTCGGCTCAGGCGGTGGCTGAAAAGACCACCCAGCTCCCGCCCGTGATGCAGTACTCCGCCCGCCCGGAGCGGTAAGACGAAGACCCGCGTATTGAGCATCGCCACCCACTGCGGCACGGTGAAGCCTTGGCGCAGTTTGAAATTGTCGAGGTGAAGTCGTTTGTGGTCGGGCACCGCGACCCCACCGAGAATCGAGGCCCAGTACGGCGACCCGCTGGCCGCGCTCGATTACATCACTGTGTCTATCCGCAATTACCACGACGCGGGCAACGCCACCCTGATCCTTAACCCGCTGGCTGGCCTCGCCGCCCTTTTCGACCGGCTCGGACGCTACGAACCGGCGGCCACCATTGCCGGGTTCGCGTTCGACCCGCTCACTACAGGGGAGTGGGTTCCCGAGATCAACACCGCGATCTCCTACCTACGTACTGTCCGCGGCGACCAAACCTACGAATCGCTTGCCCGCAAGGGCGAGACGATGACAACCGCCGCCATGACGATCTACGCATACGACCAAATCGACCAGGCCCGAGCAGAACTGAAGGCCGTCTCGAAATAGACTTTGCGCTCACCCGGTCAGTGCATCGGCGGGATCAGGTTAGCTGGTCGTCAGCCCCAGAAGATGGGGTCAGCTCGGGCCCGAGTGTTCGCCATTGTTGGGAATCTCGGCGAGCGGGAGATTCGGCATTCAGGTTGCAGGACAATGCCTTGCGCCCAGCGCGCTCGCTTCGCTAGCCCTCTTGGGCCCAGTCGCCGTCCGGGTCCAGGCCGTCCCAGCTCTCAGGGCGTCTGTTGCGAGGGGCGATGATGCGGCGGCGCAGCTCCAGCAGCAACTCCTCGGTGGAGGCGCGGGAGGGGGCTTCGGTGGCGGTGTGGGCTAGCGGGTTGTGGGGGGTGCGGCGCTGCTTGACCACTGTTTCGTTGGGTTCCCCGCCCGCCAGGATGGTGTCGATGCTGTCGGGTGCCCAGGCCAGCTTGTTTTCCAGCATGGCGTAGGTGCCGGGGCTGGCCTTGCGCACGCCGTGCTCGATGTCGGCCAGGGTGCGCACGGTGAACTGCAGGCTGTCGGCCAGGTCGGTGCGGTTGCGGTAGCCCAGGTCCACGCGGCGAACACGTTCTTGCCGTGGTCGAGGAACTCACCTCTCGCGGCATCGGGTTTCGCAGCCTGACCGAGGGCCTGCACACGGAAGGCCCGATGGGCACCGCGATGCTGACCATCATGGCCGCCTTCGCCCAACTCGAACGCGACACCATGATCGAGCGCACCCGCGCCGGACTGCTCGCTGCCGCAGCCAACGGGCGCAAGGGCGGACGCCCACGCAAGGTCGATGACGCCGATGCCGCCAAAGCATGTCAGCTTCGGGAGAAGGGCATCACGGCCACCGATATCGCGAAGATGCTGGGAGTCTCTCGCGCCACCGTATACCGCTACCTCTCCGATGGTGCGTGGCTCGCAAGATGATTGCCGTTACGGTGTTGGTGTAGGAGCCGACTCGGTCCTGCCCGTCGGCCGCGCTTGCCGTAGACGCACGCCACCGCTGCCTCACGAGGGCCACAACCTCCGGGGGCTACTGTGCCGGGTCCACCCGCTACCTACCGCCGCCGAAGCGCAGAGCGAAAAGAAAGGGTTAAGCCCTACTTGTCCAGAGTGAACTGATTGACATCGAGGTACCCGCCACGGAACAGGTCCGCGCATCCGGTGAGGTACTTCATGTAGCGGTCGTAGACCTCCTGCGACTGCACCGCGATGGCGTCGGCTCGATGCGCCTCCAACGCGGCTGCCCACTGGTCGAGCGTCTTCGCATAGTGCGCTTGCAGCGACTGCACCCGGCTTACTTGGAACCCGGCATTGCTGGCATGCGTTTCGACCATCGACACGGTCGGCAGTCGGCCGCCGGGGAAGATCTCGGTCATGATGAACTTGACGAACCGGGCAACCCTGAGTGTGAGCGGTATACCCAGTCGCGCTGCGTCGTCCTGGGTTATGCCGCAAATCGTATGCAGCAGCATCGCTCCGTCGTCGGGCAGCGCGTGGTAGGCCATGTCGAAGAAGGCGTCGTACCGCTCGTGGCCGAAGTGTTCGAACGCGCCGATGCAGACGATCCGGTCGACCTTGCCGTCGAACTCCTCCCAACCCTGCAACCGCACCTCGACGTCGCGGTGCGTCGGGACCTTGGCCAGCTTGGCCTGGGCATACTCGCGCTGTGAACGGCTGAGGGTCAAGCCGATGACGTTGATGTCGTGAGATTCGATCGCCCGTTGCATACCGCCGCCCCAGCCGCAGCCGATGTCGAGCAGCGTCATGCCCGGCTGGAGGTTCAGCTTGCCCAGGGCCAGATCGAACTTGGCGTTTTGAGCCTCGTCGAGGGTCATGTCGTCGCGTTCGAAGTATGCGCAGGTGTACCCCAAAGTGGGGCCTAAGAATAGTTCAAAGAATTCGTCGGAGATGTCGTAGATCGACTGCAAAGTCTCGTAATGCGGACGTAGCTCACCCATCCATGCCGATACTAGGCCGCCATTCCCTTAGGCGGCCAGCTTCACATACGTGACGCGGCTGACGTCGAGCATCTCGTCGGTGAAGTAGTGCCCTGTGACGGCCCACCTACGTGATGTCCTCGGCGACCAGATCTACGACTCGCTCGCCCACGAGGGCGCAACGATGACCACTGCCGACATGGCGACCTACGCCTACGACCAAATCGACCAGGCCCGAGCAGAATTGAACGCCGTCTCGAAATAGACGACATCTGCTACTCGCAGAAGTTCGTCTCAAAACGCGTGTCTGGGGACGGGGCTACTCAACCGCAGTCATGGCATCGCCCGGCCCACTCCATGTGCCCCTCGAAGCCAAGCGACGTCGCCATTGTGCGGTAGCGGTCCCAATCGTCGCGGTAGGCGGCCTCGTCACCAAGCGCCCGCGCCAGTAGGGCACGCATCCGCAACAGCCAGATGTCGCGCACAGCTACACCGTCGTCGGTCGGTGCCGCTGCTAACCGCGCGATCGCGGCCTCCGCTTCGAGCACGTCACCGTCGGCCCCGCGATCGAGCAGTGTCCCCACCAAAACACCTGTCGCAGTATCGCTGTGTAGCAGCAGGCGTCCTTCACGGAACAGATGGTCGACGGCGGCGCGCATGAGCGGCAGCGCATCATCGCGATCGCCACGCCGAGCCCGCTCACGCGCCAAGTACACGTTGACGATGGGTAGGTCGCACGGGTTGTGTCCCCGGCGCAGGACTACCGCGCTGACTGCGGCCAGCAGCTTCTGCCCGTGGTCACGCTCTGCATCCGTTGGGCGGTGCACCAGCGCAAGGGCCAGCGTCGCCCGGGCAAACGCCACCGCCAGCTCAGTGGCGAGTCTGCCTCCACCATCGCCACCGCGCTAGGAGTAAGTCGCGCAACGGTTTATCGGGTTCTGGCCGAAGATGCGAGCTGAGCCGTCCTCGTCAGTCGGGCCGAAATCGCACGGTGCCGTCAGGGGTGCGTGACGAGGTTCGTTTCGTTGTCCTGTCGTGCACGCGCACTACCTTTCAGGTAATCGACGAACGCACCGCCGGACTGGAGAGGACTCGCTACGGTCGGCGGATGTCGTACCCAGAACCGCGCTTCCTCGGCGGCACCGGTGAGATCAGCGCGACCGCCCGCCCCGCCGTGGCCGCACCGGAGCTGATCCTGCCGACCACGAACGTGCACTACCTGGCGACCGGCGCGACCACCGGCGGCGACTTCGGGCTCTACCGCTGGGAGATGGCCGGTCCGCCGAGCGGCCCCGCGCCGCACTTCCACCGCTCGATCACCGAGTCGTTCTACGTGCTGTCCGGCACGGTTGGGCTCTACGACGGCAGCGACTGGACCGACGCCGGCCCCGGCGACTACTTTTTCGTCCCGCCCGGCGGCATCCACGCCTTCCGCAACGAGCCCGGGAAGCCGGCCTCGATGCTGATTCTCTTCACCCCGGGCGCGCCGCGTGAGGCGTTCTTCGAAGAGCTGGCCGAGATCGCCGCCTCCGGCCGGGAGCCGAGTGAGGAAGAGATGACCGCGTTCTACTGGCGGCACGACCAGTTCATGGTCTGAGCTCGCGTCTATAGCGACTCACGGGCGAGCAAGCTTCCCTTCCCATCTGCCGAGGAGGGTGGGGTACTGGGCGGCAACGGAGTCATGGCGGTGTTCGGCGCGCCGATCACTTTGGAGGATCACGCCTTCCGTGCCTGTCTGGCTGCTTTGGACATTCAGGAGGAAGTCGGGATCGTCGCGGCAGAGGTCAAGCGGCTCAACGGCATCACGCTGCAACCGCGGATCGGACTGAACTCAGGTCAGGTCATTGCCGGTGAAATCGGCTCCAACACTGCGAGTTACACAACTATTGGCGAGCAGGTCGGCGTGGCCCAACGCATGGAGTCCTCTTCGCCGCCGGGGGTGTGATGCTCAGCGAGTTCACGGCACAACTAGTAGTAGAGAACGCCGTGGTGCAGGCCGAGCCCGGATCGGCGCACATTGAGAACGTCGGCTCACCGGTGCACGCGTGGCGGTTGTTGGCAGTCGGCGAGCATCAGCCCGGTTGGAGCAACGAGTCGCCGTTGGTGGGTCGCATATGGAAACTCAACACCCTCACCGCCATCCTCGACGAGGCCGTGGGTGGTACCGGGTGTGTCGTCAATGTGATGGTGCCCGGGATGCGGCAAGCCGTTTGACGGTAAGGCGTCGTCGCCGGGGATGGGTCTGGGGCGACTCAGGAGGGCCCCGGATCGGGCCTGCGCATGATGAGGGGTGGACGCCGACGGCCCTCCCGGCGGATGACCGGAAAACCGGGCGGCGCGACCTTGAACGATTGCTGGAACCAGGTCGCGGGGTTCGGTGGGAGAAGGCCGTAGACGGTGTTGGCCGTCTCGGCGGTGATGAACCCAACCTCGGCGCATGGCGGTTCGGAAGCGATCGCCGTCAGTTCGCTTTTGGCTGTGTAGGTGATCGTCCCGGCGCCCGAAAAAAGCTCGGCGCTCTCGGCATTGCCTGGGCCGACGAGATTCAGTTCGAAGGCGATGATGGGCGAGAGGTCCTGCGCAGGCACGCCGATATCGGTGAGCGCCATATCCGATTCCGCGACCGTCTGGCCCTCGCCGCCGCGGACGGTGAAGGTGACGCCCGTGACGTTCCCGTGATCGTCGTTACGCAAGGCGATCCGCAACTTCCAGTGCGCCGGAACCGTGGATAGCCCCGTCAGGACTTGGCCTTGATTGACAAGGTCGTGGTGCAGATTTTTCCAGTTGTTGACCTGTCCTATCAGGTCGCCGTCGACGACGTTGATCACGTATTGCTGCCAAGCGTCGGTCTCGTGGTGGGGCGAGTAGCAGTTGAGCTGCCAACCGTAGCCGCTGACCGAGGGGAAGCCGTCGCTCGGAGGACCGTTGCCGAGCAAGGCGACGTGCTGAGTAAGGTCGATCGTCACTGTTAGGTCGATCAGAGGCTTGCAGTCGCTGACGAATATGTAGTTGGAATTGCTGCCGAGTCCCGAGGACGGCTCGGGTGCGGGCTGGTCGAAGTCGATACCGCTGAACAGCGCGGCGCTTATCCCCGAAGCGCCGAACGGCCCCCAGCCCCAATCGGAAATCGGCGCCGGATAGCCCTCGTCGATCCGTCCGCGCCCGACGTCGCCCCGACTGACCCGGATGTAGCGGTCGCCGGCAAAGAAGTACGAGAAGGCACCGCTGTTGAGCGCCGCGTCGATGCCATGGGCGCCGAAGTCGCCCCAACCCCAGTCGGAGATTGGCGCCGGATAGCCGGAGTCGATCTGGCCAGGATCAACATCGCCCCGGCTCACCCGGATGTAGTGCTCGCCCGCGAAGAAGTAGCACTTGGTGTCACTGTAGAGCGCCGCGTCGATGCCATGGGCGCCGAAGTCGCCCCAGCCCCAGTCGGAGATCGGCTTGGGATAGCCGGAATCGACGACGCCGGGTCCCGTTTCTCCTCGCGTGACACGGATGAATCGTGAACCTGAAAAGAAATAGTCCACCGGACCGCTCGACATCGCCGCGTCGATGCCGTGACGCCCAAAATCGCCCCAACCCCAGTCGGAGATTGGGTGCGGATAACCGGGGTCGATCGCGCCCGCGCCGACCTGACCCCGCGCGACCCGGATGAATTTGTCTCCCGAAAAAAAGTAGCACGGCATGTCCGTTCCCCCATCTATGCGCTGTGCTTTTCCACAGCGGGCCCCGCTATGGGTAAATTACCGACCCCGTTGTGACGGGAATACCTATCCGAGCGTGGCGCACGACGTTATCCCCGTCACGAGTAGTCGACTACTCGAATGAGAAAATGCCGCACAGGCCTTCATTTGCTTTCCAGGTACCTCACAGCAATTTAGGAGATTGGATTGGGTCGCTTCACTGCCGGTCGGCGTTGCATGCGTGTAGAGGCACGGAAATGCCTGTCCGGCAAGGGAAGCTGCTCTTCCCGTGCACACCAAACTCCGGCCTCCAGGGTGTATTCGTGCTGGTTCCTATGACGGCCGCCTTGTACGGCCCGCAAAAAGCCAGCCCAGTTAATGCGAGGTTGCGTAGCGGACGCGCATGGACCGAGCCCATTTTGTCTGAAGATGGAGCCGCGCGTATCCCGACGCTGGCAAGGTAGCGAGCACAAGGCGTACCGGGCGCGCGTGGAGCACAACAAGGCCGGTCTCTGACCAACAGCACGAGAAGCCGTGCAGGCGATCGGGGACGATCAACTAACGCCACAGTCGAATCAGCGCGCCGGTGACCATCTCGTCGAGACGGGTCAGCAGCAAGAACCCCTCCCCCAGGCCACGGCCCCGGTCGTACCCGATCGCGGCGACGATGACCCCACAGATCAGCGACATCGCTGTAACGGCTTCCAGGCTCATGGGCCGGGACTCTACGCCGTTCCCTCCGCGTCGGAGATCAGATCGATCGGGCTACGCCGCCGCATCGGTGCTGCGCGGGCGTTTGGCCCGCTGAGCTATCGGTTGCCTAGTGAACGGCCCGTCGCCGGTTGGCCAGCTCGACACGCCGGTGTCGACACGCCCGTGGGTGACACGCCGTGACAGCCCGTGGCAGTGCCTTAAGCAAACTGGGCGAGCTTGGCCGGTCGACAGCGAACTCCAGACCATAAGAAGCAGAAGGGATCAGCGTGCTGATCCGGCCCCAAAAATGGCCTCTGAGTAAGCAATCCTCGAATGCCCCGACAGGATTCGAACCTGCTGCGCTCTATTACGGGCGCACTATCGATATGGGCTTCGATCACCATGCCCGTTGCCGATCAGCATCGACACGGCGGCGTCACGCCCGCAGACCGGCAGCTCACCAAGGGAACGTTTACCGTCAGCAGCAGCGAGCGAAACGTCGCCCGGCCTCAATGACATTTGCGATCACCGGCCGCCGTGGACGCGGCCATCGCGTCAGACATGCTGTGCTAGAACCAGACTTTTCGACCACCAACCGGGCGGCCAACTGCGCCGAGGATCCACAGCACGATACCGACCACCACAAGGATTCCGCCGATGGTGTAAAGAATTGAGATGCCTGTGAAGTAACCGATCACAAGAAGGATGACGCCGAGCACGATCATGGTCGATCCGATCCAATACGTAGGACTCTGGAACTGGCGTACAAAGAATTGCCAAATCCGTCGAAACTTAAACTCTCCCACGCAGGCGGGCGCGATGCGATTTCGTCACACTGACGTAAGTGTGGCAACAGACAAAGAACTGCCGCGATGTGACTCATGGGGCGGGCGGGTTCGCGCTCAACTAGGGATCTAGCTCCTAGCGTTGTCCGAACGGCAGCGGATTTAGGCAAACAGTTCGGGGTGCGAGCCGATGTACTGCTCGACGGTCTGCGGGGGTTGACCGGTGAGCTGTTCCACGTCGTGAGTGGAGCGGTCGTAGCGATTCTCGCGATGCAGACGGACCACGGTCGCGAGATGCTGCTGAACGAGGTCGGACTGCCCCGAGTTCCGCAAGTACTGGCGCAGCCAGTCGTCGTAGGGAATGTCTTCCGCGCGGATCGTCCGTCCCAGCGCGCGCGAGTACTGCTCGGCCAGACCCTTGATGTCAAGCACCTGCGGACCGGTCAGCTCGTAGACCTGCCCCGCCTTCGGCGGGGTGAGCAGCAGGGCCGCGACCACCCGCGCCACGTCCTCGGCGGCGATCGGCGAGGTGCGCCCAGTGCCGAAGGGCAAAGCCAGCGCATCGCGCTCGCGCACGGATCGCCTGGCCAACACCGTGAACAGCGGGTTGTCCAATAACACCGTGGGACGCACGTGAACCACCGGTACACCCGACCAGTTCATGATCTGCTCCGCGAGCCAGAACAGCTGCTGCTGGCGGGACTCCTCGCTGCTGGTCAGGGTCATTTGCGAGACCGTCATCTGCGACATGTTGACGATCGCTTCCAGGGCGCCCAGCTCACGGGTCGCCGCGCAGACGATCGCGACCTCCTGCAGGTAGCCGAACGAGATGTGAGTGTTGAAGAACATCCGCGTGACATCCCGCATCGCTTCGACCACGTCGACCGCACTGGTGAGATCAGCAACCACGACCTCGGCCTCGAGTTCGCGAAACCGATTCGCGCGGCCATCGTCGCGGCGCACCATCACCCGGACCGGCTCCCCTTTGCCCCGCAGCAGCTCCACAACTGAGTCGCTGACCCTCCCCGAAGCCCAAGCCGCGCCCGTGATCAGATACATGGCCGTCAACGTAGCCGCCGGCGGCTGACGACACCGCATAGTCGACCGCCTATGCCCCAAGTGGAGTTGGCTGTTCCCGACGGGACTATCCGGGTCCACCACGGCTTTCAGTCACGATTGCAGCGTTGAACAGGGCTTTGTGTGACATTCTCTGCGGGTGTCCGCGGGAGACCCACCTTCGGGGGTTGTGACGTTTTTGTTCACCGATATTGAGGGTTCGACCCGTCGGTGGGAGGCGGACGCAGACGCGATGCGGGCGGCGCTTCTCACACACGATGAGGTGTTGCGCACGGCGATTGTGGCCCACGACGGGTTTTTGTTCAGCCACACCGGCGACGGTGTAGTGGCCGCGTTCGCGTCACCGAGATCTGCGGTCGACGCCGCGGTCGCTGCGCAGCGGGCACTCGAGTGCGGTGCATCGGTCACTCAGGTCAGCCGATAAGGAAGGCAAGCAGGTGACGGTCCTGTTGACGAGACGGTGTACCGCGCGGAGCGCGCTGCGCCGCACTGGACAGGCCCGCGGCGGTGCGGATCTCCAACCGCTAACGACAAAAGAAGAGCGGCACGGCCGCCCGGTCCCCCGACCAGATGACCCCGCCGCTCCTCAGCGCGGCCAACCGCGTCCCCCGACGCAGCTCACCGACTTCTGACAGGCCTGGCGAGTGCTGCGGCAGCGCCTTTACCGGCCGTGCGCCGCAGCGCTTTCGATCCTAACCACACCCGCCGACACGCATTGTCTGATCGGCCTCGGACCGGCAGCCGAAGCACACACCGCCGGTCAACACGAGTTGGTTGAGGTTGCGCCATTGGCGGCATTCCATGCAGCGACCCCGTTCCGTGGCGGCCATATCGTCGTCAGCAGGCAGGTCGCTGTCGTGCTGGCGATCACTGCGTATGGCGCGCAGCAGCAGGTAGGCGAGAAGACCGCCGACGAGGACGGCGCCGGCAGCGCCGAGAACAACGCGGATGAACTCGCTCACGTCTGCAGCGCCTCCAGGCGCAGCTGGTCGCGAATGAACTCCGCGATCCCCGCACCCGCCGCGTTGTCATTGACCTCGGAGGTCCTCGCGACGGTGTCAGCGAGCTGGGCGGCGCGATCCAGGCCGTGGCGGATGCCGTCTTTCCAGCTCATCGAGATCAGGTGGGCGACGCGCTCGGCGATCTCGTTGGTGAGCACGTCGACGCGCTCGGGCGGGCTCTGCGTGCGGTCCAGGTTCTCCGCGGGCATGTCGCTCAGCGGTCCTCGTCGTGGATGGGCTCATCGAGGCAGTCAAACCCGTAGCGCGGTATGGCGCGGATCGCGGCAAAGGCCCGAAACGGCGTCGACACGGCGAGCTCGATGGTGCGGATCAGAAGATTGATCATGGTTTCTCCTTCGAGGAAACCGGCCCCCACGCCCTGCTGACGTCCAATCCAATAGGGGCCGGTTCCACTTCGAGGGTGACGTGGACGGTGGCTTGATCGCATTGAGGTTGGCCGCAGTCTCGACCACCTGCTAGCGCCCCTACTGCAGCTCGGGGTGCACGAACCCGCTGGAGCGGATCGCCCAGATGTCGTCGATGAAACCGTCGAAGTTTGATCTTGTCGAGGACCTCCGTAACTTCTCGGTGCACTACGCGATCCCGCCGGCCACCCTGACGACGATGTGGCACGGCTGCGGTGGTCAGCCGATGCGGTGGGAGAACGTCGTCGCACTCGACAGAGGCGAGCCGCTCAAGTGGAGCGGCGCATCGCGCAGGTACATCGAGACTGATGACGGCGACTTGAGTTCATCGCAATACTGCCAGCGGCTACGACGCAATCAATTGCCACACATCCACTGTCGGGACTACCGGGTCAGGCTCCCTAGTGACAGGCTTGCTCTGTACACAGGCCCCGCCGCTCGGAGCAGATCTACGATCGAGGAGCATCAAATGGCTGACAACCGCCTGAGCGAGAAATTCGACGCGCTTTCCGATAAGGCAAAGGAATCGGCGAGCAAGCTCAAGGCCTCCGCGGGACGCGAGAAGGATCAACTGAAAGCGGACGCCGCCGCAGCGCGCGAGCGTGCCACCGCGACCGCGGACCAGTTCGAGGAGAAGGTGGTGGACGCCTCAGGTAGGGCTTCGTCTCAGTGGGATGAGGTTCGCGGGAAATGGAAGGCCCACGTCGCCAAGGTGCGGTCAGACATCGACGCGAAGATCGACGAACATGATGCCAAGGCCGCCGCGCGGGACGCCGACGACGCCGAGGCCTACGCCTTGGACGCGATCTCGTTCGCGCAGGGTGCAATTGAGGAGGCCGAGGCCGCGGCCCTAGACGCTGTCTACGCCCGGGCGAACGCTGTGGCGCTCAGTTCCTGAATGTCGGCCATGACTATCCCCAACCCCCAAGGCGGCTGTTGCCGGACCTGATGAGCACGCTGTCGTCGCGCTTTCCAGCCCCGGCACGACACGGTTGCAGACAAGCAGTCTCTCACCCGCCGTCGCGCTGCTCGTCAATCACGCTGTCGACATCGTCGAGCGCCTGGGCGTAGCCGTCACGCCAGCCGGTGAAGTAGCTCTCCAGGCTGGCCTCCCACGTGTCCATTACTTCTTCCTCTGCGATGGCAGGTAGTACTTACCGCACTGGCACTTCGCGATTGCGGGCGCGGCCAGCGTGCCGATTCGACAATGAGAGAACATTTGCGTTTTCCTTTCCGTGTGGGTGTGCCGGTGGGCGAGTCGGTGACCCTGCCCCGCGGCGATGATCGACGTCGAGACACAAGCAGATTCCCGACCGCCTGTGTTGCTACCGATCCCAACAAGGGCACTGTGGTCGGGGTTGGTCATTTTGATCCGCACGGGGTAACCGCCCACTTTGTCTCGAAATAGTTGTGGGGCCCCTGTGGGGGACGCCGTGTATCCGGGAAAATCGGGGGCGGTCGCTCGCCGAGGTCGAGTGTTCTTGGCGCAGGTGAGCCCGTGAAATAGTTTGATCCTGGGAGTCGTTGGCGGAGCTGCGCATTGTTGCTATGAGCACGAGGGTCCGACTCGATCTGTTCTTCCGTTGACTCCTGCGGGCGGCCGTCATTGTGTTCGGTTGCGTGGAGGGATACCGGGAATGGAAGAGGTCGACGAGGTCGAGTTGGTGGTGCAGCGGGTGGCGGCGCTGGATCTTGGTAAGGCCACGCTGGAGGCGTGCATGCGGGTGCCGCACCCGAGTAAGCCGGGGCGGCGGATGCAGGAGATCCGGGGCTATGCCACCACCACCGCGGCGCTGCTGGAGATGGCGATCTGGCTGCGGCAGTGGGGTATTGAGCGTGTGGTGATGGAGTCGACCAGTGATTACTGGAAGGGCGTCTATTACCTGTTGGAGTCCGAGGGGTTCGACTGCTGGCTGGTCAACGCCCGCGAGGTCAAGAACGTGCCGGGGCGGGCCAAGACGGATCGCGCTGATGCGGTGTGGCTGGTAAAGGTGGCCGAACGCGGCATGTGCCGCCCGTCGCTGGTGCACCCGCCGCCGATCCGTCGGCTGCGCGATCTGACCCGCTACCGCCGTGCTCTGGTGTCCGACCGGAGCCGGGAGATGCAGCGGGTGGAGAAGCTGCTCGAGGATGCCCAGATCAAGATCTCGTCGGTGCTCAGCGACATCCACGGTGTCTCGGGGCGGGCGATGATGGAGGCGCTGATCGCCGGCCAGCGCGACCCGTGGTCACTGGCCCGGTTGGCCAAGGGCAACGCGCGCAAAAAGACCGACCGCCTCGAGGAGGCGTTGCGCGGGTTCTTCACCGATCATCACGCCACGATCCTGCAGATGATGCTGGACAACATCGACCGGATCGGCGCCCAGATCGCCGCGCTGGATGTGCGCATCGCGGAGGCGATCGGCCCTTTCTCCCGCCCGGCGGCGCAGCTCGCTGACATCCCGGGTGTGGACACCGTGGCCGCCGCCGAGTTGATCGCCGAGATCGGCGTCGATATGGCCCGGTTTCCCACCGCCGCGCATCTGGTGTCGTGGGCCAAGTTCTGCCCGCAGACTCACCAGTCGGCCGGCAAGTCCCGCAGCAAGGCCCGCGGCAAGGGCAACCCGTGGCTGGCCGGCACCGTCGGGCGGATCGTGTTCAGCGCCACACGCACCGACACCTTCCTGGGTGCCCGATACCGGCGCCTGGCCCGGCGTCGCGGTAAGTCCAAGGCCATCGTCGCCGTCGGTAATTCGGTGTTGACCGTCGTCTACCACCTGCTGTCGGACCCCGACGCCAGATTTTGTGACCTCGGGCCCGGCTACTACGAATCCCGAATCAACAAACATCGCCGCGCCCGCGACCTCGCGACCCAGCTCCAAGCGCTCACAGGACAACGCATCGTCATCCGCGACGGCAAAGCGATCATCACCGACAACGCGGCGTAATCGCTACGCACACAACATAGTCCGGCTACGCCGGATGCCTTCGGCCTGCCCGCTCACCATCCGATTTTCGGGTCAGCCCCCAGTCCCTCCGGGTGACGCCTCGCAGGCGTGAAAAATGGGGGTCGGGTCGCCTGCCGACGCCGATGTGTCTTTGGGTGTGTGAGCCCGTGGGTCAGCCTGGCGCCGGGGCCCGACCTGGAAGGGTCACGCACTGTTGCTTTGAGCACGCCGATCAGAATTTCGGTTCCCCTTGACCGAGGCCCCCAGGCGACCCGCCCTGTTGGAGCGGAAATGGTTGGAGGACAAGGGAAGTGCAGCCAGAAGTGGAGGAGATCCCGGACGCCGAGCACGAGCTGCTGGTGGCGCGGGTGGCCGCGATCGACGTGGCCAAAGCGGCGGGCAAGGTGTGCGTGCGGCTGCCGGGGCGCGCAGGGCGGCGGGTCAGCCGGGTGTGGGACGTGGCCGCGACCAGCGGCGCGGTCACCGACCTCGCCGAGCACCTAGTCGGGCAGGGGATCGAGAAGGTCACCGTCGAATCGACGTCGGACTACTGGCGGATCTGGTACTACCTGCTCGAAGCGGCGGGCCTGGACGTGCAGCTGGTCAACGCCCGCGAGGTCAAGAACGTCCCCGGCCGAGCCAAGACGGACAAGCTGGACGCGGTGTGGCTGGCCAAGCTGACCGAGAAGGGCCTGCTGCGGCCGAGTTTCGTGCCGCCGGCACCGATCCGGCGATTACGCGACTACACCCGGCTGCGCACCGATCTCACCCACGACCGTTCCCGGCAGGTGCAGCGGCTGGAGAAACTGCTCGAAGACGCCCTGATCAAGATATCGGCGGTAGCCACCGACATCATGGGCGTGTCCGGACGCGCCATGATCGAGGCGCTGATCGCCGGACAGCGGGATCCGAAGGTGCTCGCCGGGCTGGCCCGCGGCCGGATGAAGACCAAACACTCGGCCTTGGTCGCCGCCCTCGACGGTCGGTTCGACGACCATCACGCCGAACTCGCCCGGATGCTGCTGAACCAGATCGACGCCCTGACCACCCAGATCGACACCCTCACCGCCCGCATCGACCAGTTGCTGGCGGCGATGCCCGACGCCCAGCCCGTCGACCCGCGCCCCGCTGGCCCGACCCCCGGCCAGTCGATCGACACCGTGTCCGAGACCGCACTCGGCGCCGTCGACCGCCTCGACGAGATCCCCGGCATCGGCCCGAACGCGGCGCAGGTGATCCTCGCCGAGATCGGCCTCGACATGAGCCGCTTCCCCACCCCCGCGCACCTGGTGTCGTGGGCGAAACTGTGCCCACGCACCATCCAGTCCGGACCGCTCACCCGTGGTGGCAAGACCGGCAAGGGCAACCCCTACCTCAAGGGCACGCTCGGCGACGCCGCCGCCGCGGCCGCCAAGACCAACACCTTCCTCGGCGAACGCTACCGGCGCATCGTCAAACGCCGCGGCAAGCTCAAGGCCCTGGTCGCGGTCGCCCGCTCCATTCTCGTCATCGTCTGGCACCTCTTGACCGACTCCGCCGCACGCTTCCACGACCTCGGATCCGACTACCACACCCGCCGCATCGACCTCGAACGCCGGATGCGCAACCACATCGCCCAACTCACCGCCATGGGCTACCGAGTCACCCTCGAACCCGCCGCCTAACCCAAACCCACACCGGCACAACACGACCCGGCTTCACAAGCTCCGCCGGGTGCCTTCGGCCTGCCCACCAACGTCGGCTATTTTTCCGATCAGACCAAATTCGAGCGTCTCGAAACTTCGTCTCGGAGATGGCTCGGCGATATGACGGACATCGCTGACCAGCGGTGAAACGATACTGACGTGGACGGCACTGGGGACGGTCGCGGTGCGGTGACAGCGACGGGACTGTTGTGTGGGTCGTGCGGCACGCGAGCTGCCGCCGGACTCAAGTTCTGTAACGAGTGCGGTGCGCCGGTTACGAGGCCAGCCCGATCGGCGGAGTACAAGCAGGTGACGGTGCTGTTCGCCGATGTCGTTCATTCGATGGACATCGCCGCGGCGGTCGGGTGCGGAGCGGCTGCGCGAGATCATGGCCGAGCTGCTGGACCGTTCCACAGCGGTGGTGAAGCGTTACGGCGGGACGCTGAGCCAGTTCACCGGCGACGGCATCATGGCGGTGTTCGGCGCACCGGTTGCAATGGAGGACCACGCGGTCCGCGCCTGTCTTGCGGCGCTGGGCATTCAAGAGGAGACCGTTCGACTGGCCGCGAGGTCAAAGACCGCGATGGGATCGACCTGCGGCTGCGGGTCGGCCTGAACTCGGGTCAGGTGATCGCCGGTGAGATCGGCTCAGGCGCTTTGGGTTACACCGCGATCGGCGAACACGTCGGAATGGCGCAGCGGATGGAGTCGGTCGCTCCGCCGGGTGGAGTGATGCTCAGCGCGTCCACCGCACGACTGGTTGATGGCTCAGCGGCTCTCGGTGAACCGCAGATGGTCCGCATCAAGGGTGCTGACGAGCCGGTGCGCGCGCACCGCCTGTTGGGCATCGGCGAACGGCATCACACCGTCGGGCGTGCTGAGTCGACTCTGGTCGGTCGGCGGCGGGAGATGTCCGCAGTTGAAGGCTTGCTGGACCGTGCAATCGATGGCCACGGGGCGGTGGTCGGCGTGGTGGGATCACCGGGCATCGGCAAGAGCCGTCTGGTGCGCGAGGTCGCCGCAATGGCAGCGGCCCGGGGTGTCGACGTGTTCACCGCGTTCTGCGAATCACACGCCAGCGACATCCCTTTTCGCGTCGTGGCGCGGTTGCTGCGTGCAGCCACCGGCGTGGGTGATCTAGACGCCTCGGCGGCCCGCAGGCAGGTGCGGGCTCGGGTGCCCGATGCCGAGCCGGAGGACTTGTTGCTCTTCGATGATCTGTTGGGCATCGCTGATCCCGAGGTGGCGCTGCCCAAGATCTCAGGTCAGGTTTACCGGCCGACCCGAGTATGGGTTCCACCATCCACTGATTCGTGCGGTGGCCTACGAATCACAGCTCAAATCCGATCGTGCCGAGGTGCACCGGCGGGTGGCTCCGGTCGGACACCAGACGCCCTCGCGCCGAGCGCAAGTGCCGAAGCCTTCGACATTTGTCCCTCGGGCATGAGTGGAGTTTCCACCGCCGATACGAGCTGCGCTTTTGCCGACGGCGTCCGGTGGGCTTGGTATAGCCAGCCTGGAACCATCGTCACGGCATACAGCCCGGTCACCGGCCTGTATTACACGATGCAATGCACCCCAACAGCGACAACCTTCTGGTACGAAGCGAAGCGGTGCGTGGGTGTGAACTCTTACGGCGTCGGCTTGATCGTCTTCATCGATTAGGGCAGGCGACTGCTGAAACTGACTGAGGCCCAACGAGTTTCGGCAAGCCGTGAACACGAACGAAAGGAAACACGCATGACAACACCACCAAGTGTTCCACCGGGTTGGTACCCGGATCCCAGTGGTCAACCTGGCCAGCGTTACTACGACGGCAAACAGTGGACCAAGCACTTTCAGCCCACGGCACCGGCTCCTCCGATGTCGGTGACGGTCAACAACCTGGAGAAGTCGATCTAGGGGTTGCTGGGTTCCATGGCGCAGACGAATGCCACTCTGATCTGGAAGATCGCCGACCTGCGGCGCGGCCGGTACAACCCGAACCAGTACCGCGAGCCGAGCCAAAGCCCGGAGGCGACGGTATGGCTGGGATCGACCGCGAATATTTGGGGAGGAACCTTCGATGAGCGACTTGACGCCTCAGCTGCGGGACGAGATCGCACTGCACTTCCGTGAAAGCAATGACATCCGGGGCGGCCGGATCGTTCGCGACATGGAGGAGGGCCTGACCGTCGAGCAGATCGCGTCCCGCCAGCGCACCACCCTCGACAACGCGAGAAACTACGTGCGAGGAACCGAGGCGATGCTTCGCGGCGAGCTTCCGACGGCCCCTTCAATGGCGGTCAAGGCCGCCCGTGGCTACCGCTACCTGCTGGGGTGCAACTTATCGCCAGAGCTACGCAACTACGTCATCGCGTGCCTGCGTCAGCTCGCCGCGATCAATCCGGAGATCCGTGTCGAGGAGCCATTTCGCTCCGGCACGCTGAGCGACACGGGAACCCGTGCCCGCCCCAACGACACGGCGGAGAAGACTGCATGCCCGACATGCCACATGATTCACGCGGGCGAATGCCTCTAGAGAAACGCCGAGTCTGTCTTCCGCGTCTCAAAAAGCGGCCACGTCCGCAACCGTCGACACACCGCCGCTTCCTGCGTTACTCGTCATATCCCCTCCCGCCGAGCACATCGCCACCGCCAAGCGGATGAAAGCCGACGGCCAGACCGGGCGGGACATCGCGAAGTACCTCGGGGTGAGCCGTGCGACGCTGTACCGCTATCTGTCCACCGACAGCGCGGCTTGATACCGCAGAAGGCTAGGTCGGTCGCCGACATCGTCGATGCAATCTCCAGACGGCATGCGGGTAACGATGACTGGCGCCGAGCGCAAGAGGCCTAACGGTCAGGCGAGCTGCACTTTCCTGAGGTAATCCGAGTGCGAGTTCACAAGCCGAGATACGTTGCGGTCCTTGATCTTTGGAAACTTGCTGCCGAACCCCCGTAGGCCCGCCGGTACGCTCCCGGCCTGCGCGGCGGTGTAGAGGTATTTGAGCACCTTGTCGTTGGTTGAGTAGTAGTTGTGGACGGCGTCGTTGACCGCGTCGTTCAGGGTGCGCCAATCACCCTTTGCGCCAATGGCCGCGCCGAGAAGATGAACCGTGTCGATCTTAGGACCCTCGGGGCTGGTTGCCAGTGTCTGCGCTGCGGTGGCCATCGCCCGAGCCCCCAAACTGTGGCCGACGAGGATGTAACTGTCAGCATCGGTTCGTGCCAGCAGTCCGGCCAGCGCCACTCCCGTGCGGTCTGCGCGAACTTTTGCGGTGTGCCAAGGGTTCTTGACCAGGTCGACGGCCACCAGCGTGGGTCCAATTGGTCCCAGCTTCTTGGCTGCGACCTTGCCTGCTCTGGCGGCAGCCGCCTTGACGCCGAACGCCACTCCAGCCTTTCCGGCCCCGCCGCCGACTAATCCCGCCAGCGCCTTGAGCTCTTTGCTGCCCCAGTGCACCCGATACACCGGTGAGTCGGTACTCCTGCTGGGCGTCGGTGGGCTGCGCTGGGGTGAGGCCATCGCGCTGCGGGTGGCAGACGTCGACTTCCTGCGCCGCCGCATCGAGCTGCACCGCAACGCCGTCTACGTGGACGGCGAGTTCATCGTCGGCACGCTCAAGAGCAACAAGAGCCGCACCGTGGTGGTGCCGCAGTTCGTCACCGACGCGCTGGCATCCACCGCCCACGGGAAGGACCGCGAGGAGCTGCTGTGGACCCGCGCCGTCCGGCGGCTACCTGCGTCCTCCTGGGCGCCATTCCTGGCTCGTGTACGCGGTGGCCCGCTGCCAGGCCGCCGACCCGTCGTTCCCCCGGATCACCGCGCACTCCTTACGCCATACGGCGGCCTCGCTGGCCATCTCGGCGGGCGCCAACCCTAAGGTGGTGGCGCGGATGCTCGGGCACGCCAGCGCGGCCATGACACTGGATGTCTACGCCGAGCTGTTCGACTCCGATCTGGACTCGGTGGCCGAGAGAGTGTCCAAAATGTGTCCACGGTGGGCCTGAGTGTATCCGCGTTCGACCCTGAAAAACGTCTCTACCAGCGCATAGGAGTCCCAATGTCTGTGACCGACGAGTACCTGAAGAACAACGAGGCGTACGCGGGCACCTTCACGGGCCCGCTGCCGCTGCCGCCGAGCAAGCATGTCGCGGTGGTGGCCTGCATGGACGCCCGGCTCGACGTCTATCGGATCCTCGGCCTCGGCGACGGCGAGGCACACGTCATCCGCAACGCAGGCGGCGTGATCACCGACGACGAGATCCGCTCGCTGGCCATCAGCCAACGGCTGCTGGGAACGAAAGAGATCATCCTGATCCACCACACCGATTGCGGCATGCTGACTTTCACCGACGACGAGTTCAAGCGCGCCATCCAGGACGACACGGGCATCAAGCCGGAATGGGCCGCCGAGGCATTCCCGGACCTCGAAGAAGACGTGCGTCAGTCACTGCGCCGCATCGAGGCCAGCCCGTTTGTCACCAAACACGAATCCCTGCGCGGATTCATCTTCGACGTCGCCACCGGCAGGCTCAACGAGGTCAAGCCTTGAGCATGGCCGCCCGCGCGCGGTCGGGTGGGGCGTAAACGCGTACGCCGGGGGGGTCGGCGGTCAATGATGTCCACATGGTCCTGCAGCAGGCGACCCGCCGACGAGAACGGTGCCGCCCCGGTGCCTGACGCGTCGAGCAGTTTGCGGAACCCGTTTCCGCCCATCGCCGACTACGCCTTCCTTTCCGACTGCGAGAACACCTGTCTGATCTCCTCGAGTGGATCGGTGGAATGGCTGTGCGTGCCACGGCCCGATTCGCCCAGCGTGTTCGGGGCAATCCTGGATCGTGGCGCGGGGCACTTCCGGCTGAGCCCGTACGGCATGTCGGTCCCGTCTGCCAGGCGTTACCTGCCGGGCAGCCTGATCCTGGAGACCACCTGGCAGACCCACACCGGCTGGATGATCGTCCGCGACACCATGGTGATGGGCCCATGGCGCGACATCGAGACGCGGTCAGGGACACATCGCCGCGTACCGATGGACTGGGACGCCGAGCACACCCTGCTGCGCACTGTCCGCTGCGTGAGCGGCACCGTCGAGCTGGTGATGGACTGCGAGCCGTCGTTCGACTACCACCGGGCCTGCGCGAACTGGGAGTACTCGGCCAGTGGCTATGGGGAAGCCGTAGCGCGCGCGAACCATGACCCGGACGCGCACCCGACGCTGCGGCTGACCACCAACCTGCGCATCGGGCTGGAGGGCCGCGAGGCGCGGGCGCGCACGCGGATGAAAGAGAGCGACAACGCCTTCGTTGCGTTGAGCTTTTCAAAGCATCCCTCGCCGCAGACCTACGACGAGGCCGTCGACAAGATGTGGACGACCAGCGAGTACTGGCGGCAATGGATCAACATCGGCAGCTTCCCGGATCACCCGTGGCGGTCGTACTTGCAACGCAGCGCGCTGACACTGAAGGGGTTGGCCTACTCGCCGACCGGAGCGCTGCTGGCGGCGAGTACCACTTCCCTGCCGGAAACCCCTCAGGGCGAACGCAATTGGGACTACCGCTACTCGTGGATTCGGGACTCGACGTTCGCACTGTGGGGCCTCTACACCCTCGGCCTGGATCGCGAGGCCGATGACTTCTTCTCGTTCATAGCCGATGTATCAGGTGCGAACGACGCTGAACGCCATGAACTTCAGGTGATGTACGGCGTTGGCGGCGAGCGCAGTCTGGTCGAGGAGGAACTACATCACCTGTCCGGATATGACAATGCGCGCCCGGTGCGGATCGGGAACGGCGCCTACAAGCAGATGCAACACGACATTTGGGGTTCGATGCTGGACTCGGTGTACTTACACGCCAGGTCCCGCGAGCAGATTGCGGAGACGTTGTGGCCGGTGCTGAAGCAACAGGTCGAGGAGGCGATCAAGCACTGGCGCGAACCCGACCGCGGGATCTGGGAGGTGCGCGGCGAACCGCAGCACTTCACCTCGAGCAAGATCATGTGCTGGGTGGCGCTGGACCGCGGGGCCAAGCTGGCCGAGCTGCATGGCTGGACGAGACACACCCAGGAGTGGCGCGCCATCGCCGAGGAAATCAAGGCCGACATCCTGGCTAACGGCGTGGACTCGCGCGGGGTGCTGACCCAGCGCTACGGGGACGACGCGCTGGACGCCTCGCTGCTGCTAGCGGTGTTGACCCGGTTCCTCCCGGCAGACGACCCGCGGTTACGCGCGACGGTGCTGGCGATCGCCGACGAGCTGACCGAGGAGGGGTTAGTGCTGCGGTATCGCGTCCACGAGACCGACGACGGGCTGTCCGGCGAGGAGGGCACCTTCACCATCTGCTCGTTTTGGCTGGTCTCCGCGCTGGTCGAGATCGGCGAGATCCGGCGGGCCAAGCACCTGTGCGAGCGGCTGCTGTCGTTCGCCAGCCCGCTGCATCTTTATGCAGAGGAGATCGAGCCGCGCACCGGCCGGCATCTGGGCAACTTCCCGCAGGCGTTCACCCACCTGGCACTCATCAACGCCGTGGTCCACGTCATCCGCGCCGAAGAAGACGCGGACAGGTCTGGGGTGTTCCAGCCGGCGAACGCGCCGACGTAACGGGGTGGCCTTCGACGACCAGGGCAGGCTCGGTGAGCCTGAGTAGCGGCGTTGTCACTCTATGGTTGCGCGGCACCGACGACGTTGGGTGCAGCGGCGGCCAACTTCCTTGCCTGCGTGACGGATTGGGCGACGATCTGGCCACGTCCGAGCAACGTGAGGACCGCGAGCCAAGCACCTCCGGCGGAAAACGGCCGGAGTACCCGAGCCCTGCGGGCGACAGCGTCCCTGGACTCCTCGTCGACGTCGCCGCGCAGAGCAGCGGCAAGCGCCGTGCAGGGTGCTCATGATCGACCAGACGATCTCGTCAGGCAGCGACCGCATCCAGCCCGGAACTTCGGCATGATCGGCGATGTCCTCCAGTCCTTTTTGGGCCGACTGCAGCGGCACGCGCAGCTGGTCGACATCGTTTTGACTGGGGTCCGCACGACGGCGCCGGGGAACTGAGTTTCGATGGCGCTCCGACACTTCCTCGCCCGGTCGAGGTGTCGGCGCAGTGCCTTTCCGGCACGTTCGGACGGCGTGCCGCCCCGAGCCGTGTTCAATGCGTCGACAATGCCAGAGACCAGCCGAAGCCTACGATGTAGCCGGCGCCGGTGATATAGCCGGTGATGGCGCCCATCAGCACCCAGACTCGCGACACGCGGACTCCAGGACCGCAGCGCGTACGACGAAAACATCAGCAGGACAAGCAATGCCGCTGCGACCCGCACCGCGGTCGTTGAGCGTGAGCGCGGCCCGTCACGACGACCGCGATTGCTGAGACCATCGACGTTCACCCGAGGGTGCGAACGCGGTCTTTGGGTTGCGGATCGGGGGCCAGCAGCGCGCCCTCGAGGGCGGCGCCCGCGGCGAACAGCGTGATCCGCACAGGGTCGGCCACGTCGAACGCGTACGTCACCGCCACCATCGTCGCGTATGCAATCCTCACAATCGCGGCGCGGCCACCGTATCGGACGCCGGTTGAGCACCCCATAATCGCCGGGCAACAAACGTCCAAAAGTCCCTCTTACGGGTGCGTAAGCGGTACTGTCGGCACCCTTCCCGGGGCATCTTCGGGAGCAGCGCTGACCAGCCCTCAGCGACGGTTAAGAGGAGCCGAGGCATGCGAATTTTTGTTGATCTCAACCGGTGTCTGGGATACGCGCAATGCGTCCCGCTGGCGCCGGATGTGCTCCAATTGCAAGGGGAGGAAGCGCTCGCCTACGACCCGAATCCCGACGACTCGCAACGGCAGCGGGTTGCGCGGGCCGTGGCGTCCTGCCCGGTGCAGGCGATCATCGCGGAGATGGATCCCCCAGCGGACAGGACGACGAAGTGAGCACGCACCCGCTGGTCGCCGACCTCGTTAGGACCTTCAAGGCGGAGGGTCGGATCGTGATCGTCGGTGCGTCGCTGGCCGGGCTGCGTGCCGCGGAGGCGTTGCGCGACGAGGGCTTCACTGGCTCGCTGACGATCATTGGTGACGAGGTCCACGAGCCGTACGATCGGCCGCCACTTTCCAAGCAGGTGCTCAAGGGATGGGTGCCTGCGGGTAACACCAAGCTGCCCCGCCTGCGGGAGGTCGACGCGGACTGGCGTCTCGGCGTGGCGGCCACCGGCCTGGATCGCGACAACCGGGAGGTGTTGCTCGCCAACGGTGACAAGGTGCCCTACGACCGGTTGCTGATCGCGACCGGCGTCCGTTCCCGCGCGTGGTTCAACCCCGAAGAGGCCAAGCTGAAGGGCCTGTACACGCTGCGGACCTGCGATGACGCGGCGGAGTTGCAGGCGGCGTTGAAGGCCAAGCCGAAGCGGGTGCTGATCGTCGGCGCGGGCTTCATCGGCTCCGAGATGGCCTCGGTCTGTCGTGATCTCGGATTGGACGTGACGGTCGCGGAACGCTCCAGCGCACCACTGGTCGGGCCGCTCGGCGGGGTGATCGGCGATATCGCCGCCAAGATGCAGCGCGACGCCGGGGTCGACCTGCGTACCGGTGTGGCGGTGGAAGCGCTGAAAGGCGACGCCGACGGGCACGTCCGGCAGGCTCAGTTGTCGGACGGGACCACGCTGGACGTCGACGTGGTGGTGGCGTCGCTGGGGTCGATCCGCAATATCGAATGGCTCGAAGGGGCTGAACTGGCCGCCGGGTTCTGGGGTGTGGCCTGCGACGCTGGGTGCCGCGCCTTCGACATCAACGGCGTGGTGACCGACAACATTTTCGTCGCCGGCGACATCGCGCGGGCACCGCATGTGCTCTACGAGTACGAGTTCATGGCGATCGAGCACGTGGATGCCGCGGTACTGGGCGCCCAGACCGCGGCGCACAACATGGTCAACCACGAGACCCGACGTCGTCCGCACCTGCCGCTGCCGCAGTTTTGGTCCGGCCAGTTCGGCGTCAACATCAAGGGCGTTGGCGTGTGCTCCTTCGGTGATGAGATCGTCTTCACCCAGGGCTCGGTCGAGGATCTTCGTTTCGCTGCCGCCTTCGGCAAGAAGGGCCGCATCGTCGGAGCCATCACCTTCAACCACGGCAAGTGGCTGGAGTACTACGGCAGACTCATCGAACGATCGGCGCCGTTCCCGCCCCCGCCACCGGGCTATGACGTACCGGCGAACGCCGAGCCGATGTCGGCCCGGTTCCCGGATCCGCGCGAGCCGACCGGGATTCCGGATGTTGTTCTCACCGGCCATGATCCGACGTCGCGTGGCGCCGAGTTCCGCCCCAAAGCCCGCTGAACGCCTAGCCCAGAAACGAGTCACGATGACCACCGCAGAAACCGCCTGGACCGAGGCGATGAAGTATGAGAACCGGCACGACCCGTATCGGTTTTTCGACGAACTTCGCAAGACACCAGTGGTGCAGGTGGCCGACAAGGTCTATGTCGTCACCGGATACCGCGAGCTACTGACGCTTGCCCACGATCCCCACGTCAGTTCAGACATCAGTCGCAGTCCGATCTCGGCCAAACCCGCCGCTGGCGCACCCGACGTCGGCGCCGACCACATGCAGGCCTACGGCCGCGAGCCGAGTCTGATCGTTTCCGACCCGGCTAAGCACGACAAGCAGCGCAGGCAGGTAATGCGGCACTTCGCGCCGCCGCATTCCCCGGACGTCATCCCCAATATGGAGGCCGACATCCAGACGCTGTGCAACGAACTACTGGATAAGGCGAAGGCCAAGGGCGGCAACACGTTCGATGTGGTTGACGATTACGCCTACCCGGTCCCGGTGGCGGTGATCTGCAAGATCCTGGGTGTGCCGCTGAACGACGAGCCCATCTTTCACGGTTGGATCTTCGACTTCATGGCGGGCGCAGACATGGGCCCGGACGCCGCGACCGAAGAGGGGCGGGCCCGCGCGCAGAAGGGCAAGGAAAGCACCGCCGCACTCACCGCATACATGGCCGAGCTGATCCAGGGCTTCCTCAAAGAACCGGGCGACAACGTGCTGTCCAAGTTGGTGAATGACACGGACGGACCGGACGGACCGATGACGCCGAAAGAGGCTGCAGCGAATGCGATGCTGCTGCTAATCGCCGGTCATGACTCGACCGTCAACACCATCGCGCACTGTGTGCTGACACTGCTGCGCAACCCCGAGTCGATCGATCTGCTGCGCCAGCGGCCCGACCTGATTCCCAAGGCGATCGAGGAGGTGCTGCGGCTGCAGTCGGCCGTCCAGTTCTTCCCGAGCCGTAGCGTGACCGCGGACATCGAGGTCGGCGGGACGGTCATCCCCGCAGGCTCAGCGGTACACCTGCTATACGGCGCCGCCAATCGCGACCCCAGGCGGTTCCCCGATCCGGAGAGGTTCGACATCCAGCGCCCGGACAACGAGCACGTGGGCTGGGGTCGCGGGGTGCATAGTTGCGTCGGCGGTCCACTGGCACGCCTGGAGGTGAACCTCGCTTTGGAGAACTTCCTGCGCCGCGTCGAGAACCCACGGCTGGTCGTCGACCCGCCGCCCTACCGGGTGAATCAGATCTTCCGCGGTCCGCTGCATCTCGAGGTCGAGTTCAACCGGATCACGGATTGAGGTAGCGCCATCAAGGCTTTCCGGTTCGTTGAGTGGCAGCAACCGGGTCAACTGCGTGACGTGCGTGTGCCCGAGCCAGGGCCCGGCGAGGTGCTGGTTAAGGTCGGCGGTGCGGGCGCGTGTCACTCCGATCTGCATCTGCTGGAAGCTCCTGCTGGGACGAAGGACATAACGCTGCCCTTCACCCTCGGGCACGAGAACGCCGGTTGGGTCGAACAGATGGGTCCCGGTGCAACGGGTTTCGCGCTCGGCGATCCCGTCATCGTGTACGGCCCATGGGGTTGCGGCTTGTGCATGAACTGTCGCCAGGGAATGGAGAACTACTGCGAGACACCGGGAAAGCCGAGCCCGGGTGGGCTTGGTGGCACCGACGGCGGCATGGCCGAGTATCTCCTCGTCCCGTCGACGCGCTATCTGATCCCGCTGGGCAGCCTGGATCCGCGTGAGGCGGCCCCGCTCACGGACGCGGGGCTGACCAGCTACCACGCCGTGAAGCGCTCGCTGCACCTGTTAGGGCCGGGTTCGACCGCGGTGGTGATCGGTGCAGGAGGTCTGGGTCAGATGGCGATCCAGGTGCTCAAGGCGCTCAGTGGCGCGACAACCGTTGTGGCCGTGGATACGTCGGTGGACAAGCTGGAGATCGCCAAGACGTTCGGCGCTGACGAGACTCTGATCTCAGGCGACGATGCGGTCAAACGCATCAAGGACATCACCAAGGGCCAGGGCGCCGAACTCGTCCTCGACCTGGTCGCGGTCAACGCGACACTGGCCATGGCGGCGCAGGCAGCACGGGTTCTGGGACACCTCACCATCGTCGGCGTCGGCAACGCCACTCTGCCGGTCAGCTTCACCAGCCCACCGCACGAATGCTCGGTCGCGTCACCGTTTTGGGGCTCGATCCCCGAATTGATCGAGGTCATCGCGCTGGCCCGGAGCGGGAAGATCAAGATGCTCGTCGAACACTTCGCCCTCGAGGATGCAGCGCACGCCTACCACCTGTTGCACGACGGCAAGATCCCGGGACGCGCCGTCATCACGCCCAACAACTGACTCAGCCCACCTTGTATGTAGCGATGGCCTTCGCGACTGCTTCGCCGTCTGGGGTGACGACGTCGACATCGCAATTCACCAACGTCTTTCCGCGCCTCAGCACGCGGCCGATCGCGATCAGGTCGGTGGCGTGCGCAGGCGCCAGAAACTGCACGGACATCGACGTCGTCACGCCGCGCAGCGAGTCCGGTACCTCCGCGCCCGCCCAGGCGGCGGCCATCACCGCGACGTCGGCAAGTGCGGCGATCGCACCGCCGTGCACCATGTCGGCGATGGTGACGTTGGTCGGGTCCCAGGGCAGGCGCAGCCGCACCTCGTCGGGGTCGAGGACGTCGGCGACGATACCGAGCTTGGCGACGAACGGCGACGACGGGATGAACTGGGCCATGACATCGGCGCCCGTCTGGGGCTGGGTGGGAGTTGACATGGTTCCAGTATCTGTGGCGGATCAATTACCTCTGGGGTAAGTGAGCTGCGACCGGCTACGTGCCAATGGCTCCCGCCGAGCGTGGCGTTGTATGACTTGTGAGCGCGGGCATCCCGAACCAACCGCGATCGGCGGCAGCCGCCTACCGAGTGAGGAGAGTCGATGATGCGTTGTCCAGGTAAGCGAACGGCGACGGTTCTGTCGGCAGCTCTCATGTTGGCGCTCATCGCGGGTTGCGGCTCGACATCCACGACATCGCCGACGGCAACGCCGCCGACAGCACCGCCGCGGAGCGCCGGCTTGGCTCAGATTCTGCAGCGTGGCACGGTCCGCGTCTGCAGTACCGGCGACTATCGACCATTCACTTTTCGTGACCCGCAGGGCAATTGGAGCGGACTCGACATCGAAATGGCCCACGATATGGCCACCCGGCTGGGCGTCCAGTTGGACGTGGTGCCGACCACGTGGGCACATCTGGTCGACGATCTGGACAACAAATGTGATGTGGCCATGGGAGGAATCAGCATCACACTCGACCGAGCCAAGTACGCCAGGTACAGCGCTCCGTACCTGCGTGATGGAAAAGCGGCGATCGTCCGTTGCGTTGACGGTTCGAAGTTTCACACGCTCGGCGACATCGACCGCCCGGGTGTCCGTGTGGTGGTCAACCCAGGCGGTACCAACGCTGAATTCGACAAGGACCACTTGCACGCGGCGCAGGTGGTCAGCCATCCGGACAACAACACGATCTTCGAGCAACTGACCGACAATGCCGCTGACGTGATGATCACAGACACCAGTGAAATCCGATGGCAGGCAAACCAAAATCCGCAGCTCTGCGGTGAAAGCGTGGACCATCCGTTCACGTTCGAGCAGAAGGGCTATCTCGTCAGCCAAACGGCGACCGATCTGCAGCAGTGGATCGACCAGTGGCTGAACATCACACAGAACGACGGAACGTACGCGACGCTGAGCCGGAAGTATCTCGGTGCTGTAATTGGGCCGTGATCACTCCTGTCGTTCCGGGTGTCGCTACTTGTGGGAAACGTGGCTCATCAGCCTCGCGTAGACGAAGCGTTTCCGCCGCAGACTCGTTGACACCCGACACGACTGAGGTGTCAACCGAGAAGAGACAGGCCGTGTTTGCTCGAGTACTGACAACAATTAATCTCATCCCGCCTGCTGCGTGGCAGTCCGTATTCACCGATGCTGGGCGCATGCCGAGCGACGAGCGTAGCCGCAGCGCCGCAGACTGGCCGGGCTGAGCGAGCAATCTCGGATGACCGTCTACTACGCCGACGTAGAGGGCTTTCGGAGTAGGGAGATCACTCACATTATGAACACCTCTGTCGGCACTGTGATGTCGCCACCAATTGAAGGAGAATCTCATGCAAACAGCAGACCGCCGTCTGATGTGGCACGGCGTGTTCTTATTTCTGATCGGGCTGGTTACCGGCCTGCAGGAGCGTCGCTTCAAGAACATGCGTATGGCGCTCTCGGCTCACCTCGAAGGCGTCATGAACGGCACCTTCTTGATCGCGTTGGGTGCCATCTGGGGTCACGTCGAACTCCCGCCGCGCGTTGAGCAAGCGGCGCGATGGACGGCGCTTTTCGGTACCTACGGCAACTGGCTGTTCACCACTCTCGGTGCGGCGATGGGAACGGCCGCTGCGAATCCGATTCTGTCGCAAGGGCATCACGGAAAACCGTGGCAGGAGAAGGTTGCGGGCGCTGGCTTCCGTAGCATCGCGTACTCGATCCTCATCGCCGTGGTGTTGATTCTCTGGGGCCTTTCCCGTCGCCAACCATTGTCAGACGCGTCTGCCCATACAACGGTCGCAGGACTCAGCCATGGCTAGTACGCAATAGCCGGAAGGAGGGCGACGATGCGGTTGGTGGTCGGTAGCCGGTCGCTCCGGTCATCGCTCGACTGGGCGATGGCGTATCGGGTGAACGCCGGCCTCGGCGACATCGCCGTCTATGGGCCCACCCTCGGCTCACCGCTGGACCCGTCCACGCCGCCACAGAAGGCGAATATGGCCAAGTACGGTTCAGGCGAATGGCACCGGGTTCTCATCGACGCCACCCGAAGCTGGGAGTTCGAGCCTCGGCCGGAGTGGGGTGGCCGCCACTATCCGGCGATCAACAAGATCGCGCCGGCATTGGAAGCCCGAATCGCAGCCCGATGGCAGGAGTACGGGATCGGCATCCCATACCTCGACGACGAGCGCCGGGAGCTGCTGACGATGGAGCAGCTGAGCAAGCGGCTTCCGGACGTGTAGCCAGCGGGCACAACATGGGCTCAGGGCGTGCGTTGACACCGCACGCCCCGCCCTGGTTTCATACCAGGTTATGCAGATAATTCTGGTCATTTGTACCAACTTAACGAGGTTGCGTTGACCGCGGCTCGGGAACTCAACCACGCAGGCCGGTACGAGCTGAGCCATCTGCGCTTGCTGGAGGCCGAGGCCATCCACATCATTCGGGAGGTGGCCGCGGAGTTCGAGCGACCGGTGCTGCTGTTCTCTGGCGGCAAGGACTCCATCGTCATGCTGCATCTGGCGCTCAAGGCGTTCCGGCCGGGCCGCCTGCCGTTCCCGGTGATGCATGTGGATACCGGGCACAATTTCGACGAGGTGCTGCAGACCCGCGACGAGCTCGTCGAGGAAGCTGGGGTTCGGCTGATCGTCGCGAAGGTGCAGGACGACATCGACGCCGGCCGGGTGGTCGAGACCATCCCGTCGCGCAACCCGCTGCAGACGGTGACGCTGCTACGCGCGATTCGAGAGAACAAGTTCGACGCCGCGTTCGGCGGTGCCCGCCGCGACGAGGAGAAGGCGCGGGCCAAGGAGCGGGTGTTCTCCTTCCGCGACGAGTTCGGCCAGTGGGATCCGAAGAACCAGCGTCCGGAACTGTGGAACATCTACAACGGACGCCACCGAAAGGGCGAGCACATCCGGGTGTTCCCGTTGTCCAACTGGACCGAGTTCGACATCTGGTCCTACATCGGCGCCGAGAAGATCAAGCTGCCGTCCATCTATTACGCCCACCCGCGCAAGGTGTTTCAGCGCGACGGGATGCTGCTGGCGGTGCACAGGTACTTGCCGCCACGCAAGGGCGAAGAGGTCGTCGAGAAGACCGTGCGCTTCCGTACCGTCGGCGACGTCACCTGCACCGGCTGCGTGGAATCCCTGGCGGGCACGGTCTCTGAGGTGATCGCCGAGACCGCGGTGTCCCGGTTGACCGAGCGCGGCGCCACCCGCGCCGACGACCGGATCTCCGAGGCCGGCATGGAAGACCGCAAGCGGGAAGGCTATTTCTGATGACGACCCTTCTTCGCCTCGCCACCGCCGGATCCGTCGACGACGGCAAGTCCACACTCATCGGACGGCTGCTTTACGACTCCAAGGCCGTGATGGAAGACCAGCTGGCCTCGGTGGAGCGCACGTCCAAGGAACGCGGACACGATTACACCGACCTGGCCCTGGTCACCGACGGCCTGCGCGCCGAGCGGGAACAGGGCATCACGATCGACGTCGCGTACCGCTACTTCGCTACGGCCAAGCGGAAATTCATCATCGCCGACACTCCCGGCCACACTCAGTACACGCGCAACATGGTCACCGGGACGTCCACCGCTCAGCTGGCGATCGTGTTGGTCGACGCCAGGCACGGACTGCTCGAACAGTCGCGCAGGCACGCGTTCCTGGCGTCGCTGTTGGGCATCCGGCACATCGTGCTCGCCGTCAACAAGATGGACCTGATCGGCTGGGACCGTGAGCAGTTCGAGAAGATTCGCGACGACTTTCACGAATTCGCCGCCCGACTGGACATCCATGATGTGACGACCATTCCGCTGTCGGCGCTGTTGGGCGACAACGTCGTCACCAAGTCGGACAACACCCGCTGGTACGACGGACCGTCGTTGCTGTCGCACCTCGAGGAGGTGTACATCGCGGGCGACCGCAACCTCGTCGACGTTCGGTTCCCCGTACAGTTCGTGATCCGGCCGCAGACACACGACCATCACGACCACCGCAGTTATGCGGGCACCGTGGCAAGTGGCGTGATGCGTCCGGGCGACGAGGTCGTCGTGCTTCCCGCCGGCAAGACAACCCGCATCACCGAGATCGAAGGCCCGAGCGGGCCTGTCCAGGAAGCGTTTCCGCCGATGGCGGTATCGATCAGCCTCGCCGACGACATCGACATCTCCCGCGGTGACCTGATCGCGCGGCCGAACAACCAGCCACGGGTGGCCCAGGAGTTCGACGCGACAGTGTGCTGGATGGCCGATGGATCCTCACTCGAGCCGGGCCGCGACTACATCATCAAGCACACGACGCGCACCACGCGGGTCAGGGTCACCGCGCTCGATTACCGGCTCGACGTCAACACGCTGCACCGGGACAAGTCCGCGACCGCGCTGAAACTCAATGAACTGGGCCGCGTCTCGCTGCACGCGCAGGTGCCGCTGCTGCTCGACGAGTACAGCCGCAACGCGGCCACCGGTTCGTTCATCCTGATCGACCCGCACACCAACGGCACCGTGGCGGCAGGCATGATCCTGCCGTACGTCACCGCGCGCACGTCGAGCCCCAACACGGTGCGCCACGAATCACTGTGCACCGCCGAGGACCGGCTGTCGAAGGGCCGCACCGTGTGGTTCACCGGGCTGTCCGGATCGGGGAAGTCGTCGGTGGCGATGCTCGTCGAGCAGAAACTGCTCGAAAAGGGCATTCCCGCTTATGTTCTCGACGGGGACAACCTGCGGCACGGCCTCAATGCCGACCTTGGCTTCTCGATGGCTGATCGGGCCGAGAACCAGCGCAGGCTGGCTCACATCGCGGCCGTTCTCGCCGACTCCGGCCAGGTCGTGCTCGTTCCCGCGATCAGCCCGCTGGAGGACCACCGCGCGTTGGCGCGCCGAGTGACGACCGAGGCGGGCCTGGAATTCTTCGAGGTGTTCTGTGACACCCCGCTGGAAGACTGCGAGCGGCGTGACCCGAAAGGGTTGTACGCCAAGGCTCGGGCCGGCGAGATCACACACTTCACCGGGATCGACAGCCCTTACCAGCGGCCGAAGCACCCCGATCTGCGGCTCATCCCCGACCGCTCCACCGATGAACTCGCCGATCTGGTGATAGATCTGCTGGAAAGCAAGCAATGACCGACCACAGTGACCATCAAGTCGCCGCGCGGTTGGCGACCGAGGCTGGCCTGCTGCTGCTCAACGTGCGGATCGAACTGGCCGACGCCGGTGAGGCGGCGCGGAAGGCCGCGGGGGACAAGCGGTCTCACGACTTCCTGATGGAAGCGCTGGCCGCTGAGCGGCCCGACGACGCGGTGCTTTCCGAGGAGGGCGCCGATGACCCCGTGCGGCTGTCCGCCGAGCGCGTGTGGATCGTCGACCCGCTCGACGGCACCCGCGAATTCTCGGAACTGGGCCGTGTCGACTGGGCCGTGCACGTCGCGTTGTGGCAGTCGGGTGTGGGGGCACTCCCCTCGCAAGCGGTGGGCCCACCCGCGCGAAGCGCAGGGGGACTGGTGGCCGGTGCGGTCGCCCTTCCGGCGCAAGGTATTACGCTGGCGACGCCCGCCGTGGCCCCGCCACCCGCCACCGCGGGCAGCCCGCGGATCGTGGTGTCGCGCACCAGGCCGCCTGCCATCGCACTCGCCGTGCGGGACGCGCTGGACGGCACGCTGGTCGAAATGGGTTCGGCGGGCGCGAAGGTCGCGTCCGTCGTGCAGGGCATCTCCGACGTCTACGTGCATGCGGGCGGCCAGTACGAATGGGACTCCGCGGCGCCGGTCGCCGTGGCGCGTGCCGCCGGACTGCACACGTCGCGCATCGACGGCTCGCCACTGGATTACAACCAGCCCGACCCGCTGCTGCCCGATCTCGTGGTGTGCCGTCCGGAGTTCGCGGAAGCCGTGCTGGCAGTCACCGCGGGCTAGGCCGGGTGGTGCGTATTCCACGTCGGGAAGGATCGCCGTAACCACGCGGGGCCTGTCAGCCTGATATCGCCGGAGCGCAGTGCGTCGCGCCAGCTGCGCGCGCCGCGGTGCCAATCCACGAATGCCGGCGAACTCGCCTCGACTACGAGATCGGGCTCCCCTCCGGGATCGCTGTAGCAGAGCTCGGCGTCACCGCCGTCGATCAGCAGCCAGTAACGCCGATTGCTCGGCCGCTGGTCGGGGAAGATCAACGCGACGACCACGCGGCCCAGCGGCAGCACGGATCGATCCATTTGGACCTGGCACCACGCCCACAGCGCGAAGCCGGGATCGGAGTGTTCCGTCGTGACTTCCAGCCAGCGCTCGCCCCACGTCGCAAGACCGCCGATGATTCCGGCGAGGTCGGCACCCGCCTCGGTGAGCCGGTATGTGTGACCGCGGCCCTCGGCTTTTACACCCGATTTGATGACACCTGCGTGTTCGAGCTCGTCCAGTCGCTTGAGCAACATCGAGCGCGACATCGTCGGCACGCCCCTGGCAATCGCCGAGAACGTGTCGGCACCGAACATGAGGTTGCGCACGATCAGCGGATTCCATCGCTCGGCCAGAATCTCCGAGGCCCGCGCGATCGGACAGTATTGCCGATACGTGCCCATGCCTCGATCCTGGCACTCTGGAACCCCGACCGTGGAGTTCTTAATCAGAACTTCCGCGGCACGCGATGGGCGCGCACGATCATGCTATGGGGACAGAACCATCAACCGATGCCGCCGCGGGGCAGGTCTCGACGGCCGCCGCGGAGGTATACGAACAGTTCTTCGTGCCTGCGCTCTTCAGGCAGTTCGCCGAGCCGATGCTCGACGTGGTGGCCGCGGGCGACGGCGACCGCTTGCTCGACGTCGGAGCGGGCACCGGTGTGGTCGGGCGCGCGGCGCTGAAACGGGTCGGTGGGCGTGGGTCGGTCGTCGCCGTCGACCCGAACGAGGGCATGCTCACCGTCGCTGAGCGCCTGGCACCAGCCATGGACACTCGCCGCGGTGTGGCCGAGCAGCTGCCCGTCGACCGAGCCGAAATGAATTGCGTTACATGTCAATTCGCGCTGATGTTCTTCTCCGATCGTCGGCGTGCGGTCGAGGAGATGCGACGAGTGCTTCGCCCTGGCGGCCGGGTGGCGGTGGCCACGTGGGCGTCCGTCGGGGACTCGCCGGGCTATGCGGCGATGGTGGAGCTGCTCGAAGAGGAGATCGGCGACTGGGCCGCCGACGCGCTGCGCGCGCCGTTCTGCCTCGGCACCCCGGAGCTGATCGGCGACGTGCTGCGACAGTCGTTCGAAGACGTGACGGTGGTCCGCCGCGAGGGTCAGGCTCGATTCACTTCCCTCGACGACTGGCTGTACACCGAGATCCGGGGGTGGACGCTCGCCGAACACATCGACGACGACCAGTACGCGCGGCTGCGGCGGGCGGCAGCGACGCGGCTTGCGCGCTTCGTCACCGGCGACGGGGCTGTGAGATTCGCGGTGCCTGCACTGATAGCAGCCGCATCCGTGTGAGCACAGTACGCTCGGGCGCGTGAGCAACCCGACCCTGCGCGTCCTCGCCGATCTGCCCCAGCAGCCGGCCAGCCTGTCCGAATCGACGCTGATCCTGATCGATTGCCAGAACACCTACACCCGCGGAGTGATGGAACTCGAGGGCGTGCAAGAGGCGCTCGATGAGGCCGCCGCCCTGCTGGACCGGGCGCGTTCGGCGGGTATCCCGATAATCCACATCCAGCACGACGACGGACCCGGCTCGCTGTACGACGTCGAGGGGGACAGTGGCGCGATCGTGGCGCGGGTGGCCCCGCAGAACGGTGAGCCGGTGGTGGTGAAGAACTACCCGAACTCGTTCGTGCAGACCGACCTCGACGACGTGTTGAAGACCTCAAACGCGTCGAACCTCGTGCTCGCCGGTTTCATGACACACATGTGCGTGAACTCCACTGCCCGCGGCGCGTTCAATCTCGGCTATGCGCCGACCGTCGTCGCCGCGGCGACGGCGACCCGTGCACTGCCCGGGTTGGGTGATGCCACCGTTTCCGCGGAGGCCATGCAGGCCGCCAGCCTCGCCGCGATGGCCGACCTGTTCGCTGTCGTGGTTCCGGGTGCCAGTGACATTCCAGACTGACATTCCCGACTAATCTGGCCAACATGCGGATGTCGGCCAAGGCGGAGTATGCCGTCAGGGCGATGGTGCAGCTCGCCACCGTCGAAGAGGGTGTTCTGGTCAAGACGGACGACCTGGCCAAGGCCCAGGGCATTCCGCCGCAGTTTCTCGTCGACATCCTGTCGGTTCTGCGCACTGATCGGCTGGTACGCAGCCATCGCGGCCGCGACGGCGGCTACGAGCTGGCCCGTCCCGCCGCCGACATCAGCGTCGCCGACGTGCTGCGCTGCATCGACGGCCCGCTGGCGAGCGTGCGCGACATCGGGCTAGGCGACCTGCCCTACTCGGGACCGACCGCGGCGATGACCGACGTGTGGCGCGCGCTGCGGGCAAGCATGCGGTCGGTGCTCGAGGAAACCAGCCTAGCCGCGGTCGCCTCCGGTGCGCTGCCCAAACACGTCGCGAAGATGGCCGACGACTACCTCGGCCAGGAAGAGCAGCGCGGCCACACGACGGCCGAGCCGTCAGAAGATCAGGTCGGCTAGCGGCGCCTACGCGGTCGACGGGTCGCGATGCCGTCGAGCAGCATGCGCAGCCCGCGGTCGAAGTCTTCTTCGACTGTCGTCTGCATCGCTACCTTCGAAAGCGCCTCGATGTTCGGATATGTCGCGCGCGCCACCGACCCGATCCGGGCCGCCGCGTCGGCGGCATCACTCCCGCGGGTGAGCGGGCCTGCAAGCTCGGCTTGCGCGGCGCCGACAACGAAGCCGAGCACGGCGTGGAATGCTGCGAGCCGATCGCGGTCCGCCAAGCCGGCCCTCTCTAGCGCGGCGATGAGCGCATCAGCCGCGGCGAAACCCGTCGCCGACAACGTACGGCGAGTCAGCACAAGGGAAATCGCGGCGGGGTGCGCGCGGACGCCCCGCCACATCGCATCGGCGATCGCGTACGCATCCTGCTGCCACTCGTCGGTCGGATCGGGCAGTCGCACCTGGGCGACCACCGCGGCGACCACCAGTTCTTCGAGGCCTTCCTTATCGGCCACATAGTTGTAGACCGTCATCGGCCCCGTGCCGAGCGCCGCCGCCAGCGACCGCATGCTCAGCGCGCTCACTCCTTCCGCGTCGACGATGGCCAGCGCCGCCGCGGCGATCTCGTCGGTCGTGAACCGTGCCCGCATATACAGACCCCTTGACAAGTACAGCGTACGTAACGCAGTGTAGCGAACACGTACATCGTACTTATGAAGGAGGCGCACCATGCCTGCGACCATTCCCACCGAGCGGGTTGATTTCTCGTGTCGCGGCATCCGATGCGCGGCGTGGCTGACGCTGCCGTCCGGCCCAGGGCCACATCCGGCCGTTGTGCTGGTGCACGGGCTCGGCGCGACGCACGAGATGATGCTGACGCAATACGAACAGCACTTCGCCGGTGCCGGGATCGCGACGCTGGCGTTCGACTACCGCAACACCGGCGCCTCCGACGGTCAACCACGCCAACACATCTCGATGCGCAAGCAGCGGCGCGACGTCGTGGCGGCACTGGAGCATCTCAGGTCGCGGCCGGAGATCGACGGCGGGCGAATCGGCTTGTGGGGCACGAGTCTTGGTGGCATGAACGTGGCCCTGGTCGCAGCCGCGCGGGACGATCTCGCGGTCGCGGTGGTGCAGTGCCCAATCGTGCACGGGCCGGGCGCGGCTCGCCGGTTGGGAGTGTTGGCGGCGCTGCGCCTGACGCCCGCGATCGCAGAGGACTTGCTTCGCGTGACGTTGCGCCGCGGCCGACGCTACATTCCGATCGTCGGCGCGCCGGGAGGGTTCGCGATGGTCACTGCCGCAGGCGCCGAATGCGGTTGGCAATCCACGGTTCCCCCGGACGGGCAGTTCGACAACCGGATCGCCGCCGCAGACGTTGTCGCGATGGTGACGACGTCGGCCATGCGGCACGCCCGCCACATCGATGCGCCGTTGCTGGTGTGCGTATGCGACCGCGAGAACCTGATGGACCCCGCGTACGCAGCGCTGGTCGCCCGCCGCGCGCCCCGCGGCGTCGCGCGCCACTACGACTCCGACCACTTCGCGATCTACCACCCGCCGCTGGTGGCACGAGTGCTAGCGGACCAAACCGCCTTTCTTCAGGAGCATCTCGGTGTCCGCGCGTAATCGGCTGCGGGCCAACGATGCACGCTTTCATTCACTGGCCGTCGGGTTCACCGCCGAGGAGTGGTCACAGCCAAGTCTGTGCGACGACTGGTCCAATCACGACGTGCTGGCGCACCTCGTCGTCGGGTACAGCGCGGGAGCCGCCGCGGTGGCAGCGGAAATACTGCGCCACGGTGGATCATTCGATCGCGCGAACGCTGGCCTGGCCCAATCGCTGGCCGCGACCAGGGATCCCTGGCAACTGCTCGACGAATTCGAGACGCTGACTCGGCGCCCGCGCGGGTTGGGCCGCTACTTCCCGCCGCGGCTGCTGCTGGGTGACCACATCACCCACGAGCTGGACATGCTCTTCGCGCTCGATCGTGAGCCGGCGATCCCCGCCGAAGCACTCGTCGCGGTGCTGAACACCCAAGTGAGCGTGCCGAATCCGTTCGTACCCGCCTACCGCAGCAGTCGCGGATTGCGCTTGTCGGCTACCGACGTGGGGTGGACACACGGTGTGCGGGGTCCCATCGTCCGGGGCCGCGCCGCCGAACTGGTGTCCGTGCTCGGCAATCGGCCCGCGATGCTGGCCCGTCTCGGCGGCGACGGCGTCGACGTGCTGGCATCGCGCGTCAGTGGCCGGCTGACCCGTAGGTCCGGGAGGGGGTAGTCGCTAGGATTCGACGCATCCCCAGGGAGGTCGACGATGACTGATGCATTTGTGCTCGGCGGTGTTCGCACCCCGTTCGCCCGATATGGCAGTTCGCTGTCACACATCCGGGCCGACGACCTGCTCGGCATGACGATGAAGGGCGCTTGTGAGCGCGTCGGGGTCGGCCTCGATCAGATCGAAGACATCGTGGCCGGATGTGTGAACCCGGCCCATGAGGGCATGGGCGATGTCGCCAGGTGGGCGGCGCTGGCGGCCGGCTTTCCCGACAGCGTCGCAGGCGCCACGATCAACCGGTTCTGCGGCTCGTCGGTGAGCGCGACCATCAATGTGGCGCATGCGATCAAGGCAGGCGATCTGGGTGTCGGGATCGCCTGCGGGGTGGAATCGATGTCCCGTTCGGGCTGGGCGTACATGAAGGGTGACGCGCCGTTCGCCCCACGGGGACCAGTGTTGCTGCTGGACACCATGTGGGCCGGGGCAGGCGGCCCGCCCAATCCGACGCTGTTGGCGCGTAACGCCTACATCGGCATGATCGAGACCGCGCAGAACGTGGCCGACCGCTACAAGCTGACCCGCGAGGAGATCGACGCGTTCGCGCTACGGTCCCAGCAGCACGCCAAGGCGGCCAGAGACTCGGGGCGGTTGGCCAAAGAGATTATGCCCGTGCAGATTCCGGCCACGAAGAAGACGCCGGCCCGCACGTTCGAGCACGACGAGTTCATCCGGGATGACACCACCGCCGAGCAGTTGGCAGCGTTGCCGGCGCAACCGGGCACCACACAGATGACGGCGGCGAACTCCACCCCGCTCACCGACGGCGCGAGTGCGATCGTGCTCGCATCGGGGGAGAGGGCTGCCGAACTGGGGGTCGAGCCGTTGGCACGCGTTGTGTCGTCGGCCGTATACGGGATCGATCCGCTGATCATGGGCATGGCCCCGGCATGGGCGTTGCCGCTGGCGATCAAGCGGGCCGGCCTGATGCCCGAGCAGATCGACGTGTGGGAGGTGCACGAAGCGTTCAGCGCGCAGGCGCTCGGCGTGCTTCGCGAGCTGCCGAATCAACTCGGTGGATTCAAGATTCCCGACGAGAAGCTCACGCCGAACGGCGGTGCCGTGTCCATCGGCCATCCGTTCGGGGCCACCGGCACGCGGTACGTGTTGACTTTGGCGACCGAGCTGCGCGAACGTAACGCCCGGTACGGCGCGATCGGTGTGTGCATCGGCTCCGGCCAGGGTGTTGCCGTCGTCCTGGAGAACCCCCAGGCGGCCTGAGTCATATGTCAGGCGGCGCCTGATCCGTAGGGACGGGTCAGGATTTCCAGGTAGTGCCCGCCGGGATCCTGGAAATACACGCCGCGTCCGCCGTCGTTGTGGTTGATTTCGCCGGGCCGGCTGCCCCGCGGATCGGCCCAATGCTGCATGCCCCGATCACGGATGCGGCCGTAGATCGCGTCGAACTCGTCCTCAGACACCAGGAACGCGTAGTGCTGCGGGCGGATGTCCTCGCCCTCGCTCACCTGGGCGTAGTCGAGGCTGACACCGTGGTTGAGTTCGACCGCCAGGAACGGACCGAATTCCTTGGCGCTTGGCAGGCCGAACAACTCGGTGAAGAAGTTGGCGGATTCCTCGCGGTTCTTCGCGGCGACGATGGTGTGGTTGAACGTGATTGCCATATCAACCGAGGATAGAACTTATGTCGGACGTCGAGGTGCTCAACGGTTCGAGGGTCACGCTACGTGCGCCCACGCTCGATGACGCCGAGCTGATATTCGAGCGCATTGCGTCCGACCCGGAAGTGCCTCGCTACATGTCGTGGCTGCCGCACCCCGATGTGGGCGAGACCCAGCGGGTGATCGCGGAGGTCTTCAACGTGGGCGGTGAGACGACCTGGCTCATCGAACTGCGGGGCGGTGGCGGCCCGATCGGGCTGTGCGGGTGGCGTCGGCCCCAGCCACACATCGTCGACTTCGGGTATTGCCTCGGCCGCCGCTGGTGGCGGCAAGGCATCATGACCGAGGTCGTGCGGTTGCTGCTCGACAAGGCACAGCGCGACCCGACCGTGTACCGCGTGACGGCGCATTGTCACGTCGACAACACGGCGTCGGCGCGGCTGCTGGAACGCAGCGGGCTCACCTTCGAAGGCCGGCTGGCGCGCTACGCCGTGCTGCCCAACGTCAGCGCCGAGCCGCAGGACTGTCTGCTGTTCGGCAAGGCGATCAGGTGACGACGCCGCGGACCGCCCATGCCCGCGCACACAGCTTCAAATCATCGAGCCGTGCCCGCAGCCTGGATTCCAATGCGTGCCGAGCGGATTCGGCCAACGACGACACGTAGACACCCGCGGGGCCCTGGCCGCCGAGGAACGGCTGCCAAAAGTCGTCGAACGACTCGAACGCCATGTCGATGGTCAGCGGTTGCTCGTCGACATCGTGCAGCCCGTGCGTCCGCCACTGATCTGTGAGCGCCCCGCGCGTACACAGTGGCATGTGCCGTTCATCGCGCGGCGCCGCGGCCGGATCGAGCGCGACGGCCGCGTCCCAGAACGTCCGCAGCATCTGCATTCCCTCGCCGTAATCCCATACGGTCGCGGCGACGACACCGCCGGGACGGGTGACCCGGATCATCTGCTGCAGTGCGGCGGCCGGATCCGGTACGAAGTTGAGCACGAGCATCGCCAGCGTCCGATCGAAGGAGTCGTCGGCGAACGGCAGCGCCATCGCGTCGCCGACTTCGAAGTGGCCGTCGAGGCGCTCCTGCGCGTAGCGCACGTAGGCTGCCGCCGGTTCGATGCCCGTGACCTGTACAGATTCGATGGCCGCGGCCGCCGCCGAGAGCGCACCCGTGCCCGACCCCACGTCGAGCACACGGTCGCCCCCTGTGACGCCTGCGAACGTCACGAACAGCGGCGCCAGTCGACGGCTCCAGCGGCCCATGAACCGCTCGTAGCCATCGCTTTCGGAGAACATCCTGCGGTCAGGCTAGCCCCGCAGCCGTGATACCAAGGACTGATGGCGTTCGACTTTCGCGATCTTTCCGTTCCGATCCTTGTCGCCCCGATGGCCGGTGGTCCGTCGACGCCTGAACTCGCGGCCGCGGGGTCGACTGCAGGCGGGCTCGGCTTCGTCGCCGCGGGTTATCTGACTGCCGCCGTGTTCGCCGAGCGGCTGGCCGCAGCGCGCGGCCTCACCTCCGGCCCGATCGGCGCGAATCTGTTTGCGCCGCAGCCGAGTGCGGGCACCCCGGCCGACATCGAGCGCTACGCCAAAGCACTCGAGCCGGAGGCGAAACGCTACGGCGCCCAGCTCGGTGAGCCGCGGTTCGACGACGACCATTGGGCGGCCAAGATCGAGGTGCTGCTCGACCTGCGGCCGGACGTCGCATCGTTCACCTTCGGGGTGCCGAGCGCCGAGGAGTGCCGGCGGCTGCGTGAGGCGGGCATCGCGGTTGTCGGCACCGTGACAACGCTGCCCGAGGCGCAGACGGCGGTTGCCCGCGGTGTGGACGCTGTGGCGGTACAGGGGCCGTCGGCGGGCGGGCATCGCGGCACCTTCGACCCGTCCGCGCAGCCAGCCACCCAATCCCTCGACGAGCTGCTGGCTGAGGTCAAGGCTGCCGTCGATGTGCCGGTCGTGGCGGCCGGCGGGTTGATGACCGCGCACGACGTCGGCCGCGTCTTGGCGGCGGGAGCGGCCGCCGCCCAGCTCGGAACGGCGTTCCTGCTGTCGGACGAAGCGGGCAGTAGCCCTGTGCACCGAGCCGCGCTTCAGGATCCGCAGTTCACCGAAACCGTTGTGACGCGGGCATTTTCCGGCCGATACGCGCGCGGGCTGCGCAACCGGTTCGTCGACGAGCATGAGGCCGAAGCAACGTTCGGGTATCCGGAGATCCACTGGATGACCAGCCCGCTGCGCGCGGCGTCGGTGCGGGCAGGCGATCCGCAGGCAGTGAACATATGGGCGGGTACCGGCTTCCAGCACGTCAAGACCGGCATGGTGGCCGAGATCATCAGCAGCCTCATCTAGCCCACCCGTCCCTCGGCCGGAGCAGGTCCCGTTCTCGAACCGTCAACATGTGTTGACGGTTTCCAGAAGCAGACCGATTCCTTTTCCGGTCCGGTCTACACCGAACGGCCGCGGACACCGAACTCAGCCTTGCCAATCGGTAGCGGCTTGACATAGGAGAGACTCATGGCGACGGTTGACCGGCAACAACGGCTGAGCTTTCTGGGCCCGAACTGGTTCGCCTCGGTGATGGGCAGCGGCATCGTGGCCACGGCGGGCGCGACGTTGCCGGTGCACATCCCGGGTATGCACGCGTTTGCCGTGGTGGTGTGGGTGGCGACGACGGTGTGGCTGGTGATGCTCATCGTCGCGGTGGCCGCCCATTGGCTGCGACACCCGACAGTGGCCCGCAGCCACGCCTACAACCCGCAGATGGGCCACTTCTACGGCGCCGCGCCGATGGCGTTGCTCACCGTCGGCGCCGGAGCGACTCTCGTCGGCAGGGACCTGATCGGCGAGCGGGCGGCCGTCGACCTCGACTGGGTGTTGTGGACGGCGGGCACGCTCGGTGGACTGTTCACCGCGGTCAGCATCCCGTACCTGATGTTCACCCAGTACCGCGTCGAACCGGACGCCGCATTCGGCGGCTGGCTGATGCCGGTGGTGCCACCGATGGTGTCGGCGGCGACGGGAGCACTGCTGATCCCGCACATGGCGCCCGGCACCGGCAGGCAAACGATGCTGTACGGCTGCTACGCGATGTTCGGGCTGTCGCTCGTCGCGTCGATCATCATCATCACGATGGTGTGGAGTCGGCTGGCCCACTTCGGCACGTCGGGCACCGCCCGCGTGCCCACGCTGTGGATCGTACTCGGCCCGCTTGGCCAATCCATCACGGCCGCAGGACTACTGGGGACCAATGCCGCGCTCGCTGTTGACCCCCACCTGGCAGACGGCATGGGCGTGTTCGCGATCCTGTACGGCGTTCCGGTATGGGGATTCGCGGTGTTGTGGATCGCGCTGGCGACAGCGCTGACGATCCGCACCCTTCGGCGCGGCATGCCGTTCGCACTGACGTGGTGGAGTCTGACCTTCCCGGTGGGCACCTTCGTCACGGGGACCACTCAGCTGGCCGTCCATACCGGTCTGCCGGCGTTCGGTGTCGCCGCCGCCATCGCCTACGTCGGCCTGCTTGGCACCTGGTGCCTGGTAGCGGTTCAGACGTTCCGAGGCGGCTTGCGGGGCAACATCTTCGCGCCACCATCACAGGACCCGATCAAGGCAAAGAAGGACCCGCCCGCCGCGCTCTCGGGCCGGTGAGCCGGTCAGGTCGATGATGGGCAGCGCACCGCTCAAGTTCGCGCCTGCCAACGGCCTGGAATCGGTCTTCACCGCGGCGCGCCGATTCGATCGGCTGCCGCGCTGGATGCGTCCGCTGGCGTGGTTACCCCCGCCCGATCCCCGCAAACCCGACAACAACACCTACTCCGGGGTTGTCCGCCTCACCCACTGAGCATGACTACTTCGGGGCAGTGAGCTCGAGTGCGATGTTGTCCGGATCGCGGAACTCCAGGATGTAGGACGGGCCGATGTCCTTGATCGGCTCGTGCTCGATGCCGATGTCATCGAGATGTTTTGCGGCGTCGTCTAATTCGGCCTTACTGGCGACACGGAAGGCCAGGTGGTCCAGTCCACAGCGGTCCTCGTGGAAACTGTCGGCCGCGACGGGTCGGAGGCCGACCAACATGCCGCCGAGGTCGTAGATGACGCCGCCGTACAGGAAGCTGAGCGCCTCCTGGGTGGCCGCGTCGGCGGCCTCGGGCGCCTCGATCAACACCGGCCAACCGAACACGCTCTCGTAGAACTGCCGCGACCGCTCGATGTCGGTGACGGTGAGGCGGACGTGCGCGATGGAACTGGTGTTGATCGTCATGGGCCCATGTTGCCAGCCGTGGCCGCGCGATGATTTTCCGGCACCGTCGTCGGGCTCCGACGGGCCGCCGACTGACGCATGCCAGAATCGCCGTCGTGCGAATCGGGATGACCATGCCGGTGATGGAGCCCAACCTGGATGCGGCGACGCTGAAGGCCTGGGCCCGGGTCATCGACGGCGGCCCGTTCTCGTCACTGTGCTGGGGTGAGCGCATCGCGTTCGACAACCCTGAATGCCTGACACTGCTGGGCGCGCTGTCGGCGTGGACCGATCGGGTGCGATTGGTGACGACGGTCGTGGTGCCGCAACTGCACGATCCGGTCATGCTGGCGAAGCAGCTGGCGACCGGTGACATGCTCAGCGGCGGCCGGCTGACCGTCGGCATCGGCGTCGGCGGTCGCCTCGAGGACTACCACGCCGTCGAGGCTGATCCAGCGACGCAGACGATTCGCGGACTGGCCGACAGTGTTTCGGTGATGAAGCGAATCTGGGCCGGCGAGAACGTCACCGAGTCCGTCGTCCCGGTTGGGCCTTCGCCCCTCCAGGCCGGCGGACCCGAGTTGCTGATCGGCACGATGGGCCCGAAGACCGTGCGCAGCGCCGCCGCCTGGGCCGACGGGCTGGCCGGCACCACGCTCGACCTCGACGTCGCCAAGCAGAACGAGTTGTTCGACGTCGCGCGCCAGTCCTGGGCGCAGGCCGGTAAGCCCAAACCGTATCTGGCGACGTCGTTCTGGTTCGCCATCGGCGACGACGCGCAGGAGACCAGGGCGCAGGTACACCGGCATCTGCTGCGCTACATGAACTGGATTCCAGCCCAGGTTGTCGACGCGATAGCGCCGTCCACCGGATGGGCAGGCAGCGATGACGATCTGCTCGCCGTGCTGCACAAGTTCCAGGACATCGGCACCGACGAGGTGCACCTCATCCCGACGAGTTCGAATATCGACCAGTTGCGTCGCGTCGCGGAGGTGGTCACGGCCTACGCGTAGGCCGCCCAACAGCCAAACGCAACCGGACCCCTCTCCGCGGTTGTCTACGCCGGCGTGAGCTTGACCCGCATGTGGGCGGGCCCGCGCAGCGAGCTGTTGGTCGACCATCGCGTCTCACCCGCGAGTTCGATCCCGCTCACTCGCGTCACGAGCTCACGCAACACGGCCTGTGCCTCGATGCGGGTCAGCTGCGCACCGAGGCACATGTGCGCGCCGAATCCGAATGCGATGTGCTGGCTGGGATTTCGGTCCACTCGATACACGTCCGGAGCCTCGAACACCGTTGGGTCTCTGTTGGCGGCGCCGAAAGACAGCAGCACGCGGGCACCGGCCGGAATCGTGACGTCACCGACGGGGTAGTCCGTTCGTGCGGTCCGGTACAGGTTCTGCACTGGCGACGAATAGCGCAGCTGCTCCTCGATCACCATCGGAATGAGGCTGTGGTCGGACCGGATTCGGTTGTAGGACTCGGGATCTCGCGCGAGCGTGTCGAACATGCTGCCGAGCAGGTTGGTAGTCGTCTCGTTGCCGGCCAGCAGCAGGAGCATGGCGAAATAGAACAGCTCGTCCTCGGTGACCGTGCCTTCCTCGGTCCTGGCCAGCAGTCTGCCGAGGATCGTGTCGGAACCCTTGAGCCCGCCGGTTCTGAACTGCCGATGGAAGTAGCGGTAGATCGCCCGCGAGCCACCCACTGAGCCCGCCAGCTTGCTGACACCGCGACGGGTCAGAGCAAGGTCGGTCACCTGGACCGCGGCCTCCGACCACCGCCGGAACGCGTCGACATCGGTGTCAGGAACGCCCAGCATGTGCGCGATCAGCCGCATCGGCATCGGTACCGCCAACCGCTGCACTGCGTCGCAACCTGGGCTGTCCAGCACGTCACCGACGAGTTCGGCGGCAAGCTGGTCGATCGTCGGCCGCCAGCTGTCCAGCGCCGCCTTGGTGAACGCGGACAGGATCTGGCGACGCATCTGCGCGTGCCGTTCTCCGTCGGTGGTAATCAGGATCGGCAGTGAGAACTTCGTCCGGGTCACGCCGTCGGCGCTGGACAGCGCCGCGTCGGCGCGCGCGGCAGCGCGCACATCCTCGAGCCGGGTCAGGATCCACACCGACCGCTTCGGGTTGTAGTGGACCCGGGCGCCGCGGTGAAGCTGGCGATACGACGCGTGCGGCTGAGCGGCGGTGGCCGGATCGAGCGGATCGTACGACGTGGTCTCGGCACCGATCGGGACGCGACGGGCCTGCAATCGAGCGCGGACGCCAGAGACTGCGTTGATCCGGGCGGCCGTGCCGAGGGGCTTCACCAGCGAAGCGGCGAACTGGACGTTCCGGGTGAGGGTCATCGTCGAACCCCTTCGAGTACTATTACGGAAAAGACCGTAACGGTTGCAAGTGTAAACAACAAGGGGTCGCCGTGGCTATGACCATCGACGAGTTGGCTCGTCGCGTGGACATGACCGCGCGCAACATCCGGGAATGGCAGACCATCGGGGTGCTGCCGCCACCGGAGCGTCGCGGCCGCATCGGGATCTACTCCGCCGACCACATGACTCGCATCGAGCGCATCAAATCGCTTCGCGCCGAGGGCTTTCCACTAGACGTCATCCGCAGGATGCTCGACCGGTCGGCAGAGTCGGCACCGGACGTTCGTCGCCTGGCTTCCGAGGTGTTCGACCCGGCGAACCTGACGACGTCGATGGAGCTGAAGCGGGCGGACCTGGCCGACCGGCTCGGCGGCGACGCGGAGCGACTCCTCTCCGCATGCGGACTGATCGAGGTGCTCGATGAGGATCTCGTGGTCATCACCGACAGGTCGACGTTCGACTACGTCGAGAAGCTCGTTGCGATGGGGCTGCCGCTGGACGAGGTGGCAGAGACGCTGACACAGATAGCCGACCACCATGTTGCCAGCGTGCAGGCGTTGGTCGGCCTGTACCGTGAGACGATCTGGGAGCCGTTCGTCCAGTCCGGCCTACCGACCGAGCAGTGGCACATGATTGCGGACAAGACCAGCCAATTGCGGCCGCTGGCAATCGGTCTCGGCATTCAGGCATTCCGGCGCGCGATCGACGAGGTCGTCGGCAAGGTGGCCGCCGAGGAGGCCGCCAAGCTCGACGATCACAGGCCGTCGTAGACCTTCTTGTAGTACGACGACAAGAACCGCGGACCGATGAACCGCATCATGGTCACCGCGATCAACCCGCTCAGGTTCTTCGAGGTCTGCTGCCACTCGCCGTGCACCGCAGTGCCGCCCGCGACGTGGGGTGTCGCGGTCAACGTCATGTGGCCGCCCGGCTGGAGCGTGTCGCTTTCGGTGATGGTCAGCGTCACCGACCCAGGAGTCGACCAGTCGTAGTGCCATGTGGCCCACAGCTTCGGGAAGTCCTGGCCCTCGCGGATGTCGGCCTCGGTCTCGCCGAGGTGATACACCTCGAACGCCTTCGCGGACGAGGCCGGCCAGCGGTGCACGCGGTTGGGGGAGAAGTCGGTCATCAGCTCGATGACTTGATCGGGTGTAGCGGTCGTCATGAAGTCGAATGCGAACTTGGTGCGCACGGGCCGAACGTATCAGCGGTGTCGCCCGCGCGTGGCAAGCTCCCGACATGACCACACCGATGCCGCCGATCGTGTCCCGCTCCGAATGGCAGAAGGCGCGTGAGGACTTGCTCGTTCGCGAGAAGGAGCTCACCCGGTTGAAGGATTCGGTGAGCGCCGCGCGTCGGCGCCTGCCGATGGTCGAGATCACCCAGGCCTACACCTTCGACGCCGAGACGGGACCCGCGACGCTGCTGGATCTGTTCGACGGGCGCAGGCAGCTGATCGTGCAGCACTTCATGTTCGGTCCGGACTGGGAGCAGGGCTGTGACGGGTGCTCGATGATGGCAGACCACATCGGGCCGCTGTCGCATCTGCACGCGAAAGACACGTCGTTCGTAATGGTTTCGCGTGCGCCGTTGGTGAAGTTGCTGATGTTCCGCGAGCGCATGGGCTGGAAGCTCCCGTGGGTGTCATCGGCGCAGTCGACGTTCAACGAGGACTTCGGCGCCACGGTCGACGACGAAGAGATCCACTCGGTCAGCGTCTTCCTGCGCGACGACGGTGGTCGAGTGTTCCACACGTGGCAGACGTTCAACCGCGGCGAGGAGCCGTTCATGGTGGTCTTCGACCTGCTCGACCTCACCCCTTACGGCCGCCAGGAAACATGGGAGGACTCGCCGGAGGGGTGGCCGCAGCGGCCGCAGTATGAGTGGATGCGGCTGGCCGATTCCTACTGACGCAAACCTCGCGTCCGATGCGGGCCGGGGGTGCATGCTTATCCCGTGGCCGCAGCCGCGTTGCTGAGCCGCCGCAGCGCCGTTCGCGAATACCTGCACGGCGCCTACTGGGTGCTGCCGACGCTAGGCATCATTGTCGGTCTTGCGGCTGGGGGTCTGCTGTCGATCATCCCCGTGGTACCTGGCTCGCTGATCGACAAGGTGATGTTCCAGGGCACAGCGGGTGACGCACGAGGGGTGCTGATCGTCGTGTCCGCGACGATGATCACCACAACCGGCATCGTCTTCTCGCTGACGGTGCTCTCCCTACAGATCGCCTCGAGCCAATTCTCGGTACGGCTGCTGCGCACGTTCCTGCGCGACGTGCCCAACCAGGTGGTGCTCGCGATCTTTGTGTGCACGTTCGCGTACGCCACCGGCGGGCTCCTCACGGTTGGGGAGCGTGCGGACGGGGGTGCGTTCGTTCCGAAAGTCGCTGTCACCGGGTCGCTGGCGTTGGCGTTCATCAGCATCGGCGCCCTGATCTACTTCCTGCACCACCTGGTGCACTCAATTCAGATCGACACGATCATGGAAGGTGTCCAGCGCCGCACACTCGCGTTGGTGGACGATCTCTTCCCAGATCTGGACACACCCGAAGCAGCCGAGCAGGCGGCGCCGGAACCACCGACAAGTGCAGTCCCGCTGCGAGCACCGAAGTCTGGGTACCTGCAGACCGTTGACGTCGATGATCTCGCCGATCTGGCCGTCGCTAGCGGACACTCCGTGCAGCTCATCACGTTCGTCGGAGACTACGTCACCGTCGGCAGCACCACGGGGTGGTGTTGGCGCAGGGGTCCAGCCGGGCAGATCGATCCCGATGTGGTGCAACGTATTCTGCGGCATGTACACATCGGGTTCGAGCGGACGCTCCAGCAGGACATCAGGTTCGGATTACGGCAGATGGTGGATATCGCGCTGCGGGCGCTGTCGCCAGCGGTAAACGATCCTTACACCGGAGTCCAAGTTGTGCACCATGTTTCGGCGGTGGAGGCCGTGTTGGCATCGCGCGAGATTCATGACGACGTCCGCCGCGACCAAGCAGGCGCGGTGCTGGTGTGGTTGCCGTATCCGGGATTCGCCACGTACCTGCACGTGGCCTGTTCGCAGATACGCCGGTACGGGGCAAAGGAACCTCTGGTACTGGCTGCGCTGCTTCAGTTGCTGACCGCGGTGGCGCAGAACTGCGTCGCCCCTGATCGCCGCAAGGCTGTCAGGACGCAGATCGATCTCATCGTGCGAACCGCCGAACGCGAGCTGCCGGAGAAGTCCGACCGCGCCATGATCGCCGGTGCGGCCGCATGCGTGACAGAGATGCTCGACAAGCCGGGATCACTGGCCCCGCCGCCGTCCGCATTCGGTCAGGTGGCGGCCGTGGCGGCCGCGCAGCACACTACCACTGAAAAGCTTTGATGCAGATAGCTTTTGGAGGTGCAGGCTGATCTTGATCGCGGTTGGCTGCGGCTGGGACTTGCGTTGAACTGCTATAAGTCCGCCGTCGATCACCAACGCCATGTCTACACAGTCGATATGGCTAACGAACGCGTCCAGTGGGACGATATAGACACCGGAAATAGTCGTGAGGGCCTTGCCGTTTCGCCAATGTGCGGCAGGCCGCCTTCCTGGTGGCGGCGAGGCAGCCAGCTGATAGAGGAGTTCACGATGAGACTGAAGAGGATCGCAGCGGGAACAGCGGCCGCAGGGGCGCTCGGATTTGCCTCGATCGGCATCGGCGCAGGCCAGGCGCAAGCTGACGACTGGTGCTGGTGGGGTTGGTGTGATGTTCCGCCGCCTGGTCACTTTGTCCCGTCACCGGGCCATATCGGCCAATGGACCGGGGTGCCGCCGGGTCACTGGGATAAGCCCTGGAAGTGGTGGAAATAATCGCCCGACGCGCAATGGCCGTCTCGCCCTGATGCGAGGCGGCCATTTGCCGTGCGGAGGTAGGGAAACACCCGATTCGTAGGCGCCGGTGTTGAGCCAAACTTGGTGTGTGTGACCGGGCCCCAAGTGGGGGAGGGGGGCCTGGTTTCACATCAGCAACAGCAGGTGCATCGCGTCTCAATGCTGTCGCCAAGAGCCAAGGGCGTTTTGCCGTTTACAGCGATGCGGCCATGGGCGCCGCTGCGCGTAGCCGTTGCGCGTCCTGGCCTGGCGCGGCGCCGAACAGCCGCCGGTACTCGCGATTGAACTGCGACGGGCTGTCGTAGCCGACGTGGTGCCCGACGCCGGCGATGTCCCCGGGATGGGCGACAAGCAGTGAGCGTGCGCGTTGCAGACGGATGCGCTTCTGAAACTGCAGGGGGCTCATGGCCGTTACTGACCGGAAGTGCCGATGGAATGCCGACGCGCTCATCCCGGATAGCCGAGCGAGGTCGTCGATACGCATTGGCTCGGCGTAGTTGTCGCGGATCCAGGCGATCGCGCGGCCGACATGTGACAGGTCGCTGTCGGCCAGGCCGATCTGGCGGACGGTGTCGCCCTGCGGTCCGGTGAGTGCACGCCAGAGCATCTCTTTTTCGATCATCGGAGCCAGTACCGGCGCATCGGCGGGATGGTCGAGCAGGCGCAACATCCGTGCCGCGGCGTCCAGGAGGTCGGGTTTGGCCACAGCGGTCGCGATCGCCGGCGTGCCCGGCGCTCCCCGCGGCCATCGCCCGGCCGGAGCCCGGAGCAACAGCTCCGCGATGGCCGCCGGACGTAGTACAAGTCCCATGCCGAGCGCCCGGCCGCTTCCGTCCGTGTCGACCCAGGTGCCGGTGACCGGCAGGTTGGCGGTGATGACCAGACAATCGCCGGGCCCGTATTCGATCAGCTGGTCGCCGAGCAGGAGCCGCTTGCCGCCCTCCGCCATCACCACCAGCAGCGGGTGAGTCAACGAGTACTCCGGATTCGCGGGCGTCGTCGCCACGTTCGACAGCAACAGCCCGTCAATCGGGGTCCCGAGATCCGGTCGGGCGTGTGCCTCGATGTGGTCGCGGATCTCGTCGAGAATGTCGCAAGTCGGGCGCACGGCTCAACGAAACCACAGGTGATGGACGATCCGACTGGAATCGACAGGATTGTGCAAGAGCACGCGTGTATTGATCTACCGCTGGCCTGGGTGTTCACGATCTGATTGAGCTGTTCGTATAAACCGACAGGAGCAGATTCATGCCACTCAATCACTACGTCACTCTGGGCCGATCCGGGCTGCGGGTGAGCCCGTTGGCCCTCGGCGCCATGACGTTCGGCGAAGACCCGGGCGCGGCGGGCAGCAGCGTCGAGGAATCCGAGAAGATCCTCGGGACCTATCTCGATCTCGGCGGCAACTTCGTCGACACCGCCAACTTCTACACCAACGGCCACTCGGAAAAGATCCTCGGCGACTGGTTTGCAGCCCACCCGGGTCAACGCGAGCACGTGGTCGTGGCGTCGAAGTTCTTCTGCAACATGTACCCCGGCGACCCGAACGGTGGAGGCGCGGGTCGCGGGTCGATCATCGCCCAACTCCACGAGACGCTGCGCCGGCTGAACACCGACTATCTCGACCTGTACTGGCTGCACAACTGGGATCGGAACACCCCGATCGAGGAAACGATGCGCACCCTGGACGACTTGGTGCGTGCGGGCAAGATCCGCTATATCGGTTTCTCCAACATCCCTGCGTGGGTGACCGCTCAAGCGCAGACGACGGCGGTGTTGCGAGGGTGGACGCCGCTGATTGCGCTGCAGGTCGAGTACTCGCTGCTGGCGCGCACGGTTGAGGGCGAGCTCGCGCCACTGGCACAACAAGAAGGGATGGCGCTGACGCCGTGGGGTCCGCTGAAGGGTGGATTCCTCTCGGGAAAGTACCGGCGGGGTGCACAGGTCGCCGATTCAGCGCGCGCACAGTTCGTCGGCGGCCCAAGCGACGCCGAGTTCGACGTCATCGACAGGGTTGCGGCAATCGCCGATGAACTCGAAACTACTTCTGCGGCGGTGGCTTTGGCGTGGCTGTTGGCACGGCCTCAAACCGTCGTGCCGATTGTCGGAGCCCGTCGCTTGGAACACCTCGAAGGCAACCTCGCCGGCCTCGACGTGAAGTTGACGAACGAGCATCTGCGCGTTCTCGATGAGGTGTCGGCGCCCACGCTCAATTATCCGGCCGAGATGAACGGCCAGACGCGCACGATGCTCCAATTCGCGGGCACCACCGTGGACGGCGAAGTGTCGACGGTGTATCCGCCGCTGCTGGCCAGCGATATCCGCTACTAGTCTGCCGGCGAACGTGGGTTACCCACACGACTTTTGCACGACAGGCGTGCGGGTAACCCACGTTCGGCGCGCACCAGGTCAGAGCAGACCGAGCAGCTTCAGGTCGGTGATGTACTTGACGATCACCGCTGCGGACACATGCGGGATGTCCTTCTCCGGCCCGATCTTGTTGTCCTGCACCGCCGCCCGGAAGTGGTCGGCAGGTGCCAGCGACCCCGTGACCGGATGGTCGGGTTTCTGGTAGTTGTGCAGTAGCGGCAGCAGAGACGCTTGTCGCTGCTTGTCGGGCAGCGCCCGCAGCGTCGTCTCGAACCGCGCCAACCAGTCGGCATACTCGGGCACCCGGGCGATCTGGTAGCCCGCTTCGACGAGCCAGTCGACGTAGGTGTCCATGCTGATGCCGTCGTCGTACGGATTCATCACGTGGTAGGTCTCGAAGCCCGCGACCACGTTTGCACCGAGTGTCGAGATGGCATCGGCGATGAATTCCACGGGGAGCCCGTCGAAGTGGGCGCGTTGCCGGTTGCCGTCCGCGTCGAGCTCGTAGAACGAGTACGGCGCGATCCCGGCGGCCACCAGTGACAACATCATGCGGGTGAACATGTCCGGCACGTTGACCTGTCCGGCATAGGTGGTGTCGGCCATGATCATGTCGCAGCGGAACACCGACACCGGCAGACCGAACAGGTCGTTGGCCTTGCGCAGTAGCACCTCACCCGCCCACTTGCTGTTGCCGTAGCCGTTGGCGTAGGTGTCGGCGATCTTGCGGGTCGGGCTCATCTGCCGGACGTCGGCCTCTTCGACGAACTTCCCCGGCTCGATCTGGTCACCGACACCGATCGTGGAGACGTAGGTGTACGGCTTCATCCGCGTCGTCAGCGCGATGCGGATCAGCTCGGCGGTGCCGACGACATTCGGCCCGAACAGCTCGCTGTAGGGCAACACGTGGTTGACGAGCGCGGCGGGGTCGACGATCAGGTCGACGGTGTCGGCCAGCCGTTGCCAGGTGGCGTGGTCGAGTCCGAGGTTCGCCTCGCCCTTGTCGCCGGCGAGCACTTCGAGATGGTCGGCCGCCAGTGACCGGTAATGGTCGAGGAGTTTCGGATCGCCGCTGTCGAATGTCGCGTCCAGACGCTGCCGGGCAGTGGCGTCGTCCTTGGCGCGGACCAGGCAGATGACCTTGCCATCGACGAGATCCATCCGTTCCAGCCACTGCAGAGCCAGGTAGCGCCCGAGGAAACCGGTGGCCCCGGTCAGCAGAACGGTACGGACTTCCTGGTTCGCATGGGGCAGTGACGATGCGGTGGCGAGCGTCGCCTCGTCGAGGAACTTGTCCAACGTCAGATCACTCGCGTGCACCTCTGTCGCGTCGCGACCGTGCACCGAATCGTATGTCGGCCGCTTGGTCCCACCGGCGCGCTGGGAGTCGATGTATGCCGCAATCGAAGCGAGGTCGCTTGCCGGGCTGACAATCACGCCCACCGGCACGTCGACGTCGAAGATCTCGCGCAACAGATTGCCGAATGTCAATGCCGACAGCGAATCCCCACCCAGATCAGTGAACGCCGCGTCGGGGGAGACATCGGACGTGGTCGCGCCGAGCAAGGCGCCGGCGGCCCGGCTGACTGTTTCCAGAGCCGGCAGGTCCGCACCATCCCTGCGAAGCGCACGCAACACCTCGGACTGCCCCTCGGCGAGATCGCTGTAGAGCTGCTCGAGTGCTGGGCCGTAGTGCTCCTTGAGCTTCGGCCGAGCCAGCTTACGGATGCCGGTCAGCAGACCGTTCTCCAAGGTGAAAGGCGTTGTCTCGACCATGAAATCGCGCGGGATCTCATACGATTGCAGGCCGGCCTCACGCCCGATGCTTTGTAGCGCGTCGCTCAACAACGGCTTGACGGCCGCAACGTCGCCGCCGACACTTTCGAGCGTGTCATCGGTCGGGACGATCACCGCGAGTAGATACGACCGGGCGCTGTTGCCGTACACGAAGATCTGACGTATCGACGGATGGCCGCCGTAGGCCGCCTCCAACTTCGAGACAGTGACGAACTCGCCCTGCGACAGCTTCAGCACGTTGTTGCGGCGGTCCACATAGATCAGTTGATCCGGTGCGATCTCGGCCATCACGTCGCCGGTGTGGTACCAGCCGTCGGCGTCGAAGAGTTCGGCGGTGACTTCGGGTCGCTTGTAGTAACCGGGGATCAGATCTGGTGTTTTGACCAATAGTTCGCCGCGCGGATGCGGCCGGTCGGTCCCGAAGTACCCGAGGTCGGGAACGTCGACGAGCTTGTAGTCGGTTACCGGCGGCCGCTGAACCTGATCATCGACCAGGATGATGCCGTCCTCGGTCGAGCCGTAGACCTCGGTCAGATGGATGTCTAGGAAGTCCTCCACCCAGGACCGTAGTTCGGATGAGATGGGTGCGGAGCCGGTCAGTGCCGAGAATTGGCGTCCGCCAACGAGTTTCTCGCGGAGCTCCGCCATGACCTGCCGTTCGACGGTTTCGCGGTCACCTTCGGCCCAGCGATGGTCGATCTCGCTCTGCACCTCCTGGAAGAGCATCTCCCAGATGCGTGGCACGAAATCGAGCTTCGTCGGCCGGACAAGCGCGACATCATCGAGCAAGGTCGAGAGGTCGCTGCGCGCAGCGAAGTATGCCGTCCCGCCGACACCGAGCGTGGAGTAGAGAATGACGCGTCCCATGATGTGACTGATCGGCATGAAGCTCAGGGTGATCGCGGGCGCCTTGCCGTCAGGATCCCAGGAAGGTGTGAACCATCCCCGCCAGCAATTGGCCATCAGGCGGTCGGTGTACATCGCGCCCTTCGGAGTCCCAGTCGAGCCGGAGGTGTAGATCAGCAGGCGTAGCGCGTCGCCGTCACCGCGTTCGATATCAGGTCCCCCGGAATGCGCAGGCGCCTCCGCGATGAGGTCATTGAGCGCGTCGACAGGGACGCCGTGGTCGGCGAGGCGCGCTGCGGCGGATTCCAGCGCCTCGCGGTGGTCGTCGACCTGTGGGTGGTAGTCGAAAACCACCAGCCGCTTCGGGGTGTAGGCGGTCAGTGCGAGTTCGACGGCGTCCTGCAGGTGGTCGACGCTGGAGATGATCGCGACCGGCTCGGTCTCGATGAGGATGGGGTGCAGCTGCTGCACTGGGGCATTGGTCTGCAACGGAACCGCGATCGCTCCGGTAAGCGACAGCGCCATGTCCACGATCGCGTAGTCGGCGCTGGAGAATCCGAGCGTCGCCACGCGCTCGCCCGGCCGGACAGGGTTGTCGGCGAGCGCTTCGGCGAGGGCGCGCACTCGAACCCAGGTCTCGCGGTACGTCAGGGTGTCGAAGCGAGGCTGCAACGCGGCAACGGTGCGTCCGTTTGCATCGGTGACGAACTCGACGGCGCGCTGGCCCAGCGCGGGTCGGTCGGCGTAGCCGTCCATCACGGTTCGGATCACATCCGCGACCAGCAGGCCTGGGCCGCCGATTGCAGCGGTAATCGCTGGATCAGGTTGGGCAGCAACGAGTTGCGCGTCCGTCGAGGTCAATTCTTCGAATCGGCGTTGCTGCCGTGCCTCGCGAGCAGTGGCTGAAGTTGACATGCCGAAATCTCCTTCAACATTCAGAAATTGGGTCGGATCAGGTCGATGGCCCTACTGGGAATAAGTACTTTAGGAAAGCTATATATTCCTGGACAGTTACTGTGAGCACCGGGAACGCGCTCACCTGAGCCGATGGGGCTGTCGTGAAAATGATTGTGGGTCAACAGCTTGCGCGTAAGCGATCCGAGTCGGATAACGCATATTTCGCCTGCGCTAAGCGATGTGACGTCTGTCACCGGAGGTAGCTGAGGTGATCGGTGTCGCTGTGACTCACGAGAATCTCCTATTGGGTGCTGGAGTTCTGATCTCCACGATTCGCCGACCCTGGTGACTGCGTCATTGGCACAAGCCGGACAATCCCATTACCGGCTAGCCGGTATGGCGGGTACCCGCCCTGGAAAGGGAACACCATGGCAAGTAGGAGCAGAAACCGGTTGACATCCGTTCCCGCCCGGCTGCTGACGGCGTTCTTGCTCGCCGGTTGTGCCGGGCACCCCGCCCCTGGCGGAGACTCCTCGGCGGGGTCGGCGGCCGGACCCGATGCAACGTCGGCGTGGACGCTGGTGAACGTCCTGACCGCCGCCGGTCTGGCGGCGCCCAACCCCCGTGATGTGACAGACCAGCGCTGCCCTGACATCCACTGCGCTGGCGCCGTGGCGACGGACACAGTGTCCATCCTCATCTTTGGCCGGTCACGCGACGCGCAGCTGTATGAAGCGTCCCTGTCGAACGGCTATCAGATCGGCGACGTGGTCTTGGAATTCGCACCAACGATCGATGCCGCCCAGCGCACGGCCTACGAACGGATCGTTGCGCGCGCGGTCGGCTGATCAGAACAGTGCGAGGGACTTCATCGGATTCGCACAGCACACTCACACCACTCTGCGAGCGAGAAGCGGTAGACCTCGATGCACAGGACCGAGCGAAAGGACCGCAGCAGTGGACACCGACACCGTGGACCGCCAGTTCAACGCGCTTCAGCAGCAGGCTCAGCAAACCGGATCACTGATCGCGGCCCTTGCAGGGAAGCTGTCGACCGCGGCTGCCGCAGGCGACCCAAACGCTCGCGAATGGGGACTGGATCTCAAAGAGATCGCATTAGCCATCCGCGACGAGCAGAGCACGACAACCGAACTGCTGCAGGCGATTCACGCGCTGATCGATAATCACGTGGCGGCCGCCGCACCGCCGTCGCCGCTGCCCGCGTACTACCCGGCTCCCGCCGAGTACAGCCAACCGCCGCAGTATCAGCCGAGCTACCCGCAGCCCAGCCAGGGCGGCGGCGCGCTGCAGCGTTTCCTCGGCGGACGGTTCGGCCAGGCGATCGTGACCGGTGCCGGTATCGGCATGGGGGACGACATCGTCAACTCGATCTTCGATCGGCTCTGAGCCTGCCCGACACGGGCAGGCTCAGAGTGTGACCTACGCGCAGCGCAGCGGGTGGAACAGATCGAAAAGTGGTCCGGCGCAGGGTCCGACCCACCCCGGCGGCGGCGCAAAGCCTGCCGGGGGATACCAGCCGGCGGGTGGGATCCAGTCCGGCGGCGGCGCCCACCCGGCAGGCGGTACCCAACCGGGCGCAGGGTAGCCGTCGTTCCACCCGGCTCCCCACTCCGGGTGATCCCAGTCGCGCGGATGCGGCCCGTATCGGCCGTAGGGTCCCCAGTACGTCGCGTAACCACCCGCTGGCGCCGCCGGTAGGGTTGCCGACGCGACGGCAGGGAAGGCGATCGCCGCCGTGAGTGAAACTCCGGCCGCCGCCACCGCGAGTGTTCGTTTCGAGGGTTTTCGCAGCATCGGTCTGCTCCCTTCATGACCTAGGCAGTGCAATACAATTCGACGTTAAGTCGCGTTTATGAGAGCCCGAATAGTGTGCGCTTGAGGAATGCTGTGAACGCTGATCGACATTGTGAAACCCTTTGACATTGTGGAGATTTCACTGCGAAGCTCGCATTGGCGCTCCGCGGTGCTTACTTTGAAATTGGTAGCGATCAAATCCGAAAGGAGTTGATCTGTTTTGATAGCGCACATTTTTCGAGTTGTGGCCGCGTTCGTCGGCGCCGTCGCATTCGTCGTGGCCGCACTGTTCGTCGCTACTGACACGCAGGCGCAGGCGAAGACCGCCATCCCCGAACATTTCGGCGGGCCCGTTTACACCAGTATCTACAGCCCCACAGCGACACTCGGCATGCCCACGCTGGCGAGTTCGGCTGCCGATACGCCGACGCCGTTGAACGCGCCGAGTTGAGCCGCTACGGGGGGCGTCAAGCTACGGGTCGATTCGGATGCACGTTTGTCGTCCGCGCGGCCGGCGACCGATCTCTAGAAGGCGTTGGGATCGGCCTGGATTGCGGCAGGCACCGGATGCTGGTAGAGCCGGGAGGCGTTCTCCCACGTTACCTTTCGGATGATGTCATCGGGGAGGCCGCCGATCTGCTCGTGGATGGTGCGCTGGGTGTGCGGCCATGTGGAGTCGCAGTGCGGGTAGTCGGCCTCGAGCAAGATGTTGTCCGAACCGATCCGCTCGTACTGGATGAACGATGACTGGTCCTCGACCGCGCAGAACCAGAAGTTCCGCTTCAGCACCTCCGCGGGCGTCAGCGTCTCACCGAGCGCCGCCCAGGTTCCGTACATCTCGTGGTAGCTCAGCATGTGGTCGAGTCGGTCGAGAAGTCCTGCCACCCAGCCGATCCCGCCTTCGGAGAGACAGATCTTCAGGTCTGGATACCGCGTGCAGACGCCCGAGTACAGCCAGTCGACGGCTGCCGTGATCGCGTAGGCGAAGAACAGTACGCCCTGCACATCGGGCGGGGCGTCGTCGGTGGTCGACGGCGAGGTGCCCGACGAACCGATGTGCAGGTTCACCACCGTTCCGGTCTCGGCACAGGCCGCCAGCATCGGCTCCCAGTAGCCGGAGTGGATGGTCGGTAGACCCAGCATCGCCGGGTTCTCACTGAACGTCACTGCATGGTAGCCGCGTTCGGCGTTCTCGTAGATCAGCTTCGCGCTGACATCTGGGTCGAGCAGCCACGGGAGCTGGCACGGGATGATCCGGTCCGGATACGCACCCGCCCACGCCTCGATGTGCCAGTCGTTCCAGGCACGAACGCATGCCATCGCGAGGTCGCGGTCCTTGGTGACCTGCTGCAATCGTTGGCCTGCGAATCCCGGCAGGAAGGACGGGAAGTTCAGCGAAGCGTACACGCCGTTGAGGTCCATGTCCTTGACGCGCTCATGGATATCCCATGCGCCGCGGCGCATTTCGTCGAACCGGGCGGGTTCGAATCCGTACTCGGACACTGGGCGCCCCACCACCGCGTTGAAGCCGATATTCGGGAGTGACTGCCCGTCGTACATCCACGTCTGCCCGCCGTCGTCCGTCTCGACGACCCGCGGGGCGCGGTCGGCGAACTTCTGCGGCACGCGACCTTCAAATGTGTCCGGCGGCTCCACGATGTGGTCATCGACGGAGATGACGGTGTAGCGGCGGGCGGCCCGCTCGGGCTCGGCCAGGAAGGTGACGGTGCGGTCGTCGCCGGTCTTGGCGGTGGTGAAGTTCAGATTCGCCGACATCTCGTCGATGGACGCCATAGTGATCCCCGTTCCTCGAAAACCCTTGGTGCTCTATGTCAGTACGCTGCGATCTGCCTTGATGGTGATGCGTGCCGCGCCTGCCCAGTAAACATCGGCGGCCCGTTCGATCAGCGACGCCCGCATGCCGACCATGTCGCCACGACTCATCTTCGTCGGGGTCCTGCCGGCCGCCATCACGTCGTAGGCCAGACGGCAGACGCGCTCGATCGACACCGCCCGGTAGACGGCCTCAGCCAGGTTGCGGCCGGTCGCGATGACGCCGTGGTTCGCCAGGATCACGAGGTTGGCGGAACCGATCTGCTGTGCCAGTTCGGCTGCCCGCCAGGGCGCGTCGATCTCACCGTCGTATTTCTCGACCAGATACATATCGTCGAGGAACAGCGAGCCCGTCTGATGAACCAGTTCCGGAAGTGTGCCTAGGGCAGCGATCAGGCTGACGTAGTAGGGATGATTGTGGATCACCACCCGAGCGTCGGGCCGCATCCGGTGAAGTTCGGTGTGGATGTGGATGGCGGGCGTGACGTCCCAGCGTCCGCGGACCACCCGCGCGTCCTCGTCGACGACGCAGATGTCGGAGGCGGTCAACTCCTGCCACCACAGGCCCCACGGGTTGACGTACATGTCGGTCTGGCCATCGGGCTGCCAGGTGATGTGGCCGGCCATGTTTTCGGCGAAGCCGACCTCGGCGAGGTGGCGGAAGGCGATCGCCAGCTGTTGTTCGTCGGTGAGGTCGACGCCGATGGGGGGCATCTTGGAGGGCGACCAGACCTCGAGGCCGCCGCGTCGTACGTGTTCTGTGGTCATGCCTCGACTCCCACTCGCTCCGGTCCTCGCTCGTTCCTCGCTGCGATCCTCACTCGCGCTCGCCTTCGGGTGCTCATGACCGCTCCAGTGTCTGCCGGATCTTGTCACGAAGAAGGCCTTTGGCGATCTTGCCGCCAGACGAGCGCGGCAGTTCGTCGAGAATTTCGAGGCGCTCGGGCAGTAGCTCCTTGGAAACGCCCTGCTGCTGAAGGTGTTCGACGAGGGTCGGAAGGTCGAGGGCGGAAGCGTGTTTGAGCTCGACAAACACGCAGACCCGCTCGCCGAAGAGCGGGTCGGGCATGGCCACCGCCGCCGCGACGGCGACCGCGGCATGGGTTGCCACTGCCTCCTCTACCTGCACCGCGCTGATGTTCTTGCCTCCGCGGAGGATGAAGTCCGACGTACGCCCCGTCAGCGTGAGATAACCGTCGGCGTCGAGTTCGCAGATGTCGCCCATCCGCATCCAGCCGTCCTTTGTGAACAGCTTGTCGTGGTCGGTTCCACCCAGGTACCCGAGGCTGAGCGCCGGGCCACGGCACGCGGGTTGGCCATGTCCAAATTCGGTGACGTCCCGATCCCCGTCGAAGAGCCGCACCTGCATCTCCGGCACGATCCGGCCGGCCGTGCGCAGGCGTCGGTGCAGGGGGTCCGCGACGGTGGTCGCGCTGAGCATCCCGGTCTCGTTGGACCCGTAGAACTGCAGGATCGTGACGCCGGTCAGCTCCTCGAACTGGGCCGCCTGGGTGTAGGGCAGCGGCTCGCCGCCGGTGAACACCACCCGCAGGCTGGTCAGGTCGTACTCCCGCGAGGCCGGGCTGGCCAGGATCATTGCCAGCTGCGTGCTGACGCAGCACAGCACGGTCGCCTGGCGGCGCTCGACGGCCGCGCAGGTTGCGACGGCGTCGAACTTCTCGATTCTGACGGCCGTGGCGCCCAGGTGAATCGGCGTGGTGTGGGAGGTCCAGATGCCGAAGCCGAAGGGTGTGGGTATGACAGGGAGGAACACGTCGTCGGCCCTGAGCTCGCCGTTGGCGACGGCCTTCTGATGGAAGTAGTGCCACCGGTTCTGGGTGTGGACAACGCATTTCGGTAGTCCGGTGGTGCCCGATGTGGAGTTGATCAGGAACACGTCGTCGGGGCCGACGGGCGAGAGGCTGCTTAGCGTGTCCGGTCGGGGAGTGGTGTCGATGTCAAGGTCTTTCCCAACGGCGACGACGCGAAGCGCCGGGTCAGCATCTTCGGCCGCCTGCCGAGCTGCGGCGAGCCGGTCGGCATCGCTGACGACGAGAGTTGGCTGCGTGGTCCGCAGGATCGCCGCGACCTCGCGCACGCCGGCCCGGGCGCCCAGCCCGACTGCGATTGCTCCGCAGCGTTCGATGGCGACCAGCAGCACGTGAACGGCCGGGGTGTCCTTGTGCCAGACCGCGACGCCGGCGCCCGGTGCGACACCCAACTCGAGCAGCTGATGGGCGAGGTTGGTGGCGGCGTGGTCAAACTCGGACCACGTCAACGCGCAGTCTGGTGCGTCGAGCGAGAACTCGACATAGGCGGGTTTGTCCGGTGTCGACGCGGCGTTGTGTGCGACGCACCCCGACAAGGTGATGTCGGTCCACCAGCCGGCAGCCCGGTACTGCGCTGCTTCGGCACTCGTGACGGCGGCCGCGTCGACGCCCATCACAAGATCATATGAATATCGGACGCGCCCCGTTCGCGTGGGCTACCTCCACCTCAACAAACCCGCTGCCACAGCATTGCCGGCACATGGCTGGCCGCCGCGGCACTGGCGCTGCGAAAACGACTGCTGCAGAATGCATTCCGGCGGCCGCGCCTGCGACGACCACCAGATCTGTCGGAGCCCGCCGCGGTCCGCCGTCGAAACACCGTCGGAGCATCGGGTGCTGGGTTAGCCTGAGGGGTCCGGGAGGTCCAAACAGCGGGTTTCCATGAGCCATTCTCCGTAGCAGGTAGTCCGTAATTTCCTTGCCGCCTTTGCAGAGCCCAAGCTGGACGAGTTGGTCGGCTATTTCAGTGATGACGCCGTGTTCATCGACGGCCCGCGAGGAGTGCACCGAGGTGTCGAGGCCATCAGGGCCGAACTTGCGGAGGAACTCGCCATGGGCGTCGGAAGCATCAGGATCGACGTGAAGTCGCTTGTCGCCGACGGCGGAACCGTCATGATCGAAGGAGTCGAGAACTACCGCATTGGGGGCAAGCCCTTCGCCCTTGAGGTCATGGGAGCGTTCGCGATCGATGCCGAGGCGCGGATCACGCGGTGGCGCTACTCCTACGACCTGAAGTCGATCACCGACCAGATTGAGGCCGCTGGCTTCGAAGTGCCAGAAACGGTCTAACTGGTTCGTTCCGGACACCTGCGGTCAACTAGCCTCGCCGTCATGGGCGGGAAGGCAATCGAGCGAACCTACGACGCGTCCGCTGATCGCGTGTGGGATGCATTATGGGCGACGATCGCGGACCTCGGCTACGAGGATGCGAAAGCCGATATCGAGGGCTGGACCATCGAATACCGCACAGGCGCTTCGATGTCGGACTGGCGTGGGCAGCAGATGACAGCGGTCGTCCATGGCGATGGGGACTCGACCCTCGTCTCCTTGTCAGGGCATTCGGCCTCGCGGCAGTTGATTTCCTGGGGCGAGAAGAACCGGCTCGCCAGGAAGGTGCTCGACCACGTCGAACGTCGCCTGTCCGGCTAGCCTTGGCTGGTTTTGTCCGGCGGACACGATTGCGCGCAATGCGCTGATTGCATCGTCAACAACGACGCTCGATGACGGCTCGTTCCCGGTGTGGACTGCGATACCGGCATCGGGGTAGGAGGTCCACCAGTTGCAGACTGTCATGGCATTGCGGCTGGATTGCTCGGGCCAGCGGTCACCGACAACGGAACCGGCGTGCTTGCGATCGCCACCGGCAGTACGAACAAACCCGCATCTATGCGCAGACACGCCGCCATGGCGGTGTCGCCCGGTGAAATCAAAGACAGATCGGGCACGAACGGCATTTCAATATCGGTGTGGCGCAGCCTATTTGGTATCGCAGTCATCTAGATCCTCTTGATCTCTCGCCTCAGTCAGAACCCCTATCTTCTGACGGGGTCAAGCCCCTTTCTAACATCTCAACTTACGCCGCTGGCCGCTGGCGGCACCGCTGGTTGGCCCGTTGGTTCTCAGCGTGTTGTGGCGCGAAAGAAACAGGTGCCCAATAGATTTCAAGCCGCGACTTATTCACCGTCTGCGGGTTTGAACTCGCGTGTCAAGAGCGCTTCCACGGTTCGGCCATAGCGGGATAACATCCGTAGAACGCACATAGTCGGGGTTCCATCGACGCCATGCTCAGTGAGCGGCAAGGTCTACATCGACGCCGGGTGTGCCCGCTGCGCCGTGCAGTTCAATGCTGCCCGGTCGAGTGCCGGCTGGAACGTCGTACGCAATCAGCGCACTGATACCGATGCCGGGGTTTATCTGCGACGTCGCGTTGGTGTTCAGCGCGATGGTCGGCTCTGCGGCGTAGTCGTACTGCTTGCCATCGACAATTAGTTTTTGATCGATGGCCATATAGGTTTCTGGTTGATCGCCAATGTTGGTGACTGACAGACCGATAACCACGTACCTGCCGTGTGCCTCGTACCGCGCGTGATCCGAGGAGATCGACGGCCCAAGCCTCACTCCATTGACAATGAACTGGAGCCCGCCGTCACGCACGGGCGTGCCCATCGTGGGTGGGGGGCTCGCCGCAGTTATGGAGGGCGCTTCGGGGCTAACTTCCTCCCCGGGGCCGCCTGAGCAGCCGGCCAGCAATCCTGCCAGCAGGACAGCCAGCCAGATCATCCTCCGCATCCGCCGAAGCGTAACCGTACAGGGACGTTCGCGAGGGCGCATCGGTTCCCGCCCTGGGGTCGACGCTTCAGTCGGCGCCGGGTGTGCTCAGACAGGCCGATAACCCCGGCCACAGGCGCCGTCTGTGACCCTGGGTCGAGATCCCCACCGCCGCAGGAGCTTCGAGTGCCGTGCGGTGGGTTGGACTAGCTCGCTCAACACAGTTGAGAGCGTACGGCCGGGCCCGGGCCGGAGTGACAACACTGGCCGCGAAATGGCAAAACGAGTACTTCGCTACTCATGTGTCCGGCCGCCGGCGAAATGATCGTAGGTAGATATCCGGCATGTCATCGCCGTTACTCTGAAGCCGCGGAGCGGGAGGCGGGGCCATATGGGCGGCATCTTCATCAGTTATCGGCGGGATGACAGTGGGCCGTATGCGGGCCGCCTAAGGGACACGCTGACCCACCATTTCGGAGCGGAGCAGGTCTTTCGGGATATCGACAGCGTCGACCCGGGTGAGCGGTTTCCTCGCCTGATCGAGCAGGAAGTCGGCTCGTGCGACGCCCTACTGGCCCTAATCGGGCCCGAGTGGCTGGCGATCACCGACGCCGCGGGCCGGCGTCGGCTGGATGACCCCGATGACTTCGTGCGCCTGGAGATCGCGACCGCTCTGGGCCGCTCCGATGTTCTGGTCATCCCGGTCCTGGTCGACGCCACGTCGATGCCCGCCGCCGCCGACCTGCCGAAGCCGTTGGCTGCCCTCGTTGAGTGCAACGCCGTGCGGATCACCGACGAGAACTGGGACGCGCAGGTGGCACGCTTGACGGGAGCGCTCGAGAAGGTCGTGAAGCCGCGCGTGGTGGCCCCCCTACATGGTGCTTCCCGAAGCGGTGGTCGGTGGCTATCGCGCGAGAAACTCATCCTGGCGATCGTTGTGCCAGTGTGTCTGGCCCTGCTATCTGCGGCGCTGACATTGTGGATCAATCGGCCCAAAACCGAGTTGGACCTCGTCAAGCTAGACGTCGTGCCCGGCAGTAGCGGAGAAGGACCGAACGAACGAGGCGAGGTTGAGCTGGTGCCGCCGAAGATCCGAGTGACCCTGCGCAATATCGGCGACCAGGTATCCGTCGTAACAGGTGCGGAATTAGAAATTCTGGACTACGCGTATTGGCCCCAGTGCCAGCCAGGTGCAGGGCCGATGCTGGTCAGCCAAAGCTATAACGCAGTCCTACCCGTAGATCCCCGTCCACACGACATAATCCCAGTGGAGCACGTTGCACAGGAGATCGCACCGAACGGAACAGATCAGTTTGAGTTCGCCCTCCAGCTGCGTAACCCCGATGCGCCCGGCACTCACATGTACCAGCTGAAAGTTTCGTTGACACGAGACGGCTCACACAATATAGATGCCGGGGTGGCAGTGGTCGGCGCACCGGAGGTCTTCGACTCAAACCCCACCACCGAGGACCTGGCCGCCTCGGGTGAGGTAGGAGAATGCTTTCGCCGTCTCGCGATCGATTATCGGCGGGTGCAGGACTGGCAGGGAGTGCGGCCGGCAGAGTATTTCACGACTTAGCCGTTCAACGACAGGTGTGAACCCGCGATAGCGCGCACAACGCGATGCGCGCGCCTCCCCGACGCCATCGAGCGATGCGGCCGTCCTGCACGAGACTTGAATCAATATTCGCCTTCCTCAGCGAGGTCGGCCCGCCACCCAAGCGGATGAGGGGCCGATTCCGCTCGCGGCGCTACTTCAATTCGTCGATGTCCTGAGTCTTGTGCAGATAGAACGCCTTGAGAGGACGTCGAGCACGGCTTGCGCGTCCTCCGGCGACCAATCCCGCGACGGGAATACATAAAAGAGTGCCTTCATCTCCCGGAAGATCAAAACCAGCTTCCGCTGGTTGACTTCAGTCGCGGTCATCATCGGTCCACCGCCTGATCGTGGCTGGCAATCTGGTCGATCTGTCGGCCGCAGCGATGAGGGCTTGGCCGAATTCCCTTGCGTGGGCGGCGATTGTCAGGTGGGTGCGCTCGTAGTTGCCTTCATCGAACGCGATGAGCCGTGTGACGTCTCCGGCTACAGACTGCGAGCTGTAGATCTCCACGCGTATGTCGTCGCCGTGCGGATCCTCAACCCGGTCAATGACGCGCGTTGAGCCGCGGTAGTAGCGGCTTGGGTCAGACACACCTGCGTCCCATTCGGCGAAGTAGATCGCGCGGGGTGCGGGACGTCCGCGAGGTGGTCGGTGGTGATGGACATGCGGTGTCCCCATATCCGATTCGGAGCCACGTCAGACAACCCAAGTTGCACGAATCTTGCGCGAGGCTGCGTCTGCGCTGGTCAGAAACTGCCGAGACAGCAAACCTCGACACTGGCGCGACTTGGTCGAATCGCCTTGGAACTGCGGATATCTCGCATGGACGCGCACGCCTTTCGTGGTCATTCATCCCATACACCGACCTTCGTATGACACACAGATGACACACGGGAGGGCGGAACGCTGGCTGGGAAACAGGGACGCGGAGGTCGGGGCAGGATCCGGCGGCTGCCGTCCTCCAAGCGCGCGGCCTGAAGCATCACCTGGATACCAATGTCGCGAAAGATGCTGAAGCACTTCTATTTCCGGCGGTCCGTAATGGCTACCACCTCAATGACGACGGTTTGCCGACTCATTCAAGGCGGCGGTCGCTGACATCGGCGAGAAGCGCAGCGTCGTCGTGCACGACTTGCGCCACTTCGTCGGAACGCAGACTGCGCGTGTCGGCAATCTGCGGGAGACGATGGAGAGGTTGGGCCACCGGACCCCGAAAGCGTCATTGATCTATCAGCAGATCGTCAACGGTCGCAACGCCGAGGTGGCCGACGCGCTCTCGAAGCTGGCGTCGGCCCAACCCAGGTAGCGCGGCCTGTCGATTCAGCACGGCTGTCCAAACCGGTGAATGCCGCCGGGCCGCGTGGCCTGTGCGCAGCACGTGCAGGTTGCCGAGGTCAGCGGGGCGCCGGTGCGCCGTACGTTCACGCGGTGATTCTCTACCCAGTTTCGGGGTGTTGATCTGCCGGGCACCAACCACCGCCTCGTCGGTGAGGGCCCGGCAACGGTTGGTTACGGATTCGGCACCTCCATAGCGTGGCCGGAAGTACTCTCAGCTTTATTGCAGCTAATCCACAGTGGGCCGCGTGAGGGAGTTGCCGGAATGAAAACACTCGCAGCGGTCGTCGAAGAAAACGGCACCGAATTCGAGTTGCGCACCTTGGACGTTGCCGAGCCCGGCTTCGGAGAAGTGCACCTCAAGTTCGTCGCTTCCGGACTGTGCCACACCGACCTGCACCTCGTTGACGGCGTCCTGGTCGGCCGGAAGCCGATCGTCGCAGGTCATGAAGGTGCCGGGATCATCGAGTCGGTCGGCCCGGGCGTGACGCGCGTGAAGCCCGGTGACCACGTGGTGTGCAGCTTCGTGCCGAGTTGCGGAACGTGCCGGTACTGCGCGACAGGCCGCTCGAGTCTCTGCGACTGGGGCGCGAACGCAGTAAACGGCACCTTTCCGGACGGCAGGTTCCGTTTTCACGCCGATGGGCGCGACTACGGCAGCCTCTGCATGATCGGCACGTTCTCGCAACGGGCAACAGTCTCCGAGCATTCGGTCGTCAAGGTCGACGACTGGCTCCCGTTGGAGGTGGCGGTGCTCGTGGGCTGCGGTGTGCCGACCGGGTGGGGGACGGCGACGACTGCGGGTGGTGTGCGAGTCGGCGACACCGCGATCGTCTACGGGATCGGTGGCATTGGCATCAACGCCGTACAGGGTGCGGCCTACGCGGGCGCGAAGTACGTAGTGGCCGTGGACCCAGTCGAGTTCAAGCGGGAGACGGCGCTGAAGCTCGGCGCCACCCACGCGTTTGCGTCCGCTGAGGAGGCCGCGGCGAAGGTCAACGAGCTCACCTGGGGGCAGGGTGCGGATCAAGCGCTGGTGACGGTCGGGGTGGTCGACGAGAAGGTGGTCCAGGACGCCTTCGACGTTGTTGGCAAGGGCGGCGTCGTGGTTGTGACCGGTTTGGGTGCGCCGGAAGACCTGACCATCCACGTGTCCGGCGCGGTGTTGACCAAGTGGGAGAAGACGATCAAAGGCTCGATGTGCGGCTCGCTGAACCCGCAGTACGACATCGTGAAGCTGCTGCGGCTGTACGACGCCGGAAAGCTGAAGTTGGACGAGTTGGTAACCCGTCATTACCGGCTCGAGGACATCAACCAGGGTTACGCGGACCTGCGGGCGGGCGAAATCATCCGCGGCGTCATCCTGCACGGGAGCTGAGGCCCCGACCGGTCGCGTCCCAAGCCGGTTCTGGAGGCCCATGGCCGCGATCATCGGGCAGGGCCTGGGCCGCAAGACAATCGGATATGACATGGCGAACGCCCGACACGTCGAAGAAGGATGGGCAGGCGAAGAAGAGGTCTAAGGCGGTCGCAGCCCGTGCCCGGCGATGATGAATCCCGGCGCCGCGTCGACCTGACCGGCCTTCGCCTTCGTGATCAGCAGATTCAGTTCCCGCCACGATTCTTCGACCTCGCGGCGACACTGCTGGAGGTCATTGTGCATTTGTTGGGCATTTGCCAGCGCGGCTGACGCCTCCGACACGGCGGCTGAAAACTCGTCTTCCGATGCAGCCTCGGGCTGCTGGCCCTTCGATACCGGCTGCTCGAGACCATGGGAACCCGTCCTGGTGGTAAAACTTTCGACCATCCCGGGCCCGCTCCAGTTCGGCGCACCAAGGCCACCGTGGGGTGGCTGACACCGGTCCTGCGGGCGTGCTCGCGGTCGGGCAGTTTAGGGTCGGCCGGTGAGGGATTCGGCGACCAAGTGGCGTTTCTGGTCGCGGTTGAGGTGGCGCCGGTTGAGGTTCAGCGCTCGAACGCCAGCGCCCGCTTCTCCTCGTCACTGGGGCCGGTCTTGACGTCGGTGCGGTACCCGACGCCGAGGCGGTCCGCGATCTCGGCGCGGTGGTGGCCGTCGACGGTGGTGCCGTTCTCGTCAACGATCACCGGCACCTGGACGCCGTGGGTCCGGACGGACTCCTCAAGTGCCTTCGAGTGAATCCAGACAACGCTCGAATGTCCATGAGTGTCGGCGTGTCGCGCGTCGCAAGGCCGCCGCGTCGCCGCCCGGCTTAGCCGGATGCCACACGGTTTCTCGAACTGGTCGAAAATTGCCTCTGCAGTTAAGTGAGCCCCGCCCGGAAAGCGCTCACGCGAATCCTGATGTTCGAGGGGTAGTCGATAAAACCCCTGACGTGTACCTTCCCCAGGAGGGGAACCACGTTGTCGATCCTGACCGGGGCCAAACCCAGGAAGGGTGCGTTGTTCGCATCGATCTCTGTGACGGATGCGATTACGACGTCGGTGGGATGACAGTCGAGGGCAACTATTGCGTCGAATCCGCCGCGGCCGGTGATCGGGGCGGACTGACCAATCGCAACTGCCATTAACGATTCTCCTTGCTGCTCAGCGGCGGGTAGGCCGGGTTGGCTACCGTCGCGTTTGTTGGCTACAGCGATATCGTCCCGTCCGAGCGGCACGCATGGCTTGAGTAGTGGACTACTCGATTCTTGACTTGTGAAGCATCTGCCAAGTTACTGCAAACTGCTTGTGGGGCTGGATATTTCAGAAACGGCAGATTACCCACCACGGCATCACATCTCCGGCAATGCCAGCTGGTGTGCCCTCCGCCGCCGTGCCCGAGGCAGGCGACGTGGCCGATGAGGACCTGGTTCGCGCCGAGTGGACGACCGTTAGGGCATCGGCTTGGTGGTCGGGTGATCCACTTCCCGTCCGTTGTCTGCGCAAGCTCGCCCAGCACACGTCTCAGATTACGGCGGGCGCCGGTACTTGGAATGGAGGTTGGCCGTTCACGAGCCTGCACCCCCATCGAGAATAGGTACCGGCTCAAACCTGGAACGTTGTCGGTCGCCTGAAAGTTGCCGCGCCTGTGTCCAAGACGAACGCGACGGCCGTGGGATTCGCCGTCAACGGTTCTGCATGCCACCAATAGGCATCGTCACGGCTCCGCCAACACGGACTTGGCGAACTTGGTAGTCAGCCCCCGGCCATCGCAGTCGACGTAATCATCCGCCCGGTTCAGCGTCGAAACACGAGTTGTTGAAGACTGTGATCTGATCGTAACCTGCCGTCTGCTCATACTCGTCGGCCGCCACTAGCAACGCCTGGGCAGAGCGAGGCCTGCTCGGCGTGAGTGTGGAGGTGACCCAACGCGCAGTTTGCCCATCCGGGCGTTGGATGCCGTCGATTTCACCGTGGATGTCCTCGTCTCGGTCGTCGAGACTCGACGAGCAGGTCGACTACCAAGGCTTGGCAGGCGCGCGCCGTCACGGTAGCCCCGCTCAGTTGGGCTTCGATTTCTGCGAGCGCACCCCCAGGCCGTCATCTCATGCAGCAAACCGCGGGGTGCCATACCTGCATGCGGCCCGTCACCTGTGGGGATCCAGGAGACGGGCCGAAAGCGGACCGGGTCTCATGGCCCATTGCTTCGATCCCAGATGTGGGTGATGGTGTTAGTTGGCGCAGCGCCGATTTCTCAGCTCAGTCACGGGGGGCCCCGCGCTGGGTGGCCGGCAGCCCAGGCGTATGGCTGTCGGTCACCCCTTGTCCTGCGATCATCGCCCGCCCTGGGTGGCCGGCAGTCGTTACGCCGCCAAGCGCTCCCCGTTCGTTGATGGGGAGAGGGCAAGTCCAGGCGTATGGAACTTGCCCTCTTCAGAATGAACACGAGTCGGCGCCTGATCTGGTTCGACGAATCCGGCAGTCGGCCCGCCACCAGGAGAGCGGGTGGCGGGCCGACCACTGGATGAGACGCACGTCGCGCATCGGTCCCAATGCGTCAAGCTGCTCCACGTCGGGTCACGGCGTCGTCAGTCGCCAGCGGCCGCGCGGCGCCAGGCCTTCGATGCCGGATCGCTGCTATACCGACGTGGCTGAGATCCGCACCGCCGCCGGCCCTTCCAGCGCGGTGCAGTGCGTGTTCAACGGTGGCCCGTACACCACGGCATCGCAGGTGCGGCAGTGCCAGCTGGTGTGTCCGCCGCCGCCGTGCCCGAGGCAGGCGACATGCCCAACGAGGACTTGGTCTCGCGCCAAGAGGGTGACCGGATTTCCCCACGACGCTGCGACCTCTGGTTCGGGTCGCCGCGTGTCTTAGTGACTACGCCGACGTTCGGGTGTTGCTGGTGGAAGTAGGAGAAAGACCACGGCTTGGCGCGGGTACTTCGATGCGCCCCGTTGAGTCGCTGCCGATCAGTACGGCGGGAGCGCAGGTTCGTCCCTATCGGTCACTCCCATGCGCGCCGCCGCCGAGTGCTTGCCGTGCGGAACGGGCACCATGGCCGTGACCGCTGCAAGCCCATAGGGCGGCATGTTGGTGTAGCCGGTCTCGATGTCCGACGTCTTCACCCGGTACGTCTCATGGTAGAGACCGAGGTCACCCGACTTGCCGACGCGGCGGTTGTACTGCCTCCAGGGCTCGAGATGAGGATCGTCGGCATCGCGGGCGAACCGCTCGAGATCCTGGAATGACCGCCAGTACTGAATGGCGAATGGGGGTAGGTAGGAAATCCGGCATCCGAGCAACCCCTTGTCGGGGTTCTCGTTAAGGTAATTCAGCATCTTGGCCATCGCCGCCACCACCGGCCACCATCTGCTGAGCTTGAGAGGCTTGTTAAGCCGCATCCCGACGATGAAGACGACCACCTCGTCGCCGAGTTCGCTCACGTCGGCCATGTGCCGGCCATTGAGAACACGGGCCATGGCGGCTCCCTTCGACGCCGCCAGTATCGCAGTCGGAACATTCGCCTGCAGTGGTTTCATTGGCGACGGTATCGGCGACTACGGCGGCGTCGACTTCCTCCTAAGAATTCAACAAGAATTCGAGCAGTGGCTTGATGCGTCGACCAAGCCGTCGATCGTTGCGTCGAATTCGAACCGGGTGCCGTCGCAGTCGCGGTGCAGATGCCTCCACACGCGGACGGTGAACTTGCCGAGTTTCTCGACGGCGACCTCGTGGCAGGCATAGCCGTTGTCGCGGGGGAGCAGTTGCTCGGGTCGGGCAGCGGTGGGCGGGTGATCTGGGGTGTGATTGCGGATGTCATGGATCGTTCCTCTCGTCGTGTTGTCGTTGCCGAGCAAACACGGGAGGGACAAGCCGAATATCAGCCAGATAACATCTGAGCCTGATGTCAGTGGTGAAAACCGCCTCTGAACTGCTAAAACTCTGGTGCCCCCGGCAGGATTCGAACCTGCGGCCTACCAAGCTGCTCGCAGAGCCTCTATCTGCGAAAATTGGTGATTTACCTGCTGTGATGTCCACCTATGTGAGAGACAGTAGCAGACACGAGATGCCATAGAATGGCATGCAGATGGCACGCAGATGGCACGGGAAAGGGTCGAGCGGGTGGTCGGGAAGAAGGGGCGTCGGGGCTGGGGCCGGATTCGCCGGTTGCCGTCGTCGGGGCGCTACCAAGCCAACTATGTCGGCCCCGATCGGGTCCGCCACAACGCCTTCACGACTTTCGAGACCAAGATGGACGCCGAGGCATGGCTGGCGGCCGAGCGGCGCTCCATCGATCGCGACGAATGGCAGCCGCCATCGCTGCGGGTGGCCGAGAAGAAGGCCAAGGCGGTCAGTGTCGCCGAGTACGCCGACACCTGGATCGAGCACCGCCACGTCAAGCCCCGCACCAGATCCGGCTATCACGACCTACTGCGCCTGCACATCGACCCGACGCTGGGCAGGGTGCCGCTGAAGAACCTGACCCCCGAGACGGTGCGCAGCTGGTATTCGATGCTGGGCACCGACCACCCACGGCGCAATAGTCACGCCTACGGTCTGCTTCATGCCATCTGTGCCACGGCCGTCAGCGACGGCCTGATCGTCTCCAATCCCTGCACGATCACCGGGGTGATGAACCCTCCGCGCCAGCGTGACCCGGTCATCCTGTCGGTGGCCGAGGTCGCTGCCCTAGCCGACGCAATCAAGCCCGATCGCCTGAAAGCGCTTGTTCTGCTGTCCGCGTGGTGCGGTGTCCGCTGGGGCGAGGTATCGGAGTTGCGGCGCAAGGACATTGGCGACGACTGCCAGGTGCTGTATGTCTCTCGCGCAGTGACGCGCCGCGATGGCCAGTACCGTGTGGACACCCCAAAGTCTGGGAAGGGCCGCGTTGTCGTCGTCCCGCCTCACATCCGCGACGACCTGAGGCATCACCTTGAGACCAATGTGCCGAGCGACCCCGAGGCCCTGCTGTTCCCGGCCGCGCGCGGCGGCCACCTGAACGATCGCGTGTTCAGCCGCGAATACTTCGCCGACGCCCTCGCCGCGATCGGCCGCAAAGGTGTACGGGTGCACGATCTGCGGCACTTCTCTGGGACGCAGACCGCGCGTGTCGGCAATCTCGTGGAGACAATGGGCAGGTTGGGTCACTCCACACCGAAGGCGTCGTTGACCTATCAGCAGATCGTGTCGGGTCGCGACGCTGAGGTCGCGGAGGCGTTGTCGGAACTCGCGCAAGGGCAGCGCTGATCGACGAGAATCACCGGTTATCGGATCGGCAGGCGCGAGATTCGTCAGACTGACCGGCCAGATTGCGGCGCTGCCCTCAAGGCTGCCGGAGGACACGCAGTGACAGGGAAAGCGCCATCTGCCAGTGGTGGCCCCGCCTTCAGCGAGTTCGGCTTCGTGTGCACCGATAAGGGCCAGCACCGTCGATATCCTCTGCTCCGAGCGATGGTGCGGCCAGAATCCGACGACCTGATCCCGCTGGCTGAGTACACATCCTTCCGTCCTGCTGGGCGTGAATCGTCCTTTGGGGCTTCGGATTACGACGAGTTCTACTGCGCCGGGTGCGGCCGGAACACCCGCGTCATGCACCAAAAGCTCATGGTGGCCATCCGTCAACTCCAGGAAGCTGGAACCTCTGAGCTAGACGTTTCGCTCTTGCCGTTCTGATGTCGACCAGTCCAGCACCGTCCCGTCTCGGCTGGTAAAGTCGGTTCAGGTTCACTAGTGGACCGCTGGACCGGCGTCAGCAGGCCGATGGCCTTGTACAGCCGGATTTTGCCCGCTCTCTCCGGTGGGTGTCTTTGGGATGCTCATCGGAGGAACAATGGCAAAAACTGCCGAGCCCCCACGCCGTTTCAGTTCAATTGATCGCGCTGCACAACTCGCCAGCGTGTCGACCAAGACCATCCGGCGACGGATCGCCGATGGATCGATCACCGGCTATCGCTTCGGCCCGCGCGTCATACGTGTAGACCTCGACGAAGTCGAGTCGCTCTTCAAGCGCATACCCGCTGCTGACCGCAGGGGGCGATGAACCGTGCCCGCAAGAAGAAGCCCCCGGCATGGCGGCCGAGGGCGACTCCAGCAGCAATTCTGAGGGCATCAACGTCGGCTCCCAGGATGGGGCGCAGCAGCGACATCAGGACAGTGACGATCGCATCTACGCCCGAGGCGCGAACCTGTACTGGAAGGCGGGGTGGCGTGCACCACTCCCGTTCAAACCAGGCACCAAAGTCCCCGCCCCCTTAAGGGCTGGACCGGCCATGAGGGACAGTGGCCGATAAGGAACAGATCGTTCATGGGCGGAGGAAGAATCTCCCCGAGCAACGTCGGACTCCGGCTGAATTACGGCCTTCTCGGGATCGACGTAGACGCGTACGACGCCAAGACCGGCGGGCAGACGCTGAAGGAAGCCGAGATCGTTGGGGTCCGCTACCCCCTACGTATCGCTCGTCCTCCCGGATAGACGACGACGTCAGTGGCATCCGAGTCCTTCGCGTGCCCTTGGCCCTGTTCTTCAGGGGCACAATTGGGTTCCCGGAGTTGGGAATCGGCGACATCGAGATCATCCAACCTCATCACCGTGTCGTGATCGCTTGGCCATCGATTCACCCGAAGACAGGCCAGCAGTACCGCTGGTTCGGTCCAGACGGCACACTGCTGCCGGAGGGCGAGGTGCCCCGTGTAGAGGACCTCCCCGAGCTGCCCGAGGAGTGGGTGGCCCAGCTGGCCAAAGACTCGGTGCGTGAAGAGTTCTTCGACGGCTCGGCTCCCAACAGGCCCAGGTCGTCCGATGTGGTGGATGAGCAGGTCTACCACCAGCTCATGCAGCTGACGGACAACGGTGTGCCGGACGAGGTGGTCGGCGCGAGGTTGCAGAAAGCACTGTTGGAGTTGACCGATGGAGCGGGCAGCCGCTACGACCACACCCGTGACAACGTCGCCGCGCTGCTGCGGATGCACTACTTGGGCCGTGTCGGGGTACCCAGCGCGGTGTCCGAGTTGTTCACCGCATACGTGCTGGAGGTGACCGATACCCGCCCCCGCCGGGTGGCCGAGGCGGAGTTCGAGCGGTTCACCGAGGGGGCGGCCTTGCTCATCGCGGCCGCCCCTCCCAGCGACCCGTGGAGCGTTCTGGGCATGGGTAGTCCCGGAACCTGCGCTGACAGCTCCCTGGACGACGGGGGCGCACCGGACCGTGGCTCGCAGAGTGAGCGGATGGTTACCGGCGGCTCGTTCGTCCTCGACGTGCCTGCGGCAGTCGAGAGCCTGTGGGGCAGTGACGAAAAGGTGATCTGGCCCGACGGAGAGGGACTGATGCTGACCGGCACCCAGGGTGTGGGAAAGACAACGCTCGCCCAGCAGTTGGTCCTGTCATTGATCGGTGTCCTTGACGCTCCGGTGCTGGGATTGCCAGTGGTCCCGGGACGCCGCGTTCTGTATCTCGCGATGGACCGGCCAAACCAGATCCGCCGCGCGTTCCGGCGACAGTGCCGCGACGAACATCGGCATCTGCTCGATGAGAACCTGGTCATCTGGAAGGGGCCGCCGCCAGCGGACCTGGCCAAGCACACTGAGATCCTCACCCAATTGGCCGAGCAGGCCGATGCCGATGTGGTCGTGGTGGATTCCTTGAAGGACGCCGCAGTGGGACTGTCCGAAGACGAGGTGGGATCGGGCTGGAATCGGGCAGCCCAAGGATTGCTGGCAACGGGCGGAACCTCCTTGTGCTGCATCACCGCAAGAAGCAGGCGAAGAACGCAAAGACCGGTCTCGACGATGTGTACGGGTCCACCTGGCTGACCTCTGGCATGGGGTCCGTTGTTCTGCTCGACGGCAACCCCGGTGACCCCCTGGTGGAGTTCCGCCACCTGAAGTTCCCTGTCTCTGAGGTCGGCCCGATGAAAGTCAGCCACGAGCAGGCGACCGGCCTGATGACCGTCGCGGAACAGGTCGACTTGGTCGACGTGGCACAGGCCGAAGGCAGTATCACGGTGAAATATGCAGCTCAGCTGCTCTTCGGCAGCGCGTCCCCCAGCGAGGTTGAGAAGGCACGCCGCAAGCTCGAAAAGCGGGTAGTCGCAGGCAAGCTGGTCAAGAAAGACGAAGGCGGGACCAGCGCCTATCACCCGGTGTTGGTCGCGTTCACGTCAAGCGCCAAGGAGGCGTCGTGACCCGCGTGACCGCTTACGAGACGTCCGTGCGGGTCATAAGCTCCTCACGCGAGGTCACGGACCGCCTGAACATGCAGGTCGAGGTTTCACGCTCGGCCTCACGAAGTTCACATGCTGGATATCACGTTTTCCCCCTTCTCTTTAGGAAGGGGAAACGTGAGCGAGAGAGAGAAAAAAGCGCTAGGAGTAGAGAAGCCGCCCGGCGGCGTCGGCTCTCTCCTGTCCTCACGCGAGGTCACGGACCGCCTGAACATGCAGGTCGAGGTTTCACGCTCGGCCTCACGAAGTTCACTGCTGCATATCACGTCCTGCCCACTGACGATCCTGTGCGTTCGCTCAACTTTCTGCGTGAAGCCGCTGGGCCGCAACCGCTTTCAGATGAGCACGATGGCCAGGGCGGCCCGTCGGTGTCGCCATAGGCAGCTATAGCCAACTCGCGGAGGACGAGCTTAAGCGCGTCCATGGTGAACCACCTGTGTCGGTAGCAGCAGAGTGCGATGTCCCGGAGCATCGCCGGGGTGAAGCGCCGGTACCCACCCGGCGTCCGCAGTGGCTGCAAGACACTGCCGTCCGCGTTTGTGAATTGGCCTCCCCGCACCCGCTGGTCAAGCCACGAATAGCTCCTGCCAAGCAGGACAGCCGCCTCCCGGGCGGAGTAGGCGGGCTCCAACCCGAGCGCGGTGATCTGTGTGATGGAATCGGGCGACGTCATTCTGCCTCCTGTGTGGCGCGCACTGGTGCAGCGGAAGCTGCATACCACTTACACACATTCAGGCCGGAGTAAGCAGAAATCACACTCCAAGTGACACAGGGTAGATACGCACTCCGGGAGCCATTTACCACCGGTCAGATCGGGCACTTAGGGACGTGAATTGCGGATTTCTCACGCAGCGCTGCACACAACCTGCGCAATTTCCGGGAGCAAAGTACCCTGCGCAATTTCCGAGAGCAAAGTACGTAGACACGGATCCGTTCAAGGCAGGATGACGAGTGGGGATCAACCAGGGGAGGACATCTGGAGAAGGCCGTGCGCAACGCCCCGCCCTCGGTTGAGGTCGTCGATGTCGACGAGCCGGAGGGTGAAGGTGAACTTGTACGGGTCGTGGCGACGGGAATCTGCGCCTCGGATCTGAAGTACCTGCGATGGGGCAGCACACAGATCGCAGGCCACGAGTTCGCCGGGGTCTTGGAGGACGGCACCGCCGTCGCGGTCGAGGGCTTCTACGGCTGCGGGAAGTGCGCGCAGTGCGAGCAGGGTACTTACAACATGTGCACGGCAGGACCTCCTAGCGCGCCCGGCAAGCGCGCCCCGAGCTGGGGCAACCTGCTCACCCCATGAGTTTCGTCAGCCGGTCTGTGGCCGAGCTGACACCGCAGTAACGCGCCTGTGGCGCACCGCTGGCTAGTCCGTGACTAGTCGGTTTCATCCAATCATCCAAGGCCCCAAGGCATTTGAGCCTGGGGCCATACCTGTCTGAAAGGACAAAAGGACAACATCATGGCAGTACTGAACTCCGGTCTCCAGACCGCGTGGACCCCCGAGGACTACGGGAAGCTTCTGGACATCGTTCTGGCTGAGAAGTCCATCGCGTTCCGCGCTGGCACCGTCATGAGCCCCGGCTCCGAGAGCATCCGGTTCCCGAAGCTGACCGCCGATCCGGCCGTGGCGTGGACGGCTGAGAACACGCAGATCAGCCTTGACCGATCCGACCACTGACGAGCTGGTCGTCACCCCGAAGAAGGTCGCCGGTCTGACCCAGATCAGCAACGAGGCCGCTTCGGACTCGAACCCGGCGGTCGCCGATCAGATCGGCCGTGGCCTGGCCCGGTCCATCGCCAAGAAGGTTGATGCTGCTGCGTTCTTCGGCAACACGGTCACGAACGGCCCCTCGGGTCTGCTGTCGGTGTCGTACGGCACGGTCGATACCGGCTCCGCGATCGCGAACCTGGACCCGTTCCACCAGGCGAAGGCTGACGCTCTCGCCGATGGCGCGGAGCTGACCGTGTTCATCCTGGCTCCGGATGTCGCGCTGGCGCTGTCCAAGGCCAAGCGGGCGACCGGCTCGAACATGGGCTTGCTGAACAACGTCGGTGACGGTGTGACACTGGCCGGTGTCCCGGTTCTGGTCAGCCCCGATGAGGGCACCGAACGGCGAACGTCGCGCCCTCGATGCAGTGAAGTTGATCCAGGCTGCCTACGGCGTGCCGTCATCGTTGAGCGGCGGGTCGTAGATGACGAGGAAGATGAGGTCTGCGGTGCCGGTGTTGGTGACGCTGTGCTGCTTGTATGCGGGGACCTTGACGAAAGTGCCCGGCTTGACGTGCCACTTCTGCTCGGCGATCTTCACACTACCGACTCCGCTCAGGAAGTAGAACGCGTGGTTGTAGGTGTGCTGATGCGGGGGGATCCGCCACCTGGGCCGAACTTGGTTACTTGGGCGTTGAAAACCGAGGTGTAGTCCGTGTCGACCACCTTGTCGCTGAGCCAGAACTCCTGTCCAAGGTCGGTCTTGTGCCAGACGATGTCCTCGGGCGCGATTACGTAGGTGGTCGCGGTATCGCTGTCACTCATTGAGGTCCCCCTTTTTTAGGCCTGCTGGAGTTCAGGGTTCTATTTTCCGCCGACGGGGGCGGCGGTGTCATCGGCGCTGGCAGCCATCTGCGCTACCCACGACCGGGCCGCCGGTATCGGCAACGCTGTGAGTTCATCAGCGCGGAGAGGCGCATCGGCGGCGTGGTGCTGCGGGTCTGCGGGCGCCAGTACCGTGACGGCTCCACCGAGCGGGGTCTTGAGCAAAAGGTGGCTGCGAATACGGGACCCACGACCTTCCCCGGAACGACGCCGACAACGGCGAGCCGCCCCTTCAGGTGGCTCGCCAGTATCGGAGGGACGATGGGTTCACGATGAAGAGGTTGCCACGATGACCGATGAGGAAATACTGGCTCTCTACCGCCAGAAGAGAAAGAACCCATACCTCACCCTGTCGACGGCCAAGGCGCTACACGGGCTGGAGTTGAAGTTCGGCTACCTGCGCCGGGAGCACGAGTGTCGGAGACAGCGTCAGAATCCAGAGGCAGGCTGAGTTAGGAGGCAGCACGCCGCCCCTCGGGGAGGTAGTTTGCGGCCGGGCCGCCGTAGCTCAGCCGGATAGAGCAGCCGCCTCCTAAGCGGCAGGTTGCGGGTTCGATTCCCGCCGACGGCACGCACATCGCAGGATTACCGGCGGACGCTATGAGCATTGGCGACAAGGTGTGGCTCGTCACGGTCACGACCGAGCCTGCCGAGGAGACCGAGGGCAACCCGTCCCTGACGGGCTACTTCATTCACGCCACCCTCGAGCACGCCGCCGCGCCCAAGCGCAGCGGCAAGGTGCTGTTCACGTTCGGCTGAGGCTGCGGGCCGGGGCCATGTGGGGTCCGCCGTGCTTCGGCCAAACGACGTCAGTACCACAGTGATTCGCCGAGGTGCTGGCCCCTCTGGTCCGGCTACGGCCGCGAGTCCACCGCCGATGAAAATGTGCCCGTGCCCGGGCCCACATCTCTCGGCTACGAGGGACATATGAAGTGGGCCGAGGCGATGCCATGACGGCGGTTAGTCCGAAGGGCTGCCCACCTTGTCGCTAAACAGACCACAACTGCAACTCGCGGACGTTCGTCTCAAGACACCTGTATCCGGTGACCGGGCCGGATCGGCCGATGTACGAGGTAGGAGCGTGTGTGTTGTGAGATTGTGCGTGGGTGTCCGCTGATCCGGCGGCTGCTCCTTCGGGGGTGGTGACGTTTCTGTTCACCGATATTGAGGGGTCGACCCGTCGGTGGGAAGCAGACGCGGACGCGATGCGGGCGGCCCTTATGGCGCATGACGAGGTGTTGCGCTCCTCGATTGAGGCGCACGACGGTTTCTTGTTCAGCCACACGGGCGATGGCGTTGCTGCTGCGTTCGCCTCACCGAAGTGCGCTGTCGACGCTGCGGTCGCTGCACAGCGGAATCTGGAGTTGCCGGTGCGGATAGGCATTGCGACCGGTGAAGCCGAGTTGCGGGACGCCGACTACTTCGGCACGGTGCTCAACCGGGCCGCGCGGGTGATGGCCGCCGGACACGGCGGGCAGATTCTGGTGGCCGACTCGACGGCGGGTCTGCTCAGCGGGGTCGACCTAATTGCGTTGGGGGCAAGGCGATTGCGTGATGTGTCAGCGCCGGTGGGGGTGTTCCAGGTCCGAGCACCCGGACTGCGGACAGAATTTCCCTCATTGCGTGGGGTCGACTCGAATCCCGGAAATTTGCGTCCGGCGATCACGAGCTTGATAGGTCGCGACGCCGAGGTCTCCAATCTGCAAGCGGCCCTGCGTTCGCATCGGTTGGTGACATTGGCGGGCGTGGGTGGCGTTGGCAAGACCCGGCTGGCGTTGGAGGTCGCCACACGGTTAGCCGACGAATTTGTCGACGGGGTCTGGGTTTTCGAGTTGGCGGCGGTCGCTGATCCTGCTGCGGTACCGGATGCGGTGGCGGCGGTGTTGGGCATCACTCAACAACCCGGCAAGAGCGTCAGCGAGTCGGTGGCTTCGGCTTTGGAGGGCCGGGTGCGGTTGTTGGTGTTCGACAACTGTGAGCACGTCGTTGACAGCGTCGCGGATCTGGTCGCAGCGATCCTCGCGGCGTCGGCCACCGTGAAGGTTCTGGCCACCAGTCGTGAGGGAATCGGTGTCGCTGACGAATTTTTGTGGCGGGTGCCTTCACTGGACGCTGGTGCGGCCGTGGAGTTGTTTGTCGAACGCGCCCAAAGCATGGTTTCGGACACGTTGGCCGATGAGGCGACCGCCGTGGAGGATGTTTGTCGTCGCCTCGACGGGATCCCGTTGGCGATCGAGTTGGCGGCCTCGCGGATGGCGTCGATGACGGCGGCCGAGGTGCGTGATCGTCTTGATGACCGATTCAAACTGCTGGTGGGGTCACGACGCGGATTGGAGCGCCACCAGACACTGCGCCACGCGGTGGCGTGGTCTTACGACCTGCTCGATGACGCTGAAAAGACAGTGCTGGAACGCTGTTCGGTGTTCGCAGGCGGATTCGACCTCCAAAGCGCCTGCGCGATAGCCGGATCCGACGACATCGACGAGTACGCCATCCTTGATCTGCTCGATGCGCTGGTGCGCAAGTCACTGCTGGTCGCCGACCGGTCGTCGGGGCGGATCCGGTTCTCGATGCTGGAGACGATCCGCCAGTTCGCCGAGGAACAACTCGTCGCAAGCGGCAAGGCGACCGAGGTCCGGACCGCCCATACTCGCTACTTCGCCGGGCGCGAAACCGACATCATGGCCCTGTGGGACAGCCCCCGACAACGCGACACCTACACCTGGTTCATCATGGAGTTCGCCAATCTGCGTGCCGCGTTCCGGTGGGCCGCCGACCAGAACGATCTCGACGTGGCCGCCGTCATTGCGACATACGCGGCGTTCCTTGGATTGGCGGTCGAACAGTACGAGCCCATCGCCTGGGCCGAAGAGCTTATCGAGCCCGCACGAGCCATCGGCCACCCACGGCTGGGGTATCCTGTTACGTGATGGCAGCCCAGTGCTGGATGGCCGGACGGATCGAGGCCGCTGTCCGGTACGGCGACGCCGCCCAGCAGGTTCTTGACAGTGGCCGCAGCATGGTGCCTTTCGGCATCGAGGGCATGCTCGGCGTTGCGTACACGATGATCGGCCAGCCCGAACGGTGGGTCGAGTGGTGTCGCACCCAACTCGCGCGCGGCCGCGACACTCACGCATTGACCTGGGCATGCCTGGTCCTCGCGTTGACCATCGCCGGTTCGGCTGAGGAAGCGAGAGTCGCCACGACCGGTCTGATCGACGCTGGCGAGGCCACCCGCAACCCTTATGCGTTCTCGGCCGCGCTGCTCGCCTACGGATCCGCCTTCCGCGACGCCGATCCCGACCGCGCACTGAATGCGCTTCGCCGTGGCCTGGCGATCGCCCACGACAGCGACAACCGCTACATCGAGACAAACCTTGCGGGCATCCTGTGCCGAGTCGAAGCCGAGTACGGCGACCCGCTCGCCGCCCTCGACTACTTCACTGTGGCCATCCGCAACTACCTCGACTCAGGCAACACCACCGCTATCCGTATCCCGCTGGCTATCCTCGCCGCCTTTCTCGATCGCCTCCGACGCTATGAGCCAGCGGCCACCATCGCCGGATACGCCTTCAGTCCCATGTCCGCAGCGTGGTCCCCTGAAGTGGCCACCGCCATCGCCCACCTTCGCGAGGTCCTCGGCGACCAGACCTACGAATCGCTCGCCCGCAAGGGTGAAACGATGACCGCCGCCGCCATGGTGACCTACGTATACGACCAAATCGACCAGGCCCGAGTAGAACTGAACGCTGTCTTGGAATAGACGACATATGAGCGTCTCAAAACCTTGTCTCGGATATGGCTCGGCGATACGACGGACATCGCTGACCAGCAGTGAAACGATACTGACGTGGACGCCAGCGGGGATGGTGGCGGTGGACTGACCGTGACGGGGCTGTTCTGTGGTTCCTGTGGCGCGCAGTCGGGCCCGACGGCCAAGTTCTGCGCCGAATGCGGTACGCGACTCGAGCGGGCCGCCCAGTCGGCGGAGTACAAGCAGGTGACGGTGCTGTTCGCCGACGTGGTGCATTCGATGGACATATCGACTGGTTCAATCCCAGTATCGCGCACCAGTGTTTATGCAGGTAAGATGCTGTTTTTAAAAATCTAAACCGAGCCGTGCCCAATACATGCCCAATCAGTAGGCAACTCGGATCGCGATCGCGACAACCGAGGAGACACCCATGCCCACCACCAACAACCCTACCCGCACATCCCAGCCCCACCCGGCGCCGCGCATGTCGACGCTTGGGAGCCGTATCGCACGTTTATCGGCCAGATGCGCATCATTGACCGGGACTGCGACGACGGCGCGATCGAGGTGCACGTCAATACGGCACCGTCCAGCGCCGGATCGCGGTGAGCCGTCTGCGCGACGAGAACCCGCTGACCGTGGATGACGCGCGGCGGCTGGCTAACGCGCTGGACATTGCCATCGCCGAGGCGTATCTGGCCGACACCGATGAATGGCCTGCTGACGTTCGTCGCCATCTGGGCGGTGTGCACGATCATCGGCATGAGGAGGCTCGAGATGGCTGTACAGCACGGCGTGAGAAGTCGTTATCTGGGTGGGTGCCGTTGTGTTGAGTGCAAGCTGGCTCAGTCTGTGTATTCGCGGATACACACGGTTCGGCGGTCGTTTCGCTGTTAAGAGGCCAATCGCCGGATCCTCGTCCGGCGTGGGCCCGGTGCCTGACCGGTTTCTTGCCGGTGCTGCGGGGATCGGCACTCTCAGCAGCGAGCCGGTTCATCCTGCCGGCACGCCGTCAACCTCGATCACCGCGTTGCTAGAGGTGCGAGCACGGCCAACTTGGCCGCTGCGTTCGGCTGGTCTGCCAGGCGCCCTGAGCCATCATAAAAAGTTCACCTGATTGTCATTGTCCGACCGGGCCGCCGCATTACTTCAACTAAAGCGATTACTTCGCACGATTTCATTTGCTCGACGAATGACTTCGCTCTGCCGGAACCCCGAGGCTTGTCGAGTTCGGCAAAAATTCTCACCTGTGAAGAGCCTGTGAATAGCCTGTTAAGGCGCCGAAGTCTGCGCCGACATCTGCCGTCGCCAGCCGAATCACGACGTGGCATCGATGTCCCAACGCGGATGCCTCCTGACGTGCAGATATGTGTCTGACAGTGACGTTTCGACGGCTACATGAGTGCGGCTGATCAATTCTGTGGGCCATGTTGAGGTCTACTGAGAAACTATTGCAAAGGTGCAAGTATCCCAAGTTAGTGCTTGGTTGGTTGCCCGGTGGTACACTAATTTGCTCGCACAATTGAAGGAAGCATCCAAATGTCCAAACATAGTAGTCGAGGTACCGCACTCGCGGTCGCGGAAGCCGAAGCGTCCATTGCTAGCGACGGCGGCGGCAATCGGCGGCGCCGGTCTGATATTGGCCACTCCCGGCGCGGCGTTGATGGCCGCTCCGGAAGCGCAGGCCGCGCCGGTGGTCCCGGCGCCGCTGCAAACTGGGGGTCTCGACTTTTTCGGGACTGGCGGGCTCAGCGCCGCGCCCTTCGACCCCATCTTTGAACTCTTCGGTGCCATCCCGTTCGTGAAGATCTTCATCGGCAACGGCACTGACGGCACCGCAGCGAATCCCAACGGCGGCAACGCCGGGCTGTTCGCCGGCAACGGCGGTGACGGCTTTAGCCCCACCGTACCGGGGACACCAGGTGGTAGCGGCGGCAGTGCCGGGTTGTTCATCGGCGACGGCGGCAACGGCGGCAACGGCGCCCCCGGCCTCAACGGCCTCGACGCCGTGAACCCCACCACGGGCGACACGGCCGCGAACGGGGCCGACGGTGGCAACTTGCTCCGCCGGCGGGAATGGGGCCGACGGCGTAGGCCTGCAAAACGGCGGCAACGGCGGCAACGGTGCCGGGGGAAATCAACATCGGGCCAACTAACCCAATGGCGACTTTCCTGGCGGCAACGGCGGCACCGGCGGACCCGGCGGTGGTAACGGCGGCAACGGCGGCAACGGCGCGCCCCGGCGACGCGGGGTTGGTTTTCCCTCCAGTGGCGGCAACGGCGGCGATGCCCTGTTCGGCGGCGGCAACGGCGGTAACGGCGGCAACGGCGGAGATGACCTCCTTCCTGCCGGGCGGAAACGCCGGCTCTGGCGGTAACGGCGGCAGCGGCGCGGCCGGTCTCAACGGTAACGACGGCACCGATGGCGGCGCCGGCGGCGCCGGCGGCAGCGGCGCCTTGTTCCTCGGCGTCGGCGGCACCGGCGGCAACGGCGGCGCGGGCGGCAGCGGCGGCGACGGTGCCCCCGGCGGCAACGGCGGCAACGGCGGAACGGCGGCAACACGCAACGGCGGCACCGGCACAGCCGGCAACGGCGGCACCGGCGGCAACGGCGGCGCGGGCGGCAACGGCGGGGCCGGCGGCAACGGCGGCCGGGCGGCGCACCCGGGGCCGGCGGGTTCATCCCGTTCTTCACCGGTTCCGGGACGGCCGGCAATGGCGGCACCGGCGGGGCGGGCGGCGCCGGTGGCACCGGCGGTAACGCCGGCACCGGCGGCACGGCCGGCAGCGCTAACGGTGGTGTCGGCGGCGACGGCACCGCTGGCGCCCCCGGCGGCCCTGGCACCGGCGGCACCGGCGGCACCGGCGGCAAGGGCGGTGCTTCCGGCGGCACCGGCGGCACGGCAGGCGCGGACGGCAAGGCAGGCGCGTCAGGCGCGGACGGCAAGGCCGGGTAACCGCCAGGCCGCTGGGGTTCGTCAGAGTCCCACCGCGGTTTGGATCCCCGGGGTGTCGGCGAACCCCGATGCCCCCGGGGCTCCCCGCACTGGCAAGCAAACCGGCAGAACACCGGCCCACACGAAATGCGAAGCGACCACCGAACTGTGGGCCGGTGGTCGCTTGGGTTGGGGTAATCAGCCGAACGGGTCGAGCCGGTCGATCGCCTCGGCGCTTCACACTGTGGGCCTAACGGCCCGGGCCCAGCCGCCTTCGGGCATCAGGCAGCGGGAAGGTCGACCGTTGAGCGCACTGAGGCGTCGAGGCGATCGACCGGCTCGACCCCGTTCGGGTGAGCATGGCTACTGTCAGGCGAGTGTGTGAAATAGGTGGGGGCTCGCGGCCAGTGTCCTCGCGGCGATTGGCTCCATCGGAGCCGCCATCGCAGCCTTGTTCACGACGACGGCGATGGCGTTAGACGCCCCAGCGGCTCGTACAACGACGTTTCCGCAGCCGCGCCGTTGGTCATGCGGAGCATCGTAGGTCCGTCGGCCGGCTTCTGACGGTCGACCTCGGACTGGAACCTCGACGCGAAACCACTGGCCGCGCTGCGCGCTTCACGGTCAGCCCCGACCGGTCAACCTTCGGGTTGATCTTCGCGTCACGCTCAACGCTCAAACGCGCGCCGCATATCGGCTTCCATGCCGCGCGTCGTCGCGGCCAGGGTGACCCACGCGGTCGTTAGCTCCGGCATGTCAGCTCCCTTAAATCTTCGAGTAATCGAACGTTTCGTCAGGCGTATCTGCGACCGCCGACGACGCCGGCCTCTTCTGCCCGCGCCCGAGGTCAATAGACCCGATCTCCCGATCAACATCAGCCAGCTGCCGCAGCAACGCAGCGAGCGCCGGAGCCGGCGTCTTCGGATCATCGACCGCCTGCCCAATCCGAGCCCGCATCGCTACAAGCAACGCGCGCCGATCACCCGACGCCGCGGCCTGCGCGACAGTCAAAACCTTCCGCGACGGCCGCCTGCGAGGCGCCTTCTCATCAGCCTTGACGGCTCTCAGCTTCCGAACCACAGCCACTTCAGACCTCCTCGGTGAGAAAAGGAAAAACAAGTAGGGAGAGACACGGCGCTATGCCCTGGGAGCGCCGTGGGGCCGGGGGTGGGGGTCACTCCCGCACCCCTCTGGTTGGTGCTGAGGCGGCCTGGCGAAACGCCGGGAACCACAACCCATAACGCCAGGCCTGCCTCAGCTTGTGCGGGCGTGCAGCCGCTTCCTCGGCTGCACTGCGTCCGCTGCTTGTGGTCATGCGAGTGAGGCTGCGCGGCTGTTGGCCCGCTGCTGGGCTTGGAGCGCGGCGGCTTGGCGCTGCTGCTCGTGGACGGCGACGCGTTCCATGTAGGTGCCGATGCGGGCCAGGCTCAGCGGTACACCATGGCGTGCCAACAGCCATGCGTCGATGCGGGTACCGGTGGATCGGGCTTCGACTTCGACAGGCTCGAGCACGTCGAAGCCTACGTCGGTGAGGATGGCCGCGTTGCCCTTGTTGGCGGTGATCCGCGCCGTGTGGGCTAACGCTACGAACCCGCCGACTGCGCTTGCCCAGCACTTGACGGCGGCCTGCGTTGGCCCCGAAAGCAGCATTGCCCGATCGCCTGCCGCTTTGACTGCGGCGCCGTCGTCGATGTTGGTGGGCATCCGCGTGTCTGACTGCTGCGGCGAGTGTTTGAGTGTGTGGCTCGAGGGCGTCGCGCCAAGCGGACAAGACGGGTCGGCGTGCGCGACGAGTGCATTGGCGATGGTTTGGTCGGCGCGGGCGCGGGCGGCTTCACCGATTCCGGTCACCCGAACCAACGCCGCGTCGAGGAGTAGGCCGGTCACGGCCGGGTCGGTGCGGTAATCGGCGCCTTTGGCGATCGCGTCGAGCACGGCGGCGTTGAGTGCGGCCGATGAATCGCCGATCTCCTCGGCGGCGTTGAGGACCGCGCTGGCCGCCGCGACGTCATCGCTGAAGCGTTTGGGCAGCTTGACGCCGAGCAGGGCTGAGGTCTGCTGGACGACCAGGGTTTGTCCACGGGACATGATCATTGTTCGGGTAGCTCCTGCTGAGTAGCGGCGTATGCGGGGTCGAACATGCGCTTGGTGAAGTCCCGTTCGTACGCGGCGTCATCGATCGGGGCGTCGGGGTTGGTGCCTTCGCGCGGGACGACGTTGGGTGACTCGGGTTCGGGGTTGGCGAGACGCTCACGGTCGATGCCGGGTTCGGGGCGTTCGTCGCGGAACACGTGGGCAGCCATCGCGCGCAGCTCAGCGTCGCCGTCAAGTGATCCATTTGGATCACGTTCGCCGTCAGGCGGCCCATTTGGGCCAGCTTCTGTGTCGGTCATACGTCCTCCGCTTCGTGGAACACCCACCGGTTCCCGATCTTGCGGCCACCGGCATTCTCCGCTTTACGTCTGACAGTCGTCGGATGGCAATTCCATTGGCCCGCAAGCTCGGCTGTCGACTTCAAGCGTTCCAGCACCGGCGTCGCGGGATGCTCGTCTGCGAGCAATGCGCAGTTCAGGGCGTCGTGGAGGTCGCGGAGCGACTGCGGGATGGGGTGCCCGAACTGTTGGCGGTGGCGGATTAGTTCGCCGATCCAGTACGCGGCTTGCAAAACGTGTTGCGGTGCAACGTTAGTCATCAGGCTCGGACTTGCCCTGCGATGACCCCGCGCGGGCGCCTGGTTGGCCGGTAGCTGGTCGTAATAGGCGCGGCAGGGTTCCAGTGCCGGACAAGCGTTGCAGAGCCTCACAGCGGCCTTCTCGGGCGTAGATGAGGTCGATGGTCACCGCCGCGGCGCCCGGTGACCGTCAAGTCAAAGAGTTCGATCCGGTTTTTGCATCGGGCGCCGGGAAGTGCGGGGGCGAGTGCGAGTTGGTCGAGCAATTCGGCTAAGCCACTCACGATGATGCCCCCCGTTGTCCGACTGCAGCCGTAGACCAACACCAGGATGGTGCACGCGTCGTATGCCGCGAGACTCATTGGCGTGTCCCGTCCATTACTGCCAGTCGTGCCGGGTGCGTTCCGCCGTACGGTGGCCTCCGTGTCCCTGGGACGACGCAACGCTGACGCGCACCCGCACCGCAGTGGGGACACGGCAGCAACAGCGGATTGACCCGCGGTCGGCAGTACCTCATCGGCCGCCCACCCACAGCGTGCGATCGGCGTCGTCCTCGGCCGCCTTGGCGGCCAGCGCTTCCTGTCGGGCCTCGCGAAACTCGTCGGGCTCACGCTCAAGTTGATCGCGGCGTAAGCGCTGGTGCCGCGGGCCAGGGCAAAGAGCTGCTCTTGCGTGTACTTCGACCAGCGTCGGTTTCGACTGACCTCTGTTTGCTGAAGGTGCCGTGCGACTGAGCTGGCCGGGTGATCTGCGGCATCGACCCGCGAGCTAGCCGAAGACAAGGCTCTATCGCAAGGGCAGTCAGTGGTGGGCAGTCTCCGGACCCACCCGGGACGATTCGGCACTGCATGCGCTGGGGCTGTGGCGATACTCGGTTGATGGCGTGGGTGATGGCCTTCGGCAGCGACGGCGTGGGTATCGAAGGCGACGCCGTGCTGGGCGGGCGCGGGTGGGGGTTCGCGTTACGGGTGTGGGGGCACCGGCCGGGTGCGGTGTCGCTGTCCTACCCGGTGCTGTTGGCCGTTGGCGCGGTGGACGCGGCCGGGTATAGCGTGATCGGCCCCGTGCTGCCCGAGCTGGCCGTTGCCCATCAGGCGGGGGTGGCGGTGATGGGTGCCGTCGCGGCGGCCTTTCCGTTGGCGATGATGGTGGGCTTCGCCGCCGCCGCGCCCCTGGTGCGCGCCGGTCGCATCCGTTCGACCTTGCTGGTGGCGCTGGCCGTGTCTGGGTTGGGCACATTGACGCTGGCCGCCGAACCCGGGTTGCCGGGGGTGTTCGCGGGTCGAGCACTGATGGGGTTGGGCTCGGGCGGACTGTGGATCGGGGTCACGTTCGCCACCCTGGCGTATTGGCCCGGGCAGGAGTACCTGTGCATGAGCCGCATCTACGCCGCCTACTCAGCGGGCGCGTTGCTCGGCCCCCTGCTCGGGGCTCTCGGCGGCACACCCGCCCCTTCCTGGCTTACGCGGCGCTGCTCACCGCGCTGGCCCCCCTCGCCGCCACACTGCCGCGCCCCGGCACCGCGGTTACGTTTGCCTCGGACCCGACGGTGCTGCGGTCCCGCCGATTCTGGGCCGCCGCGGTGGCCATCATGCTGGCAATCCTGGCCACCGGAGCACTCGACGGAGTGCTGCCGCTGCACTTCGCCCAGCGCTGGTCGCAAACCAGGATCGGCGTCGCCTACCTGCTCGTGGGCGCGCTGCTGGCCGTCGGCTCGGCCGGAGCCGGGCACCAACCACCTGCGCGGATGCTATTCACCGGCGGCCTGGCCATCACCGTCGGGCTCACCGTTTGTGGTGCCAGCCCCCGGCCCTGGGTGTGGGCTCTGGGGCTGGTGTTGCTTGGCCTGGGGGCCGGTGCCGCCCAACAGGCGCAACCGGACTGCTGCTTGCCGCCGTGCCCCCGGCCCGCATCGTCACCGCGATGATCGTGTGGTCCCAGCTCGGCATCCTCGGCTACCTCATCGCACCGGCCCTCGGTGGACTCCTGGCCCAGCACCTGGGCTATGCCGCCCTCGGACTCCTGCCGGCCGCCACCGGCACCGTCCTGGCCATGCTCGCCGCGCGGACCCGACGCCGTCTCTAGGGCACGACCCAACGACCGCTCAGCGGGCTGCTCGCGGATCTCCCGACTGCGGTGCTGGGTCAGAACGACATGTCACCGGTGACCCGATACGTGGCCCAGATACCTACTGGAGAGGTTAAGCGGCTAGCGTGACAGCTTGCCTAGATGAGTAATTCCAAGGGGTGTTACTGGTGTGGCTGCTGTGATTTATGGGTGAGGGTGTCCAGGATTGGCGTTGCTTAACCCAACCTGGCACTGGAGGCCGAAGTGGACGCTGACCTGGACACCCTCGCTACCGCACTGTACGTGACAAGTGATGATTTCCTCGCCGACAATCCGCAGCATCGACCGTGGCGGCCGCGCGTCGGGCTCGCTCCGCGGCTGACTGACGCCGAGCTGGTCACCCTGGTGGTGCTGCAGGCGTTGCTCGGATTCACCTCCGAGGCCCGGTTCCTGCGCTACGCGAACAGCTCATCTGCGCGGGATGTTTCCTTATCTGCCAACACAATCGGGTTACAACAAGCGGATCCGCGCGGCGATCGGCATGCTGCGGGCGGTGATCGCGCACCTGGTCGCGCGGACCAGCAGCGTCAGCGATGACGTGTGGGTGGTCGACTCGACCCCGGTCGAGTGTGGGCGCTCGCGGGAGACGGCGAAACGGTCGGATCTGGCCGGGTGGGCCGAGTACGGTTACTGCGCTTCGCATTCGCGCTTCTTCTGGGGGCTGCGCCTGCACCTGGTGTGCACGCTGTCGGGGCTGCCGGTGGCGTTCGCGCTGGCCGGCGCCAAGGCCGACGAACGCGAGGTGCTGCTCGGCATGCTCGACGCCGACCCGAATCTGCGTGGCCGCCCACCCGAAGCAGAAGTTGATGGCGGACAAGAACTACTACGGCAAGGCATTCGAAGCCGCACTCGCCGACGCCGAAGTCGAGCTGCTGCGCCCGGCCCGCAAGGGCGAGAAACCACGGCCCGGACACCGCTACTTCAAGCCGTTTCGGCAGGTCATCGAATCGATCAACAACACGCTCAAGACCCAGCTCGACCTCGAACGCCACGGCGGGCGCACCATCGCCGGAGTCGTCACATCGCGAGTACTGCAACGCATCCTCGCCCTCACCGCCGCGATCTGGCACAACGACCAACTCGGCCAGCCCACGCTGCGATCGCTAACCGCCTACGACCACTGACCCCTTGGAATTACTCATCCAGACAGGCTTCGCCTGATACCGCCGAGGTGCGTACCCGCGTAGTCGATTCGGTACCGGTGGGTGCATGCTCGCTGTCATAGCGTCTGGTTGCGGAGGTCGTCATGGCGTCGCGTCTGGTGCGGGTCAACCCGGTCACGGTCAACGATGTGCTCGACGGGCACGTGAGCCTCGATCTCGAGTGTCTGGACCGGGTCTACCTGAATGGGTATCTCGCCCAACTGCAGGTGGGTGGGCAGGTGGTGCAATTCCTGCGGCACCGCGGGTATGTGGTGCCCTCCCCGGCGTGCCTGCAGCAGATCGGCGATGCGTTTCGCCGCTCGGTCGCCTCCTACGCCGATGCCAACCACATTCCGGTGGTGCGGTTGAAATCCACCGACCGCAACATCGAAGTGATGCGTCGATATCTGGATTCGGCTGCGCGTCAGGGGCGTTCGCAGGTCGCCGCGATCGGGGTGGCGCAGGAGCCGCAGCGGGTGTTCATCGCCCGCCAGCGCGACACCGACCCGTCCAAGCCGCCGCAGTTCTCCTTCGACAAGAAGGACCGCCGGGTCACGGTCTACTACTTCTACCTCTGGGACGCCGATTTCGGTCCGGCGTTCATCAAGGTCTGCACGTACTGTCCGTGGCCAATCAAGATGTGGGTCAACGGGCACGAGTGGGCCAAACGTCAGGCGGCCCGGGCCGGGCTGGAGTTCACCGAACTGTCCAACGGGTTCGCCGCCACCGCCGATCCCAGTGCGCTGCAAGCGATCTGCGACCGGCTCGGGCCGGGCACCATCAACGTGTTCTTCCAACGTTGGCTGGCCCGGCTGCCGCTGCCGCTCACCGCAGCCGACGGGCACGCCGGCTACTGGTGGGAGCTGTCGATGGCGCAAACCGAAATCTCGCGGACCTTGGTGTTCACCCAACCCCGCTACGCCCGCGGCTTCTTCGAGGCACTCGTCACCGACAACCTCGATCTTGGCCGCCCGGACACCATCGAGATCGTCTTCGACCGCCAGATCCGCGGCGGCCAGCGCGCCACCGGGGGCGAGTTCAAGACCAAAGTCATCTCCCGCGGCACCGAGGTCACGGTGAACGCCTTCTACAAGCACTCCCGCATCAAGCAGTACTTGAAGGACGGGCGGGCGCTCCGAATCGAGACCGTGATCAACGCCCCCAACGACCTGGGCTGCCAACGCCGCCTGCACAATCTCGACGATCTGCAGACCAAGGCGCGTGCGGTCAACGCCCGCGTGTTGCAGGCTGAACGTGTCGGCCAGGGCTGTGTCCTTGCGAATCCAGTCTTTGAGCGGATCGCGCACCCCACCGTCACCGCGGAGGGGCGGAGAGCTACAGCCATGCGGTTCGGCGACTCTCGGGTCCAAGCCCTGGCCGGCGCCCTGTGCGTCACCCTGTGCGCCGTCACCGGCATCACCAACAGGAGCCTGCGCGCCCTGATGACCGGACTGCTCGGCGCCCCGTACGGCATGACGCAGGCCAGCTACGACCTGGCCCGGCTGCGGCGCAACGGCCTCATCGTCCGCCGCCCGCACACCAACACCTACCACCTCACCGCCGACGGTCTCCGGTTCGCGCTGTTCTACACCAAAGTGCACGACCGCGTCCTGACCCCGCTCTTCGCCGCCGACCAACCCCAAGCGCCACCCGAACTCCGCACCGCACTACACACCATCGACCGACACATCGACCAACGCTTCGCCCACGCACGACTGCCCACCGCAGCCTGAAACTCGGCTCAACTGTCTAACCCCTAGCGACAAAGGGTCGCTAGCGACAAAGGGCCGCTAGCGACAAAGGGCCGCTAGCGACAAAGGGCCGCTAGCGACAAAGGGCCGCTAGCGACAAAGGGCCGCTAGCGACAAAGGGCCGCTAGCGACAAAGGGCCGCTAGCGACAAAGGGCCGCTAGCGACAAAGGGCCGCTAGCGACAAAGGGCCGCTAGCGACAAAGGGCCGCTAGCGACAAAGGGCCGCTAGCGACAAAGGGCCGCTAGCGACAAAGGGCCGCTAGCGACAAAGGGCCGCTAGTCGGCGGCGGCACTTCCAATGCTTAGAAAATGCTGAGTTTCCCCCTCGAATGACAATTCAACTCCCCGTGGTGATTGGCTGTAAAACATGGCTGGCCTGCGCATATACACCGTTTATAAGCCCCGGTGCATATATTTCCAAAACATGTCCCCGCTTTAGAAAGCCTGAATATTGGTCAGTCGGAAAGCATGCTTTGTGATGCTCGGTACCCTTGGGGCGTAGCCCACTGTTTCCGCAGGTCAGAGGGCTTATCTAGCGGGCTAGGTGTGCTAGGTGTACGTCGGGCAGCTAGACGCTAGCGTTCGCGTTTGAAGCGTGAATAACTTTATGCATAGTTTATGCATGGCCCGTTCTAGCGTTCGACGTGCGTGAATCCGCCGGTGCTCGCGGTGTGCTCGCGGTGGCAGCGTGGGCAGAGTGCTCTGCCGTGCTGCGGGTCGTTGGGATTCTCGCCGTCTGCTATGAGTGCTTGCGGGTGCGTGGGTAGTGGTCCGCGTGGCTTGCGGCCTCACCGCAGAGCACGCACGTCCACCCGTCGCGGGCTAAGACTGGCCCACGGAACTCGTCGCGGTGCTGCTTGTCGTAGCCTCGCTGCTTAGCGGTCCCGCGCTGCCGGTCTGCCTGGCTGTAGTGGCGGGCGCACTTGCCTGACCGGACTACGGGCTTGCCGCAAATCGAACATGGTCTTGGCGGGCTGGTAGGCATGTGTTCCTAAAGGTTAGCTGGAAAATCGGAGAAAATGCCCTGAACTGCTCTTATGGGTGGCGCGCGGTCCGGCAATGGCTGTTAAGCGTGCAGGCCCACCATCATCCAGTTGACCTCGCGAACTGCCCGATCTGATCCGGGCAGAGCCACCGGATCGCAGCACCGACCTCTCCAGCAGCCAGCCCGACCCACACCCCTATCTGCGGTGCCGCCTGAACCGCGACGGCGTGGATGTCGAGATCGGTGGTGCGCAGGGTATGGCACATTGTGTAGCCGTTGCCCAGTATCTCGTCGGATGTCCCCGGGTCACCCATCGCCTGAACCTGGTGGACGAAAGCCGCCTGGTTCGCATCGGCATGGGCCAGGGGAGTGCCGAGGACCAGCAGTCCGACGGCTAACGCCCCGGCTATGAGGATCTTCATGGTTTGCTCGTGTCAGATGCTGTCATGGCTTGATGCCCAACTTGTCATCGCAGTCGAGCAGCGCGAGCGCCATTGGCGGATCGCCGCCCGCGTTGTGAATCATCTGAGCCTGTGGGTCGGTCTGTACCTTGTGCTCCCACTCCTGCCCTTCTGCTGTGATGCATCGCTGGAGCTTTTGGTCTGGGGAGTTGTACCAGTTCACCCACAGCAGGAAACCGACTACGGCGATGACCGACACGATGATGATCGCTGGCTTTCGGTTCGGTTTCATGACTGCGGACTCCAGGGCAGCGGCTTCGGCAGCACGTTCGGGCAGAAGTTCACGACCGAGACTGAGATGAGCATCTGAGACTGTCTCTGAGATAGGTTCGGCCACGCCTTCAGGAGGGACGCGGCCATGTCATTGGGGTCGCGTCCCCGGCTCAGTCCGGTGCAGATGGTCGGTCCCACCTCCAGGAAGGCGTTGGGACTGAGGCCGAGGGTCTGCCGGGTGATGCCGAATGAGTACAGCTCCTGGATGTAGTTCATGTCATCGACTGGGCTGTAGGCGGGTCTGCCTTCGCAGCCGGTGCCAGGGTCAAGGGTGCCATCAGTGCCACCAGGACTGCGAACCGTTTCATATCGGTGCCCCCCTTGTGGTGCTTCTCCAGGTGAACCGCCTTAGCTTTGGCTTGGGCAGCTTGACACCGGCAGCTGGATCTTCCCACCTGGCTTCAGGTAGGGGCGCTTAATCACCGCACTCGGGTTTGGTTGTTAGCTGTCGGTTCGCTGCGGCTTAACCCAGCGGGTCATTTTGGCCTTAGTCGGGGTGGTCGCTCGCGGCCTAAGCAATTCCCTTGCAGCGTCGGTGAGCCGTTCGCACTCCGCGATGAAAGCTTCGGCGGCGACGGTGCTCGGGGTTGTCGAGGGCGATGAAGTAGTCGCCACCGATCGTGGTAGCTGGTGTGGGTGGTTAGGACGTGCCAAGCGGCGACGAGCAGGCCGCCAGTCGGGATGGCGGGCCTTGGAACCTCGCCATCACCAACGCCAGGCGGCGCTTTCACCTGGACCGAAGGCAACATCGGGGGCCTATTTCGACCAAGATGTGGTGCTTGCCTACGGCAAGACCTACAACGGGTGGACCATTCTGCCGACGATGGTCGGGGTTGGTCGAGTGCATCAGGACCTTCCGGTATTCGTAGCGGCCACACCGCTGCCACGTCCTAGCTCGTACATCGGCGGATCCGGCCCGGTCTCGATGACACCGGTTGCGTGCGGACAAGTTACTTGCCACCTGAAATTAGCGTGGTAGTCGCAGCATGTGCGGAAGAATGGCCCGTGTAACCAGGTTGGTGTCTGCTCGGCTGCACGGGCTCGGCATCGGCTGTCTGGGGAGGACACGATGACTGACACATCGACTACGGCCGCCGTCTTTGACTGGGACTCACCGCCGCCTGTAGGCGGCACCGAGCATGCATTGTGGTTGGCGCACTGGCATTTTCAGTTCGAGAACCCCGAACAACTTCACCTGCTTGAGCAGCTTTACCACGATGACATCGTATGGGAAGTGCCCTCGCGTCGGGTGATTCATTACGGCAAGCGTGAGGTGTTGGAAAACTATGCCCGGATCTTCGAAAGCTGTGCCGAGCCCAAGATCGAGCCGGTCGAGCGGTATGCCACAGCGCAGCGGGTGTTCGACGATCTGGAGATGACCTTCAAGCTGGTCGATAGCAAGGGTTTTCCTAATCACCCGCTGCCGGTTGGCACCCGGGTTGCGATGCGGGTGGTGCACAACTTCCACATTCAGGACGGCTTGATCATTCGAGAGAATGGTTACGAGATCTGGCGCCCTGACATCAGTTGGTAAGCGGCCCAGTCCCGCCTTTGGGCCTGCCTTCATGAAAGGCTCTCCGCATGGCGTTCTCTGTCTACGCGATCGCACCACCCGAAGAGGGCTCGGAGCCGCATGACAGGTGGGTTATCCACCATTTCGGTGATTCGGCCCGTTACGTTGTCCACCCGGGTGGAGTGCTTGGGATTGAGGTAGAGGACACCAACTTCTGGTTGCTGAGCCCCGACCGCTGGCAGTGGGTCCGGAGTGACAACCACCCACCAGGTCAGGTGGTGGGTTAGCGCCACAGTGACCCCTGGCGGTGCCCGCCCGTGTACCAGTCGGCGAGCTGCAAGCCCGCTCGGCGGCGTGGAGGGAACCGGGAGGTCGCGTGCTCGGCCTGAATCTCCTCGATGTGTTCCCGTAAGGCCTCTCGATTGGCCTTGCGCGCCGGGCTATCCCGATAGCTCAGGTCGGCGTACTTCAGCTCTAGGTCAGCCATCTCGCCCCTCCAGATCAAACAACTCACGCGATCCGGAACCCAAGCGCGTCATCCGAACGCGAGCGCGGTCCATAGCCTGGTTCGAGCGGGTGTACCGGCCGTGTCCTGGATGCAGTAGATGATCTGGTGGCGAGGGTGGTCATCGGGAGGCTGGCCAAGCCCGACGCGCTGGACTGGATGCTGGGGGATGATGAGCGGGCCCGTCGACTATCGGATCGGTGTGACGAGCTACAGCAGCGCCTCGACGAGGCCGCCGACTCCCAGGCCGATGGCAGCAAGATCACTATGCGCCAGCTCGAGCGCATGGCGGCCCGGCTAGCCCCCAATTGGAGGCCACCCGGCGCGAGCGTGAGGCCGCAGTCCAATCCCTGGACATTGAGGTGTTGCGCAAGCTTGCCGGACCCAAGGCCGCCGAGAACTGGGAGGCGATGTCGGTATCCACCCGGCGAGCCGTATTGGAGACGCTCGGTATCGAGGTGGTTCTGATGCCTCGCAAGAAGCACGGGCCCGGCTTTGAACCGGAAACGGTGCGGGTGACGTGGCGAATGGACAGCCACTAAATCTATTGCAAAGAACCGCCCGTACAGGCATTGGACGGAAAACGTCGTCAGGGCGTAATATTAGTGGTGCGCTAGGGCCGCCTGATAGAACTCAGGTCATTGTAAGTAGGCCTGCAGCGCCAGCCGCGCCTTCGCGAAGATTGGCGCACGGTACCGGCCACGCGGGGTGAGCACCGCCCACCCCGTCCGTGAGATCCGTGGTGTAATCCGTGAGATTCGCGAATTCCGATCACTTCTTTGTGCTGGAAGGCGCGTGCATGTCTGCAGAACCAAATCCTATTGTTTTCAATACCTCCACTGCGGCTGGGCTACTCGGTTGTTCGGAACGCTGGTTAAAAGAGCAACTCCGGACCGGCATATTCCCGGGCCGAATAATTGCCGGGCGTTGGATGCTTGCCCATGAGGATCTAGACGAAATCGTTCGGCTCAGTGCGGTCCCCAGCAAGGGTGCGCATGTCTGAGGTCAACTCCGCGATTACCGAGTACGTAGAAAAGATTCTGGCCGAAGCGCCCCCACTTACCGATGAACAGCGGGTCAGGCTGGCTGAATTACTTCGGCCGGTCCGACTCCAGCGCGATTCGGGGGTGTCGACTACATGACCGTAATAGAAGATCGCCTCGGTATGGAGATCGAGGCGACCAGACAGCCTGGGACAGCTACATCACATGTTACCTCCGCCGTGCTCGGCTATGGGTGTGCAGCGCAGCTCTATCGAGATGCTGGCTGGCAGGGTGTGCTGCCGTTGCGGCCACGGGAGAAGGTGCCCCACCTTGCGGGATTAACCGGCTATGACGGTGCTTGGCCCACCGGCGAGCAGATCGCCGTGTGGAGCAAGGACCATCCCGCCGACGCCAACCTGATGCTCAGGGTCAACCACGGTGTGATCGGCATCGACGTGGATGCCTACAGCGGCAAGACCGGCGGTCGCACCCTTGAGGAGGCCGAAAAACTTTGGGGCCCTTTGCCGCCCACCTACCGCAGTAGCTCTCGCGGTGAGGATGACGAGAGCGGTATCCGCGTCTACCGAGGGCCCCAAGGCGTGCTGTTCCGTGGTGGTATCAAATTTGATGACCTCGGTATCGGCAATATCGACATTGTTCAGCCCCACCACCGCCACATCACTGCATGGCCGTCCATTCATCCCACCGGGACCCGATACCAGTGGTATGGCCCTGACGGGGTGCTGTTACCCGAAGGTGTGGTGCCCCATGTGGAAGATCTGCCCGAGCTGCCGGAGGAGTGGGTCGAGCAGCTGAGCCGGGATGCGGTGCGTGACGCGGTCTTTGATGGCTCGGCATACAACCGCACTACGGCCCAGCGGGCAAAGATCAACGAAGAGCTGTACCAGCGGTTGATTTCGTTGCCTGACAACGGATCACCACCGGATGAGGTTGTTGCGGCACGACTGAACCAGGCGATGAGTGATCTGACCAGTGGCACCGGTAGCCGGTATGACACCACTCGCGACTACGTTGCCGCACTGATGAGGTTACAGGCTGTGGGACGGGTCGGGGTGCCCAGCGCCCTGGATCAATTGTATGAGGCTTACGTCCTCGAGGTCACCGATACCCGGCCCCAGGTAGTTGCCGAGGCAGAGTTCCTGCGTTTCACCCAGGGTGCCGCCGCAATGGTGGCCGCATCCTCACCGGCAAAGATCACCGAGCAAGCCAACGGCAACAAGGACTTCGGCGATACCTGGGCCTTCACCGACGGAGCCTCATTCATCCTCGACGTGCCCGACGAGATCCCGGCGTTGTGGGGTAGTGGCCAGCGGGTGCTGTGGCCCAAGGGCGAGTCGCTGATGATCTGCGGATTACCGGGTCTGGGTAAGACCACGCTGGCGGGGATGCTGGTCAGCGCCCAGCTCGGCGGTATAGGAGGCATCGAGAGTCACGTGCTGGGTCTACCGGTAGCCCAGGTACCCGGCAAGATCCTGTATCTGGCAATGGACCGCCCGGCACAGATTGCCCGGTCCTTGCACCGGCAGTTCTTCGATTGCCATCGTGACGTGTTGCGGGATCGGTTGGTGATCTGGAAGGGTCCACCGCCCGCCGATATCGCCGCTAACCCCTCGCTGTTGGCAGAACTGGCCGAGCGTGCCGATGCTGCCGTGGTCTACCTCGACTCGCTCAAAGACGCGGCTGTGGGCCTGTCCGATGATGTTGTCGGTACCCAATATAACCGGGCCCGTCAGCTTCTGCTGAGCCGTGGTGTCGAGCTCGTAGAGCTGCACCACAGTGTCAAGAAGTCGAACGGCAGCGTGGCTGATGTCTACGGCTCCGTGTGGTTATCCAGCGGAACGGGTTCGATCATCATGCTGACCGGCCAGCCGGGTGATCCCATCGTCGGCTTCCGGCACATCCGCCAGCCTGCCCAGGAGGTCGGGCCGCTGATGCTATCCCACGACGAGACCAGCGGAACGATATCAATCCTGTCGGTCACCGATCCGGTGGAGCTGGCCAAGGCAGCTGGTGATAACGGCATTACCGCCAAGGCGCTGGCTGTGGTGATGTTCGAGAACCTCAAGCCGACGAAGAGTGAGATCGAGAAGGCCCGCCGTCAGCTCGCCAGACTGGCGGCCGACGGCACTCTGAAGCCTATCCCGGGCACGACCGGAGGCTCTACCGGCGGTACTGCGACGAGGTGGGTAGCGCCATGACGACCGTTCACGCACCGATCACGCTTTTTGCAAAACCGCAGGTAGAGCGTTCACGCGGGTTTTCGATCACGCGCACGTTCACAGACCGATCACGCCCGATCACGGTTTGCGCAAAGCCGCAGGTCAAGCGATCACGCACCGTTCACGGAAAACGATCACGACAACCGTTCACGTTTCCCACTGCCCCTTTAGGGGCAGGGGAACAAACGGGACAAAAAAGAACAAAAGAGCGCATGAATCAAAGTTCCGCGCCGCCGCCCTTCGCAACCCGCCCGCCTGGGGCGGGCCCCTGAGCATCCCACAACCACCTGGCCTTGGTTTTCGGGGTTCCGTGATTTGCGCGGTCGTGGTGTGGAGATATTCGGCTACGTCGGCGGGCGTCGCCAGCGCCGGGAGTTGATCGGGACATGACCGGCGATAATAGCCAGACCAGTCCTATCGATGGCTACCAACACAAAACCACCGAAAGAACCCCTGTCAGGATTGAACTGTTCTGATCGCCCAGCGGGGAGGGCGAAAAGCCCTTCCTAGCAGCGGAAGCTCATCGCCGGAGATCACCCAAGCTATTGGTCAGACGACCGTCACCCCGGTGCAGATAGTCCAATTCAAAGCGACGTGCTCGGCGACTAACAGGAGTCTTGAGCGGTGTTGCTGGTCATTCTTTCTCTCCCGACAGCACAAGCCCAACCTCGGTGGCGCCTGCTCCCGCAGAAGCCCTTGCAGGAGCCAGCGGTGTTGCCGAAAGGGAGAGTTCCGGACGTCGCCAATCAGGGCGGCGGGCAACAGGTTCCGAGTGCGACGACTGTTGATGCTCAACTTATGAGGCTTCATCGACGGCGCACCCTTGGGGTTACCGTTCGGCCTAGATACCACCAAGCATGCGCTGCGGGATCCGAAGCAAAAGGCTCCTGTGATGTTGCTGGACGAGCTTGCCATTGTGGGCTGCTGCGCCGGTGTGAGCTTGTAAGCTCCGTAGCTGGCGCGCAGAGAGGGCGATCGAAATGAAGGTCACCAAGGCTTTAACCACAGGGAAACGAGATCGTGTGGCTTGAAACCGAGCGGCCACCGAAGCGGTCGTTGAGCGAGAGACCGGTCGCAATGGCTGTCCTGGCAGTTGTGGTCGCCGGGGGGTTGCAGCACTGATGATCGCACTCGTCCTTTCCGGCGGGAGCAGGAATCAAAGTGGGCAGACCTCCTCCGGGACTGGGAACCCTTCGGCCACGGCTTCCACGTCGGATGATTGGGAGGCGGCGGTATGCAGGCCCGGCACATTCACCACCGTCGAGCTGGTTGACCCTTCCCGACAGGACCGACAGCGATGACAACAACGCGCCGGGTGTTGGCTCCCTTCATCCCCGCCCTTGCCGCTCTGCTGCTGGCATCGCCCGCGACGGCGGACTCGACCGACAGCGCCTACCTCAACGGTCTGGCTGTTCACGGCGTTGTTGGGTTTCCCCCTGCCGGGGCGATCGACGAAGGCCACCACATTTGTCACATCCTTGACGATGGGTATGCAACCCCAATGGACGTGGCTGTGGACCTCACACAATGGTTCGACACCTACAACATCACTCTGGGCCAGGCCGCCTTCTGGGTTGGCGACGCAATCGGCGCCTACTGCCCGTGGCATTCCCACGACCCGTTAAAGCCAAACTGAAAGGCCCGGCCGATCGAGCCCGGGCCGGTCCCGGCCAGCGCTCCGTACCCGCTGACGATCTTTGGCTTCGTAGTTCATGTTCTCCCGCCGCAGGCATGAAAAGGAGACTGGCCGAGATGGAACAAGAGGGAGGTGAAACGAATGAGGTTTATTGCCACCATGATTGCCCTCTTGTTGCCGCTGCTGTGTGCGCCACCGGATGCGGGGGCCGACACCTGCGTTTCGTCAAGTGATTTGGCCCCAGCATCGGCACGAATTTTGGCCCCACCTTGTTCAGCTGGCTCGTTTTGCTCGGGTGGCGGTTTTGCTGGTTCGTAGTCGGTAGGACTTGGTGCCGGTCTCGATGATGTGGGCGTTGAAGGTGACGCGGTCGACGATGGCGGCAACCAGGCGGGGGTCGGGGAACACGGTGCCCCATTCACTGAAGGGCAGGTTGGTGGCGATCGCGACCGACGCGCGTTCCTCGCGTTCGGTGATGATCTGGAACAGCAATTCTGCTCCGCGAGGGTCGATTTGGACGTATCCGAGCTCATCGAGGCAAAGCAAGTCCAGGCGCCCGTAGCGGGCCACGACGCGGGACAGGACCCGTTCGTCGGCGGCTTCGACGAGTTCGTTGACCAGTTGCGCGGTGGTGATGTAGCGGACCCGGCGGCCTTGTTCGCAGGCCGCCAACCCCAGCCCGATGAGCAGGTGGGACTTTCCTGTGCCGGAGTCACCGAGGAGCACGACCGGTTCGCCGGCGTCCATGTAGTGCCCGCCGGCAAGCTGACCGAGGATGGCTGGCGCGACACCGGGAACGGCGTCGATGTTGAAGTCCGCCAATCGTTTTAGCCTCGGGAACTTGGCGTCGTTGATGCGCCGTGTGCGGCGCCGTTCGGTGCGGTCGTCCACCTCGGCGGCCAGAACCTCGGCGAGGTAACGCAGATGGGTTTGGCGTTCCCGGTCGGCGATCTCGGCCAAGCGGACCGCCTCGGTGCGGACCGTGGGCAGGTGCAACTCGCGTGCGGCCGCGCCGATCGAGGCTTGCGCAGCGGCATCGACGGTCGTCGGCTTGGGAGTGGTGGTCATGATTCGCTTCCGGTGAGCAGGTCGTCGTAATCGGCCAGAGACGGTGGTGGTCGGTCATAGCGGGCCAGTGCACCGATCGCTGCGAGGGGTGCGGGCGCGGTGGTGTCGCGGCGGGCGTCGATGAGCACCGTCTCGGGATCCAGACATCCCGAGGCGACGGCCCGGTCCATCGCAGCGATGAGCGCGGCAGCTGCCACGGTGCGGTGCGCCAGCAGGATTCCGATCAGTGCGCGGGTTCCCTTGGTGTCTCCGCGGGTGCGTCGGGCGGCATCCCAGTAGGCCTGATGCGAGGCGGTGAACACGCCGCGGGTCTTGGCTTGTGCCAGTGCGGTCGCGCCGGGTAGGCCGCCGGGTTTGGTCTTGAGGACCTCGAGGTAGTGATCCAGGCACAGGACTTCCACGTAGCGTCCGACCGCCCGTTCGTGGTGGGCCACCAGCCGAGGTCCGTCGTAAACCTCGACGGTCCGGGCGGCCAAGCGGACCGGTAGGCGTCGCCCGGCGTAGCGGGCCGGGACGGAGTAGAAGCATTGCCGCACCGACACTCTGGCCCGGTTGTCGACCCGTGCTTGGAGTAGCCGCGCGCAGTCAAACGCCTCCGCTGGCAATCGCATCAACCTGCTGGCCTCCAGCACGAACGCCCTCCCGATCGTGATCGGGCGGCCGGTGATCACCCGGTCGTCGTCGACCCGGTCAGCAGTGGCGATCAGATCGTTGAGCTCTGCCAGGGAGGCGACCGTGGGGACCGGGACGAGGTGGCGCCGTCGGAAGCGGCCGATCTCGCCCTCCACGCCACCCTTCTCGTGGGCGCCGTCGATGCCTGGGCGGCAGAAGAACGAGTCGAACCCGTAGTGGCTGCGCAGTGCGGTGAACCGTTCGGACTCGGTGCGGTCACGGCCCTTGAGGACCCGGATGACGGCGGGTTTGAGGTTGTCGTACCGGATCCGGCCGGGCACACCGCCGAAGTACTCGAAGGCCAGTACGTGGCCCTCGAGGAACGCTTCCTGGGCCTGAGTGGCGAACGCGACGTGAAACGCTTTGCCCGAGTGAGACAGTCGCATCACGAACATCCAGCACTTCACGACCAGCCCGGCGATCGTCGCGTAGAACTCGCCGAAGTCGACCTCGGCCTCAGCGCCGGCCAGATGCGTCTGCGGAATCGCTACCTCGCGGGTCGCCAGCCCGAGTTCGACCCGACGACGGGCCACGTAACGCGACACCGTCACCTCCGAGAGCGTCGCCTGATGTTCGGCGACCAGACGCTGCCAGATCCGCCGGGCGGTATGCCGTTGCTTGCGCGGGGCGTCCTCGTCGGCGATGAGCCAGGCGTCGATCACCGTCGCCCACCCGTCGATCGCCGGGCGGGGACGCACCGGATACACCTTCCGCGGCGGCGGGACCGCGTCCGCGAGCGCTTGGCGCACCGTCCGACGATGCACCCCATGACGATCGGCAAGCTCGCGGATCGACGGTTCATCGATCCGCCGGTCTCTCCTGATCTTCTCGAACAGTTCCACCCGTGACCGCATCCTGACCGACCTCCCTGACGACCGCCGGGGACGACGGGCGACAGGGACGATCTGAACGAGGGTGGGGCCAACATTGGTGACGACACACCGCACCCCACCCGAGAGGAATGCTCACCACCGCACCGGGGCCAACATTCATGAAGAACGACGGCCAAAGTGGGGCCAGGTCAGGTGACCACACTCAGACACCCCTGAGCAGGCGGCGGCGGCGATCTGCGCGGCGCGGGGCAGGGGTACAAGCGAGATGGAGATCGACCTGGCGCTGCAAGCCAAGGCCCCGACCGTCGACTTCTACCAGATTGAGCAGCTAGTTCTACAGGCGGAGCGTGAGTACTGCCCGCAGTATTTGGGCGGGACCAGCTCGCCGATTGGTTGAGCCGTGAGGTGAGGAAGACGAAGACTCGGAGGGGTGCGCCGAATTGGTCATATGACCCCAGTAGGTCTGTAGAAGGATGATCGGGCACGGGTCGTGCCGCCGCAGGGCCCAGCTGCAGCGGCAGCGGACAGGCGGGCTTGTAAAGGAGGAGTCATGAGCAGCACCAAGATCCACGGTGGTGCGTATTCGGTGTGGTTGCTCGCCGTCCTTGCCGCGCTGACAGCACTGCCCCTGGTGGCGCCATCGGCAAAGGCCGACTCCAACGACGATGCCTACCTGGCCGCATTGCACCATGGCGGGCTCTGCTGCCAGGAGCAGGCGGATATGCCGATTTCGTACGCAGATCCGTCCTCCGAGATCAGCGACGGGCACTGGATCGCAAACACCATGAAGGAAAGCGACACGACCGTCACCGGCAACGGCGAAGCCGGGAGCGACAGCCGAAAGCGCACACCGCCTGTCTAACGCGTGCTGCCCGCCGTGTAACCCGCTTCCCTATCTCTTTGTGACCATGGTCATGGTTGAAGTGTCACAGGAGGCGAGATGAATGCGCTACTGGTGGTTGGCCTGGTGGCAGGCACGCCGCTATTCGCTCTTGGCTTCAATGACCTACAGGCGTTACTCGAGCGCTGGGATCAGCAACGGCACGCCGAGGACTAGGTTGGGCGGCCCAGGCATGTGGGCGGGGCATCCGCAACGCGGATCCACTCGCTCACTGTCTGCAGGGCCTCCAGCCGGAGCTGGTCGCGGATGAATCGCTGGGCTACCAACCTCCGGCACGCTACGCTGCCACCTGTACCCACCAGTGAACGACTCTCGTTCGCCGTGGACCAGTTCACGGGGTCCGGTCAGTACGTCGATGACGATCAACCGGGAGGCAGCGGTGGGTGACGTGACGGCAGCCGCAGAACTTCTCAGGAACGAGACCTCGCGACTATCGGTCGTTATTTCAGAATATGACGACCTGATAGTTGCGGCGTCGTTAGACGCCATAGCACGTCTCAAAAAAGAGCTGGCGGCAGGCGCCCCGCTCGACGCAGCGACCGATACCCGAACCGCCGCCGGTGACCATGATCGTCTGTCCCTCGAACAGGCCAGGTCGAAAGACCGATGCGTACACGATTCCTCCCGAGCCCGTCACGGGCACTTTGTTCAGTCTGACTCGCCCGCGCCCGTGCTGCCGTGATCGCGCGCTAGGCGGCGCACCGCGTACCGCGCGACCCCGGCTATAAGTTGGTGGATGCGAGCACAGGACGATGATCAGATCCTGGTGCACCGCGCCTCTTAGTGGGGTCGTTCGATGGAGGGCGTCGGTCCGGCCGCGTCGGTGGTTACCCTGACTTCTAGATTGCAGGCGCAGCCCCGAACATCCGCGCATCGCGAATGTGACCTACTAGCAGAATCCGTGCCGCTCGCGATCGGTGAGACCTTCGCCGGTTAGACGGTTCAGCGGCTTTTGGGTTCCGGCGGCATAGGCGAGATTCTCAGGTAATGGCCGGGCGTCGGTGGTGACGTGGTCTTGGGCGATCTTTCCGACAAGCGCATGACTGACGAAGATGTGGTCGATCAGTTCCTGGCGCCCCCGGTAGATTCGGCTGAATCGTTGCTCGGCGGGATGCTCGGGGCTCTTTCCACAGCTATTCCCACGCAAAACGGGGAGCCTCGCCACTGAGACTCCCCGCCTGCCGGGCCGGTCAGCAGTGTGTTTTGCCGCCTAACTGCCGTCCTGGCCCGCGATCACGCCGATCGGGTCAGTGTTTCCCCGAAGCCAAACAAGGCGGCCACGGCCCGCCACTCGTGCTCTCATGCTGCTGCTTCCTCTCGTGGCGACTCCTGCGTCACCGAGTCGAGAACCGGGACGTCCGGCTGGTCTGCCTCTAGCTCCTCGGCGTCGGCGACCATGCCCCACGACCGCCGGGCAGGGCTTGCCGAGGTGGTAGCCGTACCTGGCCCGGCAAGAATTTGCTGCCCTGTCATTGGCTAACTATTAAACATCATCTTCAGACCCGAGAGGACGGAAAGTCAATAATTTGAGCCCGCGTTAGCTACTGTCACCGCCATAGCCAATAAGTCCACCCGCGTCTGCCCATGCTGACCGCTCGGCTCGGGTCTGCGTCTATGTTGTCGACACGCATCAGACGACGATCGGCCTCGTCGACTTTGCCATCAGTGCCGATGGCTCGTTGGCCGGGATATTGGTTGGCAGGAAGCGGCATCACCGAGCGGACTGCGGTGACTAGAAGTCCGAGGGCAGGCGCAGCACGGTGCCGGGGTGGATAAGGTCGGGATCGTCACCGATGATGTGCCGGTTGGCCTCGAAGATCGGCTCGAAGCCGATGCCGATGTATAGCGGCGCCTGCGACATGGCGATGCCGGACAGCGTGTCCCCGGTTTGGACGGTGTACAGGAAGTAGCTGCGGAACCCCGGCGCTATGGCGGTGCCGTAGAACACCGGTACGGACACCCTCGGGGGTGCCTCGTCGGCGCCGGTGCTCGGGCCCACTGCACGACCCCTCGGTTGGTCGGCGGTGGCTCTGGCAACGAGACGCTTGTCTGCCAGGCAGAGGTCAGATTCGTATTGGTGACGGAAGTTTCGATCAGGACCTGGCCGTTCCCGTCGAGCACCCGCACTGCGATGTCGGCTTCGAATCCGCCGCCCGACCCGGCGATCAGCAGTGGGTTGCCGACCAGGTCGTTGGCTCGTGGCTGGTCCAGACGAAAGCTCTCCGACATGAAAACACCTTCCCGCAGTACTTGAAGCGGACAACGTTCTCTTCCTCGCTCCAGCCTGGCACTTCTCCGACTCCAAGTCACCGCCGTCGGTAGGGCATTTTGGCGGAAGCCGCTAGAAGTGCGTCTTGAACGCATCCGTCGCCTGAAGCGCGAAGATGTCTGAGGCGTCGGTCCTCGCCAGATCACTACCTACTGCGGCGTGACAGGTCTACTGCATTTTGGAGATCCAATGGTGGGTTGGCGGGGCTTGCGTCGTTGCTGGCTAATTCCTAACCGAGGACCGGAAGGGGAGGGGCAATGCCGGAGTTCGACAGAGGTCAACTCGCGTACTGCGTGCCGACTACCGGCGTTTTGGTGGAGACACTGTTGGCGCGCGGCACCGCGCGTGACCAGGGCGACGCCGAGCATATACGGGAACTCATGCTGTTGCGGCTGCGCGCGTTGTTGGCCCAAACGCGTGGTGCGATGGCGCGTTACCGAGATCTCGTCGAGCGATACCGGACGATGGCCACATCGCTCGGCTACGAGGGCCACGTGGCATGGGCCGAGGCGATGAAATGATTCTCTGCAGGGCGTTGACACCTTCGACGGTCCCGCTCGATGCGCTCGAAACGGTCTGGCTCACAACGACTCAAGGCGGCCCGCTGTGGGCATCGTCGTCCGGCTAACTCCGGTCGACGAGCGACTGCTCACACCCCTGCTGTCCGTGGCCGTCGCCGAGACCAAGCCGGAGGAAGTGATGCCGCCTGTCGAAGCACCGCCGGGCTGGTCGCAGCCGCGCCGGGACGCCTTCTGCGAGTTCTACCGTTCCCACTACCGCGGATTGAACGGGCCAACGCGCACCCTGACATACGGGATCCTCTGCAACAGCGACGTCGTCGGCATGATCAGGATGGCTCGTAGCGACGGTCCGGACACTTTGGAGACCGGCATGTGGCTCGGGCGGTCAGCGCGAGGCCGGGGGATCGGCGGGAGGGCCCTTCGGTTGCTTCTCGACGAGGCAGCCCATACCGGGGCCCGCCGCGTCGTGGCCGAAACTACCGCGGCGAACGCCGCGGCGATCAAGGTGCTGCGCCGCTGCAGTGCCGTGCTTGTGTTCGACGGCTCGCAGGTTCATGCCGAGATCCCGTCAGACCCGCAAGCTCTGCCGCTGACACCGAATCTGATCTATGACGGGTGTGGAGCCGGAAATTGCGGCACAAGACACCCTTTCGTGCGCTCTAGGCTCCGTACATGACCTCCCCGCCGCGCCGATGACATCGACAGGTTTTGCGACGAGGTGGGCCTACGGCCCGCGCCTGCGGGCGTGCGTTTTGAGGGTTCGCCCTCACTCGACGCGCTGGTGGCTGTACACGCCGTAACACGCTGACATCTTCCCTGGGTGGAGTACGAAGCCGAACCTCTCCCAAGGGCGTCAATCCCGCGTGGTTCTCACGCATGAACGCCGCGAAGACAACCTCTTCGGTGCCGTCGTTCCCCTCAGCGTAGGGGCCGAGCAGCGTCATTGCCGCGCGCTTACCCGTCTCCCACCGGCCCGAAACTCTATTGATAACAAACTCACACGACTGAGTCAGGTGCCGAACGCCCGGTAGCGTTAAAGTCTGGTTGACACTCCAGCCAGCGCGGATCCCCTGCTTGTGTGGCAGCGCGGAGAGCGGACGCCCGCAACCGGGCATGTCGGTGATCGCCCCTCCTGGGAGTTCATAGGCAATCGCAGACCAGAAGGAGCTTTCCCATGACCAAGAACCCATTCATGAGTGCCTATCTCAGCGCGGCGAACCGGGTCGCCAACACCGCACGCGGCCACGCGACAAACGAGTTCAAGCGCCAGTCCAAACGTCAGACCACCAGCATGGTCAACGCCTGGGTCGATGCATGGACCCCCAAGCCCAAGGCCAAGGCGAAGCCAGCGCGCAAACGCAAGAGCAACTGACACTGTCGCGTCCAGTGGAACGATTGCGAGTAGATACCTCCGCTTGCCGCGGTTCGCAATGTTTAAGGTCCGCGCCTCAGAGCGCGAGGGGCTGCCGGTCCACCCTCACAAAGGGTCTGATGGTCGCGACTGCGGTGCGGGGTGCCCTCCTTGTTCGGCGAGCTTCAGGTGGGCGGGTGGGTGATCCACTTCCCGGCCGTGGTCTGTACCAGCTCGCCCAGCACAACAAACAAACTAGGTTTGTCCCCGGTCTGACTGGATCCACAGCGAACAACTTGGCCCGGCTGCTAATCAGTCACCGTTCGATCCGTGATGCGCTCGTGTGCGGTCAATAGCAGCTGATCGAAGGTTGCTTGGGACGGCACCGCTTTGTCGGCTATCAGGGTCAAGAAGTCCGCCAGAAGTTGTTCTGCCAGCGTTCGGAGCTTGACGTTGGTTTCCTGGGACCGCCACTTCAGCAGGTCAAACGCCGCGTCGGCGTTGATGCTATAGAACCACCATCAGGATGCCCTTGACCTGTTCGATCACGGCTCGATGCGCGGCGAATTCGGCGACCGCTTCGGTGATGGACGAGTCGCGGTCCTCGGCCGAGCCGGTCACATCGACATAGAAGCCATACGTGCCGATAACCTGACCGGCATGGTCCCGGAAGAGATCGGCGACCACGACAACCTCATGGGTGTGGCCTTGAACGTCAATGATGCGGTGGCGGGTGCTGAACGGTCTGTGCGTGCGACGGATTTCTTCCAGGGTGGCGGCTACCTGCTCGTAGTCCTCGGGATGCTTGTGTGACAGAACCAGGGCGGTGGTGGGCTTGACGGTGCCCGGTTCATAGCCGTGGAGTCGTTCGACCTCGGGCGACCACTCCCACTGCTCGCCGTCGAAGTACAGGCGGAACCACCCGACACGTTCCGGCGCGCCGCCAGCCAATGCCTGCTCAAGTCGGGGATCCCTGTCCAGCTCAGTGACCATGATCAGAAAATTATCTGCCAGCGGTGAACATAGGGCAATCAATTTGACGTCACCGTGATGGTTCGGAGATGTGACGGGCGGCAAACCCGGGCTGCGCTGGTTCCTCAACGTCAGGGCTGCACCCCGGCGTTCGCCTTTCGCGCGGGCTTGGACGCAGCCAACCACCACCCTCGAATTACGAGTACCCGAAACGACCGCCTAGTAACGCATGTCACCCGCCCTAAAACCGACTACTTATGCGAGGTTTCGCACCAAACCAGAAGTCGGCCCGCCACCTGTGGGGATCTAGCGTGACGGGCCTTTGTTAGGAGAGCGTCACGCTCGGCGCCACCCCGAACCTGTCTCGGTAGATGCCGCTGAGCATCGCATGACCGCGGAGCTGGGCTCCCGGTACCCGGCCTGCACCGAACGGATCGTGACCGCCCGCGACGGCGTGCAGTTGGCGGTGCGAGACCAAGGGCCCATCCGCGCGGAGGCCACCGTCGTGCTCCTGCACGGCCTCTGCCTTGAGCAAGGATCATGGGCAGGCCAGATCCACCTGACCCGGCGGTGGGGCGACCGGACCCGGATCATCAGCTACGACCACCGCGGCCACGGCCGGTCGGGTACGGCCCCGAAGCGCACCTACGTGGTTGAGCAGCTCGCCGCCGACCTCGCCGACGTGCTGGCAGCCCTCGACGTCACCGGCCCGCTCACCCTCGCTGGACACTCGATGGGCGGGATGGTCGCCCTGGCTTACCTTGGCCTGCCCCCGGCCGATCGGCCCGTGGAGCCGCACGGGCTCGTCCTCGCCGCCACTGCGGCCGGTCGGCTCGCTGAGCGCGGTGTGGCCAGGCTCCTGGCCAGTCCCGCCACGGACGTGCTGTGCGGGCTCGCCGCCCGCACACCTCAACGGGCCGTTCGCCTGCTTACCACGCCCGTGTGCGCCACCTTGGCCCTCCAGGTCGGCAACCACGCGCGCCCCACACTTACCACGCTGTTCGCTAGGGCCCTCGCCACGACATCCCTGACCACCGCCGTCGGGTTCCTGTCCGGCCTTCGGTCCTACGACCAATCCTCCACGCTGGCCTCCGTCCGCGCCCAGACGATCATCATCAGCGGCGGAGCCGACTTCCTCACCCCACCGTCGCACGCCCGCGACCTGGCCGCCGCCATCCCCGGCGCCACACACCTGCACCTGCCCATGGCCGGGCACATGCTCCTTCACGAGGCCCCCCACGCCGTCACGGACGCCATCAGCCGCACGATCGCCACGCGCATCAGCGCCCACCCGCTACCTAAAGTGCTGATTCGCCTTCCCGGACAACGGAATTCAGAGCACGCGAAGACAGCATGACCGCAGCGTCACAGGACTAGGGAGAAGGTCAATGATCACGCCTCGTGCAACGGACTCGGACTGGTCATAACGACGAGCGCGGATGAATCTTCTCGCCCGCCATTCGGAGGTCGAGCACCCCGATAAGTGCGCGCATCGCTATCTCGACGAGCTGCACCGTGCCTAGGCAACAGCAGTGCGTGAGATGTCCACCGGTGCAGGCGGTGCTGGCAACGAAACAGGGGCACCCGCATTGGGGTGCCCCTTGGTGTAGGTGTGTGTGGTTACCGGTGCGGGACGTTGACCTGCGGCTGGATGTCAACGACCCACGCGTGGTGGCCGAAGTCGGTCGGGATGTTGATCGCCGAGGCCACGCTGATCGGCGTGTTGACGGCCGTGGCGGCTTGGGCGGGGGCGGCCAGGCCCAGGATGGCGGCTGTGAGCCCGCTAGCGACGACGGCGGCAAATCCGAACTTGTTCATGGTGGTGCCTTCTTCTTCCTGTGTTTTGTTGTGTTCGAGCCGTGGCGCGAAGTCGCGGTTCGCAGGCTGTGTCGGCCGCTGATGATGGTTCCTTTGCGCCGACCTATTATGTACAACGCACAGGTCAGAGTATTAATTCCGGTGGCAGTATTTGATCGCTGGTTGGCAGCAACCGGCCAACGGTCGCGGCCCGGGGCACGCAATTGGACGCCGATGAGTGACCCGGGTCACGCTGCGGGCGTGGGCCGCACCTGGCAAACACATCGAAGGTCATCGATGCGCGCGCCGCACGGCCCCTGCCAGATCTCCAGCGCGCCACGCAGGCTCCGTGGCCGTCATAGTCAACCTGGACACCACCCGTGCAGGTGCTCGCGTCGCTGCGCCCGGAATTCCTCGACCCGCTGGCCAAAGACCCCGATCTCGCCCCACTGACGCTACTGATACATCAGATCCGTCCCTTGGACTCCGACGCCCTGCGCTCGGTCATCGAAGAGCCCGCCCAGGTGGCCGGGCTGAGTTTCGAGCCCGACCTGGTCACTCGACTTGTGACGGATACCGGCGGCGGCGACGCCCTGCCGCTGCTGGCCTTCACCCTCGAGCGACTGGCCCACGGCGTCAAGCGCGGCGACGTGGTCGGCCTCGCGAAATACGAAGCGATGGGCGGCATGCGCCGGGTGGTCCAAACCGAGATCAACGAAGTGCTTGCGACCGAGGCCGACCTCCGGGCCAACCAACTGGACCAGTTGCGCGCAGTGTTCATCCCGTGGCTGGTCACCATCAACCCCAACAACGACCAGCCCATGTGGCGGGTCGCCCGCTGGGTCGACCTGCCCGCCGACAGCCCTCACATGGTCGACGCGCTGGTGGCAAAGCGTCTTCTGGTAAAGGGCCAGCGCGGCGGCCACACTGTCGGCCACGGTTTTGCCGGGCTGTTGGGTGATGCCCAGCACTGCGGCCACCGCATCGCGTACTGCTGTCGAATCTGTGACAGCGGCCAGTTCGAAAAACCAGACACCGTCGGGAAATTCATCGGCCAGGCCCGCCGCGACCTCGGTCGGCAGACGGGTCTTGCCCACCCCGCCCACCCGGTCAACGTCACCAACCGATGTTGGTGCAGCGCCTCTATCACCTCGGCGACCTCTGACTGGCGCCCGATGAAACTGGTCGCCGCACGCCGCAAGTTACCCGGACTCGTATTCAGTGCCCGCAATGCCGGAAAGTCCATCGCCAGACCGGGCGCCCGCACTTCACAAACCGGCCTGTACGGGATCCTGTGGGACCGTGAGGAGTTGGCGGCCCGGAATGGTGGCCGGGTACAGCAGAGCAGCGGGCAGATCTACGTCGGCAGCCATGAGCGGCTGGCCGCCTTCCGGCGCGGTGAGCCGGTGAGCATGCGCGCCTGGGACGTTCCCGAGGCGGCACGCGGCGGCAGCGTCACCGAGGTGATGGATCGTCTCGGGCACAGCACGCCGAGGGCCTCGCTGATGTACCAGGGCCTGGCGTCTGGCCGGGCCCGCGAGGTGGCCGACGCACTGTCGGCGCTGGCCGCCGTCGGCGAGCAGGGCCCCGAAAGCAGGCCCTGAGCGCCACGCTGGCGCATCCAATCGCGTTGGCCGGTGTGATCGTATGGAGCCGCCCGGCTGGACCGGTCAGGAGCCGCAAGCTCGGCCAGCCCGGCGGCGTGGACCAGCTCGCCAGCTCGTCAGCGAGTTCATGTTCGGGGGCGACGACTACTACCCCTACTACAGCGAGATCTCCTGCGGCCCTGCCGATTCCCGTTACCCACCTGTGAGCTTCATCACGTTCACTCGGCACGCGAACGAGAGGATCTCGCCGTACTTGATGTAGTAAACGCAACCGTCGCAACCGTCGAGCCGTTTGTGCTTCGACATGAATCTGTCGCATCAGTTCTACTATCGGGCCCCCGTGCCAGAGTCGTCATCAGACACAAACCAGCCGCAACTCGCGGCAATCAGTAAGGAAGAGCACAAAAGTGGGAAAACTGATCACTCTGGACGACGCCGCCGAGCGGCTCGCCATTTCGAAACGTGGTGTTAGACGGTTGGTCTCGTCGGGCAAGCTGAAGGCGTACAGGATCAACGCCAGGGTCATCCGCGTCGACAGCGCCGACCTCGCGTCGGTTCTTGAGCCCGTCGTGCCCACCGGCAAGGACTGAACCCGATGCCCACGGGAACCGGTGTGCGGCGAGCAGCAGGCCGCCGAGTACCAGACGAAACTGCTCTGGGACAAGAAGATCGGGACGCCCTCGATGATGTGGGCCTGCCACCCTGCCACTGCTCTCATGGCCTCGTGGGCGATCCGCCCGACGCAGTGACGATCCACGAGGCGGAGGCCTCGTGAACACCACCGACTTTGACCCGAACCTTGCCCGACGTGCCGTCGCCGCCTACTTCCGTAGCGGAGGAACCGATCAACCGCAGGGTAGACCTTATCTTCAGACGGTGCAACGGCCTGACCTACATCGTGCTGCGCAACATCACCGGCGTCGTGGCCGTGTACCGAGTGACCAACCGAGGCGATGCTCAAGGCGGCTGCAAGCGCTGGCCATCCGAACTCAACGATTGGTAGGGACAGTGCCACCACACCAGGAGTTCCCGTGGTGTTTCCGGCAGCCTACGCTGACGCCCCGCAGCTGAAGCCTGGGGGATACAGACCTCGACACCAAACCTGTCAGTCCGGCCCTTCCCGGACAGGAATAAGGGGACCCGGTGGTGCGCACCTGCGTAGGTCCTCCAGCCCAACCACCCTGCAGCCACCACTGCAGGGGAATAGAGCCCTTCTGCGGCTCGCCCTTTTGCAACTGCCTGAAAGGAGGCAACACATGGGTACATCACCCGACGAAATAGAAATTGTCGTCAAGAAGCCACGCAACCTCGGATTCGTGATCTTCAACAAGAAAGGTCGCTTCATCGAGGTCTCCACCCGCGAGGCCGAGAATATCGTTGACGCGCTGGCCGATTATCTGGACGGCGAGGCCCAGCGATGAGCACCGTGGTGAACTTCCAGCCGGACCCCAACACCGGGTTCGTCATGGGTTTCGTGACCATCTTGGATGACTACTCGCCTCCGAAGTACTGGACCCAGCCCGTCGTCGGCTGGATCACGCTGGAGGATGAGAACGGGCACCAGAGCGTGTACCTGGCGTACCTGGATGGGGGCGAGGTTGTCGCTGCCGATCCGTACCGCAACGAGGGCATCACCACCTGGGTAATCCTGGACGAGACCCGGGCGCTGGAGTGGGTCAAATGAGCGCGCCCTGAGGGGAGAACTCTGAAGAGCGTCGACAAGACAGCTGCCACAGAAGAGGCGTCGCTGTCCGGCGGCGGTATCGAGGCCGAACTACTCGCGCACATGACCACCCCAGAGGGGCTGGCCGTAGTGGTCGAGAAGAACCTTGGTCCTGAGGTGTTCGAGACACCCATCAACCACCCAGACAGGCTTCGCCTGATACCGCCGAGGTGCGTACCCGCGTAGTCGATTCGGTACCGGTGGGTGCATGCTCGCTGTCATAGCGTCTGGTTGCGGAGGTCGTCATGGCGTCGCGTCTGGTGCGGGTCAACCCGGTCACGGTCAACGATGTGCTCGACGGGCACGTGAGCCTCGATCTCGAGTGTCTGGACCGGGTCTACCTGAATGGGTATCTCGCCCAACTGCAGGTGGGTGGGCAGGTGGTGCAATTCCTGCGGCACCGCGGGTATGTGGTGCCCTCCCCGGCGTGCCTGCAGCAGATCGGCGATGCGTTTCGCCGCTCGGTCGCCTCCTACGCCGATGCCAACCACATTCCGGTGGTGCGGTTGAAATCCACCGACCGCAACATCGAAGTGATGCGTCGATATCTGGATTCGGCTGCGCGTCAGGGGCGTTCGCAGGTCGCCGCGATCGGGGTGGCGCAGGAGCCGCAGCGGGTGTTCATCGCCCGCCAGCGCGACACCGACCCGTCCAAGCCGCCGCAGTTCTCCTTCGACAAGAAGGACCGCCGGGTCACGGTCTACTACTTCTACCTCTGGGACGCCGATTTCGGTCCGGCGTTCATCAAGGTCTGCACGTACTGTCCGTGGCCAATCAAGATGTGGGTCAACGGGCACGAGTGGGCCAAACGTCAGGCGGCCCGGGCCGGGCTGGAGTTCACCGAACTCACCAACGGATTCGCCGCCACCGCCGATCCCAGTGCGCTGCAAGCGATCTGCGACCGGCTCGGGCCGGGCACCATCAACGTGTTCTTCCAACGTTGGCTGGCCCGGCTGCCGCTGCCGCTCACCGCAGCCGACGGGCACGCCGGCTACTGGTGGGAGCTGTCGATGGCGCAAACCGAAATCTCGCGGACCTTGGTGTTCACCCAACCCCGCTACGCCCGCGGCTTCTTCGAGGCACTCGTCACCGACAACCTCGATCTTGGCCGCCCGGACACCATCGAGATCGTCTTCGACCGCCAGATCCGCGGCGGCCAGCGCGCCACCGGGGGCGAGTTCAAGACCAAAGTCATCTCCCGCGGCACCGAGGTCACGGTGAACGCCTTCTACAAGCACTCCCGCATCAAGCAGTACTTGAAGGACGGGCGGGCGCTCCGAATCGAGACCGTGATCAACGCCCCCAACGACCTGGGCTGCCAACGCCGCCTGCACAATCTCGACGATCTGCAGACCAAGGCGCGTGCGGTCAACGCCCGCGTGTTGCAGGCTGAACGTGTCGGCCAGGGCTGTGTCCTTGCGAATCCAGTCTTTGAGCGGATCGCGCACCCCACCGTCACCGCGGAGGGGCGGAGAGCTACAGCCATGCGGTTCGGCGACTCTCGGGTCCAAGCCCTGGCCGGCGCCCTGTGCGTCACCCTGTGCGCCGTCACCGGCATCACCAACAGGAGCCTGCGCGCCCTGATGACCGGACTGCTCGGCGCCCCGTACGGCATGACGCAGGCCAGCTACGACCTGGCCCGGCTGCGGCGCAACGGCCTCATCGTCCGCCGCCCGCACACCAACACCTACCACCTCACCGCCGACGGTCTCCGGTTCGCGCTGTTCTACACCAAAGTGCACGACCGCGTCCTGACCCCGCTCTTCGCCGCCGACCAACCCCAAGCGCCACCCGAACTCCGCACCGCACTACACACCATCGACCGACACATCGACCAACGCTTCGCCCACGCACGACTGCCCACCGCAGCCTGAAACTCGGCTCAACTGTCTAACCGCTAGCGACAAAGGGCCGCTAGCCTTCACCAAGGTCTTGAAGTACTGGAACAGCTACGAGAAGGCACCCGCCCGTGAGGTCCTGCTCCAGGAGGTTCCGGGGCTGAAGGTGCCGGAGCCAGACGATGAGTACGCCACCGGCTGGCTGGTCGAGAAGCTGCAGAAGAGGCATGCCACCAACCGGCTCCAGGAGATGATGCGTCAGGCCATCAAGACGCACGTCGACGATCCGATCGGCACGATGAAGTTGTTGGCCACCCAGGCGACCGAGGAGGCCAAGAGCGTCAGCGCCGATCGGTTCTACACCGACGTCGCGGCCATGCTCGCCGACGGTCTTCCAGAACAGCCCAGGCCCGCGGTGCTGTCCCGAACCGACGGGGTGGCGCTGTTCTACCCGGGCGAGGTCAATTTGCTGTTCGGCGACCCCGAGCATGGCAAGACCTGGGTCGGCCTGGCTGCCTGCGCCGAGACGCTGCGAAAGTGTGGACGAGTGTTGGTGGTCGACATCGACCACAACGGCTCTCTGGCGATCATCGCCAACCTGCTGCTGCGGTCGCTAGGGATCCTTGGTCGCTAGATCAATGAGAGTTGTCTTGAGTTTTTAGGCTGCGTTCGGCAGGAGCCGAGCTCGGTCGATGGTTTCGTTGATGTGAATGTCGATGGTGTGCAATGCCTTTCGCAATGGCGGTGGCGCGGGAGGCTGGTCGGCGGCAAGTAGCGGGCGTAGTAGCCGATCGTGCAGTTTGGTGTAGAAGATCGCGAAGCGTAGCCCGTCGCCGGTGAGCCAGTAGCGGTTCTTGCCGGGGACTCGGGTAATGAGCACGTTGAGGCGTAGCCGGGCGAGGTCGTAGCTGGCCTGGTTGGTGGTGTAGTCGGTGCTGTCGAGCAGTCCGGTCATCAAGGCGCGCAGGCTCTTGTTGGTGATGCCGGTGACGGCGAGCACGCTGGTGCATAGGGCGCCGGCCAGGGCTTGGACCCGAGGGTCGCCGAACCGCAAGGCCGGGGCCCTCCTGCCATCCTCGGTGAGGGTGGGCCGGGCGATCCGCTCAAAGGCTGGACTCGCCAGGACGCAGCCCTGACCGACACGTTCAGTATCGAGCAGGCGGCGGTTGACCGCACGGGCGCGGGCCTGCAGCTCGTCGAGATGGGCCAGGCGGCGGTGGCAGCGCAGGTCGTCGGGTGAGTTGATCACGGTCTCGATGCGCAGCGCCCGCCCGTCCTTCAAATACTGCTTGATGCGGGAATGCTTGTAGAAGGCGTTGACGGTGACGTCGGTGCCGCGGGTGACGATCTTCGTTTTCGGCACGCAGTCCAAGTTCGGGGGCCGGCCCAGGTGTCGGGGCCCGTGGAAGATCAGTTCCACACTGTCCGGGCGGCCGATGTCGAGATTGTCAGCGACGAGGGCTTCGAAGAACGCCCGCGCTCGGCGCGGGACGTCGAAGATCAGGGTGCGCGACACCTCGATCTGGCGCATCGACAGCTCCCACCAGTAGCCCGCGCCGCGGTCGCGCTCGGTCAGCGGCACCGGCAGCCGGCTCATCCAGCGTTCGAAGAACACGCCGATGGTGCCCGGGCCCAGCCGGTCACAGATCGTCTGGAGCGCGGCGGGATCATCCGCGCAGGTGGCGAACCCGTTGGACAGCTCGGTGAACCCGATCCCGGCGGCGGTGGCCTGGCGTTTGGCCCACTCGTGGCCGTTAAGCCACACCTTGATCGGGTAGGGGAAGTAGGCGCAGATCTTGATGAACGCCGGCCCGAAATCGACGTCCCACAGATAGAAGTAGAAACACGTCACCCGCCGGTCCGCCTTGGTGAACGAAAACCACGGAATCCCGTTGCGGCCCATGCGTTTCGTCGCGGCAAACACGTTCTGGAACTCCTGCGCGACCCCGATCGCGGCCACCCCGCAGCGGCCGGCGCGCGCCTGCCGAGCCAGATACGGCCGCATCCGATCGATCTTGCGGTCGTCCTTGCTGAACCGCACCACCGGGATGCGGTTGTCGGTAGCGAAGCGGTCCACCGCCGTGCGGAACGCGGTACCGATCTTCTCCATGATCGCCGGCGACGGGATCGGATTGCCCAGGTGCGCGGTCATAAACGACACCACCTGCCCACCCACCTGCAGGTTCGGCACATAGCCGTTCAGATAGATCCGGTCCAGGCACTCCACATCCAAGTCCACATGCCCGTCGAGCACATCGTTGATCGTTACCGCCGCAGCCATAACCCCAGCCTGCTCGGCCACGCCGGTCCTGACCAGCGCCCAGCCGCGCGGCGGTGACACCGCGATCGTCGGAGGGCAGGCTCGGACCGCTCCTCAGCCTGCAGCCAACCGCAACGATCCCACCCAACCCGGCCACCCACCTCGGCGGTCCGAGGCTGGCCTCACTGGATGAGTAATTCCAAGGGGTCAGTGGTCGTAGGCGGTTAGCGATCGCAGCGTGGGCTGGCCGAGTTGGTCGTTGTGCCAGATCGCGGCGGTGAGGGCGAGGATGCGTTGCAGTACTCGCGATGTGACGCCCGCGATCGTCCTCCCGCCGTGGCGTTCGAGGTCGAGTTGGGTCTTGAGCGTGTTATTGATCGATTCGATGACCTGCCGAAACGGTTTGAAGTACCGGTGGCCCGGCCGTGGTTTCTCGCCCTTGCGCGCAGGCCGCAGCAGCTCGACTTCGGCGTCGGCGAGTGCTCCTTCGAATGCCTTGCCGTAGTAGTTCTTGTCCGCCATCAACTTCTGATTCGGGTGGGCGGCCACGAGATTCGGGTCGGCGTCGAGCATGCCGAGCAGGACCTCGCGTTCGTCGGCCTTGGCGCCGGCCAGCGCGAACGCCACCGGCAGACCCGACAGCGTGCACACCAGGTGCAGGCGCAGCCCCCAAAAGAAGCGCGAATGCGAAGCGCAGTAGCCGTACTCGGCCCACCCGGCCAGATCCGACCGTTTCGCCGTCTCTCGCGAGCGCCCACACTCGACCGGGGTCGAGTCGACCACCCACACGTCATCGCTGACGCTGCTGGTCCGTGCGACCAGGTGCGCGATCACCGCCCGCAGCGTGCCGATCGCCGCGCGGATCCTCTTGTTGTAACCCGATTGTGTTGGCAGATAAGGAAATAAACCGCGCAGATGAGTGTTCGCGTAGCGCAGGAATCGGGCCTCGGAGGTGAATCCGAGCAACGCCTGCAGCACCACCAGGGTGACCAGCTCGGCGTCAGTCAGCCGCGGAGCGAGCCCGACGCGCGGCCGCAACGGTCGATACTGCGGATTGTCGGCGAGAAAATCATCACTTGTCACGTACAGTCCGGTAGCGAGGGTGTCCAGGTCGGCGTCCACTTCGGCCTCCAGTGCCAGGTTGGGTTAAGCAACGCCAATCCTGGACACCCTCACCCATAAATCACAGCAGCCACACCAGTAACACCCCTTGGAATTACTCATCTAGCAAAGGTGACCCTGGGGTCGCCCGTTCCGGGGTGAAAATGGGCTGGTGGTCGCCTTGCGACGCCGTCGCTCTATGGATCTTGCAGGCCGTCATCTAGCCGGGCGCTGGGATCGCGTTTGTGGGCCCTTCATTGTTGCCGTTTCACCGAGCACGAGGATTAGATTCTGTTGTCCCTGTTGCGATTCCACGGGCGACCACTTCCGTCAGATATCAGATTGCGGTGGTGGCAGGAGGTGACCGACTGTGTTGGAGGAGTCGCGTGACGAGGAACAGAACATCGCCAGGGTCGCGGCCTTGGATATCGGTAAGGCCGAACTCGTGTGCTGTGTGCGTGTTCCTGCGCCCGACAGCGCACGGAAACGGTTGCAGGAGGTATCGACGCATTCGACGATGACCCGGTCGCTGATCGGGCTGGCCAACCGGCTGGTCGAGTTGGGGGTCGAGCGGGTGGTGATGGAAGCGACGTCGGACTACTGGAAACCAGTGTTCTACCTGTTGGAGGCGCACGGGCTGGATCCGTGGCTGGTCAACGCCCGCGATGTCAAACATCTGCCGGGCCGGCCCAAGACCGATGTGCTCGACGCGGTGTGGTTGTGCAAGGTCGCCGAACGCCAGATGCTACGACCCAGCTTCGTGCCGCCCGCTCCGATTCGCCGGTTGCGGGATCTGACCCGCTACCGCATCGATCTGGTCGGGGTGCGCACGGCCGAGAAGAACCGGGTCGAAAAGCTCCTCGAAGACGCCTGCATCAAGCTCTCGGTGGTGGCCTCCGACATCTTCGGAGTGTCCGGGCGGGCGATGATGGCCGCGTTGATCGCCGGCGAACGTGATCCGAAGGTATTGGCCCAGCTGGCGCGGTCTCGGATGCGGACCAAGATCAGCCGGCTCGAGGATGCGTTCAACGGCCACTTCGACGCCCACCACGCCTTCCTACTCACGCGGATGCTGCACCGTATCGACGGTATCGACGCCGACATCGCCGCCGTCGACGCCCAGATCGAGGCGTATCTGGCCCCTTTCGCCTCGGCGGCGGCACGCCTGGATGCGATCCCCGGCATCGGGCCGGTCGCCGCCGCGGTCATCCTCGCCGAGATCGGCGCAGACATGGCGCGCTTCCCCACCGCAGGGCACCTGTGTTCGTGGGCGAAGTTCTCACCGGGGATCAACTCCTCGGCGGGTAAGACCAAGGGCAACGGATCGACCGGGCACGGTAACCGCTACCTGGCCCGGGTCCTGGGCGAGGCCGCCGTGGTGGCCAGCAGGACCGACACCTTCCTGGGCGAACGCTACCGGCGCATCGCCCGACGGCGAGGCAAGAAACGCGCCGTCGTCGCCGTCGGTCGCTCCATCCTGGTCATCGCCTGGCACCTACTCGCCGACGAGGACACCCACTTCACCGACCTCGGTGCCGATCACTTCACCAAACACACAAACCCAGAGGTCAAGAAACGCAACCACATCCGCCAACTCGAAGCCCTCGGCTACACCGTCACCCTCACCCCAGCAGCCTGACCAAACCAGTACCGAGTCAGCTCACCGCCATTTTCGGATTAGGGGGGAACGCCCTATGGAACGCCTTCGGAACCGATTTTTATAGAGGGCGTTCCCGAGCTTTTGACGACTTCCTGGTGGCCTCCAGAGACCTACCCACACCCTGCCCCCCGGCGACCCCTGGCAATCCCTGGCCCGCGCCCACCGGGCGCGCAGTCTCCTGCCCTCCATCGGCTGCCGCTCCTGGCTCCGCCGCGAAGCGGGCCAGCCGTCCATCCGCGCGCGTGGCGCGCGCGCCTGTGGTCCCGGCTGTGGTCCATCCCACCGTCCCTGGCCGCCCGCACCGCGCGGGCCTGTCCGCCCGCCGTCGTCCCGACAGTTCCGTGCTGTCCGGTAGTCGTCCGTACGGACCCAGGCGTTGGCCAAGGCTCGGCGCGCCCATCTTCACCCATGAGGCCAGGATCCAGATCGATCTGGGCGGGGCCCGTGCCCGAGGTGGCTCCTGCGAGTAGGCCCGTTAAAGGCCCCTAGCAGCCCGCAGAGCCGCGAACACCCACTCTACCCGTGCACTTGGACCCAAACGGCCAGCAGAAGCCGTCTGGGACACGCTGTCGACAGGATCCCGTTCATGAGACTCCAGGGACGCAACACCACTGCCACCGTTCGACTGACCACCGACCTGCCCAACATCCGGCCGGTGCGCCTGCAGGTCGGTCCCGGGCTGACGTTCACCCTGAGCGCCAGAGAGGCCACCGACCTGGCCACCGCTCTCGTTGGCGCGGTAGATCAGCTAAACAACCAGCTCAAGGAGGCGGCCAGTGCCGCGCAAGACACACCAGCCTAAGAGACCACCAAGCTCTCGCCGGGCGGCATCGACCTGGATCCCACGCAACTGCGCTGAGCACAGCTGCACCGAGCCAGCTGGGTCTGGCCACACCCGCTGTCCCAGCTGTTCCGCCCGAACTGCGGCACGCCGCGAATGGGGTCGGCTCTTCGCCGCGTCCGCGGAGTCAACCGCTTGAGCGCTGATTGTGAAACCGCCCTCGACGGAACACCACCTGGGTGGTGCGGATCGATACCTGGACGTGACCCGGCCAGGTCATGCATTGCGATTGCAGCACGCCGCGTAGTCCGGCGTCGTCACACCGACCGGCGAACCGAACGAAACACCGCGGCGCTTTAGACAGCCTCCGCGAGGGCCTGCAGCGTTTCCACCGACGTGTACTTCGGCTTCCAGCCCAACTGCGACTTCGCCTTGCTGGTGTCCATCACGACCGACGCCCGCGCGACGTGCAGCCACTCCAGGGCGGACGGACTGAACGGCACGTGCGCGATGACCGCCGACGCGGCGGTCGCGGCGACGGCTGGAACCCGCACCGGGCGCCCGCCAAACGCCGTGACGATGTCCGAGATGCTGACCTCGCCGTCGCCCGCGATGTTGTACGCGCCCGGCGGAGCGTCGGTGGTCGCGGCCAACGCGATCGCGGCGGCGACGTCGTCATGGTGCACCAGCTGCAGCGGACATCCCGGGTCGGGGACGGGCATCTTGAGCAGGGGAAGCGCCCGGGCGGCCGACTGCATAGCCCCCGGCAGATGCCGCCACGGCATCACGTCCGCCAGCATGGGTGCCTTGGGCCCCGCGACGATGCACGGGCGAAGGATGAACACCTCCAGCGACGATCCCGTGGTGATCTCGGCCAGCTCCGCCTCGCACGCGGCTTTCTGCTCGGAGTAGTAGTGTTCCGGCGACCCGCGGGGCGGGACGTCCTCGGTGAGCGGGACCGGGTTGTCGGAGTGGTAGCCGTAGGCCGCCACCGACGACGTGTACACCAACCGCCTGGGCCGCTCGGCGGCCACCGTCGCCTCGAACACGTTGCGGCTACCGGCCAGGTTGACCCGCGCGCTTTCCGCACGCGACCCCATGATGATGAACGCGAGATGGATCACCACATCGGCGTCTGCGACCAGTTCGTCGACCGCCTGCCGGTCCAAGATGTCGCCCTGCTGATACGTGGTCTTGGTCCCCCCGAGCGCGGATGGGTCGAAACGGCGGCGTGCCATCCCGACGATCCGGTCTACCGCCGGGTTCTGCTCCAGCGCCGTCACGGCGGAGATTCCGATTTCGCCGGTCGGTCCGGTGACGGCAACGGTGACTCCCACCCGATCCATCTTTCCCTGGTCCCTGATGCCGAGCGGAAAAACCGTCAAACGTTGTGCTCGCCGTTCAACGAGAAATACAAAAGGTAGAACCCCTCCTACGTCCGGGGTTGACGCGGTCGATGTCGACGTAGTCTTCGGGCCCGAACAACATCCTCGCGCGCATGTCGACGCAGTACCGTTCCCGCCAACCGCGTTGGCCCAGACGCTTCCGAGGCAGACGTCGTGCCACACCCAGTGTCCCATTGGCCAGCCGTCTCGGGTCGAACTGCGACTGGGCCCGTGTCGTGCGGTCGGCCAACTGACCGTCGAGCGTCATGCGCACGGTCTCCCGCACGTAGGCGATCCTTTCGAGCTGCACGCCCTCCCCGGCTCGCACGGCCTCCTCAGCCATCTCTGCGTCGGTCAGACCTCTCTGCATGCCGAGAAACCGTTTGGCGAAATGGCTGCGCGGGTTCTTGCGCAGGATCTGCTCGATCTGGGTGCGGAACGGATACGGGTCGGACATCTGTGTTCCTTTACGTCCAAGCTGTGCCGTAGAAACTTAGACGGGCAGGGCGACAAATCCACAGTCCACATTGGCCCCGAAGTCCCTGCACGAGGGGTGCCTGAGCATGAGATGGCACGGCGATATGACGGACATCACCGAGCAGCAGTGAAACGATACTGATGTGGACACCAGGGGGATGGTGGACTGACCGCGCTGGGGCTGGTCTGTGGTTCCTGTGGCGCGCAGTCAGGCCCGACGGCCAAGTTCTGTAGCGAGTGCGGTACCCAACTCATCCAGGCCACCCAGTCGGCGGAGTACAAGCAGGTGACGGTGTTGTTCGCCGATGTGGTCCATTCGATGGACATCGCAGCGGCGGTCGGTGCGGAGCGGCTGCGCGAGATCATGGCCGAACTGCTGGACCGTTCCACAGCGGTGGTGAAGCGTTATGGCGGCACGCTGAGCCAGTTCACGGGCGACGGCATCATGGCGGTGTTCGGCGCACCAATCACGCTGGAGGACCACGCTGTTCGCGCCTGCCTTGCGGCCTTAGGCGTTCAGGAGCAGGCGAAGCGGCTTGCCGTCGAGGTCCACGATCGCGACGGTGTGGACCTGTGGCTGCGGGTGGGCCTGAACTCCGGCCAGGTGATCGCTGGGGAGATCGGTTCTGGCTCTTTCGACACCGCCGTGGGTGAGCAGGTGGGCATGGCTCAGCGGATGGAGTCTGTCGCCCCGCCGGGTGGGGTGATGCTCAGCGCGTCCACCGCACGACTGGTCGAACACAGTGCGGTCCTTAGCGAGCCGGAGATGGCCCACATCAAAGGCAGCGATCAACCGGTCGCCGCTCAGCGGTTACTGAGCGTGCCCGAACGAAATCGTCGTGTTGCAAGTGCTGAGTCGACTCTGGTGGGTCGGCGCTGGGAAATGGCTGCTATCGAGGCCCTGCTGGAGCGCGCCATCGATGGCCACGGCGCGGTCGTCACCGTGGTGGGCTCGCCCGGCATCGGCAAGAGCCGCCTGGCACGGGAGGTCGCCGCGATGGCAGCGGCCCGGGGTGTCGACGTGTTCACCGGCTACTGCCAATCGCACACCAGCGACATCCCCTTCTACGCGGTGGCGCGGCTGCTGCGCGCCGCCACCGGCGTGCGCGGCCTCGGCGATGCGCCCGCTCGTGCACAGGTGCGGGCTCAAGCCCTCGACGCCGACCCGGAGGACTTGCTGCTGTTTGAGGACTTGCTGGGCATCGCCGACCCTGAGGTGGCGCTGCCCAGGATCGATCCGGATGCCCGACGTCGGCGGTTGACCGGTTGGTCAACACTGCCTCGGTGGCCCGAAAAGCCCCGGTGATCTATGTCATCGAGGACGCCCACTGGATCGACGAGGTCAGTGAATCCATGCTGGCCGACTTAGTAACGGTGGTCCCGCAGACCCACTCTCTGGTGCTGATCACATACCGCCCCGAATACACCGGCGCGTTGAGCCGGGTGCCCGGTGCTCAGAGCATCGCCCTGGCCCCGCTTACTGATCCGGAGACCGCAACACTGGTCTCGCAGCTGCTCGGGTCGGACCCCTCCGTGGGCGGGCTGGGTCAGATGATCGCCGAAAGGGCTGCCGGTAATCCGTTTTTCGCCGAGGAAATGGTGCGGGATTTGGCCGAGCGCGGTGTGCTTCGCGGGCAGCGTGGTGCATACGTTGCGACGGTCGACGCTGCCGAGGTCAGCGTGCCCGCCACCGTGCAAGCAACGATTGCCGCCCGCATCGACCGCCTTGACCCGGCAGCCAAGCGGACCTTGAGTGCAGCAGCGGTCATCGGCTCGAAGTTCAGCCGCGACCTGTTAGAAACGCTGGGCATTGGCCCTGTCCTCGACGATCTTATCGGCGGCGAGTTGATCGATCAGATCACGTTCACCAGGAATCCCGCGTATGTGTTCCACCATCCGCTAATCCGCACCGTGGCCTACGAAGCACAGCTCAAATCGGATCGCGCCGAGCTACACCGGCGGCTGGCCGCCGCCATCGAAGCCCGGACCCCGGCCTCGGGGGATGAAAATGCTGCGCTGATCGCCGAACATCTGGAGGCCGCCGGTGATGGAGACGCCGCCTACGGCTGGCACATGCGGGCCGCCGCCTGGGCGACCAACCGCGACATCGCGGCGGCGCGACTGAGCTGGGAGCGTGCGGCAAAGATCGCCGACGCGTTGCCCGCCGAGGACCCCAACCGGGCGGCTACGCGAATTGCGCCGCGCACCATGTTGTGCGGGACCGCCTTTCGAGTCCATGAACATGTTGCGGGTGACCGCTTTGATGAATTACGTGAGTTGTGCACCGCCGCCGGGGACAAGGCGTCGCTGGCCATCGCCATGGCCGGGCTGGTGATGGATCACCTATATCAGGGCCGGATGCGCGAGGGCTCGCAGCTGGCATCGGAAGCTTGGGAACTCGCCGAGGCGGTCGGCGATGCGACCTTGATTGTGGGGCTGTCAGAGCCGCTGGTCTCCGCCAAGCTTGGGAGCGCCGAGTCCAATGACGTGCTGCGGTGGTCGCAAAGGGTCATCGACCTGGCCGAGGGTGATCCCTCTAAAGGCAACTTCATCATCGGTTCTCCGTTAGCGTTCGCTTTTGCGGAGCGGGCCACTGCCCGTTTGTCCCGGGGTGGTCCGGGATGGCGCGACGACCAGCGGCGCGGCCTGGCGATGGCCCGCAGCACCGACCCCTTGTCGTACGCCGGGGTCGTTCACTGGGTCTACGGCATCGGAATACCGTGTGGCGTGCTGAGGCCCCACGATTCCGCGATGCGCGAGATCGAGGATGCCCTACAGGGTGCCGACCGATCCGGTGATGACCACGTGTTGGGCATCGCCGGATGACGCTGGGCCTTGCACTGGTGCACCGCCCAACGGATGCGGATCGCGATCACGGACACGAGCTGCTGGCCGAGGTCAGCGAAATGTACCTGCGCCGAGGCTACAACCTGGGCTATCGACCGATCCTCGACGTGTACTTGGCTCGTGAGCGGGCTCGGCGTGGAGATCGCGATGAGGCCATATCGCTCATGCGCACCGCCGCCGACCATCTGTTCCGCGACGGACATCTGCTGGGGTGGGGCATTCCAGCGACGGGTGTTCTGGTGGAGACACTGCTCGAACGCGGAGCCGACGCTGACGTTGCCGAAGCCGAGGCCGCGATTGAGCGGCTAGCGGTCGCGCCAGCCGAGGAGCGTCTGGTGACACGCGACATCTGGCTGCTTCGAATGCGTGCGCTGCTCGCACAGGCACGCGGCGACGACGAGGCCTACCGCGACTATCGGGACCGCTATCGCGACATGGCCACATCACTGGGCTTCGAGGGGCACATGAAGTGGGCCGAGGCGATGCCATGACAGCGGGCGACCCGGAAAGCGAAACCCCGTCTTGAAATAGAGCAGATATGAGTTTCTCGACTCCCGGTCTCGAAGCTTCAGCGCTAGGTGCAGCAGTTGGGGTCCAGGACCGCACAGAGTGCTTCGACTGCATCGCGATGCGGTCGGTGGTAGACGTTCATGCCTCGGCGTTCGGACTCGACCAGTCCGGCCCGCCGGAGCTGGGTCAGGTGGTGGCTCACGGTCGACTCGGTGAGTCCCAGGGCGGCGGCGAGGTCACCGCTGTTTTCCTCCCCGGTCGAGGAGCTGAACAGATACGACATGATCTTCACGCGGGCCGGATCGGCGAGCGCCTTGAGCCGCAGCGCAATATGCAGGGCGTCGTCATCACTGATCGGACCGGCTGCCACGGGTGCACAGCACACCGGGGCGGACATGTCGATCATCGGCAGCGTCTTGGGCATGATTCGATACTGCCACGGGTCTTGACATATATCAAAAAGGTGGCATGCTGGGCATCGACGCCTAGTTCGATATATGTCTCACAGGTACGGAGGAAACATCATGTCCCGCGTTCAACTCGCCCTCAACGTCGATGACCTCGACGAGGCGATCACCTTCTACTCCAAACTGTTCAACACCGCACCGGCCAAGGTGAAGGAGGGCTACGCCAACTTCGCCGTCGCCGAGCCACCGCTCAAGCTGGTGCTGATCGAGAACCCCGGCAAGGGCGGCACCATCAACCACCTCGGCGTCGAGGTCGAGTCCAGTGAGGTGGTGCATGCCGAGATTGCCCGGCTCACCGGCGAGGGCCTGTTCACCGACGAGGAGATCGGCACGACCTGTTGCTTCGCCCTCCAGGACAAGGTCTGGGTGACCGGCCCCGCAGGGGAGAAGTGGGAGGTCTACACCGTTCTTGCTGACTCGGAGACCTTCGGCACCAGCCCGCAGCATCTCGACGAAGACAAGGCCGACGACGGCGTCTGCTGCGGTGGTTCGACGGCAGTCGCTGAGTCTGGCCAACAGACCGCCGCGTCTGTGTCCTGCTGCTAAAGGACTGCACTGCCGCGCGGCCATGGTTCGGCGGTCCGCCTGACAGGCGCATCATCGAGGCATGGACGTCGAGGTGCGGTTTGTCGAGGGCTGCCACAACCTGCGCTTCACGCGCCAACGGCTGGGGGTGGCCCTCGACGCCGTCGGTTGGGGCGACATCGATGTCCGGCTCCGAGCGGTTCGAACTGACGCGGAGGCCGCGGAACTAGGGTTCACCGGGTCGCCGACGATCCTCATCAACGGAGCCGATCCGTTCGCGCACTCTCACAGCCCGGTGGGCCTGTCCTGTCGGCTCTATTCGAGCCCTGAAGGCGTTTCCGGTTCACCGAGCGTCGAGCAATTGATCACCGCCCTTGCCAACGTGGACCCAGAGTGACCGCCGATGACAGCGCGGTTGACCGCGCGGACATCGCCGCCGATCTGGAGCGCGCCCGCATCGAGTTCCATCGGCTGCTCGCAGAGGCGGAGCGTCACGATGTATGGGCCAAGCCGACGCGCGGGACGCGCTGGACCGATGAACAGTTGTTGTTCCACATGGTTTTTGGCTACATGATCGTGCAGCGGCTGCTGATTCTGGTCAAGGTCTTCAGTCGGCTGCCTGATTCAGTCAGCCACGGCTTCGCCCGGCTTCTCAACGCCGCAACACGACCGTTCGATCTCATCAACTATTACGGGTCGTGCGCAGCAGCCGTGGTGTACAACCGCCGCCGAATGGGCGCGAAGATGGATCGCGTGATCGCGGCGGTGCAAAACAAACTTGCCCGTGAAAGCGACGCCGCCCTATGCCGTGGCATGCATTTCCCGACCCGATGGGACCCCTTTTTCGCGGACTACATGACGTTGGAAGACGTGTACCGCTACCCCGGACGGCATTTCGACTTCCACGCACGCCAATTCACCCTCACCGCGACACAGTGACACCTCGACGGAGCGAGTTCACCGACCGTTCGTGAGGATCGGCGGTAGCCCCCGTTGGTGGCCGCCGATCCCCTGTGGGGGTGACGTTCAAGCGGTGATCGGCCAACCTGGCGTCACGCGCCGCGTGGCACATACATGATGACGGCGACTCCGGTGAGACAGATAAGCGCGCCCGCGATGTCCCAACGGTCTGGCCGGAACCCGTCGAGCGCCACGCCCCACAGCAGTGATCCAACCAGCTGGCGGAGCCTTCAAGAAGCGGTCATCGCGTTTCCGTAACGGCGCTCAACCACGACAGCGATCACACGGTCCCTGTCCCTGCCGTAGAGCGACTTGTACGCCGCCATCACGATCCACATCGTGTCGATGGATCTGACTTCTAGCCGATCCGCCTGTTCGACAGCGGCACGGTCGTCCAGGACGGCAATCAGGCCGCGATGGTGGGCACACGCGATTACCGCACTCTCGCCGAAGTGTTGCGTCATCCCGCCACCCAGCGCAGCTTTGACTTGCATCGCGGTCCACTGCTCGTCGTCGGTCAGAACGGCGATCTTCGCCCAGCAGACGGCGGACACTGCGGGGATGTCTGAGTGCCTGTCCCCGCCGTTCTTGATTTCGACATCGACCTCGCGCGGAATCAGGATTACCCCGCCGGGAGCGAGCTTTTCAATGATGCAGGCGTGCCCTGAGCGACAGAGGTGGGTGTACGCACTGGTGTCCATCACCCACTGAGCGGGCTCAGTCACCGTGTCCCGCGAATGACCTTCGCATGTCGTCTAGGGAACGGGCTGGCCGTTCCGGGAGGTCGTCTCGTGTCATGGTGCCGCGCAGCAGTTCGATAGTGCGGGCAGCCGTCAGCCGCCCGGTCTTGTAGCCCTCGACGCATGCCGCTGCGAAACCGGGCGATAGGTGGGGGCTCTTGGGTTCCTTCTCCCAGGACAGCTCTAGGCGTATGAAATCGCCTCCGCGCGGCTCATGTTCGCTGAACACGCGGAACTCGTCCTGGGTGATGAGTAGAAGATTTCTCAGCTGCAGGATTGTTGCCGACCAGCTCAGCCGGTAGGTCGCTCCTACGGCGAGTGCACGATCCCAGTTGTCCCATTCCTGATGTTGGTTCCACACCCGCGCCACCCCGGAACGGGGAGCGAGGAAGTGGATGGCGAACGAGTTGATCATCTTCTCGCTGTCCTCGCCCGCTGCCATGTCGTAGGCGTCCCCGCACAACCAATGGCCCAGCTCATGGGCGAGCGTCATCCGACGCCTTCCCGAATCCCTATCGCCGTTTATTACGGCGACCGCGATGCTCTCCTGATCACCGCTCACTTCCACGCAACCGCCGTCCGGGCCATTTTCCCCGAGCTGCGCGGCATAGGTATAGAGACCAAGCTGTTCGCAGCTGCGTCCCAGGCTAAGTACCGGGTCGTCGCCGATTCCGATGCGCTCGCGGATGCCGCCCGCTAGGTGTTCGGCTTCATGGTGGCTCTGGGGTACTCGCGCATCAGGCTCACGCTTCATCGGTTTGATGAGCTTCATCTCCAGCAGCATGAGCGCATCGGAGGCGAACAGCTCGATGTCTATGTCCAAAGCCCGTGTGGTGTCATGAGGCAATGCCACGTCTGACCGGCGGCTCACCACTGCTGGTACGGGATCGTTGACGAAGTAGCCCAGTGGTCGGCCCAGCAGTTCGGCGATGGCGACCATCTCGGTCATGGTGAGCTTGCGTTCGCCTTTCTCCGCACGATTGATGGCTGTGCGGTCGAGGCCCACCAGCTCTCCGAGTTTTCCCTGGGACATCCCCGCGTCATCGCGTGCCTGGGCGACTCGGCGTCCAAGCGTCACGTGGTCCATGTGTGTGATATTCGCACAGGTCTAGCGGGGTGTCGAGGTGCAGGGCTCTGAACTGGACTTATCTGCCCCGGAGCCAACGTTCCGCGCGCTCCGAGCTGATGACTAAGAGTGGCCAAAACCCCGGTCGACACGACGGTCCTCGTGGTTGTAGAGCACCCAGCCGTATCCGATCTCGGTCTACATAAACACTCCAGGCACCTATCCGTTCGACATCGCCAGATATAGCTTGAATGCTATATAGCATCAAAGTAGTATCACGTCATGATTGATCTCGCCGAACTGCGCCGCGCCGCGGGGCAGACCCAGGCGCAGCTGGCTGAATCGCTGGCCACTACACAGGGGCAGATCAGCAGGTTTGAGCGGCAGGGCGACATGTTGGTCAGCACTCTGAGTGCGTACGTCACGGCCCTCGGCGCGGACGCTGCACTCGTCGTGCGAGTCAACGGGCGGACGATCACGCAGGCGTTGACGGAAGGGAGGCGGGAACAATGACAGCGACCAACCTGACGCACACCGAGATTGCTGCGCGGAACCGCCGCCGAGCCGTCCGGTTCTTCTGGGGCTTCCTGATCGGCGCGACCACGGTCAGCCTCATCGGCAACATCACGCATGCCCTGCTGCCCTACATCCCACGCATCGTCATCCAGATCGGTGCCGCTGCAGTGCCTCCGATCGCTCTCCTGGCCGCCGCGCACGGCATCGCCCTCGCCGTCCGGGGCGGAGCGTCCGGCCGGGTTTATTGCTGAGCGGTCACCGCTGTCGCCGCGATCGGCGTAGACGCATTCGCCGTGAGCTTTCTGGCGCTGCGCGATCTAATTGGAGCCATCGGATACAGCTCCGCAACAGCATGGATTTTCCCCGCGATCATTGACGCGGCAGTGGCTGTCAGCACCATGATGCTGGTCGCGCTCGGGGACAAACCGGCACGGCGTACCCGGACTGCGGCTGCCCCTGCATCCGCACAGGTCAAACTCAGTGCACCTACCACGCCCGCACCTGTTTCCGGACCTTGAGACCGCACTCAGTGCGTGCGGATCAGGTCGCACCGAGTGCGGAATCCGCACCTGTGGACCCCGCACTGCGGGCGATCCGCACCAGATCAGCATGCGGATGCCGGGGTGGATTACGCCGCACTCGCACAGGCTCTGGTGGATGCGGGCGCGACCACGAAGCCCGCCGCAGTGGTCGCATCAACCCTCTCGGCACACGCTGACGGAACGGCGCTGAACCGCATTGCATCGGATATGGGCATCCACCACAAGACGGTTTCCAAGATCATCGACGCCGCTGAAAATCATCGGCAGCGACTCCGCGTCGCGGTGTGACGGTCACGCTGCCGTCGAGTCCACCGACATCAGCGTCCGCAGCAGATCGCCTGGCATGGGAGTCGCCTCGCCGACCTGGTCGTGGTCGTCGAGGGCGAGTGGGTGCAGTGCTACCCGGCGCAGTTGTCCCACAAAATCCGCGACGAGCTGGGGAAGGTCCTTAGTCGCCGCGATCGCCAAGCAGATAACGCCAGTCGACGTGCAACCTCCCCAGAAACGACAACGGGTCGGGGCAGGCGTCCATGAACCGGCGGCCTTTGGCCAGCCCCGAGAGTCCATGACGGCCAGCCAGCCACCGTCCCCACCGAAGGTACGCGATGCTGCTCGCAGTACCCAACGCTGCGAGAAGGACGACGGTAATGCATAAAGCGATAAAGCAGATTGCCCATTCGGACACGGTTCTCTCCGATGCACAGAGAATGAACCGGGTCCGCTGACCACGCGTACCGGGTGAACCGGAGTGTTACGGCCCGCCTGAGCGTAGTGGTCCCCTTCGGCTCAGGCGTTCCCTCCCGACGACGGGAGTCCCGCAACCACAGTACAAGGTGTTCAGCGGTGGCGGCTCCTGACGAGAGCACCCACTGGTCTGTGACCATCCTTCGGGTATCGGTCCACAGGCGGTTCGAGATGGCACACGGATGGCACAGGACCTATCCGACGGGTTAAGAAAACCGCCTCTGAACTGCTAAAACTCTGGTGCCCCCGACAGGATTCGAACCTGCGGCCTTCTGCTCCGGAGGCAGACGCTCTATCCCCTGAGCTACGGGGGCGCACGATAGAAAGATTGCGCCGATGGGCTCCGACAGCCTAACGCATCCAGGCGACCGGAAACGGATTCGGGGCCTGACCACCCCAGACCATAGGATGAACAGCCGTGACACCCGCCGACCTGGCCGACCTGCTCAAGACCACCGCCGCCGCGGTGCTGGCCGACCATGGTCTCGACACCTCAGCGTTGCCGGCGACTGTCACCGTCGAGCGTCCCCGCAACCCCGAACACGGTGACTACGCCACCAACCTGGCGCTTCAGCTCGGCAAGAAGGTCGGTGCCAACCCGCGTGAGCTAGCCGGCTGGCTGGCGGCGGCGCTGGCCGAACAGGACGGCATCGCGGCCGCCGACGTCGCAGGTCCCGGCTTCGTCAACCTGCGCATCGATGTCGCAGCACAGGGCGTCATCGTCAACAACATCCTCGCCGCAGGCCCCAACTACGGCGACTCTGAGGCGCTCAAGGGCCAGAACATCAACCTCGAGTTCGTCTCCGCCAACCCGACCGGGCCCATCCACATCGGCGGCACCCGCTGGGCGGCCGTCGGCGACGCGCTCGGCAGGCTGCTGTCCACCCAGGGCGCCCGGGTCGTGCGTGAGTACTACTTCAACGACCACGGCGCCCAGATCGACCGGTTCACCAACTCCCTCATCGCCGCGGCCAAGGGCGAACCCGCCCCGGAGGACGGCTACGCGGGCGACTACATCAAAGAGATCGCCGCCCAGGTTCTCGCGAAGGAACCCGACGCGCTCAGCCTGCCCGATGCCGAGATGCGCGAGACGTTCCGCGCGATCGGCGTCGACCTGATGTTCACCGACATCAAGCAGTCGCTGCACGACTTCGGCACCGACTTCGACGTCTACACCCACGAAGACTCGATGCACACCTCCGGTCGGGTTGACCAAGCCATCGCCAAGCTACGCGAAGCCGGCAGCATCTACGAAAAGGACGACGCAGTTTGGCTGCGCACCACCGACTTTGGCGACGACAAGGACCGCGTCGTCATCAAGAGTGACGGCGCCCCAGCATATGTGGCCGCTGACATCGCCTACTACCTGGACAAGCGCGAGCGTGGTTTCGATCTGTGCATCTACATGCTCGGCGCCGACCATCACGGCTACATCGCGCGGCTCAAAGCCATCGCCGCCGCGCTCGGTGAAGATCCCGCGACGGTCGAGGTGCTCATCGGCCAGATGGTCAACCTGGTCCGCGACGGCCAGCCGGTCCGGATGAGCAAGCGCGCGGGCACGGTCATCACCCTCGACGACCTCGTCGAGGCCATCGGCGTCGACGCCGCCCGTTACTCGCTGATCCGGTCCTCGGTCGACACCCCGATCGACATCGATCTGGAGTTGTGGTCGTCGGCGTCCAACGAAAACCCGGTCTACTACGTGCAATACGCGCATGCCCGGCTGGCGGCGCTGGCCCGCAATGCCGCCGAGCTGGGCCTCGCACCCAGCACCGAGCACCTCGAACTGCTCACGCACGAGAAAGAAGGAACCCTGATCCGCAATCTGGGCGAGTTCCCGCGCGTGCTGAAAACTGCTGCGGACCTGCGGGAACCGCACCGCGTCTCCCGCTATCTCGAGGATCTGGCCGGCGACTATCACCGGTTCTACGACTCGTGCCGGGTGCTGCCGCAGGGCGATGAGGCCCCCACCGATCTGCATGCCGCGCGGTTGGCGCTGTGCCAGGGCACTCGCCAGGTGATCGCCAACGGCCTTGCCATCCTCGGCGTAACCGCTCCGGAGCGGATGTGATCGCTCACCCCGCCGGGCCCAGGCATGCTGAGGAGATCCACCACGCCGGGGCCCCGCCCCGGCCGCAGTCTCCTGCCGACGTGCTCAAGCTCGCCCCGAACGTGTGGCCGCGCAACACTGTTCGCGGTGACGACGGAGTGGTATCGATCGCCGGGGTACCCGTCACCGACATCGCGGCCGAGTTCGGCACTCCCGTTTTCGTGATCGACGAGGACGACTTCCGCTCGCGCTGCCGCGCGATCGCCACCGCGTTCGGCGGAGGCGACAACGTGCATTACGCCGCCAAGGCGTTCCTGTGCACCGAGGTGGCGCGCTGGGTCAACGCGGAACGCTTGTCGCTTGACGTCGCCAGTGGCGGCGAACTGGCCGTCGCGCTGCACGCCGACTTCCCGCCCGAGCGGATCACGTTGCATGGCAACAACAAATCCGTTGACGAGCTGACCGCGGCCGTCAAGGCCGGAATCGGCCACGTCGTGCTCGACTCGATGACCGAGATCGAACGCCTCGACGAGATCGCCGGTGCGGCCGGCGTGGTCCAGGATGTTCTCGTTCGGATCACGGTCGGCGTGGAGGCGCACACCCACGAGTTCATCTCCACCGCACACGAGGACCAGAAGTTCGGGCTGTCGCTGGCCAGCGGCGCGGCCATAGCCGCGATACGGCGTGTGTTCGCGACGGACAACCTGCGCCTCGTCGGACTGCACAGCCATATCGGATCGCAGATCTTCGATGTCGACGGCTTTGAACTGGCCGCCCACCGGGTGATCGGCCTGCTGCGCGACGTTGTCGCCGAGTTCGGCGTCGACAAGACAAGCCAGCTCGCAACCGTCGACCTTGGCGGCGGACTCGGCATCTCCTATCTGCCGCAGGACGATCCGCCACCGGTACACGACCTGGCCGCCAAGCTCAGTGCCATTGTCCGCAATGAATCCGCCGCGGTCGGCTTGCCGGCGCCGCGGCTCGTGGTGGAGCCCGGCCGCGCCATCGCCGGCCCCGGCACCATCACGCTGTACCAGGTCGGCACCGTCAAAGACGTGGCTGTCAGCCCCACCGCGCACCGCCGATACGTCAGTGTGGACGGCGGCATGAGCGACAACATCCGCACGTCGCTGTACGGCGCCGAGTATGACGTGCGACTGCTTTCGCGTACAAGCGAAATGCCCGCTATGTTGTCCCGCGTCGTCGGAAAGCATTGTGAGAGCGGCGATATCGTCGTGCGGGACACCTGGCTGCCCGACGACGTCACACCCGGCGACCTGCTGGGTGTTGCCGCAACGGGCGCGTACTGCTACTCCATGTCGAGCCGTTACAACCTGATCGGCCGGCCCGCCGTGGTGGCCGTGCGCGACGGGCAGGCTCGCCAGATTCTGCGCCGGGAGACGGTCGACGATCTGCTCAGTCTGGAAGTGAGGTAACACCGTGAACGGTGACGAAAAGCCCATCGGCGTAGCCGTATTGGGACTTGGCAATGTCGGCAGCGAAGTGGTCCGCATCATCGAGGAGAGCGCACGCGACCTGACCGCCCGCATCGGGGCCCCGCTCGTGTTGCGTGGCATCGGGGTGCGTCGGGTGGCAGCCGACCGCGGCGTGCCGGTCGAATTGCTCACCGACGACATCGAAGAGCTGGTGTCCCGCGACAACGTCGACATCGTCGTCGAACTCATGGGTCCGGTCGAGCCTGCCCGCAAGGCGATCCTCAGTGCGCTGGAGCAGGGCAAATCCGTCATCACCGCCAACAAGGCGCTGATGGCGGTGTCCACAGGGGAGTTGGCGCAGGCCGCCGAGCACGCCCACGTCGACCTCTATTTCGAGGCGGCCGTGGCCGGTGCGATCCCCGTCATCCGCCCGCTGACCCAGTCGCTGGCGGGCGACACGGTGTTGCGGGTCGCCGGCATCGTGAACGGCACCACCAACTACATCCTCTCGGAGATGGACAGCACCGGTGCCGATTACGCCAGTGCCCTTGCCGACGCCAGCGCTCTTGGCTACGCCGAGGCCGACCCGACCGCCGACGTCGAGGGGTACGACGCCGCGGCCAAGGCGGCGATCCTGGCCTCGATCGCCTTCCACACCCGCGTGACTGCCGACGACGTCTACCGTGAGGGCATCACCAAGGTGACGACGGCTGACTTCGCCTCGGCCCGCGCGCTGGGGTGCACCATCAAACTGCTGGCCATCTGTGAGAGGCTCACCACCGACGAAGGCCAGCAACGCGTTTCGGCGCGGGTCTACCCGGCGCTGGTGCCGCTCGCCCACCCGCTGGCCGCGGTCAACGGCGCTTTCAACGCCGTCGTGGTGGAAGCCGAAGCGGCGGGCCGGCTGATGTTCTACGGCCAGGGCGCGGGCGGCGCACCAACGGCCTCCGCAGTGATGGGTGATGTCGTCATGGCCGCCCGCAACCGGGTGCAGGGCGGCCGCGGCCCGCGCGAGTCGAAGTACGCCAAGCTGCCGATCTCGCCGATCGGGTTCATCCCCACGCGCTACTACGTGAACATGAACGTCACCGACCGTCCCGGCGTGTTGTCTGCCGTCGCAGCCGAATTCGGCAAGCGCGAGGTGAGCATCGCCGAGGTGCGGCAAGAGGGCATGGTCGACGAGGCCGGCCAGCCCTGCGGCGCCCGGATCGTGGTCGTCACCCACCAGGCGACGGACGCCGCACTGTCGGAGACCGTGGCCGCGCTGGCAGACCTCGATGTCGTGCAGAGCATCAACAGCGTGCTCCGCATGGAAGGAACCAACGAATGAGCACACTGCCCAAGGCTGTTCACCAGCCCTGGCCAGGGCTGATCGCCGCCTACCGCGACCGGCTGCCGGTCGAGGAGGGCTGGACCGCGATCACGCTGCTCGAGGGCGGAACCCCGCTGGTGCCTGCGCCGCGGCTGTCCGAATACACCGGGTGCACAGTGCATCTCAAGGTCGAGGGGCTCAACCCGACGGGCTCCTTCAAGGACCGCGGCATGACCATGGCCGTCACTGAGGCGGTGGCCCGTGGGCAGCAGGCGGTGCTGTGCGCGTCGACGGGCAACACGTCGGCGTCGGCCGCGGCCTACGCGGCGCGGGCCGGCATCACGTGTGCGGTGCTGGTGCCGCAGGGCAAGATCGCGATGGGCAAGCTTGCGCAGGCCGTCATGCACGGTGCGAAGATCATCCAGATCGACGGAAACTTCGACGACTGCCTGGAATTGGCCCGCAAGCTCACCGCCGACTTCCCGACCGTCTCGCTGGTCAACTCCGTCAACCCATTCCGTATCGAAGGCCAGAAGACCGCGGCGTTCGAGATCGTCGACGCGCTCGGCACGGCACCTGATGTGCATGCGCTGCCAGTCGGCAACGCAGGCAACATCACCGCTTACTGGAAGGGCTACACCGAGTACCACCGCGACGGGTTGTCCGACCGCCTTCCCCGGATGCTCGGCACCCAGGCCGCGGGCGCGGCCCCGCTGGTGCTGGGGGAGCCGGTGAGCCATCCCGAGACCATCGCCACGGCGATCCGGATCGGCTCTCCGGCGTCGTGGACTAGCGCGGTCGAGGCGCAACAAGAGTCCAACGGCCGCTTCCTGGCAGCCACCGACGAGGAGATCCTCGCCGCGTATCACCTGGTGGCGCGGACCGAGGGCGTCTTCGTCGAGCCCGCCTCGGCGGCCAGCATCGCCGGCCTGCTGAAGTCGATCGAGGACGGCTGGGTGGCGAAGGGGTCGACGGTGGTGTGCACGGTCACCGGCAACGGGCTCAAGGATCCCGACACCGCGCTCAAGGGCATGCCTGCCGTCACTCCCGTGGCGGTTGATCCCGTGGCCGTCGCCGCGGAGCTGGGCCTGGCCTGAGCCGCACACGTGAGGACCAGGAGACTTCGACGGTGACGCGGACGCTGCCGGCCGGGCTGACGGCGACCGCCGTCGTGGCGGCCTCGAGCGCCAATCTCGGGCCCGGTTTCGACAGTCTCGGCCTGGCGCTGAGCCTGTATGACGAAATCATCGTGGAGACAACGGAATCCGGCCTCACGATCGATGTCGAAGGCGAAGGCGCCGGCCAGGTTCCGTTGGATTCGACGCACTTGGTGGTGCGGGCCATCGAACATGGGCTGCAGGCCGCGGGCGTCACGGTTTCCGGCATGAAGGTCTGCTGCCGCAATGATATTCCGCACTCTCGCGGGCTGGGGTCGTCGGCTGCCGCCGTCGTCGGCGGTCTCGCCGTGGTGAACGGTCTTGTGACGGAGGCGGGCTCGACACCACTCAGCGAGCCGCAATTGATCCAGCTGTCGTCCGAGTTCGAGGGACACCCCGACAACGCGTCGGCCGCCGTCCTGGGTGGCGCGGTGGTGTCTTGGACCGAGCACGAGGGCGTGCTGCCGAGGTATGCGGCGGCGGCGCTTCGCCTGCACCCCGACATCCACCTCTTTCCTGCGATTCCCGAGGAGCGGTCGTCCACGGCGGAGACGCGCGTGATGCTTCCCGATCAGGTGAGCCACACCGACGCCCGCTTCAACCTCAGCCGCGCGGCACTGCTCGTGTTGGCGCTGACCGAGCGGCCCGATCTGCTGATGGAAGCGACGGAAGACGTGCTGCACCAGCCGCAGCGCGCAGCCGCCATGCCGGCGTCGGCGGAATACCTGCGGATACTGCGGCGTTGTGGAATTGCGGCGGTGCTTTCCGGGGCTGGTCCTTCGGTCATCGCGCTGAGTCCCCACCCAGAGTTGCCCGCAGAGGCCTTGGAGTTTGGCGCCGCCAACGGGTTCACCGTCAACAAGATGGCTGTGGGTGAGGGCGTCAGGTGGACGTCCGGCGTAGCCGTTCGGAGCTAATTGTGCGAACCACACGAGTAACACGCGAATCACGGTGTTTCTTGCTTCCGGCTCCGATGCGGGTTATCCTCGCTGTCGTCCAGCAATCGCAGCGTCTCTGACTGCGTCGACACTAGGACGACCACTTCCCTTTTAGGTGCTCAATCTTGTGGACTGACGGTTCGCCGCACACAGGCGAATCCCGGCGATCGCCGTTGCAGAAGCAATGGTGGGACCTCCGCATTCAGCGCATCAGCTGAATGCCCCGGACCCCCACGTCGGCTAGACGAGTGGGGGATCAGAAAGGAAATCCGTGACTGAAACGGACCTCATCACGGCTGGTGGCAGCGGCGAAAACGTCGAGCTGCCGCAATCCCAAACCGTGAGTTCAGATATTTCAACTTCCCAGGACCGCGCCGAAGCGGACGGCACAAACGGCACGTCCACCGCGGAAACCGCGCCTCCGGCCGATGCCGCGTCGGGCGCTCGTCCTGCGTCTCTCTCGAGCATGGTCCTGCCCGAACTGCGTGCGCTGGCCAAGGAGATCGGCGTCGAGGGCGCGTCCGCAATGCGTAAGAGCGAACTCGTTGCCGCCATCCGCGAGCGCCGCGGCGAGTCCAATGGCCGTCCGAAGGCGGCTACCGCCACCGAGACCGACGACACTGCCAAGCCTGCGGCCGATACCGCGAGCGAGACCGGCACGACCGAGCAGGCCACCGAGGGGCAGACCCCGCCTCGCCGCGAGCGTCGCGGCGCCTCCCGTCAGGCCGGCACGCCGAGTGCCCCGGAGGAGAACAAGCAGGACTCCGACCAGCAGAACAAGGCCGACACCGAAGGTGAGCGGGTCCAGAAGCAGGACACCAAGCCCGACGACCAGCAAGGCGATCAGGGCGACCAGAACCGCGGCGGCGATGAGGACGGCGAGGGCCGCGGTGGTCGCCGCGGGCGCCGCTTCCGTGACCGCAGGCGCCGCGAGCGTGGCGGTGACGGCGGCGGTGGTGACCGCGACACCGAGTTGCGTGAGGACGACGTCGTTCAGCCCGTCGCGGGCATCCTCGACGTCCTGGACAACTACGCGTTCGTCCGCACTTCCGGCTATCTGGCCGGCCCCAACGACGTCTACGTGTCGATGAACATGGTGCGCAAGAACGGCCTGCGCCGCGGCGACGCCATCACTGGCGCGGTCCGGGTGCCCAAAGACGGCGAGCAGCCGAATCAGCGGCAGAAGTTCAATCCGCTCGTTCGTCTCGACACGGTCAACGGGGGTCCCGTCGAGGACGCCAAGAAGCGCCCCGACTTCACCAAGCTGACCCCGCTGTACCCCAACCAGCGGCTGCGGCTGGAGACGACCAGCGAGAAGCTGACCACCCGCGTGATCGACCTGATCATGCCGATCGGCAAGGGCCAACGTGCGCTGATCGTGTCGCCGCCGAAGGCCGGTAAGACCACGATCCTGCAGGACATCGCGAACGGGGTCACCAAGAACAACCCGGAATGCCACCTGATGGTGGTGCTCGTCGACGAGCGACCTGAAGAGGTCACCGACATGCAGCGCTCGGTGAAGGGTGAGGTCATCGCCTCCACCTTCGACCGGCCGCCGTCCGATCACACCCAGGCCGCTGAGCTCGCGATCGAGCGGGCCAAGCGCCTCGTTGAACAGGGCAAGGACGTCGTCGTGCTGCTCGACTCGATCACCCGCCTCGGCCGTGCGTACAACAACGCGTCCCCGGCGTCGGGCCGCATCCTGTCCGGTGGTGTCGACTCCACGGCGCTCTATCCGCCCAAGCGGTTCCTCGGCGCAGCCCGCAACATCGAGGACGGCGGCTCGTTGACGATCGTCGCCACGGCGATGGTGGAGACCGGTTCGACCGGCGACACGGTGATCTTCGAGGAGTTCAAGGGCACCGGCAACGCCGAGCTCAAGCTCGACCGCAAGATCTCCGAACGGCGGGTGTTCCCGGCCGTCGACGTCAACCCGTCCGGCACGCGCAAGGACGAGCTGCTGCTCTCGCCGGACGAGTTCGCGATCGTGCACAAGCTCCGCCGCGTGCTGAGCGGTCTCGACCCGCATCAGGCCATCGACCTGCTGATGAGCCAGCTGCGCAAGACCAAGAACAACTACGAGTTCCTGGTGCAGGTCTCCAAGACCGCGCCGGGTTCGATGGACGCCGACTAATCAGCGATTTCGGCGCGCTAACGGACGCTCAGCGTCCCTAACCGCGCCGAACTCACACGGCGGGGTCTGTCCGCAGGCCGGGCATGACGTAGCGGCGCACATAGGCGGCTACCGCGTCGGCGTCACTGGGGTCAAGTGTGTCGCCGGGCACGGTGGCAAGCGAAAGCAGTACGCGGGCAACCCATTCCGATGCTTCGGTGATGTCCGTATCCTCGTGGATCTCACCGCGGTCGCGCGCAGCGATGAGATAGCGCGACCAGAAGTCGGCCAGATCGGGCACCAGCCCCTGCACGCCCGCACCCGCGCACGCCGCGAACTCCTCGGGCTCATCCATGCGCAGCTTCATCAGCAGCGCCCCGGGATCGTCGTATGCGGAGCGGGCGCGCGCTATGCCCACGGCCATCTGGCGGTCCAGTCCCTCGACCTGTTCGAGCACCGCGTGCGCCTCGGACCAGTACGCGTCGTTGAGGCGGACGATCGCGGCGCCCAGCAGTGTCACCTTGTCGGGAAAATGCCGGTACAGCCAGCCCCGTGATACCCCGGCGACCTCGGCGACCTCGGAAACCGTCGTCGACCGGATGCCCTTGTCACGCAGACAGACTTCCGCGGCGTCGATCAGCCGATCGCGGACATTCTTGGTGGCGGTACCGCTCGTCACCAGAGCATTGTGCCACCGTAGACACATTTTCGGATCTGTTCACAAAGCCGAGGGCGGGCCCGCGGCCGCAGGAATAGCCGCCCCCTGGCACGCGTTTAGGCTGGTGGCGGTTGAGCTGGCATAATGGACCGTCGACCCCTCGGCTCCGGTTCACGCCGACACCTCCACTTCGGGGAGGGGCGACCCGGGGCCCACGATTGAAGAGGAAACCATGAAAACGGGTATTCACCCTGACTACGTCGAGACGACGGTGCACTGCGGCTGCGGCGCCACCTTCACCACTCGCAGCACGAAGAAGAGCGGCCAGATCCACGTCGAGGTCTGCTCGCAGTGCCACCCCTTCTACACCGGCAAGCAGAAGATCCTCGACAGCGGCGGTCGCGTGGCCCGCTTCGAGAAGCGCTACGGCAAGCGCAAGGCCGCTGCCGATAAGGCCGACGACAAATAGCTGGCTTCCCGACGCCCGATCTGACGCGCGAGCGCAGGCCGGGCGTCGGTTTGCGTTTCGGGGAAGGAGGTCGACATGACGGATACCACGCCGAAGATTGACGCGTTGCTTGCCGAGCATGCCGACCTCGAACGCCGGCTTGCCGACCCGAACCTGCACGCCGATCCCGGCGCTGCCCGCAAGGTGGGACGACGGTTCGCACGGATCTCACCGATCGTCGCGACGCACCGCAAGCTGGAGGCCGCCCGTGGCGACCTGGAGGCCGCGCGCGAACTCGGCGCCGACGATGAATCCTTCGCCGCCGAGATCCCTGGGCTCGAATCCACGGTCGACGAGCTCGAAACCCAGCTGTCCGACCTTCTCGCCCCGCGAGACCCGCACGATGGCGATGACATCGTGCTCGAGGTCAAGTCGGGGGAGGGCGGTGAAGAGTCCGCATTGTTCGCCGCCGATCTGGCCCGCATGTACATCCGCTACGCGGAGCGTCACGGCTGGACCGTCGCGGTGCTCGACGAGACCTTCTCGGACCTGGGCGGCTACAAGGACGCGACGCTGTCGATCAGGAGCAAGGGCGACGCCGCCGACGGCGTCTGGTCGCGGCTGAAGTTCGAAGGCGGCGTGCACCGTGTGCAGCGGGTTCCGGTCACCGAGTCGCAGGGCCGCGTGCACACGTCGGCGGCGGGCGTGCTCGTCTATCCCGAACCCGAAGAGGTCGAGGAAGTCCAGATCGATGAGTCCGACCTTCGCATCGACGTCTACCGGTCGTCGGGCAAGGGCGGCCAGGGCGTCAACACCACCGACTCCGCGGTGCGGATTACCCACCTGCCCACGGGCATCGTCGTCACCTGCCAGAACGAACGCAGCCAACTGCAGAACAAGGCCCGCGCCCTCCAGGTGCTCGCCGCGCGACTGCAAGCGCTGGCCGAGGAGCAGGCGCAGGCGGACGCCTCCGCCGACCGGGCCAGCCAGATCCGCACCGTCGACCGTAGCGAGCGCATCCGCACGTACAACTTCCCGGAGAACCGGATCGCCGACCACCGGATCAACTTCAAGGCGCACAACCTCGATCAGGTGCTCGACGGTGACCTTGACGCACTGTTCGACGCGCTGGCCGCCGCCGACAAGCAGGCCAGGCTGCAGCAGGCATGACCAGGCTCCACCACGCGATTGACGCCGCCGCGGTGGCGCTGGCCGAGGCGGGGGTCGGATCGCCACGTGCCGACGCCGAACTTCTCGCCGCCCACGCGGCAGCCACCGAGCGTGGTCGTCTGGCCTTCGCCGACATCGCACCTGACTTCTGTGAACGCTACGACGCGCTCGTGGCGCAGCGCGCCAAGCGGGTGCCGCTGCAGCACCTCACCGGCACCGCGGCGTTCGGCCCGGTGACCGTCGAGGTCGGTCCCGGTGTGTTCATCCCACGACCGGAGACCGAGTCGCTGCTGGAATGGGCTGTCGCCCAACCGCTCTCACAACGGCCGGTCATCGTGGACCTGTGTACAGGCTCCGCCGCGCTCGCACTGGCGCTCTCGAAGAACTGGCCGGCCGCCCGCGTCATCGCGGTTGACGACTCCGACGACGCGCTCGCCTACGCCCGACGCAACACCGCCGGAACATCTGTCGAATTGATGCAGGCCGACGTCACCGCGCCAGGGCTGCTCGCGGAACTCGACGGCCAGGTGGACCTCGTCGTCGCCAACCCGCCGTACATTCCCGACGGTACGGTGCTGGAACCTGAAGTGGCCGAACACGATCCGCCGCACGCGCTGTTCGGCGGCCCCGACGGGATGGCCGTCGTCGATCGGATTGTCGAGCTGGCCGCCCGCCTGTTGCGCGTCGGCGGGCGCTGCGGTGTCGAACACGACGACACCACGTCGGCGCGGACCGTCGAAGCGTTCACCCGCACAGGGCGATTCGTCGACGTCACCGCCCGACACGACCTGACCGGCCGACCCCGCTTCGTCACCGCGGTACGTGAGAGGCTGACGTCGTGACTTCCGAAGTACCGGAGCGAGTGGGAGTCGAGGCATGACAGAGCAGTTCGACTGCAATGACCCGAAGCAGCGAGAGACCGGTATCGCTTCGGCCATCAGTGCACTCAAGGGCGGCCGGCTTGTCGTGCTGCCCACCGACACCGTCTACGGCATCGGTGCGGATGCGTTCGACAATGACGCCGTCTCCGCGCTGCTTTCGGCGAAGGGTCGCGGCAGGGATATGCCTGTTCCCGTCCTGGTCGGTTCGTGGCACACGATCGACGGCCTCGTGTACACGGTGCCGCACAGCGCGCGCGAGCTGATTCAGGCGTTCTGGCCAGGGGCGCTGAGTCTTGTAGTGCGCCAGGCCCCGTCGCTGCAATGGGATCTCGGCGATGCAGCACGGCACGGTGATGTTCCGCATGCCACTGCACCCGGTCGCGATCGAATTGCTCCGCGAGGTCGGGCCGATGGCCGTGTCGAGTGCCAACATCTCAGGCCGTCCAGCGTCCGTCACCGTCGATGACGCGCGCGATCAGCTCGGCGACCTCGTCGAGGTGTACCTCGACGGCGGACCGTCCGAACAGCAGGCGGCATCGACGATCGTTGACCTCACCGGCGCACATCCGCGCGTGCTGCGCCAAGGTCCGGTCACGCTGGAGGCCATCGCAAAAGTGCTCGGCGTGGAACCCGAGTCGCTCACTGACTGATCAGGGACGCACCCGAACACCGAGCATGTGAAACACGTAGTCGGGCGTCACCCCGAACGCCAACGATCGCGACGGCAATGCCGCGAGCACGTCGTCGGGCAGGCTCGTCTTGTCCTTCAGCGACGGCATCCGCGAACCGTACGCTCTCAACCTCTTCCAGTACGGTTGCGCCAATGGTGAGCAACGTGGCCGACGGACTGCTCGCGCTGTCCGATCGGGGCGCGGGTGTGCCGCTGCGTGAGCTCGCGCTCGTCGGGTTGACCGCGGCGATCATCACCTACTTCGCGACCGGCTGGGTGCGGGTGCTGGCCAGGCGGCTCGGCGCGGTCGCGTATCCGCGCGAGCGCGACGTGCACGTGCAGCCCATCCCGCGCATGGGTGGCCTCGCGATGTACATCGGCGTGGTGGCGGCGGTCTTGTTGGCATCGCAACTGCCAGCGCTCACTCGTGGCTTCGTCTATTCGTCGGGCATGCCCGCGGTCGTCGTCGCGGGCGGACTGATCATGGCCATCGGCCTGATCGACGACCGTTGGGGTCTGGACGCGTTGACGAAGTTCGCCGGCCAGATCACCGCCGCCAGTGTGCTTGTCACGATGGGCGTCGCATGGAGCGTGCTCTACATCCCGATCGGCGGTGTCGGCACCATCGTGCTGGATCAGGTGTCGTCGATCCTGCTCACGCTGGCGCTGACGGTGGCGATCGTCAACGCGATGAACTTCGTCGACGGCCTCGACGGGTTGGCCGCAGGGCTCGGTCTGATCACCGCGTCGGCCATCTGCATCTTCTCGGTGGGCCTGCTGCGTGACCACGGCGGCGATGTCCTCTTCTATCCGCCCGCGGTGATCTCGGTCGTGCTGGCAGGCGCGTGCCTCGGCTTCCTGCCGCACAACTTTCACCCCGCCAAGATCTTCATGGGCGACTCCGGTTCGATGCTGATCGGGCTGATGCTGGCCGCGGCGTCCACCACCGCGGCAGGCCCGATCTCGCAGACCGCCTACGGCGCGCGCGACGTGTTCGCTCTGCTGTCGCCGTTCCTGTTGGTGGTGGCGGTGATGTTCGTGCCGGCGCTCGACATGCTGCTCGCGGTCATTCGCCGGACACGTGCGGGTGTGCACTTCTCGACGCCGGACAAGATGCACCTGCATCATCGGTTGCTGCAGATCGGTCATTCGCACCGACGAGTGGTGCTGCTCGTCTACCTGTGGGTCGGCATCATCGCGCTGGGCGCGGCGAGCACGATCTTCTTCGATCCCCGCTACACCGGAGCCGTCATGCTGGCCGCGATTCTGGTCGCGATCGTGGTGACTCTGATCCCGCTTCTGCGCCGCCGCGACGACCGTTTCGAGGAAATGTACGACGAAAAGTAGTAGGCCCCTTTTCTGCCCTTTAACCATGTGTTAGGGTGCAGGCAGAACCCGAAAAAACCTCGCGGGTTGCCGGCCTCCGGGCCGACGGTTGATCGCCGATCGGCACGGAACAACGACCGACAAAGGGAGCTGCCCCTTGGGTGATTCCAGCGAGCCCGTCGCCCTCCGATACGCTCGTGGCGCGACTCACAGGATCATCGGGACAGCAACTCGTGACCGCGGGATTGAGGTGAAGCAGTGACGACGCCAGCGCAAGACGCGCCGTTGGTGTTTCCGTCCGTTGCTTTCAGGCCGTTGCGCCTGTTCGCAGTCTGTGTCGTGCTGACCGGCCTTGCGACGCTGGCCGCTGGACTGCTCGGCCACGTGATGGTCGGCGTCTTCTTCGGCGTCGGCCTCGGGCTGGGTTTGCTCAACGCAGTGCTGGTGCAGCGGTCGGTGGAAGCCATCACCGCCGACGCGCATCCGCTCAAACGCAAGATGGCGCTGAACTCCGCCACCCGCCTGTTGGTGATGACGGTGATCGGGCTGACGATCGCGTTCATCTTCCGGCCGCAGGGGCTCGGCGTGGTGTTCGGCATGGCCCTGTTCCAGGTGGTGCTGGTGATCTCGACCGCGCTGCCGGTGATGAAGAAGATCCGGGCCGTGAGCTCGACGAGCACAGGCGGACTCGAAGGGGAGGCCACACAGCAATGACCGAGACGTTCCTCGCCGAAGCCGCGATCGAGGTCGGTCATCACGAGACCGCGAAGTGGTTCGGGCTGACCGTCAACACCGACACGGTGCTGGCGACCGCGATCGCCGCGGTGATCGTGATCGCGCTGGCATTCTTCTTGCGCGCCAAGGTCACATCGACCGGTGTGCCCGGCGGCGTACAGCTGTTCTGGGAAGCCATCACGGTCCAGCTGCGCGACCAGATCGAGACCGCGATCGGCATGAAGATCGCCCCCTTCGTATTGCCGCTGGCCGTCACGCTGTTCGTGTTCATTCTTGTTGCGAACTGGCTGTCGGTGCTGCCGGTGCAGTACACCGACGGGACGGGCGCCACCCACGAGCTACTCAAGCCGCCGGCAAGCGACATCAACTTCGTGCTGGCGCTCGCCCTGTTCGTGTTCATCTGCTACCACGCGGCAGGCATCTGGCGCCGCGGCATCATCGGGCACCCCGTGAAGCTGCTCAAGGGCCACGTCGCGTTCCTCGCGCCGATCAACCTCGTCGAGGAGCTGGCCAAGCCGATCTCGTTGTCGCTCCGACTCTTTGGCAACATGTTCGCCGGCGGCATCCTGGTCGCGCTGATCGCGCTGTTCCCGCCGTGGATCCTGTGGTTGCCCAACGCGATCTGGAAGAGCTTCGACCTGTTCGTCGGCGCGATCCAGGCGTTCATCTTCGCGCTGCTGACGATCTTGTACTTCAGCCAGTCGATGGAGCTCGATGAAGACCATCATTAGCCGACCCGAACACGCAGGACCCGCAACCTGGTAGGACCACTACCAGTTATCAAGGAGGATAAGGAATGGATCCCACTATCGCTGCCGGCGCGCTCATCGGCGGTGGACTGATCATGGCCGGCGGCGCAATCGGCGCGGGTATCGGTGACGGCATCGCTGGTAACGCGCTGATCGCCGGCATCGCCCGGCAGCCGGAGGCGCAGGGCCGCCTGTTCACACCGTTCTTCATCACGGTCGGTCTGGTTGAGGCCGCCTACTTCATCAACCTGGCGTTCATGGCGCTGTTCGTGTTCGCCACCCCGGTTGGCTAATGCCCACCATGGCTGACCCGAACGTCGTCCTTCTGGCGGCTGAGGAAGGTGGCGGCACCAGCAACTTCCTCGTCCCCAACGGCACCTTCTTCGTCGTGCTGATCATCTTCTTGATCGTGCTCGGCGTGATCGGCAAGTGGGTCGTGCCGCCTGTTTCCACGGCGCTGCGCGAACGCGACGCCATGGTGAAGCACACTGTCGAGGACACCCGAGCGGCAGCCGACCAGTTCGCCGCCGCCGACCAGGACTACCAGGCCGAGATGGCCAAGGCGCGCGGCGAAGCCTCGAAACTTCGTGACGAGGCGCGAGCGGAAGGGCGAAAGGTCTTGGAGGACATGCGGGGCCGGGCTTCCGAGCAAGTGGCGTCGACGCTGCAGCAAGCCGACTCGGAGTTAAAGGAGCAAGCCCTATCCATCCAGGCGGACCTGCGGTCGTCCGTGGAAAACCTGTCTGAAACCCTGGCGAGCCGGGTGCTCGGCGTCGAGATCAACACGACCACATCGGCTTCGGGGCGGTAGGCAATGGCGATTTTCATCGGTCAGCTCGTCGGCTTCGCGTTAATCGTGTTCATCGTGTGGCGCTACGTCGTTCCGCCGGTGCGCCGGATGATGGCCAATCAGCAGGAAACCGTGCGCAAGCAGTTGGAGGACAGCGCCGAGGCCAAGAAGCGGTTGGCCGAGGCCGAGAAGGCGCACGAGAAGGCCGTCGAGCAGGCCAAGGCCGAGGCCAAGCAGGTGACCGAGGAGGCGCGGGTGGACGCCCAGCGCCTCGTCGAGCAGCTGCATGCCCAGGCCGATGCCGAGGTTGAGCGGATCAAAGTGCAAGGTGCCCAGCAGGTTCAGCTTCTGCGTGCCCAGTTGGTTCGCCAACTGCGTCAGGACCTGGGTACCGAGTCTGTCCGCCGCGCGGGCGCATTGGTCAACGAACACGTGTCGGATCCCGATGCGCAGTCGGCCACCGTCGATCGGTTCATCGACGAGCTCGACGCGATGGCACCGTCGGAAGCGGTGATCGGAGACCGGGCGACGGCACGGCTGCGCTCGGCGAGCCGGGAGTCGCTGGCGGCCCTGGTGGAGAAGTTCGACGAGGTGGCGGCTGACCTCGGACCCGACCAGTTGTCTTCGGTGGCCGATGATTTGGCCTCGGTCGCCAAGCTGCTGGCGCGCGAGTCGGTCCTGACGCGTCATCTCGCCGACCCGGCCGACGACCCGACGCCCAAGGTGGGCCTGCTGGAGACGCTGCTCGAAGGCAAGGTCGGCGACACGTCGCTGGAGGTGCTGAAGGCCGCAGTGTCGGGACGCTGGTCGTCCGATGCGAACCTGGTCGACGCCGTCGAACATGTCGCGCGGTTGGCGCTACTGGTACGTGCGGAGCGCGAAGAGGTGGCCGGCGACGTCGAAGAACAGCTCTTCCGGTTCAGCCGCATCCTGGATACACAGCCGGGGCTGGCCACTCTGCTGAGCGACTACAGCGCGCCCGCCGAGGGCCGGGTCAAGCTGCTGCGCGATGTCCTCGACAGCGGCTCCGGAGTGAATGCCACGACGGTCCAGCTGCTTTCGCAGACGGTCGAGCTGCTTCGCGGCGAGCGCGCCGACGACGCGGTGCTCGATCTGGCCGAGCTCGCGGTGGCCCGCCGAGGCGAGGTGGTTGCGCACGTCAGCGCCGCGGCCGACCTCAGCGACGCGCAGCGGACCCGGCTGACAGAAGTATTGACCCGCATCTACGGGCACCCGGTTTCCTTGCAGCTGCACATCAACCCGGAGCTGCTGGGCGGGCTGAACATCGCCGTCGGCGACGAGGTGATCGACGGCACGCTCTCATCGAAACTGGCGGCCGCCGAGACGAAGCTGCCTGACTGACCGACGACGAACGACAAGACCCCACACCGTAAGAGCAGGAAGACGAAAACCCATGGCAGAGTTGACCATCTCCGCTGACGACATCCAGGGTGCGATCGAGGATTACGTCTCGAGTTTCACCGCCGACACCGCGCGCGAGGAGATCGGTACGGTCATCGACGCCGGTGACGGTATCGCGCACGTCGAGGGCATGCCCTCGGTGATGACGCAGGAGCTGCTGGAGTTCCCGGGCGGAGTGCTCGGCGTGGCGCTCAACCTCGACGAGCACAGCATCGGCGCGGTCATCCTCGGTGACTTCGAGAAGATCGAAGAGGGCCAGCAGGTCAAGCGCACCGGCGAGGTGCTGTCGGTCCCAGTCGGCGACAAGTTCCTCGGCCGGGTGGTCAACCCGCTGGCCCAGCCGATCGACGGCCGTGGCGACATCGAGGCGGAAACCCGTCGCGCACTGGAGATTCAGGCTCCTTCAGTGGTGAACCGTCAAGGCGTGAGCGAGCCGCTGCAGACCGGCATCAAGGCCATCGATGCAATGACCCCAATCGGTCGCGGCCAGCGCCAGCTGATCATCGGGGACCGCAAGACCGGTAAGACCGCGGTCTGTGTGGACACCATCCTCAACCAGCGCCAGAACTGGGAATCCGGCGACGAAAAGAAACAGGTTCGCTGCGTCTACGTCGCGATCGGGCAGAAGGGCACGACCATCGCCGCGGTGGCCCGGGTGCTCGAAGAGGGCGGTGCGATGGAATACACAACCATCGTCGCCGCACCGGCTTCGGACTCGGCGGGCTTCAAATGGCTTGCGCCGTACACCGGCTCGGCCATCGCTCAGCACTGGATGTACGACGGCAAGCACGTGCTGATCGTGTTCGACGACCTGAGCAAGCAGGCCGAGGCCTACCGTGCGATCTCGCTGCTGCTGCGCCGTCCGCCTGGCCGCGAGGCCTACCCGGGCGACGTGTTCTATCTGCACTCGCGGCTGCTCGAGCGCTGCGCGAAGCTCTCCGACGAGTTGGGCGGCGGATCGCTGACCGGCCTGCCGATCATCGAGACCAAGGCCAACGACATCTCGGCCTACATCCCGACCAACGTCATCTCGATCACCGACGGCCAGTGCTTCCTGGAGAGCGACTTGTTCAATCAGGGTGTGCGCCCGGCTATCAACGTCGGCGTGTCGGTGTCTCGTGTGGGTGGCGCCGCGCAGATCAAGGCCATGAAGGAGGTGGCCGGCTCGCTGCGGCTGGATCTGTCGCAGTACCGCGAGCTGGAGTCGTTCGCGGCCTTCGCCTCGGACCTGGACGCCACCTCGAAGGCGCAGCTGGAGCGCGGTGCCCGACTCGTGGAGCTGCTCAAGCAGCCGCAGTACCAGCCGTTGGCGGTCGAGGAGCAGGTCGTCTCGATCTTCCTCGGTACCCAAGGACATCTGGACTCGGTCCCGGTCGAGGACGTCAGCCGGTTCGAAACCGAGTTCCTCGATCACCTGCGCGCGTCGGAGGAAGGCATCCTCACGGAGATCCGCGAGTCCCAAAAGCTCAGCGATGAACTCAGCGACAAGCTCACCGAGGCGATCAACCATTTCAAGAAGGGCTTCGCGGCCTCCGACGGCAGCTCGGTCGTGCCGGACGAGCACGTCGACGCGCTGGACGAGGGAGATCTCGGCAAGGAAGCGGTGAAGGTTCGCAAGCCTGCACCGAAGAAGAAGTAGCGAGCGATGGCGGCCACACTTCGGGAATTGCGCGGGCGCATCCGCTCCGCCGGGTCGATCAAGAAGATCACCAAGGCCCAGGAGCTGATCGCGACGTCGCGTATCGGCAGGGCGCAGAATCGCCTGCAGTCGGCGCGCCCGTACGCTCTTGAGATCACCGCGATGCTGACCAATCTGGCGGCAGAGGCAGCGCTGGATCATCCGTTGTTGGTTGAGCGTGACGAGCCCAAGCGGGCCGGGATTCTGGTGGTGTCATCCGATCGGGGTCTCTGTGGTGGATACAACTCGAATGTGTTCCGTCGCGCGGAGGAGCTCTTCTCCCTGATGCGGCAGGAGGGCAAGACCCCGATCGTCTACACGGTGGGCCGTAAGGCGTCTGAACTACTACAGGTTCCGCAACTGGAAGATCACCGAGTCGTGGAGCGGATTCTCCGAGCAACCCACGTACGAGAATGCTCAGGAGATCGCCTCGACGCTGGTCGACATCTTCCTTGCCGGGGCGGACGACGTGGGCGACGATCCCGGGACCCGACGGCATCCTGGGCGTCGACGAGCTGCACATTGTTTCCACCGAGTTCAAGTCGATGATGTCGCAGTCGGCGGTCGCGCACCGCATCGCGCCGATGGTGGTCGAGTACGTCGAGGAAGAGACGGGTCCGCGCACGCTGTACTCGTTCGAGCCAGATGCGACAACGCTTTTCGACGCGCTACTCCCGCGCTATCTGGCGACCCGCGTCTACGCCGCGCTGCTCGAGTCGGCGGCGTCGGAGCTGGCATCGCGCCAACGAGCGATGAAGTCGGCCACCGACAACGCGGACGACCTCATCAAGGCCCTG